>DATLXL010000025.1:0-244200 GCA_035575905.1 Bradyrhizobium sp. | reverse complement strand
CCATCCCTGCCGGCCCGTGCTGGCAGGGCAACGGTGACAACAAAGGCCGCTCACCGGGGAGAGTACGTATAAGCCGTAAAGCCATTGCGCGGGGAAAGCCGGGATGTCTCGGCTGTACCTGTCAAATCCGTGTGCGTTTTTTGTCTGCCCATTTGCACACGGTGCTGCGGGTGCATCCAGCGCCCGGCTTTCCCTGCGCCCTCTGTTCGAGGAGGGAGCGACGAGATGCAAGACCCGGGTGAAAACCTGCCGCGGGAATGCTGATTGCTGTTTGAAAATCGCATCCACAAACTCGCTGTCGTCCCGGACAAGCGAGCATAGCGAGCGCCGATCCGGGACCCATAACCACAGGAAGTTATTTTGCGGCGGACTGGAGCTCCAGCGCACCTCAATAACTGTGTTCTGTGGTTATGGGTCCCGGCTCGCGCTGCGCTTGGCCGGGACGACAGCTACCCAGCACGTCCCATCGCATACGGCTTGAGCATCGCGTACATCATCGCATGCGTCGGCGTCGGGATGCCGTACTGCCTGCCGAGTTCGGCGACCTTGCCGGACAACCACGGCACTTCCAGGCGGTTGCCGCGGTCGAGATCGAGCGCCATCGAGGCCTTCATCGCCGGCGGAAAATGCGCGGTCTGGTCGGCGATCCGCTCCAGCGCGTCGGCGGGCAGCGCGATGCCCTTGGCAAGGCCGACGGCAATGACCTCGCGGTAGGCGGCCTGGAAGATCGGCCGCATGTCGGGATCGTCGCGCAGACTGCCGAGCGGCTGGCGCGCCAGCGCCATCATGCCGGCGTTGCTCGCCAGCAGGATGAACTTCATCCAGAGGTCGGTCAGGACGGTCCTGGAGAGCATCGCATCGAAGCCGGCGTTCTCGCACATGGCGAAAAAGCTTTCGGCGCGCCTGCTGCGCGATCCGTCGAGCTCGCCAAAGATCATCCGCATGAAGGTGCCGACCTGCGTGATCTCGCCCGGCGCGGTGATCGAGGCGGAGATTTGCGCGACGCCGCCCATCACGGCGGCTTCGCCGAGGATCGGGATCAGCCGCTCATGCGCGTCGATGCCGTTCTGCAGCGTGATGACGGCGGTATCCGGCCCGATCAGCGGCCTGATGGCCTGGCCAGCGCTTTCGACGTCCCACAGCTTCACGCAGAACAGTACGAAGTCGACCTTGCCGATCTCGGCGGGATTGTCGGTCGCCTGCGTCGGCACGAGATGCGTGTCGCCGCGCGGGCCGGTCACCTTCAGCCCGGTGCTCTTCATCGCGGCCAGATGCGCCCCGCGCGCCACGAAGGTGACGTCAGCCCCGGCTTTCGCCAGCGCCGCGCCAAATCCGCCTCCGACTCCGCCGGCGCCGATGACCGCGATGCGCATGACATACTCTCCGGGATTGCAGGGCGGATTGGCCGAAGGCGTAATCCGCCGTCTTGCTGGGAAGAAGGTGCGGCGGGCTGCGCTGCGCTAACCCGCCCTGCGATCCGGTGCCTACGCCGCCGGCACGCGGTGCAGCGCGCACAGCTTGTTGCCGTCGGGATCGCGCAGGTACGCGATGTACAGCTTGAGGCCGCTGCCTTCGCGGATGCCCGGCGGGTCCTCACAGGTGGTGCCGCCCTGGGCGAGGCCGGCGGCATGAAAGGCGTTGGCGGCGTCGATGGAGTCGGCGGCGAAGCCGATGGTGCCACCGTTGGCGAAGGTCGCGGGCTTGCCGTCGATCGGCTTGCTCACCGAGAAGGTGCCGGTCTTGGTGCGCCAGAAGATGCGGTGACGGTCGAACCGGCCCTCGGGAACCCCGAGCGTGCCGAGCAGGGCATCATAGAACTTCTTGGCCCGGTCGAGGTCGTTGGTGCCGATCATGATGTGCGAAAACATCCCGTCTGTTCCTCCCGTTTCTTGTCGGCTCGTCGGCCGTCCCGACGTTGTATCGGGCAAGGCGGCGAGGCCGCAAGACCACAGGGCCGGTCAGCGCCGCGAGAGCGGTGGCGGCGGGGGCGGCTCGGTCGCGCCGACCGCAAGCGAGCGTTGCACCATCACCGTGTCGCACCAGCGGCCGAAGCGCCAGGCAACGCCCGGCAGGTGCCCGACCCTGGCAAAGCCGAAGCGGTCGTGCAGGGCCAGCGAGGCCGTGTTGTCGGAATCGATATAGCCGATCAGTTGCCGGAACCCGGCAGCCGCGCACGCATCGATCAGTTCCCCCAGCAGGCATCGGCCGACGCCGCGGCTGGTGAACTGGTGCTGCACGTAGATCGAGTGCTTCAGGGCATAGCGATAGGCCGGCCGCTTGCGAAACAGCACGACATAGGCATAGCCGACGACTTCGCCGCGGCAGGTTGCAACCAGATGCGGCAGGCGATTGTTGCGCAGGTTCTTCCGGCGGTCGCGCAGATCGTCCGGCTCGGGGACGCCGGTGTCCTCGACGCTGTCGTCGACGCCGCGGCGGATGTGGCGGCGATAAATCGCGAGCATGGCCTCGACATCGCTCTCGCGCGAGGGACGGACGCTGATTTCCAGCTTCTCGATCGGGGCAGGGGCGGCAGTCACGGTGTTCCCAGTCTACTCGGAAACCACGTAAGTGTGGAGGCGGATGCGGCCGGAAGGATCGGTCTCCTTGTAGAGGCCCTGCACCTCGACATCGAAGCCCGGGAAGAAATTGAAGCAGGCCTCGAACATTTTCAGGTAGTCGATCATCGGCGAAGTCCGCTCGGTCAGGCGCTCGCCCGGCACGATGGTGGCGATGCCCGGCGGATAGACCACAAAGGGCGTCGCCGCAATCCGCCCGGCGATCTGGTCGATCGGCAGGAAGTCGACCTCGTTGCGGATCAGCGCACGCGCCGCCTCGCGCGGCGACATCGCGATGTCGGGCAGGTGCTCGGGCATGAACTGCCTCGCCTGCAGCGCGCTGACATTGGCGTCGCGGAAGAAGCGGTGCATCTCGCCACAGAGATCGCGCAGCCGCATGCCGGCGTAGCGGCTCGCCCGGCGCTGGAAGAACTCCGGGATCGCGTCCTGCAGCAGCGCGTTGTCGTCGTGCAGCTTCTTGAAGGCGACGAGCCCGCTCACCAGCGTGCCGGCCTTGCTGGCCTCGACGCCGGGCGTGAGCAGGAACAGCAGCGAGTTGAGGTCGTTCTTTTCCGGGACGATGCGGTTCTCGCGCAAATATTGCGCCACCACCGGCGCCGGGATGCCGTGCTCGGTATAGGCGCCGGTCGCATGATCGAAGCCGGGGGTCAGCAGGGTCAGCTTGTTCGGGTCGGTCATGGCAAAGCCGGCCGCCACGCCCGGGAAACCGTGCCAGTTATCTTCCGGCCTGAGCTGCCAGTAGGCGGGGTCGCTGGCGAGCTGGTCGGTCGAGATGGTCTCCCACGGCACGTCATGCACGCCGCCTTCGCGGGCGACGTCCTTGATCTTCACCCGATCGGGAACGAACGGCTCGAAGAACCAGCGCCGCTCGGGGCGGGTTTCCTTCTCCTCGAACTCGCGGCGCAGCGCCCGGATTTTCTTGCGCAACTCGATGCCAAGCCGGATCGTGTCGTCCCACAGCACTTCGCCGGAGCGGCCCTTCATCATCTGCGCGCCGACGTCGAGCGAGGCAAACAGCGGATAGAACGGCGAGGTCGATGCGTGCTGCATGAAGCTTTCGTTGAAGCGCCGGTGTTCGACACGGCGCTTCTGGCCGCGGATGTGGCGGTCCTTGATGTGGATTTGCGAGGCCTGCGAGAAACTCGCGAGCTGCTTGTGGGTGGATTGGGTCGCGATGATGCCCGGCGCGTCCTCGCCGAGGTTGGCGAGCCCCATGGCAAAGCGCCCGGCATAGAGCGGGTGAAACTTCATGAAGCCGGCCCAGGCTTCGTCGAACAAAATGTAGTCGCAGAGATGACCGACGCGCTGCAGGATCATCTCGGCGCTGTGGATGCTGCCGTCATAGGTGCACTGCTCGACCACGGCCACGCGAAACGGCCGCGGCTTCTTCCAGGCTTCCGCATCCTTCACCAGCGGATTGTCGCGGATGCGCTGGCGCAGCTGCGTTTCGTCGAGCAGGTCCCAGCGCATCGGGCCGATCAGGCCCCAGGCATTGCGCACGGTCGGCACGTAAACCGGAATGCCGCCGGCGATCAGCAGCGCGCCATGATGGGCGGCCTTGTGGTTGTTGCGGTCGAACAGCACGAGGTCGCCGTCGGTCACCAGCGAGCCCAGAGCCACCTTGTTGGACGTCGAGGTGCCGTTGAGCACGAAGTAGGTCTTCTCGGCGCCGAAAATCTGCGCCGCTTCCTTCTGCGCCTTCAGCGCCGGGCCTTCATGGGTGAGAAGGTCGCCGAGATCGAGCACGGAGTTGTCGAGGTCGTCGCGGAACACCGCTTCGCCGAGATGTTCGACGAAGACACGTCCGATCGGACTGCGGCTGTAGAACACGCCGCCATTGTGGCCAGGGCAGGTCCAGAGCTGGTTGCCTTCCTCGGCGTAGTCGACCAGCGCCCCGAAGAACGGCGTCTTCAGGGTTTCGGCATATTGCTTGAGGCGGCTGATCAGGTTCTTGGCGATGAAGGGCGGCGTCTCCTCCGACAGGAACACGTAGCCGTCGATGAAATCGAGCACCTCGACCGGAAGATCCTCGAAGCGCTTGCGGCGGATCAACAGGATGATCGGGAAGTCGAGGCCACGGCGCCGCATCAGATTGATCAGCGCCGCGGTCTTTCCCTCCAGGCCCTTCTTGCCCCAGTCGACCACCATGCAGCCGATCGCCGCATCGGTCTGCACGGCGATCTCGGCGTCCTCGATCTTGCGCGCGCGCACGACCTCGAAGCCGGAACGCTGGATCTCGTCGACGATCTGGTTGAAGCGTACGCCCTCGAGATCTTCGGGATCGAAGAGAGGCGTGGCGAACAGGAAGGTGAAGCGGCGGAAATAGTCCATGCGTGGCCTTTCGAATGCAGCTGCCGAGCTGTCAGCACATTCGGTGACAAATCGATGACATCGATTTAGGGGCGCGCGTCAGGCGCCGGTATGGCCCCAGGCTTCGTCCCAGTCGTTGCCGTTGGCGTCGCGGACGCGGCCGTCGGTTTCGAAGAACTTGTTGGGTACCTGGAAGATCGCGAGCATCAGGCCGCCTTGCGGGCACCAGGCGACGTGGCGGCTGCCGGCTTCGCGCCAGATGAACTCGCCGGCCTTGCATTCGATCCCTTCGGCCGGGCCTTCCTTGTCGACCAGCGATCCTTCGAGCACGTAGGTCTGCTCGATGTTGACGTGCTCGTGGTCGGGGAGAACGGCGCCGGGCGCAAAGCGCATCAGGGCGGTCATCAGCCCGGTCTTGCGGTCGAACAGCAGCGTCTTGGCCTCGCAGCCGGGGAAACGGGTCTTCTGCCAGTCCATCTCGGCCGGACGGACGAGGTGGGAATGCTGGTCAACCTTCGGCGTCACGGCGTCCATGGCGATGCTCCCTGTGAATGCTTGTTTTCAAGCATCCTAGCACCGGAGCCGCACGAGGTCAGCACAGCGTTTTCAAGCGAAGTGGGTAGCGGTTCGCGTGATGAAAACGCGTCAACAGGAAAAGCAGGCTCAGACCAGTCCCTCGTAGACCATGAAGCCGCGGGCGACCTGCAGCTTGCGGATGGTGCGCGGCAGCAGCTTTTGCTGGCGGTGCAGGTAGCGGTAGGAGGTGATGCCGAAATTCTCGAGCCGGCTCAGTTCGGTTTCGAATGGGGCAAGGACGCCGGTGAGGCTGACCGGCGCATGGGCGCGGGCCGAGAAGGGCAGCAGCAGCAATTCCAGATGCGCGGTCTCGCCGGTCTCGGAGGTGGCGGTGATGCCGGCGATCGCGGGGAGGGTCTCCTCGGCCACGACCGCGATGATGTCCTCGATCTCGCGCTTGGCCTCGGGCGTGAACAGGGCGGAAAAGCTCTGGTCCTTCAGATCCCGGCCGAGCAGGGCGGACACCCGGGTTCCCGCGACGCGGAAGGGGTAGCCGGTCTCGGCCTCATAGGACAGCACGAAGATATCGCCGAGCAGTTCGCGGACCGCGGACGGCTCGACGTCGCTGCGGTCGGGGGCCGATGCGTTGCCCCGCATCTTGTCCCAATAGGCATAGAACGCGCGGCTAGAAGGGTGTTTCATACGATCCTGCCCCGTGGCGGCCCGCGCGGTGGGACATCTCTGTCCCGGTTTTGCGCAGGCGGCTTCCCCGTGGTTGTTGTGCAGGAGGGGCGGTGCAGCGTCCATGCCGCGCCGGCCGTTTCGGTGGAATTGCGTCGCCTTTGCTGCGTTAAGGTAAATTTAACGATGGCCTTGGCGGGGCCGGTCTGCCCGAATATGGTCGCACTCACTCCAGAGCGGGCGCTTTCTCCAGGTTGCGCTCGCGCTTCGTCAAGACAGGTGGCTCCAAACAGAACGGTCAGCGCGCGGGGAGGGGTGGGGATGCCACTCCAGGCAAGCGCGACAAGATCAGCGGCCAAAGGGCGGGTGTTCTCAGCACCCGCCCTTCTTCGTCTTGGCCGCTGTTTCCCGCTTTGTTGCATTCCCGGCCGGCTGCCCTGTCCCGGCCGCGCTGCAGCACGAAGGCCCGCGCTTGTGCACTTGCACGGCGCGGGTAAACCCGCCTATCTGAATTGGGTCACCCGCCGAAAAGGCCGTCGCCCCCTTGGAATCCGTTCCCGCTCAGCCGTCACCGCCGCCGCCGGATCCGCCGCACGAACCGCTGCTGACGCTGCCGGGCGCGCTAAGCGTCTACATCGCGCTGCTTGCCATCATCCACCTGAGGGTCTTTCTGCCGCAGGCAGTCGAGAACTGGACCATCGACGTGTTCGGCTTCATTCCGCGCCGCTACGATCCGGGTCCGCTGCAGATCTATTTTCCCGGCGGCGAAGGAGCGAAGGTGTGGACCTTCGTCAGCTATTCGCTGCTGCACGCCAATCTGACCCACATCTTCTTCAATGTGCTGTGGCTGCTGCCGTTCGGCAGCGCGCTGGCGCGGCGCTTTGGCGCGGCCCGCTTCTTTGCTTTCATGGCGGTGACGGCAGCGGCCGGCGCGCTCGCCCATCTCGTCACCCACGCGCACGAGCTTGCACCGATGATCGGCGCTTCGGCCTCGGTGTCGGGCGCGATGGCGGCTTCGCTCCGCTTTGCCTTCGTCAAGGGCAGCTTCCTTTCCTTTCGCCGCGGCGATGCCGACGAAGCCGCGAGAGTGCCGGCGCTGTCGCTGTGGCGTGCGCTGCAAAATCCGCGCGTGCTCGCATTCCTCGCGATCTGGTTTGTCGTCAACATCATCTTTGGCCTCGGCGCGATCTCGGTCGGCAACGAGGGCGTGAGCGTGGCCTGGCAGGCCCATATCGGCGGCTTCATCGCGGGATTGGTGCTGTTTGCGCTGTTCGACCCGGTGCCGCGCGCTGCCGGCGCCGCTCGCAATGCGTCATCGCGAGACATTTGACCGCGCTTGCGGGGTATTGCGATTTGGGCAATCATCGCCCTGTTGCTTTGACCAGACACTACCGGCCGTCGTGCATACTGCCGTGTTATGTTCCATCACGCCGAAACCGACCCGGCGTAGGGCTGTTGATTTCCTCGCGAACAAAGGTCGTGCCCGTTTCGAGGCGCGACCGGCTGAAGGGAGGCGACAATGACAGTACGGGCAATTCTGGATTCCAAGGGTCACCACGTGCTGAGCGTGGAGCCGGACGCCAAGCTGGCAGAAGCGATCAAGCTGCTGAGCGAGCGCCGGATCGGCGCCGTGCTGGTGATGAGCCAGGGCCGCATCGAAGGCATCCTGTCGGAGCGCGACATCGTCCGCGTGTTGGGCGAGCGCGGGGCTGGTGTCATGGACGAGCCGGTCAGCGCGGTCATGACGCGGAAGGTCGTCAGCTGCCGGGAGAAGGATACGGTCAGCGAGATCATGGAGAGCATGACGCTCGGCAAATTCCGGCATCTGCCGGTGGTCGAGGACGGCAAGGTGGTCGGCCTGATCTCGATCGGCGACGTCGTGAAGTGGCGTGTCGGCGAATACGAGCGCGAGGGCGAAGCGCTGCGCGAATACATCAAGACCGCCTAGGTCTACTCGGCCTTTTCGGCGGGCGAGGACGCATGCGGCGCGAGGATGTGGATCGCCTCCTGGATGGAGTCGATCGCGCGCTCGGCGGCACGCGCGCCGTGCGCGATCAATTCGTCCGCGCGGTGGAAGTCGAACCAGCCGATCTGGCCGACGCGCGGGGTAATCAACAGATCCGGCGGATCGCCGGCGAGTCGTGCGCGCGTGATGCGGTCCTGCATGATGTTGAAGGCATCGACCATCACCGAGGAAATGCCCGGCCGCGCCGCGCTGCCGAAGAATTCGCGCTTCATGGCGCTTTCCGCCGAGAACAGCCTGCGCAGGCCGCGCCTTGGTGGCGGATCGCTCTCCGCCTCGGGCACCAGGTCCGCGGACGGGCCGCCATGCGCATAGACGGTGGTGCCGTGCGCGAACACGTCGCTGGAGACGTTGGCGGCGATCACGATCTCGGCGCCGAACGCGCGTGCCGCCGAAACCGGTACCGGGTTGACCAGGGCGCCGTCGACCAGCCAGCGGTCGCCAACCAAGACCGGCGAGAAGATTCCCGGCAGCGCGTAGGACGCGCGCACCGCATCGACCAGACGACCCTGCGTCAACCAGATCTCGTGCCCGGTGCGTACTTCCGTCGCCACCGTGGCGAACTTGACCGGCATTTCCTCGATCAGCGTCGGCCCGATGGAAGCTTCGAGCTCGGCCGCGAGCCTGCTGCCGCCGATCAGGCCGCTGCCGTTGAGGCGGATGTCCAGATAGCCGAAGATGTTGCGGGGTTGCAGGCCGCGCGCCCATTCCTCCAGCTTGTCGAGGGCACCCGCCGCATAGGCTGCGCCGACCACGGCGCCGATCGAGGTGCCGACCACGACGTTGGGCACGATGCCGTGGGCGATCAGCGTGCGTAGCATGCCGATATGGGCAAAGCCGCGCGCCGCGCCGCCGCCGAGGGCAAGCCCGATCACCGGACGTCGCGTCGTGCCGAGCCCGACCTTGTCGGAGCCTTGCGAGTTATCCGAGCTTCGGCCAATCCAGCTGTTCAGCACCCACGATTCTCCTGCTCGCGCAACATTATTATGCCGCGCCGTCTGCGCTTGCCAGTCCGGTACGGATGCATGGTTTATGCCCGCTGGAGGTGGCCGGGCCGGCCAAGCTGGATACGAAAGTTGCGCGACATGTTGATTAAGATTGGGGCGAATCTAGAGTTCCTCAAGCGCGCGGTATTCGGGGTCACGCAGGCTTGAATTTGCCGCGTTTTCGTTGAAAAGCAGGAGCCATGACTTCGAGGGGTAAGGGAGTAGCCGGCAACGGACGGGTCACGACGGGGCTTTGCGCCGCGCTTGCGGTTGCCTTGAGCCTTACATTTTGCCCCGCTCCAGCCTCGGCCCAGCTGTTTTCCGACCGGCCGCCACCGATTCCGCCGGCTTCGGTTCCAGATGCCCCGCCATCGGGACCGGCGATGAATCTCGCCCCCCCTTCAGGACCGGGCGCGGGGCCGAATCTGCCGCCGGCGCTGAACCAGCCGACCTTGACCCAGCCGGGGGGCATGACCGCGCCGCCACCGATCGCCAGCGCGCCGCCCGCCTTGCCGCCGCCGGGCGCCGCGACCGCCGGCCAGGCCGTGCTGTCGCTGACCGCGAAATACGGCAAGGACCTGCCCGTCATCGCCAACGGGCTGGTGTGGCGGGTGTTTGCCGACAAGCCGGACGAGAACGGCACCTTCAAGCTGATCCGCGAGGAGCGCGGCGCCACCCCCAACATCGTGCTGGCGCCCGGCAGCTATGTCGTGCATGTCGCGCACGGCCTCGTCAGCGCCACGCGCGCGGTGACGCTGAAAGCGGAAACCGACCGCGAGGCGTTCATCCTGCCAGCCGGCGGCCTGCGCATCGAGGGCCGCGTCGGAACCAGCAAGATCCCGCCGAACCAGATTTCGTTCTCGATCTACAAAGGCAGCCAGTTCGAGACCGCCGAACGCTCCTCGCTGATACCCAACGTTGCGGCCGGCGACGTCGCGCTGCTGCCGGAAGGCACCTACTACATCATCTCCAACTATGGCGATGCCAACTCGGTGGTGCGCTCCGATATCCGCGTCCAGGCCGGCAAGTTGACCGACGTCATCATCACCCATCGCGCCGCCGTCATCACGCTGAAGCTCGTCAGCGATCGCGGCGGCGAGGCGCTCGCCAATACGGCGTGGTCGGTGATCACGCCGGGCGGCGACGTCATCAAGGAATCGATCGGCGCTTTCCCGCGCGTGGTGCTGTCGGAAGGCGAATACCGCGCCATCGCCAAGAACGAGGGCAAGGTGTTCGAGCGACCCTTCAACGTCGTCAACGGCGTCGACGGCGAAGTCGAGGTCGTGGCGCGCTGAGGCCGCTACAACCTGAGATCGCTGTCATAGTCTCTAACGCGCAATAACCATTGCCCGGCTTTAAACTGTCATAATTGCCCGATCGGCCGGCCGATTGCCGTATTTTTACGCGGGGTTAAGCCGGAACGCATTGAATTGCCGCAAAAGAACCTTTGGGTTACGGGGACAAGTCATGCGTGCGGCCAGCCAACCGTCGAAGAAATCGTCGGCGAAGACGAACCTGGAAATGTTCGGCGACGTGCCGGTGCTCAAGCGCAAGTGGCAGGCTGCCGTGCGTCCGGGCGACCAGCTGCCGCGCTATGAGGACGTGATGCTGGGTAGCCTCGGGCGGCTTGCGGACCACATCGGCCTTCTCAAGGATGACGGCGGCGCGCTCGCGATATCGCGTACCGGCCGCTATTTCCAGCAATGGATCGGCGACGAGCGCTGGGACATTCCGCTCGACGGGCTGCCGCCGGACTGTGCGGTGGTGCTCGGCGAGGCGGCGGCTCACGCGCTCAAGAACAAGAAGCCATATCTTGCCGCCGCGCATTGCGTGCGCGACGGGCTGGTGCGGACATATGACGTGCTGGCGCTGCCGACCAAATCGCGCTGGGGCGGCACGCTGGTCGGCGCTTATGTCAACGAACGCGGCGCCCAGTACAACCTGCTCGATACGATCTTCGCAGCGACCGAGGACGGCGTGCTGTCGCTTGCCACCATTCGCGACGCCACCGGGCGGCCGCACGATTTCCAGATCGTTCACCTCAACCAGGGCGCCGCGCGGCTGTTGCGGGAAGAAGCGGCAGAGCTGATGTGGCGGCGGCTGGCCGATGGCGGCAGTGCGCTCAGCGCACCCGACATCATGCAGCATCTGCGCGATGTCGTCTGCGCCGGCAAGGGCGACCAGTTCGAGATCGACAGCGACGACCGCAGCCTGCGCTTCGGCGTCACGGCCTGCGGCGACATGCTGTCGCTGACGGTGTCCGACGTCACCGCGATCAAGCGGCGCGAGGCCTCGTTCCGCCTGTTGTTCGACAACAACCCGATGCCGATGTGGGTGTTCGACGCCAACACCACCGAGTTCCTCGGCGTCAACGACGCCGCAGTCCAGCATTACGGCTACAGCCGCGCCACTTTCCTGCGGATGAAGCTGCACGAAATCTGGCCGGAAGACGAATGGGTCACGCATACCGAGGCGCTGCAGCAGGTCGGCGACGTCTACAGTTCCCGGCGTGACTGGCGACATATCAAGGCGGATGGCAGCGAGATCCAGGTGCTGACCTTCGGCCGCCGCGTTCCGTTCGACGGGCGCGATGGTTATCTGGTGGCGGTGGTCGACATCACCGAGCGCCGCAACGCCGAGGCGCGCATCGCGCACATGGCGCATCACGACAGCCTGACCAACCTGCCGAACCGCGACTTCTATCAGGAACGGCTGCGGCAGGCGCTGGAACGCGCCGGTGGCAAGCATGTGGCGGTGCTCTGCGTCGATCTCGACCTGTTCAAGAACGTCAACGACTCCTTCGGCCATCCGACGGGCGACCGCTTGCTGAAGGAGGTGGCCGAGCGGCTGCGCACGGAAGTCCGCGGCGACAACGTTGCTGCCCGTCTCGGCGGCGACGAGTTCGCGATCGTGCTCGCTCCCGGCATCACGCCCAACGAGGCCAGCGACTTCGCCGATCGCCTGATCAAGGTGCTGAGCGCGCGCTACGATATCGACGGCATCGAAGCCGTGGTCGGCGCCAGTATCGGCATCGCGCTGTCGCCCGGCGGCGGCACGTCATCGGAAGAATTGATGCGCAACGCCGACATGGCGCTGTACCGTGCCAAGTCGGACGGCGGCGGCGTGCACCGCTTCTTCGAACCGGAGATGGATCGCCAGGCGCAGAAGCGCCGTGACATGGAGCGCGATCTGCGCACCGCCTTTGCCAATGGCGAGTTCGAGCTGCACTACCAGCCGCTGGTCGACATCGCCGAAAACCGGATCAGCGGTTTTGAGTCGCTGCTGCGCTGGCGCCATCCCGACAACGGCATGGTGTCGCCGGCCGAATTCATTCCCGTGGCCGAGGACATCGGGCTGATCGTCGCGCTCGGCGAATGGGTGCTGCGCGAGGCTTGCACGGAAGCGGCGTCTTGGCCGTCCGACGTCAAGGTGGCGGTCAACCTGTCTCCGGTTCAGTTCCGCAGCCGCAATCTGGTGCAGGCCGTGGTGTCGGCGCTGGCCCATTCCGGGCTGTCACCGCGAAGGCTCGAGCTCGAAATCACCGAGACCGTGTTCCTGGCGGAAACCGAAGCCAATATAGCCATCCTGCATCAGTTGCGCGAACTCGGCGTCAGCATCTCGATGGACGATTTCGGCACCGGTTATTCGAGCCTGAGCTATCTGCGCAGCTTCCCGTTCGACAAGATCAAGATCGATCGCTCCTTCGTGAAGGATCTGGCCAAGCGCAGCGACTGCCTGGCGATCGTGCGCGCGATCTCGGGGCTTGGCCGCAGCCTCAACATCACCACGACGGCCGAAGGCGTCGAAACCAAGGATCAGCTCGAATGGCTGCGCGCCGAGGGCTGCAACGAGGTGCAGGGTTTCCTGTTCAGCGCCGCGCGGCCGGCCGGCGAGATCGGCAAGCTGCTCAGCGATTTCGGCGAGCGCGCTTCCAAGGCGGCGTGAAAAGCCCGCGTTAGTTCTGCGGGAAGGCGTCGTAGACGAGCTTCCTGAACAGGGGCGTGATGCGCGTGCGCTCGTTCTGGGTCTGCTCCATCATGATGTAGATCATGCCGAGCTTGCGGTCGACGCCGAAATAGGTGCCGCTTCCGGAGTCCCATTTCAATTCGCCGATCGAGCCGGGTGGCGGCGGCTTGGCGTTGCCTGGATCGGTTCGTACGGCGATGCCGAAGCCGTAGCCAAACCCGTCACCTGGGAAGTAATAATAGTCGCGGCCGACACCCGAGCCCGGACCGATGTGGTCGGTGGTCATTTCCTTGAAAGCGGCGGGGCTGAGATAACGCCTTCCTTCCAGTTCACCGCCGTTGAGCAGCATCTGGGCGAAGCGCCCGTAATCCCGGATTGATGTCAGAAGGCCGCCACCGCCGGATTGCCATTCGGGATGATCCAGACGTTCCTTCTCGCCCGCCAGCAGGATGGGATCGCTGGGCAGCGGCCGCGCCATTCGCGCCAGTTCGGCCGGCGTGGTGAGCACGAATCTGGTGCTGGCCATGCCGAGCGGGTCGAAGATGCGATGCTTCATGAATTCGTACAACGTCTGCCCGGAAATCACTTCGATCACGCGGCCGAGGATGTCGGTCGAATGGCCATACCGCCAAAGCGTTCCGGGCTGACGCGACAGCGGCAGCTTCGCGATACGCTCGGCAAATTCCTTGTTGTCGAAATGTCCGGCAAAGAGGTTCGCGTCGGTATAGGCCTTCTCGACCCAGCTGGCGCCGATGTAGTCGTAGCTGATACCCGAGGTGTGGCGCATCAGGTCGAGAATGGTGATCGGGCGGACCGGCGGCACCAGCTCGACCGAGACCGTGCCGTTCATCAATCTGGCCTCCTGTCCGACTTTCACCTCGGCGAAGGATGGAATGTACTTGGACAGGGGATCGCTGAGCGAGAGCTTGCCCTCGTCGACCAGCATCATCGCGGCGAGGCAGGTGATCGGTTTGGTCATGGAGTGGATGGCGAAGATCGTGTCGGGACTCATCGGCGTTCCGGTCCGCACGTCCTGCACGCCGAAGCTCTTCAGATAGAGAGGCTGCCCATCCTGCTGGACCAGGATAACGGCGCCTGGAAGCTTGCCGGTTGAAACCTCGTTGGTGAAGAAATCGGTGATCAGCTGGAGCTTGTCAGGCGCCGGGGCGGGGACGCCCGACGTTCGGTCCTTGCCGATCGCGCCAGTCGAGATCGCGGCGGAGACCGCCAACCCGACGAGAATTCGCTTCATTTCCGGCTCCCCGCTGACGCGTGGATCAAAGCCGGGAAGGACCCCGCCGGTCAACCAGACAGGATGTCAAAACCGCGTCACGATGTCCGACAGCGCGGGGCGAGGGCGGTCTTCGTTCGGCTGCGTCACGTTGCCGATATGAATGAGGCCGGCCAGCTTCTCGTCCGGCTTGAGGCCGAAGCCATCGAGCACGTCGCGGTCGAACGAAAACCACCCGGTCAGCCAGCAGGCGCCGAAGCCGAGCGCGGTGGCGGCGGTGACGATGTTCATGGCGCTGGCGCCGGCAGACAGTTCCTGCTCCCAGGCCGGCACCTTTGGATGTGGCCTCGTGATGCTGACGACGCCGATCACCAGCGGTGCGTCGGTGAGGCGCTTCTTCTCGATTTCGATCTCGGCGGCGCCGGCTTGCGGATTCTTGTTCGCAAAGACGCCGGCGATGATTTCGCCTGCGCGAACGCGCGCATCGCCCTCGAACACGATGAAGCGCCAGGGCGCGAGCTTGCCGTGATCGGGCACGCGTGCGCCGATGGTCAGGATGGTCTCGAGCTCGGCGGGCGAGGGGCCGGGGCCGGTCATCTCGCGCGGCTTCATCGAGCGGCGGGTTTTCAGGAGTTCAATGGCGTCGGGCATTGCGGGCCAGAATGGTTGGAGTTTTCAGCAGATATCTGCATCGGCGAGGGAATGGCAAGATGGCGTCCTTATTAGCGTTCAAAACTGGTCAGGCGCGCTGCCGTTTGATCCCGCGCAACGATCACCTCGGCCCATTTGATATGGTGGTCTTGGGAGGTCCCGTCATGACGAAATCGAGCAAGATCGAATTGCACATCGTCCGCCTGCAGGCCGCGCTCGCCGCCCGCGTCGATGCCTGGGCGGCGGCTCACGCTGTCGACAAGGCCGCAGCCATTCCGCGGCTGGTCGAAATCGGCCTGCAGCCTGGAGCGGCAAACGTCAAGGCGAACTGCGACGATTTCGCGGTCGAAGCCGAGGCTGCGCACCAGATCGGGCTGCTGATCGATCCCGAAACACCGGAGGAAGAGCGTGAGCGACGAATTCACCGGCTGATCGACGGCCCGCCGGAATTCGTCGACTTCCGCATCGACCTGCCGGGGCGCAGGCCGAACTAGCTGCCCGGCCGGCGCGCCCGCTTGATATCGGGCGGTGTCGCCTCGTCGAGCAGGGCTGCGACCGCTTCCGCGGTCGGCAGCACCTTCTGGCCCTCGCTGCCCAGACGGCGGATCGAGACCGAATGCGTTTCGGCCTCCTTCTTGCCGACGGCAAGGATTGCGGGGATTTTGGCCAGCGAGTGCTCGCGGACCTTGTAGTTGATCTTCTCGTTGCGCAGGTCGATTTCGACCCGCAGGCCGGCGCGGCGCGCCGCTTCCACCACCTGCTTGGCGTATTCGTCGGCTTCCGAGGTGATCGTGGTCACCACCGCCTGCACAGGCGCGAGCCAGAGCGGGAAGTTGCCGGCAAAATGCTCGATCAGGATGCCGATGAAGCGCTCCATCGAACCGCAGATCGCCCGGTGCACCATCACCGGCGCCTTCTTGCCGCCGTCGGCGTCGATATAGAACGCGCCGAACCGTTCCGGCAGGTTGAAGTCGACCTGCGTGGTGCCGCATTGCCAGTCGCGGCCGATGGCGTCGCGCAGCACATATTCGAACTTCGGCCCGTAGAAGGCGCCTTCGCCCGGATTGATCGATGTCTTGATGGAATTGCCCTGCGCCTGGATCTGGCTCAGCACGGTCGCCATCACGCGCTCGGCGTGGTCCCACATCGCGTCGGTGCCGACGCGCTTCTCCGGCCGGGTCGAGAGCTTCACCATCAGTTCGCCGGTGAAGCCGAAGTCCTCATAGACCGACAGGATCAGATCGTTGATCTTGAGGCATTCCTCCGCGAGTTGCTCCTCGGTGCAGAACACATGCGCATCGTCCTGGGTGAAGCCGCGCACGCGCATCAGGCCGTGCATGGCGCCCGAGGCCTCATAGCGGTGCACGACGCCGAATTCGGCAAGCCGCAGCGGCAGGTCGCGGTAGCTCTTCAGCCCGTGCTTGAAGATCTGAACATGGCCGGGGCAGTTCATCGGCTTGAGTGCAAACCAGCGCTTGTCCTCCGCCTCGTCGCCGGCCGACTGCGCCGCGAACATGTTCTCGCGATACCAGTCCCAGTGCCCTGACGTCTCCCACAGCACCTTGTCGAGGATCTGCGGCGCGTTGACCTCGGCGTAGTCGCCGGCGAGGCGCCGGCGCATATAGGCGATGACCTGCTGGAAGATCGTCCAGCCTTTCGGGTGCCAGAACACCACGCCGGGGCCTTCCTCCTGGAAATGGAAGAGGTCGAGTTCGCGGCCGAGCCGGCGGTGATCGCGCTTCTCGGCTTCCTCGATCTGCTTGAGATAGGCATCGAGTTCGTCCTGCTTGGCAAAGGCCGTGCCGTAGATGCGGGTGAGCATCGGGTTGCTGGAATCGCCACGCCAATAGGCGCCCGCCACCTTCATCAGCTTGAAGGCGTTGCCGATCTTGCCCGTCGAGGTCATGTGCGGGCCGCGGCAGAGATCGAACCAGTCGCCCTGGAAATAGATCTTGATCGGCTCGTCGCCGGGAATGGCGTCGACCAGCTCCACCTTGAAGTTCTCGCCCTTGTCGCGGAACACCTGCTTGGTCTTGTTGCGGTCCCACACTTCCTTGGTGAAGGGCTGGTCGCGCGCGACGATCTCGCGCATCCGCTTTTCGATCGCGGCAAAGTCTTCCGGCGTGAACGGCTCGTTGCGGAAGAAATCGTAGTAGAAGCCGTTCTCGATCACCGGGCCGATGGTGACCTGCGTGCCCGGCCACAGCGACTGCACGGCTTCCGCGAGCACATGCGCGCAGTCATGCCGGATCAATTCCAGCGCACGCGCATCCTCACGGGCGACGAACTCGATCGCCGCGTCAGTCTCGACGGGGTCGTTGAGGTCGGTGAGCGTGCCATCCAGCGTCATCGCCACGGTGCGCTTGGCGAGCGAGGGCGAGATGCCCTTGGCGATGTCGAGCCCGGTGACGCCTCTGGGAAATTCGCGCTTGGCGCCGTCGGGGAAGGTGACGTTGACCTTGTTGACGGGCTCCGCCGGCTTGAGATTCGTAAGGGAATACTTGAAATCGCTCATCCGTGTCTCCTGTGGCTCACTCCTGCGGACCAACGCAGGTAAGCGGGAACTGGCCCGGTATAGCAGGCGATTCGGGCCGAGCAAGCGGCCTATCTCGGAAATTCAAGCCGAAACGCGTCTGTTTGAGGGGACCGGTCCCTTGCGTGATCGCAGAGCCATGACGGCGTCGTTGGCACGAAGATTTTCCGGCACCGGCGGTTGCTGCGCGCGAAGCGGCTTGTTAGCCTCGCAAATCGGCCCGATCGCCGTGGTCCGAAGACCTCCATGACCTTTCGCTCGCTCCTTGCCGTCGTTGTCTTGCTGCTCGGCGCGCCCGCGCTCGCTGCGCCCGGTCCTGCGCGACGTGCGCCAGCAGCGACGCCGCCGGCGCCGATGGTGTTCTACGTCGTCAAGGGCGGCCCCGACGCATGCGGCCGCGGCTGCGACAGCTGGATCGCGGTGGAGGGGCAGATCGACAACGCTGCCGCGCCGCGCTTCAGGAAGTTCCTGCAGCAGCTCGGCGGTCGCGATCTGCCGATCTATCTCGCATCACCCGGGGGCAATCTCGATCAGGCGCTCGCCATGGGTGCGATGTTGCGTGAACGCCGCGCCACCGCGCGGGTCGGACGCACGCTGGTCAGCGATTGCGGTTTTGAGGCGCAGGACAGCACGGCGTGCATCAAGCTGAAGCAATCCGGCCGGGCGCTGCGTGGCGACGTCTTCACCAAGGGCGCGAACTGCAATTCGGCCTGTCCCTATCTGCTGCTCGGTGCGACCAACCGCGAGATCGCGCCCGATGCGCTGTTGGCGGTGCATACCGCCAAGGTGGTGGTGCATTTCCGCGGCGACGTGCCGCCGGCCGCCGAGGTGCGCCAGGCCGCGGCCGCGCGTGGCCGTGCCGAGGCCGATAGCATGCTGTCGGCCTACATCACGCGGATGGGCGCCGATATCGGCCTGTTCGAGCTCGCCCGTTCCATCAAGTTCGAAAGCCAGCACGTGCTGACGCGCGAGGAAATCCTGCGCTTTCGCATCGACCGGCGGGAGCTGGCGGAAACGCCCTGGAAATTCGAGAACAGTTTTCGCAGCATGGTGAGCAAGGTCGCCGCGGTGCGCGAGGACGGCGAAAGATCCTGGCGCCTGTCGCAATGGCGGATCATCTGTTCCTCAAGCGAGCAGTTCGAGCTGAATTTCCAGCGCCCGGCGCTCGGGGGTGGAACGACCTTGCCGACTGTCGCGATATCGGTTGGCACTGCGACGCCGCAGCAGTTCAATACGCCGCCGGCCAGGCTGCTCGGTTTCGAAATCTGGAGGCTGCGCATGACCCGTGCCTCCGTGCAAAATCTCGCAAGCGAGGCGCAGTTCGAGTTCGTGGAATCGGTGCAGGTCGCCGACGGCAAGCGCGTGGCGCGGGCGGCGAAGTTCTCCACCGACGGCCTGACAAGCGCGCTGAGCACGCTGGCCGACACCTGCCCACCGCCGAAGAATGTCGCGCTCCGGCAGACCGTCGACGCGGAAAGCGCCGCTAAATAATCGCAAGAATAATCGCAAGACAGACCTTTCATCGCCGCCCGCCGCGGTATACATGCGCTTGCATGGAAAATCGTCTGCCCGCCGCCCGCCGTTTCGCCCCCACCGCCCTGATGCTCGGCAATGTCGTCACTGGCTGTGCCGTGCTGGCGCCGGCGGGGATGCTGAAGGAATTGGCGGAGGGCCTTGACGTCAGCATCCGCACGGCGGGACTGCTCGTCACCTTCGGCGCCATCGTATTATGCGTGGGATCGCCGGTCAGCGCCTGGCTGACCAGCCGGATCGATCGGCGCCGCCTGCTGGCCGTGACGCTCGCGGTCCTGGCGGTGACCAACATCGCTTCCGCCTTTGCGCCGGACTATGCGAGCCTGCTCGCCCTGCGGCTCCTGATGCTTGCCGTCGGCGTGATCTACACGCCGCAGGCCGCCGGCACCGCCGCCATGATCGTGCCGGAAGCCAAGCGCGGCTCCACCATCGCCTACGTCTTTCTCGGCTGGTCGCTGGCGGCCGCCGTCGGCCTGCCGCTGATCGCGGTTGTGGCCCACCGCTATGGGTGGCGCGCGGCCCATGGCGGCATCGGCGCGCTCGGCATCGTGAGCTTCCTGCTGCTGACATGGCGCTTGCCGGCCGGACTGTTCGGCGCGCCCGTGCAACTGCGGACCTGGGCTGATCTGGCGCGCAACCGGCTGGTCGTGCTGCTACTCCTGATCACCACGCTCTACATGTCCGGGCAGTTCGTGATCTTCACCTTCATGGGACCGCTGCTCGCCGGCCTTACCGGCGCAAGCCCCGACGCCACCGGCCTCGTGTTTGCGATCTACGGCGTGTTCGGCTTCGTCGGTGTCATGGTGGCGACCCGCATCGTCGACGGCTGGGGCGCTTACCGCACCTCGCTGCTGTCCCTGTCGATGGTGCTTGCCGGTATCGCGGGCTGGACGGTGACGTCAGGCAATTACCTGCTGATGGCGATCTCGGTCGCCGTGTGGGGCCTGGGCTTCGCCTCCACCAACTCGATGCAGCAGGTGCGCCTGATCGCCGCCGCGCCACCGCTGGCGTCCGCCTCCGTCTCGCTCAACACTTCCGTGCTCTATATCGGGCAGGCAATCGGCTCGGCGGTCGGCGGCGTCCTGTATGGCGGAGAATTGTTTCTCGGCGCCGGCTATGTGGCGACGGCCTTCGTGGCGCTGGCGGTCGTCACCGTATTGCTGACCCGGCCGCGCGCTGCGGGATAGGACGCGGGCGGCTACAACCGGCATCGTGACAAGACGCCGGGCACATGCTTTCCTCCGGCCATCGGGGAGGCGGCGGAATCGTTGGCAGGCATGGCCCGGGGGGCGGATTTCGCCATTTGGCCTCAATCGAGCGCATATTCATCACATTGCCTCCAGCCCGTTTGTCAGGACGAAAGCGAAGCGACATGAAGAAGATTCTGGTGATTGCCGCGGTGCTGTATTCAGCCGCCGCCATTGCACAGACCAGCGAGCCGCCCAAGCAGCCGATGGTCGGCGACAAGCCGCTGGTTCAGGTCAAGCCGAAGGGAACCAAGTCCAAGGGGGCTCCGCCGGCGGAAGGAGCTGCGGAGGCGCCTGCGGCCAGGCAGGCCAAGGCGGCGCCGGGGAAGCCAAAATCCATGGCGCAGAAGCTGCAGGCCTGTCTTGATCTCGACGATGGCACCAAGGAGCGTCTCAATTGCTATGACGCGGTGATCACGCCCAAGCCCAATCCGAAGGCCAAGGCGCCGGCCAAGTCGGTCAACGAGTGCGGCGGCTTCAAGGATGAGGAGGAAAGGCTGACCTGCTTCAACGGCTTTGCCGAGAAGCTCCCCAAGCTGCCGTCCTGATCTTGCGCGAAGAGGGCGCGGGTCAGTCGCTGATCCGCGTCAACACGGCCTTGAAGGCGACGCCCGGCAGCTGAAGGGCCGCGCCCTCGAAGTCGACCATGTCGTCGTGCTCGGTCCCCTTGAGCGTCAGCGTGATCATGTCGGTTCCGAACAGCGGCCGGAACGCCGGATCGTCATTGTGACGCTGCGTCGCGACCTTGACGTGGATGCCGTCATTGCGGGCGACGTAGTTGCCGATGAAGGCAAACGCGGAGTTGCCGCCGCGCAATTTGCCTCCGATCGCGTAGACCACGCCGGTGCCCATACCGTGAACCGTGTGGAACTCGACCTTGTATAAGCCCTCGCGCAAAGGCGTCCCCGGCTGCAAAACAGAACATGCTCAAAAGCGTTCAATATGGTTGCAGCCTATGGCGCGCATGACGCGCGGGCAATGCCCAACATTGCCTTCGACGCAGACATCAACATCCCATTTTGAGCAGAGATTGCGAGATGAAGCGCAGGCTGTGTCCGGCGGCGCGGCCCCTGTCAGCGGCTCCCGTTCGCCGGTGACGGTGCGCTCGCGACGCGGGTCGACGAGGGCGCTGCCATCTTCACCAGCACGTCCTTGACCGGATGCTCGGTCCAGGCCTGCGTCACGTAGCTGCGGTGGGTGATGCCCTCGCGCGTCTGCACAAACACGACGCTGCCCGGCCGCAGCGGGCCGTCCATTTCCTCGCGGTAGGAAATGCCCTTCTGGCGAAGCATCGACATCAGTTCCAGGTCACGCGGCTTCGTGTACCGGGTATAGGAACTGACGAAGAAGCCGCCGCGGTTGTTCTCGATCCAGGAGGCGAACTTGTCGAGTTCGCCATAGACGGCATCGAGCAGGATCACGCCGGCGACGCGCTTGGTGATGCCGCCGACTTCGAGGCTCCAGGCGGTCGGCAGGAAGCCGCCGCTGTAGCCCACGATCACGATCGGCATGTTGGCGAATGCCCTGGCCGAGTTCGGATCGCCATAGAGGCGGGCGAGGTGGGCTGTCGACTCTTCCATGAAGCGCTTGAAGCCGTTCGGCTGCCAGAACTTGCCGGCGCTGGAGTCGGCCGCATCGACCGCCATCTGGGGCGCAAGCAGGACGGCGTTGACGCCGGAGTCGGAGATCTGTTGCGGCACCAACTGGCGGTCGCGCACGTCGCGCTCGAGCGTCGCGCCATTGCCGTGGAAGAACACCACGATCACGCCGGGCCGCTTGGCGTCGAAATGCTCGGGCACGTGCACCAGCACGCGGCTGTCGTTGTAGGTTTCGTCCTGCCAGTACACCTTGCCGGAATAGCTGCGGTGGCCCTTGCGGTCGCCGCTGGAGACGTTGAGGAACGCCGAATCCGAGCGCGGATTTTCGCCGAAATAGGGAAAGGCGGAGGACTTCATGCTGACCAGCGCGGTCAGGTCTTCGCGCGGCCGCTCCAGCGGCAGTGCCGAAGGCGCGTAGGCCGCGAGCCGGTAGGACGACGGCGCGGGGGCGGCCTCAGGGGTGATCTTCTCGGTGCGCACCGCGCGCATGCGCGGCGGCTCGCCGGACGACGGCCATTTGATGCTTTCGGATTCCGAAGGGAAACGATCCCTGAACTGCGCGGTGGGAAAGCGCTCCTCGAACGTGTCGCCGCTTGTGGCGTGCACGTTGGCAGCGACCGCTCCGGCAGGCGGCGCCTTGCCGCAGTGCGCCAGCAGCAGGCCGAGCGGCACAAGGACGGCGAGGGACGCGAGCGCACGCCAGCGCGGCCGCGCAAGCGGCACCGCCAGACCAGCACGATCATGCGCCGTCGATTTCGGATCGACCCCGATCATCCACCCCCCAACGACCACCGATCGGTAAGATTCACCGGACGGCGTTTAGGCGACGTAAAGAATCCGGAAAAAACTCCCCAATCCGGACCTGCCGAATTGACCACGGAATCGTGTCCTGAATGTGGGAAGTGCAGATGGCTGACCGGAAGGTGCCATTGATATAGGTATTTTTGTACCTCAGGTCCGCATATCGATGAGCCTTCGTCAACACGGCTTGAACTGGCTGGCCGGAGCCTGCACGATCAAAGCGAATCGCGGGGACCGACATGGCGGCATCAGAGGCGGGCGGCGCGGCTTTGCCGGGCGGGCTCGCATCAAGCAGCGGCTCGACGGTCTCGCTCTGGGTGGCGGCCGCCATCGTGGTCGCCGACATGGTTGGTGTCGGCGTCTTCACCAGTCTCGGATTTCAGGTCAAGGACATCCCGTCCGGCTTTGCCATCCTGCTGCTCTGGTTG
Source organism: Bradyrhizobium sp. (assembly GCA_035575905.1). Lineage (GTDB taxonomy): Bacteria > Pseudomonadota > Alphaproteobacteria > Rhizobiales > Xanthobacteraceae > Bradyrhizobium. The sequence continues at coordinate 221,120 of DATLXL010000025.1, read as the reverse complement.
GTCGGCGGCATCGTGGCGCTGTGCGGGGTGTTTTCCTACGGTGAGTTGAGCGCGATGTTTCCGCGCTCGAGCGGGGAATACAATTTCCTCGGCCGCACCTACCACCCGGCATTCGGGTTTGTCGCCGGATGGGTGTCGGCCACAGTAGGCTTTTCCGCGCCTGTCGCGCTCGCCGCCATGGCATTCGGCGAGTATGGCCGCGCGATCCTGCCCAATGTGCCGCCGCTCCTGCTCGCGGTTGCCGTCGTCTGGCTGGTGTCGCTGATCCAGCTCACCGGTATCCGCCATTCCTCGACATTTCAGATGATCGCCACCATCCTGAAGGTGGTGCTGATCGTCGCGTTTTTGGCATGCGGCTTCGTGATCGGCACGCCGCAGCCGCTCTCCTTTGCGCCGCAGTCATCCGACTTCAGCCACGTCCTCAGCGCGCCTTTCGCCATCAGCCTCGTGTTCGTGATGTATTCCTTCTCGGGGTGGAATGCGGCGACTTACATCATCGGCGAGATGAAGATGCCGGAGCGCAACGTGCCGCGGGCCATGCTGATCGGCACGCTGGTCGTGCTGGTGCTCTACGTCGCCCTGAATGCCGTATTTCTGCATACCGCGCCGATCGGGGAGCTCGCCGGCAAGGTCGATGTTGCCCGCATTGCGGGCAATCATATCTTCGGCGAGCTTGGTGGCCGCATCGTCGGCGGCTTGATCTGCGTCGGCCTGATTTCCTCGATCTCGGCCATGATGTGGATCGGGCCGCGGGTGATGATGACCATGGGCGAGGACATCCCGGCACTGAAGATCTTCGCCGGGAGGTCCGCGAGCGGTGCGCCGACCTATGCCATCCTGTTCCAGCTCGCCGTCGCAAGCCTGCTGCTGCTGACCGACAGTTTCGAGGCGGTGCTCGAGTTCATCCAGTTCTCGCTGCTGTTCTGCTCGTTCTTCGCCGTGCTCGGTGTGATCGTTCTGCGCTACACCCGTCCGGAGCTGCCGCGGCCCTACCGCGCCTGGGGATACCCTTTCTCGCCGCTGGTTTTCCTGCTCGTGACCGGTTTCATGATGTACTATCTTCTGACCACCCAGCCATTGCGATCGGTGCTTGGTTTGTTGACCATGGTTTCAGGCCTGCTGATTTACGCCATTTTCCACAAGCAATCTGGCAATGGCCCCGCGGCCGTACCGTTGGCTCGCGAATGAAATCGTTCCGGTCGTTCAAAGCCGTCTCGTTCAGCTTCGCCGTCGTCCTGGTCTTTGCGGCGGCGGGTCTTGCGCGCGCCGCCGAAGTCACCGCCGACGACACCGCCAAATTCCTCGCGGGCATGCAGCCATCGGCCGACTCGCCGCTGATGCCGCTGACCAGGGATCCGTCCTGGCAGCGCCACGCCCGTTTCTTCGACAATGCCTTCGGCCAGCTCGAGCAGCGCCAGCTTTCGAAGATCCGCGCCTGGTCGGAGAGCCATCTCGCCGCGCCCAAGCCGACCATGTTCTACATGTTCTCGGGGCCGGATTTCCTCTACGCCAACGCTTTCTATCCGAAGGCCACGACCTACGTGCTGGCGGCGCTGGAGCCGCCGGGGCAGGTGCCCGATCTGACCAAGGTGCCGCGCGGCACCATGGCAGCGGCGCTCTACAACGTCGAGCATTCGCTGGGCTCGATCCTCAGCTTCAGCTTCTTCATCACCAAGCAGATGAAGACCGACCTTCGCGCCGGCCAGATCAGCGGCACGCTGCCGATCCTCTACGTGTTCCTGGCGCGCTCCGGCAAAACCATCAAGAGCGTCACGCCGATCGCGCTGGACGCGGAGGGCAACGTCAAGACCGGCAGCGAGAACCCCGGGCCCAATGCGCCGCGCGGCGCGCGCATCACCTTCGCCGGCCCGGACGGTGCGGAGAAGACGCTGTATTACTTCTCGACTGATCTCTCCAATGGCGGCGCCAAGTCGAGCGGTTTCCTGAAGTTTTGCTCCACGCTCGCGCCCGGCAACAGCCTGATCAAGAGCGCGTCGTACCTGCTGCATTCCGGCAACTTCACCACCGTGCGCGACTATATTCTCGCCAACAGTGCCACCATCATCCAGGACGACTCCGGCGTTCCGCTGCATTACTACAATGCCAAGCAGTGGCGCTTCTTCCCGTTCGGCCGCTATCTCGGACCGATCGGCGAGTTTCCGGGTCGCTTCCAGCAGTCCTACGCCGATCTGTTCCGCCGTGCCGAGCCGATCAATTTCGGCATTGGCTATCGCTGGCGCACCAATGAATCGAACCTGCTGCTGGCAGTGCGGCTGCCCAACGACGGAACGGCGCCGGTGGAGACCACCTCGTCGGCCGAGCCGCCTCCGGCACCGCCTCCGCGCCCGAAAAAGCCAAAGCCGCCGCCGCCCGCGCCGCGCGGATTCCTGTGGTTCGGCCGCTAGTCACGTCGTCACCAGAGCACGCTCCGGGTTGGCACGTTGAAGGCCTCAGTGCTCGTCCTGCCGGCTTGATGGGCGAAGTAGAGCCAGGCGGCTTTCCGCGCGTCAGACCTGCGCAGGGGGAGGCGCGTTGACCCCGCGCCAGCGGCCATAGCGCCAGGGCAGGTACCAGCGCGCGCCCGACGGGGTCGCTCCCGGAACGTTGTCGATGCCCGATGTACCGAAGGGATGGCAGCGCAGCAGCCGCGCCAGGGTCATCCATCCGCCGGCCCACAGCCCGAAGCGCTCGATCGCCTCGTCGGCATAAACCGAGCAGGTCGGCACGTGCCGGCAGTTGAAACCCACCAGCAGGGAGAACGAGTGGCGATAGATCCAGATCATGCCGCGCCCGGCATTGCGGGGCAGGCGAAGCAGCGTGCCGGCGCAGTGGGGGCAATGGTGCGGTGCCTGCTTCATCGTGCTCTTCGGTGATGGCCGTAATCTTGCGGGGGTTCCCAGCGCGCGGAACCCTTATCCTGCAGGTATTTACGCCACAGTTGCAAAATATCGCGTGCCCGTGACGCCGCTGCAGCAAGGGTCCTATGGACGGGACCGGTCAGCACAGTTACCGTTTTGATATCGCGGCCATGACAGAATCATGTCGCTTTTGGGGGCCATCACAGCCGCATTGTTGGGGCTTGGGGAAGGAACCGAATTGAGACTTCTGAAGGAGCTTGAGTTTCGGGGCTGGGCGCTGATCGGAGCGACGGCGCTATGTCTCGCACTTCCAGGCGCGGTCACGACGTCAGGCAATTCGGCGAAGGCCGGCGCGACGCTCGAAGAACGCAAGCTTCCGATGCGCTTCAACTGGGTGGATTGCCAGCCCAATTGCAGGGGCTGGATCAGCGCAGTCGGCATCGTCACGGCGGACAGTCCGCGCGACTTCGAGGAGTTCGCCCGCGGACGGGACCTTGCCGGCGCCACCATCGTGCTCGATTCCAGCGGCGGCTCGGTGAACGACTCCATCGCGCTTGGCCGGCGCTTCCGCGGCCTCGGCATGCTGACTACGGTGGGTGTCAGCCTTCGCGGCGATCGTGCAAAGGACGGGCCATCGCGGGTGCTGCCCGACGCCTACTGCGAATCGATGTGCGTGTTCCTGCTGCTTGCGGGCAAGGCGCGTTACGTGCCCGAGGCGGCGCGGATCCGCGTGCACCAGATCTGGATGGGCGACCGCGCCGACGATGCGAAAGCCGCCACCTACACCGCGCAGGACCTCATGATCGTCGAGCGCGACATTGGGCGCCTCGCGAAATACACCTTCGACATGGGCGGCAGCGGCGATCTGCTGTCGCTGTCGCTCAGCGTGCCGCCGTGGGAAGATCTGCACCAGCTCTCGCCCGCCGAGTTGCGGCTGACCAATCTCATTACCACCGATGCGGTCGCCGACGTGCTGCCACGCGACAATCCCCTACCGATCGCGGATGCAAAGCCGAAGAGCGTGCAGGATCGTTTTGTCAGCGCGCCGCTTGGCGATGATGCCCAGGTGCAGCCCGCCAAGTCGACCAAGACGGCGGAAGTGCAGACCGGCGGCGTCGCGGTCGCCGATAAGGCGCAGGAAAAGCCGGCGAAGTAGCTCAGGCCGGCTGCTTTGCCTTCGCCTCGATCTGTCCGATCGCATCGACGACCGCGTCGAAGGTCAGCATGGTCGAGGCATGGCGCGCCTTGTAATCGCGCACGGGCTCGAGCAAGGCGATGTCGGCCCATTTGCCCGCCGGCGGAGCGCCGTTCTCTTTCAGCATCTTGCGAACCGTCTCGCGCAATTCGCGCAGTTCGCCGGCGTTGGAGCCGACGACGTGGCTTGCCATGATGGAGGAGGAGGCCTGACCCAGCGCGCAGGCCTTCACGTCATGGGCGAAGTCGGTGACGACGCCGCCGTCCATCTTGAGATCGACCTTCACCGTCGAGCCGCACAGCTTGGAATGTGCGGTGGCGCTGGCGTCGGGATCGGGGAGACGGCCGAGACGCGGGATATTGCCGGCGAGTTCGATGATCCGTTTGTTGTAAATGTCGTTCAGCATAGATCGAGGTCCAGCTTTCCCGCGGGGATTGGCCCTTGGCGGCCCCGCCGCCCAATCCTATATATGTACCGGAACAGTGGAAATACAGCCGCCGTTCGGCGCCTCATGCGGGATTTGCAACGCAATTCCCCAATGGTGGTGCTAGCATAGCAAGGTAGGCTGAACCTGCGCTTTAGGGACTGAGGCGTCCGGCGGCATCATCCGCCCCGTCTGCCCGGTGACACATCCGGCCCCTTGGGCCGGTCGAACGGAGAAGACATGGTTGACGCGCTGATCAAATCCCTGACGCACCGCAAGACGCCGGAAGCCCGCCCGGCCGAGCTCGATCCTGCCGAATTCCTCGCCGCCGCCGTCCGCGCCGACCAGCCGCGCCCCTCGCGCGCCGAGGCCGAGGCCGCCGTGCACACGTTGCTCAGCTATATCGGCGAGAACCCCGGCCGCGAGGGCCTGCTCGACACGCCGCGGCGCGTGGTCGAGGCCTTCGACGAACTCTACCAGGGCTATCACCAGTGCCCCGCCGAGGTGCTCGACCGCACCTTTGGCGAGACCGCGGGCTACGACGATTTCGTGCTGGTGCGCGACATCGAGTTCACCTCGCAGTGCGAGCACCACATGATGCCGTTCTACGGCAAGGCGCACATCGCCTATACGCCGGTCGAGCGGGTGGTGGGCCTGTCGAAGCTGGCGCGGCTGACCGACATCTTCGCGCGCCGCCTGCAGACCCAGGAACATCTCACCGCGCAGATTGCCGCGGCCATCGACGAGATCCTCAAGCCGCGCGGCGTTGCGGTGCTGATCGAGGCCGAGCATACCTGCATGTCCGTGCGCGGCGTCGCCAAGCATGGCGCGATGACCTTCACGAGCCGCTACACCGGCATGTTCCGCGACAATCCGCCGGAGCAGTCGCGTTTCCTGACCATGGTGCGGGCGCCGCAGCGGTGACCTCGCATTGAAGATGCGAGGTTGCCTTGTCCAATTCCCACGATTCTGAGCGCGAGGAGGGGCTGAGCTTTCAGCCCAAATTCGACGCGTCCGGTCTCGTCACCTGCGTTGCCACAGATGCGGCGACCGGCGACGTGCTGATGGTCGCCCACATGAACGATGAGGCGCTGCGCAAGACCATCGCCACCGGCGAGGCGTGGTACTACAGCCGCTCGCGCAAGGCGCTGTGGCGCAAGGGCGAGAGCTCCGGCCACACCCAGCGCGTGGTCGAGATGCGCATGGACTGCGACCAGGATGCGGTCTGGATTCGCGTCGAGCAGGTTGGCGCCGCCTGCCACACCGGCCGGCGCTCCTGCTTCTACCGGAAGGTGGGCGGCGCTGACGGCAAGGTCAGCCTGGCGTTTGTCGACGCCGAGAAGAAGTTCGATCCGCACGCCGTCTACCGCAAGTAGGCCGCCCGCGCGTTAACCAGCTGTTAACCATGATCACCGCACTGTGAGTCAGGCATGAGCGCCGGGTGGGCGCTCAGTAAGACCGCGCGGGGGTTTCGCGAGGAGCGAGGCGCCAGGATATGTCGGTCGACTCAATCAATGCCACGGCTGCAGCGGCTGCCGTCGACCCGTCGCAGGCGGGGCAGTCGCGCATCGATCCGTCGCGCCTGAAGGTCGCCACCTCCATCAAGCAGGCCGCCAGCGCCACCGGCGCCAGCTTCGAATATTTGCTCGCGACCGCCAAGATGGAATCGAACTTCAATCCGAAGGCGGCGGCCAGCACCTCGTCGGCGCGGGGACTCTACCAGTTCATCGACCAGACCTGGCTCGGCACCGTGAAGGAGGCGGGCTCGCAGCTCGGCTACGGCAAGTATGCCGACGCGATCTCGAAGTCGTCGTCGGGCACGTACTACATCAACGATCCGTCGATGCGCACCTCGATCATGAAGCTGCGCGACGATCCCGATGCGGCGTCTTCAATGGCTGCGGTGCTGACGCAGTCCAACAGCTTCAAACTGACCGGCAAGATCGGCCGCCGTCCGACCGACAGCGAACTCTACATGGCGCATTTCATGGGCGTCGGCGGCGCGGCAAAGCTGATCTCCAATGCCGAGGACAACCCGAACGCCTCCGCCGCGCGGCTGTTTCCCAATGCTGCCGCGGCCAACCATTCGATCTTCTATGAAAAGGGCACCGGCCGGGCCCGCTCGGTCGCCGAGGTCTACTCCGTGCTGAACACGCGCTACGCCGCGGCCACCCATGCCACCGACACCCGCACCGCGTTTGCCGCGCTCGGCGGCGCGCCGCGGCCGACCGCGGTTGCCAGCGCGACAGCGCCGTCAGCCGCAACGGCAGCCGGAATGGACGGCGGCAATTTCGTTTCCCTGATCCCGGACCAGCGCGCGCTGACGCCGGTAAGGGCGACGGGCGCAACGGAATTGAATACGGCCTCGCTGCCGCAGCAGCAGCCGATGTTCCGCACGCTGTTCCAGGCCGGCGATCGTCCCGAGCCGATCTCGCCCGCGGTGCAGGAATTGTGGAGCAATTCGCCGCCGCGCGCCAACATCGCCTTGGCTGCGGGCACAGCGCCGGAGGTCCGCGCGCCCGGCCGGCTCGATCTCTTCAGCGACCGCAACGGCACGTTCTCGAGCTAGACGAACGTTTGCGTTCAACGGCATCAGACCGCTGCAAAAAGCCGCCGCGCTTGAACTTCTGCATCAGCGCCGCTGCGCTCCGGTCTTAACTAAACGTCAACAATTCCAAACGTTTATGGTGAACCCTTTGTTAAGCGTCATGGTTTATTTTTCGTGACAGTGACATCGAGTGACGATGTCGGAGCACGTTGCGTAAGCCGGAAAGACCATGATCGTTCGGCAGTTTATCAGTTGGGTCAGGAACGCATCCGCAGGCGAGCGGGCAGAAGCCACGCGAGCCCTGGCGCGGGCCTGGTTGATCTCGGATCTCTCCAGCGACGATCGCGCCGCCGCCGAAGGCGCGCTGCTGATGCTGCTGGATGATCCGTCGCCGCTGGTCCGGCGGGCGATGGCCGACGTCTTTTGCCGCAGCGCCGACGCACCTGCGGCCATTGTGCAGGCGTTGGCGGCCGATCAGCCCTCGGTGTCGCTGCCGATCCTCGAACATTCGCCGCTGCTGATCGACGCCGATCTCGTCGACATCGTCGCCACCGGCGGTGAAGAGACGCAATGCGCGGTGGCGCGCCGCATCAGCCTGCCGGCCTCGGTCTGCGCGGCGATTGCCGAAGTCGGCACGGCCTCGGCGGCGCTGGAACTGATCGAAAATCCCTACGCCGAGCTTGCGCCGTTCTCCTGGGACCGCATCGTCGAGCGTCACGGCCATCTCGCCGCCATTCGCGAGGCCATGCTGGTGCTGGAAGGCCTGCCGGCCGCGACACGCTACGCGCTGGTGACGAAGCTCTCGGATACGCTGGCGCAGTTCGTGGTCGCCCGCAACTGGCTCTCCGCCGACCGGGCCGGGCGCATCGCCAGCGAAGCGCGCGACCGCTCTACCGTTCACATTGCCGCCTCTGCGGAGGGCACGGACATGGAAGGCCTGGTGCGGCACCTGCGCGCCACCGGCCATCTCACCGCCGGTCTCATCCTGCGCACGCTGCTGTCGGGCAATCTCGACCTGTTCCACTGCGCGCTCGCCGAACTTTCGGGGCTGCCGCTGGCCCGCGTCAGCGCGCTGCTGCATGATCGCGGGCGTGCCAGCCTGCAGGCGTTGCTGATCAAGGCGGGCTTGCCCGAATCCACCTTTGCCGCCTTCCAGGTCGCGATCGATGTCGGCCAGGAGATGGGCTTTGCCGAGAGCGATGGCGCCGCCGCGCGGCTGCGCCGGCGCATGGTCGAGCGCGTGCTGACCCAGTGCGAGACCGACGGCCGTTCGACCGAGCCGCTGCTGATCCTGCTGCGCCGTTTCGCGACGGAATCCGCCCGCGAGGATGCGCGGCTGTTCTGCGAGGAACTGGTGGCGGAAGCTGCGATTGCCACGCCCTACGACGACGATCTGATCGCAGCGTAGGGCGCGGCTTCCACAAGCGCAAATTTGCAGGGTGGGCAAAGCGAAGCGTGCCCACCTTCCCAAGCACTAACGCGCGTGAGATCGGACGAACCGTCATCGCGCTGCAAGTTATTGCTGATGTCGAAGCTAATTGGTGGGCAGGCTTGGCTTTGCCCACCCTGCAATTCCAGTATGCGAGAACCTAGCGCCCTTATTCCTGCGGCACGATGCTCGGCGCCAGGATCGCCTCGAGATGTTCCGGGCGGTGCCGGTTGGCCTTGGTCAGGAACTCGTCGGCAATGCCGCGCAGCTGGCGGCTCAATTCGTTTGCCATTGCGACGGTATCGAGCTTGGTGCGCTGGCGCACGATCGCCTGCACCGCATTGATGTGGTGCGTGATGAGGTCGCTCGGCACCTTCGAGAGGTCCGGCGCGTGCTCGATGACCCGGCAGAGGCTGTTGGCGGCCGCGCCCGCGGAAGGAAAGCCGAAGGTCGCCGCATCGCCCTTGATGTCATGGGCGGCGTGGAACAGCTCGTCGCGGGTGTCTTTGCCGAAGCCCTTGCTGCAAATGGCGTCCCATGCGGCCGACAGGCGGTCGGCTTCGATTGTCATCCAGGACGCGAATTCGCCCGACAGGCCCTCCAGCGCCCGCTCGGCGCGCGCCACCGGATCGTCGCTGTCATCGTCCGCGACCCGCCGCAGCACCTTGCGCAGCGGATTGGGCTGCACGATCACATGATGCGTGGCATAGGTCTTGACCTCGATATCGCCCGGCTTGTTCCTTGCCATGTCGTGTCCCTCGCGCCTAGATTCCCGACCGCGCCTTGTCGAGCAGCGAGGGCTGCTGCAGCACTTCCACTTCCCCGCCGACGCGGCGCTCAGGCCCGATATAGGCGTTGCTGGTGTTGCGGCGGCGGTCCGGGCCGAAATAGGTCTTGGTCTTGATGAAGGGGCGGGGATTGGCAACCACGTTGAGGATGCGCTGGTAGAGGCCCTTGGCCGAGATCGGCTTGGCCAAGAATTCGGTGACGCCGGCATCGCGCGCCATGGTGACGCGGCGCTTCTCGGAATGGCCGGTGAGCATGATGATCGGCGCGTAGGGATTGCCCTTGGATTCCGGTTGCCGGATCATCTGCGCGAGCTCGATGCCGTCGAAGATCGGCATCGCCCAGTCGGTGATGACGATGTCGGGCACATAGTGCGTGTACATCTCCAGCGCGGTGGCGCCGTCCTCGGCTTCATAGACCTCGCGCGCGCCGAAGGAGTGCAGCAGCGTACGCAGGATACGCCGCATATGCGGGTTGTCGTCGCAGACGAGAAAACGCAGCTTGTTGAAGTCGATGCGAAACATGGTGCGGCCCTTGAGGGTCTACCCGACCACGGCGGTATACCCCGCGTTAACCATATCGCGGCGCGGGTTAAGGAATGGTTTCGACGGGCAGCGGGATGGCGCGGTAGCGCGCGTTTTCAGTAGCCGAACTGCTCGCGCAGGATGCGCTCTTCGAGGCTGTGGCCGGGGTCGAACAGCATGCGCATCGAGATGGTCCGGTCGGAGAGCACCTCGACGCGGGTGACGTCGCGCGCCTCGTCATGGTCGGCGACCGCCGCGACCGGCCGCTTGTGCGGGTCGAGCACTTCGATGACGACATAGGCGGAGATCGGCAGCAGGGCGCCACGCCAGCGCCGCGGCCGGAACGGGCTGATCGGCGTCAGCGCCAGCAGCTGCGCGTTGATCGGCAGGATCGGCCCCTGCACCGAGAGGTTATAGGCGGTCGAGCCTGCAGGTGTCGCCACCAGGATGCCGTCGGCGATCAATTCGGCCATCCGCTCGCGTTCGTCGATCAGGATGCGCAAATGCGCCGCCTGATGGATCTGGCGGAACAGCGCCACCTCGTTGATGGCGTGGTGGATGTGAACGTCGCCATGGATGTCGGTGGCGCGCATCTTCAAGGGGTTGATCAGCGATTCCCGCGCGGCCTCGAGGCGCGCGTGCAGGTCGACCGTGGAGAACTCGTTCATCAGGAAGCCGACGGTACCGCGATGCATGCCGTAGATCGGCTTGCCCGTGTGCATCTGCTCGTGCAGCGTCTGCAGCATCAGCCCGTCGCCGCCGAGCGCCACCACCACGTCGGCATCGCCGGCATCATGGTTGCCATAGCTGTCGGTCAGCTGCTCAAGCGCAGCCTGCGCTTCCGTGCTCCCGCTCGCAACAAAGGCGATCTTCTCGTACCGCTTGGACATGGGACTGCCGTACTCGCAACCGGGGGCGCGCGGGAGAGGGCGCTATCGCGCTCGTCTAACGTACCTTGGCGGTTCCTGTCGAGACGAGGAGGCTTCGGCTGCCGGGCCGGGTCAAAGAAAAAGGGCGGCTGCGCGGCAGCCGCCCGTCCGATTTTCGTTTGTTTGCCGCTCAGTACTTGGCAACGACGGCGGTCGGGCCGCTGAAGCGGTAGTTCAGGCCGACCTTGACCTGGTTCACGTCAGCCTTGTCGGTCAGCAAAGTGGTGCCGTCGGTAGCACGCGCGGTGTGCCGGCCAAACGCCATGTAGTCGTACTCGGCCTTGGCCGACCAGTTCTTGCCGAGATCAAACTCGGTACCGAAGCCAACCGTCCAGCCGGTGCGGGTGTAATTTGCGGTGGTGAAGCCGGGCGTCCCGACGACGGCCTGGTTGTTACAGCGAAAGGCGAGCAGGACGCCGGTCGGCCCGAAGATACAGCTGACCGAGGTGCTGCTGTCCTCGAAGGCGGCGCCGGCCTTGGCGTAATACAGCGTCCGCTCGTAGGAATAGCCGAGCCGTCCGGTGACCGTCGCCATCCAGTTGGTGCGGTCCTGCGCGGTGAACAGGGCGGGGCTGAAGGCCGGGCCCGGCAATCCGTCGGCCGCGCCGGAGGTCCGCGCACCGCGGAGATTGGTGGCGACGGCGTCGCCTTCGATGCCGATCACCCAGTTGTTGCCGAACTGGTAATTGTAGCCGGCCTCGATGCCGCCCAGGCCGCCGAGCGTCCACGGCCTGTTGCTCTCGGTGCTGCCGACGTAGCCGATGTCGGTGCGGCCCGCCGCGGCACCCACGACGCCGCCGACATAGAAGCCGGTCCAGTTGACCGGGGTCAAAAGCGGGCGCGCCTTGACCGGGATCTTGGTCGGCATCGCCGCGGCGATCGTTTCGGGAGTGAACTGGTAGCGGATGCCGGCATTGCCGATCCAGCCATCGACGTGATCGCCATTGCGATAGTCGATGCGGGCAAAGCCCAGCCAGCCGGTATTGACGATCTGGCCGGCGATGCCGAGGGAGTACTGGCCGTAGGTTCCGACGCGCGACGACGTCGTTTGCTGGACGACGTTTACCGGGGTGACGCCGACGGCCGCGCTGTTCGGCAGCGAGGTCGCGTTGGTCACGACGTCGCCGGCGAATTCGCGGAACACGCTGACCGTGGCAAACGGCTGCCAGTTCACGGTCGGGGTCGAGATCACCTTGCCGACGCGCAGGGTGGCGCGGCCGATCTGGCTTTCCACGTCGTTGGTGTTGATCGAGGCCGGAACGCCGAGAGCCGCCGACCCGGCGCTTGTGAAGCTGTCGACCGAAGTCTTGGCGTAGATGAATCCGGCGGAGGGCTCGATGAACCAGCCGTTGCCGAGATCGAAATTGTAGCCGGCCGAACCGGAGATCGAGTAGCCGTGCGCGCCAACCGGCTGGTTGAAGAAGGTAAAGCCCGGATTGGACAGATTGATGTTGTAGAATTCCTGTCGGACCATCAGGTCGGCGAAGAAGCGGCCGTAGGTCGCCACCACATAGGTGCCGAAGAACGGCACTTCGATCCGGTTGCTGAAGCCGAAATTGTCGTTCGACTTCGACGCAAGGTAGCCGGCGGTGGTGCCAAGGTGAACGTTCCAGCCGTTCCAGTTCAGCCGCGCGATGTCCGCACCGGCTTGCACGCCCGCGAAGCTGACGCTCTGGTTGCTGTTGCAGGAGGTTGACGCCGTGTTGACCGGCGCGCCACCCGCCGTCGGCGTGGTGGTGACCCGCGAGGTCGAGGTGTTGTTGAAGTTCAGCTCGCCGCCGACGCCGCGCGCCCAGACACCGCCGCCCGGCTGGTTCGGGGCGGGATTGGCCGGCGCCGATACGAAAGCGCTGCCCTGCTGCGTCAGGAACGCCGTGGTGACGTTGCCGATGGCGCTGGAGATGGTGGCCGCGGTCGCCGCGGTCGGCACCGCAAAGTCGCCGATGTTGGGGATCACGGTGCCGGTCTGGACCGGCACGGTGCACTGCGCGAATGCGCTCGACGAGCCAGCGGCTGCTGCCGCAAGGGCGATAGCCGCAACGACAAAGCCCCGGCGTCCGCTTTTGGCAAAAATCTGCATGGAATTCCCCAACGTAAGAAGTCGCAGGCAGCTTAGAATCCCGGGTTGCCGTGGGACAAGTCGAACCGCTCGGTTCCGGCCGGGACAATGCAGGTTGTTCGTCGCCTGTGCTCGCAGCGCCACATTGTGACAGTCTCAACGTGATCCCTGTCACAGAAAACGCGTCGTTCCGCCGCATAGCACCGGATCGAAGGAAAACGGATCGTCCAAAAAAGTGCCGACTCAGCGGGATTTGTGAGTCGGCCCATGGCGCTTTTCAGCGTACAATTCAGCCAAGGGAACTTCGCTTAGCCGTCGATAGCGCTCTTACGGGTCGCGTCGCAACAATTGATCCGAGAGCGTTGAAATTGTAGAGAATTGTGCGGGACCGCACACAGATAACGCGACTTTCCTGCTAATTGCTGTCCGGCCACGCACGGCCGAGGGATTCGCGCAAACGCCGATCTGAGTAAAATGGGCAATCGTCTGTTCGGGATAGCGATAACGATCGGGGCGGCCATCCTCATGGCGGTCCTGCCGTTGGACTACGCTTTGGCCGACAAGAAGGTCGCGCTGGTCATCGGAAACTCGGCCTACAGCAACGTCCCCAAGCTGCCCAACCCGTCGCGGGACGCCATCTCGATCGGTCAGATGCTGCGGGACGCGCAGTTCGACATCGTCGATGTCGTGGTCAACGTGACCAATGTGGAACTCAAGCGGGCGATCCGGAAATTCGAATACGAGGCCGATCAGTCCGACATCGCCGTCATCTTCTATGCCGGACACGGCCTCGAAATCAGCGGCACGAATTACCTGATTCCGATCGATGCCAAGCTGGCGAGCGACCGCGACGCCGACGACGAGGCCGTCTCGCTCGATCGCCTTGCGTCTGCGTCCGACGGCGCGAGCAAACTGCGCGTGATCATTCTCGACGCCTGTCGCGACAATCCGTTCACCGGCCTGATGCGCAGCAACCGGAAGACCAACGCCCGCGTGGTGTCCTCGGGCCTCGGCAAGATCGAGCCTTCGAGCACGGACACGCTGATTGCCTACGCGGCAAAGGCAGGCTCCACCGCCGAAGACGGCGATGGCCAGCACAGTCCGTTCACCAACGCCATCCTGAAGAACCTGACGGTTCCGGGCCTCGATATTCGCCTCGCGTTCGGCCGTATCCGTGACGACGTGATGCGCGCCACCGGATCGCGCCAGGAGCCCTTCGTCTATGGATCGCTCGGCGGCGGCAACATCTCGCTGGTGCCGGCGCCCCGGACGCAGGAAAGCCCGGTGGGCGATGCCAAGGCGGACTACGAGCTGGTTGCCCGCATCGGCACGATGAAGGCCTGGGAAGTGTTTCTTGGAACGCACAAGACCGGCTTTTACGCGGATCTCGCGCGGGTGCAGCTCGCGGCGCTTGCCGAGCAGCAGCAGGCGACCGCGTCCGTCTCGCGCTCGCCGGGCAACAGCAATGTGCAGCTCGCGGGCAATCAGCCGGCGCCGACCGCAGGCGGGCGCGACTCGCCGACCCCTGAAACGCTCGACTGGAACAGGATCAAGGACTCCACCGATCCGGCGGCGTTCGAGCAGTTTATTGCGAAGTACCCGAATGTGCCGCTGGCTGTTACCGCGCAGGGCCGGCTTGAAGTGCTGAGGAAAGCGCAGCGCGAACGCGAAGAGGCACAAAAGGCCGCCGAGCGCACGCGCATCGAGGAAGAGCGCAAGAAAGCCGAGGCGCTCGCGGCCAAAAAGCGCGAGGAAGACGAACGTCGTGCCAAGGCGCTCGAGGCCGAGCAGAAGGCGAAGGCGGCCGAAGCGGAGCGGCTTGCCGCGAAACTGCGCGAGGAAGAGGAGCGCCGCGCCAAGGCCGCCGAGGCCGAGCAGCGGGCGCGCGCGGCCGAGGCTGAAAGAAAGTCCGCTGAAGCCAAGCAGAAGGCCGAGCAGGCCGAGCGCGAGCGTCAGGCTGCTGCAGAGGCCGCGGTCCGCGCCGCCGCGGAAAAAGCCGCAAAGCAGCAGGAGGCTGAGCAAAAGGCGAGGACTGCCGAGGCCGACCGCAAGGCGGCCGAGGAAAAGCGCAAGGCGGAGGCCGAGGCTGCGGCCGCGCGCGCGGCTGCCGAGAGGCAGGCAAGGGAAGCCGACGAGCAGCGCAGGCGCGCCGAGCAGGCGGCCGCCGTCGAGGCCGCGTGCAAGGCCGAGCAGACCAAGTTCGAAGAGCTCAGCGCCAGGGGCAGCGACGGCGACGGCACCAGGGATATGGCGGCGTTTGCGAAAACCGTGACCTGCGATCGTCTTCGGCCCCAGATCACGGTGACGTTGAACAAGTTCTATTCGGAAACCGCCTGCCGCGTCGAACAGGGCCAGTTCGACACGCTGAGCGCCAACGGCAGCGAAGGCGCGGGCCTGGAAAACATGAAGGCGTTCTCGCGGCGGCTTACCTGCGATTCCCTGCGTCCGCTGGTCGCCAGCGCGGTTGATCGGTTTACCGCCGAGGCTGCCAAGCGCGCGGCTACGGCGCCGAACTCGCCGCAGCTGGTTCTCGCGGCGCAGACCGAACTCGTGCGTCTCGGCTGCACCATTTCCGGCAAGCCCAACGGGACTCTGACGGCGGATACCAAGACGGCCCTGGCCCGCTTCATGACGATCAAGGGTCGTCCGACCGACAACCTCACGGTGACCGAACCGCTGGTGTCGGAACTGATCAAGCAGAACGATCGGGTTTGCCCCGCCGCGCCGGAGAAGCCCGTGGCGACCTCGCGCCGCAAGGACGACGATGACGACGCGCCGGCGAGGAAAAAGCCGCAGGCCGACAAGCCCTCCGAGAAATTGCGCCAGCAGGCCGAACGGGAAAAGCCGCGGCCGGCGCCCGCGGCCGAGCCCCGCGCCCGCGTGCAGGCGATTGCGCGGCCGAGCTATGGCGGAGGCGGAGGCGGTCACACCATGATCGGCGTCGGCTTCTGAAGAAAGCCCCAAGACCCGCCGGCTGTGCTAGGGTTGCGGTAGCGTAACTGGTTGGAGGTTCGGATGCGTTCAATTCGCGCGGCAATCGTAGCGGCCGTTCTGGTCATTCCGGGCATGGCTTTCGCGGCCGCCAGTGAACCATCCGCGATACCCGGGAAATCGATAGCGGAGCAGGCGTCGCCGGCAGTGGAGCCCGATAGCCCCGCCGCTCGGCAGCTTGCGCGAGAATCCGGCTCGGACTCCTATGCGCGAGCCCCGGCCGCAGCGCCGCCGGCGGCGAGCAAGCCGAAAACTGTCCGGCCGTCGAAGGTCGGGGTGGCACGTCCGACAGCCGAGCCGTTCAACGGCAGGTGCTCAGGCTATTGGTGCGGACGGCACTTCGTACTGATATTGGGCGTCGCATACTGAAAAACGGCCGCACGCCCTGCAACCGTGATTTCACGGCGCAGCCATCCTGGCGACGTTTTTCGCGCGTATGCGGTATTGGCGGCGAGCCTTGAAGAGGCCGCAGGGTCATCGGGACGGTTCCCGTTTACCCGCTGTTAACCACGCCGTAGCCAGCTAGGGCTGCTTGAGGAGCGACGGGTATGTGGAAGATCGGCCTGGCGGTTGCCTTGATAAGCCTGCTTTCCGGCTGTGTGACCTCGGACGGCCCGACCGCCCGGCGGTCTTCGCCGGTGCGTTCCGCCGGCGTCCAGCCGACGCAAGACGCCGATCGTACGGCGACGCGCCAGTCGGCGCGGGCGCCAATCATCGTCGGCGCCGCCTACTGAGCCAGCCGCCCGGCTATTTGTCCTGAAGCGTGCGCACCGGATCCCAATCGGCGCCCGGCGGAGAGGCGGCCAGCTCCTGCGCGCGGTCGCGGAACATCGCCGCCGCCCGGTCGGTCTCGGCCGAGCGGCCGAAGGATGCTGCCGCCGCCGCAAACTCCCGGGCGCGCCAATGCATCAGTCCATCGGCATAGGCGAACACGGATTCGCGCTGGCTCTCCGTCAATTCCGACTCGCGCGCCAGCAATTCGTAGATCCTCAGCGCCTGCGTGCGGCCCTTGACCCTGACGGCATCGAGTTCGCGCCAGGCAAATTCGCTGCCCGCCGAAGCCATCGTCGCTTCGGACGCGATGATCGTCGTACCGTAGAACTTGTTGGCGCCTTCAAGCCGCGAGGCGAGGTTCACGGTGTCGCCCATCACGGAGTAATTGAAACGACGCCGCGAGCCGAGATTGCCGACCACGGCCTCGCCGGTATTGATGCCGATGCGCTGCGCCAGCGGATGCGCCCGAAATGCTTCGCCGTCGCGGTTGAGCTCGGCCAGCTTGGTGCAGCAATCGAGCGCGGCGCGCGCCGCATTCGCGGCGTGGCCGGGATCGTCAGCCGGTGCGCCGAACACGGCGACGATGGAATCGCCGATATACTTGTCGACATAGCCGCCATGGCTCTCGATGATGTCGGTCATCGCCGACAGATAGTCGTTCATCAGCGCCGTCAGGCTTTCCGCCGAGATCTGCTCGGCGATTTTCGAAAAGCCCTGCAGATCGGAGAAGAACACCGTGACCTCGCGCGTCTCGCCGCCGAGTTCGGGCAGCTTGCGGGAGTTCAGCATGCGGTTGACGACGTCGGGGGCGAGGTAGAGCCCAAAGCTCTTCTGCAGCAGCCGCCGGTCCTTGTCGGCGGTCGCGAAGCGGTAGCCGATGGTCAGCGCCAGCGCGCCGAGCCCGGCCAGGAACGGCTCGACGATCGGAATCACGGTGCCGTACCTGAACGCGACGATGGCATCGAGCAGGCCGACGGTGGCGAGCAGGCCAAAGGCCGCCGCCGCGCCGAGCGGAGCGAACAGCAGTGCGCCGCCGGCGGCGAGCAGGGCGATCAGCGCGGCGATGGCAAAGGTTGCATGCCCGTCGAGCTCGACCGCGGCGTCACGCCGGATCAGATTGTTGACGGCGGTGGCATGGATGTAGATGCCGGCGATCGAGCTGCGCCTGAAGTTCGTGGTGACCGGCTTGCCTTCGCCCGCGCAACGCGTGACGCGGCTGCCTTCGTGGCCGGTGGCGAAGCGCTTGGAGGTCAGCCTGCGGTCCTCGGCATCGAGCACGGTGCCGAAGATCACCACCTTGCCTTCGAAGGCGCGCTTGAAATAGTCCTTGTCGCTCTTCAGCGCGCAGGCGCGCAAGTCGGCAAAGGAATAGGTCGGGATGTCGTCGGCGCCGGCCTCGAAATTGACCGTCATGGTGTTCGGCACCGCGCTCGGGATCTTGTAGCCGGCGAGCGTCACCGAGCCGTCCGCGGCAAATTCCGGCGTTGCATCCTGCGCGCGCGCCGCCAGCTCCAGCGCCATGCTCGCCACCTTGCCGCCATTGATGCTGAAGCTCAGCGGCATGCGGCGCACGGTGTCGTCGCCGTCTGTGATGGTGTTGAGCGGCCGTATGTTCTGCTGCTGGCGCACGGCTATGCGCTGGCCCGGGGAGGGACGGATCGGGTCGCTGCCGCGCAGCTGTTCGCCCAGCACGATCTTGCCTGGCGCCGCCGCGCCTGCCAGCGCGCGCAGGAAGTCGCGGTCGAAGCCGCGCACTCGCTCGCCGAGCATGCCGTCGCCGAAGGGGATTTCCGACTGCTCGATCGAGGTCGGGATCACCATGTCGAAGCCGACCACCTTGGCGCCGCCTTCCACGATCGCATTGAGCACGCGGCCGATCTCGCCGGTCCAGGTCAGCGTCGGCGAGCCCTTGAAGGGCGCGGCGCGATAGCTTTCCTCGTCGATTGCCACCACGACGGCCGGCGAGGCCGCCGGATTATAGCGGTTGCCGAACATCTCGAAGCGCAGCGCCGTGAGGATGTCGAGCGACAGCCCATGGATCCGGTCGAGCGCCGGGGAGACGGCAATGCCGGCGCAGGCCAGTGCGATCACGGTGGCCGCAATCACATCCCGCGTGATGCGCCGCGCGTTCAAGGCGTCCAGCCGGGCTAGTTGAGACGGATCAGGCGGCCCACGACGGGCGTCGCACCGGGCCTTGCATTCGCATCGACCTGGAACACGACCTTCGAACCGCCGAACGATGCGGAATAGATGCCGCCCGGCGTCAGCGCGCGGTTCGCGCTGGCGAAGTCATAGAACTTGCCCTTCTGCTGGCTGCCGTCGAGCTCGATCTGCTGCCGCTCGCCCTTGACGTCCAGCCGTTCGACCAGGAGCGTGCCCTTGCCCTTGGCCTCCACGATCGGCGAGGTGCCGTACACGGTGAGCTGCGTCTGGATCTTCGGCTTGCTGTCCTCGCCGAGACTGCGCAGGACGGTGGCCGCGGCCTCGCTGGTTGCCTTGGTAGTGGCATGCGACTGGCTGGAATCGCAGTCGGTCTTCTCGCGCTTGACGTCGGCAAACTGCACAAAGCTCTCATCGGTGCCGATGATGACGGTGCCGAGCCCGCTGATCTTCTCGCGCCGGCAGGACTGCATGTAGGAAATCGTCACCGAGCCCCCGGCCGGCACCTTGATCACGGTTTTCGGCGTCACGTAGTCCATGAACTCGGCGCCCGTGACCTTGCCCTGCACCTCCTCGACGACGGCGACGGGTGATTGGGCGGCGGCGGGGCCTGCCAGCGCCAACAGACCGATGCAGGCGGCAATCGTTCGCTTCATAGTGGAATTCCCTTGAGTTGGAGGGACTTGCCCCCCGATCATCCGGCCCCCCTGAAGGGGTGTTTAGACGGCATATCCGTCGGCCCTGCCTGCGAATGTGACTGATATCACTCTGGGGGCGGCGACGACAATGACCGCGAGAACGTTAGTCGCGTCATCAGGCGCAATGTTCGACGCTGGCGCGGTTGTTACTTTCATTCGCTTCCCCGGTGTGGACGATCCGGCCGCCGCTGCGTTGAAACCCGCACGACAATTGCGGCAGATGCAGGGAGACAATGAAATGGCGAACTTTCTTGCCGCACACGCAGGCGTAAGCGGCCGTATTCTGGCGGTGCTGCTCGCGCTGGCCGTGGCTACGACTGCCCACGCCCAGGACGCCGGCGCGAAACCGGACCAGCCGCCGCCCGCCGCGAAAGCGCCGCCGGGACAGAAGGGCGGGGCAGGACACGAATCGCCGTCTGCGGCCGAACAACATCGCTTGCCGCCGGACGCCACCACCCGGCACTCGCTGGCGCTGCCCGGCCGCACGCTGTCTTTCACCGCGATCGCCGGGTCGATCCGACTGTTCGACGACAAGGGCGAGCCGCAGGCCGATATCGCCTACACCTCCTATCAGCGCGACGGCGCGGACCGTAGCGCCCGGCCGGTGACGTTCTTTTTCAACGGCGGGCCGGGCGCCTCGTCTGCCTGGCTGCAGCTCGGCGCGGCCGGGCCCTGGCGGCTGTCGATCACGGGCGAGGGGGCGGTTGCCTCCGCAACGCCCGACCTTCTTCCCAATGCCGAGACGTGGCTCGATTTCAGCGATCTCGTCTTCATCGATCCCGTCGGCACCGGCTACAGCCGCTTTGTCGCTACCGGCGAGGATGCGCGCCGCCGCTTCTGGTCGGTCGATGGCGATGTCGAGGCGATCGCGCTTGTGATCCGCCGCTGGCTTGAGAAATACGACCGGCTGCTGTCGCCGAAATACGTCGTCGGCGAAAGCTATGGGGGCATTCGCGGCCCCAAGGTCGTGCACGATCTGCAGAACAAGCAGGGCGTCGGTGTCCGCGGGCTGATCCTGGTGTCGCCAGTGCTCGACTTCCGCGACTGGTCGGGATCGAGCCTGCTGCAATATGTCGGGCGGCTGCCGACCATGGCGGCGGTGGCGCGCGAGGCCAAGGGGCCGGTAACCCGCAAGGATGTCGCCGACGTCGAGCAATATGCGCGGGGCGAATACCTCGTGGACCTCCTGAAAGGTCAGGCCGATGCGGAAGCCACGGCTCGCGTCGCCGACAAGGTCGCGAGCCTGACCGGCATCGATGTCGCGGTGAGCCGCCGTTTGGCGGGACGGCTGAGCGCCGGCGAATTTCGCCGCGAGTTCGATCGCAACAACGGCAAGATCACCGGCCGTTACGATGCGTCGGTGACGGGGTTCGATCCCTATCCCGACTCGAACCACGCGCAATTCGGCGATCCCTCCGGCGATGCGCTGATCGCACCGCTGACAAGCGGCGCCGTCGACCTCACGATGCGAAAGCTGAACTGGCGTCCCGACGGGTCGTACCAGCTTCTCAACGAAGCCGTGGCCAGCGCCTGGAATTTCGGGCGTGGCCGCGACGGCACCGAGTCGGTTTCCGATCTCAGGCGTTCGCTGGCGCTGGATCCGAATCTGAAGCTGCTGATCGGGCACGGCCTGTTCGATCTCGCTACGCCCTATTTTGCAACGCGGCTGGTGCTCGATCAATTGCCGGCCTATGCGGGCCCGAGCCGCGTCAAGTTTGCGGTGTATCCGGGCGGGCACATGTTCTATTCGCGCGAGGGCGCGCGGAAGGCTTTTCGCAGCGAGGTAGAGGCGCTGATGCAAGTTGCGGCGCCCTGACAAAGCGAAACCGGCGCGACGTTGCCGCCGCGCCGGTTTTTGGTTCGATCGCCGATCAGTAGACGAGGCCGGTGCCCGGCGCCTGCTCCAGCGCGGCGGCGAGCGAGCGGTATTCCTCGCTTTGCGTGCCGGCCAGCGTGGCGATGCGGCCGAGGTGATACTGCGCCTGGTCGCGATTGCCCTGTTCGACCTGCCACAGCCCGTAATACTGCCAGGTCTTGACGTGGTTGGGATCGGCCTTGAGCGCGCGCTCGTACCAGATCTGCGAGACCTTGTAGTCGCCGAGCTTGCGGTAGGAGTAGCCGATCAGATTGGCGACCGCGGCGCTGTCGTCGCGATGCAGCGCCTTCAACTGCTCGATGGCTGACGCGTATTGCCCGCGGTCGTAGATCGCCGAATAGGCCGCGCGGTAGCCGGCCGCGAATGCGGCCTGCCCCGTGCTCGGCCGAATTTCGCTCTTCTTTTTCTTCTTCTTGTCGCTGTCGGAGGGCGGCGGGCTGTTGCTGTCCGGCATGGCATAGGCTGCCGTCATGGCCGGACCCGCCGCCAGCGCGACCGAGAACAGTCCGAGCGTCAGAAGCTTCGTGGATTTCTTCATGCGATTCTCCAGTCCGTCTCGTCGCGGATGTCAGTAGACGAGGCCGGTGCCCGGCGCCTGCTCCAGCGCGGCGGCGAGCGAGCGGTATTCCTCGCTTTGCGTGCCGGCCAACGCGGCGATACGGCCGAGGTGATACTGCGCCTGGTCGCGATTGCCCTGTTCGACCTGCCACAGCCCGTAATACTGCCAGGTCTTGACGTGGTTGGGATCGGCCTTGAGCGCGCGCTCGTACCAGATCTGCGAGATCTTGTAGTCGCCGAGCTTGCGATAGGAATAGCCGATCAGATTGGCGACCGCGGCGCTGTCGTCGCGATGCAGCGCCTTGAGCTGCTCGATGGCTGACGCGTATTCGCCGCGGTCGTAGATCGCCGAATAGGCCGCGCGATAGCCGGCCGCGAAGTTTTGCTCGCCATCGGGACGCAACTGTCCCTTCTTGCCCTTCTTGCTGTCGTCGGTGGGTTTCGGTTCATCGGGGGCGGCATAGACCGACGTCACGACGGGCCCGGCCGCCAGCGCGATCGAAAAGAAGCCGAGCGTCAAAAGCTTCGCATAGTTGTTCATGCAGTTCTCCTGTCCACGTTCACGTCGTGACCTCAATAGACTAGCCCGCTTCCCGTCGGCTTTTCCAGTGCCTCGGCGAGCGAACGGTATTCCTCGCTGGCTTTTCCCGCGATCGCCGCGATGCGGCTCAGGTGATATTGCGCCTGGTCGCGATTGCCCTGTTCGAGCTGCCACAGGCCGTAATATTGCCACGTCTTCACATGGTTGGGATCGGCCTTGAGCGCGCGCTCGTACCAGGTCTGCGAGACCTTGTAGTCGCCGAGCTTGCGATAGGAATAGCCGATCAAGTTTGCGACATCGGCGCGGTCCTCGTGGCCGATCGCTTTCAGCTGCGCGATGGCGGACGCGTAGTCGTGTTGCTGGTAGATCGTGGCATAGGCGGCGCGATAGCCGGCGGCAAAGCGCTGCTCCTCGAGCATCGAGCTCTTCTTGTCCTTCTTCTTCGTGTTCTTGGAGGGGTCATTCGAGGAGGGAGGAGGCGGCGAGGGCGGATCACCGCCGCCGGCGGCAAGGGCCGACATCACGGGGGCGGACATGAAGATGGCGGTAACGGCGGCGGCCAAAAGGCGGAGGGCAGCCTTGCGCATGCGTTTCTCCTGCTTCCGGTTGAAAGGCGTTCGGTCTGCACAATTGAACATCGGAGGTGTGAGGATATTCCCGGTTCCGCTCGCGTCGCGACGAACAAAGCAAAAAATGACGGCCGTGTCATTGAGATGAACGAAGTCCGCTTGCCCGCTTCAGCGCCGGTTCAGTGGGCGAGGCCTAACGTCCTTCGCATGATCGGCGAGACCGGATGCCGGAGATTTCGCGGATCCCTTCAGGAGGACAAAGATGCTCAAGACGATTTCCGCAGCACTGCTCGCCGCGTCCGTTCTCGCCGCTCCGGCGCTCGCGGCGCCCTACAAGACGACGCATGTGCCGGTCATCAAGGCCGCGCCGTTCAGCGCCAAGGTGATGAATGCCAACGCCCGCTGGGGGCGCCATCATCATCACCACCGCTGGCACTTCCATCATCGTCATCACCGGCATCACCACTGGCGCTGAGTGATCTGCGTTCCCGGAGGACGTCGTACGATCCACATTGCCCCCGCCGCGTCCATCGGGTACAGGCCCGGCCCGTCCGTCACTGCTTCCCCAGTGGCGGCGGGCCGGTGCTCATGTTGACAGGTTTGCGAATTCCAATTTGCGTCCCGAAAGTCTAGTTTCCGCCCGGGACCACCTTCGGACGTTCGTATTTGGCCAAGCTGTCACCTCGTGCGGCCGTCGCGCTGCTGCCGCTTCTGCTTTCCGCCTGCCTGAGCGGCGGCGAGGAGAGCCGGAGCATTTCCTTCACCGATGACCGCGGCTATTCCAACCAGCCTTACCCCAACAATTACAGGGCCGAGGTCCTGGCTTTCATGCGGACCTACCTGAACAATCCCGTCGGGGTCCGCGAGGCCATGATGGCCGAGCCGGTGCAGCGCACGATCGGCGGCCGCCTGCGCTATGTCAGTTGCCTGCGTTATGCCGCCCGCGAGTCCGACGGCCGCTACCGGGAACCGCGGGAGCGGGCGGTGGTCTATGTCGACGCGCGCCTGGACCGCGTGATGGAGAACCCCGGCGAGGCCTGCGCCGGCGCCACCTACGCCGCCTTTCCCGAACTGGAAAAGATGGTCCGCTGAAGGGCGGAGAGGGTTTTTCGCCCAATCACGTTTCGGCGAGCACAGTGAACCAATTGTGATCTCAACCGACCAATATCCGCGCGCAAAGGGTGTTGTGACGGGCGAAAAAGCTCCTACTTCCCATTGGAACAAAAAGACTTTGTGGCCGCGTGGTCACAGTTGAGAACCTTCGACGCCATCGGGCAACCCAACTCGAGCCACGTTGTTTAGTTGCTAGTCGTGACTGGATCAGGGGATAACCTCATGAAGAAGACCATCTTTGGCGCAGCTGTTCTGGCCACCCTGGCGGGGCCGGCCTTTGGCGCCGACATGCCGCCCCGGCCCTATGCCAAGGCGCCGGCCTATACAGCGCCGGCCCTCGTCTACAACTGGACCGGATTCTATATCGGCGGCCATCTCGGCGGCGCCTTTGCGGGCGACAACAGCCTGCAGAGCAGCGACGCCCGCTTCATGGGCGGCGTGCAGACCGGCTTCGACTATCAGTTTGCCACCAACTGGGTGATCGGCGCGGAAGCGCAGTATTCGTGGCTGAATGGCGGCAACAATAACAATGTGGTGTTCCCGGCCGGCACCGTGGTGAGCGGCGGGGTCTCGGATCAGATCGGCTCGGTGACCGGCCGCCTCGGCTACACCTGGGGCCCGGCGTTGCTCTACGCGAAAGGCGGCTACGCCTGGCGTGACGGCAACAACATCGGCATGACCTTCGCCGGCGTGCCGCAGCCCTTTACCACATCAGGCAATAACAAGGACGGCTACACCGTCGGCGCGGGCCTGGAATACCTGTTCGCCCCGAACTGGTCGGCCAAGGCCGAGTACCAGTATTACAATTTCGGCAGCACGACGGTCACGTCGGGTCCGGCCGACACCGTCGGCGCGCGCTTCCGCAACGACGAGCACAGCGTCAAGGTCGGCGTGAACTACCGCTTCGGCTGGGGCGGCCCGGCGCCTTCCAGATACTGAGATCGAGGTCGATCCGCCTGAGCAGGGGCCGGCGCAAGCCGGCCTTTCGTTTTCCAGCAATCCTGTCCGGGCGGCGCGCCGGCGGCAAAATATTTTTTCGGCGAGGCAGGAAACTTTTACCGCCGTGCGTTATTGTGTCCGCGTCGGGTTGGCGGACAAACGAACATGCGTAGCTTTGCGTTAGGGTTGATGTTCTCGGCGCTAACCGCGCCGTGCCTCGCCCAGACTATTCTGAAATCTGAACCTCTCGCCTTGGCTCCCTATGAGATCGCCTTCGTGCAGGATTATTCCTGCGGCGCAGGCAAGGTGCTCAAGGTGACCGGCGCCATTCGCGGCCTGCACCGCAAGAAGGTGTGCGTCACCCTTGGCTCGGCGCAAGCCTCGCTGGTGAGCGCGACACCGTAAGGGGTTTTGGCGAAATTCCTGATAGCCGGTCCCGTCCGTGCGCGGGATTCTGCGGCGGTGCCGTCTGCGCCCGCGTGGTTCAGTTGAACTCGGGCTCAATTCGCGCCTCGCGCTCGGCATCGGCCTTGTTCATGGCCGGGTCTTCGTTGGCCTCGCAATGACAGGGCCGGATCTCGTAGTCGTTGTCCAGCACCGGGCGCGGGCCGCCCGTCTCGTCCTCGGAGACCACGTCGACGACCAGCCCGGACCGCCTGGCGATCTTCCAGACGTCGGCTTCGGTGGGGTACGCCTTGCTGAGCTTGGCGTCGTTGGAAAACAGTGCGTAAGGCATTTGGTCTTGCTCCGTCGAACCGACAACGCCTTGGGCGTGCTCACGGTTTCGACTCCCAACAGGGGTTTGCATCACGGGCCGGTGAAGGCAAAAAACGGCCCGTTTCGGGCCGTTTTCCGGGTGTCTCTGAGTCCCTAACAAGTAGTGAAATCGAGGAAAAAGAAACCCCGGGACTCTACGTGTAGAATCGCCGGATGCTGGTCCCATGAGCGCCAGCTTCCAAAACGCCTGC
The DNA here is from genome assembly GCA_035575905.1 of Bradyrhizobium sp. Taxonomy (GTDB): domain Bacteria; phylum Pseudomonadota; class Alphaproteobacteria; order Rhizobiales; family Xanthobacteraceae; genus Bradyrhizobium. The sequence goes on along the minus strand of DATLXL010000025.1, from coordinate 195,181 downwards.
GCCTGCGCCCGTCTGCAGCTCACGCTGACGGTGGCGCTGTCGCTTGCCTGCGTCGCCAACGTGGCGCTGGTATGCGCCTGGCTGTAGCGCGCATTCGCGCAGGCTCATGGCTCCCCGATTGACGCAAGCCTTACCCTATCGATCATGCTGAACAGAAGCGCTCGGGCAGAGGGCGCGGGACGAGGGGAGGCGGTGATGATCGAAACGCTCAAGGACAAGGTGAATAGCGATGCGGGCCTCGTGCGCCGCGGCCGCTATCTCACCACCACCTTCCTGCTCGAGGTGGGCGCGACCGCCTGGCTGATTTCGATATTCGAGGGACGCATCGTCGCGATGACCAAGGGCCCGTTCGTGATGCCGTCGCCGGCCTTCGTGCTGCGCGCGCCGGCAGAGGAATGGGAGAAATTCTGGAGCCGGCGTCCGCCGCCGGGGTCCAACGACCTGATGGCGCTGATCAAGCGGCGCGTGCTGAAGGCCGAGGGCGACGTTCATGCCTTCATGGCCAATCTGCGCTGGTTCAAGGAGGCCCTGGGCAAGCTTCGTGCGGGAGGCGCGGCATGAGCGCGACCTTCGAGCCGATCGTCGGCCGCTACATGAACCTCGACCTGCTGGGCAAGCCGCACCGCCTCTATGTGGAGGAAGCCGGCGCGGGCACGCCGCTGTTGTGCCTGCACACCGCGGGCAGCGATGGCCGGCAGTATCGCGGCCTGATGAACGACGCGCGGGTCACAGCCAAGCATCGCGTCATCGCCTTCGACATGCCCTGGCACGGAAAATCTTCACCGCCGGCCGGCTGGCACGAGGAAGAGTACCAGCTCACCTCGGCGCAATACATGCAGATGATCCTCGAGGTGATGAGCGCGCTTGGGCTCGACCGGCCGATCCTGATCGGATGCTCGATCGGCGGGCGCATCTGCCTGCATCTGGCGCTCGAGCATCCCGAACGCTTCCGCGCCATCATCGGCCTGCAGGCCGGCGCCCATGTCGATCCCTATTATGATCTCAACTTCCTGCACCGGCCGGACGTGCACGGCGGCGAGATGGCGGGCGCGATCGTCTCCGGGCTCGTCGGTCCCGACGCGCCCGATGGCGAGCGCTGGGAAACGCTATGGCACTACATGCAGGGCGGCCCGGGCGTCTTCAAGGGCGATCTGTATTTCTACAAGATCGACGGCGACATCCGCAGCCGCGTCGCGCAGATCGATACCAAACGCTGCCCGCTGTTTCTGTTGTCGGGCGAATACGACTATTCCTGCACGCCGGAAGAGACGATGGCGGTGGCGAACAGCATCGCCGGCTGCGAGGCCACCATCATGAAGGGTCTCGGGCATTTTCCGATGAGCGAAGACCCGCACGCGTTCCTGCAGCATTTGCTGCCGGTGCTCGAGAAGATCGCGGCGAAGTAACTCCTGCTTCGTGATGGCCGGGACAAGCCCGGCCATGACACAGTCGTTGTGGAATAGATCGCGGCAAAATAAACGGGGCTACTTCCGTGGCGTCGGGTAGTTGTCGAGCGTGGCCTGCACCTTGGCCATGGTCGCGCGGCAATAGGCCTCGCGCTCGCGATTGATCCGTGCCTGATGGGCGCGAAACTTCTCGACGCGGGCCTGGATTTCGCTCCGGTAGTCGCCGCGCGGGGCAGGCCGCGGCAGGGCCACGGGCGCGATGGGTTCGGCGACGGTGGGCTTAGCGATGAGGGATGGTGCGACCAGGGATGGTGTGACCAGGGACTGCGCGACAGGGGGCTGAGCGACGAAGGATTGAGCGACGAAGGACTGAGCGACCAAGGACTGAGCTGCGAAGGACTGGGAAGTGACAGGCTTCGGGCCTTCCGCGGGGGATAGGCCTTCGGCGAGCATGGCTTCGATGTCAGGCAAACGGGTCGGCGTTACTTCCAGAATGTCGGCCCGCGCAAACACCTCGGCTTCGGGCTTTCGCCCGGTGACCGACTGCACAAATGCCATTGTCTGCGCGATCAACAGATCGCGCTCCTTCATCCATTTCATGACGCCACCCCACGCCACGCCTTAAAGAACTATCCCAGCACAGATTTTTCCGGATTCAAATGAGAGGTTTGCGACAGCCCTCTGACACGGCTGATTTTTCCCCAAGGTGGTAAATCTGTTACAAGGCCGAAGGGCCTTTACGGTGTCAGGTCACCACAAGCGCAAGCTAGTGCACTCGCAGGTGGCTATTGAACCCGTCGGGGCGCATCCGGAAAACGCGAGAAGGGTAGCAGAAGTTGTGTCGTCGGGCCGGCATCTCCGGGCCGGCGGGGATGGCCAGTCGGGCGGCCTGCTATCGCGGCAAGGCCACGAAGTTGAAGGCCCGAAAAGGGTAAATTCCACACTTTCTGAATTCGTCGGCAGAAAGCGGTCCCTTGCGATAGAGAAAATCACCGAAGGTGAACACGTCGTACGTCATCACGGAAGTGAGGTGATCGAATAGCGCAGCGCGGTCCAGGCCCTCGTTCGTGACAGCGCCGCACTCGAAGACAAAAGGCGGGCGATTGCTTTCGGCAAATCGCTTTGCTCCGCGCAAGGCGTTGAGCTCGCCACCTTCGATGTCGATTTTCACCAGATCGATCCGGCCGAGTTCAAGCGCATCGAGTGTGGTCGTCGGGACATCGTAGCGTGTGACTGGGTCGCTGGTCGAGGAAGCGCCGAGGCGGCTGAATCCCGGCCGTCTTAGGTTCTCCTCGAATGTAGAGATTCCAACGCGATCGGAAATTGCCAGTTGCTCGATCCGAACCGAAGGGAAGCGCCTGCGCAGCAGCGTCGCCTTCGACGGTGATGCCTCGATCGCGACATGCCGGCCATTTGGCGCGAGCTTGGACGCCAGATTGAGGAACGAGCCGATATGGCAGCCGACATCGAGAACGTTCGACGTCGGCGTTAGCAGCCGCTTCAGCACTTCCGGCAAGCGTTCTTCCTCGAGAATGACCTCTGCCATTTCGAGGTTCGGACGCAGGCGACCGGAGACGTGGCGGGCTCGCTTGGCGACGCCCTCGAACGGCGAATTGATCAGGAAGGACTTCAGAAGGAGCACTGCATTCATGGCGAAAAATTACCCTGCATCGACCGTAACCATTTACCGGGTCAACCTCTATGCCCTAAACTGAACAGGAAAATGAAGGAAATGCTGGTGCCGGCTGAGGGGATTGAACCCCCGACCTTCGGTTTACAAAACCGCTGCTCTACCGCTGAGCTAAGCCGGCAATATCATTGGGATCGGCCAGGAAATCAGCCGCGAATGACACTGTACTTGAGGCAGCGAATACCAGACTTGCCCTGAAAGAACCACCCTCGGCCGCCCATTTGCGCTCAATGGGCGCCTGATGGAACGCTGGCCTGACAAATGCTTCCAACTCGTATTTGATACGGCGCGAGAGGGCAGGCAGGGCGTATGTTCGGAATTCTGGGTCTCGGGTTTCTGCTTGGCATGCAGCATGCGCTCGAAGCCGATCACATCGCTGCCGTTTCCAGCATCGCCGCGCGCCGTGCCCATGTCGGCGACATCGTCAGGCACGGCCTGACCTGGGGCCTCGGCCATACGCTGACCCTGTTCGTGTTCGCCGGGGCAGCCATCCTGCTCGGCCATGCCATCCCCGACACCGTGGCAAAGCCGATCGAGGCTGCCGTCGGCCTCATGCTGATCGCCCTGGGTGGCCATGTGCTGTGGCGGCTGTGGCGCGACCGCGTGCATTTCCACCGCCACGGCCATGCCGATGGCACGGTGCACTTCCACGCCCACAGCCACGCCGGCGATAGGCTGCCGCATGCCCGGGCCGCCCATGCACATGAGCACGGCTTTCGCTGGCGCACGCTCCTGGTCGGCCTGATGCACGGCATGGCCGGTTCCGCCGCGCTGCTGGTGCTGGCGGTTACACAGGCCCCGAGCCCGGCTGCCGGGCTCGGCTATGTCGCGCTGTTCGGTGTCGGCTCGATGATCGGAATGGGCGCGCTGTCGGCCGTGATTGCGGTCCCGCTGGCGGTCTCCGCGCGGTTTCTCACCGCCGCCAATCGCGCACTGCAGGGAGCGGTCGGGCTCGTCACCATCGCCATCGGCCTTGTGACCCTGGTCGAGAACCTGCTGGCATAGGCGGCCGCGTTAACATTTTCTGATATGGGTGCCTCGCATTTGCGCGGCCTGCAACCCTTACGCGTTAGGCTTACCCGCAGTTAGACCCGCCGCCTTAACCCTTGAAATGGTGCATTCGATTAGGTTGTGCCGAAACAAAGGCGGGTGCAGGGAATGCGCGTCGGCGGAGCAATGGCATTGTTGGTGGCGATGACGTCTTCGGCCTTGGCCGGTGGCGGCTTCGAAATCGTGATTCCGGCACGGCCCGGCGTTCCCGTGATCATTAATGGCCTCGATGCATCCTATACGGTGGTCGAAGGCGATTGGGGTCTGCTCCGGGGCACGCACGTACAGCCAACGGTGTACGGCGGCCGCTATATCGATCCGGTTCCGAATGTCGGCCACTACTATCCGAGCGCGGGCCACGTGCCCGGCTATGGCCGACGCGAAATCGAGCCGCCCGCCGACCGCCGACCGCCGCCGCAGGCCGAGAGCTACTATCGCTCATGGTCGGCGCAATCGACCCCGCAGATCGAGATACCTGCCAATCCGCCGCCGGTGATCGTCGCGCCGCAGGTCGACTACGACTGGCAGCGCGGCCGTTACCCGCGGCCGCGACCGCGCTAATTCAAGGCCCACGAGAACACCCTGTCAGGAGAGAGTAATGCGTCATTTGATTTCAGGAATTGTAGCGGCGGTTGCCGTGATGGCCGCGGCGCCCGCAATGGCGTGCGGTTTCACCTCGTGCGGCACGCCGTACGGTTACGGTTATTCCTATGGCTCGTACGTGCAGCCGCACTACGTCGCGCCGGTTGCGAGCTTCGACTATGGCTACGGTTACGGCTGTGGCGGTTGTGGCGGCTATGCCACCGCGCGCCTCGTCGAGCCCACCACGCAGTACTATTACGTCAACCAGGGGCCGACCTATACCGGTCCGGGCGCCTGGGCGCCGCAGCCGCGCTATTATGAGCCGTCGGTGTCCGGCTGGAGCAGCTACGCGCGTCCCTATGGCTACGGCTATGTGGCGCGTCCGCGCTACCATGGCCCGCGCGCCTACGGTTACGGCTATCGCTACGGCTACGTGCATCGTTACGGGCACTACCACGGACGTCCGGTGCTGCGCCGCTACTACTGACCTAACGCGCCTGTCGGACTCGGGAACGAAGACGCCCGCTCGACTGAGCGGGCGTTTTCATTTGCCCATCAATCCAAGCCGGCTTGCGCCGACATAGAGCGCGAGCACCGCGGCGTTGGAGACGTTGAGACTCTTGATCTCGCCGGGCATGTCGAGCCGCGCCACGGCGGCGCAGGTCTCGCGCGTCAGCTGCCGCAGGCCCTTGCCCTCGGCGCCCAGCACCAGCGCCAGCGGCTCCCGCAGCTCGACCTTGGAAAGATCATCGCTGCCTTCGCTGTCCAGTCCGACGGTGAGGAAGCCGCGCTCGTTCAGCGCCGTGAGCGCGCGCGCCAGGTTCTGCACCAGCACCAGCGGCACCAGCTCCAGCGCGCCGGAGGCGGACTTTGCCAGCACGCCGGTCGCCTCCGGGCTGTGCCGCGCCGTGGTGACGATCGCCTTGACCGCAAAGGCCGCCGCCGAGCGCAGGATGGCGCCGACGTTGTGGGGATCGGTGATCTGGTCGAGCACCAGCACGATTCCTTCCTGCTTCAGCGTCTCGATATCGGGCGAGGGCAGGGGATCGGCCTCCGCCAGCATGCCCTGATGCACGGCATCGGGGCCGAGCCGCTGGTCGATCAGCTGGGGGCGGACGATTTCCGGCGTCACGCGGGTGTCGATGTTTTCTTCCCCAAGGCGCCGCGCGGCATTCTCCGTCAGCAGCAATTTCCGGATCTTCCGGTTCGGGTTCGCCAGCGCCGCCGAAACCGTGTGCCAGCCATAGAGGATAGCCGGCCCCTCGCCAGCGGAATCGCGCTCCCGCCAGACCGGGCGGGGAGAGGATTTCCGTCCTTTTTCGAAGGATTTGGCCCCGCCTTTTCGGAACGGGGGCTTGCGATCGCGCGTGGTCATACGAGCCTTGTGTCACGGGTTCCGGATTCGGGCAATTTCGCCCGGTTTGGATGCGGTTTTGGCCGCTTCCGTCGGTTGACTTTGCGGGTCCGCTTACCCATAAACGCGCCCGACCGCGCCCCGTTACCCGGAAGGCGCGGGCTCAGCGCCATATCGATGGTCCTGTCCGCCGCCACCTTGGGCGCACGGTTTCATGACGCTGTTGGGACGGGGGAGTGTCCCGAGTGGCAAAGGGAGCTGACTGTAAATCAGCCGTCTTACGACTTCGCAGGTTCGAGTCCTGCCTCCCCCACCAGCCTTCGCCCGCGTCGCGAGCTACGGCTGGGCAGGCCAGCAGGTCCACCAAGCCGGGAAGCAGTTGCCACTAGGCATTGCCGCTCGCCGCCGCGGGCCGGACGGGTATGTCGTCCCTGCAAGATTATCTCGAGGCGAACTCGTAGCGATAGTGCTTGCCTGGTCATGGGAGTTCTCCTGGTTGCCGATGCAGCGAAGCCCTTGAACGGCTCTCCGTTGGTTTGTTGTACGGAATTGCCCGGCGCGCGCGATGAGAGGCCGCGCATGGTGTAGCGGGTGGTACGGATGGTTCGTAAAGCGCCATTGCTCCTTCGGATCGTTCCTTGCAGCCGGCGTCGGCGCGCCGCCGTTCGGACATCGAGATTGGGATTGCCATCTGCCGGGCTTCCGACGAAGCCCTTGGCGAGCTTCGCGAATTGGTGCTTCAATCGCGGCGATGCAAGAACTCGCAGATGCGTGAGTGAAAGGCGCGGTCCCCTTGAACGACGATTCCCTGCCCGCGGCTCCCGCCAATCCCGAACTGTTCGAGATGCGGCGGCTGGAGATGCTCTCCAACACCATCTTCGGTGTCGCGATGACGCTGCTGGCTTACGACCTGCCGAAGACCGGCTCGTTCGACCATTTGCCGGGCTGGTCGGATCTCTTCAACCTCTATGCCGGCCGGCTGTCGGCGCTGGCCCTTTCTTTCATCGTCGCCGGGCTGTTCTGGTTCAGCCATCACCGCAGGCTGACGCGCCAGCCCGTGGCCGGCCGCGGCATCGTCATTCTCAATCTGATCTTCCTGCTCTCGATCATCCTGTTGCCGGTGACCAGCGGCCTCTACAGCAACTACCGGCTCGCCAGCGCGGTCGCGATGCTCTACGGCATCCACCTCACCATCATCGCCGGCCTCAATGCCTGGCTGTGGTGGCTCGCGCGCAAGGGCGGCTGGCAGGAAGTCGCCGGCGCGATCTTCCCCGTGCTGATATTCGTGCCTGGTACGGCGCTGGCGTCGGTCATGCCGCAATATGTGCAGTATTTCTGGTGCCTGGCCTTCCTCGGGCTGGTGGCGCGCCGCTTCGTCGCACGGCCTGACGGGATGGGCGCGGAGGGGCCTTGAACCGACCGCCCGGCCGCGCCGACCAAGGCTGCGGAGAAAGCACCATGCTTGACTGGCTTGTCATCGCGGCGATCGTGATCCTGGCTGCGGCCCTGGTCCTGGCTTGTTTCGACATGGCGGATGTCGTGGTCGATCTGGTGACGGCGCTGTTGCAGCTGGCCGTCGCCGCGGTCACGCTGACGATCGCGCTGCTGGCAACGCTGCTCAATGCCGTGAAGCGGCTGTTGAAGCGGCAGAACAACGCGCTGCTGCCGTGATCGCGGACAAAAAAAGGCGGCAGGCTTGCGCCTTCCGCCTGATTTCTTGCGCCGCTGCGCCAGCATGATCCGGAAAAGTGCGATGCGGTTTTCCGGAAAGATCATGCTCGAACGAGAGTCTGCTACGGGCAGTAATCCCAGAAGCCAGCGCGGCGATAGGGATCGGTGTAGTACCAGCACATGCCCGGCGCCGGCGCTGCCGTTGACGCATAGGCCGCAGCGCCCGCCGCGGCCACGAAGCCGATCGCGGCACCTGCGGCAATCGCGCCACCCGGTCCCCAGCGATACCAGCCCGGACGGGCCCATCCGCCGCGATATCCCGGACGAACCACGGCAGCGCCGCGATAGCGATAGACGCCGCCGCGCGGTCCAACCGCGACCCCGCGGCGCACGACAACCGCAACCTCGCTGACGTCGGAAGCGCCGTTCACCTGGGCGTTGAGCGCACCGGTCGGCGCGAGCGGCGCTGCCTGCGCCGGGATACCGGCTGCGAGCAACCCGACTGCGGCTGCCGCGACAAGAAAGCAAGCGTGACGTCGTATTGCATTGGCCATCGAGTTCCTCCGGTTCATTTATCGCCCTGATCGGGCGAAATACGCTCTGGCTGAAACATCACCCCTTTGTCGCCGCGCTGAAGCTAGGCGGGCGGAACTGCCTTGGCAAGCGCGGGACGGAAGTAACCCATTGACGGAAACGCGAGAAAAGCGCGGCCTGCGTCAATTTTCGGCCGCAGTCTCCGGGAAGCCGTGGCCCGGGATGAACAGCTGGATCGGCCTCACCTCATAGACCGCGCCGGGATTGACGCGGCGCAGGTGCCGCACGGCGTCCGCGGTGGCATCCTCGTCCGGGAGATCCACGATGTAGAAGCCGAGCAGGGCCTCCTTGGTCTCGGCAAACGGCCCGTCGAGCATCATGCCGTCGCCGGCGCCGCGCAGTGTCCGGGCTTTCCCGGTCGCGCCGAGCCGGGCTGCCGGGCCGAGCTTGCCGAGCTCGTTGATCCGCTCATGTGCTTGGCGAAGACGGGCCATCAGCGCGGTATCCTCTTCCGCACTCATGGACGTCACCTCGGTTTCGACGTGATAGGCGAGAATGGCGTAGAGCATGAAAAACCCCTTTTTCCGATGGATCTGCTCGGTTCAAGGACGGCCGCATGACGCCCGATCCGACACCACGAAACCGAACTGAAACACGATTTCACGGCAGGGCCCGTGAACGCGGCTAAGTCGCGGCCCGACTGATGGGCGAACGCAGCAAGTGCGCAATCGGAGTGGGTCATGTCACGGAAGCCAGCCACCATCATCAGCGATACCGCCCGCGGGCTCGGCGCGAGCGATGCCGGCGGCGACTGGCACGATGTCCCTTGCCACCAGCGCTATTACGGCAGCTCCGCCTTCAACGGCGGCGAGCGTCTTACCGAATCCCGCCGTGGTTTGCGCCCGCAAGTGCTGAACAGCACCGGTATCTAACCCCAAATAAAAAGGCGCGGCGGAAAAAGCTCCCGCCGCGCCCAACTCTTGCTCTCTCGCTGGTCCAGGGCCGGGTTCGCCCCGTTGCCAGGCTGTCAGGCCTTAGCGGGCGATCCCAGCGAGGTGACAGCGCTTGAGATAAGACACTGGATCACCTCCTTTCGTTGTTAACGGGACAATCAATATAGGCGACGAATCGGCCGGTGTTAAGGCACAGCGCGCGGGTCCCTGAAGGCGTCTCCCGCTGGAACAGGCCGGTTCGGCCGGGGCTGGGCGGTTGAGACGGCCGGCCCGCCGTGTTAGGTCACGGCCAGCGCGGGTGTAGCTCAATGGTAGAGCAGCAGCCTTCCAAGCTGAATACGAGGGTTCGATTCCCTTCACCCGCTCCAGTGTCTCTAAATTGCAGTTCAGATGGAGGCCGCAGCGGTGTTGCCGCGGACGCTTTTTCGCACGCGCCCTGTTGAGCGGCGATGACGAGTTAAGTAGTTTTGCGACATCAGGCGTTCTGGGGGCGGGGCGGGGCGGTGACGGGCTGGCCAATCGCGGGGTGGAGCACTGCCGTTTGTTTTCCGAGAGGCAGACGCAACCAGGCATTCGGCGGACGTGCGGTTCGCATAGCCGGCCTCGCGCTCCTGTGCACGATGTCGGCGGCCATCACTTGCCAGGCTGCAGACCCCAGCGACTGGGCCGCTTGTCAAAGCGAGGATTTGGACCAGAACATTCCCGCCTGCTCGCGGATCCTCGACGAAGCGCGCATCTCGCCGGCCGAACGCGTCAAGGCTCTGAACCTGAGGGCCAAAGCCTACATGGTCCGGCGTTCCTTTGTTTCGGCGAGCCGGGATTTCAGCGAGATCATCTCCATTGAGCCGGCCAACATCGCCGCGCTGACCAGCAGGGCGATTGCCGAATACAAGAGAGACAACCGGGAGAAGGCCGCTATCGATTACAGCGTGGCAACGCAGCTTGCCGCCCAGGCCGTGGAGGCCGCGACGCGCGAAAGCGATGACCTGAAGGCGATTGCCCAGTACGTGGCGACGGCACCGGTACCCGAATCGCGCAATCAGTCGATCGTTGACGGCGTCATATCCGGGCGTACCGCATGCCCAAATCCGTCGGCTTGTCCTCCGCCCGCGAATCCAAGGAGGGGTTCGCCCCCGCCTGCCCAAGATGCGAAGGCCGCCGCAGAGGCTGCCTGCGACCGCCTGGCGGCCTCGCCCCTCGACACCACGCGTCCGCCCAGCGTGGTGGGGATCGTCTATGATTCGATCGATGCCGCTGCCGCCGTTCCGGCCTGCCGCGAAGCGCTGCGCAATCGTCCGGGCGACGCCCGGCTCGCCTATCAGCTCGGCCGGGCGTTGGACAAGGCGGGCGACCTTGCCGAGGCCATCGCGCTCTACAAGAGCGCCGCCGAGGGAGGATCGGCGACCGCAATGAACAATCTGGGTTCGATCTACCAGCGCAACACCCCGAACAGGGATCCGGTCGCCGCCCGCGCATGGCTGGAGAAGGCGGCGCAGGCGGGCTTGCCGCTCGGGATGCTGCAATTCGGGATGATGAACGCCAACGGTACGGGCGGAGCAAAGGACATGGTCGAGGCGCGGCGGTGGTACGAAAAAGCTGCCGCCGCCGGCAATAGCAGTGCGCTCGTGCAGCTCGGCTATCTGTACGAGAACGGCTCAGGCGTCACCCGCGACTACGCCATGGCGCGTTCCTATTTTGAGAAGGCGGTCGTCGCCGGCGATCCCGGCGGAATGTTCGGGCTCGCGAGCCTTTATCAAAATGGCTGGGGCGTATCGAAGGACTATGGGGAGGCCTACAAGCTCTATCGGAAAGCCGCCGATGCAGGCAATTACGGCGCCATGAGGAATCTCGGCCTGTTCCACCAGTTTGGCTGGGGGGTGCCACAGGACTATGCCCAGGCTCGGCAATGGTACGAAAAAGCCGCGCAGGGCGCCGAGCTGGCGGCGATCGACGACCTCGCGCTCCTGCATGCCAATGGCTGGGGTGTGCCCAAGAACTACGACGAGGCGCGGCGTCTGTATCAACGAGCCGCCGATGGCGGCCTTTTGAATTCGATGACGGGGCTCGGGTATCTCTATCAAAACGGACTTGGCGTTTCGAAGGACCTCGCTGCAGCGCGTGCGTGGTACGAAAAGGCGGCCAACGGTGGCGAAATCAACGCCATGAACAATCTCGGCGTCCTGTATCAAAACGGCATGGGCGTCGCGCAAGACTACTCCACGGCGCGCCTATGGTATTTGAAGGCGGCAACGGCCGGGGTGCCCGCGGCGATGATGTCGCTTGGTGTGCTGTATTTCAACGGTCAGGGCGGTCCAAAGGACCGCGCACAGGCAATCTACTGGACAGAGAAGGCCGCTCAAGCCGGAAACCAGCAGGCCAGGGCCAATCTGAAGATCATGAAGCGGTAGCCGGTCGCCCGGGGCCCGCGCCCCCAAGGGTTGTAAAGTCGAAACCGTGTTGGCAATCTCCGCCCTCAACACGGCGTTGCTTCGGGGGCGAGGTGCCAGACACGAGCGGTGCGGTCATTGCCGACCTGGATGCGATGCTTCGGCGAGGCGACCTGTTTACGGCTTTCGACGTCGGGCGGAAGGCCATTCTGGCCGGCAATCAGGACAGGGCCGTTCGCTACCGCGTCGTGCTCGCGCTGGCGCGCTCGGGAGCGTTCAGGGACGCGCTGCTCGAATATGACCGACTAGGGCTCGGGCAGGAGGACGATACCGACTGTCTCAGCCTGCGCGCCCGCATTCTGAAGGACATCGCATTCGAGACGGTACCGGCCGACGCGGCGGGCCTTGCGATGTCAGCGACCGCATACGAGGCTGCGTTTCTCAAGCACGGCGATTACTTCCCGGGCATCAATGCGGCCAGCATGTTCGTGCTTTCCGGCGATGCGCCGCGCGGCCATGCCATTGCCGCGCGCATCCTGGAACACCCGGACGTGGTGGCGGGTGCGGACTATTACGCGGCCGCGACAACGGGCGAGGCGCTGGTGGTGCTGTCGCGCTGGGAGGAGGCGCTGGCGGCATTCGCGCTGGCGCGGGAGCGGCTCGGCGACAATTTCGGGGCGCTGTCGACGACATTCACCCAGATCCGGCGGCTGCTTGCCGCCTTGACGCCGCCTGCGGCCGTTCAGGGCGACCTGCTGAAACTGCTCAAGCCGCCGGGCACGGTACATTTTCACGGCGGCCGCCGGGACGTCGACGCCACGGTCGAAGCAGAGCTTGCCGGAGGAATCACGCGGGCGCTGGCCGAGGAGGGCATACGCTTTGGCTTCGGTGTGCTTGCATCGAGCGGCGATCTGCTGCTCGCCGAACAGCTGATCGCCGCCGGGGCGGAGATCAATATCGTGCTGCCGCATGACGGCGACGACGAGGCGCTCGACTCGCCGGAGTTCGACCGGCGCAAGCAGTCGATCATCGAGAAGGCCGCTTCGGTTCTGCGCGCAACCGAGGAGCAGGACCTCGGCGACGGCAGCCAGCTCGATTACGCCGATATGATCGCCATGGGCCAGGCAAGGATGCGGGCCGATCACATCTGCGGCGATTGCGTTCAGCTCCGCCTCGGCCCGGAAGGCGGCGCAAGCGAGGAACGCGCGGTCGCTGCATGGGCGCGGATGGGAGGCCGGGTCAGGACCCTCGAAGTTCCGACCAGCCAAACGACCGCGAGGCGGAATGCGCCGCCCGTCAGCGCGGAAGGGCGCGAGATCCGCGCGCTGCTGTTTGCGGATTTTCGCGAATTCACCAAGCTGCGCGAGCGGCAGTTTCCGGAATTCTGGAAGCTGATCCTGGGCGACATCGCGCGACTGCTTGGCGAACACAAGGCGGCGATCCTCTATCGCAACACCTGGGGCGATGCCTTCTTCATCGTTCTGGTCGATGCTGCGGCCGCAGCAGAACTGGCGATCGCGATCCAGGAAAATCTGAAGGCGATCGACCGTGTCCGCCGGCATAATCTCGACCTGCGCATCGGGCTGCACCACGGGCCGGTCTATCGGGGATGGGACCCGGTCCGCGAAGAGACCAATTTCTACGGCGCCCAGGTCATCAAGGCCGCGCGCGCGGAGCCGATCGCCCCGTCGGGCGAGGTGATCGTCACGGAGCCGCTCGCGGCGATGCTCGCGGTAACCGCCAATCAGAAATTCAGCTGCAATTACGTCGGGCGGATCACGTTTCCCAAGAACTACGGAGAGCATCGGGTGTACCGATTGTCGCGCCGTACCGAGCGCCGCTAGTTTTCATTCGATCGCTTTTCGGGCGAGATCCGTGGGGGAGCCGAGACGGCAGGTGAGCGATCTTCCATATGACGTGTTCATAAGCTACCGCCGCTCCGACGGCAGCAAGACCGCGCATTGGATCCGCCGCGAATTGCAGGCGTTCCGGGCGCCGCGGGCGTTGCAGCACAGGTATTCGCGCAAGCTGCGCGTCTACCTCGATGTCGCTTTCGAAAAGGGCACCATCGATTTTTTCGAGCACACCATCCGCCCGGCGCTGATGGTGTCGCGGCACTTGCTGGTCATTGCAACGCCCGACGCTGCGCTGCGCGAGAACGTCGAGCGGGACTGGATCAAGCGCGAAGTCGATCTTTTCACCGCCGGTGAAAACGGCTCCAACCTGCTGCTGGTGAGGGGGCTCGGTCCCTTCGACGGGCCGCTGCCGGCGGACCTGTCCTCCCGGTTCCAGAATATCGAAATCGTCGATCTGCGCGACGTCTCCCGCTTCTGGTTTCTCAACCCGGTCCGCGCCTCCCGCATTGCCAACGAGAAGATCAAGCTGATCGCACCGATCATCGGGCTCGATGCGAGCGACATGCCCGTGCTGCGACGCGAAGAGGAGCGGCGCCAGCAGTCGCGGATTGCCATCGTCCTGGGCGTGCTGCTTGCGGTATTCACCGCAATTTCCGCATTGACGCTGTTTGCGCTGAACTCGCGCTCGCGGGCGACAACGGCGCTCGAAAGCAGCCTGGCGTCGACCGGCTCCCTGATTCTCTCGCTCGGGCGGGCGGCCGACGGCGATGGCAACACCCGCCGGGAGCTGAACGACCTGATCAGCGATGCCTGCGACGTGTTCGACAAGCTGCGGGTCGAAGCCAATGCGGATCCGCGCGCCCGTCCGCTGGTGGTTTGTTATGGCCGGCGGGCCGATGATCACGAAAACCTCAAGGAGCTTCCGCAGGCCCGCAAATTCCTCGAGGCGGCCGTCGATCAGTCGGTTGCGATCCACCAGCGCAGCCGCCGGTCGGACGATGCACGCAGCGTCTCGACCGCACTCGTCCAGTTGCAGGGATTTTTCGATCGGCATGGCTCGCAGGACGAGCGCATCAGCCATCTGGTTCGCACCGGCCGCATTCTCGATTCGTTGATCGAGGAGGAGCCCGACGAGATATCGCTCGTCGAGGCCCGGCTGCATACGCTTGGCAAGCTCACCGCGAGGACCGATACCGACGGGGTATCCGGCGAATTGATCGCCGAACTCGACCGGGTTTCCGATCTCGCCGGGCGGAGCGCGCCGAAGGCGTTTCGCAATCGCGCCGATATTCTGGTGTGGCAGTCGAGGCTGCTGCTGGCGGCCGCCATCCTTGCCGACGAGCCGCCGGGCAGCGCCGCTGCACCGGGACGGCCCGACCGCGCGGAAGGGGCGCTCGATGCCGCCGTCGCCGCCCAGGCCGAGTCCAAACCCACGCCGGGCGGAAGGCTCGACGTTGCGGAAGCTTATCTCCGGCTGTCGAACCGGTATGAGAAGACGGACCGGCCCGCCGATGCGTCGCGGGCTCAGGACAAGGGCAGCCGCCAGCTTGGTCTGCTGAAGGATACTGAGCTCGGCAAGGCCGAGCAGGCGCGGATGAGCCGTCTCAGCGAAGAATTCGCGCGCGCCCGCCGCCCGGCCGCCGCGCAATGATCCGGTTTTCCACCACGCTGGGGCTGAGCTTTCTCGCCACGCTGGCGGGTCTGGCCGCCACGGCATGGCTTGTCTCGATACTGATCGCGCCGGGACCGCCCCCGAAGCGGTTCATCTCGGATATTTTCGAATTCGATCTGGCGCCAGGATGGGCCTGCGATCTCGACGAAACCGAATATGTCTGTCGCAGGGGGCGGCCGCCGACCGCCTCGATCGCCATCATCGCGATGAAGCGCCGCAGCTCGGACGACAATCTCGAAGCTTACGAGGCGCACCTGCGGAATCCGCAAGCCAACGAGCAAGGCAAGATACCGGAGCTGCTCGGACTTTCGCGCCGGCATCTTGCCAATCACGAATGGGTCGAAGGGGTCCAGCTGTCGTCCGAGATTCCGAACTACGTCACGATCTATCTGGCCAGCCACACCTCGCAGGTGGGCATCCTCGCCACATTCACGTTCCACCGGGATCGCGAGGCCGCCGAGCGAAAGGACATCGACTTCATGATGTCATCGCTTCGGATCCATCAGCTTCCGCCGCAATGATTGCGTGCGCGTTCGCCTACTGCGGACACACCAGCTTGAACTGCCACCAGGTGCCCGAGCCGCCGCGGCAATTCGGCTCGATGCGGACCGTCAGCGTCATGGCGCCCGGAGGCAGCGGAATGCCCCGGCTGCGGTAGCCATTGGTGCCAAGGCAGCCGCTGTCGTAGGCCACCTGGCGGTCGACGAAAACCACCATGCGGTCCGGCTGACCGGCGGTGTCGAACTGGAAATCGATGGTTCCCGTGGTGCCGCTGACATCGATCGGAATGGTGTCGCCGACATCGCCGCCCGAATTGACGATCGAGTTGCAGCTCGCTCGGGGCGGACCGGGGGGCGGCAGCAGGAATTCCTGCGCCAGGGCAGCCGGCGGCGCCAGTGCGAGGAGGACGAAGCCAACAGCCTTTGCAATCGCCGTGCTCATCTGACTCTCCATCTCATCCGTCATCTGCCGCGATAGGCATCGGCCATGGTTGGAGGCGCGTTGGGAATCCCGTGATTTCCCAGCCGCTCGATCAGGTAGTTGCGGGCCTTGTCGTTGCCGAGCCCGGTGGCCAGCCGGAGCAACTGATAGCCCGTTCGCGCATCGCGCGGCACGCCGTCGCCGTTCAGGTAAGCGTCGCCAAGGAATGTCAGCGCCTCGGGCTCGATCGTGAGCACCGAGCGCTTGTACCAGTAGGTGGCCTCGGCCTTGTTGCCCTCAAGCGCCTTCTTGGCCGCGTAATTGAAGTAGGTTCGCGAGCGATTGGGCAGGGTCGGGCCGATGCCGGGTACCGCATCGGGCGCAAGACCCGCCGGCGATTTGTCCGGCATGCGCTTCAAGTCTTCCGCAAGCGGGCCGAACGCATCTGTCTCTAGCAGCGCAATCTTGCGGTTGGCGCCCGCGTTCGTGGCCGGAGCTGCCCAGGGTGAATACTCGTCCACGATGTACTTGCTGAAGAAGCCCACTACGAGCCCGGCGATGACGGCTGCGGCCAGCACCACGAGGCTGGGACGCCCCGGCTCCGGCTTGGGCCCTGTCGCCTTCGCGCCGTCGTCGGCTAGTTCCGCCTCGTCGCCCTCTGGTTCGTCCGGCTCGACGTCGTCCTCGACCCGACGGGTTTCGCCGTCGTGAAAATCCTCCGTGGCTGGTTCCGGATCACCATCGACGAGCCGGGTGTGGCCCGGCTCATCGTCCGCTTCCCGATCACCGGAAAATTCCACAGTCCGCTCGTATGCATCGCCGGGCATTGGGGAAGGTGGCGGAGGCGGCGGCATGTCGGCGAAGGGCAAGCGTGTTTCGTCAGCATCGCGTTCGCTGGGTAGCGGGGGTGGTGGCGGCGGTGGCGGCTCCGGAGCAAACGAGCGGCTGCCCTCGAACTTGTAAACCTTGGTGCCCGGCAACGGTGGCGCGTTGGCGGGAAACGACAAAAGCGGCGGCGGCAGGATACGTTCGGAGATGCTCAGTTCGGCGACGGTGATTTCGATCGCCCGGCCCGGCTCGATATGGTTGATCAGGCGCGAGTCCATCTCCAGCAGCAGGTCGTCGCCGTCCAGGCATTGCCGCGACTGGTTGGCGATGTCCTGATTTTTCCATCCGCCGGGGCTGAGCATTTCATTGGAGTCGCTGGCGATGCCGAATTGCGGGTTGCGCAGCAGACGCCCGACCCCCTTGAATCGCAGATAGGTCTGCCGGCTCTCCAGGTTTTGCTCGATTGTGACGGACGTCATCGAAATCCTCTCACGCTGCCGCGAGCGCGGTCATGATCTTTTGAAGCGCAATGGTCTCTTCCACTGAAAATTTGCGTTTCTGATCGCCGTCGGCGTTCTTCTCCACCAGATGCTCGAACGCGGCGATCCAGTCGCGGATAAAGGACTGGAAGAAGGCGCCCCTGGTCTGCGGCAGGTCGATGATGCCGTCCACGCTGGGCGTCTCCTTGAACACCTCTTCGTTGGTGCTCTTGATCCGCACCCGCTCCTGCGGCTTGAGCGTGTCCTGGTTGAGCTTCCAGACGTAGCGGTCGATCCGCTCGGCCGCAGCCATCGCCGGCTTCAGCATGGACTCGGTCGTTCGCTCGATGGTAGGGGCGATCGCCCGCATGTCGCTTGCGATGGTGCCGCACAGGTCGATCCGGTCGGCGCCTTCCAGCAGTTCGCGGATGATGGTCTCGACCGGGCCCGACCTGACCTTGAGGAAGCCGAGCGCCTTGTCGCGCTGCACCAGTTGCTGAATGCGCTCGGCCCAGTGGTCGATCGCGGCCTTGGCGAGATCGAAATACTTGTCCCGCACCACGGATTCGACGCCGGCGCTCTGGTCGTCGAAGCCGAGTTCGGCGAACATCGAGCTGACGTCAGGGCCGGTGCCGTCGGACACGTCGCCGGCGGCCGACTTGCGCCGGAACAGCAGCTGCAATTCGTCGTTGGTGACCTGCAGCTGGCTCAGCAGGTGTCCGAAGCGCTGGTCCTTTACCGTGTCACGCAGACCCATCATCGCCTCGCGCGCGGCTTGCTTGCGCCTTGCCCGCTCGGCATCGCGGTCGTCGCTGATGTGATACTCGGTCAGGGCGGCCTGCATCTCGGTGCGGATGCCGCCAATGCGGGCCAGTATCTGTTCGCGCTTCAGTTCAGGCCGGCACACCGGCGCCAGCGAATCCGCAAGGTAGGTGATGCCGCCGTCGTTGAGGCGGAAGGCCTCGCTCCATGCCTTTTCGGGATCGCGGATGTGGCGTTTGACATACTCGTTGTCGAGATATTCGCGCTTGATCGTCTCGACATCGGTAGGGTCGGCGAGGCCAACTTCGCGCTCGACTTCCTTCTCGTCGCCGCCTTTGACCGCTTCCTTGACCTTGGCGTAGCGCATCAGGCCCTTGGCGATGAAGTTCGGGTTGCGCAGCCAGAACACGTTGTTGAAGGGCTGACCGGGATGCCATTCCTGCGCCCAGTTGTCGGCGGAGGTGCGGAAGAAATCCGTCAGCGGCGTCTTCAGCGCGGCGGTCCATCGCTCGTTCGAAGCCTGACCGGCGGTACCGAGCGCGACTTCGAACCGGCGGTCGAACTTCGTCAGGACCACGAACAGTGCGGTCTGCTGCTTGGCGCGCGCCGCGCTGGTGTCACCCTGCGCCGACCGGATCCAGTTGGCCATGAGGCCGGGCAGGGTGCGAACGTCCTGGTTGCCGGGAGCCATGCACAGCAGCATGCTGGAAAGTTCGTTGTCCTCGCAGTAGCGGTCGAACAGGTAGGCGACCTTGCCGCGCCGGAACAGATCGGCCACCGCGCCCGGCTTTTTGACGAAATTTTCCGGGTCGTTGTTCATCTCGCGGGTGCGCGCGCCGGGAAAGTCGAGCAGGTCGGTGTGGTCGAAGAACGGCCAGGGGTGATCCTTGATCTGCATCACCAGCTCGGCAACGATGGCGGTCAGATGCGGGCGCGGTATCGGACAGACCGTCCCGGAAGGACTGCGGACGCGGACCGTGTCGTTGCCGGCATCGAGAATGCCCTTCAGCGCCTTGACGTTGATGATGCTGGTCTCGCGCGGCATCAAGGCCTCGATCGCGCAAAACGCCTCGTCCGGAAAGCCGAGCAACTCCAGCGTCGCGTAGATTCGGCGGTACACCTCGTTGAACTGTTCGAGCCCGCCCCACAGGAATGAATAAAGCCGGATGCGATCCTCGATGCGCAGCCGCGGCGCCAGTTGCTCCAGGCGTGACCAGTAGCCGGAGCTGTTGAGCACCGCGACGGTTTGCTTGCTGGCAAATTGCGCATCGAAATAGCGCCGCAGGTCGTCGATTTCGACGTCCGAGAGCACGCCGATACTGGTTTTCGCCGCCAGCGGCTCGGCCTGAGCGAAGGCGGCCTCGATCTCCGCCTGCTCGGGGACGCGCTCCTCGGTCGCGTCGAAGTCGAGGAAGTAGGTGTTGGCGAGAATCTTGATGATCTCGATCTGGTCGAGCAGCCTGACGCGGACCGGGAATCCCTCGGGCGATGAGGTCGGGCGGATGCTGAAGCGCGATACCAGGCCGGTGGCTTCCTCGCCTTCTTCCGGATTGACGGCGGAGAGGAAATCGTAGTCGCGATCGAGCACGATGGTCAGCGGCGCCGACCCGCGGCGGGCGAGCGCCGACACCAGATAGGACTTGCCGACCTGGCTCGGGCCGAACACGCCGACGCAGACCGGGCGGTGCGAGGCACGCTCATAGCGCCGCGCCAGCATTTCCCTGCGGCGGAAATCCCGCCGCAGCCCGGCAAATTTCGTCCCGACCGCTTCCCGGTTCTTCTCCAGCCAGGTCACTGCCGCGGCCGCAGTCGACGCCGTATCGCTGCACAGCTTGGCCAGCGACTGTTCGGTAATCATGCTCGACATTTCAACCCAGCCCCAATCCTCTCTCTCGCTATTCCGTTACGGCTACCGTGACCGTCCCGGTGTCGAGCCAGTATCCATCGATATTGCGCATCGTCTGCAGCCTGAGACGAACCAGATCCTTTGACACTTCATTGCCGGCCTGATCGACGACGCGATCGACCCACAAATTTTCCAGATCGAACTCCTGCTTGGTGACGGGGTCGTCAGACGAAGGTTCGTTGCGGCGGAAGGTGACCGACCACGGCATCGGCGCCGATTGCCGTCCCGGGTGGTCCTCGGCCATGTCGAGGAAGAACAGCGGCGTGCCTGGCCAGCGGTCGAGCCGGAGCTGGCGGAAACCGAGGAACATTGGCGCCGACACGACGAGCGGCTTGGACTCCGTGGCGACGGCTTTTCCCTCCTGGGAGAAGATGATGTCGTCGGTCCGGATCGTGTCCGCCCCGAGCAGGCGGCCGATATAGCGCGCCGTCGACTTGATCGAGAAGCCGCCGCCGCGCAGCGGGAAGTCGCGGATCTCGCGGTTTTCGGCCAGCGCGCAGATCAGCGCGCCGACGACGACGGTCGTCTTAGGATCGTCGATCTTGCCGAGCCGGCCGGCGAACGGATACCAGTTGCCGACCTTGTACTCGTGCATGAAGATCAGGCGGTGCGGCGCGATGGGCAGATAGCGCAGGATGAGATCGCGGATGATCGGGAAGCAGGAAGGCCGGCCGGTCAGCAGCAGCACGTCGCAATCGAACTTGTGGATCACCTCGCACATCAGCGCGATGATGTCGCCCATCACCGACTGGATCGTGGTGCCGAGACGATCGAAGTCCAGACCGATCTCGACATCCATCAGCGAGAAGCCGGGCGCCGCATCGGCGAGGGGCTCCTCGAAGAACCTGATGACGTGCTGCAGCGTCTCGGCGTGCTCGCGCAGGATGTTGCGGAACTTCACGCGGTCGCGGGTCTCGCCGACCATGTTGACCGAGGTTTCGTACTGCGTCAGCAGGTGCAGCGCGACCGGCGCGAGGATGCGGGCAACGAACAGCTTGCGCAGCTGCTTCTGCAGCGCGTTGCGTCCCGGCGACATGAATTCCTGCAGCTTGCGGGCCGGGTCCGCCACGCCGTGCTGCGCCAGCGCTTCCTCGATGGCCTTGAGCACATGCCGCGATATCACGGCCTCGAGGATATCGTCGCCGGCCTTGCGGAAGCCTTCGCGGAAGTTCTGCACCGGTGCGAGCGCGTCCGATCCGGGCGGATCGACCGCGTAGGAGACGATCATCAGGTCGGTCGTACCGCCGCCGATATCCATGCTGGCGATCCGCAGCTTCTCGGAAACACCGTTGAAATTCCGGCGGCCGAGCAGGCGGAACATGTCGGAAGGCGTCAGTTCGAGCTTCTTGGCGATCTCGTTGTAGAGGTAGACGATCTGCGTGCAGGTCGCCTCGTCATAGGCGATGTTGACCTCGGGAAGCGCAATCGCGCCGGTCGACAGCGTCTTCCAGCCGTAAGTCTCCCACAGCAGCGCGATCGCGGCCTCGCAGCGCCGTTGATACTTCTCCTTCTCCACCAGCGGCGTCGCGGTCGGGATGGTGAACAGGATGCGCCGCAGGCGGCGGTTGACGTTCGGGTGTTTCTTGACTGCGCGGTAGTCGACCGAATTGATCTGCACGATCGCCTGCAGCACCACTTCCATGACCATGAAGGTGAAGAGCGATGCGCGCGAGAATTTCGGATCGAGCGCGGGGCTTGCCTTCGGCCCGGCCGATTTCAGCGGTTGCCCGTCATTGGTCACCAGCAGCATGAGGTCGCCATAGACCTTGGAGTTGCTGCGCAGCCGGCTTTCCGCGACATTGAAACGCCAGGGCTGGCGGTTCTCGCGTTCGTCCCAGATGTAACGCTTGGGGCCGGAAATTCCCGTATCGCCTTCGGCGCCGCTGCTCTTGTCGCACAGGCGCAGCGCCTCGGGGCCGACGCGCACCCAGCTCGGCCACTTGAAGATCCCGGGACGGCCGCTTTCGCGCGAGCGGTGCGCGCTGCCGAACTCGGCGGGGGCGAATTCAACATGGCTTCGGAACGGCTCGCGATAGGCCAGTTCGGGCCGCGAAATATCGCGCAGCTCGAGCACGGAGGCCGCGTTCTCGATGTCCAGCTCGTCTTCCGCGCCGGTTTCGATCAGCACGCCGCAGGTGCGGCTGTTGCCGATATCGAGCACGAGATCGACGTCGATCGGCCGTTGCGCACGCGCGCTGAGGGTGTTGATGAAATAGACCCGCGGCAGCAACGCGTTGCTGGTCTTGCCGTTCATGAGAACGCGCAGGCCCTGCAGCAAGGTCGCATAGAAGGCCCAGTAGGTGCACTCCGCATCCGCGCCGTCGCCGCGCTTGATCGGCTTCGCCGCGGCTTGCGACAGCTTGAGCTCGTCCTTGAGCCAGCCGGTCACCCAGGACTGGTAGAGGAACCAGGAGATGTCGCGCAGCTCGGATGCAAAGTGGAAGCGCGACTCGTTGCGCACGTCCTCGTTGACGGGGCTGATATAGGGCCAGCCCTTGATCGCTTCGCCGGTCGTGGTGTCATAGGCCAGGGTCAGGCGGTGCGTGTATCCGTCGGTCGCCTGGTCGGTGGCCGACAATCTCGTAATCCGCATCCGGCACCAGTTGAACGGACCCTGCTCGAAGGTTTCGCGCTGGGTGTCGTCGTAGCCCTTGTGCTTCAGGTAAGGGACCGGCAGCCAGACCGAATCAAAAATTTCCAGCGCCCGGGCGAACGGAACGCTGTAGGTGGTCTTCTCGGCAACGACCTCGCGGGTCTCGGAGTTGATGTAGCCGGGGCCGTTCCGGTTGGTCTCGATCTGGTGGAAGGTGTAGGCGACTTCCTTGTCGCTCTCGCCGGGCTGGGCGATCTCCAGAAACGTGCGGTTGAACGAGAAGTCTTCCGCAAGCAAGAATCCATAGTCGATGAATTGCACGCCGGAATGCGCGACCAGTGTCTGGTCCTGGGGCAGCTTCTGCAGAGGCTTCAGCATGTTGGAAAGGGCGCCGGTTTCGTCAAAAGGGAACGGTCAGAAGTTACATGGCTGCGGCATTGTCACCGAAATTGATGCGGCATGGCAAATTCAAAAATTCATTACACCATACTGACTTAGTCGCCTTGTTCAGGCACCGCCCGAGACCGCCGGCACTTCCAGCGAAACCATGGCAGCGCGGCCGTGCACGGGGCAAGCTTGATCCACCCGCCGCGGGAACCCGGCCGGAGGTCATTGCCGGCGCCCGGTGTACGGCAGCGCGAACTCAAAAACCGGAATCTTGGCCTGCGTTTCGGCGCGGAGATTGTAGGTCTCCTTTACTTCACGGTTGATCAGGAGTTCGACCTTGAATTCGACGGGCTGACTCGCGTTCCGCCGGTTGTAGAGATGGACCTCAACCTTATAGGTTCCGGAGGGGGCTGCGCCCTCGGGCCAGGTGACGTTCTCGGCCGGCGAGGTGGTCTTGTTGCTGTCATTCGAATTGGCATCGAGATCGAGTACGCCGCCGCATTCGCGCTGGCTGCTGAAGTAGATCTCCTTGCCACTCGGGCATTTCACGTGCAGGTCGAGATCGGCGTCCGTGTTCCAGGTAAGGATCACGTTGACCGCGCCGATGCGTCCGCCCCCTATCTCAACGCGCTCGGTGCTCGAAGTCGGGCCGGGCGACGGCGTCGGGGTGGGCCGCGGCGGCACGGAGGCGACGCAGAGACGCCGCTGCTTCTCGGCCAGTGCGGCCTGAAGGTCTGCAAGATGCGCCGTGAGGTCGTTGTTGCGCAGCGGTTCGCCGCTGGCCACGCAATAATTCACGATCATGCCGTTGTCGGCCAGCAGCGACAGCGGCCAGCCAAGCGCGCAATAGCGCAGCAGGAGATAGCCGATCGCGACAAGCAGCACCGCCAGGAGGGGCCACAGCACCCAGGCTGCCGTGGCAATGCGTGCAGGGCCGGCAACTTCGTTGACGATCGGGATCAGCGCGCGAATGCGGGCGCCGTCCGGCGTCACCGCCGTGGCCGGGGGCGCCGGCTGCTCCGGAGGCGGTGGCGGCGGAACTGCGGCCGCCTGCGAAGCGGGCTCGGCCGCAGGAGATGGCGGCGAAGGCGGCGCCTCCGGCTCGGGGACGGGCGGCGGCGTGATGGTGAGCACGCGCTTGACCAGCGCGATGAGCGGCTTGCGCAGGACGGCGGGTCCACGAGGCACATGTCCCCATCCAGCCAGCACCGGCAGCCCGCCGACGACGAAGATATGGCTTTCGTCCGGAATCTCGAGCGCCATGGTAAGGACGCTGGCCATGTTGCGCGCGTCGTCGTCGCCGGACCGGTTGAGACGCTCGATGTGGTGAGTGATGTCGTCCACGAGCCGGGCGAGGTGGAATTCATGGCCCGAGCGGTCGTCCTCCGTGCAATCGGCGAGCTTGATGATCTCGCCGGGGTTCGGCGCGAACCACTGGATATCGCCCGACGTCGGGTCGGGATTGGGATCGGCGAACAATCCGAGGTGATCCTGCGACAGCGCGCGCAAGAGCTCGATGCGGATCTGTCCGTACATCCGGAACACCGGCACGCCGTTGGCGATCAGCGGCTGCAAGTCCGATTGTCGAGTCCGTTCGAGAACACCGTCCGACATCTGATCCACTCTACTGGGCGGTTTTTTTCGCCGGTGCGGAAGCCGGCGGCGATTTCGACCTGCTCCCGCCCGGCGCGGCAGGCTCGGGCGGCGCGGGTGGTGCGGTGGAAGCGGCCGGCGGCTGCGCCTGCGCCGCCGCGCCGGGCACAGCGCGGGTGCAGGTGCCCGGCACGACCGTCGGGTTGATGTTGTAGCGCTGCAGGAAGCGCACCGCGCTGGAGGCGGCGAGCGAGTAATTCATCCGCGCGTTGGCGCCATCGGTGCCGCGAACGAAGGTGTTGACCCCGACCACGCGGCCGCATTCATCGGTCAGCGGGCCGCCGCTGTTGCCGGGAGAAATCGCCGCGTAGTGCAGGATGACCGGAGACTGGCTGGCCGGGTTCTGGATGAACGTCACCGCGCCGCTGGTGAGCGCCGTTTCCGGAACCGAGCGGACGTCGCCGCCCATCATGCGGCGGTAGCTTTCGTCGCCGCTGATCACAAAGCCCGGATAGCCGGTCGCGATGACGTTCTCCAGTTCGACCGGCAGGGTGCCCGAAAATGACAGGAAGGCGTCGCTCGAGCCGGTCTTCAATTTCAGGAGGGCGTAGTCGGGGCCACCCATCCGGGTCGACTCGGATGTGCCGACCAGTTCGGCCGGCAATAGCTGCGCCAGCGCCTTGTTGCCTACCAAATATCTGTTGTCCGCGTCCTCAACCACGTGGCGGTTGGTGAGGATATGGTCGCGCGACACGAAAAACCCGCTGCCGGTCCCGCCCTTGGTCACGATGATCACGGTGCTTTTCTTGAGCAGCGTCGCCAATACCGGGGCGCCGCCCTGTCCCGGATTCACCTGGGGAGGCACCGGCACCGAATTCGGATCGACTGGCGGCGCCGGCTCGGTCCGCGCCACGTCGCGGTCCGGAGTGGACGATTGATCCTGTCCCGATCGCCCCGATGGACCCTCGGGTGACGGCGAGGGGGAGGCGCGGGGCGTCGGGCTCTCCCCGGGCGCTGGCGTCGGAGAAGGCGCGGCGCCCGGCGCGGCCGGCAGTGGGGTGCCGGTAGCACCGGCGCCCGGTGTCCCGGTGGGACCGCCGGCACCGCCCGACGGCGGGCGAGATCCGGTTGGGGCGGGGGACGGCACCGTCCCGGGGCGGGTCGTGGCCGCGCCGTCGGGCAGGCGGCCGCCTTCTCGCGGCAGTTCCAGGCGGGGCAGCGTGGTGGCGAGGCAGACATTGGAATCGAGCGAGCGCCGTACGGTGTCGATCTGACGCTCGATCGACCTGTTGGAACCGGAGAAATCGACCGGCGGCGCGGCGCCGGTCGTATTGCGCAGCACCCCCGGCAGCAGCAGCCAGGCCAGCAGAATCGCTGCGAGCACGACCGCGGCCAGCAGGCCGCGCGAGCCATACCACCGGACGTAGAGCGGAACGGTCTCGACCGACGACACCCAGAATTGCGGGGCCTCCACTCTGGAGAGATAAGGGCCGAGCGTCGCCAAATGGTGGGTTGTCAATTCCGCCGGCGTTGTCAGCGCCGCCGGCACCGCGCCCCAGCCGGCAATGATCGGCCGTCCGTCGGCGGTGACGCGAATGGCATCGGGATTTTCGATGTTGAGTGCGCCAAGCAGCAATTGGCCGGCGGGTGATCCATCGCACGCCGTCTCGACTTTTTGCAGCCATTGCCGCAGCGCAGTGTCAGCCGCGCTCCTGTCGCTGCCCGTCAGCTCGCGCAAGGCGCGCGTTTGTTCGGCTCCGGCGCGGTCGGCCCATGTAATCGATCTGTCACTTTGGCGTGTCGGAACCGCAAACAGCGCCGCGGCCTGCGCGCCAAACTTGCCGGTGAGAAAGGAAGCGAGCTCTTCCTGCCTGTTGATTAACGGCGAATTCGGATGTCCGATATCGCGGCGCGAAAGCGCCTCAGACCTCCAGATGACCGACACCAACCAACGCCCCCTGAAACGAATTGGCCTCGGCGCCGTCAGCGCGCGAACGGCAAACAAATGAGATATATTGTCTTACACCGAGCATTCTGCCATTGTTGATTTTAGTCAACTTCTATTTCCAGCGACTTGTTGTGAATCGCAAAGGCTATTTTGGCGAAGTGGATTTGCGGCGGTGCTTTCGTTTTTTTGCGTTCGCCTTCGCGGCGCTGATCGTGGGGACCTCCGGCCAGACAGGCGCCTCACGAGCGCAAGGCGCGCGGCCGATACCAAGAGAACTTCCTGAGGCAAGAGCTGACAGTGCGACGGCGGAGGTGGGCAATGCAGTGCGCATCGAGGTGCTTGCCAATGATGTCGGCGTTCCGCCGCAAGGTCAGCCGGCGCCGGAAATGAAAGTTGACAACGTGCCTGCTTGCGCGACGGTCCAGGTCGACGGCCGTGCGCTGGTCTTCCGCGGCAGCGCGAGCTGCGTCGGCGCCGACGTGGTGTTTGCTTACAGCGTAAAGTTGAACGATGAATGGCAAAGCGCCGCCGTGTCGGTCACGGTGAGGCCGGCGGGCGCGGATACGCCGCGTTCGCCGGATACGCCGCCGCGTCCTCAAGACCCAGCGCGTCGTCCGCCCGGCAGCGTCCCGCTATGCAGCCTGCCGGACGCCGACTGGCAGATGGCCAGGATCGAAGGTGGGACCTTCGACAAGTCCTCGATTCCGGGCGCCATCATCGACTTCGCCGAGTTGATCGAAGATCGCACGTTCTCCGTCACGCCGTTCTGCATCACCATCGACGCCATTCCGTCGGAGCCCGTCGAGCGCTACTTCAACAACCTCAACGAGGATGAACGCCGCACTCAGTTTCCCGAGCTCGCCACACGCGACGCCATGCCTCCCGGGCAGGCCGATCCCTCGCGTGCAGCGGCCAACGCCAGCCAGACAATGGCGCTGGCGTTCTCCAAGCGATCCGGCGAACGGAGCGGCCGCGCGCTGGCGCTGCCGACGCTGCAGGAATTCGTGGCCGCTGCCTGGGAGCTTGAGAGCAAATATCCCGGCACACCCCAGGCGGAAGCGTTTCTGATCCTCGTGCGGAGCGGCAACTTGCAGTGGACCAGCAGCCCATGCGGCCCCGGCAAGTATTGGGCGATTGGACCAAGTACGCAATCCAGTTCACAGGGCAGGCTGGTCAAGCTCTGCTACAGTTCCAGCAGGATCGATCGCACCGGTTTCCGCGTGGTGATGAAGCAATGAAGAGATGAGGACGATGGAAGGATCGACGATGAAGGCCGACAGGATCGTTCGTCCAGCAATGCTGCTCTTGCTTGGCGCCTTGCTGCCTGCCGTGGCGACGTCGCCGGCCAGCGCGCAAGCGCCGGGTGTGCAGCTTACATGCGTTGATGCGATGTCTGCTGCAAAAGGGGGAGATCGGCCGCAGAAAATCCAGGTCAGCGAGTACTCGGTCGCGCTGCTGGGCGATACGATCCGTCGCGCCGCTCCAAACCAAATAGTTGCCAGAGCGACATTGGTGTTTAACGGGATCAAGTTTCCGCGCGGTGTCTATCCACTGGTTGACACCGAAGGGGCCGCCGACCTGTTCGTGCAGTGCCAGGATCGGATCCGGCCCGAATTGATCCAATATATGCCCACCGTCACGCTGGAGACAGGAAGTCCTGGCGAGGCAAACGACCTGATCGCGAAGCTCAAAGGGCTCGCCGAGAAAGCATCTCCAATCGTAAAGCGCGGGAAGGATGCGCCCTGGCCCGCCTTTATTCTGTTTACAGATGAGTTTCAGCCGATCGGGACTCTCGCTCGTCCCTTCTTTGAGTCGCTGTATTTGAACTTTCGGGCAAGCAAGCAGGATGCCGCGTTCCTGGCTGGCGTCACCTATCCGGTGACGTTGAGAAGTCAATTCGCCAACCTCGTTCACTCGCCAGCTGGCGGAGGCGCCCCTGACGGCGCATCCGCTCGCCAGGGAGGCAACCAGCAACAGATACAGCAGCAGGCGGTCGTGCAGCAGCAAGGCCAGGCCCAGCAGCCCGGGCCGCCGGCCCAGCAGGCGCAGCGGCAAGGTGCACAGACCAGGTCTCCCGCTGGTGCCAACAGGCCGAACGGCCAGTTTTCGCAACAGCCCGCGCAAGGCACCGGCGCGGCAGTGCCGCTCTCGGTCCAGCAGGCCATTGCCACCGTGACCTTCCGCTTCCGCGCCAACCACGACCAGTGGCAGGCATTGCTCGATCCGGATCGGCTCCGCAACGATCTCAGCTTGTTTGATACCTCGACGTATTGCGGCGAGCCTGTCGGCATGGGCGGCGGGGCTTACAAGATGCAGTGCACGTTGCGGCCGGACCGCAAGGTGCCCATTCGGATTCGCGGCTTCCGTCCGATCATGATTGACGCCGAGGGAGCGTTCCTCGACGACTATCTCCAAGTCGCGGGATTTTCCTATCCTTATCCGAAGAGCTGGAAGCGGCCGCAAACCGAATTCGTCGAAGTCCAGGGCGGCAATCTTCGTGACGTGCTGGCGCGCAGAATCCCCTTGTCGCAGGGCATCGCGGGCTGCCAAACCGAGACCGCGGTCGCCTCGCTCGAGAACATCGTTGCGAGCGCCTTGCAGTTCCCGGCCGAGCCGTGCAGGGCCTATGACGTCATTTTCCAGCAGCTTCCGCTCGCGCAGAACGCGACTGTGCTCAACGGGTGCGTTGCCGCGGCGCCTGACCAGGCTGTTCTCATTCAAAACAACAGGATCACTTGTTGGGCGCCCAGCATGCGAGCCGAGCCGACCGTGCTCAAGGTCCAGTTGTTCAGTGGCTTCAGGCCTGTAGATTTGACCATATTTTCGACTGCCGAAAATGAAGTGACGTACACCTTTGACATGCTCGCTGCCGCCCTGCAGCCGCCCTGGCCTTACGCGGCGGGGATCGTCGATTCATTGTCCGACAGTCCGGCCTATGCGGCGCGTACTGTTCAGTATGTGGTGGACGGCGGCGGGCCATGCGGCCGTCCGGTGCCTGTGGCAAGCGTTGGCGGTCCGTTGCCGACGCTCAAGGACGCAGGCTGCAACCAGCTTCCGCGCGGCATGACCGTGGTGCTTGAGCAGGACGCCAATGCGCCAAGAAATCTGTCGTCTCCTCCATTGGACGCTTTCAGGCCGCGCTTCGAGGACCCCATCGATCTGGCAGCCCCTGTTCAGGGGCGGACCATTCCGGCCGATCAGCTCAAGCTAGTGTTACCGGTGAATTTTTCGGCCCAGGACACCAATATGTACAATGCGCAGTTCGGCACGGGCGCGGGCAATTCGCAGTCGCTGGCCGGTGTATTCCTGTTCCAGGGAAACTGCACCACCAAGCGTGAAGCGATCAAATTCGTTCCCTTCAACGGTCAGCCAACTCCGGCGACGTACAAATGGCCGATCAAGGCGGCTGTATTCGACGGCAGCGATGACCCGCTTACCCTGTGTGCGACGGCCAGCGTCGGTGGTGTGCAGAGCAATTCGCCCTACCTGACCTTCGGACTGCAAGGCGCACGGGCGGCGGGACCCCGGCGCGCGATCGTGATCTCGATGAGCACAAACCTCGCTCGTGCCGGAGGGACCAAGGCGGTGCAGGAAAGCCTGCGGAATTTTGTCGACCAGATTAGTGGACAGGTGGCGAGGGGAGCCCGTCTGTCGCCCATCAACGTGTTTCAGGTCAATGGTGCCGGTGAGTTCAGGCAGCTGTTCACGGGCGAGGCCGCGGCGCAGGACAGGGAGAGCGTTAAAGCGCAGATCACCCAGTCGCAGGAGAGCGTTGCGCCTGTTACGCCCGAGTTCAGGCAGCTGCGCCTAATACCGGAGCTCAAGAAAGATTCCGTGCCGAACTTCGATCGCGTCATCTTCGTGATGGACGGTTCGGAAGTCGTGCCGGACAACACGGACTTTTTGGCCGGGCTTTCCAACCAATTCAAGAATCGTGACTTGATCCATTTGATGATGATCGGCAACTGCGCGCCTTGGCTTGCGCAGAACCCGAACATCACGTGCACGCCGCTTCCCGCCGATCCGTCCCAACGTTCCGATTTGCTGACGAAGGCTTTCGGCAAGTTCATCAACGCGACCGAACTGCAGGCGGCGGATTTACCTGGCGACATTCGACCTTCGGTCCAAGGTGGTCCGGCCGCAACCCCGGCGCCTGCGCCCGGGCCGGCGGCGGGACCGCCGGCCCAGCAGCCGGCTGCTCCGCCGCATGGCGGCGGGAAAAAGAAGTAGCGGCGGGCTACGCACGTAGTTGAACAAAGGAAGTGGCACCGTGTCGAAGCGAACGATTTCTGGATTGCTCCCGCTGTGTCTGGCCGCAGTCGTCTCGCTGATGCCTCAGTTGGGGTGGTCCCAGACGGCCGCCCCGGCCCCGGGCTCCTCCGCTGCGGCGCCTGCACAAGGGACGGGCGGCGATACCGGCTGCGATCATCGCAACTTCCTCGACGGCTATTACTTCCTCAACGGACGCAAGTTGTTCGACGACGAGCGCTACGCAGCGTTCTCGTTGCGGCTCAGCACGCCGGTGTTCCAGGATTCATCCGGTGACGCCCGCGCGGCAAAGACGCTGGGATTCAGCGAACGCGTCCGCATTGCCGACCCGGGCGAGGGCACCGCGCGTCTTCGCATCAAGGATTCGTCGGGCCAGCCCGTCGGATGGGTCGAGCGTACGGCAGTGCTGTGCGGAACCTTTCCTCTCAAGGATGTCGGCGGCACAGGTCTCTACAAACGCATCGTCGTGCGCACGGACACTGCGGTGCAGGGGCAGGTGCAGCCCAAGAAACTTTACCAAACGCCGGCGACATCGGATCCGCGCTGCGAAGGACCTTGTGCCGAGGTCAGCCGCTTCCAGTGGTACTTCATCTACGCCGAGGAGAATGATCATTACCTGATTTCGGAGAATGCCAATCTCGGCAGTAGCTCCGGTCGGCTGATGGGCTGGTTGCCCAAGGAGGATGGTTACGTCTGGAACACGGCGCTCGGAGTGCGGCCGAAGGAAACGCTGGCCGGTCCGGACGGCGTTGCGGTGCCGGGCGTCCCCGAAAAATACGCCTGCGCCTATCGCACGATGGAGGAACTGAACGCGGCACGCCCTGGCGATTGCAATCAGATTCTCGGGGGATCGCGCTGGTTCAGCCTCCATGTCCGCATGGCCATGGTTCAGCAGACCCAGCGCGCCTACGAGGTGCTGTTCTCCAACGCAGGCACCGCCGGCCGCGACAATACCTCCGCCATCGCGCAGGGCCTGAACAATCTCGACGTCTTCTTCGTGCTCGACGGCACCAAGAGCATGGGTAATGTCATCTCGGCCGTCAAAACTCTGATGACTCAGATCAACAGCAGGATGAAGTCGAAGATCAACGACGGTGGAGTCGTACGTTACGGCTTCAGAATCTACCGCGACAGCAATCCGAAGACGAAACAGGACGGCGTCTCGAACTCCGAAGCCTTGCCGCTGAGCAAAACGTTCTGCAACAAGGACAATCTGTCGGAGTTCAACACCGCCTTCGCTCCCGTCAGGGCCTACGATCCCGACGAAGATGACGACTTTCCGGAGAACAGCCTGGGCGCGCTGGTGCAGGCGTCCGACGACATTTCCGGCTGTCCGAACAATGCCAAGCTCGTCTTTGTCATCGGCGATGCAGGCTACGATCCCGACAAGCAGCGCAGCCGCAGTTTCGCGGTATGGAACGAGCAGCAGGTGGCAGCTCGATTCAAAAGCGGCGGTGCCGGATCGAAGTTCGGTACGCCGCCGATTGTAGTTTTCATTCAGCCCCCACGGCAGACGAGCGGGGTCAGCAACCAGACCAATTACGACAGTGCGTATTCTGCGTTCGAGAGCCAGGGCAAATCCATTCTGTCTCAGCTCTACGGCGGCACGAAGCTATCGGGTTTCGCGACCTCTAACTTCCTCCGCCTGCCGGCAGAGGTGGTTGGTCCGGGCCAGCAAGCCGCCATCGACACGGCGCTGCAACGTATCGACGCGTCCATGAACCCTGCGGCGATCTCGGAACTCACCGCAGGACTGCAGGCCGGCCAGTCTCTGGAACAGATCATCGAGCGCTTGCGTGCCAACAGTTCGCTGAACATTCCAATCAACTACCTTCAATTTGTCGAGGAATCCCTTTGCAGGCGCCTTGGCGATCAATGTCGGACACAAGTGCTTGAAGCGGTCAATCGCGCCTTCGTTCCGGCCGATGACAAGGTCGTGGCGGAAGTCTTGATGTCGAAGGATCAACTCGAGAAGTGGCAGAAGATTCTTTATCTGTACAAGAACCTGAGCGGCAATGTCGCCGGCCGCGCCGGACGCGAGCAGTTGATCAACACCATGCTTGCGGCACTTGCCACGATCATCCAGGTGGACATGCAGAATGATGGCGTGAAGCTGTCCGACAAGCTGCAATTCGGTGCTGGCCTTCCGGCCAGCGGACGCAGCCCGCTGATGCAGTATTCCGACAGCGATCTGATGGATCCCAACAATGTTCCCACCTGCGAGATCGACAATCTGAAATCATACGCCATCAAGAAGTACGACGTATTGGACATTCCCTTGAAGAGCGACGGCAAGTCCCGTTCGAACTTCATCGAGGCGCTTTGGCCCGAAGGCGGGTGCGCGATGTCCGCCAAAGGCAAGGCCGTCCCGTTCGTCGACGGCGACGTCAGGCCGTACAATCTCAATCGTTCCGGGCAGACGAATTTCTCGATGATGCACAAGCGCGGCAACGACTCGTTCTTCTGGCTGCCGGTGAATTATCTGCCATGACCCTTACGGTTAGCTTCGACGACCTCTCGATCGGATGGCCGAACCGGACCTTGATGGAGAACGTCTCCGGCAAGTTCGACCTTGAGGCGTGGAACTACACGCTGCCGATCATCGGCCGGACCGGGCGTGGCAAATCCACCTTGCTTTATGCATTGAGCGGCATGTCGCTACCGCTGTCGGGCTCGGTCGCCTGGAGGTTGCCGGAGCAGATCGGGTGGACCGCGCAATCGATGTCGTCCGGCTCGTTCAACGACGTGCGCCGCCAGAAGTTCGGCTTTCTGCTGCAGGATGCCACCATGATCCCCTGCTTCACGGTAGCGGAAAACCTGCGGCACATCCTGCGCCTGCGGGGCATCACCACGGATGCCGAATCCAGGATCGGCTTGTCGATCGAGCGCATGCTGATCAGGGGCGAGACGGTCGGCGACTTTCGCGACAAGTTTCCGACGCAGCTGTCCGGCGGCATGCGCCAGCGCATGGCGCTGGCGGCATCCATCGCTCACGATCCGCAGGTGCTGTTCGCCGACGAGCCGACCGCCAGCCTAGACGACGAAACCGGCATGGAAGTTCTCGGAGTCGTGCGGCGATGGCTGGACGAGCGCGCCGGAACGCGGGCCTTTGTTTTCGTGACGCATCGCGTCGAGACGCTGCGCGAGGGAGCGCGGGCAACGCAGATGCTGCAACTTGATACTGTAGCGGTAGGGGACGGCCAGAGAGTGGTCCATCACCCGCGCCCGATAGCGTAATTGATTGTGGTCCGGCCAGGTAAAGCTGGTTGGTGAAGAAGGTAAGGGGCTGGTCGAATGTTGGCGATCCTGCGCATCGCGCTGGCGGAGTTTGCGAAAGCCTTCGCGTTCAGGGTAGGCACGCCGGCTGCACGGGATTTTCTCTGGCTCACGGTCTTTTTCACCTTGTCGGCGTTCATCGTGTTCGTCGGCTGGAGTGCGCGCGAAGGCGTGTGGGATC
This sequence comes from Bradyrhizobium sp., assembly GCA_035575905.1. Taxonomy (GTDB): domain Bacteria; phylum Pseudomonadota; class Alphaproteobacteria; order Rhizobiales; family Xanthobacteraceae; genus Bradyrhizobium. The sequence continues at coordinate 160,883 of DATLXL010000025.1, read as the reverse complement.
GCTTCGAACAGGTGCTGCTCGGCGCGTTGCCCGAGGGAGGCCCGCCGATCCGCATCACCACGCATATCGATCTTCCGCAGGGAATATTGCCGTCGATCATCGACAAGTTCGACAAGGATTTCCCGGATCTTGGCATGGTGCCGATGCGGGAGTTCGATGGCGAACTCGGCGCCATCATCCTTCCCGGGCTGGCTCTGGCGGCCAAGGACGGCAAATCGTCGTGGGGCGCCGCCAGCGACGGCGCAACGACCCGGTTCCGCAGCTTTGCGCTGCCGACGGATTCCCCGCTATGGCGCTGGGTCAAGCAGCGCAGCGGCGAGTTCGAGACCGCTCCCGACCGCGTTCCGCTCGTGATCGCGGCAAACCGCTCGCTGTTTCGAAAGCATTTCAACTACACGGAATATCGCAGGGCGATTGTTTCGGACGTTGCTTCGCCCTGTCTTGTCCGTAGCTCCCTGCCGGAGAAGGTGGCCGATGCCGGCCAGCTCGACACCCTCGTGCTAAAGGTCCGCGAGTGGTCGGACGCCAGCGGGAATCGCGAGGCCTATCATCCTTTCAGGATCATCTGGGTCGACAGCTTCCCGCTGCCCGAGCAGGTCGCCTTCATCATGCCGCTGCAGACCGCCGAAGTCGCGATGGCGGCCGAGACCTGGAAGGAGTTCAATCTCTATTTCGAAGGCCAGGGGAAGGCGACGCAGCGCATCAGCGAGTTGCGGCTGAAGGACATCGACGCGCTCAGCGATGATGCCCGATTGAGCGCAAGCCGTGAATTCGCCGCGGTCGCGAAGTGTCTTGGCTCGGTTGCCGCCGATCAGCTGGAGGAGACGACGATTTGCGGCGCGCCCTGGGCACCCGAGGTCGTCAATGACAGTCCGCTGGCCAGCGAGAACGTCAAGAAGCGGCAAATCGCGGCCGGCGAATCCCAGAACTCGGTCGTGCCGGTGCTGTCGGCAAGCTCGTTCGACATGTCAATCGCGGCGTCGCCACAGTGGCCGATGCGCACCGCCGACGTGCAACAGTGCATTCAGCGCACGCGCTTTGCCGATGCTCTGCGAGAAAATGCGCCGCCCGCGCGCCCCGGCGATGCCGTCGCCGGGCGGACGCCGGAGTCGGCTCTGGTCGTCTGGAGGGGCCCTTCGCGCATCGAGTTGCCATGCAGCGTGCTCACCGCTCCGGGCCGGACGTTGGTGCTGATGGAGAAGGGGGCCTGCGCGACGGCGCAAAGCGAGGACAGACGCGGCATCGGGCAATTGCCCGGGTATAAGGACGCGATGATCTATGCCGGGGGCATCAACAAGGCAGCCGCGCGCGCGACCAACATCGGTGCCGACGTATCGGGAAGTCTCGACGATATCGTCAAGACGCTGCTTGGCTGGAGGGTCGACAACAGTCCCGCTTTCCGCCTCGATGCGGCCTACGAAAGCGCGCTGGTGCGTTTCGGCGTGCTGTCGACCATCGTTGACAAGATGGCGGTCCCGCTCGGTGGCGGCATGCTCGTGCTTTACCTCGTGCTGTCCGGCGTGATCCTGGCAACCACCTTCCTGCACCGCCGGTCGCAATACGGGCTGCTGTTCATGAACGGCGTGCGGCCGTGGGGTCTCGAATTCCTGGTGCTGATCCAGATCGCGATCAGCTGCACCATCGGCTGCATCGTCGGATATGCCGGCTTCTGGCTCGTCGCCACCGCGATGAACGGCTGGCTCAAGTCGAGCGACATCATCCACAAGGCGGCGTTCATCATCGGTCTCGATGTGCCGAGCTTCCTCGATAATCTGCCCGCGTCCAGCATCTTCTGGATATGGATCGCCATGATCTTCGCCGGTTCGGCGATCGGCGCCATCATCCTGCGCATTCAGGGAATATCGACGGCGAAGGCGCCGATCGATCTGATCAAGTCATGACTGGCGGCCCGCGCTTTCGCCGGCTCGATTTATGGGCCGGCAATGCTCCGCCGGTTTGGGGGCTGGCATGGATGGCACACGGATGATGAGCCCTTGGCGTGAGCGATCGTCTGGCCTGCGCTGGCGCGCGCTTGCCGCCGCCTGTGCCTTGCTGGGCCTGTCGTTTGCGGGACCGGCCGGGCAGGCCTCGGCGCAGACCCGGCCTTACTGGCTGGATCGCGGCAAGATCGTCGTCAAATGCGACGGTGAGACCGACGGCTATGCCGAAAAGCTCGCCAACGCCGCCGGCCAATGGGGCGACATTGAAGGCATCGTCAATTGCTTCGATGACGGCGCGAACTACCGCTACGAGCTGCAATGGCTGCGCTATCACATCAACCCCGAAGCGCGCTCCCGCATCAACCGCAGCCAGATCAAGTTCGACTGGATGGGCCTTGCGATCTACCGCGAAAGCGCCACCGCGCCGGGCGGCATCGAGTGGCTCTACGAGGAAGCCCTTCCCGTCGCCGGCACGCTCGACAAGACCGATACGACACCGCGGGTGTTCGGCAATCTGAAATTCTCGGTGCCCAAGCAGATCGTCAACCGCGGCACCAACTTCGTCTTCTATCTGACCGCGCAGGGAATGCTGCAGACATTCTCCTCGTTCGACAATTCGACGCGCAATTTCGTCTGGGATGCGCCGCGGCCGTCCGAAATCGCGGCCAATCCGCCGCGCGGCACGCCGGTCAAGCCGCAGCTGCGCAATTTCGGTCCGCTCCCGATCGGCCCGCCCACCATCGATTACGGCCGCGTCAACAACACTGCGCTGACGCCGCCGCTGCAGATTCCCAACCCGACGCCGCCGAGCCAGCAGGCGCAGCCGCAACCGGAGCCCGAGCCGGAGCCGCCGCAGACCCCGTCGCTTCCGCCCGGAGGCGCCGGCCTGACGCTGCGTCAACAAGAACAGCGGATGCGGGAAGCCGTGCTCGGAACGGGCGCGGGCGATCCTTCGCCCGACGAAAACAATCCGCAAACGCCTCCCACGATTGCGCCGGGTGCCAGTGGCCCGACGCAACAGACGCCGCCGCCGGAGCAGACGCCGGCGCCGCCCTCGCAGCCTCAGCGGCCTGGCGGCGCGGCTATTCCCAATGTGCCGTCGTCGCCGCAACAAGGTCCTCCGCCGCCCGGCGGCGCCGGTGGCGTCGGTAAAATGGGATCGATGGCGACTGGTGGCGGCGGTCCGGCCGGTACGCCGTCGAAGGGCGGCAATTTCAACGCACAGAAGCGGACGACCGGCGGCGACATCACCACGGAGCAAAGTCAGAATCCGAACTATGCGCCCAACACCGCAACGCCGGCGGCGGAGGCAACTCCGGCGCCCGGCGCAGGCGGGCCGATCGGCAATCTCGCCCAGCCGCCATCCGCCAATCCCGCTGTGCCGGGCGGCGCCTTTGGGCCGTTCAATCGCGGTGGCGGAGGCAATCCTGCCGGCCCCGGAGCTGGGCAGTTCGGCGCCACCGATCCTGATCTGCCGGGCGCCGGTCCCGGCAGCCCTTCCGCCGGGGCGCCGGGCTTGGGCAACCGCGCGGGCGGTGGTGGCCGCCCCGGCACGGGCGCAGGCTCGGGTATCTCAGGCCCGGGCAGTGGCACTGGCAGCGGATCAGCAACCGGCCCCGGCACGGGCGCTGGCGGAACTGGTGCGGGGACCGGCGACGGAAGCGGCACAGGTAACGGCAACGTCGCAGGCAGCGGTGCGGGCGGCGGCACTGGCACGGGGACGGGTAGCGGAAGCGGCACAGGCAGCGGCAACGTTGCAGGCGGCGGGAGTGGTATCGATAGCGGATCCGGCACTGGCTTCGGCAGCGGCACTGGCTCCGGCAGCGGCAGTGGCTCCCGTGGTGGTAGTGGCTCCGGCAGTGGCAGCGGATCAGGTAGCGGCTCAGGCTACGCGCCCGGACCCGGCGGAAGCGGCGCGGGCAGCGGCGTCGTTACCTCACCGGGCAAGGTAGCTCTCGGCAACGCTCCGGGATCGATGAGCGGATCGCTCGGCGGCCCTTCGGCAGGACATGCCAGCAAAGGGGGCGGCTCGGGCAGTGGCAGCGGTGACGGTGCGGGAAGCGGCGGTGGAAGTGGCAACGGCCGTGGATCTGGCTCGGGCGCCGGAGGCTCTGGCGGAACTGGTGCGGGCGGCAGTGGCAGTGTCGCTGGCAGCGGAGGTTCTGGTGGTGCTGTCGGCTCCGGCGGCAGCGGCGGATCAGGCGGCGAGGGCGGCAGTTCTGGTGGTGGCGGCTCGGCTGGCTCAGGCGGTGCTGGTGGCAGCGGCGGCGCCGGAGGTTCAGGTGGCGTCGGCGGTGGAATCGGCGGTCCGGGTGGAGCTGGAGGGTCGGGTGGCGTCGGCGCGGGCGGTACCGGCGGTGGAGCCGGCGGCGCCGGCGGTGCAGGAGGTGGCGCAGGTTCTGGCGGCGGTGGTGCAGGTGGTGGCAACGGTGCGAGCAAAAGCGGCGGTGCTGCACCTGGTGGCGCGACGGGAGGTGGCTCTGCTGGCGGCGGCGGCAGCGGCGCGAGCAAGAGCGGTGGCGGCGGCGGGCCGGGTGGCGCGACAGGCGGGGGCGGCGGTTCTGGCGGCAGCGGAAGCGGTGCGAGCAAGAGCGGCGGTGCTGCACTTGGTGGCGCGGCGGGAGGTGGCGGTTCTGGCGGCGGCGGCAGTGGCGCGAGCAAGAGCGGCGGCGGTGGTGGCAGCGCGCCGGGTGGCGCTTCAGGCGGAGGCGGCGGAAGTGGCGCAAGCAAGAGCGGTGGTGGCGGCGCGCCGGGTGGTGCGGCAGGCGGCGGCGGCTCCAGCGGCGGTGGTAGTGGCGCAAGCAAGAGCGGCGGAGGTGGTGCGCCGGGTGGCGCGGCAGGCGGAGGTGGCGGCCCTGGCGGCGGTGGTGGTGCGGGCAAAGGTGGTGGTAGCGGTGGTGCCAGCTCTGGCGGTGGCGGCTCTGGCGGTGCCGGCTCTGGTGGTGGCGGCTCCGGCGCAGGCAAAGGCGGCGGCGGTGCCGCAGGTGGTTCAGGCGGAAGCGGATCTGGCGGTGGTGGTTCGGGCGCCGGTGGTAGCGGCGGCGGTGGCGGACACGCTGGAAGTGGAGGTTCAGGCGGAGGTGGCGCTGGCTCCGGCGGCGGTGGTTCATCAGGCGGTAGCGGCTCAGGTGGCGGCGGTGGGGGCGGCTCTTCCGGCGGCGGCTCGGGCGCCGGGGGCGGTGGCGGCTCAAGCGGCGGTGGCGGGCCAGGTGGTGCAAGCGGTGGAGGCGGCTCTTCCGGCGGTGGTGGCGGTGGCTCCAGCGCCGGCGGCGGTGGCTCAAGCGGCGGCGGTGGCGGTGGCAGTGGCTTAGGCGGTGCGGTCGGCGGGGGCGGTTCTTCCGGCGGCGGTGGCTCGAGCGCCGGGGGCGGCGGCTCAAGTGGTGGCGGTAGCGGTGGCTTAGGCGGTGCGGGCGGCGGAGGCGGCTCTTCCGGCGGCGGCTCGAGCACCGGAGGTGGTGGCTCAAGTGGCGGCGCTGGCTTAGGAGGAAGTGGCGGCGGAGGAAGTTCTTCCGGCGGTGCCGGAGGTGGCGGCTCTGGCGATGGTTCCGGCGGTGGAGGTTCTGGCGGTGGCGCCGGAGGTGGAGGCTCGGGAGGCGGGAGCTCGGGCGGCGCTGGTTCTGGCGCTGGTGCCGGCAGCGGCGGCTCCGGCGACGGCTCGGGTGGTGGAGGCTCTGGCGGCGGCGCCGGCGGTGGAGGTTCAGGAGCCGGTGGCTCTGGTGACGCAGGCTCTGGTGGAGGCGGCGCCGGAGGTGGCGGTTCTTCCAGCGGCGGCGCCGGCAGTGGAAGTTCCGGGGGCGGCGGCTCCAGTGGTGGAGGCGCCGGCGGCGGTGGATCGAGCGGCGGTGGCGGGGGCGCTCCCGGCGGAGGAGGCGGCGGCTCACCGGGTGGCGGCGGTGGAAGCCCGTCCGGCGGCGGTGGATCGAGCGGCGGTGGTGGCTCTCCGTCGGGCGGCAGTCCGTCCGGTGGCGGCGGAGGGGGCGCACCTTCGGGCGGAAGTCCGGCGGGTGGCGGCGGAGGCGGCAGCCCGCCGCAAACTTCGCCAGGCCGCGTCAATCTAGGTTCAGCGCCGCCGTCGATGAACGGCGCACTGCCCCCATCGTCGTCGCCGCCTGCTGCATCGCCGCCCGGCAATGCCCCCGCGCCCGGTGAGCGCGGCACAGGCGATACCACCGGCAGGCCGATCACCGGGGAGTTGCCCAACCAGCCGCGATCGACACCGACACCGACCTCAGCGCCGAGCAGCTCGCCGGCGCCAACCTCGTCGCCGACGGCATCGCCCACGTCGACATCGACGAGTACGCCCACCCCGATGGCGTCGCCTACGTCGAGGCCGACCAGCACGCCCGCGCCGACGTCCACGGCATCGCCGACGTCGACATCGACCAGTACATCCTCGCCGACGTCAACCGCTTCGCCTACGTCGACACCCAGCGCGACCCCGACATCGGGGTCGAGCGCTACACCGACTGCGACACCAAGTGGTACGCCGGCCCCAAGCGGCACACCGACCTCAACTCCTGCAAATCCAAATACCACGACGCCCGCTGGTCCGCCCGGCAACAACCCGCCGCCCGCCGCTTCCGCGACACCCCCCGCGAATGCCGCCGTGGCTGAGAAATTGAGGGCAGTAAACTCGCTCGACATGAATCAGGCCGTGCGCGATGCACAGGCTATACAAAGTGGGCAGATCACGAGGGATCAATTGCCGGCCGACCGGAAAGCCAATCTCGATGCAGCGGCATCTTTGGCGCAAAGCACTCCGAAGGATGCAACGCAAGCCAAGCTTGATGCTTACCGTTCGATCAAGAGCGACGTGGAAGATCTCAAGGCTAAATTGGACGAGAGCAGCAAGAGCTGCGTCATGTCTATCTGCGCAAGTCATTTTACCTTGGCGAAGGGATGGGGCACGGCGGCCGCCGCTGTTCAGGCTGCGGACGCGACTGCTGATGCGGTACGCGCAACAAAAGCTGGTGGTCCTGTGGCAGTCGCAATTGCGAATGAATGGAAGGCCGCCAGGTCTATCGGTGAAAATGCGTTCGCCGGTGGTGAAGCCGGAGGCAAGGTTTTTGGCCAAGGGGGCCTTGGTGGTGAAGGCGCGACGGCCAACCCCGGCGGAAGACCATCCGCAGCCGGAGGTGAGGGCTTCAGCTCGCGTCCGCCCGGTGCGAGCAACGGCGAATCGAAGCCAGGTGGAAAAGGTTCTGAAACGGCCGAAACAATCTCAAACAGCGCTAAGATGACCGGAAAATTGGCGGATGCCGCGCTGAACACTTATCGACAAGGTGAGACCCGGGATGAACGTGCCCGGCGCGCCACATCGGGTGAAGCTGCTCCCGAGCAACCAAAGACGTTCGCCGACAGGGGTATTTCGGCGTTGAGTGGCGTGGCGGAAGGTGCCGAGGCTTACAGCAACTTCAATAAAGGCAAAACAGTCGAAGGGGCAGCATCGACGCTGAAGTCTGCCGGCAACTTTGCCAAGGCTGCCGGTAACGAGAAACTTGGCGAAGCGCTTGACAATGTCGGGGGGGCAGTGGGGAGCATCAACAAGGCATATCAGAACGGTTTGACGGCCGAAGGCGTCTCGCAAGGTCTTCAGGGCGCGGGCAGCCTAGGAAAGCTGGTCAATAAGGATGCAGGATCAGCGGTACAAAACGTCGGAAAGCTGGTGGGCACGATAGGTCAGATTCAGAGCATTCGAGAAACCGAAGCACAGGTGCTGAACATGCAAGCCCACATGACTGACACCATCGACCAGCGCATCGAAAGCCTGCAACAGTTTCAGCGACTCCAGGAAATGGTGCAGATGGAGAATGTCAACAGGCTCCCCTGATTTCGAGAAGCGTCGTGAGGAAATCCAGTTGCAGCGATACTGAATCTACGCTCCAGACATTTAAGGCCGTGGGTGGACTTCAAAGGGTGATGACGTAGACATGGTGGGGGCATGAGAATTCCGGGGCTCTTTTCGATCATCAGACTTGCAATCGTTTCGCTTGCACTGGCGGGTTGCCTGCTTGCGAATCCGGCTGCGGCACAAGACGTCGTATCGCAAGATGGCTTGCTCGCCGATCTTCAGGTGTCAGGCGACAGGGCGTTGGTCAGGTGGCGGTTCCTGAAGCCTTTGACATCGATCGTCAGGGAAATTTCCGGAGACCTGAATGGCGAGCCGCTGGGGATTCCCAGAATCTCCGGTTATCCCGCCTATGGGGATGTCACCCGCATTTTGGTCCTGATCGATCCCACGGGGCGAGACCGAACCGACAGCGTCAACAGACAAATGGCGGCGGCCATCCAACTCGGGCAAATCGTGCCGCAGCATGTGCAGATCGCATACGGTGTCTATTCAACCGAAACGACGGTGTTGGTGCCGCGCGACTTCGATCAGCTTGTGACCAACCTGGCTTTGGTCAGGGCAGCGGACGAGCGCCCGGATCTTCCGGCTGCCCTGACGAGCGGAATACGCATGCTTTCGTCGTTGCCGGCGCAAAGGAGGGCGTTGTTCATGTTCACCGATGGGCACTCAGACGTCCCCATCAAGAGTGAGTCGAGCCCAAATTGCGCCGACTGTGCCGAGGCCATCGCCAATCTTGCGCTCCGGAGCGGCGTGAGCGTCAACTTCATCCTGGCCAACAGCTCTCGGTCAAAGGAACTCGACGCGATTCGGCTGATATCCGACCGCTCCGGCGGACAGATTGTCGAAGAGGCCAACACGATTTCCTTCATCACGCAGCCGCTGAATCTCGTTGATTCCGGAGGATCAGTCGTTTTCCCGATCCCGCAGCATACGATCTACTTCTGGCAGCCGGAACCCAAGCTCACAATCACCTTCGACATGGGGGCGCGCAAGCTCCAGCTCACCTCACTCACGCCGCAGCCCAGGGCGACAGCAGGCCAGACATTGACCTACATCTGGGATGCTCACCGATGGTATGCGATATCAGGCACAGTGTTTTTGCTGCTGCTGATTGGTGCTGTAGCCGCGTTGTTCGTGCGGTTGGTCCGGCGGCGATCGCATCGGGCGGCCGTCGACAATAGACGGTCGGTCGGCCCTGAAGACGAGGCGCGACGTCAGACGATCTACGCGTTGTTGCAGAACATCGACGACGGCAAGAGCATTCCGGTCTACGCCGAGCGCGTCAATCTCGGTCGTGCCGGGTCCAACGACATCGTCATCGACGACAAGGCGGTTTCGCGCGAACATGCGACCTTGGTCCGGGACCACGGCGGTCGATTCACCATCGAGAGCAGGGGCGCCAACGGCACTTTCGTCAACCACCTCCAGGTCGAGCAGGCGGAACTCGCCGACGGCGATCTGATCACGATGGGCGACACCACGCTGCGCTTCGTGCGCACCAAGGCCTGAACGCGCAGGACCGCCGATGCCGCTCAGTTGGCGCCCGATTGCACGTAAAGCTTCGATACGGCGGTGTCGGTGTATTTCACGCCGGGATAGACGTCCTTGATGACAAGCTGCACCCACGACGCCACGGTCGGCGTCGCGAAATTCAGGTTCTGCAGGCCGAAGCGGTCGGCAAGCGGAATCGTCTCGCGGCGGCCCTGCGAGAACAGCACCTCGATGGTTCGCACCCGGCTGTTCTTGGAATAGATGTCCTGGTTCTTCTGGTAGCCGTTCGCGATCGAAAGCCCGCTGACCCGGCGCGGCGTGCTGAACTCGACCACGATCCACTCGCCGATGCCCTGTCCGGCCTGGCCCTCGACCCAGGCCCGGTCGTCGCCGCCGGAGAACAGGTTCTGCACCTCATAGGAGTTGCCGAATTGCGGCGGCAGCACGCTGCTGGCGCAATAGCGCTCCGGACCGCCCGACGACTGGCGAAGGCTGCAGTGCTCGCCCGCCGCCCGCGGTCTGGGCGGCGCCTGCACGACCGGCGGCGGCGGGGCCTGCTGCGACACCACCAGCGTGTGGTCGCGGAACGAGACGACCTTGCAGCTCACATCGCGCACCGGCGCGCGGCCCTTCAGCGTGAGGACCTTGCCGTCGGGCGAGAGGCTGCCGGACACTTCATAGCTTTCCGGACCGCAGCCGGCGCGGTAGTCGTAGGCGATCCCCGAAATGTCCTGGCCGTCGCGTTCGACCTCGAGCAGTGCGCTGCCGGCCTGGGCTCCTTGCGCCGCAAAGTCGCCGCGCGGGGTCTGAAAGGTGAAAGTGATCGTTGCCGGCGGTTTGAGGTTCTGCATCACGGACGAGCCGTTGGCGTCCCAGAGATTCTGCTGGGCATGGGCCGGCAACAGCGAGCTTGCGGCAAGCATGCATGCGGCCAGCGCCGTGCTGCACGCCGTGCGGGCCCGCGCTATTGCGGGCAAAGGCGCGCGACGGCGCCCGGCGGCAACGTCTTGACGCATAGATCGAACTCGAGGGTGTCGGGAGCGTATCGGATGTTGCAATTGGCGTCCGGGACCGGCTTCTGCCCGTGCAGGGTGATCTTCTCGAAATTGTTGGTGACGGGCCCGCTGACCTGGTAGGGCAGCACGCCGCATTGCCGGGTGAAGATGTGCGCGGTGCCGGAATAGCTGCCGGCTGCATAGACGCCCTGGAACAGCAGCGTGCCGTTGCGCACGCCGACGCCGGCCATGCGCGGGTGCGGCGCGTCGTAGTAGAGTTCGCGCGACTTGCCGTTGGCCACAAGATAAAGCGTCGAGCCGTTATGGTCCCAGAAGCTTCGCGAAGGCGAGGCCGGGGCCGCGGGCGGGAACGCCACGGCGGGCGGTGCTGGGGACGGCGGCGGAGGCGGAGGCGGAGGCGTCGATTGCGGTGCCGGCGTGGCCACCGCGAGCTGCTGCGTCAGGACCAGCGTCCTGTCACGGTAGGAGACCACCTTGCAGAAGGCGTCCTTGATCGGTTCGCGTCCGGTCAGCGTCAGGGTCTTTCCATCCGGCGCGTAATTCCCCGACGCCTCGTAGCTTTCCGCAGGACAGCCGACCTTGTAGGCCCAGGCCAGTCCCGAAACCTGGTCGCCGCTGCGCTCGCCTTCAAACAGCGCGCTGCCGGCGCCGGCGCCCTGGCTTGCGAAATAGCCGGTGGCGGTGCGGAACATGAAGCGAATCTCGGCATTCGAGCCGCTTTCCTGCACCGTCGAGGATTCGACGTTCCAAAGTCCCTGCTGGGCGCGGACGGGCGCAGCAAACATGGCAGTCAGCAACAGCAGCAGGATTGAAAATCGCAACGCGAACATTGTCCGGGTCTTTGGGAAAGTCTTGTCGAGGCAGCGGATGCTAGCAATTCCATCGTGAGTAGAACAGTCACAAGCCGCGTTGCGGCGGCGCGCCATCTCGCGCGGCCGCACCGGTTCGCGTTACCTTGAAATCTTAAAGTAGCCCTTGCCGCAGAACTTGCTGGTGATCTCGGCGGAACGATAGTCGCCGAGGATGGTGAAGATGGTCGTCCTTGGCGGCGAAGCGTCGGTGCCGAGGAAAGCGATCCGTCCATCCGGGAGCACCGTTCCTTTCCACTTCCGGGTAATGCCGGTGTTGGCCTCATAATCGTCGAACCGGATCACGTTACCTTGCACGGTGACCTGCAGCGTGGTGGAGGGCGGACAGCTTGCCGGATCGGTCTGGCTCTTGGCATCGACGAAGGTTCGCACTGCTGTATAGGTGCCGCTCGGCAGCGCAGCTGTCGGCGTCGGAGCGGGGGTCGGCGTCGGAGCGGGCGTCGGCGAGGGCGTCGGTGTTGCGGCCGGCAGGCGCGGCTGGTTCTGCGCCATCGGCGATTGCGTCGGCGACGGCCGGGGCTGCGGCATGGAGGTTATCAACCGGCAGGTCTGCCGCGCCGCGTCGGCGTCGCTGCGGGCGTCGCCGATGCGCTCGCCGCCGGGGAAGTCGGAGAGGTACGCCTGGTAGCAGGCGGCGACGTCGCAGATGCTGCCGCTGCGCTTCTGATCGGCGCAGGCTTTCGAGCGCTGATACGCGGCAGCGTCCTCGTTGCGGCACATTGCGCCCGCAGCGGTTTCCATTTCCGCCGCCCTGTCGATCAGCCGGGGCAGCGTCCCCTTGCTTCTGAAATCGGCCAGGCACGCGCCAATGCTGCAGGCCGAGGTTCGCTGCGCGCATTCCTGCGCGCTGCGGAACAGCCGCTGCTGCGCCGTGCACCAGCCGGTCCTCTCGCAGATATCGTCCTGGATGGTGCCGATGTTGAGGGCCGCGGCGACGAAGGCCGCGAGCGACGCCGCAAGGACGAACAGGAACAGCTTGCCAAAGCCCGAGCCGGCCCCGCTGAGCAGCGGCCATTTGATCTCGCTGTCGATCTTGCCGTTCTTCGAGAGCAGATGGACGCTGCTGCCCCGCTTCAGCCGCCCGCGGATTTCCGGTCCGCCGCGGAAGCCCACTTCGCCATGCTCGCCGACGACGCGAACAAGATCGAAATAGTGCGGCTCCTTCTGTAGCCGGTCCCGCGATTTGCCGAGGAACAGGCCCGGCGGCGTGATCTTGAAGGCAAAGCCGTGCGAGCTGCCGTCGGGCGGATTGGCCGCCTGCAGCACGAAATGCTTCGAACCGTCCTCGGAAACCTCCACCCGGCTGCCCGCCGCGGGCCTGAGCGCCTTGATCGGGCCGGCGGCGCGCAGGGCCTGCAGCGCCGCCGTGGCCGATGCCGGGCGGTCATCCTCCTTGATCATCATCATCCAGTCGATCAGGCGAAGCAGGTCGTCGGAATATTTTCCTTTCGCCTTGACGGTGGCCGGCACCATCGTGTCCTTGCCGAGCCGGGTCAGGGAATCGGGCGGCGTTTCGCCGGTGACGCAGCGGTAGGCCGTGGCGCCGAGCGCGTAGATATCCGACCAGGGTCCCTGGTGCCCGCCGGCGCCGTATTGCTCCGGCGGCGAGTAGCCCTGCGAGACCAGCGCGGTCACGCTGCGGCTGTTGCGGTTACGGAACTCGCGCGCGGCGCCGAAATCGATCAGCACGGGCGTCAGCTCGCGATCGCTGCGGCTGCGGCTCAGGATGATGTTGGCCGGCTTGATGTCGCGGTGCAGCAGCGCGCTGTCATGGCCGTGGATGGCTACCAGTCCCTGCAACACGCCGTCCAGCATCGACCGCACGGCCTTTTCGCTCATCGGCTTTTCGGCACGCTGCTTCACCGTCTCGCCGCGCTCGTATTTCAGCACAATGTAGGCCGTGCCGTTCATTGTGAAGAATTTCTTGACCTCGGTGATGTTGGGATGGACCACGCGCGCGATCCGCCGCGCTTCCTCCAGAAACGAAAACACGCCGTCGTTGAACAATTTCTGGTCGCTCGTCGAGCGGGCGCGAACCGTCGCATTGGAAATCCGCATAGCGAGTTCCGCCGGTAGATATTCCTTGACGGCTACGGCCTGGTTGTCGTCGCTGGTGTCCCGGGCGAGATAGGTGATGCCAAAGCCGCCATGGCCGAGCACGCTTTCGATGCGGAATTCCTGCAGGATCGTTCCCTTCGGGAGCGCATAGCCATGCCCGCTCGCCGAGTCCTGAAGGGTGCCAGCCTCGCTCACAAATACTTCCTCCGCCCGCCGCCAATATTTGGCAAAGCCCGTTGCGGGTCAACCTTCGACGGCCTCCGGTGCCGCGTTTCGCGCTCGCGACAGACACACCTGAAGGTTTCCAATCCGCCCGCTCAGGCCGGCCGACCGAGAGCCGACAGTCAATAAATCGAATTCGTCCTTGTAATGCTTTTCGGCTTGGGCGAGATTACAATTATTACTGTTGCCGATACAAGACGTAGCGTTGATTGTGATTTCTCCTGCCGCGGACGGCATTGGCGAATATCGGGGTCGGGCGCACGCTGTATGAGCGGCGCCGGATGGTTTTATGGGGGTGGGGATGGCGACCTACATAGTTCGCCGGGCTAATCGCGACAGCCGCGCGCTGATCACGCACCAGAACAGCGATATTTTCATAAACGACGAAACCGTCTCCAGCGTGCATGGCAAGATCCGCGATTTCGGCGGGGGGCGCTACGAATTCTCCGACAACAACAGCACCAACGGCACCTACATCCGCGAGAAGCGGGGCTGGGCGCGGATTTCGACCGCGGAGCTGTCGGAGAACGACGAGATCCGCCTTGGCACCTTCCAGACCAGCATCTGCGACCTGCTTGGACTTGGCGCCGGACCGTCGTCCGGTCGGGTAAGGCTGGAGCGCGATCCGGAAACCGGGCAGGTCATCGAGAAGAAAGTGCGCTGACGGATGCTTTCGCTGGCATTTCTGAAGGACGTCGACCATCGCGTCATTCGCTGGGGGTCGCTCGGATTGGCGCTGGTTACGATCTACCTGCTTTATCTGACGCTGCCGGACAAGCTCGCCATCGTCCTCCTCGATCTCAACCGCGAGCATCGCGAGCTCGGCCGCTTCCCGTATTCGGTGCAGACCGCGATGTGGGTTTCCTTCTTCTTCGCGCTCGGCGAATTGCTGATCCGCCGCATCTCCGCCGATATCGAGACCGACCAGCTCTCGAAGGGCTACCTGCCGGAGGAGTTCACGACCGTGCTGCAGGCCAGCGACCTGCCGCCGATCTACCGCGAGCTGCGCAGCAGCCCCGATCTGAACAAGTGCTTCCTGCCGCGGTTGATCGACCGCTGCATTCTTCAGTTTCAGGCCAGCCAGTCGATCGACCAGAGCGCCTCGCTGCTCAACACCAGCGTCGAGATGTTCCTGCACGAGGTCGATCTCAATTACAACATGGTGCGCTACATCTGCTGGCTGATCCCCTCGCTCGGCTTCATCGGCACGGTGGTCGGCATCGGCGAGGCGCTGGAATATGCCGGCAAGAATGCACAGGCGGAAGATCTGCTCGGCCATACCACAGGGCAGCTTGCGGTGTCGTTCCACGGCACCTTCCTGGCGCTGCTGATGGCCTCGATCCTGGTCTTCCTGCAGAACCGGATCCAGTCAAAGGAAGAGCACGCCCTCAATCTCGGCGCACAGTACTGCTTGGATAATCTGATCAACCGGCTCTATGTCGTGAAATAGCGATCACCTCGGGAAGGGGCTTGAGCGATGAAATGGAAGGTACCGGGGCTCGGCGACGACAAGGGCAAGCGTTCGAGCGAATCCACGCCGTCCAGGCAGTCGTCCGGCGGCGGCAAGACCACTTATGTCGGGCGTCCGCGCTCCGAGGACGAGACCACCGGCAAGCCGGCGGGCGGCGTGCGCGGCGGCTCGCAGCGCCCGCAATGGCCGGCGCGCGACGAGGGCTCGCCGAAGAAGGTGCAGTACTATTCCGGCGGCTCCGGCAATTCCGACCGCACCCAGCTGCACGATCCGAACAAGGCCGGCGCAAAGCCGGCCTCGCTCAACGATCCGGTGGTCGGCTGGCTGGTCGTCATCGAAGGCCCCGGCAAGGGCCGCTCGCTCGAGATCGGCATCGGCGCCAACTCGATCGGCCGCGACGCCAGGCAGAAGATCCCGCTCAACTTCGGCGACGAGACCGTCCATCGCACCAAGCACGCGACCATCGTGTTCGATCCGAAGTCGCGGCAGTTCTTCCTGCAGGCCGGCAGCGACTCGCGCAACCTCACCTATATCGAGGATGCGCTGGTGCTAGCCCCGGTGCAGCTGCATGGCGGTGAGGTGCTCGTTATCGGCCAGACCAGGCTGGTCTTCGTGGCGTTCTGCGGTCCCGATTTCAGCTGGTCGTAATGGACGCGTCGCTTACGTCGGAGCTGGGGACGGTCTATGCAGCGGCCATCCAGGGCGCGCGCAGCCAGCAGCAGGACGCGGTGCGCCTGCGATGGCTCGCCGACGAGGCGGCCTGGCTGATCGCGCTCGCCGACGGAATGGGCGGTCATGCCGCCGGCGATCTCGCCAGCAAGATCGCGGTGGACAGTTTTGTCGGCTCCTTCGCGGCCCTGCGCGCCGAGGGCGGCGGCTTCGAGGACGCGTTCAACGCGGCGCTGCAGGAAGCAAATGCGCGGATCGCCGCCATGCAGCAGGCGCGGCCGGAAACCAAGGGAATGGGCACCACCCTGGTCGCTGCGCATATCTCGCGGCAGGGACTGCGCTGGATCAGCGTCGGCGACTCCCTGCTTATGCTCTGCCGCGAGGGTGGCATCGTCCGCCTCAACGAGGACCATTCGCTGCGCGGATTGAGCGAGGAAGCGCGGGGCAATTCGGCGGCCAACATGTTGATCTCGGCCCTGAGCGGCGGCCCGATCCAGAAAATTGACCTGCGGACCGAGCCGCTGCGGATCAATCGCGGCGACGTGCTGATGGTGGCGTCCGACGGCGTGCTCAGCCTGAGCGAAGCCGATATCTCCCGCGTGCTGGCGTCGGGCTCCGCGTCGCAGGTCGATCTCACGACCGACGCCCTGATCGCTCTGGTGCAGAAGGCGGCCAACCCTCATCAGGACAACTGCACCGTCGCGCTGTTCGCGGAAGATGCCGCGGACAGCCGGGCGGGGCGGTGGCGCCTCGTCGTCCTGGTCCTGCTCGGGCTTGCCGCCGCCGGCGCTGCAGCCGCGGCCTGGCTCCACTTCTTCTGATGGCGGGCCCAGCCGATGCGACGCCCCAGCCGCAACATTGAAATCTTCAGCATGTCGGTGCTGGACATGTTCGCGTCCGCGCTCGGCGCGTTCATCATGGTGACCATCATCCTGTTTCCTTTCTACAACAAGCACCAGCTGATCGAGATTAACGCGCGGACGGCGCGCGGCCTCGACGACCAGATCCGGAGCGGGACGGACCGGCTGCGCGCCGCCGACGAGGAAGACGTGGTGCAACGGGCGGAAATCGCCCAGACCGGGCGGCTCGAGGTGGAGAAGCGCCAGTGCCAGCAGAACATGGAGGAATGCAAGGTCACGCTGGCCAAGAAATTCCTGGTCGTGCAGATCCAGTGGCGCGAGCGCGCCGACGTCAACCTGATCGTCGTCGATCCCGACGGCAACCGCTTCACCCCGGAAAAGCCTAACCGGGGCGGCAGCGATTTCTCGAACTCCAACGGCCAGCTCAGCATCGACATGAAGGTCGGACCGGGCATCGAGGTCTGGCAAAATCCGGCGACGATCGCCGGCGACTACAAGATCATCTACCACGCCGAGAAGCTCGTCGATCCCAGCGTCACGGTCGGCGGCTGGTACATCCAGCGCTCCACCGGCCGCAAGAAATTGCGCGAGCGGACGCTGAGCTCGATCGGTACCGACCTCCTGGCCGCAACGATCACCGTCACGTCCTCCGGGACCGTCACGGTGACTGAGCCGAACTGAGGAGGCGGGCTTGCGCAGGCCGCACCGCGAAATCGAAATCTTCAGCATGTCGGTGCTGGATATGTTCGCGTCCGCGCTCGGCGCCTTCATCATGGTCGCCATCATCCTGTTTCCCTTCTACAAGCAGGACATCGATGCGCAGCTCACCGCCTCCAACGATGCGGTGGCCAGCAAGCGCGGCGAATTGCGATCCGTGGAAGAGAGCGTTACCAGCGCCGAACGGCGTAACGCGAACCAGAAAATCCTGGTCGAGCGGGTGCAGGAGCAGCGCCGTCAGAACCAGCGCTGCCGCTCCGAGCTTGCCGTTTGCATATCGTCGCTGGCCGACACCTTCCTGATCGTCGTGATGCAGTGGGAAGACAATGTCGATCTCGATCTGTACGTGACGGTCCGCGAGAGCGGCGGAGCCACGCGCGAATTCGCCTGGAACAAGAGCAACCAGAGCGGCGAATTGTATCCGGGCACGGAGGCGCAGCTGAGCTTCGACGTCGGCAGTGGCCCCGGTATCGAAATCTGGCTCGATCCGTCCGCCAAGCCCGCCGAATACAAGATCGAGTATTTCCGCCGCCGGCGCGTCGGCAACCCGGTCACGGCGTCCGGCTATTACATCGACCGCACCGGCCGGCGTCCGTTGCCGTCGAAGACCATGACCGACGCCACGCGCCGGGTGACGGCCGCGACGCTGGTGCTGGCGGCCGACGGCAAGATCACGCTGCGGCCGTAGCGGTAGCCCGAGATGCAATCACGCGGGAAAAAATCTGAAGTGACCTGGTGGCAAGTCCGGAAATGACACAGAAAATCTCGGAAGCGATGGACGGAAGCGAATTTCGCCGCGGGCGTGCTCACAGCCGGATTTCCGGTGTCGATTGGCTGTCCATATTGCGCCGTGCCGCCGGCGCGGCGGCAGTGCTCATGGCAGCGACCGGTCCTTGCGCGGCGGCAAGCCAGGCGGACTGGACGAGCTGCCGAAGCAGCGATCTCGATGTCAACGTTCCCGCCTGCAACCGGATCATGGATGATACCGCGACCTCCAGTTCGGAGAAGGTTGAGGCGCGGCTGCTGCGGGCGCTCGCCTATCTCTCGCAGAATTCCATCATCTCCGCCGGGCGCGACCTTGCTGCCGTGCTCCAGGCCGAGCCCGGCAACGCCAGGGCGCTGCTCGCCCGGTCGATCGTGGAATTTCGCAACAAGAATATCGACCAGGCGGTGCTCGATTTTGGCCTGGCGGTGCGGCTTGATCCGTCGGCCGTCAATTCCATGCTGAACTCCCTGAGCGGGTTGAAGGAAGTCGCGCAGGCGGCCGAGCAGAAGCCTGCGGACCAGGCGCGGCTCGATGAGCTGCAGCGGCCCCTGATCAGATGCCGCACAGGCACCCGGCAGGACAACCTGAGCTGCGTCCCGATCGTGTGTCCGGCCGGTCAGCGGCTGGACGGCAACAGCTGCGTCCAGATCGTTTGCGGTACCGGCTTCCAGTTGTCCGGCTCCTCATGTATCGCCATCACCTGTCCGACCGGCCAGCGGCTGGACGGCAACAGCTGCGTCCAGGTCGTTTGCGGCATGGGCTACCAGCTGTCGGGCTCCACATGCATCCCGATCACCTGTCCGACCGGCCAGCGGCTGAGCGGCAACAGCTGCGAGCAGATCGTCTGCGGCTCCAACGAGACCCTGAATGGGAACGTCTGCGAGCCGAACAAGCTCTACGGCGCGATTTCGCTCAGCAGGACCCGCCGCCTCGCATTTGGCGCGTCGTGGGACCGGCAGACGCCCGCCCGCGCACAAGCCGATTCCATGGATCAGTGCCGGAGCCAGCCTGCGGGAACCAATTGCCGGGTCCTCATGACGACCGATGCCTGCGTCTCGCTGTACTGGACCAGGACAGGAAACGGCTGGGGCGCCGCGACGGGCCGCACCCGGGCGCAGGCCGACAGCGACGCCTACGACCAGTGCCGCAGCGTCAACCGCAACTGTGTCAGGGCCGGCGGCTTCTGCAACACCGGTTCGAACTGACCGGTGCCGCTCAACGGGAGATGCCGCGAAGGAAGTCGAGCAGGGGCGCGTTGAAGCGCGCGGAATCCTGCAGCAGGGCGAAGTGACTGAGCTTCGGCATGATCACGAGCCGGGCGTTGGGAATTTCGGCGGCGATCTTCCTTGTGTGCTCGGGCCTGATGATCTCGTCATATTCGCCGTCGGAAACCGCGGTGGGGACCTTGATTGCGGACAGCTGCGCCCGCGTGAAAGTCGGCTGCGAGCGCCACATCGTCACCAGACCGGATTTCAGCGTCGGCCATTTTTCCGGACGAGGCGAAAGCGCGCGATATTCCTGCCGGCAGCGCTCGCTGAACTTCTGGAACACGGCGCTGCTGGCGCCATTGGCGATCAGGCCGCCAAGATTCGTGTTGGCGCCGAATGCAAACAGGCCCGACATCAGCTCGGGCTTGATCATGGCAAGCTGAATGCCCGTAATGCCGCCGTCGCTCCAGCCGACCACGGCGGATCTTGTGATGCCCAGATGTTTGAGCAGCGCGACGACGTCCTGCGCGAACTGAAGATAGCTGAACTGGCCTGAGGCGACGGGACTTCGTCCATGGCCTCTTGTGTCCATCACCGTGACAAGGAAATCGGGCGCCAGCGCTCGCACCTGGTGGCCCCAATAATTCGAGTTGGCGAGACCCCCGTGCAGCAGCAGCACATGCGGGCCATCGCCGAACTGCGCAAAGAAAATGTTCGTGCCGTTCAGGTCGACGCGGCCTTCATTCCGCGCGGGCGGAAGCGTGGGCGTCGCGGGCAGGGTCAGCCACGGCTTGGCATCGGCGGACGGGGGCGCCGGCTGCTTTGGCGCGGGAGCCACCTGCTTTCTTGGCGCGGCCGCCTCGACTGCAAACGCATCGACCGGCGGCAGCGCGAGCCCTGCCGCCGCAAGCAGCAGCTTGCGCCGTGTCAGGGAAGCCCGCTGGTTTTTGCGCTCTAGCATCGGGTCAACGAAAACGTTCCGCCGCCGCTCCTGGACACGTCGATCCTGCCGTGCCCGCTCGACCTGTAGTGCCAGACGGTGCCCCTCGGCACCACGGTGCCCTGCGTGCGCCGGGAATCCACCGTGACCGTCCGGGCAAACGACACATTGTCCTCGACGATGCGTTCGACATCCATCGCGCCAAAGCTATCTCGCCATACGATCCTGTCGCCGTCGAAGCTGAGCCAATATTCCCGTCTGGACGTGCACCAGCGGCTTGAAGAGGCGGCAATCAGCAGGGTGGCCTGACGCGGCGGTTGCTGTATCGGTGGCGGTGGCGGCGGCGGCGCAGCAGGAGGAGGCGCGATAGCCACGCAGGTCGAACCTTGCCGCTGCGTTCCCGGGCCGCAAACGATTTCGACACAACTGCTGCCCTGCAGCCGCTGTCCGTCGGCGCAAGTGACCGGCACGCAGGAAAGCCCATCCTGGCGGGTACCGGGCCCGCACCGAATGAGCTGTCGATAGAGGCTGTCGAGCTGGGCTTGCGGCGGCGGGCTCTGCCGGGCCGCCGCGGCGATCTGCGGGATTTCCTGCTGGGTGCTCGCGAGCGCATCGACCGCGGCCGCGTCGATGCGCGTGGCCAGGCTGTAGTCCAGAATCGATTGCGCGGTTTCGCCGCGGCGGAATCGGGTGATAGCGCGTCCGGCGAGCGCCCTGACGTTGTCGGCCTGCTGGCCGATGGCCTTGTCAAAATCCCGCTGCGCCGAGATCGAGGCGTTTTGTGACAGATAGGCAAAGCCGCGCTGCACGTATCCTTCGATCCGGTCAGTCCCAGAGGATGCCGCATTCTCGATGATGCGCGTGCAGGCCGGAATATTGAGGTCCAGATTTTGGCTGCGGCAGTCCCGCAAGTCACTGAGGTTGTCGGCCAGACACCGCTCGATCGGAGCATTTGCCGCGAGCAGGGCGAGCGCGATGAATACCCGTGAAAGCGATGACATGATCCGCTCTTGGCAACCGCAGCGTTCTCGGGAATTGATCTTCGTCTATGATCCGGATGCTGCGCCTGTCGGCGTATGCAGCCGCTCAACTGTAGGCGGCTTTCAACGGGCGCTGCAATGGCCAGACTGCATACGCCCGTTCGGGGCGGCACGGCGAGCGCCGGAGCCGCCGTCCACTCGGCCGCTTGAAGAACGTCCGGGGAGGCGGTAGACACCCGGCAATTCTGCCGCGACACGGCCGCCGCGAAAGGGGTCGGTATCGGCGCGTGGAGCCTTTGATCGACGGGACGGACGGGCGGCAGATTCGATGCGCATCATTTTCATCGGCCTCGGATGGATATTTGTCGCGCTAGGCGTGATCGGACTCGTGATGCCGATGATGCCGGGAGCGGTTTTCCTGATCATCGCCGCGTGGTGCTTTGCGCGCTCCTCGCCGCGCTTCGAGGCGTGGCTGCTCGATCATCCGCAGCTTGGCAAGCCGCTGCGGGACTGGCGCGCCGCAGGCGCCATCCCGCGTTCCGGCAAGATATTCGCCTGCGCGGGCATGGCGATGGGGTTTGCCACCTTCTGCTACACCGTCGCCCCGTCAGTGCCGCTGGCCCTGGCCGTGGCGGCGGGCTTTCTGGCATGCGCCGCCTACGTTGTCTCGCGTCCGGCGGTGAGCGATCAGGATTCTGCAGCCTGAGACGCGGCCCCTTCGGCGCGAAGCTACAGCCTGATCGATGCATGTCGAACGAAGGCAGGTTCGCGGCCCGCTGTGGTAACCCGTCGCACAAGCGGGCTTCAGCCGCTCGGCGCTAGCGGCTAGTATGCCGTGAGCTTGGGAGGCCTCCATGGAGCGGAGACGGTTGATCGTGCTGGCTGGTGGCGCGGTGGTGTGGACATTTTCGGCCCGAGCACAGCAAGGCGACGTTCGACGCATCTCCGCATTGATGCACTACGCCGAGAGCGATCCGGATGCCCAGGCTCGAATTGCAGGTTTGTTGAGTGGACTGCGGGAACGGGGATGGGTGAGCGGCCGCAACGCTGAGATCATCATTCATTGGACTGGAGGTGATCCAGACTTCCTTCAGCGCGAGGTGGCTGGATCTGTCGCAGCCGCGCCGCATGTCATCTTCGCCGCCGGAAGCCCGGCCGTAGCGTTACTGCGGCGCGCCACGCAGACGATCCCGGTTGTTTTCGTCGGCGTCGTCGACCCCGTTAACGCCGGATTTGTCGTCAGCATGGCTCGACCGGGTGGTAACGTCACCGGATTTGTTCAGTTTGAATATAGCGTAAGCGGGAAATGGCTGGAAATTCTCAAGGAGATCGCGCCGGGCACAACCCGCGTGGCGGTCATTTGGGACCCGACTATCGCCGCGGGCGGCGGACAACTGCGAGCAATCCAGTCCGCGGCACCGTCATTTGGGGTAGAAATAAGCCCGGTGGATGTGCGCGACGCAAACGAGATCAAGCGCGCCCTCGCAACCTTCGCGCAGCAGTCCAATGGTGGTCTCGTCGTGACGGGTGGCAGCCTGGCCCTGGTTCATCGTGAGTTGATCCTCACGCTGGCGGCCGAGCACCGTTTGCCCGCCGTCTACTTCACGCGATCATTTATCCCGGACGGCGGACTAATCTCGTACGGGGTCGATCTGGTGGAGCACTTCCGGAGCGCGGCCGCTTATATTGATCGCATTCTCCGCGGCGAGCAGCCGCTCGATCTACCGGTGCAGGCGCCGACCAAATACGAGCTTGTTTTGAATCTCAAGACGGCGCGCACGATGGGCTTCGCCGTCCCGGCGACGCTGCTCGCCCGCGCCGACGAGGTAGTCGAATAGCTCTGCGCGATGCCGGCTAATGGCCCATCGCAACATACTGCGCTGGCGCAAGGACCGGGCCGCCATGCACGCGATCGACGAGTGGATCAATCTCGACGAATATGGCCGCGCCTGCGCGCTGGCGCTGCGGCTTGCGACGATGCGGTAGGAGTTCGGATCTATGTTCACTGCCTTCAGCGTTCGACGATAATGATGTTCGCGACGCGCGAAGCCTTCAGGTCATAGTTGCAGACCACCCGCACGCGAACCTGGGCATTGGCGCCGTTCTTGAATTTGGCGTCCGGTTCGATCGCGATCGCGCTTCCCGTCTTGACGTAATCCGGCGCCTTGAGAAAGCTCGAAAAGGCAAGCCAGGGCCACTGCGGCTCGCCGTGCCTGGCGGGGTCGCTTGCGGCAAGGTCGTTGGCCGCAACCTTGCACTCCGCCTTGACCCGCGCCCAGCCGGGCCAGTCGTTGGCCAGCTGCGCGTTGTCGGCGCATGACGACCAGTTCTTGATGCAGGCTTCCTTCTGCGACCTGTAGTTGGCGTACTGCCTCGCGTTCATGCCTTTCTCGATGGCGCGCTTGTAGTCGTCATAGCTGCCAAAATCCTTTGACAGGGAGTCGTAGGTCGCCGCCGAGATGCCTTCCGTGGTCAGGATGCGGGCCTTCTTGTCGTCGACTTTCTCCGCGGCAGAGCCGCCCGACAGCAGGAGAAAGATCAGGAAGACGAGACCGCAAGCGATGCAGGCGCCGACGGCGAGCGGGGCGCCCGCCGCCGCAAGGTCGATCCATTTGATAAATGAACGCGTTTGCATCGAGATTGCATTCGGCCAATTGCCGGTGTTTATCCAAATAATACATTTCAGGGATGTGACGGGGGCGCCGCGGGACCTAATTCGCGCCGGAAGCCCATACAAGAAATGCCCCGGCGTCGGCCGGGGCATTGGTTAACAAGTCGGGAGGAAACAAAGGGGCCTTCAGAAAGAATCCCACTGTTCGGCGGGAAGTGGGCCGGTGTAGCTGGCCAGCAATGCGCTCGGGTCGATCGATGAGGCCTGGCCCGCCTGCGTTGCGGTGAGCACCGTATGCGACCAGACGAAAATCGTGGCGGCGGCAGCAGCGACTATACCGATCGAGAAAAACAGCTTACGCATCGCAATCTCCTTGTTCGCATTATCGATACCGTCAGGATGCTCGCGTGCTGTTTCCGAGGTTTGGCGTCGCAAGCCGAAAATGATTTCGTTGGCGCTTTGCTGATTTCGCCGCATGGGTTCCGTCGGAGCCTGCCGGAAATAATTTCGTCGATTGCGCTCAAGGTTTCGTCGGAACGCGGCGACGAAGTCGCTTCACGACATCGCGAGCCTGCGGAGCCGATCCCGGCCCTGCGCCGCTGCCACGGCGGGGCGGGGACGGGTCGCAAGGCGGGAGCAAGGGCGCTTGTGGGCTGCAACCCGGCACTGCCCCGCGACAGCGCGGCAGTGCCCGTATGGCTTCATGTCCGGCGTGCAGTGCTCGGCGCGCAAAAATGGTGTAACCGCTTATGCCAGAACACGGCGCCGCCGCCCCGCGCCCCAAGCAAATCCCCTGGAGGAACCACCATGTCGGCCCTGCCGCTTTCCGGCATCAAGATTGTTGATCTCACGCGCGTGCTGGCCGGCCCCTTGTCGGCCCAGATGCTGGCTGATCTCGGCGCCGAGGTGATCAAGATCGAGCGCCCCGGCGGCGGCGACGATGCCCGCGCCTTCGGCCCGCCCTATCTCAGGGATCCCGAGGGCAAGGCGAACAACAACAACTCCTTTTATCTGTGCGCCAACCGCAACAAGAAGTCGGTCACCGTCAACCTGGCCAGCCCCGAAGGGCAGGAGATCGTCCGCGAGATCGCCAGGACCTGCGACGTCTTCATGGAGAACTACAAGGTCGGCGACCTCAAGCGCTACGGCCTCGACTACGAGACCATCAAGGCGATCAACCCCGGCATCATCTATTGCTCCGTCACCGGCTTCGGCCAGACCGGACCCTATGCGACCCGCGCCGGCTACGACGCCATCCTGCAGGCGATGGGCGGATTGATGAGCGTCACCGGCCACCTCGACGGCGAGCCCGGCGCCGGCCCCATGAAGGTCGGCCCGTCGATCGTCGACTACATGACCGGGATGAATTCATCGATCGGCATTCTGGCCGCGCTGCACCACCGCAGGAACACGGGGGAGGGACAGCACGTCGACGTCTGCCTGTTCGACACCGTGATCGCCTCGCTCTCGCACTACGCGCAGATCTTCCTGGTCAACGGCGTCACTCCGCCGCGGCGCGGCACCTGGGGCAATGGCGGCATGCCGGCGGGTGTGTTCCGCTGCACCGACGGCGAACTGATGCTGGTGGTCGGCAATGACGGCCAGTTCGCGCGCACCTGCGAGGTGCTCGGCCGTCCCGAGCTCGCCAGCGATCCGAAGTTCATCAAGAACAACGACCGCGTGGTGCACGGCAAGGAGATCATGGCGATCTTCGCCGGGCTGTTCCTGCAGAAGCCGGTCGCCTATTGGCTCGGCGAACTGGAGAAGGCCGGCGTGCCGTCGGGACCGATCAACGATTTCTCGCAGGTCTTCAACGACCCGCACGTGCAGTCGCGCGGCATGCGGGTCAAGGTCAACCATCCGTTCGAGCCGGACCTCTCGCTGATCCGCAACGCCATCACCTTCTCCGGCACCCCCGTGAAGGAATACCGCGCGCCGCCGCTGCTCGGCGCCAACACCGACGAGGTGCTGGCGAGCATCGGCTACGACGCGACAAAGGTGGCGGGGCTGAGAGAGCGGAAGATCATCTGAGCGTCCACGCTGCGACATGCGTCGCAACATGCAGGCGGCAGGATGGCATGCGCGATCTCGATGGCGGCTCGGCCGAGGTGACCTTCGGGCTGCCGTATCCGTTCTGCTTCGTCGGGTGACGGACTAGATGTCCTGCCGGGTCAGCCGCCCGTGCGGGACGCCCGTCCGCGCCGGCGGCTTGCTCGCCGGTGCGTTCGCGTTCAGCGCCATCGTCGCCACGCTCACCACGCGCTCGACGATCGCCTGCACGTCGTTGAGGTCGCATTTGCCCTCCGACAGCTTCGCCAGCCGCTCCTTTTCGCGGATGGTGTGGTGGGCCATCGACAGCGCGAAGTGCAGGCCCCAGTAGAGCTCCGCCTCGTCGCGGCCGGGCAGGGCGCGGCGCATCGCGGCGGCGAATTTGCGCAGATGGTCGATCTCGCGGTTCTTGATGCGGCGGATCGGCGGCACGGATTCGATCGACGCGCGGATCATGAAGCGCGCCGCGGTGGAGCCTTCGCGGTCGGGGCCGAGGCAGCCGCGCAGGGTGGGGCCGACCAGGGCGCGGAAAATCTCCTCGATCGCCGCGCGGCCGCCGCCTTTCTCTTCCGCCAGCTTCAGCTCGTTGAGGCGCTCGCGGTTGGTCTGGATCGAGCGGGTGACGAACAGCTCGGCGATCAGCTCGTCCTTGGAGCCGAAATGGTAGTTCACCGCCGCAAGATTGACGTTTGCCTCCGCGACGATGTCGCGCAGCGTGACGTCGCCGAAGCCGCGGTCGGCGTAGAGCCGCTCGGCGGCGGCGAGGATCGCGGAACGGGTCTGATCGGACGGCATGGGTGACCCCCGCTTCGGGAGTTGCAATTCAAACGCGCGTATGAAACTATCGTTTGAAGGGCGGCGATGTCAATGCTGCTGCAAGCGGTTCGCAGGTTTGTGAGTGACAGGTTTGTGACCTGTCGGACGACTTGCCGGGCGCGGGCAGCGGATGGACAGTGGCGGCCAAAAAATTCCACCCGGTGAAAAGAGCGAGGAGCGTCCCATGGATTTCGATCTGTCCGCCAAGCAGAAGGAATGGCTCGAGCGTGTCCAGTCCTTCATGACAAGGCACGTCCGGCCGGCGGTGCCGATCTACAGGAAGCAGGACGAAGAGGGTCCGCGCTGGAAGGTGATCCCCATTCTGGAGGAGCTGAAGGCCAAGGCAAGGGCCGAGGGCCTCTGGAACATGTTCATGCCGCCGAACCCGCATGAGGACGACGAATTCCGCGGCGCGGGACTGACCAATCTCGAATACGCCCTGCTGGCGGAGGAAATGGGCCGCATCTCATGGGCGTCGGAAGTGTTCAACTGCTCCGCACCCGATACCGGCAACATGGAAGTTTTCATGCGCTACGGCACCAAGGAGCAGAAGCGCAAATGGCTGCGGCCGCTGATGGACGGCGAGATCCGCTCCGCCTTCCTGATGACGGAACCGGCGGTCGCATCGTCCGATGCCACCAATATCGAGACGCGCATCGAGAGGAAGGGCGACAGCTACGTCATCAACGGCCGCAAGTGGTGGTCCTCGGGCGTCGGCGATCCCCGCTGCAAGATCGCGATCCTGATGGGCAAGACCGACTTCAACGCGGCAAAGCACCAGCAGCAGTCGCAGATCCTGGTGCCGCTCGACACCCCCGGCATCAAGGTCGAGAAAATGCTGCCCGTGTTCGGCTTCGACGATGCGCCGCACGGCCACGCCCAGGTGCTGCTCGACAACGTCACCGTTCCCGCGTCGAACATCCTGCTCGGCGAGGGCAGGGGTTTCGAGATTGCGCAGGGCCGCCTCGGTCCGGGCCGCATCCATCACTGCATGCGCACCATCGGCGTGGCCGAAGAGGCGCTGGAGAAGATGGTCAAGCGGCTGTCGTCGCGCACCGCCTTCGGCAAGAAAATCGTCGAGCACTCGGTGTGGGAGCAGCGTATCGGGGAAGCCCGCGCCGATATCGAGATGAACCGGCTGTTGTGCCTCAAGGCCGCCGACATGATGGACAAGGTCGGCAACAAGACCGCGCAGGCCGAGATCGCCATGATCAAGGTGACCGCGCCCAACATGGCGCTGAAGATCATCGACAATGCCATCCAGGCATTCGGCGGCGGCGGCGTCTCCGACGACGCAGGGCTCGCCAAGGCCTATGCCGGCATCCGCACGCTCCGTCTCGCCGACGGCCCGGACGAGGTGCATAACCGCGCCATTGCCAGACTGGAGCTTCGGAAGTATCAAAACGACCCGAGGCACTAACGGGAACGCCGGTCCGCACGCGCGCTCCCACGCGCATGATCCGGAAAAGTGGACACCGGTTTTCCGACAAGATCATGCGCAAGACAAGGAAGGAGCGGGGTGACGGTGCGTAGCAGCGTCATTCCGGTCCGAACGCGAAGAAACTTTCAGGGAGTGTCAGCGTGGCCGACGGCGTCAGGAAAGATGAGGAATTCTCGGGCACCCGCGAGGTCGAGGAACGCCATCGTGTCAACGAGGCCAATCTCGCCAAATGGATGTCCGAGCATGTCGAGGGTTTCAAGGGCCCGCTGACCGTCCTGCAGTTCAAGGGCGGCCAGTCCAATCCGACCTACCGGCTCGACACGCCCGGCCGTTCCTATGTGATGCGCCGCCGTCCGTTCGGCAAGTTGCTGCCGTCGGCGCATGCGGTCGACCGCGAGTTCCGCGTCATCTCCGCGCTCGGCAAGCAGGGAAATTTTCCGGTCGCACGGGCCTATGCGCTCTGCATGGACGATGCCGTGATCGGCTCGGCCTTCTACATCATGTCGATGGAAGAGGGCCGGGTGTTCTGGGATCCCAGCCTGCCGAGCCAGGAGCCGGCCGATCGGCGCAAGATCTTCACCAGCAAGATCGAGACGCTGGCGAAGCTGCACATGTACGAGCCGGACAAGATCGGGCTGGCCGACTTCGGCAAGCCCGGCAACTATTTCGCGCGCCAGGTCGACCGCTGGACCAAGCAGTATCGCGCGTCTGAGACCCAGCACATTCCGGAATTCGAGAAGCTTGCCGAATGGCTGCCGAAGACGGTGCCGGCGCAGGAGCGGGTCTCGATCGTGCATGGCGACTACCGTCTCGACAACATGATATTCCACCCGACCGAGCCGCGCGTGCTCGCGGTGCTGGACTGGGAACTGTCGACACTCGGCGATCCCATGGCCGACTTCACCTATCTGCTCATGCAATGGACCATGCCGGGTCTCGCCAACGCCGATCTCAAGGCGCTGAACATTCCGAGCCAGGATGAAGCGGCAAAGATCTATTGCGACTACACCGGCATGGCCGTGCCCGACCTCAACTGGTATTTCTCCTACAACCTGTTCCGGCTTGCCGGCATCACGCAGGGCATCGCGGGCCGCGTCCGCGACGGCACTGCGGCAAACGCGCGGGCGCTGGAATCGGCCGCACGCACCGTGCCGCTCTCCAAGGCGTCGTGGGAATACGCGCAGAAGGCCGGCGCGGTCTGACGGCAGGCTTGTCCCGACGCGGCGCGGCGTGAAACGCCGGACCGCAGCGCCGGGACCCTTTTTGTGAAAACCTGCCGTGAATCCCCACTCGAACCTCCGTGGAAGCCTGTTCATGGTCGTGGGCATGGCGAGCTTCACGATCAACGACGCCATCACCAAGGCCGTCTCGTCGGAGATGAATTTTGGCCAGGTGATGCTGGTGCGGGGCCTGTTCGCATCGGTGCTGGTAGCGGCGCTGGCCTGGCGCCGGGGCGCGTTGCGCTCGCCGCGCGCCGCCATGATGCGCCCTGTGGCGCTGCGGGTCGCCGCCGAGGTCGCCGGCACGATCGTATTCCTCACCGCAATCGTTCACCTGCCGCTGGCCAATACCGCGGCGATCTTCCAGGCGCTGCCGCTGGCCGTCACCTTGGGGGCGGCGCTGTTTTTCGCCGAGCCTGTCGGCTGGCGCCGCTGGCTGGCGATATCGGCAGGTTTTCTCGGGGTGCTCATCATCGTCCGGCCGGGGCTCGACGGCTTCAACGGCTACTCGCTGTTCGCGCTGGGCTCGGTGTTCTTCTTCGCCGTGCGCGATCTCGCCACCCGGCCGATACCCGCGCACATTCCCTCGCTGTTCATCACGTTCGTGACCACGCTTGCCGTGACCGGGGTGGGCGGCATCATCCTCGTTCCGCTCGGCGGATGGAGTCCGCTGTCCTTTCGCGCGCTCTCGCTGTTGATGCTCGCGGCGGTCCTCATTCTGGTCGGCTATCAATATGTGATCATGGCCCTGCGCGCCGGCGACATGTCTGCGGTGGCCCCATTCCGCTATACCGCACTGGTCTGGGCGATTCTGCTCGGCTATCTCGTTTTCGGCGACCAACCGGACCGCTACATGCTGCTGGGCGCATCGTTCATCGTGCTGTCGGGCCTTTACGCCTTCTATCGCGAGCGCAAGCTGGCCAGCATGCGCCCCGCCGCCACCGCCTCCGCGGTGCCGCCGGAAGGGGTGTGATCTCGCACGCCTGGAAATCCCTTGCATTCTCACCCCAACATTCGTGGAAGCCTGCTGATTGCCGCGGCCATGGCGTCCTTCACCCTGAACGACACCATCACGAAGTCAGAGTCGGCGGACGTCTTCATGCTGCTGGGGGCGGGGATCATCGTGCTGTCGGGCCTCTACCGCGAGCGCGTCCGTCACCGCCTGCTGGCAGCCAACACGCCGGCTCTGCCGCCGGAGGGGTGTGATCGTTAGGCGAGCGAGCATAGTTCGTTTGGTGCCCCGTCTTTTTGCGATCAGGTTAGTTTGCGTGTCACATAAGCAACTATAGATTTCAATAAATCCCATGCTATTATGACACTTTAGCGTTGATGGAGATATGGGGCGCACGCAAATGGATTTGACTAATCTATCAAAATGGACTGGCAGAGTCGGTCTCGCTCTAGCCATGATGCAGTATCCGTCTGGGGTGTCGGCTGACGAAATTTGCGACGCGGCGAAGACATTTCTCGCGCAGCGCAAGATGCCGGCCTCAAACGGATTGATGATGTACGCGACGGAACGCCTAGCAAAGGCAAGTTGGATTGCCGCTTCGGCTGGCTCGCCGATTGTGGTGCCGAGTCAAATTAATGAAGTTTATCTCGCCTACTTCACCAACCGGCCTGAAGCTCCGGCAGGTGCAATCGCAGCGCGAGTTTCGCTGAAGATTGCGAATGCAAACGCTAGGACGAACTACGTCGACGTCTATCGGCGTGCGATAGATCGAGGGACTAACAGCTGCGAGCCGCGAGGACGGGCAGAGATCAGCAGACAGGTTAGGCTCAATGCATATATTGATTTTCACGACCCGGTCGCCGGTGGGGTCAACTCAACACTTGAAGACTTCCACTTCAAGTACCCGCGAGAAGCAGGTTGTGCCCGGACCAACGATCGGGCGGTCGTATCATCGTTCCAGTTCGAGGATGTTATGCGAACTCAGGGTGATAATGTGGTAGCGCGCTATTTGCCGTTTACTGGGACCACGTTCGCGCAATTCAAAATCAATCACGAGTTTTCAGCGCTTCGATCGGAACTTCATTATCGGACGAGCGGATCGTCGGCTTGCATAGGACTTTTTGTTCCGTTGAACCGATCGCGTCAGGCGTCGGTCGTTATCAACGAGCAGGGATTCGGAACCTTCCCAACACACCAGAACTGGTTAATCAATCATTAACATATTTTTGGCAGATTTAGATGGCCTTTGACTGGACTGGGCTGGGGGTCAGCGTCACTCAGTTTCTTGAGGTGTTCAGAATCGTGCGTATTTGCCCGGATAAGATCGATGCTCCCAATGAGCAGATATCGCTAAACGTGGCAACGTTGGCGAGCGTTCTCCTTATTTTTGCTCTGGCAAGGCACATCGTCGCTGGCGCAGACGCAGGAGTTGCTGTCAGCTTTATTGGAACCATCGTGTCTGCCGCAGTCATGTTTGTTACAGGATTTGTTATCTTGGTAAGAGATAGCCGGTCTGATGCGATGGTTCGTGTTCGTAAGTGGGGCATGTTCTTCGTTCTGACTTGGATCATTAGCCTGATCGCGGCAATCCTCATCGATGGAATTGCAGTGTGGAGTGGCGTGTACCCACCGCCAACCTCGATGGTCATCGATCAGATTTTCTTACCGGGTAGCTTGCCTCCGCTTCTTAAGGACTCCTTCCGCGCGTTGATCATGGGCGTGATCGCGCTGGGCATTCTGCTGGTTAAAACCTACTTTTCGGACAGCAAGTTCAAAGTTTGGTCGCGATGTTCTATCGGAACTATTCTCATAGGGCTGTTGGTGAACACGGCTCTGTTGATCTTATTCTTGTATAGTAACGCGGTTTAGTCCAACGCTCGACTGCTTGCAGAATTCCCAACGCCGCGTGTTTTCCATGGTATCGACGCAGCTGCGCCCGACTTGATCGTTTGACCATTAGCATCGGTCCTGCCGCCGGAGGTTGTGCGATCGTCAGGCGGTTGCCGCACCACGGCATGGTGCCCGGGCGTCCTCCCGCCGGCGCCCTGGCGCAAAACTGGTCAGACCGAAACCGCCAGTTCGTTGTGGCGGTCCGCGTAAAACCCATGTTACCGTTCCCTCCAGCACCGCAAAAACAAGCGGGCACAAATTCGGAGGATACGGCTATGCGGCCAGTCAATTGGTTGACGGCGTTATTTTCGTGTGTGCTCGCGACCGCCGGCGGCGGCCTGGCGTCGGCACAGCAGACGATCAAGGTGGCCTACACCGATCCGCTGTCGGGTCCCTTCGCCCAGGTGGGCGACGCCAACCTGAAGCAGATGCAGTACATCATCGACTACATCAATTCGAAGGGTGGCGCGCTCGGCAAGAAGTTCGAGCTGGTACCGTTCGACAACAAGTCGCAGCCCTCGGATGCGCTGATTGCGCTCAAGAGCGCGACCGACCAGAACATGCCCTTCATCATGCAGTGCAGCGGCTCCAACATTGCCGCCGCCCTGATCGAAGGCGTCAACAAGAACAACGAGCGCAATCCGGACAACCGCATCATCTATCTGAACTGCGGCGCGGTTGCGCCCGAGCTCACCAACGAACAGTGCAGCTTCTGGCACTTCCGCTTCGACCTCCATGCCGGCATGAAGGCGGAAGTCATGGTCCGCGCGCTGCCGAAGGAAACCAAGAAGGTCTACCTGATCAACCAGGACTATCTGTTCGGCCAGTCGGTGCAACGCGAGGTGAAGAACTACCTGACCAGGCTGCGGCCGGATGTCCAGGTGGTCGGCGACGAACTCATTCCGCTCGGCAAGGTCAAGGATTTCGCACCCTACATCACCAAGATCAATGCGGCCGGCGCGCAGGCGGTGCTGACCGGCAATTGGGGTCCGGACATGAACCTGCTGATCAAGGCCGGCGTCGATGCCGGCGCTGATCTGAGCTACTACACCTTCTATGCGCATCTTGCGGGTGGCCCGACCGCGATCGGCGCCGGCGGCGACAACCGCGTGTTCTCGGTGATGTCCTACAGCGAGAACGTCGCCCCGGAGATCGGCAACAAGGAAGCCGAGGCGTTCACCGAAGGCTTCCGCGCCAAGCACAAGTTCGACTTCACGGCGGCCGGATTCCGCACCATCTTCGAATACCTGCAGGCGGCGGTGAACAAGGCCGGTTCGGTCGATCCGACCAAGATCGCGGCCGCGATGGAGGACATGCCGATCAAGGATTTCCTCGGCTTCGACACCAGGATGCGCAAGGATGATCACCAGATCATCAGCGAGTACTTCGTCGGCACCTTCAAGAAGGGCGTGAAGTACGACGCCGAAGGCACCGGCCTCGGCTGGGCGACGTCGGCGACCGTTCTCGCCAAGGACATCGATCAGCCCAACACCTGCAAGATGAAGCGTCCCGGAGCCTCCTGACCGATCGAACGCCGCCCGCTCTCCCGACGGAGAGCGGGTCGTCTCCTCGGGGTGGGGCAGGGCCGGGTCAATGGAAGTCTTCGTCGTTTCGCTTTTGAACGGGCTCGTCTACGGCATGCTGTTGTTCATGCTGGCGAGCGGGCTCACGCTCATCCTGTCTATGATGGGCGTCCTGAACTTCGCACATGCCAGCGCCTACATGCTGGGCGCCTATTTTGCCTACACGATCAGTCTGTATGTCGGCTTCTGGCCGGCCCTCATCATTGCGCCGCTGCTGTGCGGGCTGATCGGGGCGATGATCGAGATGTGGGGGCTGCGGCGCGTGCACCATAACGGCCATATCGCCGAACTGCTCTTTACCTTCGGCCTCGCATTGCTCATCGAGAAGGGCGTGCAGATGACCTGGGGTCTCCTGCCGGTTCCCTATCGCATTCCGGCATCGCTCGACTTCCCCCTGTTCAAGGTCTACGGCACGCAGTTTCCGGCCTATCGCGGCTTCATGCTGCTGATCTCGGCGCTGATGTTCGGCGCGATCTGGCTCGGCCTGACCCGCACGCGGGTCGGCCTGGTGATCCAGGCCGCGCTGACCCATCCGCAGATGGCCTCCGCCCTCGGCCATAATGTGCCGCGCATCTTCACGCTGGTGTTCGCGGCCGGCACGGCGCTTGCCGGGCTTGCCGGCGTCATCGGCGGCAACTACCAGGTCACCGAGCCCGCCATGGCCTTCACGATGGGGCCGATCGTCTTCGTCGTCGTCGTGTTCGGCGGCCTCGGCTCGCTGACGGGCTGCTTCATCGCCGCGATCCTGATGGGCTTGATCCAGACCTTCGCGGTGGTGTTCGACGTCTCGCTCGCCGATCTCCTCGCCAGGTTCGGCGTCACGGTGACCTCGAGCACGCCCTTCTCCGAACTGCTGACGGTCACGCTGCCGCGGATCGGCGCGTTGCTGCCGTTCCTGATGATGGTGCTGATGCTGGTATTTCGTCCGCGTGGCCTGATGGGGACGCGTGACACATGAGCATGCTGCGACGTCACTGGCCCTGGCTTCTCGCCTTCATCATCCTGCTCGCCTTGCCCTTCCTGTTCTATGACTGGACGAAGGGACGCCATTCCGGCTTTGTGCTGACGCTGATGAGCGAGATCGGCATCATGGCGATCTTCGCCTTGTCCTACAACATGCTGATGGGGCAGGCGGGCCTGCTGTCGTTCGGGCATGCCGTGCTGTTCGGCCTCGGCGCCTATTGCGCCGCCCATGTCGTCAACATGGTCAAGGCCGGCACGGTCTGGCTGCCGCCCGAACTGGTGCCGCTCGCCGGCGGCTTCGGGGGGCTGTTCTTCGGCTTTGTGCTGGGCTGGCTTGCGACCAGGCAGCGGGCCACGGCCTTCGCCATGATCACCCTGGGGCTCGGGGAACTGGTCTCCGCCTGCGCGCTGATGTTCATGGCCTTCTTCGGCGGCGAGGGCGGCATCAATGTCGACCGCGTCATGGGTACCAGCGTGTTGGGTCTGAGCTACTCCTCGCCGTGGCAGGTCTATTGCCTGGTGCTGGTCTGGGCCTTCATCGCCGCCATCCTGATGAAGCTGCAGACCCAGACGCCGCTCGGCAGCATGGCGAATGCCGGGCGCGACAATTTCGAGCGCACCCAGTTCGTCGGCTACGACCCGCGCATGATACGTCTGTTTCAATTTACATTGTCCGGATTCTTCGCCGGGATCGCCGGCGGGCTGTACGTGCTGATCTACGAGATCGTCACCTTTGACACCGTTTCGGCGGCGAAGTCCGCCAATGCGCTGCTCGCCGTCTACATCGGCGGCGCCGGCGGGTTCTTCGGGCCGATCCTCGGCACCATCGTGGTGGTGCTGCTGCAGAGCGGCGTCAGCCTGCTCAGCAATGCGTGGCTGCTTTATGTCGGCGTGCTCTTCATCGTGATGGTGATGTATGCGCCCGGCGGCCTGATCGGGCTGCTCTACATGCATTTGCCGATCTGGCGCGCCGGCCGGATGCGGGAACTGCTGGTGCCATATGCCAGGGCATTGCCGGGGGCGCTGCTGGTGCTGGGTGGATTCGTTTTGCTGGTCGAACTCGCCTCCTTCACCACCATCGGCGCCGCGCAAGGCAAGAAGTTCACGATCGCCGGCCACCTCATCGACACCAATGCGCCCATGCCATGGGTGATTGCGGTCGGTTGCCTCGTGCTCGGTGCGCTGTGGCTGCGGCGCGAAGCGCGCAATTTCCGCCTGCGCTGGGACGAGCTGATCGAAGGCGCCAAGCGGGATGAGTCGCCGGGCGGCGCCGAACGGCAGGAGGCGCTGGCATGAGCGAAGCCGCTGTCGAGCTGCGCGACGTCGAGAAGAGATTCGGCCGGACGGAGATCATCCGCAACGTCAATCTCTCGATTCCGCGCGGTGAACGCCACGCCATCATCGGTCCCAACGGCGCCGGCAAGACCACCTTGTTCAACCTGATCTCCGGACGCTTTCCGATCAGCTCGGGCTCGATCGCGGTCAACGGACGTTCGATCGCGAACCTGGCGCCGCAGGAGATCAACCGGCTCGGCCTGTCGCGCAGCTTTCAGATAACGTCGATCTTCCCGCGCATGACGGTGTTCGAGAACATCCGCTGCGGCCTGTTGTGGTCGCACGGCTATCGCTACTCGTTCTGGAACCTGCTCGCGCGGCAGGCCGAGCTCAATCGCGAAGCCGATCGCCTGCTGGAACTGCTCAGGCTCACCGGCCGCCGCGACCTGCAGGCCGGCCTGCTGTCCT
This sequence comes from Bradyrhizobium sp., assembly GCA_035575905.1. Lineage (GTDB taxonomy): Bacteria > Pseudomonadota > Alphaproteobacteria > Rhizobiales > Xanthobacteraceae > Bradyrhizobium. The sequence goes on along the minus strand of DATLXL010000025.1, from coordinate 124,557 downwards.
ACGCGGAACAGCGCGCGCTGGAGATCGGCATCACCATTGCCGGCGGCGCCGAGATCATCCTGCTCGACGAGCCGACCGCCGGCATGAGCCACAGCGAGACCGAAAGCGCGGTGGCGTTGATCCGCTCGGTGTCCGAAGGCAAGACGCTGGTCATGGTCGAGCACGACATGAGCGTGGTCTTCGGCCTTGCCGACCGGATCACCGTGCTGGTCTACGGCCAGGTGATCGCTTCCGATACGCCTGCCGCCATCCGCGGCAATGCCGCCGTTCAGGAAGCCTATCTGGGGACGCTGGCAGCATGATGCTCGAAGTGAGCGACCTCCATGCGTTCTACGGCAAGAGCCACATTTTGCAGGGCGTGGACCTGCAGGTCGACCAGGGCGAGATCGTCAGCCTGCTGGGGCGCAACGGCGTCGGCCGTTCTACCGCGTGCAAGACGATCATGGGACTGCTGCCGCCGGTCGGCCGGATTTCGTTCAAGGGAAAACCGATCGCCGGGCTGCGGCCCGACCAGATCGCCCATCTCGGCATCGGCTACGTGCCGGAGGACCGCCAGGTATTTCCCGGACTGACCGTGCGGCAGAATCTCGAACTGGGCCTGAAGCGCGCCGGGGTGTTCGGGCGCTGGAAGTTCGACGACGTCTTCTCGCTGTTTCCCAATCTTGGCGCGCGCCAGGACAATCCCGCCGGCGTGCTCTCCGGCGGCGAGCAGCAGATGCTGACGATGTGCCGAACGCTGATGGGCGACCCCGATCTCGTCATCATCGACGAGCCGACCGAGGGGCTGGCGCCGAAGCTGGTCGAACAGGTCGGCCAATTGCTGGACGAGATCGCGCGGCGCGGCACCGCGATCCTGCTGGTCGAACAGAAGCTGACCATTGCACTGAAGATCTCCCGCCGTCTCTACGTCATGGGTCACGGCCGCATCGTCTTCGAAGGCACGCCGGCCGAACTGTCCGCCAATGCCGGCGTCCGCAGGGAGTGGCTCGAGGTTTGAGCGGCGCGCAAGCCCGGCTGTGACATTTTCGGCACGACGGGCAAATCACCCGCGAAAGCCGTCAAGCCCCCGGATCGAAAATATTTCTCTTTACCAGAATTCTGATTTGCGGTATCAACGGCCTCAGCCCGCGCCGCCACGAGGGACGATGCGCGATCGTCACGCAGCGTGGCACGGGTTGCGATGGACGCTTGCCGCGTCAGTGCGATGCAAATCGTGCGGACGAAACGCGGAAAGCGTACGGCGAAGTCGTGTGGTCCTGGCGCCGCGACCCTGGCGTCTATCCACGCAGCCCCGTGGCAGCGTGGCAACGGTGACAACAAAGGCCGCTCACCGGGGAGATCGCGTATAAGCCGTAAAGCCATTGCGCGGGGAAAGCCGGGATGTCTCGGCTGTACCTGTCAAATCCGTGTGCACTCTTTCTGCCAATTCAGCACACGGCGATGCGGGTGCATCCGGCGCCCGGCTTTCCCTGCGCCCTCCATCGAAGAGGGCCAAACGAAGTTGCAGAACTCAGGCAAAATCACGCCGTGAGAAGGCGATCGCATGTCCAGCCGGGCGCAAACCGGCGCGGCAAATCCGGGCTTCCGCTTATCAGAACCATGGCCGATCGTGCCTGCAACGGCAGCGTGTGGCGGCGAGACAGTTCAAGAAGAGGTCATCGCGAGGAAAGGAAACCTTCTCTGAAAGGTCACTGGCGCGCGAGCGCCAACGCCTGCAACTAATTGGAGCGTCAAGAAATGGTCACCAAGAGGAAGGGAAAGGTTCATTGAACGGTCGCAAGACTTCATTGAAAATTCATCCCCACGAAGGCAAACGTTCATTACCAGCCGTTAAGGATTGTTCTGACTTGCAGAAGCGAGTTTCTACGACCAGAATGGGGAGCTGAGATATGTTCAAGAGCCTGTCTACGAAACTTTCAGTCGCGTTGGTTTTGGCAGCGATCGCGGTTCCGGCGCACGCCGCGTCGGTGCTTGTCAACGGCAATTTCGAAAACGGTGTCACCGGCTGGACCTCGTTTGTCACCGCCAACGGCACAATCACCGATCCGCCGAGCCCGCCGGTTGGTTTGCCCACGAACGAGCAAGCTACGACGCGGTCATTCGACGTCACCGGTACGGGCGCTTCGAACGCCTTGTTCCTGAACGTCGGGTCCAAGTCCTTCGTTCCCAACGGCCCGCAGGAAGGTGGCGGCGTCACTCAGACATTCACGCTGGCTGCTGACGGCATTGCGACGTTCTCGGCCAATATCGCCGGCTGGACCAGAAGCACCGTCTCCAACCTCGGTCTGCTGAGCGTTCTTATCGACGGCGTCCTGCTGGACTCGCACGACTTCGTCAACGCGGCCGGCACGCCGACCACGCTGCGCAGCACCCTGGGCTTCACCACCAGCCTGTCCGCCGGCAGCCACACGATCACGCTGCTGGCTACCCGCGCCTTCGCTCCCGCGAGCGGTGTGACCAACCAGTACTTCGACAACGTGTCGCTCGACGTCGCGCAGACGCCGCTGCCCGCTGCGCTGCCGATGTTCCTGTCCGGCCTCGGCGTCGTCGCCGCGCTTCGCCGCCGCGCCAAGAAGAAGGCAGAGGCCGCGCTCGCCGCCTGATCCAGGCGAAACGTCCGGTTCGAAAGGAGAAGCCACCCAAGGGTGACCACCCACGGGTGGCTTCTCTGTTCATTACGATGATGCTGCAGGCCTCTCGCGTCGTTCGCAGCGACGGCGAGCGACCGGCGCGCTAAAGCGCGATGAGATCTGGATGGATCATCATCGCGCTTTAGGTTGTTTTTTGAGCATGATCTTTCCGGAAAACCGCTTCACACTTTTCCGGATCGTGCTCTAGATCGGCTTGCCCGTGTACGGCATCGATGCGGTCAGCCCGCCGTCGACCGGGATCGCCTGGCCGTTGACATAGGACGCCTCGTCGCTCGCCAGGAACAATCCCATCGCCGCGAGCTCATGCGGTTGCCCCGCGCGCTTGAGCGGATTGAGCTGGCCGATCTTGTCCTGCGTGCCGCGCTCCCTGGCGCGGTCGAACACCGGCTTGGTCATGCCGGTTTCGATCAGGCCGGGACACACCGCATTGATGCGGACGCCGGTGCCGGACAGCGAGTAGGCGGTGGTCTGCACCAGGCTGATCACGCCGGCCTTGCTCGCGCCGTAGGGATGGCCGCTGGCGCCGGATTTCAGCCCCGCCACCGATGCGGTGCAGATGATGGAGCCGTGGCCCTGCTTGGTCAGGTGCGGGATCGAATGCTTGATGGCGAGGAACGGACCGATCAGATTGACCCGCAGCACTTCCTGCCAGTGCTCCGGCGTTTGCTCCGACAGCGGCACCAGTCCGCCGCTGACGCCGGCATTGGCCCAGATCGCATCGAGCCTGCCGTACTTCGACAGCGCCTTGTCGATGAAGGCCTTCACGTCGGCTTCATTGCCGGCATCCGCAATCACGGCCTCCACCGTGCCGCCGGCATCCGCCACGAGCATCGCGGTTTCCCTGACGGCTTCGGTCTTGTCCACCGCGATCAGCCTTGCGCCTTCCTTGGTGAACAGCAGCGACGCCGCGCGTCCGATGCCGCTGCCGGCGCCGGTGATCACGACGGATTTGCCCTCGAGGCGGCCCATGAGTTTCTCCCTGACGGTTTTCCCGCGTGCTTGCCGCGCAGCGGAATTCAAACAAGATTTCAAACGTCAAAGTCACTTGAAGACGACATGTGCTCTGACGTAGGACGACACTGATCGTGGGGCGACACTATTGAAGGGTGCGTGCGATGTCCAATAAGCCCGATGTGGTGGTGACACGCTGGTGGTGGGTTCGCCACGCGCCGGTGCGCAGCGATGGCGGCAACATTTACGGCCAGACCGACATCGAATGCGACTGCGGCGACACCGAGGTGTTCGAGGCGGTCGCGAAAATCCTGCCGCGCGGCGCGACGTGGTATTCGAGCAATCTGCAGCGTACCTACAAGACCGCCGAAGCGATCTGGGCCGCCGGATTTCCGCAGCCTGCGAGCATGCCGCGCGAGGCGGCGTTCGCCGAACAGCATCTCGGCCAATGGCAGGGCATGAACCGCGCGGAATTTCTGGCGAGCCGCCCGCCCGGCAGTCACTGGTTCGCCGCCATCGACGAGGCCGCGCCCGGCGGCGAGAGCTTCATGGATCTCTACAACCGGGCCTGCGGCGCGATCCAGCGGATCACCGAGAAGGAGGCGGGCAGGGACGTCATCGCCGTCGCGCATGGCGGCACCATCAAGGCGGCGGTTGGCCTTGCGCTCGGCGGATTGCCTGAGCGCGGGCTCGCCTTTGACATCGACAATTGCTCCGTGACGCGGCTCGATCATTTCGCAGCTCCCGGCCACAGCGTCTGGCGCCTGCCGATGGTCAACCAGCAGCCCTGGATGGCCGACGCCAGGCACGCGGCGATGCATCAGCCGGCCGGGCCGGAAGTTGCGCCGAGCAAGCTGGCCTGAGATAACACACCGAACCGGCGGCAAATCGCCGGACCGATATCGGGAGAGATACGCATGAGCTTGTTCGACATGAAGGGTAAGGTCGCCGTCATCACCGGCTCGACGCGCGGCATCGGCCGTGCCATTGCCGAGCGCATGGCCGAGCATGGAGCGAAAGTGGTGATCTCCTCGCGCAAGGCCGATGTCTGCGACCAGGTTGCGAAAGAGATCAACGACAAGTTCGGCAAGGGCACCGCGGTGGCGGTCGCCGCCAACATCTCGTCCAAGGAGAACCTGCAAAACCTCGTCGACGAATCCAACCGCGCCTTCGGCAAGATCGACGTGCTGGTCTGCAACGCCGCCTCCAATCCCTACTATGGCCCGCTCGGCGGCATCTCCGACGACCAGTTCAGAAAAATCCTCGACAACAACATCGTCGCCAATAACTGGCTGATTTCGATGGTGGTGCCGCAGATGATCGAGCGCAAAGACGGTTCGATCATCATCGTCTCCTCGATCGGCGGCCTCAAGGGCTCGACCATCCTCGGCGCCTACGCGATCTCGAAGGCGGCCGACATGCAACTGGCGCGCAATCTCGCCTGCGAATATGGCAAGCACAATATCCGCGTGAACTGCATTGCGCCGGGGCTGATCAAGACCGATTTCGCCAAGGCGCTGTGGGACAATCCGGAGAACCTGAAGGCTTCCACCGCCCGAACGCCGCTGCTGCGCATCGGCATTCCCGACGAGATCGCCGGCGCCGCCGTGTTCATGGGCTCGAGCGCGGGCGACTTCATGACCGGCCAGACCATGGTGATCGACGGCGGCGCGACGATCAGCTGATGCGACAGGGCATCACTCTGATGCGCGATGGCGCATCAGAGGGCGCGCTTGGCGCGAACCGTTCCAGCGCTCACTCCACGGCTGCGTATACGAGGTTGCGCACCAGCGAGCGCGTGTACTGGCGCTGGCCGGGGCCCTGCATCATGAAGACGGCGAACAGCTCTTCCTTCGGGTCGATCCAGAAGAACGTGCCGGCCATGCCGCTCCAGAAGAACTGCCCGGCCGATCCCAGGAACGGCGCGATGCCTTGCTCGGTGCGCACCGCAAAACCGAGGCCGAAGCGGTGCCCGGCCGGCACGAGGTCGCCGTTGATCCTGACGTGGGCGGCGAGATGATCGGATGCCATCAGTTCCAGCGTCTTGCGGCCGATGATCCTGACGCCGTCGAGCACGCCGCCATTGAGCAGCATCTGGCAGAAACGCGCATAGTCCATGGTGGTCGACACCAGCCCGCCGCCGCCGGACTCCATGGCGGGCTTCTCGAGCATGTTGAAGAGCTTCACCTCGTCGCCGTTCCACGGGTCCCTGGCAAAGGGCTCGGCGAGACGGCCGGCATTCGCGTCGCCGGTGAAGAAGGCGGTTTCCGTCATCTGCAGCGGCGCGAGGATGTGCTCGGTGAGGAATGCGCCGAGCGACTTGCCGCTGACGACCTCGATGATGCGGCCGAGGACGTCGGTGGAGCGGCTGTAGTTCCACTCCGCGCCGGGCTGGCAGACCAGCGGCATGGCGGCGAGCAGGGCGGCGTGCTCGGCATTGGTGATCTTGCGGCTGCGCAGCCGCGATTCCTTGTAGAGCTGCTGCACCGGTCCGTTGCCGGTGTGGTCGTAGGTGAGGCCCGAGGTGTGGCGCAGCAGGTCCTGCACCGTCATCTGCCGCTTGACGGGCACCAGCTCGAGCTTGCCGCCATTGTCGACGCCGACCTTGGTCTCGGCAAATTCCGGAATGAATTTGGCGACGGGGTCGTTGAGCAGGAAGTGGCCGTCCTCCAGGAGCTGCATGATGCCGACGGAGACGATCGGCTTGGTCATGGAGAAAATGCGGAAGATCGTGTCGTGCGCCATCGGCGCGGCGGCAGCCGGATTCTGCTTGCCGACGGCGTCGAACCAGCCGATCTGGCCGCGGCGCGCGACCAGCATGGTGGCGCCGGGCAGCGTGCCCTTGTCGACTTCGCGCTTGAACGCGTCCGACAGCTTTTGCAGCCGCGCGCCGGAGAGCCCGATCGCCTCCGGTTTGGCCTGCGGCAAGGACGGCGTTTGCAGGGCGGCTGATTTGAGGGCGGCGGTCTGCGCGTTCATGGTCTCTCCCGATGCTCTTGTTGGTTGGAAGGGAGTGTGGCGCAGAAGGAATTGAATGAATAGGGCAGGTTAGTCGCTTCGCACTTGCAATTCGGGCATGGCCTATGCTTGAAACGGCACGAACCGGCGGCAACGCCTGGTTCCCTGCAGGAGTGTAGCTCAATTGGTAGAGCACCGGTCTCCAAAACCGGGGGTCGCAGGTTCGAGCCCTGCCACTCCTGCCATCTTTTCAATCACTTAGCCCAAAGCTTGCACGCACCGCGCGAAAAATCCGGCCGCCCCCGGCTAGCCATGGGCGACGGTGCCGAGCGGGCCTGTCGTACGCAGCTCGACCGTGTCGGCGAACATGGTCCAGTCGGACAACTGCCGGCTGCCGCAGACCTGCGCCTCCGCCAGCCGCAATGCTTCGTGCGCGCTCGGCGCCTCCACCATGGCCACGTTCTGGCAGGTGTCGTGCTCGTGACCTGAATCGTCGCAGAGCTTCTTGATGTATCTGATCTCGAAGAGTGGCATCGGGGATTTACTCTCGGGTGCGATCGACGGCCGCGGGTTTTCGCAATGTCCATGCGGCCGCCGCAAGGACAGCGAGGACGATCAGCATTACCGCGACGAGCATCTCGATGATGCCAAAGTTGAGCGCGTCGCGCGAAACGAACAGCGCGGCGATCGGTGCCGCGAGGAAGAGGAGGCAACGGATGATCCAGGCCAGCATGTGGTTTCCCTTCTTCCGACGCGGGTGCCTCAGTGCGTCATCAGGGTCGGGACGGTCATCGACTCCAGCATTTCCCGGGTGACGCCGCCGAACATGGTTTCCTTCAGGCGGGAGTGCCCGTAGCCGCCCATGACAAGCAGATCGAGGCTTCCGTCGAACGCGAGCGACAGGATGCTCGGCTGGACGTCGGCCTTCCCGGCCGTCAGGTTGTCGACCTCCGTCGGCACATTCAGCCGCGAGAGATAGCGCTCCAGATGCGCGGCCGAGGCGTCGGCCGGAACGCTCGTGCCGGCATTGATGGTGATGATCGTGATCGCCTCGGCCTGCTCGAGCAGCGGCATGGCGTCGCGCACGGCGCGGCCGGCAAGCCGGCTGCCGTCCCAGCAGATGCCGATGCGGTTGGTGTGAAACGCACCCTTGAAGGTGTAGGGCATGAACAGCACCGGGCCGCCCGACTGAAACAGGATTTCCTGGGACAACACGTTGTCAAATACGTCGCGCTCGAAGTCCGGCTGCGGGACGATGGCGAGGTCATAGAGCCGCGCCGCGGCGCCGAGCGTTGCCGCGGCTTCGCCCGGCAGTGCGCCGATGGCACGGCTGGAATGAGCGAGGCCGGCGCGCTTGGCTTCCGTCTCGAACATGGCGAGGGCGGCATGGGCGCGCTCCAGCGCCCTTTCACGCTCGACCTCGAAGATGGCGGCGACCGCGGCCCCGCCCTCGGCGACCAGCGGCATGTTGGAAGACTCATAGCCGACCGATACGGCGTCGAGTTGCGCCTGGTGGCGCGCCGCCAGCGAGATCGCGCCATCGATGACCGGCTGCGGCGAACACTCGGTGGGAATGCTGACAAGAACATTCTTGTACATGTGCCTCTCCATTCGGGAAGTTTGCACGTCCGACTTTCTTTTAGGCCTGCCGGCAGACGCTGCGTTGAGCCAAATCAAACGGCGGCGGCGCCAAAGGCCTAAATTGCATGCATGGACGCAGTCGCCTGTCGCGACGGCAATTCGAGAACGGGAAACGACAATGAGCAGAACCGGCGCAACGCCAGCCGACATCGCGCACGCCCAGGCCGTCGTCCGATTTGGCGGAGAGGTGCGCTGATGAAGTCGCAGTCCGCAACCGAGGTCGTGCCGTTTCCAGCGCCGGTCGCCGTCACCCACGCGGCGCCATGTCCGGTGACAACGCCGGCTCCGCCATCGATCCCGGAAACGATCGACCGCGCGGTGCATGCCACGATCGCGCGCTTCACCGGCGGCGTTTCGCCCGCGGCGCTGGCGCTCGCCTTTGCCGACTGGCAGCTGCATCTGGCGGCGTCGCCCGGCAAGCAGCTTGCGTTGGCAGACGAAGCCGTGCGCAGCGCCGGTCGTTTCGCCGAAGCGCTGTTCCTTCCAACTGCGAAGTTCGCGCCTTGGTCGATCGTGGCGCCCGCGCCAGCCGACCGTCGGTTCGCCGCGCCCGACTGGGAACTGCCGCTCTTCAACATGATGGCGCAGGGATTCCTGCTCACCGAGCAGTGGTGGCACTCGGCCGCATCCGGCGTGCGAGGGCTGTCGCAATCCAACGCGGCGATTGCCGATTTCGCCACGCGCCAGTGTCTCGACATGGTGGCGCCATCCAATTTTGCCTTCAGCAATCCCGAAGTATTGCGCAAGACGCTGGAGTCCGGCGGCGGCAATATCGTCGCCGGCTTGCATAATTGGTGGGAGGATGCGTCCGCGCTGTCGGGCGCGGTGCGGCCCGGTGCCGCGAGGCCGTTTGCGGTCGGCAAGGATGTCGCGACCACGCCCGGCAAGGTGGTCTATCGCAACCGGCTGATCGAACTCATTCAGTATGCGCCGCAGACGGCGCAGGTCCGCCCCGAACCGGTGCTGATCGTGCCGGCGTGGATCATGAAATACTACATCCTCGATCTGTCGCCGCATAATTCGCTGGTGCGTTACCTGGTCGGGCAGGGATTTTCCGTCTTCGTGATCTCCTGGCGCAATCCGACGGAGGAAGACCGCGAACTCGGCATGGAAGATTATCGGCAGCTCGGGATAGAAGCGGCGATTGCCGCCATCAACTCGATCGTACCAGGGCAGCCGATCCATGCCGCCGGCTATTGCCTGGGCGGCACGCTGCTCTCGATCGACGCCGCCCATCTCGCCACGGCGCGGCCGGATTGCCTGTGCTCGCTGACCTTGCTGGCGGCACAAACCGATTTCACCGAGGCCGGCGAGCTGACGCTGTTCATCAACGAGAGCCAGGTCGCCTTTCTCGAAGACATGATGTGGGAGCGCGGCGTGCTCGGCACCGAGCAGATGGCCGGCGCCTTCCAGATGCTGCGCTCCAACGACCTGGTCTGGTCGCACGCGATCCGTGCCTACCTGATGGGCGAGGGCTCCGCGCCGAACGACCTGATGTCGTGGAATGCGGATGCGACGCGGATGCCTTACCGCATGCATTCCGAATATCTGCGACGGCTGTTCCTCGACAACGATCTGGCGGAGGGCCGATACCATGCCGGCTGCGACCTGGTCTCGCTGTCGAACCTGCACGCGCCGATGTTCGTGGTCGGCACGCAGCGCGATCATGTCGCCCCGTGGCGTTCCACCTACAAGATCCATCACCTCGCTGCCGACGCCGACATCACCTATGTGCTGGCGAGCGGCGGCCACAATGCCGGCATCGTCGCGCCGCCGGGCGAGGAGGGGCACTCCTATCAGATACTCGGCAAGGATGCCGACGCGCCCTATCTCGGTCCCGACGAATGGCTGCGTCATGCGCCGCGGCACCAGGGATCGTGGTGGCCGGAGTGGATGCATTTCCTGAGCGATCATTCCGGCTCGCCCGTTGCGCCGCCGCCGATGGGCGGCCCGAAGCACGACGCGCTCGCGGATGCGCCGGGCGAATACGTACTGCAACGCTGACACGGCGGCAGCAGCAGCGCGGCGCGCGCCAGCGTTTGGTCCGGTGTACCGGAGGCGTCGACGATCTTCCAGTCGACCGCGCCAAGGTCAATCGTTTCCTGGCTCAACGCGACCGCTTCCGTCGCGTCCGAGGCATCGCCGCGGCGGAGGCCGATGCGCTGCAGGCGGACGTCGGGCGCGGCGTCAAGAAAGATGCCGCAAAAAGCCACACCGGCAGCGTCCGCGATTTGTGCGGCGGTCGTTCGCTCGGCCGCTTTCAGGAAGGCCGCATCGAGGGTCGCCGAGTGGCCCTGCGCAAGCACCTGGCGGGCACGGGCGAACATCTCGCCATAGACGGCGTCCGAGCTTTCGCGCGTGTAGGCGCTCGCGGGCAGCCGCGTCAGCGCATCGACGCCGGCCAGCTCTTTCCGAATGATGTCCGATCGCAGCAGCACCGCACCGGGCGCCGGCGCAATCCGGCCCGCGATGCTGCGCGCCAGCACGCTCTTGCCGGTCCCCGAGCGCCCGCCGATCGCAATCAGGGATGGCTTGTCCGGTGCGATCAGGTGCAGCGCCAGGGCAAAATAGGATGCCGCGTCGGCGAGGCAGTCGGGATCGTCAGGGCGAAGCTCGTGTTTCGTGAACGAGACCAGCGCGCGGACCGCGGCGCGCATCGAAAGAAACAGCGGCAGCAGCCGCAGCGCATCGCCATGCTCGCGCCAGCCGGATTGCAGGTAGCCGTTGAACAGGCGGTTCGCCGCCTCGGCATCGCCGAAATGCAGGAAATCCATCACCGGGAAGGCGAGATCGTAAAGCAGGTCCGTCGTCGCCATCGACGCGTCGAATTCGATCGCATCGAACAGAACCGGTCTGTCGCCGATCATGACGATATTGGCGAGATGCGCATCGCCGTGGCAGCGGCGGACCAGGCCGGCGTCGGCGCGCCGTTGCAGCAACGGCATATGGTCGCGCAGGTGCCGGTGGCTGAACTCATGCAGCCGATCGACGTCGCCGGCCGCCAGCGTGCGTTGTTCGCGGAATTTGCCGGTGTTGCGGTCGATGATGGTCGCGATCGAGGCGAGCCATTGCTTGCCGTCGGCGACCGGAGCGCCGGCGTGGGAGGCATGGATCGTCTTCGCCAGTGCATCCGCCGTGCCGGCCGGGACGGCGCGCGCCGCGGCGAGGTGATCCAGCGTACGGCTCTCGTCGAACCGCGCCATTTCCACCGCCCACTCGACGACCGGTCCCTTGCCGTCGAGCGCAAACCCGTCCGCCTCGCGCGTGATCGCCACAACCCGGCGATAGATATCGGGCGCGTTGCGCGCATTGACGGCGAGTTCCTCGTCGCAGCAATGCTTGCGCTGGTCGAGCCCGGAGTTGTCGAGGAAGGGCAGCCTGACCGCGCGCTTGACCTTCAGCACGCGATCCCGAGCAAGGAACACGATCGAAATGTGGGTATCGATGCGCCTTGCGGGCGCGCCGCTGCCGGCGCCCGCGGCGAGAAACGCCAGCACGTCTTCCTGACCGGATGCGGTGGATCCTACGGTCATGGCCGCAGCACCGCCGCGCCGACCAGCTTGCCGTCGCGCAGTTGCGCCAGTGCCTCATTGGCGTCTCGCAGCGGGAATGCCGTGATGTGGGTCCTGATATCGGCCTCGGCGGCCACCTTGAGAAAGTCGCGACCGTCCTGCCGGGTGAGGTTGGCGACCGAGACGAGCTGCCGCTCCTCCCAGAGGATGCTGTAGGGAAAGGACGGAATGTCCGACATGTGGATGCCGGCGCAAACCACGCGGCCGCCCTTGCGTACGGCGCGCAGCGCGAGCGGTACCAGCGCCCCGACGGGGGCATAGATGATCGCGGCATCGAGCGGGCCCGGCGGCGCATCTTCCGACGCGCCGGCCCAGACCGCGCCGAGCGAGCGCGCCAGCGCTTGCGCCTGCGCATCGCCCTTGCGAGTGAAGGCATAGACCGAGCGGCCCTGCCATCGCGCAACCTGCGCCACGATGTGGCCGGCCGCGCCAAAACCGTAGATGCCGATATGCCTGCCGTCGCCCGCCATCACCAGCGAGCGCCAGCCGATCAGGCCGGCGCAAAGCAGTGGAGCGAGCGCGGTATCGTCGCCCGCCTCGCCGAGCGGAAAACAGTAGCGGGCGTCGGCGACGAGATGCGTGGCAAATCCGCCGTCGCGGGTGTAGCCGGTGAACCGCGGGCGGTCGCAGAGATTTTCGCGGCCGCTGGCGCAATAGGAGCAGTGGCCGCAGGTCCAGCCGAGCCAGGGCACGCCGACCCTCATGCCGGGCGCCAGATCGGCGACACCGGGCCCTACCGCATCGATGCGGCCGACCACTTCGTGCCCGGGCACGATCGGATAGCGAATGTCGGGCAATTCGCCGTCGATGACATGCAGATCGGTCCGGCAGACGCCGCAGGCGCTTACCCTGACCCGCACCTCGCCTTCGCCGGGCACCGGTTCCGGCCGTTCCTGCATGACGAGGGCCGCCCCGGCGGCGGCGAGAACCATAGCGTGCATCGAGGCTTCCGGTTGTCCAGCGTGGCCCATGTTGCATAACGCCGCAACGGCGGTATTGACCTTCCGCAATCGCCTAACCCATTGAAATCGGGGGTATCGGGGCGGGGCGGCCAGGAAATCCGCCCCGCCCATATCTTGACCTTTGCCTGGCGACACAGTAGATACCGGCCACCTGCTGCCGGCCCGTTTTTCGGATCTCCGGCGCGGCCAAGAATTCCCCGAACAATCGAGCTTGTTTTACGGCTCAACCTTCCGAACGAGGGCTGGGTCGATATCGGCTGCTCGGGATTCCCTGAAATCAACATCGTCCCGCGACGGCCCTTGGATCGATAGTAATGGCGAGCCCGTTCAAGTTTTTGCAGGAAGTGCGTTCCGAGGCCGGCAAGGTCACCTGGCCGACCCGCCGTGAGGTGACCATTACGACGATCATGGTTTTCGTGATGGTGGCGCTCGCGTCCATTTTCTTTTTCCTGGCGGATCAGGTGATCCGCTATCTTGTTACCCTCGTACTGGGCATCCACTGATGGGCACTCAACTCATGGACACGCGCTGGTATATCGTTCACGCCTATTCGAACTTCGAAAAGAAGGTCGCTGAATCGATCCGTGAGCAGTCCAAGCAGCGCGGGCTGGAAGAGCTGTTCGAGCAGGTGCTGGTGCCGACCGAGAAGGTCCAGGAAGTGCGCCGCGGCCGCAAGATCGATACCGAGCGCAAATTCTTTCCGGGCTATGTGCTGGTGAAGATGAAGCTGACCGACGAGGCGTTTCATCTGATCAAGAATACGCCCAAGGTGACCGGATTCCTCGGCGCGGAAAACAAGCCGATGCCGATTTCGGAAAAGGAAGCCATGCACATCCTGCATCAGGTGCAGGAGGGCGTGGAACGGCCGAAGGCGTCGGTGTCGTTCGAGATCGGCGAGAACGTCCGCGTGGCCGATGGCCCGTTTGCCTCGTTCTCGGGGGTGGTCGAGGAAATCGACGAGGCGCGTTCGCGCGTGAAGGTCGCGGTGTCGATCTTCGGCCGCGCGACCCCGGTGGAACTGGAATTCGGTCAGGTCGAGAAGGTCTGATCGAGGCTGTGCGCGGAGCGATCTTCGCGTATAGGAGAGAGGTCGTGGGAGGAAAGGGCGGTCGCCAGCCGTCCGGTCCGTACCACGGAACCTGAAACCGCCGGCTCGCCGGCAGAACAGGAGCAGTAAATGGCAAAGAAAGTGACCGGATACCTGAAGCTTCAGGTGCCGGCCGGAGCGGCGAACCCGTCGCCTCCGATCGGTCCCGCGCTTGGTCAGCGCGGTCTCAACATCATGGAGTTCTGCAAGGCGTTCAACGCCCAGACCCAGAAGGAAGAGAAGAACACCCCGATCCCGGTGATCATCACCATCTATGCGGACCGGTCCTTCACCTTCGAGATGAAGACGCCGCCGATGTCCTTCTTCCTCAAGAAGGCCGCCAAGATCGAATCCGGCTCCAAGGCGCCGGGCCGCGACAAGGCCGGCCAGGTGACCAAAGCGCAGGTGCGCGAGATCGCCGAGAAGAAGATGAAGGATTTGAATTGCGACACCATCGAATCGGCCATGAAGATGGTCGAGGGCTCCGCCCGTTCGATGGGTCTGGAAGTTGCGGGGTAAGGCGCCATGACAATCGGAAAGCGTTTGAAGTCCGCCCGCGAAGGCGTCGATCGTGAAAAGCTCTACCCGCTCACCGAGGCCATCAAGATGGTCAAGGAGCGCGCCAAGGCCAAGTTCGACGAGACCATCGAGATTTCGATGAATCTCGGCGTCGATCCGCGCCATGCCGACCAGATGGTCCGCGGCGTCGTCAACCTGCCGAACGGCACCGGCCGCACGCTGCGCGTCGGCGTATTCGCGCGCGGCGCCAAGGCGGAGGAAGCCAAGGCTGCCGGTGCCGACGTCGTCGGCGCGGAAGACCTGGTGGAGAAGGTGCAGGGCGGCAACATCGATTTCGATCGCTGTATCGCCACCCCCGACATGATGCCGCTGGTCGGCCGCCTCGGTAAGGTGCTGGGCCCGCGCGGCATGATGCCGAACCCGAAGATCGGCACCGTGACCATGGACGTCACTTCCGCCGTGAAGGGCGCCAAGGGCGGCTCGGTCGAATTCCGCGTCGAGAAGGCCGGCATCGTGCAGGCCGGCGTCGGCAAGGCCTCGTTCTCCGAGGAGAAGCTGGTGCAGAACGTCAAGGCGCTCGCGGACGCGGTCTCCAAGGCCAAGCCCGCCGGTGCCAAGGGCACCTACATCCAGCGCGTCGCGGTTTCCTCCACCATGGGACCGGGCGTGAAGATCGAGCCGAATACGCTGCACGACTGACGCGCAGCCGTCAGGCAAGAGAATCGAAGGGCGGGATCGGACATCCGATCCCGCCCTTTTCATTCGAGGCACGCCATTGGTTTTCCTCAGGCGCGGCCTTGTGCCGGGCATTCACATGGAGGTTCGTTCTCACGGCGTGATTTTGCCTGAGTTTTGCAACTTCGTTTGCCCCTCTTCGATGGAGGGCGCAGGGAAAGCCGGGCGCCGGATGCACCCGCATTGCCGTGTGCTGAATTGGTGGAAAGAATGCACACGGATTTGACAGGTACAGCCGAGACATCCCGGCTTTCCCCGCGCAATGGCTTTACGGCTTATACGTACTCTCCCCGGTGAGCGGCCTTTGTTGTCACCGTTGCCCTGCCAGCACGGGCCGGCAGGGATAGACGCCAGGGTCGCGGCGCCAGGACCACACGACTTCGCCGTACGCTGCCGCGTTTTCGTCCGCACGATTTGCATCGCACTGACGCGGCAGGCGTCCATCGCAACCCGTGCCACGCTGCGTGACGATCGCGCATCGTCCCTCGTGGCGGCGCGGGCTGGGGGTAAAGTAGTTCTGATTTACGTAATTGTCAAGAGGAAGATTCGGAAAATCGTAGGATGGTAGAGCGCAGCGAAACCCATCAAAGCCGCGCGCGTGAGGGCGATCGGTTTCGCCGCGCTCTACCATCCTGCGATTCTGCGGGCCGGTTTAATAAGGCCGTCGCACACCGCCACCTATAGTCGCCTGTTTGACGGGGCATGGGTGAGCCGACGATGCAAGGACAGACGGACAAGCCGGCGGGTTTCAGTTTTGATCGGCTGGAGGGCGGCTATTTCCAGCGCGGCACGCTGGAAAGCCTCGCCTTCTACGCTGCATGCGCCGTTATCTGGGCGGTTTTCCTGGCGGCCTATCTGAAGTTCCTGCCCCTCAATGGCAATCTGGTGGGGCCCGACTATTCGCTGTTCTTCCCGAACCTTCTGACCGGCTACTACTGGTACCTGCGTAACGGGCTGTTCGAGATCCCCTGGTTCTCTCCGAGCCAATGCGCCGGCTTCCCGTTCTTTTCCGATCCGAACGTTCCCTTCTATTCGGTGCCGCAGTTCATCTCGTTCCTGGTATCGCCGATGACGGCGGTGCAGGGCACCTTCATCCTGTTCTCGCTGATCGGCTTTGCGGGCACATACTGGCTGACGCGGCGCGCGTTCCTCGTTTCGCAGTCCGCAGCCTTTCTGGCGGGCGTGCTCTTCCTCTTCAACGGCTTCTTCATTTCGCGGATGCTGGTCGGGCATCTAACGTTTCATCCGATGGCACTCACGCCGGTGCTGCTCGCGGTGATCCTGCCCGTCGGCTCCGATTCCTACGGCTCGCTGAGGTCGGTCGCAGTCCGTGTCTCGATCGCGGCAGCCTGTCTTGCCTACATGTTCCAGGCCGGCATGATTCACGGCATCCCGCCGGTCTTGATCACCGTGGCTGCGCTGATCCTGATTCATGGCCTGCTGTTCGGGCAACGGCTGACGCCGTGGCTGACGCTTGCCGGCGCCGGCGTCGGGGCGCTGCTGCTCTCGGCCGGCAAGCTGGTTTCCGAATTTGCGCTGCTGTCGAACCTGCCGCGTGACTTCTATCCGCTGCCCGGCATCCCCGGCCTGTTTGCGACATTCAAGATGGCGATCCAGACTGTCTTTTTCTCAGTCCCCGGCGATGCGCCGGGGATCATCGCCAATTCGACCTGGCTCGTCGATCGCCACGAATTCGACAGCGGCGTGTCCGTCGTGCCGCTCCTGCTGATCGGGGCGGTCGTGGTGCAGGCGGCGCTGTTCAAGACGCTGCGAAAGCAGATCACCGGCCTGCACAGGGGGACGGTGGTTGCGCTGGTGGCGACCGCATTGCTGCTGATCGTTCCGGTTCTGCTCAATTGGTACGAACCCGCCTGGAACGCGTTCTTGAAAAGTCTTCCGTATTTCGGCAGCAGCAGCAACCTCGTTCGCTTCTTCAGCGCCTATATGCTGGTCGCGGTCGTGCTTGCCGCGCTTGCGCTCGATCACATCAGGCTTCCGTCTTCGTTCCAGCGATACGGCCGGCCGGCGCTTGCGGCGGCCGGTGTTGGCGTCCTGCTGATCCAGCAACTCGCCATCAACCGGTCGTTCGAGCCGCAGTTCGGCTACAGCATCGGGCGGATCGAGGCGGCCTATGCCCGTTCGCAGGTCAGCGACGTCCAGAGCACCGGCACCCCGGCCGATGTCCCGGGCGGGGGACGCAATGACGCGATGGTTGCGGGGCGTTCGCAGGCCTTCTGCTACCAGCCGCTGCTCGGCTATCAGCTCGAGAAGTTCAAGCGGGCGCCGCTGCAGCCGGGCCCGATGCTGACGCCGATCGGCGACCTCCTCAACGTCAAGAATCCGGCCTGCTACATCTACCCCAAGGAGAACAACTGTCAGCCCGGCGATCACTTCAAGGTCACGCAGTTCGACGCCGCCAAGGCGTTCCTTGCGTACCGGCCGTTCCCGTTCGAGTTGCCGGCCAGCCAGAAGATCGCGGATTGGCTGAGTCTGCTGTCCTTTATCGGCTTGATCGTGGTTTGGGCCGGCGCAGCGGCCTCGTGGCTCCTTGCCAGGCGGCGCTCTCAACCCGCGGCAGCGCGCGCCGCGACCTCGACGTCCTGAGATGGCGGGAGGACGGCCCCTAGATGGCCTGAGTTCCGCGCCACGTTGACGCGCCAACTGGTCTAATTTTTGCTCTTGGCAAGCCGGGCGGAAGCGGATACATACCCGCCTTCCGGACGCGCTGGCGCTAGCTGGCGTGTTCGTGCTCGCATTCCAACATGCCGTGACGACAGGAGAAAGTTCTTTTCGAACGACCGTTTGGCTCGCTCGAAAGGAAGAGGAACCTTCGTTGCGGTGGAATCGGGCAGGGGTCTCAGTCTGACTGATGACCTCGATCCTGTCCGAGACTGCAGGCGCCCGCGATAAACGTAAAGTTTTTCAACGGCTTAATCGTATGGCCTGCATAGACGGGTGAAGACCGGATTTTTGGTTCACGCTAGCCCTCCAGGCGGCGTGGATTTGAGTTTGGTTCGAACCTCGACACCCCGCGGCCCCAAAGGCTTCGGGAGGGCAGGCTTAAAATGTCGTCTTGCCCTTCGTGTCGTCCGGGACCTTGCGCCCGGTCAGGTGACGGGCGGGACGGCGGGTGCAACCCGGTGGTCCTGCCCAGGACGGGCAAAGGCCGCCAACCGGAGAGAGCTTGCTGTGGAAAGAGCGGCAAAAAAGGACGCGGTCGTAGCGCTCAACGAGGTCTTCAAGACCACGAGCGTTGCCATCGTCGCCCACTATTCCGGCCTCACCGTGGCCCAGATGCAGAAGCTGCGCATGCAGATGAAGCAGGCGGGCGCATCGGTGAAGGTCTCGAAGAACCGTCTCGCCAAAATTGCTCTTGAAGGCACTGACGTCGCCGGCATCGGTTCCCTGCTGAAGGGGCCGACCGTGATCGCCACTTCCAACGATCCGATCGCCGCGCCGAAGGTTGCCATCGAATTCGCCAAGGCGAACGAACAGTTCGTCATCCTCGGCGGCTCGATGGGCAAAACCGTCCTGAATGTCGATGGCGTGAAGGCGCTTGCCTCGCTGCCCTCGCTCGACGAACTGCGCGCCAAGATCGTGGGCCTGCTCGTGGCGCCCGCGACCAAGATCGCCCAGCTGTCGAACGCTCCCGCGGCCAAGCTCGCGCGCGTCATTCAGGCTCATGCCTCAAAGGGCGAAGCGGCCTGACCCTTCGCAATACATCAACCTGGTTCGAACCAAACGCTTTAAGGAAACAGATCAATGGCTGACTTGCAGAAAATCGTCGACGACCTCTCGAGCCTCACCGTGCTCGAAGCCGCCGAACTGGCGAAGCTCCTCGAAGAAAAGTGGGGCGTGTCCGCCGCTGCCGCGGTCGCGGTTGCCGGCCCCGCCGGTGGTGGCGGCGCTGCTGCCGCGCCGGCTGAAGAGAAGACCGAGTTCACGGTCGTGCTGGCCGCCGCCGGCGACAAGAAGATCGAAGTCATCAAGGAAGTCCGCGCCATCACGGGCCTGGGCCTGAAGGAAGCCAAGGACCTCGTCGAAGGCGCTCCGAAGCCGGTCAAGGAAGGCGTCAACAAGGAAGAAGCCGACAAGATCAAGGCCCAGCTCGAAAAGGCTGGCGCCAAGGTCGAGCTCAAGTAATCGCGTTAGATCCGGAGCCGGGTGGCCCGTATCAAGTGCAAGAAGCGTGCTTCGGGGCATCCCGGGGCGCGTTGTACACAGAAAAGTGTGGGGATTCGCGGGGTTACCCCTCGAATCTTCACGTGTGCCGTCCCATATCGGGTCGGCAGCAGGAAAACACGGCGCGACGGCGGGGCGGCAGCGGTCCCGGCGCAAGCCCGTTGGGAGACGGTCAGATTTCGGGCTTTTTGCAGTCCGTGAAATAAATGGTTTTGACGGGCGGGTGCGGTAGGCGCCCCGCGCGTCGTTTTGCGTTTTGGTGGTTCGAAGAACGAAATCGGGACGGCGTTTCCCGAATCGGGCTTCAGACAACCGAAACGGGTTCGAAAATTCAACCCGGGTGGCGGTGACAACCGCGCATCCGGAAGGTTCGCCCTCCGGCGGGGGCGACGCAGGATGAGAGGCCACGATGGCGCAGCAGACATTCACCGGTCGCAAACGCGTTCGCAAGTTCTTCGGACACATCAAGGAAGTCGCCGAGATGCCGAACCTCATCGAGGTTCAGAAGGCGTCCTATGACCAGTTCCTGATGGTCGACGAACCCCAGGGCGGGCGCGCGGACGAGGGCCTGCAGGCCGTGTTCCGCTCGGTGTTCCCGATCTCCGACTTCTCGGGCACCTCGATGCTGGAATTCGTCCGCTACGAATTCGAGCCGCCGAAATACGACGTCGACGAGTGCCGCCAGCGCGGCATGACCTTCGCTGCGCCCCTCAAGGTGACGCTACGCCTCATCGTGTTCGATATCGACGAGGAAACCGGCGCCAAGTCGGTCAAGGACATCAAGGAGCAGGACGTCTACATGGGCGACATCCCGCTCATGACCATGAACGGCACCTTCATCGTCAACGGCACCGAGCGCGTCATCGTCTCGCAGATGCACCGCTCGCCCGGCGTGTTCTTCGATCACGACAAGGGCAAGACCCACTCTTCGGGCAAGCTGCTGTTCGCCGCCCGCGTCATCCCGTATCGCGGCTCCTGGCTCGACATCGAGTTCGACGCCAAGGACATCGTGTTCGCGCGCATCGACCGTCGCCGCAAGATTCCGGTGACGTCGCTGATGTATGCGCTCGGCCTCGACGGCGAGCAGATCCTCGCCACCTTCTACAAGAAGATCACCTACAAGCGCACCAAGGAAGGCTGGCGCGTGCCGTTCGACGCCAGCCGCTTCCGCGGCTACTCGACCGTCAACGACCTGATCGATGCCGACTCCGGCAAGGTCGTGCTCGAAGCCGGCAAGAAGCTCACCGTGCGCGCCGCGCGCCAGCTCCAGGAAAAGGGCCTGAAGGCGCTGCGCATGTCCGACGAGGAGCTGGCGGGCAATTACCTCGCCGAAGACCTCGTCAACACCAAGACCGGCGAGATCTACGCCGAGGCCGGCGAGGAGATCACCGAGAAGCTCCTCAAGGCGCTCAACGAGCAGGGCTACAAGGAACTGCCGGTGCTCGACATCGACCACGTCAATGTCGGCGGCTACATCCGCAACACCCTGCATGCCGACAAGAACATGACGCGGGAAGACGCGCTGTTCGACATCTACCGCGTGATGCGTCCGGGCGAGCCGCCGACGCTCGATTCCGCACAGGCGATGTTCCAGTCGCTGTTCTTCGACGCCGAGCGCTACGACCTGTCCGCGGTCGGCCGAGTTAAGATGAACATGCGCCTCGAACTCGATGCGCCCGACACCCATCGCACGCTGCGCAAGGAAGACATCCTCGCCGTCATCAAGACGCTGGTCGACCTGCGCGACGGCAAGGGTGAGATCGACGACATCGACCATCTCGGCAACCGCCGGGTGCGCTCGGTCGGCGAGCTCATGGAGAACCAGTACCGCATCGGCCTCCTGCGCATGGAGCGCGCGATCAAGGAGCGCATGTCGAGCGTCGATATCGATACCGTCATGCCGCAGGACCTGATCAACGCGAAGCCTGCGGCCGCCGCCGTGCGCGAATTCTTCGGCTCCTCGCAGCTGTCGCAGTTCATGGACCAGACCAACCCGCTGTCGGAGATCACCCACAAGCGCCGCCTCTCGGCGCTTGGCCCGGGCGGCCTGACCCGCGAGCGCGCCGGCTTCGAAGTGCGCGACGTGCATCCGACGCATTACGGCCGCATCTGCCCGATCGAGACGCCGGAAGGTCCGAATATCGGCCTGATCAACTCGCTGGCGACGTTCGCGCGCGTCAACAAGTACGGCTTCGTCGAGACGCCGTACCGCAAGGTCAAGGACGGCCGCGTCACCGACGAGGTCGTCTACCTCTCGGCGATGGAGGAGGGCCGCTACCGCGTCGCGCAGGCCAACGTGCCGCTCGACAACCGCGGCCGCTTTACCGAAGACCTGATCGTCTGCCGTCACGCCGGCGAAGTGCTGCCGATCACGCCCGACAAGGTCGACTACATGGACGTGTCGCCGAAGCAGCTGGTTTCGGTCGCCGCGGCGCTGATTCCGTTCCTCGAGAACGACGACGCCAACCGCGCGCTGATGGGCTCGAACATGCAGCGCCAGGCGGTGCCGCTGGTTCGCGCCGAGGCGCCGTTCGTCGGCACCGGCATGGAAGGCGTGGTTGCGCGCGACTCGGGTGCTGCGATCGCGGCGCGCCGTTCGGGCGTGATCGACCAGATCGACGCCACCCGCGTCGTGATCCGCGCCACCGAGGATCTCGATCCCACCAAGTCGGGCGTCGATATCTACCGCCTGATGAAGTACCAGCGCTCCAACCAGTCGACCTGCATCAACCAGCGTCCGCTGGTGAAGGTCGGCGACATCGTCAAGAAGGGCGACATCATCGCCGACGGTCCCTCGACCGATCTCGGCGAGCTCGCGCTCGGCCGCAACGTGCTGGTCGCGTTCATGCCCTGGAACGGCTACAACTTCGAAGACTCGATCCTGCTCTCCGAGCGGATCGTGAAGGACGACGTGTTTACCTCAATTCATATCGAAGAGTTCGAGGTGATGGCCCGCGACACCAAGCTCGGGCCTGAGGAAATCACCCGCGACATTCCGAACGTCTCGGAAGAAGCGCTGAAGAACCTCGACGAAGCCGGCATCGTCTATATCGGTGCGGAAGTGCGCGCCGGCGACATCCTGGTCGGCAAGATCACGCCGAAGGGCGAAAGCCCGATGACGCCGGAAGAAAAGCTGTTGCGTGCCATCTTCGGCGAAAAGGCCTCCGACGTCCGCGATACCTCGCTGCGCGTGCCTCCGGGCGTGCAGGGCACCATCGTGGAAGTCCGCGTGTTCAACCGCCACGGCGTCGACAAGGACGAGCGTGCGCTGGCGATCGAGCGGGAAGAGATCGAGCGCCTCGCCAAGGACCGCGACGACGAGCAGGCGATCCTGGACCGCAACGTCTACAACCGTCTCGCCGAGCTGCTGGAGAACCGCCAGGGCATCGCCGGTCCGAAGGGCTTCAAGAAGGATACCAAGATCACCCGCGCGGTGCTCGATGAGTATCCGAAGTCGCAGTGGTGGCTGTTCGCCTCGCCGAACGACAAGCTGATGGCCGAGATCGAGGCGATGCACAAGCAGTACGACGAGTCGAAGAAGGGGCTGGAACAGCGCTTCCTCGACAAGGTCGAGAAGCTGCAGCGCGGCGACGAACTGCCGCCCGGCGTGATGAAAATGGTCAAGGTGTTCGTCGCGGTGAAGCGCAAGATCCAGCCCGGCGACAAGATGGCCGGCCGCCACGGCAACAAGGGCGTGGTGTCGAAGATCGTGCCGATCGAGGACATGCCGTTCCTCGAGGACGGCACGCATGCCGACATCGTGCTCAATCCGCTGGGCGTGCCCTCGCGCATGAACGTCGGGCAGATCCTGGAGACGCATCTCGGCTGGGCCTGCGCCGGCCTCGGCAAGCGCATCGGCCAGACGGTCGACGCCTATCTGCACGGCGCCGCCAAGCACGACACCAAGCCGCTGAAGGAGACGTTGAAGAAGATCTACGGCGACGACGAGACCATCAAGTCGCTGAACGACAGCGAGCTGCTGGAGCTCGGGCGCAACCTCAGCCACGGCGTGCCGATCGCCACCCCGGTGTTCGACGGCGCCAAGGAGAGCGACATCGAGGAGATGCTCAAGATGGCCGGGCTCGACGCGTCCGGGCAGTCGACCGTCTATGACGGCCGCACCGGCGATCCCTTCGATCGCAAGGTGACGGTGGGCTACATCTACATGCTCAAGCTGCACCATCTCGTCGACGACAAGATCCACGCGCGTTCGATCGGCCCGTACTCGCTCGTCACCCAGCAGCCGCTGGGCGGCAAGGCGCAGTTCGGCGGCCAGCGCTTCGGCGAAATGGAGGTCTGGGCGCTCGAAGCCTACGGCGCCGCCTACACGCTGCAGGAAATGCTGACCGTGAAGTCGGACGACGTCGCGGGACGAACCAAGGTGTACGAGGCGATCGTCCGCGGCGACGACACGTTCGAGGCGGGTATCCCGGAATCGTTCAACGTGCTGGTCAAGGAAATGCGCTCGCTCGGCCTCAACGTCGACCTGCACAATTCCAAGGTCGGCCCGGCGCCGACCTCCGAGGCGGCCGAGTAAGAGAATATTACGCCCGGCCAAAAGCGCGAAGCGCGTCTTCGCGTAGACCGGCCGGGCTTTGGCGCTTCGCCCGCGTATGCAGGGCGGGGCGCCCGCGACCAAGCTGAATGTCTTATTTGCTGCCGGCCTTTGACCGGCACGCGAGGAGAAGACCATGAACCAAGAAATTATGAATCTCTTCAATCCGACGACGCCGGCCCAGGTCTTCGACCAGATCCGGATCTCGATCGCGTCCCCGGAGAAGATTCTGTCGTGGTCCTACGGCGAGATCAAGAAGCCGGAGACCATCAACTACCGCACCTTCAAGCCGGAGCGCGACGGCCTGTTCTGCGCCCGCATCTTCGGGCCGATCAAGGACTACGAGTGCCTGTGCGGCAAGTACAAGCGTATGAAGTACAAGGGCATCATCTGCGAAAAGTGCTCGGTCGAAGTCACGCTCTCGCGCGTCCGGCGCGAGCGCATGGGCCATATCGAGCTCGCCGCGCCCGTCGCCCACATCTGGTTCCTGAAGTCGCTGCCCTCGCGCATCGGGCTTCTGCTCGACATGACGCTGAAGGATCTCGAGCGCATCCTGTACTTCGAATATTACGTCGTGCTCGAGCCGGGACTGACCGCGCTCAAGGACCGGCAGCTGCTGTCGGAAGACGAGTATCTCAAGGCGCAGGACGAGTACGGCCAGGATTCCTTCACCGCCATGATCGGCGCCGAGGCGATCCGCGAGCTGCTCAAGGGCCTCGATCTGGAGAAGCTCGAGGCGACGCTGCGCGTCGAGATGGGCGAGACCGACTCCGAGATCAAGCACAAGAAGCTTGCCAAGCGTCTGAAGATCGTCGAGGCGTTCCGCCATTCCGGCAACAAGCCGGAGTGGATGATCCTCACGGTCGTGCCCGTGATCCCGCCGGACCTGCGTCCGCTGGTGCCGCTCGACGGCGGCCGGTTTGCGACCTCGGACCTCAACGATCTCTACCGCCGCGTCATCAACCGCAACAACCGCTTGAAGCGGCTGATGGAGCTGCGCGCGCCGGACATCATCATCCGCAACGAAAAGCGCATGCTGCAGGAAGCCGTCGATGCGCTGTTCGACAACGGCCGCCGCGGCCGCGTCATCACGGGCGCCAACAAGCGCCCGCTGAAGTCGCTCGCCGACATGCTCAAGGGCAAGCAGGGCCGCTTCCGCCAGAACCTGCTCGGCAAGCGCGTCGACTATTCCGGCCGTTCGGTGATCGTGGTCGGTCCCGAGCTGAAGCTGCATCAGTGCGGCCTGCCGAAGAAGATGGCGCTCGAGCTGTTCAAGCCGTTCATCTACTCGCGGCTCGATGCCAAGGGCCTGTCGACGACCGTCAAGCAGGCCAAGAAGCTGGTCGAGAAGGAGCGGCCCGAGGTCTGGGACATCCTGGACGAGGTGATCCGCGAGCATCCGGTGCTGCTCAACCGCGCGCCGACCTTGCATCGCCTCGGCATCCAGGCCTTCGAGCCGGTGCTGATCGAGGGCAAGGCGATCCAGCTCCACCCGCTGGTCTGCGCCGCCTTCAACGCCGACTTTGACGGCGACCAGATGGCCGTGCACGTTCCGCTGTCGCTGGAAGCGCAGCTGGAGGCGCGCGTCCTGATGATGTCGACCAACAACATCCTGCATCCGGCGAACGGCCAGCCGATCATCGTGCCCTCGCAGGACATCGTGCTCGGCCTCTATTACGTCTCGATCATGCGCGAAGGCCTGCCCGGCGAAGGCAAGATCTTCGGCGACATGGCCGAGCTCGAGCATGCCCTGCACTCGAAGGTCATCCACCTCCACACCAAGATCAAGTACCGCTGGGAAGGCATCGGCGAGGACGGCAAGACCGCCAAGCGCTGGATCGAGACCACCGCGGGCCGCGTCATGCTCGGCAACCTGCTGCCGAAGAATGCCAAGGTCCCGTACGAGATCATCAACAAGCTGATGACCAAGCGCGAGATCTCCGGCGTCATCGACCAGGTCTACCGCCACTGCGGCCAGAAGGAGACGGTGATCTTCTGCGACCGCATCATGGCGCTCGGCTTCTACAACGCGTTCAAGGCCGGCATCTCGTTCGGCAAGGACGACATGGTGGTGCCGCACGGCAAGTGGAAGATCGTCGACACCACGCGCGCGCTCGCCAAGGATTTCGAGCAGCAGTACAATGACGGCCTGATCACCCACGGCGAGAAGTACAACAAGGTGGTCGACGCCTGGTCGAAGGCGACCGAGGAAATCGCCAAGGAGATGATGAAGGAGATTTCGTCGACCAAGAAGACCGCCAAGGGCGCGGACGCCGACATCAACTCGATCTACATGATGGCCCACTCCGGTGCGCGCGGCTCGCCGGCGCAGATGCGCCAGCTCGCCGGCATGCGCGGCCTGATGGCCAAGCCGTCGGGCGAGATCATCGAGACGCCGATCATTTCCAACTTCAAGGAAGGCCTGTCGGTGCTGGAATACTTCAACTCGACCCACGGCGCCCGCAAGGGCCTCGCGGACACCGCGTTGAAGACCGCCAACTCCGGCTACCTGACCCGCCGTCTGGTCGACGTCGCGCAGGACTGCATCATCACGCAGGACGACTGCGGCACCAAGCTCGGCATCAAGATGCGCGCCATCGTCGATGCCGGCACGGTCGTGGCTTCGCTTGCCTCGCGCATCCTTGGCCGCACGGCCTGCGACGACGTGCGCGATACCGCCTCGAACCGGGTGATCATCAAGCGCGGCACGCTGATGGAGGAGAGCCATGTCGAGGCGCTCCACCAGGCCGGTATCCAGGAAGTGAAGATCCGCTCGGCACTGACCTGCGAGCTGGTCAACGGCATCTGCGGCAAGTGCTACGGACGCGATCTCGCCCGCGGCACGCCGGTCAACCACGGCGAGGCGGTCGGCGTCATCGCCGCCCAGTCGATCGGGGAGCCCGGCACGCAGCTGACCATGCGCACCTTCCACATCGGCGGCGCCGCCCAGATCAACGAGCAGTCGTTCATCGAGTCGAACTTCGAAGGCAAGGTGGTCATCCGCAACAAGTCGATCGTCAAGAACTCGGAAGGCCAGGCGATCGCCACGGTCCGCAACATGGTGGTTGCGATCGTCGACGCCGACGGCGTCGAGCGCGCCACGCACCGCATCCAGTACGGCTCGCGGATGCTCGTCGACGAAGGCGACATGGTCAAGCGCGGCACCCGTATCGCCGAATGGGATCCGTTCACCCGTCCGGTGCTCACGGAGGCCGAGGGCACGATCGGCTTCGAGGATCTGGTCGAGGGACAGTCGATCTCGGAAACGCTCGACGAATCCACCGGCATCGCCAAGCGCGTGGTCATCGACTGGCGCTCGACGCGCGGTGGCGCGGACCTGCGTCCGGCGATCGTGATCAAGGGCAAGGACGGCAAGGTGCTGAAGCTCGCACGTGGCGGCGATGCCCGCTACATGCTGTCGGTCGACGCCATCCTGTCGGTCGACGTCAACGCCAAGGTCAAGCCGGGCGACATCCTCGCCCGTATCTCGACCGAAAGCGCCAAGACGCGCGACATCACCGGCGGTCTGCCGCGCGTGGCCGAGCTGTTCGAGGCCCGCAAGCCCAAGGATGCGGCGATCATCGCCGAGATCTCGGGCACCATCCGCTTCGGCCGTGACTACAAGAACAAGCGCCGCATTTCGATCGAGCCCACGGACAAGACCGAGGAGCCGCGCGAGTATCTGATCCCGAAGGGCAAGCACATCCACCTGCAGGACGGCGACGTCGTCGAAAAGGGCGACTTCATCGTCGAGGGCAATCCGGCGCCGCACGACATCCTGGCGATCAAGGGCATCGAGGAACTCGCTGCCTATCTGGTCAACGAAATCCAGGAAGTCTACCGGTTGCAGGGCGTGCTCATCAACGACAAGCACATCGAGGTGATTGTCCGTCAGATGCTGCAGAAGGTGGAGGTCACCGACCAGGGCGACACCGACATGATCGCGGGCGAACAGGTCGACAAGATCGAGTTCGACCAGCTCAACGAGAAGGCCAAGGAAGAGGGCAAGAAGCCCGCCACGGGAACGCCGGTTCTGCTCGGCATCACCAAGGCGAGCCTGCAGACCCGCTCCTTCTTCTCGGCGGCCTCGTTCCAGGAGACCACGCGCGTCCTCACGGAAGCGGCGGTCAACGGCAAGGTCGATCCGCTCGAAGGCCTCAAGGAGAACGTCATCGTCGGCCGGCTGATCCCGGCGGGCACCGGCGCCTCGATGGCCAAGATCCGCGAAGTCGCCATGAAGCGCGACAAGCTGATCCTCGACGAGCGCGAGAAGCAGGCGGCGATCGTGCCGACCGCGCCGGAAGCCGAACCGCTGGCCCTGCCGCCGGCGGAGTAGGCGCCCGGTCGCCTGCGGAAATACATTCTCCGAAAAGGCCGGCCATGTGCCGGCCTTTTTGTTTTTCCATTGCTGCGGTGCAGGAACCCGCTTTGTTCATCTTTCTTTCAGGAAGAAAAGCGCTTTTGCTAAGTTGACACAATTCACCGTGCGCATCCCGGGCAGGGGGCGGCGGGAGCGGCGGAACCAAAAATGTACGATCTTGCTATTGTCGGCGGCGGCCCCGGCGGGCTGATGAGCGCCTGGTATCTCAAGCGAAAGCTCGGCGATCTCTGCCGCGTCACCATCTACGAGGCGTCCGACCGGCTGGGCGGCAAGATCGTCACGCGCAAGTTCGATTCCGCGCCCGCGATGTATGAAGCGGGTGTAGCGGAAATCTACGACTACTCGATGACCGGCCCCGATCCGCTGCGCGAATTGATCCAGCATTTCGGCCTACAGACCATTCCGATGGACGCCGAGCAGGTCCAGCTCGACGGCGTGCTGCTCAGCGACGTGCCCGGCATGCGCCGCAAATACGGCGAGAAGACCGCGGCCGCGATCGAAGCGTTCCGCAAGCAGTGCACCGACATGATGTCGCCGCTGGAATATTACGAAGGCGTCGGCGCGCACGACAACACGCACCCCTGGGCCTACAAGACCTGCGAGCAGGTGCTCGACGAGGAAGTGTCCGATCCCGTCGCAAAGCGCTTCTTCAAGGTGATGGCGCGCTCGGATCTGGCGACCGAGCCGCACAACACCAACGGCCTCAACGCGCTGAAGAACTTCGTGATGGACGTCGAGGGCTATATCGGCCTCTACGGAATCCAGAACGGCAACGAGCAGCTGATCGAATGCCTGCGCTCGGAAGTGAACGCCGACATCCAGCTCAACCACCGTGTACTGAAGGTCGGCAAGACCGATTCCGGCCGCTACCGCCTCAACATGATGAACGGCAAGGGGCCGGAGACGCGCGACTTCGATCTCGTGGTGATGTGCCTGCCGCACTCCTGGCTCGGCACGATGGCCTGGGAGGGCGAGCAGCTGCGCGCCTCGATGGTCAAGCACATCGCCTATTTCGACAAGCCCGCGCATTATTTGCGCGTCTGCATCCTGTTCGACAAGCCGTTCTGGGGCGACAAGATCCCGGGCTCCTGGTTCATGTCGGAAGCCTTCGGCGGCTGCTGCGTCTACAACGAAGGCTCGCGCCACAACGTCGGCAAGCATGGCGTCCTGAACTGGCTGATCCCGGGCTCCGATGCGCTGGCGTTTGCCAATCTCTCCGACCAGGAGCTGATCGACGCCGCGCTGAAATCGCTGCCGGCCTCGTTCGGCAATGCGCGCGAGCATTTCCTGGAAGGCAAGATCCATCGCTGGCTGTCGTCGGTGAATGCGCTGCCCGGCGGCCTGCCGGTGCGCAACGTGCTCGTCAATCACCGGCCCGAGCCGAAGGAGCACCCCGGCATCGTCGTGGTCGGCGACTACCTGTTCGACTCCACGCTCAACGGCCTGCTCGACTCCTCCGACGTCGCCACCGATCTCGTGCTCACCGAGATGATCCGGATGCGCCGCACGCGCGCGCAGAGCTCCAGGCCGCTGTCCGACAAGATCGACCGCGACTATTTCGAGAACTATCGCGGCCTCGGGCCGTACAGCGAGGCGTGGCGCCAGTTCAACGATCCCGACTATCTGATGCAGCTGATCAAGATCGTCTGGGGCAAAGCCAAGGGCTACAAGCTGCTGGTTGCGGGCTCGGCCAGCGGCGAACTGGTCGGGGCGCTGCGCGAGCGCGGCGTCGATGCGTGGGGCATCGAGAACAACCGCTTCGCCCACGGCAGGACGCCGAAGGCGCTGAAGAAGTACAACAAGCTCGGCTCCGTCATCGACATGCCGTTCAAGGCCGGCTCGTTCGATTTCGTGTTCGAGACCAGCCTGTGCCACCTGTCGGACCGGCAGGTGGCGCGCGCGGTGCGCGAGTTCAACCGCGTCGTCAGGACCGGCGTCATGTTCGGCTCGGTGACCTCGGACATGTCGCCTGCGCTGATCGACCGCTACGACCTGCTGCGCGGGGTCAAGAAGCTCGCCACCTGGTGGGAATGGTCGGAATTGTTCTTCGGCAACGGCTTTGATCTGTCGGCGCATCGCCGCCAGGTGATGGACGAGCTGTGGGCTGCGACGCTTGCGGCGGGCAAGGGGCCCGGCCAGTGGTACGTCGACCGCGACGCCCTGCGCTATTCGTTCTTCGACAAGGACGAGGGCGACGGCGAATAGTCGCGCTGACTGCCTGTTCCATTTGCCTTGCCGAAGTCGGACTGATCGCCGAAGCGCGATGGGATTGAGACGAATTATCGCGCTTCGGGCTCTTGTTCGAGCCTGATCTTTTCGGAAAACCGCTCACACTTTTCCGGATCATGCTCTAGGATCGGGGACGGTAGCGATTTATCGCTACCAACTCGCGGAGCGGTCATGCCGGCCGTGCGACAACGGTTGGTTTCATGGCGCCCAGACTTCCTTCACCGGACGACCCGGCACACGCCCAGACGGATGAGACGCTGAAGAAGCTTGCCGGCGATCCGCATTCGGCGCCGCCGTCCGCAATCGAGGCGGGAAAGGACGAAGAAGAGGAAATCGAGGTCGACGACGACGAGGAGGACGAGGATCTCGTCGTCTTTACCGCGCGCGAAGCCGCCGGCGCCTTTGCCACCATCTACGGTTTTGTCCGCCCCTATTTCGGCAACTACAAGCGGTTGATCGCCTTCGTCGGCTTCGGCGTCTTCGTCGAGACGCTGTTCAACGTCATCATGCCGCTCAGCCTGAAGTTCCTGATCGACGATGCGCTCGGCGAGGAAGACTTCGGCGCCCTCTACAAGATCCTCGGCGTGCTGGCGGCGGCCGGCATTTTCACCTCGATCGTCGCGGTCTGGTACCAGCGCTGGGACGCGCGGCTGGCGGCCGGGATCATCGCCGACGTGCGCACGCGCATTTTCGAGCATGTCCAGAACCTGCCGGCGTCCTATTTCGCCAAGACCAAGCGCGGCGAAATCCTGTCGCGCTTTTCGATCGATCTCACGGCCTTCGAAAGCTCGGTGAAGACCTTTGCCGGCAGCGCGGCGCTGCCGTTCCTGGAACTGATCGCCGGCATTCTGCTGATGCTGTTCCTCAACTGGCAGCTTGCGGCGGTCGCGCTCCTGGTGTTCCCGATCACCCTGATCGGTCCGCGCATCCTCACGCCGAAGGCCGTGCAGGCCAATTACGAGCAGAAGCTGAACGAGTCGGCGCTGCTGGGCGTGGTGCAGGAGAATGTCGCCGCGCAGGCGGTGGTAAAGGCCTTCAGCCTGCAGCGCCGCGCCTTCGGGTGGTTCTCCCTGCGTAACCAGGAAGTGCGCGCCAAGACGGCGTCCGCGGTGTTTCTGTCCTCGATGGTGGAGCGCACCGTCACCGTCTCCGTGCTGCTGCTGCACCTCGTGGTGCTTGCCATCGGCGCCTATCTTGCCACCAAAGGCCAGATCACCATCGGCACCTTCGTCACTTTCGAGAGCGCGTTCTGGGAGGTGTCCTATAACATCGCCCATCTCATGCATTTCATTCCGGTGTCGATCCAGTCGGCCGCCGCCGTGCGCCACATCCAGGAACTGCTGGACGAGCCGACCCGCGGCTCCGACCGTCCCGGCGCGCCGGACCTGCCGCGGGTTGCCAACGACATCACGTTCGAGCGCGTCACCTTCCAGTATGAAGGCGCGGCCACGCCGGTGCTCGACAATCTCACGCTCAAGCTCGGTATCGGCAAGCGCATCGCCATCGTCGGCCCCTCCGGCTCGGGCAAGAGCACGCTGCTCAATCTGATCCTGCGGCTCTACACGCCGGACGAGGGCAGGGTGACCATCGACGGCGTCGACATCCGCCGCGTCACGCTGGAGTCGCTGCGCAGCGGCATGGCGGTGGTGTTCCAGGAAAACATGCTGTTCAACATGTCGATCCGCGAGAACATCCGCCTCGGCAAGGAAGGCGCCAGCGACGCGGAGGTGGAGGAGGCGGCGCGGAAGGCCGAGATCCACAGCTTCATCATGAGCCTGCCCGAAGGCTACGACACCCAGGTCGGCGAGCGCGGCGACACGCTGTCCGGCGGCCAGCGCCAGCGCATGGCGATCGCGCGCGCGATCATCCGCAATCCCTCGATCCTGCTGCTGGACGAGGCGACTTCCGCGCTCGACCAGACGACGGAAGCGGCGATCAACCGCACGCTGCTGTCGGTCGCCGAAGGCCGCACCATGATCTGGTCGACGCACCGGCTGACGTCGGTGGTCGAGATGGACGAGATCATCGTGATCTCGGGCGGCCGCGCCATCGAGCGCGGCTCGCATGCGGAATTGCTCGCGAAGGGCGGTGTCTACCGCAGGCTCTGGGACGACCAGAGCCACGGTTCGCATCATGCCGGCCAGGCCGATGACGCCAACGAAGACGACGATGACGAGGACGACGAGGCGGAGGAGTGAGCCGCAGGCTCAGATGCCGTAGGGTGGGCAAAGGCGCTATGCGCCGTGCCCACCTTCTCGATCAGTGCTCCCGAAGGTGGGCACGCTTCGCTCTGCCCACCCTACGATTCTTCAAGCAGCTCGGCTGTGTTTTGGATAGGCAGCCGCTGAACGATCAGCTGGCCGCCCCGAAAACAGCCCCCGCACCGACCGCCCGATGCCGTCGGCCAGCCGCAGCGCAAATCGCGCCCATCGCTTGACCCGCCACGACAGGCCGTCGTCGATCGAGAGCGAGCGCAGATGATAGGCCTTGGCTAGGCAGTCCTCTTCGCATGCCACCTTCTCCGGATCGCGGTAGAACGCGGCGATCTTGTCGACATCCATGCCTTCGCTGGCGAGCCAGCGCGGAATGTAGCTGTTGCAGAGCAGCTGGATGTCGTTGAACACCTTGGTGGTGCCGGTGCCGGCGGCAGGACATGACGTGGAGAAGGCATCGCCCGCCAGCACGACGCCGGGCTGCAGGTAGTTGTCGTTGATGCTGAGATCGGCGGGGCGGATCCGGATGATGCCGCTGACCTTGAACTTCCCCGTCAGTTTCTCGAGGCGCGGCATCAATTCGCGCATCGCCGCTTCCGGCGCCCTGCGGAAGGCGGGCAGCCAGGGATCGTCGATGTCGCGATACACCATCAAATTGGCGCGCATCGCGCTGCCGACCGGGAACAGCGTCAGGTATGCCATCCGGGACGATGTGCTGGCCGGCCAATAGGTCAGCGCCGGCCACTCGAAGGCCGGCCGCCCGACGGGATCGACGTCGAAGCCGAGCGTGACCGAATGGCAGGCGCTGAGGATGCGGCGCTCGATGCCGAGCATGTAGCGCGGCCCGGGATTGAGGCCGCTGGCCAGCACGACGAGGCGCACCGAGATTTCCTCGCCGCTGGAGAGAGTGAGCTTCTGGCGCTCGGGGCTGTTCGCGACGCCCACCACCTTGGCGTGGATGGTGGCGACTTCGGCCGGGATCTGCGCGCGAATCGTGTTGACCAGCGTGTCGTACATGATGCCGTGCTGGTCGCTCGGCTTCCTGGTGACGACGTGGCCATAGCGGGCTTCCCAGACTTCGCCGTCGAGCGTCGTGGCGCGCAGCGTCGTGTCGGCAAGGCCGGTTTTGGCGAGCAGCGCGAGCTGGTTGCCGCCGAGCTTTTCGCAGCGCAGCTCCGGCGGATAGGTGACGTGCGGGTCGATCAGGGCGGTGGCGATCCCGGCGCGGCCGAGCATCGCCGCCGCCGTTGAGCCGGCGAGGCCGCCACCGATAATCGCAACATCCGTGTACCGCATGATTAGCCGTTTCCGTCCGCTCCATCCTTGCGCCCGCAAAAGCAAAAAAAGGCTGAAAGGCGCGATCTCGCCGGGCCGGAACCGAGGGGCGGCCGCTTAACCGAAAAGCAATGGCGGACGGTCAGGATGTCGCGGGGCACTGCATTCGAGCTGCAATGATTACGGTAACGATTGATTCACCAAGGCCCGAGCTCGGCCCCGATTGGGACGACCTGCTCGCGCGCGCCACGCCGAATGTTTTCATGCATCCGGCCGCGCTGGTTGCGGCGGTGGCGTCCGGCTTTGCCGCCATCCGCATGCTGCTGGCGTGGCAAGAAGAGGGCGGCACGCGCAAGCTGGTCGGCATCTGGGCGCTGCAGCTGCGCAAGTTCGCGCCGCTCTGGCCCGTCGTGCTGGACGCGCTGCCGTTCAACTACGCCTTTGTGTCGAGCCCGATCGTCGATCCTGCCTGTGCCGATGCGGTGGTCGCCGCGTTCTTCTCGGCGATCGAGAAGAGCACGCTGCCAAAAGTTCTCAATCTGCCAATGCTGGATGCGGAAGGCCCGGTGTACGCCGCCATGCTCATGGCGCTTCGCAAGCGCGGCACCGAACCCCTTGTCTTGTCGGAGCTCTCGCGTCCCTACGTGACAGGCGAGTCCGGCGTGAAGCGCAGCGGCTCGACCCGCAAGAAGCTGCGGCAGGACTGGAACAGGCTCTCCGCGCTCGGCGCGGCGGAAGTCGTCAATGACAGGACGCCGGCCGCAGTGCAGCAGCATTTCGAGGCGTTCCTCGCGCTGGAGAAGGCATCGTGGAAGGGAGAGCAGGGCACGGCCCTGCTCTCGCACGAGGCCGATGCGGCGTTCGTGCGCCGCCTGATCCATGATCTCTCCGAGCGGCAGGCAGCGTCGGTTGCGCAATTGCGGGTCGACGGCAGGGTGGTTGCGGCGCAGGTGCTGATGTATTGCGGCAATACCGCCTACACCTGGAAAACGGCATTCGACGCGGCCTACGCCTCGTACTCGCCCGGCGCGCTGCTGGTCGACAAGATCACCGACGAACTGCTGGCGAGCGCGGACATCAAGGCCATCAATTCCTGCGCGGCCGAATCGAGCTTCATGGGCCGGCTCTGGTCGGGCCGCCGCGCCATGGCGGACATGCTGGTCGATATCGGGCCGGGAAAATCGCTGGGCTATCGAATCGAGGCGCTGCGGTTGACCGGTTATCAGCGGCTGCGCGATTTGCGCGACCGGCTGCGCAGCCGCCCGGCGCCTTCGGGGAAGCCGAGGAAAGCAGCCTAGAAGTATCATTTTACCTCATTTTGACGCCCGGTCTCGACGGGGCCGGATGCGTCGCGGCGCCTGGGAAAGATGACGCACACGATCGCCTTCCGCGCTTGTGCATTGTTGCTCGACGGACGCCGGACGAGGCTTGCAAACGCATCGTCGCGACACCAGATTTGGCAAGCGCCAGAAGCGCTTCGGAGCCTCTGTTTCGCCTTGACTTGACCGGGGCGGGCTTATAAAAGGCGCGCACTTGACGACAGGCGGTGAGCATCGCCAACGTCGGAACGGATCACCCAAGCCGGTTTATTTGACCGGGGCGGGCACCAACCTCGACGAATGCCGCTCAAACGCTGTCGCTTATAGCTAGGCAATGCCAGTGCGATTTTCGTTCTCTTGAGCAACTGCTCTTGGGTTCGAACTCGGATGCATGACCTCGGTGCCGGACCGGACAGCGAACGCTGCAAGGTCCTGATCCGCGGTCCTCTGTGGCGTCGAAGCGCTTTCCGCTCAGGGAATGAGTGGTTGGCGCGATTTCGTTTTGCGCGAACGGTATTCACGCAAGGCGGCCGGAACGGGCGGCCAAGTCCCGAACGAGAATTTGCGCAGCCGGTCATCGGCCTGCGTGTGAGAAAAAAGGGTGAAGGCTACATGCCGACGATCAACCAGCTGATCGCAAAGCCGCGCGAAGTTCAGAAGTCGCGCAAGAAGGTGCCGGCGCTGCAACAGTCGCCGCAGAAGCGCGGCGTGTGCACGCGCGTCTACACCACGACCCCGAAGAAGCCGAACTCGGCGCTTCGCAAGGTCGCCAAGGTGCGCCTGACCAACGGCTTCGAGGTGATCGGCTACATCCCGGGTGAAGGCCATAACCTTCAGGAGCACTCGGTGGTGATGATCCGCGGCGGCCGCGTCAAGGACTTGCCCGGCGTGCGCTACCACATCCTCCGCGGCGTGCTGGATACCCAGGGCGTCAAGAACCGTAAGCAGCGCCGTTCGAAGTACGGCGCCAAGCGTCCGAAGTAAGCGGGAACAGAACAGATGTCTCGTCGCCACTCTGCCGAAAAGCGCGAAGTTCTTCCGGACCCCAAGTTCGGAAACATCATCATCACGAAGTTCATGAACTCGGTCATGTACGCCGGGAAGAAGTCGGTTGCCGAAAGCATCGTGTACGGTGCGCTCGGCATGATCGAGACCAAGACCAAGCAGAACCCGCTCGGCGTTTTCGAGCAGGCGCTCGAGAACGTCATGCCGACGATCGAGGTTCGCTCCCGCCGCGTCGGCGGCGCCACCTATCAGGTGCCGGTGGAAGTCCGCTCGGTGCGCCGCCAGGCGCTCGGCATCCGCTGGCTGATCGCGGCGGCCCGCGATCGCAACGAAAAGACGATGACGGAGCGGCTCTCCGCGGAGTTGCTCGACGCGTCGAACAACCGGGGGAATGCGGTCAAGAAGCGTGAAGACGTGCACCGGATGGCGGAAGCCAACCGTGCCTTCTCGCACTATCGCTGGTAACGGCGAATTCAGGAATCGAGGAACAGCCCATGCCCCGCCAACATGCCATCGAGGACTACCGCAACTTCGGTATCATGGCGCATATCGACGCCGGCAAGACCACGACCACCGAGCGCATCCTGTATTACACCGGCAAGAGCCACAAGATCGGCGAGGTGCACGAAGGTGCCGCGACGATGGACTGGATGGAGCAGGAGCAGGAGCGTGGCATCACGATCACCTCGGCTGCGACCACCGCGTTCTGGAACGGCAAGCGCCTGAACATCATCGACACCCCCGGCCACGTCGACTTCACCATCGAGGTCGAGCGTTCGCTGCGCGTGCTCGACGGCGCCGTGTGCGTGCTCGACAGCAACCAGGGCGTCGAGCCGCAGACCGAGACCGTCTGGCGCCAGGGCGACAAGTACAAGGTTCCGCGCATCGTCTTCGCCAACAAGATGGACAAGACCGGCGCCGACTTCTTCAAGTGCCTGTCCGACATCGTCGACCGCCTCGGCGCCAAGCCGATCGCGATCCAGCTGCCGATCGGTGCGGAGAACAACTTCAAGGGCCTGGTCGACCTCGTGAAGATGAAGGGCATCATCTGGAACGACGAATCGCTCGGCGCGAAGTTCGACTATGTCGACATCCCGGAAGATCTGGTCGAGCAGGCCAAGGAATATCGCGAGAAGATGGTGGAAGCCGCCGTCGAACTCGACGACGAGGCCCTGGCCGCGTTCCTCGACGGCACCGAGCCCGATGAAGCGACGCTCAAGCGCCTGATCCGCAAGGCGGTGCTGACCGGCGCCTTCTATCCCGTGCTGTGCGGCTCGGCGTTCAAGAACAAGGGCGTGCAGCCGCTGCTCGACGCCGTCGTCGACTATCTGCCGTCGCCGATCGACGTTCCCGCGATCAAGGGCACCGACGACAAGGGCAACGAGGTCATCCGCAAGGCGGACGACAAGGAGCCGCTGGCGCTGCTCGCGTTCAAGATCATGGACGACCCGTTCGTCGGCACCATTACGTTCTGCCGCATCTATTCGGGCGTGCTGGTCTCGGGCACCGGCGTCGTCAACTCGACCCGCGAGAAGAAAGAGCGCATCGGCCGCATGCTGCTGATGCATGCCAACAACCGCGAAGACATCAAGGAAGCCTATGCCGGCGACATCGTCGCGCTGGCGGGCCTCAAGGAAGCGCGCACCGGTGACACGCTGTGCGATCCGAACAACGAGGTCATCCTCGAGAAG
The DNA here is from genome assembly GCA_035575905.1 of Bradyrhizobium sp. Classification (GTDB taxonomy): domain Bacteria; phylum Pseudomonadota; class Alphaproteobacteria; order Rhizobiales; family Xanthobacteraceae; genus Bradyrhizobium. The sequence continues at coordinate 86,631 of DATLXL010000025.1, read as the reverse complement.
ATGGAATTCCCGGAGCCGGTGATCGAGATCGCGATCGAGCCGAAGACCAAGGCGGACCAGGAAAAGCTGGGCATCGCGCTGGCGAAGCTTGCCGCGGAGGATCCGTCCTTCCGCGTGTCGACCGACCACGAGTCCGGCCAGACCATCCTCAAGGGCATGGGCGAACTGCATCTCGACATCAAGGTCGACATCCTCAAGCGCACCTACAAGGTGGAAGCCAACATCGGCGCGCCGCAGGTGGCGTTCCGTGAGCGCATCACCAAGAAGGTCGAGAATTCCTACACCCACAAGAAGCAGACCGGCGGTACCGGCCAGTTCGCGGCCGTCACTCTCGTGGTCGAGCCGAACGAGCCGGGCAAGGGTTACGAGTTCGAGTCGAAGATCGTCGGCGGCGCGGTGCCGAAGGAATACATCCCCGGCGTCGAAAAGGGCATCGAGAGCGTGCTGTCTTCCGGCGTGGTCGCGGGCTTCCCGATCGTGGACGTCAAGGTCTCGCTGATCGACGGCAAGTTCCACGACGTCGACTCGTCGGCGCTGGCCTTCGAAATCGCGACGCGCGCCTGCTTCCGCGAAGCGCTGCAGAAGGGCAAGTCCGTGCTGCTCGAGCCGATCATGAAGGTCGAGGTGGTGACCCCGGAAGACTACACCGGCTCGGTCATCGGCGATCTCAACTCGCGGCGCGGCCAGATCCAGGGCCAGGACATGCGCGGCAACGCCAACGTCATCAACGCGATGGTGCCGCTCATGAACATGTTCGGCTACGTCAATAACCTGCGCTCGATGAGCCAGGGACGCGCCACCTTTACGATGCAGTTCGACCACTACGCAGAAGCACCCGCCAACGTGTCGGCGGAAGTCCAGAAGAAGTTTGCTTGATTGTCGTTGATACCAGTCAACGACTGAACGGAGAGTCAAATGGCCAAGGCAAAGTTTGAACGTAACAAACCGCATTGCAACATCGGCACCATCGGTCACGTCGACCATGGCAAGACGTCGCTGACCGCGGCGATCACCAAGGTGCTCGCCGAAGCCGGCGGTGCGACGTTCACGGCGTACGACCAGATCGACAAGGCGCCGGAAGAGAAGGCGCGCGGCATCACCATCTCGACCGCACACGTCGAGTACGAGACGCCGAACCGCCACTACGCGCACGTCGACTGCCCCGGCCACGCCGACTACGTGAAGAACATGATCACCGGCGCCGCCCAGATGGACGGTGCGATCCTGGTCGTGTCGGCCGCCGACGGCCCGATGCCGCAGACCCGCGAGCACATCCTGCTCGCCCGCCAGGTCGGCGTGCCGGCGCTCGTCGTGTTCCTCAACAAGTGCGACATGGTCGACGATCCGGAACTGCTCGAACTGGTCGAGATGGAAGTCCGCGAGCTGCTCTCGAAGTACGAATTCCCGGGCGACGACATTCCGATCGTCAAGGGTTCGGCGCTCGCCGCGCTCGAAGACTCCGACAAGAAGCTCGGCCATGACGCCATCCTCGAGCTGATGAAGAAGGTCGACGAGTACATTCCGCAGCCCGAGCGTCCGATCGACCAGCCCTTCCTGATGCCGGTCGAAGACGTGTTCTCGATCTCCGGCCGCGGCACCGTCGTGACCGGCCGTGTCGAGCGCGGCATCATCAAGGTCGGCGAGGAAATCGAGATCGTCGGTCTGCGCGCCACCCAGAAGACCACCGTCACCGGCGTCGAAATGTTCCGCAAGCTGCTCGATCAGGGCCAGGCCGGCGACAACATCGGTGCGCTGCTGCGCGGCACCAAGCGCGAGGAAGTGGAGCGCGGCCAGGTGCTGTGCAAGCCCGGCTCGGTCAAGCCGCACACCAAGTTCAAGGCTGAGGCTTACATCCTCACCAAGGAAGAGGGCGGCCGTCACACGCCGTTCTTCACCAACTACCGTCCGCAGTTCTACTTCCGCACCACCGACGTCACCGGTGTCGTGCACCTGCCGGAAGGCACCGAGATGGTGATGCCGGGCGACAACATCGCCATGGAAGTGCACCTGATCGTGCCGATCGCCATGGAAGAGAAGCTGCGCTTCGCGATCCGCGAGGGTGGCCGCACCGTCGGCGCCGGCGTCGTCGCCGCCATCATCGAGTAACGGTGGAATTGAAGGAAGCAGCGGGTGGGTAACACCATCCGCTGTTCACCGCTCGCTATTCGAACAGACGCGACGAGAAAGAGATACGGCAATGAACGGCCAAAACATTCGCATCCGGCTCAAGGCGTTCGACCATCGAATCCTCGATACGTCGACCCGCGAGATCGTGAACACGGCGAAACGTACCGGTGCCCAGGTGCGCGGACCCATTCCGCTGCCGACCCGCATCGAGAAGTTCACCGTCAACCGTTCGCCGCACGTTGACAAGAAGAGCCGCGAGCAATTCGAGATGCGCACCCACAAGCGCCTGCTCGACATTGTCGACCCGACCCCGCAGACCGTCGATGCGCTGATGAAGCTCGACCTGGCCGCCGGTGTCGACGTCGAGATCAAGCTCTAATTTTTTGGATCAAGTCCGCAAGTTCGCGGACAGAAGGACAGGAAGCACGACGATGCGCTCCGGAGTGATCGCACAAAAGGTCGGGATGACGCGGGTCTTTACGGAGACCGGCGAGCATATCCCTGTGACCGTGCTGAAGCTGGGTAACTGCCAGGTGCTGGGCCATCGCACGACCGAGAAGAACGGTTACGTTGCGCTGCAGCTCGGCTCCGGCTCCCGCAAGACCGTCTACATGCCGAAGGCCGAGCGCGGCCAGTTCGCCGCGTCCAAGGTCGAGCCCAAGCGCAAGCTCGCGGAATTCCGCGTCTCGCAGGAGAGCCTGATTCCGGTCGGCGCTGAAATCCAGGCCGATCATTTCGTGCCCGGCCAGTTCGTCGACGTCACCGGCACCTCGGTCGGCAAGGGCTTTGCCGGCGGCATGAAGCGCTGGAATTTCGGCGGTCTGCGCGCCACCCACGGTGTGTCGATCTCGCACCGCTCGATCGGTTCGACCGGCGGCCGCCAGGACCCCGGCAAGACCTTCAAGAACAAGAAGATGCCCGGCCACATGGGCGTCGACCGCATCACCACGCTGAACCTGCGCGTGGTCTCGACCGATGTCGAGCGCGGCCTGATCCTCGTCGAGGGCGCCGTTCCCGGCTCCAAGGGCGGCTGGATCCGCGTCCGCGACGCCATCAAGAAGCCGCTGCCGAAGGAAGCGCCGAAGCCCGGCAAGTTCAAGGTCGCGGGCGACGAGGCTGCTGCCGAAGCGCCGGCCGAGAAGGAGGGCGCGTGAGATGGAACTGAAAGTCACAACGCTTGAAGGCAAGGACGCCGGCTCCGTGCAGCTGTCCGACGCCATCTTCGGCCTCGAGCCGCGCCAGGACATCATCGCGCGCTGCGTGCAGTGGCAGCTCAACAAGCGCCAGGCCGGCACGCACAAGGCGCAGGGCCGCGCCGACGTCTGGCGCACCGGCAAGAAGATGTACAAGCAGAAGGGCACCGGCGGCGCCCGTCACGGCTCGGCCCGCGTGCCGCAGTTCCGCGGCGGCGGCCGTGCATTCGGCCCGGTCGTGCGCTCGCACGCCACCGACCTGCCGAAGAAGGTCCGCGCGCTGGCGCTGCGGCATGCGCTGTCCGCCAAGGCCAAGGACGGCGGGCTGGTCGTGATCGACAACGCGCAGCTCAAGGAAGCCAAGACCAAGGCTCTGGTCGGCAACTTCTCGGGCCTCGGCCTCACCAATGCGCTGATCATCGACGGTGCCGAGCTCAATGTGAGCTTCGCCAGCGCCGCGCGCAACATTCCCAACATCGACGTGCTGCCGATCCAGGGCATCAACGTCTACGACATTCTCCGCCGTCAGAAGCTTGTGCTGACCAAGGCGGCCGTGGATGCGCTGGAGGCGCGCTTCAAATGAAGGCAATCGATCCGCGCCATTACGACGTCATCGTGGCTCCGGTTATCACGGAAAAGGCGACGCTCGCCTCCGAGCATAACAAGGTGCTGTTCAAGGTCGCGGCCAAGGCAACCAAGCCGCAGATCAAGGAAGCCATCGAGAAGCTGTTCGACGTCAAGGTCAAGAGCGTGAACACGCTGGTCCGCAAGGGCAAGCAGAAGGTTTTCCGCGGCAATTTCGGTTCGCAGTCGGACGCGAAGCGGGCGATCGTGACCCTCGAAGAGGGCCACCGCATCGACGTCACCACCGGTCTATAAGGCGTAACGTCAATGGCACTTAAGACATTCAATCCGACGACCCCGGGCCAGCGTCAGCTGGTGATGGTCGATCGCTCGGCGCTCTACAAGGGCAAGCCGGTCAAGGCGCTGACCGAGGGCAAGCTCGGCAATGGCGGCCGCAACAACACCGGCCGTATCACCGTGCGCTTCCGCGGCGGCGGCCACAAGAAGGCCTACCGCGTGGTCGACTTCAAGCGCGACAAGGTCGACGTCGCCGCTGTCGTCGAGCGTCTCGAATACGATCCGAACCGCACCGCGTTCATCGCGCTGGTGAAGTATGCCGACGGCGAGCAGGCCTATATCCTGGCGCCGCAGCGTCTGGCCGTGGGCGACACCGTGATCGCCGGCAACTATGTCGACGTGAAGCCGGGCAACGTCATGCCGCTCGGCAACATGCCGGTCGGCACCATCGTGCACAACATCGAGCTGAAGATCGGCAAGGGCGGCCAGCTGGCGCGCTCGGCCGGCACCTACGCCCAGCTGGTCGGCCGCGACCAGGACTACGTCATCGTCCGCCTGAACTCGGGCGAGCAGCGTCTCGTGCACGGCCGTTGCCGCGGCACCATCGGCGCGGTGTCGAACCCCGATCACATGAACATCTCGATCGGCAAGGCCGGCCGCACCCGCTGGATGGGTTGGCGCCCGCACAACCGCGGCGTCGTCATGAACCCGATCGACCATCCGCACGGCGGCGGCGAAGGCCGCACCTCGGGCGGACGCCACCCGGTCACCCCGTGGGGCAAGCCGACCAAGGGCAAGAAGACCCGCGTCAACAAGTCGACCGACAAATTCATTCTCCTGAGCCGCCACAAGCGGAAGAAGTAAGGAACACCGGACATGGTTCGTTCAGTCTGGAAAGGCCCGTTCGTCGAGGCGTCGCTGCTCAAGAAGGCAGACACGGCGCGCGCATCCGGCCGTCACGACGTGATCAAGATCTGGAGCCGCCGCTCGACCATCCTGCCGCAGTTCGTCGGCCTGACGTTCGGCGTCTACAACGGCCAGAAGCACGTGCCGGTGTCGGTCAACGAGGAAATGGTCGGTCACAAGTTCGGCGAATTCTCGCCGACCCGGACCTTCCATGGCCATTCGGGCGACAAGAAAGCCAAGAAGTCTTGAGGATTAAACGATGAGCAAACCAAAGCGCGAACGGAGCCTCGCCGACAACGAGGCCAAGGCGGTCGCCAGGATGCTGCGGGTTTCCCCGCAGAAGCTCAATCTTGTCGCGCAGCTGATCCGTGGCCGCAAGGCTTCGGCCGCGCTCGCCGACCTGCAGTTCTCGCGCAAGCGGATCGCGGTCGACGTCAAGAAGTGCCTGGAATCGGCGATCGCCAATGCCGAGAACAACCATGATCTCGAAGTCGACGATCTCGTCGTTGCCGAGGCTCATGTCGGCAACGGCATCGTGATGAAGCGTTTTGCCCCGCGCGGCCGTGGCCGTTCGGGCCGTATCTACAAACCGTTCTCGCACCTGACCATCGTGGTTCGTCAGGTCGAGGCCGAGGCTGGCGCTTAAGGGCGCAGGAGAAAACGATGGGTCAAAAGATCAATCCGATCGGGCTGCGTCTCGGCATCAACCGGACCTGGGACTCCCGCTGGTTTGCCGGCAAGAACGAGTACGGCAAGCTGCTGCACGAGGACGTCAAGATCCGCGAGATCCTGCACAAGGAGCTCAAGCAGGCCGCCGTCGCGCGCATCGTGATCGAGCGTCCGCACAAGAAGTGCCGCGTCACCATCCACTCGGCCCGTCCGGGCGTGGTGATCGGCAAGAAGGGCGCCGACATCGACAAGCTGCGCAAGAAGGTCGCCGAGATCACCGATTCCGACGTCGTCATCAACATCGTCGAAATCCGCAAGCCCGAACTCGACGCCACCCTGGTCGCCGAATCCATCGCCCAGCAGCTCGAGCGCCGCGTCGCTTTCCGCCGCGCCATGAAGCGCGCCGTGCAGTCGGCGATGCGCCTCGGCGCCGAAGGCATCCGCATCAACTGCTCGGGCCGTCTCGGCGGCGCCGAAATCGCCCGCATGGAGTGGTACCGCGAGGGCCGCGTGCCGCTGCACACGCTGCGCGCCGACGTCGATTACGGCGTTGCCACCGCCTTCACGACCTTCGGCACCTGCGGCGTCAAGGTCTGGATCTTCAAGGGCGAGATCCTCGAGCACGATCCGATGGCCCAGGACAAGAAGATGGCCGAGGGCGAGGGCAGTTCGCGTCCGCCGCGCCGCGACGCTGCCTGATCCGAACAGAGAGTTTGAGGGCGTAAAGCCATGATGCAACCTAAGAAAACCAAGTTCCGGAAGGCGCACAAGGGCCGTATCCACGGCACCGCGACGTCGGGCGCAACGCTGGCCTTCGGCCAGTACGGCCTGAAGGCGATGGAGCCCGATCGCGTCACCGCGCGACAGATCGAAGCGGCCCGCCGCGCGCTGACCCGCCACATGAAGCGTGCCGGCCGCGTCTGGATCCGGGTGTTCCCCGACGTGCCGGTGTCGAAGAAGCCCGCCGAAGTGCGCATGGGCTCGGGCAAGGGTACGCCGGAATACTGGGTGGCCCGGATCAAGCCCGGCCGCGTGATGTTCGAGATCGACGGCGTCAACGAGCAGACCGCCAAGGAATCGCTCGCGCTCGCCGCCGCCAAGCTGCCGATCAAGACGCGCTTCGTCGCGCGCATCGCGGAGTAGGTGACATGGCCGAGATGAAAGTCGAAGACATCCGCGCAATGACCGACGACCAGAGGGACGATGCCATCGTCAATCTGAAGAAGGAGCGCTTCAACCTGCGTTTCCAGCGCGCCACCGGGCAGCTGGAGAACACCTCGCGGATGCGCGAAGCGCGCCGTGACATCGCCCGCATCAAGACCATCGCTGCCCAGCAGCGCGCTAAGAAGAAGTAAGAGGCCTTACTATGCCGAAACGTACCCTTCAGGGCGTGGTCGTCAGCGACAAGCAAGCAAAGACGGTTGTGGTGCGCGTCGATCGCCGCTTCACCCATCCGATCTACAAGAAGACGATCCGCCGCTCCAAGAACTACCACGCGCACGACGAGGACAACCAGTTCAAGCCGGGCGACACCGTGTGGATCGAGGAGAGCAAGCCGATCTCGAAGCTGAAGCGCTGGACCGTGGTCCGGGGCGAACAGAAGAAAACGGCCTGACGATACGCCGGCGCGAGCCGGACTTCAGTCGGGAAAATTTTGAGCGCGAACAAGCGCAGAAAGAGGACGAGGTGCATCAATGATCCAGATGCAGACCAACCTCGACGTGGCCGATAATTCAGGCGCACGCCGTGTCATGTGCATCAAGGTGCTTGGGGGCTCCAAGCGCCGCTATGCCACCGTGGGCGACATTATCGTTGTGTCGATCAAGGAAGCCATTCCGCGCGGCAAGGTGAAGAAGGGCGACGTCATGAAGGCCGTGGTGGTGCGTGTCCGCAAGGACATCCGCCGTCCCGACGGCTCGGTCATCCGTTTCGACCGCAACGCCGCCGTTCTGATCAACAACCAGTCCGAGCCGGTCGGCACCCGTATCTTCGGGCCCGTGCCGCGGGAGCTGCGCGCCAAGAACCACATGAAGATCATTTCGCTCGCGCCGGAGGTGCTGTGATGGCAGCGAAGATCCGCAAGGGCGACAAGGTGATGGTGCTGACCGGCCGCGACAAGGGCCGGACCGGCGAGGTCTTCGAGGTGCGTCCCGACGAGGGGACCGCGCTGGTGCGCGGCATCAACATGGTGAAGCGCCACCAGAAGCAGACCCAGAACCAGGAAGGCGGCATCATCTCCAAGGAGTCGCCGATCCAGTTGTCCAACATCGCCTACCTCGGCAAGGACGGGAAACCGACCCGGGTGGGCTTCAAGATTCAGGCCGATGGCAAGAAGGTTCGCATTGCCAAGAGCTCGGGAGCAGAGATCGATGGCTGAGACCGCTTACGTACCGCGCCTGCGCGCGGAATATGACCGGAGCATCCGCGCCAAGCTGACCGAGAAGTTCGGCTACGCCAACGTGATGCAGGTGCCGAAGCTCGACAAGGTCGTGCTCAACATGGGCGTTGGCGATTCCGTCAACGACCGCAAGAAGGCCGAGACCGCGGCAGCCGAGCTGTCGCAGATCGCCGGCCAGAAGGCGGTGGTGACCTATTCGCGCATCGCGATCGCGACCTTCAAGCTGCGCGAGAACCAGCCGATCGGCTGCAAGGTCACGCTGCGCAAGGCCCACATGTACGAGTTCATCGACCGCCTGGTGAACGTCGCGCTGCCCCGCGTGCGCGACTTCCGCGGCCTGAACCCGAAGAGCTTCGACGGCCGCGGCAACTACTCGCTCGGCATCAAGGAGCACATCATTTTCCCCGAGATCGACTTCGACAAGGTCTCGGAAGCCCGCGGCATGGACATCACCGTCTGCACCACGGCCAAGTCCGACGACGAGGCGCGTGCCTTGCTGACCCTTTTGAATTTCCCGTTCCGGCAGTGAGCGGCCGACCAGGCCTCTCAAACGCGGATACCCAGGAGCCATAGATGGCAAAGAAGAGTTCGATCGAGAAGAACAACCGGCGCAAGCGGATGACCAAGAACGCTGCGCCCGCGCGCGCCAAGCTGAAGGCGATCATCGCCGACAAGAAGAGGCCGATGGAGGAGCGGTTCGCCGCCGTCCTGAAGCTCGCCCAGATGCCGCGCAATTCGTCCGCGACCCGGATCCGCAACCGTTGCGAGCTGTCCGGCCGTCCGCGCTCGAACTATCGCAAGAACAAGCTCAGCCGCATCGCGCTGCGCGAACTCGGCTCCAAGGGCTTGGTTCCGGGCCTGGTGAAGTCGAGCTGGTAAGGGAGGATCGTAAGATGTCGACGCACGATCCGATCAGCGATCTGATCACCCGCATCCGCAACGCGCAGATGCGTTCCAAGTCCAAGGTGACGAGCCCGGGCTCCAAGATGCGCGCAAACGTGCTCGAGGTGCTGAAGAGCGAAGGCTACATCCGCGGCTATGCCAGCGTGGAGCACTCCACCGGCCGCAGCGAGCTCGAGATCGAGCTGAAATATTTCGATGGCGAGCCGGTTATCCGCGAGATCGAGCGGGTGTCGAAGCCCGGCCGCCGCGTTTACGCCTCGGTGAAGAACCTGCCGCGCGTGAACAACGGTCTCGGCATTTCGGTGTTGTCGACGCCGAAGGGAATCATGGCCGACCACGACGCGCGCGACGCGAATGTGGGCGGCGAAGTTCTCTTCACGGTGTTCTGAGAAGGGATTGAGCAATGTCACGTGTTGGCAAACGGCCTGTGACGATCCCGTCCGGTGTGACGGCGACCGTCGAAGGGCAGACGATCAAGATGAAGGGCCCGAAGGGCACGCTTTCCTTCGTCGCGCATGACGACGTCGAGGTGAAGTTCGAGAACGGCCAGGTGAAGTTCAACCCCCGCGCCGACACCAACCGCGCGCGGGCGCTGTACGGCACCGCGCGCGCCCAGGTCGCTAACCTCGTCGAGGGCGTCACCAAGGGTTTCGAGAAGAAGCTGGAAATCACCGGCGTCGGCTACCGCGCCGCGATGCAGGGCAAGAACCTGCAGCTCGCGCTCGGCTACAGCCACGACGTCGTCTATCCGATCCCGGAAGGCATCACGATCACCGTGCCGAAGCCGACCGAGATCACGGTGACGGGTAACGACCCGCAGCGTGTCGGCCAGGTGGCCGCGGAAATCCGCGCCTATCGTCCGCCGGAGCCTTACAAGGGCAAGGGCGTGAAGTACGTCGGCGAATTCATCTTCCGCAAGGAAGGCAAGAAGAAGTAACGGAGCCGGTCATGTCGCAATTGAAGGTTACGAATGCCCGGCGCAAGAAGCGCGTGCGCCTTGCGCTGCGCCGCTCGGCCAACGGCCGCCCGCGTCTGAGCGTGTTTCGCTCGTCGAAGCACATCTATGCCCAGGTCATCGACGACCTGAAGGGCGAGACGCTGGCGTCCGCTTCCTCGCTGGAGAAGTCGCTGCGCGATGGCGGCAAGACCGGCGCGGATATCGACGCGGCGAAGGCGGTCGGCAAGCTGCTCGCCGAGCGCGCGGCGCAGAAGGGCGTCAAGGAAGTGGTGTTCGATCGCGGCGCCTACATCTATCACGGGCGCGTCAAGGCGCTCGCGGATGCGGCGCGCGAAGGCGGGCTCAGCTTCTGACAGGTTTGAACGATTACGAGGACAGGGGCTTTCGCCCTCTAGAGATTGGAAAACACCATGGCAGGTGAACGCGAACGCGGCGGACGCGAACGGAGCAGGGAGCGCGAGGAGCGCGACAGCGAGTTCGTCGACAAGCTCGTCCACATCAATCGCGTGGCGAAGGTCGTCAAGGGCGGCAAGCGCTTCGGCTTCGCAGCGCTGGTCGTGATCGGCGACCAGAAGGGCCGCGCCGGCTTCGGCCACGGCAAGGCGCGCGAAGTTCCGGAAGCGATCCGCAAGGCGACCGAATCGGCCAAGCGCAACCTGACGCGGGTTGCGCTGCGCGAGGGCCGCACGCTGCATCACGACATCTTCGGCCGTCACGGCGCGGGCCGCGTCTACCTGCGCGCCGCCCCGGCCGGCACCGGCATCATCGCCGGCGGCCCGATGCGCGCGGTGTTCGAGACGCTCGGCGTGCAGGACGTCGTCGCCAAGTCGATCGGCTCGTCGAACCCCTACAACATGGTTCGCGCCACCTTCAACGCGCTGAAGCACCAGGATTCGCCGCGCTCGGTCGCGGCGCGCCGCAACATCAAGGTTTCCACCCTGCAGTCGCGCCGCGTCGGCGGCGACGCCGAAGCAGCGGCGGACTAAACGATCGATCGGAGTGAAGTCATGGCCAAGGCCGCAAAGACGATCAAGGTCGAGCAGACCGGCAGCGCGATCCGCCGCCATCACTCGCAGCGCTCGACCCTGATCGGCCTCAAGCTCAACAAGATCGGCCGCACTGCCGAACTGCCGGACACCCCGGAAGTTCGCGGCATGATCCAGAAGGTTCACCATATCGTCCGCATCGTCGACGATAAGTAATCGAGGAGAGGAGCACGATCCCGAAAAGTGGGGACCGGTTTTCGGTCAAGATCGTGCTCTAGAGATAAGGAAGCGAACGATGAAGCTCAGCGATATCGCCGACAACGCCGGCTCGCGCAAGAAGCGCATGCGCGTCGGCCGCGGCATCGGTTCCGGCAAGGGCAAGCAGTCCGGCCGCGGCGGCAAGGGCCAGACCGCGCGTTCGGGCGTGCGCATCAAGGGTTTCGAAGGCGGCCAGATGCCGATGCATCGCCGGCTGCCCAAGCGCGGCTTCAACAATATCTTCCGCGTTGAATTCGCCGAGATCAATCTCGACCGGCTGCAGGATGCCATCGACGCCGGGACGATCGACGCCAAGGACACGGTGACGATTGAATCGCTGGTCAAGGCCGGCGTGCTGCGGCGCCCCAAGGGCGGCCTGCGGCTGCTCGGCCGCGGCGAACTCAAGGCCAAGTTGACCATCGAAGCCCATGGCGCCTCCAAGTCCGCCATCGCGGCGGTCGAGAAGGCCGGCGGCTCGGTCAAGATCCTGGCCCCGGCCAAGGAAGAGGGCGAAGCAGCGTAACATCTGCGTCATTTGCCTGCCGCCAGGCGGGCATTTTGCTTTCCGGGACAATGGACTTATCGAAACCGGATAACCAGATAGGGTCCGGTGGCTGCTGAGGGTCCGGGACGGAATTCAAGGCAGCAGGGGCGCGCGAAAGAAAGCCAAACGACATGGTCTCAGCAGCAGAACAACTTGCGGCCAACCTCAATTTCGGCGCGCTGGCCAAGGCCGAGGAACTGAAAAAGCGCATCTGGTTCACGCTGGGTGCGCTGCTTGTTTATCGGCTCGGCACCTACATCCCGCTGCCCGGCATCGACCCCAACATCTGGGAGCAGGTGTTCCGCTCGCAGGCCGGCGGCATTCTGGGCATGTTCAACATGTTCGCCGGCGGCGGCATCCACCGCATGGCGATCTTCGCGCTGAACATCATGCCGTACATCTCGGCATCGATCATCATCCAGCTCCTGACCACGGTCTCGCCGCAGCTCGAAGCGCTGAAGAAGGAAGGCGAGGCGGGCCGCAAGACGCTGAACCAGTACACGCGCTATCTCACGGTGATCCTCGCCGCGTTCCAGTCCTACGGCATCGCCGTCGGCCTGGAAGGCGCCGGCAATGTGGTCGCCGACCCCGGCCTGTTCTTCCGGCTGTCGACCGCGATCACGCTGACCGGCGGCACCATGTTCCTGATGTGGCTCGGCGAGCAGATCACATCGCGCGGCATCGGCAACGGCATCTCGCTGATCATTCTCGCCGGCATCGTTGCGGAACTGCCGTCGGCGCTCGCCAGCATGCTCGAGCTCGGCCGCCAGGGCGCGCTGTCGACCGGCCTGATCCTGATCGTCATCATCATGGCGGTCGCCGTGATCGCCTTCATCGTGTTCATGGAGCGCGCGCAGCGGCGCCTGCTGATCCAGTATCCGAAGCGCCAGGTCGGCAACAAGATGTTCGAGGGCCAGTCCTCGCATCTGCCGCTCAAGCTCAACACCTCGGGCGTGATCCCGCCGATCTTCGCCTCGTCGCTGCTGCTCTTGCCGGCCACCGTCGCCAATTTCAACGCCGGCAAGGGGCCGGAATGGATGCAGTGGCTGACCACGCAGCTCAGCCACGGCCGGCCGCTGTTCCTGTTCCTGTATCTGGCGCTGATCGTGTTCTTCGCATTCTTCTACACCGCGATCGTGTTCAACCCGACCGAGACCGCGGACAATCTGAAGAAGCATGGCGGCTTCATTCCGGGCATTCGCCCGGGCGAGCGCACCGCCGAATATATCGACTACGTGCTGTCGCGCATCACGGTGCTCGGCGCGATCTATCTCGCCATCGTCTGCCTGATCCCGGAGATTTTGATTTCCTACGCCTCGGTGCCGTTCTATTTCGGCGGCACCTCGCTGCTCATCGTCGTCAGCGTGACGATGGATACGGTGGCGCAGGTCCAGGGCTATCTGCTGGCGCACCAGTACGAAGGGCTGATCCGAAAGTCGAAGCTGCGGGGCCGCCGTCGATGACATCCGAGCTGGCGCGCCGCATCGCCATCACGATCGGCGCGCTGCTCCTCTTTCGACTCGGCAATCACATCCCGCTTCCGGGCACCGCGATGCGGACCGACCTGTCTTCTACCGATATCCTGGTCCGTCTTTCGGTGTTCTCGCTCGCCCTCATTCCCTGCACAAGCGCTGCGGTCATCGGTCAGCCGTCATCGGAGCCCCCTACCTCGTGGCGATTTCGGTGATTCCGGAGGCGTTGGTGGCTTACGGCCGGCTGCCGGTTTTTTTTGGTGGTGGGTCGGCATTGATTGTGGTTTGCACTATTCTTGATATCGAAACACAGGTGCACGGATACGTGCGCACCGGGCCGGGGGGCGACGAGCCATGAGACTGATACTGTTGGGACCGCCGGGCGCCGGCAAGGGCACGCAGGCGCAGCGCCTGGTAGCGAGGTACAACATCGTCCAGCTTTCCACGGGGGAGATGCTGCGCGCGGCGGTTGCAGCCGGCACGCCGGTCGGCCTGCAGGCCAAGGAAATCATGGCGAGCGGCAGCCTGGTGCCGGATGAGGTCGTGATCGGCATCATCTCCGACCGCCTCGACCAGCCCGACATGAAGAACGGCTTCATCCTCGATGGCTTCCCGCGCACGGTGCCGCAGGCCGAAGCGCTCGACGAGCTGTTGAAGGCCAAGCACATCAAGCTCGACGCGGTGGTGGAGTTGCGCGTCAACGAAAGCGCGCTGCTGCAACGCGTCGAGACCCGCGTTGCGGAAATGCGGGCGCGTGGCGAGGAAGTCCGGGTCGACGACACCCCGGAGGTGCTGGCCAAGCGCCTCGCCCAGTACCGTTCCCTGACGGAACCGCTGATTCACTATTATTCGGAGCAACGCAAGCTTCTGACCGTCGACGGAATGATGACCATCGAGCAGGTCACGCGGGAAATCGGCCGGATTCTGGCGGCCGTGGCGGCCACCGACGCCAGGTCCGCCGCCAGGAAGGCCTCGGCCAAGCGGGTCAAAGCCCCCAAGGCAGCCAAAAAACCCGCCAAAACGGCCCGGAAGGCCGCCAAGGGGGCAAAAAAGCCGGCCAGCAAGGTCGCAATGCCGGCCAAGGCTGCCAAGGGGAAATCGACCCGAAAGGCCGCAAAACCTGCGAAAAAGGTCACGAAAAAGCGAGCTAAGCGTTAGAATCGGTTGACGAAACCCGCGTCAATCCCTTAATAAGCCCCGCATCCAGATCGGATAGATATCAGGCGATGCCGGGCCCCGGGAAACCAAGGGGTTAGGGCGTCGCGTTCGCGTTTGTGGACACCTGCCCGAACTAGAGCGTGATCCCGAAACGTGGATTCCTGTTTTCGGAATCATGCTCGTACGAGATTAGAGCGCAGCCAGCGCTGAAATTCAGAAACCCGGCCCCGAGGGGCGGTGACAGGAGAGAAGTCAGTGGCCCGTATCGCCGGCGTCAATATCCCGACCAACAAGCGCGTGGTGATCGCGCTTCAGTATATCCATGGCATCGGCCAGAAGAACGCTGCCGACATCGTCGAGAAGGTGAAGATTCCGCTGGATCGCCGCGTCAGCCAGCTCACCGACCAGGAAGTGCTGCAGATCCGCGAAGTGATCGACCGCGACTATCTCGTCGAGGGCGACCTGCGCCGCGAAGTCGGCATCAACATCAAGCGTCTGATGGACCTCGGCTGCTATCGCGGCCTGCGCCACCGCCGCGGCCTGCCGGTGCGCGGCCAGCGTACCCACACCAACGCGCGCACGCGCAAGGGTCCGGCCAAGGCGATCGCCGGCAAGAAGAAGTAAGCGCAATTTTGGAATTCAAAGGGCGGGGCCAGCCAAAGGCGCCGCCCGGTGTAGCCGCTGGCATTACGGCGGCGTTTGAGATCACAGGAAAGGTTACTCAATGGGCAAGGACGCCACCCGCATCCGCCGCCGCGAACGCAAGAACATCGCTTCCGGCATCGCGCATGTGAATTCGTCGTTCAACAACACGACCATCACCATCACCGACGCGCAGGGCAACGCCATTGCCTGGTCGTCGGCCGGCACGATGGGTTTCAAGGGCTCGCGCAAGTCGACGCCCTACGCCGCGCAGGTCGCCGCCGAGGACGTCTCCAAGAAGGCGCAAGAGCACGGCATGCGCACTCTGGAAGTGGAAGTGGCCGGCCCCGGTTCGGGCCGTGAATCGGCGCTTCGCGCGCTGCAGGCTGCGGGTTTCACCGTCACCTCGATCCGCGACGTGACCACGATCCCGCACAATGGTTGCCGTCCGCGCAAGCGCCGGCGCGTTTGATTTGAAGAAGTCGCGAGGCGGCCGCATCCGCCCGCGATGGATTTGGAATTGTGCTCCGCGGGCTATTCCGCGGGTCTCCAACGCCGGCGGTTTGAAGCGCAAATCGGCCGGCCCGTATGGGTGAAAAACAGTGACGATCCAGAAGAATTGGCAAGAACTGATCCGACCGAACAAGCTGCAGGTGACGCCGGGCTCCGATCCGTCGCGCTTTGCGACGCTGGTGGCCGAGCCGCTCGAGCGCGGCTTCGGCCAGACGCTCGGCAACGCATTGCGCCGCATCCTGCTGTCCTCGCTGCAGGGCGCCGCCGTGCAATCGGTGCACATCGACGGCGTGCTGCATGAGTTCTCCTCGATCGCTGGCGTCCGCGAGGACGTCACCGACATCGTGCTCAACATCAAGGACATCTCGATCAAGATGCAGGGCGAAGGCCCCAAGCGCATGGTCGTGAAGAAGAACGGCCCGGGCGCGGTCACCGCCGGAGACATCCAGACCGTCGGCGACGTCACCGTGCTCAATCCGGACCTGCAGATCTGTACGCTGGACGAGGGCGCCGAGATCCGCATGGAGTTCACGGTCTCGACCGGCAAGGGCTACGTGCCTGCCGAGCGTAACCGTCCCGAGGATGCGCCGATCGGCCTGATTCCGGTCGACAGCCTGTTTTCGCCGGTGCGCAAGGTCTCCTACAAGGTCGAGAACACCCGCGAAGGCCAGATCCTTGACTACGACAAGCTGACCATGACCATCGAGACCAACGGCGCGGTCACGCCGGATGACGCGGTCGCCTATGCCGCGCGCATCCTGCAGGACCAGCTCAACGTGTTCGTCAATTTTGAGGAGCCGCGCAAGGAAGTCGCGCAGGAGATCATCCCCGATCTCGCCTTCAACCCGGCCTTCCTCAAGAAGGTGGACGAACTCGAGCTTTCGGTGCGTTCGGCCAACTGCCTGAAGAACGACAACATCGTCTACATCGGCGATCTCGTGCAGAAGAGCGAGGCGGAAATGCTCCGCACCCCGAACTTCGGCCGCAAGTCTCTGAACGAAATCAAGGAAGTGCTGGCCCAGATGGGTCTGCATCTCGGCATGGAAGTGCCGGGCTGGCCGCCGGAAAACATCGACGAGCTCGCCAAGCGCTTCGAGGATCATTACTGATCTACGTCACCATGGCGGCCGGACTTTGTCTCGGCCGCCATATTCTTGGGCGAACGCAGGATGCCCACCTGAGGACTGTCGCTGAACCACCGCGACACGATTGAAGAAGGAATAGTCAAATGCGTCACGGCAAGGTTCACCGCAAGCTCAACCGCACCGCCGAGCATCGCCGCGCGATGTTCGCCAACATGTGCGCCGCGCTGATCAAGCACGAGCAGATCGTCACCACGCTGCCGAAGGCCAAGGAGCTGCGCCCGATCGTCGAGAAGCTGGTCACCCTCGGCAAGAAGGGCGGTCTCGACAAGCGCCGCCAGGCGATCTCGGAGATGCGCGACGTCGACCAGGTCAAGAAGCTGTTCGACGTGCTGGCGCCCCGCTACAAGGACCGCCAGGGCGGCTACACCCGCATCATCAAGGCCGGCTTCCGCTACGGCGACAACGCCGCGATGGCCGTGATCGAATTCGTCGATCGGGATGTCGACGCCAGGGGCCAGGACTCCGGGCCGGTGCAGGAGCGGGAAGAAGCCGAAGCGGCGTAGGCTCGCGGACAAAGGGTATTCGGGAACGGCGCCTTCGGGCGCCGTTTTTTATTGCGCAATGGCGTTCTTGAGACGGGGTGCAATGCGCTGGTCGGGCCGGTTGAAAGATGTCGACATCCTCATCGATAACGCCGGCATCTTCGCGCTAAGGACTTTTTCGAGATTCCGGACCAGGACCGGAACGTGATGTCCGGCATCCGCCTGTCGCGGGCCTACATGAAGGGCATGCTCAAGCAGAACTGGGGCCGATCTCGAAACTTATCATGCGCTCGCCGCGCGATCGATTGCGCCATACGGCGGGCGTTATCTCGTGCGTGGCGGCGCGGCCGAGCTGGCGGAAGGCGGGCCGCCGCCGAAAAATCATTGTCATCGTCGAGTTTGCGACGATAGCGTGCCGACGGTTTGAAGCCGCCTGCCTTGAGTCGAGGTTGTGATCAGCAGGCGTAGCCCTTTTCCTGCCACGAACGCAAAGCTATGGTGCCGCGGGATTTTGTGGGGGTGAACGATGTTCAAGCCGTTGCGCGCGATCTCTGCTGCTTTTTTGGCTCTTTTCATGCTCTGGCCGCATTTCGCGGTGTCGGCAGATCAGCCATTCCAGCGTCTCTTGCCGCTGCTGGTCGATCTGGCCGGCTGGCAGGGCAAGAAGCCGGACGGCATTTCGATGCAGATGTCGGACACCAGCATGACCACCGCGACGCGCGACTACGAGCGCGGCACGGCGCAGCTTCACGCTTCCGTCGTCATCGGTCAGGCGGCCGAAGGCGCGCTGGCGCCGATCCAGACCGGCATGAAGATGCAGACTCCCGAAGGTCACATGATCACCGACACCGTGCGGGGCATGCCCGTCATGAAGACCTTCAACATCAAGGACAAGTCGGGCGCCTTGATCGTGGCGCTCGCCAAGAACGCCATGTTCAGCCTTGCCTATGAGGGCCTCGGCGAAGACGAGGCGTTGCAGCTCGCCGACAAATTCGACTGGAAGGCGCTGCAGGCGGCGGCGCAGGCGAAGTAGAAGTGTAGCCGTAACAACCATTAGGCTGAGATGGCATTTTCGTGCTTCTTAGCGGACCGGTCCTGACATGGAGATCAACTGAACCGGCTGTTAGGGCTCGAATGAAGCCATTGCACGTCGATGTATTTCATCGTTCGAGGCTCCGGTATCGCGCGGCCTCTTAGCAGGAAAGACCGGCCGTCCGGAAGCGGCCAGCCGCGCGTTTGCTACCACCCCTCCAGCACGATCTTGCCGCGCGATTTTCCGCTCTCCAGCAGCGCATGCGCGCGCTTTAGATTTGTCGCGTTGATCGTGCCAAACGTCTGGTCGAGCGTGGTGCGCAGCACGCCCTTGTCGATGAGGTCGGCGACGTCGTTGAGCAGATGATGCTGCGCGATCATGTCCGGCGTCTGGAACGAGGAGCGGGTGAACATCGATTCCCAGTGCACCGAGATCGCCTTGCCCTTGAACGCGCTCATGGTGAATTCCGGTGGATCGTCGATCAGGCCGAACTTGCCCTGCGGGGCCATGAACTCGATGATCGACTTGTAGTGCTGGTCGGTGAAGGTGAGGCTGGCGACCAGCGCCACCGGCGGCAGCTTGAGCGCCTCGATTTGCTCCTTCATCGGCTTGCCGTGGTCGATCACCGCATGCGCGCCGAGATCGAGACACCATTTTTGCGACTCCGGCCGCGTCGCGGTGGCGACGACCGTCAGCCCCGTCAGCCGCCGCGCGAGCTGGATCAGGATCGAGCCGACGCCGCCGGCGCCGCCGGTTATCAGCAGCGTGCGCGGATCGAGGCTCTTGCCGGGCACCGCGCCGAGCCGGTCGAACAGCAACTCCCACGCGGTGATGGAGGTGAGGGGGAGCGCGGCCGCCTGCGCGAACGACAGGCCCTTCGGCTTCTGGCCGACGATGCGCTCGTCGACCAGGTGAAACTCGGAATTGGTGCCCTGGCGCAGGATCGAGCCGGCGTAAAATACCTCGTCGCCCGGCTTGAACAGGCTGACGTCGGGGCCGACCGCATCGACCACCCCGGCCGCATCAAAACCCAGAATCTTGTATTCGCCGGCCGGCGGCGCGGCGCGCTTGCGCACCTTGTAGTCCACGGGGTTGGCGGAGATCGCCTTCACGGCTACGCGAATATCGCGTCCCTTCGGTTCCGGTTTGGCGGCTTCGAAATCGATCAGCGAATTGGCGTCCTCGATCGGCAGCGACTTCTGGTATCCGACGGCCTTCATGCATGGTCTCCTGCTCCGGTGGCGCATAACTGTCGGCCTAGCGCCGATTTGGCAAGTACTGTAAATTCAGGGAACTAGTCCCTGTTTGTATACTAATGGGAAAATGCGCATGAAACGGCGGAATTTCGCGCACCGGCCGGGTTGCGCGGTCGAGGCCACGCTCGACCTGATCGACGGCAAGTGGAAAGGCGTGATCCTCTATCACCTGCAGGGCGGCACGCAGCGCTTTGGCGAGCTGCGGCGGCTGATGCCGGGCATCACCCAGCGCATGCTGACCAAGCAACTGCGCGCGCTGGAGGACGACCGCCTGATCATCCGCACGGTGTATGCGGAGGTACCGCCCCGGGTCGAGTACCGCCTGAGCGAAATTGGCGAGAGCCTGCGGCCCGTGATCGATATCCTCAAAGCCTGGGGAGAGCGCCACCGGGAGCGATTGTCGTGCGGTCATGATCCCGCCACCGTGCAATTGCCGGAACGCGCGGCCTGATATCGGCCGTTTGACTTCTCCGGCCTGCAGCCCGCGACTATATCTGACGAACGACTGACAAGGCTTTGCCCATGCTGAACCGCTTTATTGCCGCCACCCTGATCTCCGCCGTGCTCGCCGTGCCGGCTTTCGCGCAGGACCGCCGCGCGCCGAATTCGGCCGCGGAGCTGCGGCTGTCCTACGCGCCGATCGTGCAGCGGGCGCAGCCTGCCGTGGTCAACGTCTATGCGGCCAAGACCGTGCAGAACATCAACCCGCTGCTGGATGATCCGATCTTCCGCCGCTTCTTCGGCGTCCCCGGCAACAATCGGCCCGAGCAGATGCAGCGCTCGCTCGGCTCCGGCGTGATGGTCGATCCGTCGGGGCTCGTCGTCACCAACAACCACGTCATCGAGGGCGCCGACCAGGTCAAGATATCGCTCGCCGACAAGCGCGAGTTCGAGGCCGAGATCGTGCTGAAGGACAGCCGCACGGACCTGGCGGTGCTGCGCATCAAGGACGGCAAGGAAAAATTCGCGACGCTCGACTTCGCCAATTCCGACGAGCTCGTGGTGGGCGACATCGTGCTGGCCATCGGCAATCCCTTCGGCGTCGGCCAGACCGTGACGCATGGCATCATCTCGGCGCTGGCGCGCACGCAGGTCGGCATCACCGATTATCAGTTCTTCATCCAGACCGATGCCGCGATCAATCCCGGCAATTCCGGTGGCGCGCTGGTCGACATGACCGGGCGGCTCGCCGGCATTAACACCGCGATCTTCTCGCGTTCCGGCGGCTCGCAGGGCATCGGCTTTGCCATTCCCGCCAACATGGTGCGCGTGGTGGTGGCTTCCGCCAAGAGCGGCGGCAAGGCGGTGAAGCGGCCGTGGCTCGGCGCGCGGCTGCAGGCGGTGACACCAGACATTGCGGAGACGCTGGGGCTGCGGACGCCGAGCGGGGCGCTGGTCGCCAACGTCACGGCGGGCAGCCCCGCGGCCAAGGCAGGGCTGAAGACCTCCGATCTCATCGTCGCCATTGACGGGCAGGTCATCGAGGATCCCAATGCTTTTGATTATCGCTTCGCCACCCGCCCGCTCGGCGGCAGCGCGCAGCTCGACCTGCAGCGCGGCGGCAAGACCGTCAAGGTGACCATACCCCTGGAGGTGGCGCCCGACACCAACCGCGACGAGATCACCATTTCCGCGCGATCGCCGTTCCAGGGCGCGCGCGTCGCCAACATCTCGCCGGCGGTGGCCGAGGAGCTGCGGCTCGACGGCAACGCCGAAGGCGTCGTGGTGGTCGAACTGGAGGATGGCGCGCCAGCCGCCGGCGTCGGCTTCCAGAAAGGCGATATCATCCTTGCCGTGAACGGCACGAGGATCGCGAAAACCGGCGATCTCGACAAGGCCGCGAAAGCGTCGCCGCGGCTCTGGCGCATCACCGTGCTGCGGGGCGGCCAGCAGATCAACGTCACGCTCGGCGGATGAGCCCGAAGCGACCTCAGTCTTCGCCGAACCTGTTTGCCGCGGCAGGGATGGAGCAGGATGCGCCGCATCCGCTGCCGGACCGGCTGCGTCCGAAAAAACTCTCCGAGGTCGTCGGCCAGGACCACATCCTCGGCCCCGACGGCGCGCTGACGCGCATGCTGGAGACGCGCACGCTCGGCTCGCTGGTGTTCTGGGGTCCGCCCGGCACCGGCAAGACCACGGTGGCGCGGCTTCTGGCCGATGCCACCGAACTGCATTTCGAGCAGATTTCTGCGGTGTTCTCCGGTGTTGCCGATCTGAAGAAGGTGTTCGATGCCGCGCGGGCCCGCCGCGAAACCGGCAAGGGCACGCTGCTGTTCGTCGACGAGGTGCATCGTTTCAACCGCGCGCAGCAGGATTCCTTCCTGCCCGTGATGGAGGACGGCACGGTGGTGCTGGTCGGCGCCACCACCGAAAACCCGTCGTTCGAGCTCAACGCGGCGCTTCTGTCGCGCGCCCGCGTGCTGGTGTTCCATTCGCTCGACACCGCCGCGATCGAGAAGCTGTTCACGCATGCCGAGGCGATCGAGGGCAAGAAGCTGCCGCTCGATGCCGAGGCGAGGGCGGTACTCGCTCGGATGGCCGATGGCGATGGCCGCGCCTCGCTGACGCTTGCCGAGGAGGTGTGGCGCTCCGCCCGCACGGACGAGATTTTCGATGCCGTGCAGTTGCAGGACATCCTGCAGCGCCGCGCGCCGATCTACGACAAATCCGCTGATGGCCATTACAATCTGATCTCGGTCCTGCACAAATCGGTCCGCGGCTCCGATCCGGACGCGGCGCTGTATTATCTCGCCCGCATGCTCGATGCCGGCGAGGACCCGCTGTTCCTGGCGCGGCGCGTGGTGCGCATGGCGGTGGAGGATATCGGGCTTGCCGATCCGCAGGCGCTGGTGATCGCCAATGCCGCGAAAGACGCCTTTGATTTTCTGGGCCATCCCGAAGGCGAGCTCGCCATCGCGCAGGCCGTGGTGTATTGCGCGACCGCGCCGAAATCGAATGCGATGTACGCAGCGTTCGGCGCGGCGATGCGCACCGCAAGAGACGCCGGCTCGCTGCTGCCGCCAAAGCACATCCTGAATTCGCCGACAAGACTGATGAAGTCGGAAGGCTACGGCGCCGGCTATGCATACGACCACGACGCGCCCGACGCCTTTTCGGGGCAGGACTATTTCCCGGAGGGCCTGGGCCGCAAGACTTTCTACGACCCGCCCGAGCGCGGTTTCGAGCGCGAGATCAGGAAGCGGCTGGAGTACTGGGCGAAGTTGCGCCGTGAGCGGGGCGAGAGCTAAAGCGCGATGAGATCTGGATGAATCATCATCGCGCTTTAGGTTGTTGTTTGAGCATGATCTTTTCGGAAAACCGCTTCACACTTTTCCGGATCATGCTCTAGTCACGGTCCTGCAGGCGCTTTCGAAAGTCAGCAAACGTGCGGCCGGCGAACCGGCCGAGCTTGGTCGCGGTGGAGTCGAGTTCCTCGGCGTGGTTGGCGCGGCCCGACTCGAACGCGGTGAACCAGCGGCGGAAGCGCGCCAGCTCCTCCGGAGGCAGTCTTGAAATGGCTTCGGCGATTTCTTCGACCTTCATGCGGCTGGTATATCACCGTTTGCCCGTCGAGCGGAGCGCGACAAGATGTCGGCCGCCGCGTGCTATTTCCCGTTCTTCACAAACTCCAGGACCTGGTCGGTCAGGCGGGTGTCGTCGGTGTTGATCGAATACACCTCCGACATATGGCTGTGCTGCGGGATCATAAACGTCTTCGCGCAGCCGCTTGCGCCCTTGCAGGTCGCCTGCTTGATCAGCTCGAACTGCTCGACAAAGCGCGGCGGATCGAGTTCGGCGGCCGCAAACATCAGCGGCGTCCTGGTCTCCACCAGCCCCTTCAGCGAGGAGCGTTCGCCGTAGCGGGAGGGGTCGGAGCCGAAATAGGCAAGCTCGGCGTCGCCGACCGGCGATGCCGTGAGGTCATAGATGCCCGAGAGCATGATCGCGCCGGAAAGGCCGCCGCCTTTGACCTTGTGCAGCTCCGGATGCGACACGTAGCTCGCCACATGCACGGCGCCGGCGGAATTGCCCATCAGGTAGATGCGTGCGGGGTCGCCGCCCCGCTCGCCCATCTTCTCCGTCACCCATTGCACGACCGAGGCGAGATCTTCCGCGCCGGCCGGCCAGGGCGAGGCCGGCGCGAGGCGATAGGTGGTGTTGACGCCGACAAAGCCGTTATTCACCGCCCACAGCATGATGTTGTCGTAGAACGGGCTGTTGGGCGGGCGCTTGTTGCCGGCGACAAAGCCGCCGCCATGGACGTAGATCAGCACCGGACGCGCGCCGGGATTCTTCTCGGGCACGAACACGTCAAGCAGGTGGCGCTCCGCGGGGCCGTACTTGACGTCGCGCTCGACCGTGACGCCGGAATAGGGTTCCTTCTGCTGCATAGGCGCGTAGAGCGCGGCCGTCTTCGGCGGATCGATGACACGGCCGAGCTCGAGCAGCTTCCAGGCAAGGTCTTCGGACATCGGGCTTTGCTGTGCCGGCGCGCTGGTGGCGAGGAGGACGGCCGCAAGCGCAAGCCCCGATCTAAACCCCGGCATTCCCGCATCCTCCCTTTTCTTGTCGGCGTTGGCCGAGCATGGCCGATCCGCACGGCGATAGATACCGTTTTGCCGTGACGATTCGCCCCTTTTGCGCTAGGCAACGGGCCAATCTGGAGCCATAGCATGAGCCGCCGCGACCGCGGACCGCGGGAAAAATCGCGTTTTCAGAGTGACCGGCCGAAAGGCGACCGGCCCAAGGGGGACCGGGGCGCGCGCCCGCAGCGCGCTGCGCCGAAGGGCGATCGCGTCGGTAGCCACCGGCCGGGCGGCGGCAAGCCGCGCGTTGCCGAGCCGCGCCGCGAGAAGCCGACGCCGGTCCGGGCCGAGGCGAAGGCCGAGCCGCAGCTCCCCACCAAGGTGCAGACCGTGGTGGTGAGCGCGGACGAGAACAACATGCGTGTGGACCGTTTTCTGGAGGCACGTTTTCCCGGACTGTCGTTCTCCCACATCCAGCGCATCGTCCGCAAAGGCGAGCTGCGCGTCGACGGCAAGCGCGCCGACAGCAAGGACCGTCTCGAAGAAGGGCAGAGCGTGCGCATCCCGCCGCTGCGGCTCGATGCGCCAAAAGTGGCCGGCGTGCTGTCGGAGGCCGAACAGAAGACACTGGCCGCGCTCAAGGAGATGACGCTGTACGAGGACGACGACGTCCTCGTGCTCAACAAGCCGGCCGGCCTTGCGGTGCAGGGCGGCTCCGGCACCACGCGCCATATCGATCAGATGCTCGAAGTGATGCGCGACGCCAAGGGCCAGAAGCCGCGCCTGGTGCACCGGATCGACAAGGAGACTTCGGGCTGCCTTCTGGTGGCCAAGACGCGCTTTGCCGCCACGCACCTGACGGGCGCCTTCCGCCACCGCTCCGCGCGCAAGATCTATTGGGCGCTGGTGGCGGGCGTGCCCAAGCCGAAGCAGGGGCGCATCTCGACGTATCTCGCAAAGGAAGAGAGCGAGGACGACACCATCATGCGCATCGCCGAGCATGGCGACGAAGGCGCCAGCCACGCGGTGACCTACTACGCCGTGGTCGAGACCGCCGCGCAAAAGCTCGCCTGGGTGTCGCTGAAGCCGGTCACCGGGCGGACGCATCAATTGCGCGCGCATATGGCGCATATCGATCACGCCATCGTCGGCGATCCCAAATATTTCAACAAGCAGCAATGGGACCTGCCGGGCGGCTTGCAGAACCGGCTGCATCTGCTCGCGCGGCGCATCGTCATTCCGCATCCGCGCGGCGGCGTCATCGACGCCACCGCGCCGCTGCCGGCGCACATGCAGCAGTCCTGGAACCTGCTGGGTTTTGACGCCAAGCGCTTTGATCCGATCGAGAACGCGCCGGAGGAGTGACCGCCGTTATCTGTCCAGCCGCGCGCGCAGCAATATCGATCAAGGAAACGTCGCGTTGGCCCTGTAACTTCCGGAACGCTGCTGTCTCAGAGGCCTTGCCCATGACCCGGAAATGGCTCCGCAACGCGTTTCTTTCCCTCGTCTTTGTCCTTGCCGCGGGCTCGGCAGGGCAGGCCCAGACGCTGGTGCTGAAGGGCGGCAGCGTCTATGCCGCGCCTGACGCCACTCCGATCGCCGAGGCCGTGATCGTGACAATGGCGGGCGCCATCACCGCCGTCGGACGCGCAAGCGATGTGCAAGTTCCGCCCGATGCGCGCGTAATCGACTGCACCGGCAAGACCATCGTCGCCGGCTTCTGGAACAGCCACGTTCATTTCACGGAGGCTCCGTGGAAAGGCGCTGCCAGCGCACCGGCGGCGCCGCTGACCGCCCACATGCAGAAGATGCTGACGCAGTGGGGCTTCACCACCGTCTGGGATCTCGGCTCCAATCCGGCTGACCTGTTGCCGCTGCGCCAGCGCATCAAGGCGGGCGAAGTGCTGGGCCCCGAGATCTTCACGGCCGGTAGCATTTTCCCCAAGGACGGCCACCCGATCTACCTGCCGCCCGAGATGCAGCTTCCCGAAGCCGCAACGCCCGAGCGGGCCACGCAGCTGGCGCGAACCTACGCCCAGATGGGGCTCGACGGCGTAAAACTGTTCACCGGCTCCTACAAGGGCGAGGACAGGCCGGTCGTCAACATGGACGCCACCATCGCCAAGGCCGCGGTCGACGTTGCCCACGCGGCGGGAAAGCCGGTGTTCGCGCATCCGCAAAACACCGCCGGCATCGATGCCGTGATCGCGGCGGGCATCGACGTGATGGCGCACACCGTCACGACGCAGCACGGCTACACCGCGGAGCAGCTCGCGCATTTCAAGCAGCAGAATATTGCGCTGGTCCCGACCTTCTCGGTGTTCGCCAAACTGCCGCTGCCGCCGGCGATCATCGCGCGCATCATCGACAATTTGGTCGCCGAGCTGAAGGGATTCTCCGACAATGGCGGGACCGTGCTGTTCGGCACCGATGTCGGCTTCATTCAGCTCTATGACACCACGCTGGAATATGAGCTGATGCGCCGCGCGCTGAGCGAGCGGCAGGTGCTGGCCTCGCTCACCACCAACCCCGCGCGCTATTTCAAGTCGGCGAAGAAGGGCAAGGTAGAGCAGGGCTTCGATGCTGATCTCGTGATCCTCGACGGCGATCCCGTCGCCGATGTGCGCAATCTCGCCAAGGTCGCCGCGACCATCCGCGCCGGAGAGGTGATCTACCAGAAGCCGTGACGCGGATGGACGGTTCCCGGCGTTGTGAAACCGAAACCGCTTGCGAACTGCGTGAACCGCCACGACATTCAGCCAATGAAGCAGTCCCCGATATATTGCGGCGTTGTCATCCTGGCGATCAGCGCGGGAAGCGCTTTCGCGCAAATGATCCCGCCCGGCAGCTCGCAGTTCAGTCCGCCGCCACCGCCGCCGCCGCCACCGCCCAAGATCGAGGTTCCGGCCATCCCCAGGATGGACGAACTGCCAAGCCGCTCCTACGCGCCGCCGCCGCAAAGATCCTTCGGCGACAAGATCAATAGATGCCTCGATGATGCGGCTGCGTCCGGCTTAAGCCCGACCGCGCGCACCACCTATTCGCGGAACTGCGCGACACGCCAAGGTGAGTAGGTGGCACTCTGTTCCACGCCGCGGGCTCGTTATCCCGACTTTATTCCGCGACTTGGGAAAAATTTTCTCCGGAATAGTTTTTCCGGTCGAGGGTTGGTCATCGCGTGATCCTCATTTGCAAGAAGGGAACGACGATGATCAAGCGCGCAGCTATCGCCTTTGTTGGCGCAGTGCTGATGGCCACGGCCGCAGTGGCGCAGACCGCGCCTGCAACCGTTGCCGATACGTCGAAGGGCAAGGCGCTTGTCGACGCCAAGGGCATGACGCTCTACGTTTTCGACAAGGACAAGGATATGCCGGGCAAGTCCGCCTGCAATGGCCCCTGCGCCGACAACTGGCCGGTGCTGCTGGCCTCCGACGGCGCCAAGGCCTCTGGCGACTGGACCATTGTCACGCGCGACGACGGCAAGAAGATGTGGGCCTACAAGGGCCGACCGCTCTACACTTGGAAGAATGACAAGGCGCCGGGTGACGTCGATGGCGACGGCAAGCTGAACGGCGCGTGGCACATCGCCGCGCCGTAACGGTTGCGAAGCGGCCGCCCGGGCGTGTCCGGGGCGGCTGCATTTGGCGTCAAGCGAGGGACGAGAGTAGCGCCTGGCTTCCGGCACGCCGTCATGGCTGTAGAGCTTCTTGCGGAACTCGGCATGCGCCCTGATTTCGGGATCACGAATGCCGGCCTGCCATGATTCGTGCCGGGCCATTTGCCCTGGAACTGCGTCCGCTTCCAGCCAGCGTGGCATCCCTCCGCCCAAAGAAGCGAGGAAACAAAGCTTGATACGCTTGTTGCTGATCAGTTACATTTGATCGGAAAGTCGGGCGCGGCGCTGCGCTCCGCCCAGTTTTTCACCGAAATGCACACTTATCACCCAAGGTGTGCTCGCGCGGCACATTGCGCAATGGAGCAGGTCCGGTGCCCAATCGGTGTAGTGGCTACCGCTGATTCGTGTGCGCGGTCAAGTTCCATGGCTGTGCATCGCGTTCAGCTTGGCTGAGCTTAGGGATTTGCATCATGCACAACGACTCTCTGTTCAATGCGTTCGCAAGGTCCTTTGAGGCCCGAAGCGAAGTCGACATGTCGATGACAGAGTATCTCGAGTCGTGTCGGGGCGATCCGATGCGATATGCAAACGCTGCCGAGCGATTGCTGGCGGCGATCGGCGAGCCTCAGATGATCGATACGGCCAAGGATGCCCGCCTTGGCCGTATTTTTTTCAACCGGACCATGCGGATGTATCCGGCCTTTTCCGGATTCCACGGCATGGAGGACACGATCGAGCGGATCGTCGGGTTCTTCCGGCACGCTGCTCAAGGTCTGGAGGAGCGCAAGCAGATTCTCTATCTGCTCGGTCCGGTGGGCGGCGGGAAATCCTCGCTCGCCGAACGGCTGAAGTCGTTGATGGAGGTTCATCCGATCTACGTCCTGAAGGCGGGCGACGAACTCAGTCCGGTGTTCGAGAGCCCGCTCAGCCTGTTTGATCCGGAAACGTTCGGGCCGATGCTCGAGGAGAAATATGGCATTCCACGCCGTCGGTTGACCGGCTTGATGAGCCCATGGTGCTACAAGAGGCTGGAGGCGTTCGGCGGCGACATCTCGCGGTTCAGGGTGGCCAGAATCCAGCCTTCGCGGTTGCGGCAGATCGGCATCGCGAAGACCGAGCCGGGCGACGAGAACAACCAGGACATCTCGTCGCTGGTCGGCAAGGTCGACATCCGCAAGCTGGAAACATTCGCCCAGAACGATCCGGATGCCTACAGCTATTCCGGCGGCCTCAACCGCG
The DNA here is from genome assembly GCA_035575905.1 of Bradyrhizobium sp. GTDB lineage: Bacteria > Pseudomonadota > Alphaproteobacteria > Rhizobiales > Xanthobacteraceae > Bradyrhizobium. The sequence goes on along the minus strand of DATLXL010000025.1, from coordinate 57,746 downwards.
CCAATCAGGGCGTGCTCGAATTCGTCGAGATGTTCAAGGCGCCGATCAAGATGTTGCACCCGCTGCTCACCGCAACGCAGGAGGGCAATTACATCGGCACCGAGAATATCGGCGCAATTCCGTTTACCGGCATCATCCTCGCGCATTCGAACGAGTCCGAATGGCAGAGCTTCAAGACCAACAAGAACAACGAGGCGTTCATCGACAGAATCTGCGTCATCAAGGTTCCGTATTGCCTTCGGGTGACGGAGGAGCAGAAGATCTACACCAAGCTCATACAGGGATCCGAACTCGCCGCCGCCCCCTGCGCTCCGGCCACGCTGGAGACGCTTGCGCGGTTTTCGGTCATGACGCGTCTGCGCAAGCACGAAAATTCGACCATCTTCGCGAAGATGCGCGTCTATGACGGCGAAAGCCTGAAGGAATCCGATCCGAAAGCGCGCAGCGTTCAGGAATACAAGGACGCCGCAGGCGTCGACGAGGGCATGGACGGCGTGTCCACGCGCTTCGCGTTCAAGGTGCTGGCGTCGACCTACAATCACGACACCAGCGAAATCGGAGCGGATGCCGTCCACCTGATGTACGTGCTCGAACAGGCGATCCGGCGTGAGCAGCTGCACGAGGAAGTCGAAAAGCGTTATCTGGAGTTCATCAAGGCCGATTTGGCGCCGCGTTATGCGGAATTCATCGGCAACGAAATCCAGAAAGCCTATCTCGAGTCCTATTCGGACTACGGCCAGAACCTGTTTGATCGCTACGTCGACTATGCAGACGCATGGATCGAGGATCAGGACTTCAAGGATCCCGATACCGGGCAGCTCATGAACCGCGAGCTCCTCAATCAGGAATTGACCAAGATCGAGAAACCGGCGGGCATCGCCAATCCCAAGGATTTTCGCAACGAGGTCGTCAAGTTCTCGCTGCGCTCGCGGGCGCAGAACGGCGGAAAGAATCCGGCATGGACCAGCTACGAGAAGATCCGCGACGTGATCGAGAAGCGGATATTTTCACAGGTCGAGGATCTGCTGCCGGTAATCTCCTTCGGGTCGAAAAAGGACGGCGATACCGAAAAGAAGCATGGCGAGTTCGTCCAGCGAATGGTGGAACGCGGCTATACGGAACGTCAGGTTCGACGGCTCGTCGAGTGGTACATGCGCGTGAAACAGGCCGGCTGAAGACGATGTGAAGATGGCAATACATATCCTCGACAGGCGCCTCAATCCCGGCGGCAGAAGCCTCGAGAACCGGCAGCGGTTTCTGCGTCGGGCCAAGGCGCAGGTGCAGGACGCGGTCAAGAAGATGTCCCAGGACCGCGACATCAAGGAGGTCATGGAGGGCGGGGAGATCAACATCCCGCTCCACGGCACGCGCGAACCCCGCCTGTATCGTCAGGGCGGTATCCGCGACATGGTGCTTCCCGGCAACAAGAAGTTCGTCGAGGGCGATATGTTGCCGCGATCCGGAGGCGGCGAGGGAAGCGGCAAGGCGTCTACGGCGGGGGAAGGCGACAGCGAAGACGCATTCAGGTTCGTTCTCAGCCGCGACGAGTTCCTCGACCTGTTCCTCGACGATCTCGAGTTGCCCGATCTCGCCAAGCGCAGATTGGCCGACGCGGAAAGCGAGATCAGTCACCGCGCCGGATACACCAATTCGGGTTCGCCGGCGAATCTCTCGGTCAGCCGAACAGTGCGCTTGGCGCTGGCCCGCAGGGTAGCCTTGAGGCGGCCGCGGCCCGAGATCATTGCTCGCCTCGAGGCCGCACTGGCCGAGTGTAACGACGAGGAGCGACGCGCCGCCCTGATCAAGGAGATCGAGGCGCTGAAGGGCAAACTTCGCCGGATACCATTCATCGATCCGGTCGACATCCGCTACCGGCGCTTCGAAACCACACCGAAGCCGGTAACGCAGGCCGTCATGTTCTGTCTGATGGACGTCTCCGGCTCGATGTCCGAGCACATGAAGGATCTCGCCAAGCGCTTTTACATGCTGCTCTACGTATTCCTCAAGCGGCGCTACCGGCACGTCGAGATTGTCTTCATCCGGCATACAGACCGGGCGGAAGAGGTGGACGAAAAGACGTTCTTCCTTGGGCCGGCATCCGGCGGCACCCTGGTCTCGAGCGCGTTGAAGGAAATGCACGACATTGTCAGGTCGCGCTTCCGCCCCGACGATTGGAACATCTACGCAGCCCAGGCTTCCGATGGCGACAATTCCCATGCGGACGGCGAAGAGGTCGGGCGGCTGCTTACCGAAATGATCCTGCCGGTCAGCCAGTTCTTCGCTTACCTCGAGGTAGGAGGGGAAAGCAGCAGCATGTTCGAGATGCCGGATTCATCGCTCTGGACGCTCTATCAGCAACTGCATCAGCGCGGTGCTCCGCTCTCGATCCGCAAGGTCACCAGCCGTTCCGATATCTTTCCGGTTTTTCGCGACCTGTTCCAGCGTCGTTCAAAGCACGTAAAGGCCGTGCCATGACAGATACCGCCGCACGCCTGTTCGATGGGCCCGATTGGGACTTTGGCACACTGCAGCGCATCCACGATGCGTGCGAGGAAATAGCGCGGTCCCAACTGGGGCTGAACACCTATCCCAACCAGATCGAGATCATCACCTCGGAGCAGATGCTGGACGGCTATGCGTCCGGCGGCCTGCCATTGCTCTACAAGCACTGGTCGTTCGGCAAGCATTTCGCACATGAAGAGGCGTCATACCGCAGGGGCCTGAAAGGGCTCGCATATGAAATCGTGATCAACAGTTCGCCCTGTATTTCGTATCTGATGGAAGAAAATACGTCGACCATGCAGACGCTCGTGATCGCGCATGCGGCGTTCGGCCATAATCACTTCTTCAAGAACAACTATCTTTTCAGGCAGTGGACCGACGCCGAGGGCATCCTTGACTACCTCGAATTCGCAAAGGGCTATGTCGCACAGTGCGAGGAGCGCTATGGCAGGCTGCCCGTCGAGCAGACGCTGGATGCCGCGCATGCGCTGAAGTCCCAGGGTATCGATCGCTATCCCGGCAAGAAGTCCCTTGATCTGCGTGCCGAGGAGCGCCGGGCCCAGGAGCGGCGCTCCTACGAGGAGCGCGCTTTCAACGATCTCTGGCGAACCGTTCCGTCCGGCCCGCTCAAGAGCACGGCGATGTTGAGCGGCGAAAGGCGGCGGGCGCTACTTCGCCTGCCGCAGGAAAATCTGCTCTATTTTCTCGAGAAAAGTGCGCCGCGTCTCCAGCCCTGGCAGCGGGAGCTGCTTCGCATCGTGCGCAACCTTGCGCAGTATTTCTACCCGCAGCGGCAGACCCAGGTCATGAACGAGGGCACCGCGACTTTCGTGCACTATCGCATCATGACCCGCCTGCACGATCGGGGGCGGATTTCCGACGGAAGCTTTCTCGAGTTCCTGCAATCGCACACGAACGTCGTGTTCCAGCCCGATTTCGATCACCCGTACTTTTCGGGCTTCAATCCCTACGCGCTCGGCTTTGCCATGATGCAGGACATCGAGCGCATCGTCACCAGCCCCGACGACGAGGATCGCGAGTGGTTTCCTGATATCGCCGGCAAGGGCGACGCAATGGAGACGCTGCGCGACGTGTGGGCGAACTACCGGGACGAGAGCTTTATCAGCCAGTTTCTGAGCCCCCGCCTCATGCGGCAGATGCGAATGTTCCATCTGCACGACGATCCCGGCGAAAGTGCCGGCATCAAGGTGGACGCCATTCACAACGAGCAGGGTTATCGCCGCATTCGCCGTGAATTGTCGCGCCAGTACGATATCGGCTTTCTCGATGCCAACGTCGAGGTGGTTGATGTCGATCTTGCCGGCGATCGGCGTCTTATGCTGCAGCACGTCGTGATGGGCGGGGCTCAGCTGCAAGAGACGGACGCCAAACAGGTCCTCCAGCATCTGGCCGACCTCTGGGGCTATGACGTCTCGCTGGCGGAGGTCGATGCGAGCAATTCGGTCCTGAAGGAGTATCTGGTGAAGCCCCGGCCGATCGCGGCTGTGGCCTAAAGCGCGACGCGCGGCGGGTTCCGTGCCGGGCAGGAACAGTGCCGGCATGGCCGTGACCGCGATCCTCATCGGCTTTATTTGCAGCAGTCGATATCGTACTGTCACGCCTCAAGATATCACCGATCGATCGAAGCCTGAAAACGCATGCGTGAACTGTTCGAAGAAGTCGCCGGCCAATCCCCGCTCGATCCGGGTGAGGCGGTGCGCCGCACGTCCAGGACGCCGCAGCGCAAGCGGTTTTACAAGGAGGTCGGCGTTGGCGAGGCCGATGGCGGTTTCACCGTCACGCTCGACGGCAAGCCGATCAGGACGCCGTCCGGCAGGGTGGTGGTCGCGCCGAAGCGAGAGATAGCTGACGCCATTGCCGCGGAGTGGAGCGCTCAGGGCGAGACGATCGGTCCCCTGACCATGCCGCTGACGCGCTTTGCCAACAGTGTCGTGCAAAGCGTTGTCGACCGTGCCGAACTCGTCGCCGACGACGTCGCAAAATATCTCGGTTCTGACCTGCTGTTCTATCGTGCCGGCCATCCCCAGACGCTGGTGGCCAAAGAGGCCGCGCACTGGGATCCCATCGTGTTCTGGGCCGCCGAGACGCTGGGGGCGCATTTCATCCTGGCCGAGGGCATCAACCATGTGCGCCAGCCGGACGCGGCGATTGCGGCGGCGCGCTCGGCGTTTCCCGCCGATCCCTGGTCGATCGCCGCCCTTCATGTCGTGACGACGCTGACGGGCTCTGCGCTGCTGGCACTGGCGCTGACCCGGGGTGCGCGCGAGCCCGCCGACATCTGGGCCGCCGCCCATGTTGACGAGGACTTCAACATCGAGCAATGGGGGCTCGACGAGGAGGTCGCCTCCCGCCGTGCCGCCCGGGCTGTCGATTTCGAGGCCGCCGTGCGGATTCTTGCCGCGATGCAGGCGTGAGCAGGCCGGCCGGTTAACGAGAGGTTTACGCCATCGGGCTAGCTTGGCCGGATGGCGATCACGGTCACCCCGGTTCTTCCCGTCCAGCCTGCCAAGGACGTCGCGGCAGTATCGCCGGAGCTCGTGCTGCGGCCGGGCACGACGATCGACGCCACCGTGCTGAAGGTCCTGTCCGCCGATCTGGTGCGGATCGCCATCGCCTCGCTCTCCGTCGACGTCGGCACCGAAATCCCGCTGCAGCCGGGCCAGGCCCTGAAGCTCGCGGTGTCGCAGACCGAGAGCGGCATTCGTCTGACCAGCGTCACCGGCGGCGCCATCGCTCACGATGCCGTGACGCTGTCGCCGGAAGCGTTGCTCGATGTGCCGACCGCGCCGGCATCTACCGCCAAAGCGGTGCTGACGCCGCTGGAGAAGGCCACCATCACGATCGCGGCGCAGACTGCCGCGACGGAGCAGGGCAGCCAGGCGCCGCTGTTCGCCAACCTCGCCAGCTTTGCAGCTTCGCCCACGTTGCCGCCGAAGCTGCTGCAGGCCATCCAGCAGGTGCTGGCGCAGCAGACCGGACTCAATCCCAACCTCGACGGCGCCGCCATCAAGGCGGCCTTCGAGAAATCGGGGCTGTTGCTCGAGGCCTCGCTCGCTGCGGGGGCAACACCGGCCAGCGGCAGCGCCCCGGATTTGAAGGCCGCGCTGCTGGTGCTGCGGCAGACGCTGCAGACCGTGCTCGGCGGGCAAGCCGCGCAGCCGGCGTCAGCACCGGGCCAAGCCGCGCCGGCGCTGGCCGCAGCGCCGGAGCTCGAGCAGCTTCTCTCGCCGAAGGCCAGGGCCGCTGTTGCGGAAGACGCCGGTGCAGCCATCCTTTCGGCCCGAACCGGCGTCCCGAAGAATGCATCGGTTTCCCCCGCCGTGCTCGAATTGCTGCAGCAAGCTGGCCCCGACGCGGCGCATGCGGCAAAGGCGCTGACGAACGCATTCCGCGCGGCGCAGGGCGAGGAGGTTCACACCAACACGCCGGCCCCGCCGTTCCGCGGCGCCTTGCCGTCGGCGCAGCCGGTCGCCTCCGCTACGATCGCTCCCGACACGCCGCTCGCGCCAGCCGCGCATCATCTGCTCGCCGACACCGATGCGGCGATCGCGCGGCACACGCTGCTGCAGGTCGCTTCGCTTCCTGACAGAATCGATGCGCTGCCGCAGCCCGCGCAAAACGATCCGACAGCGCCGCGCTGGCATTTCGAAATTCCCTTTGCGACGCCGCAAGGCACGGCCATGGCGCAGTTCGAGATCTCCCGCGACGGCGACGGCAACGAAGCCGAGGCCGCAAACAAAGCATGGCGCGCGCGCTTCACCCTCGACGTCGAGCCGACCGGACCCGTGCATGCGCTGATCGCACTGGTCGGCGAGAAGACTTCCGTGCGGATGTGGGCGGAGCGGCCGGCCACCGCGGAACGACTGCGCGCCGGCAGCGCCGAGCTCAGCCGGGCATTGGCGCTTGCCGAACTGAGGCCCGGCGACATCGTGATCCGCGACGGCGCCCCGCCGCAGCCGCAAGGTGCGACCGCCGGCCACTTCCTGGATCGCGCGCTGTGAACACCGATCCCAACCAGCTTGCGGTCGCGCTGCACTATGACCGCACCGGCGCGCCACGCGTCGTCGCCAAGGGCAAGGGTGCTATCGGCGCCAAGATCGTCGAGATCGCGAAGGCCCACGACATTCCGATCGAGGAGAACGAGGTGCTGGCCGGCGCGCTCTCCAAGGTCGAGCTTGGCGACGAGATTCCGGCCGAACTCTACAAGGCGGTCGCGGAAGTGCTGATCTTCGTTCTCAGACTCTCGGGCCGAATCCGCTAAAATCTCAGCCGTTTCTGCACTATCCGTCATCGTTTCACCACGATAGGGCGGGCATCTTTCTGCCGCTTTCCAACCTTGTTCCGGTGCCTTCCGTGATTCATCGCCGCCACGCGCTCGGTCTTCTCGCCGCCGCAACTGTTCTGCCCGCCCGAAGCTTCGCCGGCGTCTCCGCCCAGCGCAGCGAGTTCCGCACCGATCTGCAACGGCGCTTTTTCGATCTCGGCACCGACGGCACCTTTGTCGGCTACAAGGTCGACGATTACCTCATCATCGCCAGCGACAAGGTACGCTCGGGCGATGACAAGCTGCCGGCCTCGACCTTCAAGGTGCCGAACTCGCTGGTTGCGCTGGAGACCGGCGTGGTCGCCGATCCCGACAAGGACATCTTCAAGTGGGATGGCGTCGCGCGCAGCATCGAGGCCTGGAACAAGGACCACACGCTGCGCTCGGCGATCGCGGCTTCCGCCGTGCCGGTCTATCAGGAGATCGCGCGGCGCATCGGGCCTGAGCGGATGCAGAAATATGTCGACCTGCTCGATTACGGCAACCGCAACATCGGCGGCGGGATCGACCAGTTCTGGCTGACCGGCGAGCTGCGCATCGATCCGATGCAGCAGGTCGATTTCCTCGATCGGCTGCGCCGCGGCGTGCTGCCGGTGTCGAAGCGCAGCCAGGATATCGTTCGCGATATCCTGCCGGTGGTGAAGGTTGGAGATGCCGTCATCCGCTACAAGAGCGGCCTGCTCGGGGCCGAGCGCGGCCAGCCCTCGCTGGGCTGGATGGTCGGCTGGGCCGAGAAGGGCCAGCAGCAGACCGTGTTCGCCATGAACATGGATTGCAAGACGCCGGAGCACATTGCCGCGCGCATGACCGTCACGCAGCAATGCCTAGCCGATATCGTCGCGATCTAGGGGATTGATCTCCCCGCGTCATGGCCGGGCTCGCCCAGGACAAGCCCGAGCATGACGGCGAACGGTGCCGCGTGTCACCGCGCCGCGCCTTTGCCGAGTCGCCCGAGATGGGTGAAGGCAAACCCCGCCTGGTATTTCAGCCCGAAGCCGAGCGCGCGGTCGAAGCCGATATGGGCGAGCCAGATCATCGCAATCGACAGCGTAAGCGGCGCGGCCGTCGCAAAGCCCAGCGTCATCAGCGACATCGGTCCGAGGTAGGAATGCGCGGCGTTGTAGATGATCGCGCCGGCCTTGGGCCCCGAAAGATACGCGGCAAAGCTCGCATCCGGCACCAGGAACAGAATGGCATAGACCCACCACGAGCCGTCCCAGAGCGCATACAGCATGGTCATGCCGATGAACAGCGCGATGCCCTCGAGGCGCAGCAGGAGGCGCACGCCGCCCGTGGCGGCGCCGGTCTCGGGGGTTGTCGTCGTCTCGCTCATTACCATCCTTCCGATCGATTCTGCATTGCAGCTGGTGTTGCCGGCGCGCTGGCACAAGCGCAACCCGTGCGTTAGCATCCCTTATCAACAAAAAAGCGGAGCAAATCATGAAATCGGCATTCTGGCTTTCTTCCCTGACGCTCGCTGCCGCCGGCGGCTGGTTCGCCGCAACCGCGTTTGCGCCGGCGGCCACCGGCAAGGAGCCGCGCCTGCCGCAGCTTACGATGGATCAGCTCGACGAGAAGCAGAAGCCGCTTGGCGAGCAGATCATGAAGGTGTCGAGCGTCGGGCTCGGCGGTCCCTATAACCCGCTGCTGCGCAGTCCCGTGCTCGGCCAGCGGCTGTACGATCTCTTCTATTATTTGCGCTGGGACACGTCGGTGCCGATCCGGCTCAACGAGTTCGCGATTCTCATCATCGGCCGGCAATGGCGCTCGCAGGTTGAATGGTTCGCGCACGCGCCGATCGCAGCGAAAGCCGGGCTGTCGCCGCAGATCATCGCCGAACTGAAGCAGAAGAAGCGTCCCTCGAACATGGCCGAGGACGAAGCCGTCGTGTACGACTTCGTCACCGAGCTGACCACGACGCAGAAGGTGTCCGATGCCACCTACGCGCGGGCCAAGAAGATTTTCAGCGACCAGCAAATCGTCGATCTCACGGCGGTCGCCGGCAACTACGTCATGGTGGCGATGATCCTCGCGGCCACCGAGACGACCGTGCCGCCGGACAAGGCGGAGCCGTTCAAGCCGGGCGAAGAATAACCGCCGCTACCCTCTGATCTATCTGCATTATTTTACCATTTCGGCCGCTGCCATCGGCCGGCGCGGCAGTTTCCGCTTGGCAGAAGGGCGTGGTAAGAACGCGGCCAATCGGGCGGCATAGCTGTAGCGAGGCTGTTCCTGGCAAGCAGGTTTTAGACGGGCGGAAGCAATGAAGGACATCCTGGACACCCTTGAAGAGCGTCGCGCGGGCGCAAAGCTCGGCGGCGGCGAGAAGCGCATCGAGGCGCAGCATGCGCGCGGCAAGCTCACCGCGCGCGAGCGCATCGAGCTGCTGCTCGACAAGGGCTCGTTCGAGGAGTTCGACATGTTCGTCGAGCACCGCTCCACCGAGTTCGGCATGGAGAAGAACAAGATCCCCGGCGACGGCGTCGTCACCGGCTGGGGCACCGTCAACGGCCGCAAGACCTTTGTGTTCGCGAAGGATTTTACCGTGTTCGGCGGCTCGCTCTCCGAGACCCATGCGCTGAAGATCACCAAGCTGCAGGACATGGCGATGAAGGCGAGGGCGCCCATCATCGGCCTCTATGACGCCGGCGGCGCACGCATCCAGGAGGGCGTCGCGGCGCTCGCGGGTTATTCCTATGTGTTCCGCCGCAACGTCATTGCGTCGGGCGTGATCCCGCAGATCTCCGTCATCATGGGCCCCTGCGCCGGCGGCGACGTCTATTCGCCGGCGATGACCGACTTCATCTTCATGGTGAAGAACACCAGCTACATGTTCGTCACCGGCCCCGACGTGGTGAAAACCGTGACGAACGAAGTGGTCACCGCCGAAGAGCTCGGCGGCGCCTCCGTGCATGCCACGCGCTCCTCGATTGCCGACGGCGCGTTCGAGAACGACGTCGAGACGCTGCTGCAGATGCGGCGGCTGATCGACTTCCTGCCGTCCAACAACACCGACGGCGTGCCGGTGTGGCCGAGTTTCGACGACATCGAGCGCGTCGATGAGTCCCTCGACACGCTGATCCCCGACAATCCCAACAAACCCTACGACATGAAGGAGTTGATCCTGAAAGTCGTGGACGAAGGCGACTTCTTCGAACTGTCGGAGACCTTCGCCAAGAACATCATCATCGGCTTCGGCCGCATCGCCGGCCGCACGGTCGGCTTCGTCGCCAACCAGCCGATGGTGCTGGCCGGCGTGCTCGACAGCGACGCGTCGCGCAAGGCCGCGCGCTTCGTCCGCTTCTGCGACGCCTTCAACATCCCGATCGTCACCTTCGTGGACGTCCCCGGCTTCCTGCCGGGCACCGCGCAGGAATATGGCGGCCTGATCAAGCACGGCGCGAAACTGCTGTTCGCGTATTCGCAGTGCACGGTGCCGCTGGTCACCATCATCACCCGCAAGGCCTATGGCGGCGCCTTCGACGTCATGGCGTCGAAGGAAATCGGCGCCGACATGAACTACGCCTGGCCGACCGCCCAAATCGCCGTGATGGGAGCCAAGGGTGCGGTGGAAATCATCTTCCGCGCCGACATGAACGATCCGGACAAGATCGCCGCGCGCACCAAGGAATACGAAGACCGCTTCCTGTCGCCCTTCATCGCCGCGGAGCGCGGCTACATCGACGACGTCATCATGCCGCATTCGACCCGCAAGCGCATCGCCCGCGCGCTGGCGATGCTGCGCGACAAGAAGGTCGAGATGCCGGCCAAGAAGCACGACAATTTGCCATTGTAGAGGGTTCGCGTAGGCGGGTTAGCGCAGCGTAACCCGCCGTGGTCTGGCGTGATGTCGATATGGCAGATTACGGCTTCGCCTAATCCGCCCTACGCCCGGACGAGCTTTCGGCTTCTTTGGTTGTCGTCCGAAGCTTTCGATGGCTGATGTTTCGCTAACCCGCCCGACAATATTTACAGCGATGCCGAAAGCGGCCGAGATGCCGAGATCAAGTGCGGCCGACGATGCGCTGGCCGCCCGCGCCGGCGAGGAGAATGGCTGATATCGACGCAAGGCGTGTGTATCGGCATGGAGAAAGACCTTGATGTGGGGGATGCGGGCCGGGATATGATCATGGCAATGTGACGCTTGCATATGCTGTCACGGCTGGGAACGCGACGAGGGAGAAACAAATGCCATCGGCCTATTACATCGTCCGCGCCACCGTTGCCGATCCTTCCCAGCGCGCCGCGTTCGACGCCTGGTATTCGCGCGAGCATCTGCCGGATGCGACAAAATCGTTCGGCGTGCAGCGCGCCTGGCGATTCTGGAGCGCCACCGATCCTTCCCTGCACCAGGCGATGTACCAGTTCGCCGACCAGGCCGCGCTCGAGCGCGCCACCGGCGGCGCGGAGATGAAGCGGCTGATCGTCGACTTCGAGCGCGACTGGCCCGGCGTGCCCCGGACACGCGAGGTGCTGCTGCTGGCGGAAGAGTTCATGGTGATGGCGTAGCGGCTGCGTAGCTCCGTAGGGCAGGTTAGCGACTACGAGTCCGCCGCCGCTCAAGGAGCGAAGGCGGAAGCGTAACTCGCCGCTTGACTACGTTTGCTCGGGGCGGCGGATTACGGCTTCGCCTCATCCGCTCTACGTTGTGGAACCACGCGCGTCTTTCCGACTTCTCCTCTTCGCCACGCGTGTCACGAACATGAACGCACGGTTCAGCACGCATTCATCGCCGCGCGGTGAAACTGGCTTCGCATCACGCGCGACCGGAGGAGAAACACACACGATGGAACGCCGGGAATTTCTCAAGATCGCCGCGGGCATGGCCGCCGGTGTCGCGGCATTCGCGGCGACCGCGCACGCCGCGCCGCTGATGCCGCAGCCCCTCAACGAGGGTGCGAAACTGCCGCCAAATCCGGCGCAGCCCGCCGTGACGTCAAAGGATGAGGCCGATCGGCTACGGCCGCAGGAAGTGCGCTGGGGTCGCGGCCGGCACTGGGGCTGGCGGCGCAGACATTGGGGTTGGCGCCGCAGGCACTGGGGATGGCGTCGACACCACTGGCGCCGCCGCCACTGGCGCCGTCGTTACTGGTGAGTTTCACCATCTCCAAGCGGGCTCGCCATATTCATGCTCAATGAGTCGAAAAGCTTTCAACTGCCAACCGTGAAAGGGGACTACCTATGAAACTACTTGCTGCATCGGTTCTCTCGCTTGGCCTCGGGCTTGCCGGGGTTTCCGCATCGCAGGCGATGCCGATCGCGCCGGTCGCGCCGTCGCAGGCCGAAGTCATCCATGTCGCGCAGGGCTGCGGCCCCGGCTTCCACCGCGGTCCCGGCGGCGCCTGCCGTCCGCTCTACAGCTGCCCGCCCGGCTGGCGCACCGGTCCGTACGGCAGGCGCTGCTATCCGATCCGCCGCTACTGATCGGCACAGATGCATGAAGGCAGGGATCGCAGGATCCCTGCCTTCTCATTTGGCGAGAAAGCCGAGCAGCAGCTCGTCATATTTGTCGCGGGCCTCCAGGAACACCAGATGTCCCGTATCGGGGATGATTTCGGCCCGCGCGTTTGACATCTTGGCGGCAAACGATTTCGCCAGTTCCGCGTTTTGTCCCATCTTGCCGCGCAAGGCTTCGGGCGCGTTGGGCTTGCCCGGCGCGTTGCGATCGTCGGCGCCCATCACGAACAGCGTCGGCTGGGTGATGAGCGGTATCTCGTGCGCGACCGGCTCGCGGTAGATCATCTGGGCCGAGGCGGCGAAAGCGCGCAGCCAGCGCGGATATTCCGCGCTGCCCTTGATGTTGAAGCGGGAGTCGATAAATGGCGTGACCTGGTCGGGCGGCAGCTTCAGCGCGTAATTGGTCTCGAGCTGCTTGCGATAGCCTTCGGGCGTGAGCCTGTCTTCGTTCTCGATGATCTTCTCGCTCGGCGTCGGTGGAACGTAGATGCGGTAATCCTCCAGGCCAATCGGGGCCGTCAGCACCAGATGGGCGATCCGGTCGGGAAACGCGCGCGCAATGCGGACGGCGAGCATGCCGCCGAGCGAATGCGCGACGACGTCGGCCTTTGCGATGCCGAGATGATCGAGCAGCGCCATGGTGTTGCGCGCGAGCGTGTCGAAATGCAGATCGCCTTGCGGCTTGGACGATTTTCCAAAGCCGATCTGATCCGGGACCAGCACGCGATAGCCGGCCGCGGTCAATGTGTCGATGACGGGCGCCCAGTAACTGGACGGGAAATTCCGGCCGTGCAGCAGCACGACGGTGCGGCCGTTCGGCGACGCCGGCGCGACGTCCATATAGGCCATCCGCACCTGCTCGCCGTCATTGACCAGCGGCAACAGGTGGACAGGATAAGGATAGGCGAAGCCCTCGAGCGCGATGCCGTATGGCTCGCGTTCCGCCGCCACGGCGCGGGGATGCGGCGGAACCAGCAGCAGGCCAGCGGCTGCGGCAAGGAGGAACAGATTTTTCATGGAAGGGTCCCTGGTGCTACACCACGGTTCGGCGGCAACGCCGGTCAGGCTGCCTCGTTCCCGAACAGCGCGGCAAACTTCTTTTCCCCGGTGCGGGTGAAATTGACGACGCGGCTGCCCGGCGTCGCATCGCGCGCCGCCCAGTTCAGCTCGGTGAAGCGCGTCATGATCGCCGCCCCCAGCGTTCCCGCCAGGTGATGGCGCCGCTCGCTCCAGTCGAGGCACGCCTTGCACACGGGACGGCGCGGATGGGCGAGGGCGTCTGAATCGATCTGCAGGCTTTCCGCCATGAAGCGCTTGCCTTCGCCGGTGAGTTCGATGGCGTCCCTGGTTTGCCGCACCAGCCGCTGCGTTCGCAAACTGTCCAGCATCTGAACGCCGAGATCGCCGGCGAGATGGTCGTAGCAGATGCGGGCGCGGCGCAGCGCCGGATCCTTCGGCCCGGTGCGCACACGCATGTGGCCGGCGCGCACGGCAAGATCGGCGAGGCCTTCCAGCACGTGGCCGACTTCAGGGCCTGTCAGGCGATAGTAGCGGTGACGGCCCTGCTTCTCGGGCTCGATCAGGCCGCCAGATTCAAGCTTGGCCAGATGCGAGCTCGCCGTCTGCGGCGTGATGCCGGCCTCCTGCGCGAGTTCGCTTGCGGTGAGGGCGCGGCCGCTGAGCAGCGCCGTGAGCATGTTGGCGCGCGCGGGATCGCCGACCAGCGAAGCGACCATGGAGATGTCGGGACCTGATTTCATAGTTCGATGATAGCCGAAGCATCGATGTCGAGCAAGGCAATATGCTCTCGACAATTCGTCATTGCGAGGAACGGAGCGACCGAGCAATCCACGCCGGCATCCGGCGAGATGGATCTACGCTGCGCGCGCGATGACGGCAATGAACGAGGGTTCCATGACCGTCACCGTCTTCATCCGCTACCAGCTCGATCCGTTCAAGCGCGCGATGTTCGAGCAATACTCTAAAAACTGGCTGACGATCATCCCGAAATGCGGCGGCGATCTGATCGGCTACTGGATGCCGCATGAAGGCACCAACAATATCGCTTTCGCGCTCATCTGCTTCGACAGCCTTGCCTCCTACGAGAGTTACCGCGCACGTTTGCGGACCGACGCGGAGGGCATGGCGAACTTCAATTTCGCCGAAGAAAACCGGTTCATCCTTGCGGAGGAACGTACCTTTCTGCGCAAGGTCGTGGCGTAGCGCTGGCGGAAATAGCGATGAATTCCTATCTTCGCCGCGCAAACAAGCGCCAGGGGGAAATACCATGCTGACAACTGCTGACAAGCGGGCCGCCTTCAAGAAGCTCCACGAGTCCGGATGCTTCATCATCCCCAACCCGTTCGACGCCGGCAGCGCGAAAGCGTTGCAGCACCTCGGCTTCAAGGCGCTGGCCTCCACCAGTGCCGGCTTTGCCTGGACCATCGCGAAGGCCGACAACCGCGTCACCGTCGACGACGTCTGCAATCACCTCAGCATGATCTGCGCGGCAGTCGATATTCCCGTCAATGCCGATTTCGAGGACGGCTTTGCCCACGAACCGGTCAAGATGGCGGTCAATGTCGCCCGCGCCGTGAAGACCGGCATCGCCGGTCTCTCGATCGAGGATTACACAGGCGATGCGGCCAAGCCGCTGTTCGACCGCACGCTGGCAGTCGAACGCATCAAGGCGGCGCGCGAGGCGATCGACGCCGACAAGAGCGGCGTGCTGCTCACCGGCCGCTGCGAAGCGTTCTTGCGCGGCGTGAAGGACATGGATCTCGTGATCGACCGCCTCAATGCTTACGCGGAAGCCGGCGCTGATTGTCTCTACGCACCGGGCATTTCGACGCCGGAAGAAATCTCCGCGGTGGTGAAGGCGGTGCATCCAAGGCCGGTCAACCTGCTGGTCGGTGCCGCGGGATCGCTGGCAGATATCGGCGCGCTTGGCGTGCGCCGAATCAGCGTCGGCGGCTCGCTGGCACGGATGGCCTGGGCCGGCTTCATGAAGGCGTCAAGGGAAATGGCGGAGAAGGGCACGTTCTCCGAATTCGCCAATGGCTATCCCGGTGGCGAGCTGAACAAGATGTTTCAATGACGAAAAAGCGCCGCGGGCCAGGCCCGCGGCGCAGTCGCTCTCGCGGGCCAGCACTAGCGCCGTCGCGCCTTGGCGACCTCTTCCGCCGTCACCGCCGGCGCCGCATTGCCCCAGCTGTTGCGGATGTAGGTCGCGACATCGGCGATCTCCTGGTCCGACAATTTCGCGGCATAGGCCGGCATAGCTCCCTTGTTCGGCGCGCGCGGCGTGGTGATGTTCTCCGCGCCGTCGAGGATGATGCGGATGGTGCTCAAGGGATCGGCGGATTGCAGATTGGCGTTGGCCGGCAACGGCGGATAGATGCGCGGCGCGCTCGACCCGTCCGCCTCGTGGCAGGCGATGCAGGCGCTGCGATAGACTTTTTCGCCGCCCGACATCTGTGCGGGTGCGGGCGCGGCAACCACCGGCTCCGGTGCGCCGGCCGGCAGCGATTTCAGGTAGACCGCCATGGCGCGAACATCGCCGTCGCTCATCTGCGAGGTGGAGTTGAGGACGACGTCGGACATCAACCGCCCCGCATGGCTCCTGGCGTTGCGGCCGCTCTGCAGATATTCGGCGATGTCCTCGGCGCTCCATGATTTCAGCCCGCTGCGCGCGGCCGCATCTAGCCTCGGCGCGAACATGCCGTCGACGCGGCCGCCGCCGAACGCCTGGCCGGGCTTCTCTGCGCCCAGCCAGTTCTTCGGCGTATGGCAATCGCCGCAATGACCGAGCGCCTCGACCAGATAACGGCCGCGATTCCACTCGGTGCCCTTTGACTGGTCCGGCATGATGATGCCCGGCTCGAAGTACAGCCGGTTCCATACCCGCATCACTACGCGGAAATTGAACGGAAACATCAGCTCGGGCGGGGGCGTTTCCTTCCGCACCGGCGCGAGCGTGCCGAGATAGTCGCGGATCGCCAGAATGTCGTCGCGGATCAGCCTGGAGAAATAGGGATAGGGGAAGGCCGGGTAGTAACGCGAGCCGTTTGGCGCGATGCCGCTGCGGAGCGCCTGCAGGAAGTCCGCATCGCTCCACTTGCCGATGCCGGTTTCGGGGTCCGGGGTCAGGTTCGGCGCGTAAACGCCGCCGAACGGCGTGGCGATCCGCTTGCCGCCGGCAAAGGGTTTGGCCGGATCGGCGGTGTGGCAATGCGCGCAGTCGCCGGCCACCACCAGCGCCTTGCCGCGGGCGATGGTTTCTTCCGACGGCTGGGCTGCCTCGCTGCGGAATGCACCGCACAAAACGAGGGCGACGAGAATCGCGATGAGGCGGCGACCGGTCTGCTGCATCCTTCCCCCTGTCAGGCGCATTATAGATGCCTCATGCCGTTTCGCGCCAACCCCTTTGCACGACACAAATCGAATGGCCCGCCGAGCCGGCCGGCACGAAGTTGCGATTTCTGCGAACATGGCATCCTGGCTGAGATTTGTGCTGGCGGGATGAAAAAACCGACCTAGACTGGTTCTAACTCCTGCGGATGACTAGCTAAAATCGGTCGTCGCGACCAAGGATTACGAGGGCTTAAATGGGAATCAACCAGGGTCCGATCAGCCTCGACCAGAAATACACCCAGGGGACGGGACACGTTTTCCTGACCGGGATCCAGGCGCTGGTGCGCCTGCCGATGGCCCAGATCCGGCGCGACAGGGCGATGGGGCTCAATACCGCCGGCTTCATTTCCGGCTACCGCGGCTCCCCCCTCGGCGGCTACGACCAGCAGCTTTTCGCCGCCCGCAAGCATCTCGAACAGTACAACATCAAGTTTCAGCCCGGCGTGAACGAGGATTTGGCGGCAACCGCCATCTGGGGCTCGCAGCAGCTCGGACTGTCGCCCGGCGCACAATATGACGGCGCCGTCGGCATCTGGTACGGCAAGGGCCCGGGCGTCGACCGCTGCGGCGACGTGTTCCGCCACGGCAATGCGGCCGGCTCCGCGAAGAACGGCGGCGTGCTTTGCCTTGCCGGCGATGATCACGGCGCAAAATCCTCCACCGTTCCGCACCAGTCCGACCATGCCTTCATCTCGGCGCTGATGCCGTATCTCTATCCCTCCAGCATCCATGAAATGATCGAGATGGGCCTTCTGGGTATCGCGATGTCGCGTTACTCCGGCTGCTGGGTCGGCATGAAGGTGATCACCGAGACCGTGGAGACCACGGCGGAGATCGACCTCACCGACGAGATGAAGCCTTTCATCATCCCCTCGGACTTCGAGATGCCGCCGGGCGGCCTCAACATACGCTGGCCGGACGACCGCTTCGAGCAGGACCGCCGGCTGCAGGACTACAAGGGCTATGCGGCAATCGCGTTCGCCCGCGCCAACAGGGTCAACCGCATCACGATGGACTCGCCGAATGCCCGTTACGGCATCATGGCATCCGGCAAGAGCTACGAGGACATCCGCCAGGCGCTGCGCGAACTCGGCATCACCGAGGAGATCGCCGCCAAGATCGGGCTTCGCCTCTACAAGATCGGCATGCCCTGGCCGCTGGAGCCGGAAGGCGTGCGCCAGTTCGCCGTCGGGCTCGAAGAGATATTCATCATCGAGGAACGGCGCGAGATCGTCGAGAACCAGGTCAAGCAGGAGCTGTTCAACTGGCGTGACGACGTGCGCCCGCGCATCGTCGGCAAGATGGACGACCACGACAAGCGCTTCCTCACCTTCGCTGCCGAGCTCTCCGTCGCCTCGCTGGCGAGCTCGCTGACCGAACGCCTGTTGCGGCTCAATCTCAATCCCGAGATTGCCGAGATGCTGCGGGCGAAGGCCGACTGGTTCAACGGCCGGCAGTCGACGCAGATGCAGGCGGTCGCGCCGGTGACCCGCACGCCGTATTTCTGCTCGGGCTGCCCGCACAATACCTCGACCAAGGTGCCGGAAGGCAGCCGCGCCTTTGCCGGCATCGGCTGCCACTTCATGGCGCTGTGGATGGACCGCAACACCGAGACCTTCACCCACATGGGCGGCGAGGGCGTGCCGTGGGTGGGCGTGGCGCCCTTCACCAAGGAACCGCATGTCTTCGCCAATCTCGGCGACGGCACCTATTTCCACTCCGGCTCGCTCGCCATTCGCCAGGCCGTCGCCTCCGGCGCCAACATCACCTACAAGCTGCTCTATAATGATGCCACCGCGATGACCGGCGGCCAGCATGTCGACGGCGAGCTATCGCCCCAGCAGATCACCTTCCAGCTGCACAGCGAAGGCATCCGCGAAATCTATCTCGTTTCCGAGAACCCGCACCTCTACCCCCCGTCCGACATCGCGCCCGGCGTGAAGGTCGCCCATCGCGACGAACTCGACGCAGTCATGAAGACCTGCCGCGAGATCAAGGGCACGTCGGCCATCGTTTTCGTGCAGACCTGCGCCGCCGAAAAGCGCCGCCGCCGCAAGCGCGGCCTGATGGAAGACCCGGCGCGCCGCGTGCTGATCAATCCGGCCGTCTGCGAGGGCTGCGGCGACTGCTCGGTGCAGTCGAACTGCATCTCGGTCGAGCCGCTGGAGACCGAGCTGGGGCGCAAGCGCACCATCAACCAGTCGACCTGCAACAAGGACTATTCCTGCCTGAAGGGATTTTGCCCGTCCTTTGTCACCATCGATGGCGCGAAACTCCGCCACCGCGCGCCGCCGGACCTTGGCAGCATCGGCGAACTGCCGGAGCCGGCGTCGCGGCCCGCGCTCGACCGGCCCTATAACATCGCCGTCGGCGGTGTCGGCGGCACCGGTGTCTTGACCATCGGCGCGCTGCTCGGCATGGCCGCGCACATCGAGGGCAAGGCCAGCATGATCCTCGATATGTCCGGCCTGGCGCAGAAGGGCGGCGCGGTGCTCAGCCATGTCCGGCTCTCCGGGCACACCGCCGACGTCACCTGTTCGCGCATCGTCACCGGCACGGCCGACCTGGTGCTCGCTGCCGACGAAGTCGTTGCGGTGTCGAAAGACACCATCACGCTCTGCGAATCCACGCGCACGGTCGGCATTATCAACAGCCACGTCATCCCGACCGCGGACTTCATCCTCAACCGCGATTTCAATTTCCAGAATCGCAAGGTCAGCTCCGTCCTGGAAACCGAGCTGCGCAAGGATTCTTCCTTTTTCGACTTCACCACGCCGGCCGAAGCGCTGCTCGGGGATTCCATCGCCACCAACATCATGATGATGGGCTATGCCTACCAGCGTGGCTTGCTGCCGCTCTCGGCGAAATCCATCGAGCAGGCCATCGAGGTCAACGGCGTGTCGATCAAGATGAACAAGCAGGCCTTCCAGCTCGGCCGGCTTGCGGCTGCCGATCCGGCGCGGTTCAAGGACATGATGAAGGACCACGACGGTGTGATTCCGGCGAAAACGCTGGATGCGATGACGCTGGACGAAATTATCGCCCATCGCACGAACCTTTTGACGAACTATCAGAGCGCGCGCCTCGCCAAGCGCTACCGCAAGCTGGTCGATCAGGTTCGCGAAGCCGCCACCCGAGGCGGCTATGGCGACGCGCTGCCGCGCGCGGTGGCGGTCAATTACGCCAAACTGCTCGCCTGCAAGGACGAGTACGAGGTGGCGCGGCTCTTCACCGACGGCAGCTTCGAAAAACTGATGCGCGACCAGTTCGAGGGCGAGTTCAAGTTCAACTTCAATCTGGCGCCGCCGATCCTGGCTAGCGGGCTCGATGCGATGGGCCGTCCGAAGAAGCGGGCATTCGGATCGTGGATGATGAACGCGTTCCGCATATTGGCGAAATTCCGCTTCCTGCGCGGCACCGCGCTCGACCCGTTCGGCCGCAGCACCGACCGCAAGCTGGAGCGCGAGCTGATTACGGCTTACGAAAAGGATGTTGCGAGCGTGATCGACCTGCTGTCACCGGCCACGCACGACACCGCCGTCGAATTGCTCTCGCTGCCCGATCGCATCCGCGGCTACGGCCCGGTGAAGGAGAAGGCGGTGAAGGACGCGAAACCGCGCCACGAGCAGCTTGCGGCTGATCTCGTCAACCCGCCGCCCGCGCCACGTCAGATGGCGGCGGAGTAGGGCTGCTGGCATACGCATAGCTGTCTCACCGGGCGGAATATCTCCGCGCTTGCCAAGCCTTCGCCGACAGGCCAAGAAATCCGCTGGAAGAAGAAACGCCAGCGGAGAAACAGTTGACCATCAGGGGCAAGGCCTACATTGCCGGGATTTACGAACATCCCACCCGGCATGCGCCGGACAAATCCACCGCCCAGTTGCACGCCGAGGTCGCCAAGGGCGCCATCGAGGATGCCGGGCTCACCAAGGACGATGTGGACGGCTATTTCTGTGCCGGTGACGCGCCGGGCGGGCTGTGGCCGATGGTCGACTATCTCGGCCTCAATACCAGGAAGCTGCGCCACGTCGATTCCACCGAAACCGGCGGCTGTTCCTACCTGATCCATCTTGGTCATGCCGCGGAAGCCATTGCGGCCGGCAAGTGCTCGGTCGCGCTGGTGACGCTGGCCGGCAAGCCGCGCACCGGGCCGATGCCGCCGCGCGCCTCCGGGGCCGAAGCCGATTTCGAGGCGGCCTACGGGGCTACCACGCACAATGCCTACGGCATGTGTGCCATGCGCCATATGCACGACTATGGCACCACCAGCGAGCAGCTTGCCTGGATCAAGGTCGCGGCTTCGCATCACGCGCAATACAATCCGCATGCGATGCTCAAGGAAGTCGTCACCGTCGAGGACGTGCTGAACTCGCCGATGATCTCCGATCCGCTGCATCGGATGGATTGCTGCGTCGTCACCGACGGCGGCGGCGCGATGATCGTCACGACGCCGGAGATCGCGAAAAGCCTGAAGAAGCCGCTGGTGCGCCTGATCGGCCATGGCGAGGCGATGAAGGGTCCGCGCGGCGGCAAGGATCTCGATCTCACTTATTCCGCCGGCGTGTGGTCCGGCCCGCGCGCGTTCGAGGAAGCGGGCGTGACGCCGAAGGACATCAAATACGCCTCGATCTACGACAGCTTCACCATCACCGTGCTGATGCAGCTCGAAGACCTCGGCTTCTGCAAGAAGGGCGAGGGCGGCAAGTTCGTCGCCGACGGCAACCTGATCTCGGGCGTCGGCAAGCTGCCGTTCAACACCGATGGCGGCGGGCTCTGCAGCAACCACCCCGTCAACCGCGGCGGCATGACCAAGATCCTCGAAGCCGTGCGGCAGCTGCGCGGCGAGGCCCATCCCAAGGTGCAGGTGCCGAACTGCGATCTGGCGATCGCGCACGGCACCGGCGGCCTCCTCGGCGTGCGTCACGCCGCCTCAACCTGCATTCTGGAGCGCGCGTGATGAGCGAAGCCAAGAAATACAACGCGCCGGTGACCAATCCGGAGACCGCGCAGTTCTGGGAAGCGGCCAAGGCCGGCAAGCTCATGATCAAGCGCTGCACCGCCTGCGGCGAGCCGCATTATTTCCCGCGCTCGATCTGCCCGTTCTGCTTCTCCGACAAGACGGTGTGGGAGGAAGCATCGGGTGAGGGCACGATCTACACCTACAGCCTGATGCGGAAGTCGCCGACCGGACCGTACGCGATCGCCTATGTCACGTTGAAAGAGGGCCCATCCGTGCAGACCAACATCGTCGACTGCGATCTGGAAAAGCTGAAGATCGGCCAGAAGGTGAAGGTGGTGTTCAAGCCGACCGACGGCGCGCCGCTGCCGTTCTTCACGGCGGCCTAGCCTAAGAAGTACCTTCCCCCCTTGCGGGGGAAGGTGGCGGCGTAGCCGCCGAAAGAGGGGTTCTCTCCGCGAAGTCGATGCTTGCGGAGACAACCCCTCTCCCTATGAGATTGTTGCGCGCCGCGGTGTAGCCCTCTCCCGCAGGGGGAGAGGCACATCGAGCGGCACCGCGAAGAAGAATCGGGGAGGAAATCCGCAAGATGGCAATCGTGTACGAAGAGCTGATGGCCCTGAAAAACCTCGGCCAGAAGTACAGCTACGGCGACCGCGAGGTGATGCTCTACGCTTACGGCATCGGCATGGGCGCCGATCCCATGGACGAGAAGGAACTCGCTTTCGTCAACGAAGGCGTGCTGACGCCGCGTCCCCTCAAGGTGGTGCCGACCTTCGCGTCGGTCGCGGCCTGGGGCTCCGGCCCCGGCGACATGAAGATCAACCGGCTGATGGTGGTCGACGGCGAGCGCGACATCACCTTCCACAAGCCGCTGCCGACGTCGGCTGACATCACTGCCGACTCCACGGTGCTGGATGCCTTCGACAAGGGCAAGGACAAGGGCGCGGTGATCCGCCACCAGACCGTGCTGAAGGACGCCAGCGGCGAGAAGCTCGCCACGCTGGTGGCCTCGCGGTTTGCCCGCGGCGATGGTGGCTTCGGCGGCCCGTCGGAAGGCCAGCCCGAGCCGCACAAGGTGCCGGCCCGCGCGCCGGACAAGGTGGTCGATATCTCGACGCGGCCCGACCAGGCGCTGGTCTATCGGCTGTGCGGCGACCGCAACCCGCTGCACTCGGATCCGGAATTCGCCAAGAAGGCCGGTTTCCCGCGGCCGATCCTGCACGGCATGTGTA
This sequence comes from Bradyrhizobium sp., assembly GCA_035575905.1. Classification (GTDB taxonomy): domain Bacteria; phylum Pseudomonadota; class Alphaproteobacteria; order Rhizobiales; family Xanthobacteraceae; genus Bradyrhizobium. Next base: position 34,837 of record DATLXL010000025.1, on the reverse strand, counting down.
CTTACGGCATCACGTGCCGCGGCGTGTTGCAGACCTATGCCGACTACGATCCGTCCGCCTTCCGCCAGCATGCAGCACGGTTCTCGTCGCCGGTCTATCCCGGCGAGACCGTCACCATGGAGATGTGGAAGGACGGCGACGTGATCTCGTTCGAAGCCAAGGTGAAGGCGAGGGGCGTCACCGTCATCCGCAACGGCAAGACGGTGCTGGGCTAGGTCCGCGAGGACGGTTTACTCCCTCGCCCCGCTCTTGCGGGGAGAGGTGCGGAATACGGCGGTCAAAGGGAGAAGAAGCAATGGGATTGCTCGACGGCAAGGTGGCGCTGATCACCGGCGCGGGTGGCGGGCTCGGCGAGGCCTACGCAAAGCTGTTCGCGCGCGAGGGCGCGGCGGTGGTGGTAAACGATCTCGGCGGCCCGCGCGACGGCTCGGGTGCCGACAAGTCGATGGCGCAGAAAGTCGTCGATGCGATCAAGGCCGAAGGCGGCCGCGCCGTTGCCAACGGCGCCGACATCTCGACGATGGCCGGTGGCCAGTCGGTGTTCGACGACGCCATCAAGAATTTCGGCCGCGCCGACATCCTCGTGAACAATGCCGGCATCCTGCTGGACGAGACCTTCGCCAAGGCAAAGGAAGCGAACTGGGACAGGGTGATCAAGGTGCATCTGAAGGGCACTTTCTGCTGCACCCAGCCGGTGTTCAAATGGATGCGCGAGAACGGCGGCGGCGTCATCGTCAACACCTCCTCGACTTCCGGCCTGATCGGCAATTTCGGCCAGACCAACTACGGCGCAGCCAAGGGCGGTATCTGGGGCCTGTCCAACGTGCTGGCCATCGAGGGCCGCAAGTACAACATCCGGATCTGGACGCTCGCCCCGGGCGCGCTGACCCGCATGACGGAAGACCTGCCCCGCTACAGGGAGAACCCCGGGGCCGCGCTCGGGCCGGACGGAATCGCGCCGGCCGTGCTATACATGGTCTCCGACCTTTCCGGCGACCAGACCGGCAAGGTGCTCGGCGTCTCCGGCCCGCGCGGCGTCCGCGAGATGAAGATGATGGAGATGGAAGGCTGGAAGCCGCCCTTCACCGGCTGGAAGGCCGAGGACATCGTCACCCACGCCAAGGAGATTTTCTTCTCCGAGGAACAGATCAAGATGGGCGCGCGGCGGTTCTGACGCGCCCAAAGGTGGTTGTCATTCCGGGCCGCGTCGAAGTCGCGAACCCGGAATCCATAACCACCATCCGGAGTATGGATTCCGGGCCCGCGCCAAGCGGCGCGTCCCGGAATGACAGGAGAGAATGGAGGCAGACATGACACACCTCACCGCCAAGGCTGCAGGCACCTTCGCGATTGCGCCGACGCCGTTCCACGATGACGGCCGCATCGACGAGAAGTCGATCGACAAGCTGACCGATTTCTACGCCTCGGCCGGCTGTGATGGCGTCACCGTGCTCGGCATTCTCGGCGAGGCGCCGAAGCTGGATGCGGCCGAGGCCGAGCAGGTGGCGGTTCGCTTCGTCAAGCGGGCCAAGAACATGCAGGTGATCGTCGGCGTGTCTGCGCCGGGCTTTGCCTCGATGCGCTCGCTGGCGAAGGCATCGATGGACGCGGGCGCGGCGGGCGTCATGATCGCGCCGCCGCCGTCGCTGCGCACCGACGACCAGATCGCCGGCTACTTCAAGCAGGCGCAGGAAGCGATCGGCGAGGACATTCCCTGGGTGCTGCAGGACTATCCGCTGACCCTGTCGGTGATCTTCACCCCCGCCGTGATCCGCAGGATCGTGATGGAAAATCCATCCTGCGTGATGCTCAAGCACGAGGACTGGCCGGGGCTGGAGAAGATTTCCACGCTGCGCAACTTCCAGAAAGACGGCTCGCTGCGCGAGCTGTCGATCCTGGTCGGCAATGGCGGCCTGTTCCTCGATTTCGAGATGGAGCGCGGCGCTGACGGTGCGATGACCGGCTATGCCTTCCCCGAACTCTTGATCGATGTCGTGAAGCTGTCGAAGGAAGGCAAGCGCGACGCCGCGCATGACCTGTTCGACGCGCATCTGCCGCTGATCCGCTACGAGCAGCAGCCGGGCGCGGGCCTGTCCGTGCGCAAATATGTGCTGCAGAAGCGCGGTATCATCTCCTCCAGCGCACAGCGCAAGCCCGGTGCGACCATCACCGCAGCCGCCAAGGCGGAAGTCGATTACCTCCTGTCGCGCGTGGCGCGCTACGACCGCCGCGCCAATCTGCAGCCGCAATCGAGCGCCGCAGGCTAGTCATGGTTGAGATCGTAATCCCGCGTCCGGCGTCCACCATCCTGCTGCTGCGCGACGGCGCCGAGCGCAGGGAAATCGAAGTCTTCATGATGGTTCGCCACTATGAGATCGACTTCAATTCCGGCGCGCTGGTGTTTCCCGGCGGCAGCGTCGACAAGAGCGACAACGAGATCATCGCCAGCCCCTCGCTCTATGCCGGCGGGGAGGGGATGGACGCGGGCGAGCTCAGCTTCCGTATCGCCGCCATCCGCGAAACTTTCGAGGAGAGCGGCATCCTGCTGGCGCGCGCAAAGGGCTCGAAGGCCTTGGTCGATGCGAAACGCGCGAGCGAGATCGAGGCGGCGCATCGTGCCGAGCTCTGCGAGAGCAAGATCACCTTCCTGAAGGTGCTGACCGACAACGGCCTCGTGCTGGCGCTCGACGAACTCGTGCCCTACGCGCACTGGATCACGCCGGAAGGCATGCCCAAGCGTTTCGACACCTGGTTCTTCCTCGCCGCGGCGCCGCCGGATCAGCTTGGCGCGCATGACGGCAAGGAGTCGACGGACTCGATATGGGTCTCGCCGCGCGAGGCGCTGGAAGGCGGCGAGACCGGCCGCTTCAAGCTGCCGTTCCCGACCACGCGCAATCTGATCAAGCTCGGCAAGCAGGCCAGCGTGAAAGCCGCGCTCGACGACTCCAGGGGCAAGAGCATCGTCACGGTCACGCCGGTCATGACCAAGACCGCCACCGGCCGCCAGCTCCGCATTCCACTGGAAGCCGGCTATGACGGCGACGTGTTCGAGGTCGGTGCTGGCGGCTGATTGTTATTCCGTGCTCTCTCCATTCGTCATGCCCGGGCCTGTCCCGGGCATCCACGTCTTTGGTGCAGCGGAGGAAGAACGTGGATGGCCGGGACAAGCCCGGCCATGACGGCGTGAAGTGCAGGGACAGTTCGGCCGATGGCGAAGTATTCTCGCCTAAACCCGGTGTAACATTGGGTCTGACTCAAGACCGGATCGACTTGCATGGACAATGCGCGCCAACCCAATGTTGCTTCCGAACTGGCGCTGCTGCTCGTGCTCGCGACGCTGTGGGGCGCGTCCTACACCTTCCTGAAGATCGCGGTGGCGACCATACCGCCGGTGACGCTGATTGCGCTCCGCACGCTGATCGCGGGTCTCCTGCTGGTCGCGATCATACGATGGCGCGGCATCGCAATGCCGGTGGATGCCGCGAACTGGCGGCGCTTCCTGTTTCAGGCCTGCCTCAACAGCGTCGTTCCGTGGACGATGGTGGCCTGGGGCACGCGGGCGCTGGATGCCGGCGTCGCCACCATCCTCAATTCCACCGCGCCGATATTCACGTTCTTCCTGACCTTCGCCGTCACCCGCCACGAGGCCGTGACATTCAGGAAGCTGGTCGGCGTGGTCGCGGGAATGATCGGCATCTGCCTGATCGTTGGAATGCAGGCGCTGGCGGGCCTCGGCGAGCAACTGGCCGCGCAGATCGCGCTGCTGCTGGCCGCGGTCTGCTACGCCGGCGCGGCGATCTTCGGCCGCGCCTTCCGGGATCTCGATCCGATGGCGCCGGCAGCGGGGTCGCTGCTTTGCGGCGCGGCGATCCTGATTCCACTGAGCTTCGTGGTGGACCGGCCGTGGACGCTGGAGCCCTCGACGAGTTCGCTGCTCGCGCTGCTGGGGCTCGCGGTGTTTTCCACGGCCTTCGCCTTCGCGATCTATTTCCGCCTGATCCAGACGCTCGGATCGGTCGGCGCTACCGCGCAGGCCTATTTGCGGGTCCCGATCGGTGTCGCGGCGAGCGTGGTGTTTCTCGGCGAGCAGCTCAGCCCGACCGTCTGGATCGGCCTCGCCTGCGTCGTTGTCGGCGTCGCCGCCATGACCATACCGCAGCGCAAGGCCGCGGTCGCCTGACGCATTTCGCCGCGCGAAATTAGCTGGTATTGCTGCGGTGGAGGATCGGCGGCCGCGGCGAGATCAACGGGACCTTCCTTTCCGCCAACCTGGCGCAGGTGCAGAGCGGCGCGATCCGCATCATCGGCGCCATCAGCGAGGGGCGGTTTTAATATTTCCCCGACGCGGCCAGGGCGGGGCGGGCGGGCACCCTCCAGCCGGGATTTGTGACGGATTTCAACATGTTCCCCCGCACCCTCAAGACGTCGTATAAAGGGGCGAAGTGGGGCCCCGGTCTTAACAAATGACTGCAGAAACGCCGCAGAATCCGCCGACCGTGCGAATGCGCTCGCTCTCGATCGGCCAGATGACGTTCGGCAGTTTCATGCTGGTGCTGGCGGTGATCGTCGTGACGGGGGCGGCCAGCGTCATCGCCATTCGCCATATCGACCAGACCTTCGCCGAACTGCGGCGGCTGCAGGCCGTCGGCGATCTCGCCGAGGACATTGACCGCCGCATGAACGAGCTGCGGCTGGCCGCGCGCGACTATGTCACCGATCCGGACAACCAGTCGGTTCAGATCGCGGAAGCGACGACCGCGCTGAGTGACGTGCTGAAGAAGACCCGCCTCGAGCTCGCACCCGAGCAGCAGGACATGATCGACGGCGTCACCGAGCGCCTGTCGACCTACCGCACCGGTATCGAGCGCATTTCCACCCTGATCAGCCGCCGCGCCGATTTGATCATCGGCCTGCCGCCGTTGCGTGACAAGCTGGATGCTGCGATTGCAGCAAGCACCGACACGACCGTCAATTCGCAGCTTTTCCAGTTCCAGAACCGCATCTCCTCGGCGCTGTTGGCGCGCAACCCCTCTGCGGCCGAGATGGCGGCACAGGCCATCCGGGCGATGGCGATACCGGATGCCACGCTGCGCGACGCCGCCAACGACTATGCCGAGGCAGTGGTGGCGATTTCGATCCGCGAGCGACAAATCGCCGAGATCGACAAGGAGGTGCTGGGCACCGAGGGCAAGCTGATCCAGCGCGTAACCGAACTGCTGCGCGAGGTCAGCGCGCGGCGCGGCCGTGTGCTGGCGCGCGATTTCGCGCGGACGCTTTCCGAGGCCAAGTGGCAAAGCATCGTGCTGGGCACCATGGGCGTGCTGATCGGCCTGTTTGCCGCAGCACTGGTGGTGCGGCGGACCGTGCGTCCGCTGGCGCGGATCGCGACCGCGATCCGCTCGGTGGCCGGCGGCGAGCAGAACGTTCCGATCCCCGCGACCGACGTCGACAACGAGATCGGCGATATCGCACGTGCCGCTGAAGTGTTCCGCCAGACCCTGGTCGATGCCGACACCGCGCGCGAGGCCGCCGTGCGCGCGCTGGCCGAGCAGCAGCGGGCGGAGGAGAGCTATCGCAAGCTGTTCGAGTCCTCCGTCGACGGCATCTATGTGACGACCCCCGGCGGCGAACTGATCGACGCCAACCCGGCGCTGGCGCGGATGATGGGTTACGCCACGCCGAAGCAGCTGATCGAGGGCATCAAGGACATTGCCGAGAACGTCTATGTGCACAGATCCGCGCGCGACGAATACAAGCGGCTGATGCAGCGCGACGGCCTCGTGCGCGAGTTCGAGTACCAGGTCCGCGCCCGCGACGGCACCATCCTGTGGCTGTCGGACTCGGCCGGCGCAGTACGCAACGAGGCGGGCGAAGTGGTGCGCTACGAAGGCGTTGTGCGCGACATCACCGAGGAGAAGCGCGCCGAGGACGCCATCGCCGAAGGCCGGCGGCTGCTGCAACAGGTGATCGACACCGTGCCCGCGGTGATCAACGTCAAGGACAGGGAGCTGCGCTACGTCCTGATGAACCGCTACATGGCCGGCATTTTCGGCATCGAGCCGCAGGACGCGATCGGCCGCACCACGGGCGATCTGATGTCGCGCTATGGCGCGCGGAAGACCGACGAACACGACAAGCGCGTGCTGTCGGGAGCCAGGGAGCTCGGCTTCTACGAGGAAGAGTATCAGGATTCCGCGGGAAACATGCGGCAATGGCTGGTCAACAAGCTGCCGCTGCTGGATACCGAAGGCGAGATCGAGCATATCGTCACCGTCGCGCTCGATATCGGTGAGCGCAAGCGCGGCGAGCAGGAGATGCGCAAGGCGCGGGATGCCGCCGAGACGGCGCTGCGCAACCTGCGCGAAACCCAGAATTCGCTGATCGAGGCGGAAAAGCTCGCCGCGCTCGGCCGCCTCGTCGCCGGTGTCGCGCACGAGGTCAACAATCCCGTCGGCATCAGCCTGACGGTGGCCTCCGCGCTGGAGCGCAAGACCGCGAACTTCGCCGCCGAGGTCGCCCGCGGCGAGCTTCGCCGCTCCAGCCTGAACGAATATCTCGACACCAGCCGCGATGCGTCCTCGCAGCTCGTCGCCAACCTCAACCGCGCCGCCGAGCTGATCCAGTCGTTCAAGCAGGTCGCCGCCGATCGCAACTATTCCGACAAGCGCGTGTTCGACCTTGGCGATCTCACCGAGCAGGTGGTGATGAGCCTGCGTCCGGGCCTGCGCAAGCAGAACCTCACGCTCAACGTGGAGTGCCAGCCCAACCTTATCATGAACAGCTATCCAGGACCCTACGGCCAGGTGCTCACCAATTTGTTCCTCAATGCGGTCGCGCACGCGTTTCCCGATGGGCGTGCCGGCACCGTCGAGATTTTCGTGCGGGAATCCGGCAAGGACAATGTCGAGGTGCTATTCTCCGACAACGGCATCGGCATGAGCCTCGACGTGCGCCGCCGCGCCTTCGATCCTTTCTTCACGACGCGGCGCGACCAGGGCGGCACGGGGCTCGGCCTGCACATCGTCTACAGCATCGTGACCACGCGCCTCGGAGGGCGGCTCGACCTCGACTCCGTACCGGGCGGTGGCACGCGCATCCAGATGATCCTGCCGCGCATCGCGCCGGTGGAAATGGCTGCGGAATAAAACAGGGCGTTTTCAGGCGAAGTGGATTCCGCTTCGTGTCAGGACAACGCGTCAGGACAACGCGACAGGAAAGAGACCTAGTTGATGTCGGCGAGCTTGTGGAGCGTGGCGCCGAAGATCTGGCTGGCCTTGCCGACCAGCGCGGTGCCGTTCATCACGGCGCGCGTGTCGGTGAAGGTGCCGGAGAGGCCGATGCCGACCGGGGCAGGACCGCCGAACAGAGGATTTTCGTTTGCGCGCGGGGTGGTGTGCCGCTGCACCAGCACCTCGCCCTTGAAGGTGTTGTCCTTCACGACATAACTGCCGGTGTAGAAAAGGTAGGCATCTCCGCCGAGGATCTGCCCGTCGCGGAACATAATGACCCCGCTGCCCTTGCCGACGCGCCCGTCAAGCAGGGTGACGTGTATCGAATACAGCCCGTTCCTCATAACGTCCCACGGCCCGCCCCCGTCGCCCAACGGGGGCCAGCTCAACTATTTATGCCAAAGCACGGCGGGTGCTGCAACGCGTCAGGTTTGCCACCGCTTATCCATGATCTCTGGCACGCCCCGCGCCGCGAATCAAACTGGCCCGCGATATGCATCGCCTTTCTCGCACTGGGGGTGAGCGCTTTCCGGCCGAAGTGGGGTGCGGTTCCCGGCAGGAAGGCGCTTCAAACGAAAGCTGTGAGCGCGTTCGTATCGCAAGACCTGTGCCCACTTTGCGGAATGCGCGCGCGGTGGCGGAGCGAGAGACAAGGTGACCAACTGGATGGACTCCGGCGGCGCAAGCGCACGCCGGTCGACTGACGAAGGCTTGGAAACGGTAAGGCGGCGACGCCGGGCGAGCAGGGCACTGCCAATGCTGTGCGGGGCGCTGCTGGTCGGGATAACCTCGCCATTGAGCCACGCCCGCGACGACGGCCGCTACGCCAACTCGCCGTTGAAAGCGTGGTTCGACAGCCTGAAATCGGGCAAGGGCCCGTGCTGCTCGGACGCCGATGGTTATGCGGTTGCCGATCCCGACTGGGAGACCAAGAGCGGCCATTACCGTGTCAGGATCGAGGGCGAGTGGCACGAAGTGCCGGAAGACGCCGTCATCACCGAGCCCAACCGCGCCGGACGCACCATGGTCTGGCCGATCAAGGGCTGGGGCGGAATGACGATCCGCTGCTTCATGCCGGGAAGTATGACGTAAGGCGAGCAGACCAAGGTCCCTCTCTGCCTTGCCGAGGAGCCGCGAAGCGGCGTCTCGGAGCGTGCGGGACTGTCCACGGCCTGATGGTCCGGGACGCGCGTGCCGCGCTCCTCACCATGAGGGGAAACGTCACGCGTACTTCTTGTCGCGCTCGAGCAGCTCGACCGAGATTCCCTGCGGTCCGCGCAGGAAGCAGATGCGCACGCCGGGACGGATGGTGGTCGGCTCCTTGGTGAACTCGACACCCTTGGCCTTGATCTCGGCCGCGACCGCGTCGATGTCCTTTACGGCGAGGCCGAAATGGTCGAGGCCCTGATAGGGCGTGACCGGCGGCGCGTTGACGCCATCGCCCGTCGTGACCGGCGCGATGAAGACATTGGCGCCGCCGAGCTTGACGTCGATGCGGCCCGGACCGCGCACGATCTCGCCGCCGAGGATATCGCGCAGCCATGCCGCGGTCGCCTCGGGGTCGGGGCTGCGCAGATGAATGTGGTCCCAGGTCACCTGAAACATCGCGCTCTCCCGATCGGCTTTCCATGATTGTCGATGCGGCGGCAATCTAGCGGTCGCGCTGTCCCGTGACCATCGCCCGATGCCTGCGAGCGCCGCATTATTGCCGTGGCCATATGCAACCAATCGGGGCGTCAAAGATTGAGTCGCAGGCGGACCCGTAGCGGCTGTCATCCTCGAGAGCCGTACGGCGAAAGTCGTAACGGCTTTTTTGGTGCGCCTGCGAGGGCCCGGCGGAAGGGGATGGCCATGATGAAGCGCGTACGGTCCATTGCCGGCTTTGGCGCCGGCGCTGCGGCAGTCGTGATTGCGGGCGGCTTGGCGTGGGTGATGTGGCCCACGCTGAGTGACGCCGACGACAGGCCTGCGCCGGTCCAGCCGGCCATCGCCAAATCGACCGAGGCAGCGCCTGCAAAGGTGCCCACTGCGGCGCCGGCCTCAGCGGCTGCCCCTGGTGCGGCACAGGCCCCCGCCGCTGCGGAGGCGCCGGCGGCTTCGCCCCTGGACGGCCTGAAGATCGCATCGCAGTCCTGGCGCCGGGGTGGTCTTGGCTCGAAGGCGCTGGTGACCCTCACGCTGCGCAACACCAACGACTACGCGGTCAAGGATATCGAAATCGCCTGTTCTTTTGCCCGGCGGGACGGCAGCCACCTCACGGATCGCAAACGCGTGATCGGCGAGGCCGTGGCGATGAAGAGCCGCAGGACCTTCAGCCGCCTGCATGTCGGATTTGTCAACGTTAACGCCGACAAGGCTAAATGTGCACTGGTCGCGGCAAGCCGGGTTTAACCCCGTTTCTGCACGGCAGCGGGCATACCGCCCCGCTTTCCCGGAAAAGTTACCACCCCTGTTGAACCCTGCCTGACACCCCCGGACTAACTAGCATACCGGCCGGTTTAAGCGGGTGGATCCGCGTAAATCGCGACAGGGAAGCGGTGGCTACAATGATGCCTTTGGCACGTTATTTTGTGTTTGTTGGCGGCGCGCTGATGGCGTTGCTGTTCGCATTTGATTTCTTCTCGCCCAGGGCGGTGGCCGATAGCGGCATCCAGAGCGCCGGCTTCGTCGACAAGTCCACCTTGCGCATCCGCTCCGAGCAGAAGTGGCCGGAGCGCATCGTATTCGACACCACGCAGCCGACGATCGTGCCGAAGGCATCCGGGACGCAGGCCGCTCAGGCGGTGCTGGCCGGTCCGGAGCCGGTGCCGCAGACTACGCCCTCGGCCCGGGTGCGCGAGACCTTTGCCCAATTCGTTCCCGCCGAACCGAAGAAGGCTGACGGCGCTGCGGCGAAGAAGCGCAAGGTGGTCAAGGTTCAGAGCCAGAACCAGCCCGTGCGCGTCGCCCGCTCCAACTTCTTTGGGCCCACCGCCTGGTAAGACGCAAATAAAAAGCTCCGATCGAAGGCCGCACCTCGTGCGGCCTTTCTTGATTCTTGGGGTCGCTTCGAGCGCGGCTATTGCTTGGCAGCCAGCTCGTCGAGGCAGTGATTGACGAACGCCGTGCGGTCGCGCGGCAGGACTTTCTCCAACGTCGCCTTCTGTCCGCACTCGCGCTGGCGAAGCTGTTCGGCGCGGCGTTTCTCGGCCGCTTCCCTGTGTTCGGGCGCCACCTTGCTGGGGTCTACCAGCATCTGGGCGCGGGCCGCGGGCGCGGCGAGCAGTGCCATCACTGCAATGATGAACATCGTTCTCAAATGAACCTCCATGAAAGGCCTGATGGTAGACCCGGCCGGAGTGCGCCCAAACAACCAGAAGATGATTTTGAGGGTGGCCCTGCCGAAAATTTAAGGCAGGGCCTGTGACTTACATCATATGCCGACGCGGATCGTTGCCGTTACACGCCGCCCCTGCTGCGCAGGAGTTCGACAAAATCGGGCCGGCCGAAATACTCGGCCCAGCGCAGCGCCGTGGCATCGAACTTGTCGTCGCGAACGTTCGGATCGGCGCCGGCATCGAGCAGCAGTCTTGCGATATCGATCGCATTGTTCTCGATGCTCATGTGCAGCGCGGTGTGGTTGCAGTCCCACATCATCCGCTTGGCATCGACCGCGATGCCAGGAACCTCTTCGAAGCAGGTCGCCCAGCCGAGCAAGCCGGCGGCGTTCAAGGCGGCTAGCCCGAGCGGATCGCATCCAAGGTATGGGCCACAAAAACGCCGACGCTAAAGAGGGCCAGACACGCTGCCAGGATATCCATGACGCCACCTTACTGTTCGTTGGTGGCAGCATAGGCGCCGCTTGGTTTCCAGAGTTTTTCGTCAGTCCCGAAAAATTGTTTCTTCGGAACCCGCTGGGCGGGCGGGGGCCGGCCTGGCGACTTGCCCGCAGGGCGGCATTTTCAAGAAACTGTCAAAATGTGAACCAACTCATAAGCGTGGAGCGCAACTTCCGGGATAGTGGCGATGATCCGCTGACTCGGGGCGGTCGGCGGCTAAACCGGGCTTTGTGGACTCTAGCGTGTCAGTGCTGGCGTGGCATCGAAACCCTCAACGCAACATACCCATGAACATTCCGCTCCAGAGGCTGACATTGCCGGATACAATGCAAGAGTACTACCGCGCTCGTGCCGCAGAATATGACTTGTTCTATCAGGCCCCTGAACGACAGAACGATCTCGCTCAATTGAAGTCCTGGCTGATTGAGCGAACGCGAGGACAGTCCATTCTGGAGATCGCGGCGGGTACCGGCTACTGGACCGAGGTTGTCGCACCGGTTGCCAAGGCCGTTACGGCGACCGACTTGAACGCCGAGACGCTCGAGATTGCCGCGACGCGGCAACTCGGTGATCGCGTGATCCTGCGTGTTGCCGACGCGTATGCGCTACCCAAGCCAGCGATGGCGTTTGATGTGGGGATGGCGCATCTGTGGTGGTCTCACGTCGGACGGCAGAAGCGCAAGCGCTTCCTCTCGCATTTCGCCTCGCGGCTCCGGCCGGGCGCTACCTTGCTGATGATCGACCAGCTTTACGTGGAAGGATTCACGTCTCCTGTTTCCCAGCAAGACCGGTGGGGCAACCGATACACGATCCGCAGACTGAAAGACGGAAGCACCTACGAGATCATCAAGAACTTTCCGCAGCCGGGCGAGCTTGAAGAGGCCTTCCGGGAGGTTTGCACGAATATCAGCGTGCTCAGATTTGAGCATTTCTGGGCGCTCAGTGCACAGGTCCGCGATTGAGTCAGTGGCATTTCGGAGGGTGGCATGAAGCAGCCGCGAACAATCCGCCTTTCGACCCGGAGCCGGCGCGACAGGCGTTCCGGCCCCTGCGCGTTGCCGCACCAGGGCAACAGCGATGACCCTTTCAGAACCAGGCAGAGTGGGCTAGCTTCAGCCAGCGGCCGGCCGCATTGCAATCGCCAAAATTTGACGCAATTTGTCCGCCGAAGGTGAACGAGCGTGATGAGTACCGTTTTCACCCAACAGGATCGCGTGTTTTGTCCGCGCTGCGGGGCGGACGCCGGCGGCGACGACAAATTTTGCGGCGACTGCGGCTCGCCGCTTCCCGTGACCTGCCGGGGGTGCGGCAGCAAGAATCTTCCAGGCAAGCCGTTCTGCACGTCGTGCGGCGCCGCGCTTTCGAACCGGTCGTTCGAGGCGCACGGGCGGGCTGTGCCAAAGCCCCGTCAGCTCGGTGCCGAGCGCCGGCAGCTGACGGTGATGTTCGTCGATCTGGTCGGCTCGACCATGCTCGGCCTGCGGCTCGATCCGGAAGATCTGCGGAAAGTCATCATCGCCTACCAGGAATGCATCAGGAGCGTCGTGGCCCGGCTCGACGGCTTCGTCGCTCGCTACATGGGGGATGGTGCGCTCATTTACTTCGGATTTCCGAAAGCGTATGAGGACGACGCGGAGCGCGCGGTGCTTGCCGGTCTTGCCATCGTCGATGCAGTCAGCCGTCTCAGCACGGTGGCGGGTGGCGCCGGCGCGCTGGCATGCCGGGTTGGAATTGCGACCGGGCCGGTCGTGGTCGGTGACGTCATCGGCTCCGGCTCGTCGCTGGAGTCGCCCGTGGTCGGCAATACGCCCAATCTGGCGGCCGGCCTGATCGCGCTGGCCGAGCCCGGGATGGTGGTCCTTGCCGAAACCACGCGGAACCTCACCGGCGGCCTGTTTGAGTACAAGGTTCTCGGTCCTGCTCCGTTGAAAGGCGGCTCGACGCCGGTCTACGCCTGGGCCGCGCTGGCCGAAAGTCCGATCGACAGCCGCTTCGAGGCCCTTCGGGGCGGCAAGCTGCCGCTGGTCGGCCGCGCGGAGGAACTGGACTTGCTGCTTCGGCGCTGGGAACAGGTCAAGGCCGGTGAAGGCCGCGTCGTCGTTCTGTTTGGCGAGCCGGGCATCGGCAAGTCGCGGCTTGTCGCGGCGCTGGAGCACGGCGTCGGGCAGGAGCCTTGCGCGAGGGTCCGTCTGTTGTGCTCGCCCAATCACCAGGACAGCCCGCTCTATCCTGTCATTCGCCAGATCGAAAGGGCCGCGGGTTTCGAGCGCGGCGACAGTCCGGCAGTAAAACGCGAAAAGCTTTTGTCGCTGCTCGAGGCGAGCGCATCGTCGGACGCTGACGTCGAAATCATCGCTGACCTGCTGTCAGTCCAGCTGGCGCCGAACGACGTCTCCGGAACACACGGGCAGCCGAAGGGCAAGGTCGCGGCATTGGCCGCCGTCATTCGGCATTTCGATCAGATGTGCCGACAGGGCTCGCTGCTGGTCATTGTCGAGGACATCCACTGGGCCGATCCGACGACACTGGATCTGATAGGCCTCCTGGTCGAGAAGGTGGCGAAGTCGCCGATGCTGGTCGTCAACACCAGCCGGCCCGAAACGCGACCGCCGTGGCTCACGCGCCCGCATGTCACGGTTCAGACGCTGGGCGGGCTTTATCCTCGCGAGGCCGCATCCCTGATCAATTCGGTGTCCGAAGGGCGGATTACGCGGCAGGAAGTGGTGGACAGGATCATCGCGCATGCCGACGGGATACCTCTTTTCATCGAGGAGCTGACCAAGACCGTGCTGGAAGGCGGGATCCGTCCGGCCAATGATCCGCCGGACCCGGCCGGACCGTTGACGCCGGCAATGGTGCCGACCACGCTGCAGGCATCGCTGATGGCGCGCCTTGACCGTTCGGCCGCGGCGAAGGAGATGGCCCAGATCGGATCGGTCATCGGCCGTGAATTTTCGTTCGAGCTCCTGGAGCGGCTGTCGACATGGCCACGAAAGGACGTGCAGGAGGCCCTTGGCGAACTCGTGCAAACGGGACTGGCGACCAGGCACGGCAATCCTCCTACCGCTACCTATGTTTTCAAGCACGCTTTGGTTCAGGATGCGGCCTATGCCTCATTGCTGCGCGAGCGGCGCCGCTCGATTCACTTGCAGGTGGCCGAAATTCTCGAAGGCGAGGAATCGCTGCGCCCCGAAAGCTTCCTGCCGGAAGTCGTCGGGTGGCATTTTGGCGAAGCGGGCGCGGCCGACCGGTCGGCCGATTGCTACCTGATGGCCGCGAAGCGGACCAACGGCCGGTTTGCGCTGACCGAGCGGGTGAGCCATCTGCGCAAGGGCCTCCGCCAGATCGAACAGCTTCCGAATTCGACGGACAAGGATCGCCGCGAACTTGCGCTGCACGTCGCGCTGTACCAATCGCTGGTCGACGAAAAGGGCTCGGGAAGCGCGGAAGTGCGCTCGACCGTCGAACGGGCAAGGGCGCTGTGCCTTAAGCTCGGCGACACCCAGGAGCTCATTCGGGCCTATGACGGGCTGTTCAACTATTACTTCTCTCACTCCCAGCCCGAGACGTTGCTGCGCTATGCAGGCGAGATGTCCGATGTCGGCCAGAAGACCGGGAATCCGCAGGCCTTCATCATGGCCCGCAAGATGTCGGGTTTCGCCAATCTGTTGCTGGGACATTTCGAGGCGGCGACCGAGGACATGCAGCTTCTCGTCGAGACCTATAACGGCGTGCGCGACGGACAGGCCGCGCTGGCCGTGCGCGATCCCAAGATGGGTGCACATACCGTTCTCGGCATTTGCCGCACCGCTCTGGGCTATCTGGATTCCGGCGCTGCCGAGAGCCTGGAAGCCGTTCAATATGCCGACAGCCTGAACCATACCGTCAGTCAAACCGTGGCCCTGCGGCGTGCCTGCGTGCAGCACATCATGCGGCGCGACACCCGGACCGTGGCGGAACTGTCGGAGCGGTTGCTGGGCCTGACAGCCGAGTTCGAGACGTTCAAGGGCGCGCGCGACGGCGCTATCTTCAACTGCTGGGCAAAATTGCAGACGCGCAATGATCCGGTATTGCTGGAGCGCATGCGCAAGAGCATCGAACAGTTCGACGCCACGCAGCACTGGGCTCTGCTGCCGTTCTTCATGACGGCTGCAGCGGAAATCATCGGCAGATACGGCGATCGGGACGGCGCGACGGCATTGCTGGACCGGGCGGCTGCCCTGGTGCAATCGACCGGAGAACGGTGGTGCGAGTCGGAGATCATGCGTCTGCAGGCGCAGTTTTCCGCTCGCGATCCCGAACATGCGCTGCGTCTGCTCGCCGCCAGCCTGAAGATAGCAAGGCAACAGCAGGCCAGGCTCTGGGAACTCCGGACGGCAACCAGCCTCGCCACGATCTACCTTGAGCAGGGCGATCCGCAGGCAGGATACGATGTGCTTGCTCCGGTCTTTGCCTGGTTCACCGAGGGCTTGACGACGCCTGACCTCGCTGCCGCACGCGCCGTGCTGGATTGCCTGGAAGAAGGCCTCGATGAGCGCCCGGCGCGCATGCCGCTCAGTTCGACCGGGAGCTAGGCGCAGTGAAGGCCCAACGTCGGCGATTTCTCAGTCTGGCTGCCGGCTCGCTCGTCCTGGCTGGCAAACCCTGGAAGGCCTTCGCGCAGGATTATCCCGCGCGTCCGGTCATCATCAGCGTCGGACTGGCGGCGGGCGGAGGGACCGATCTTGTCGCGCGATTGCTGGCTGATTGGCTGTCGCGGCGTTTCGGTCAATCCTTTGTTGTCGAGAACCGTACGGGCATGGGCGGAAATCTGAGCACCGAGCGCGTGCTCAAGTCGGCGCCCGATGGCTACACTCTGCTGTTCGCCGCGCCAAACACCACTATCGGCGCGTCACTCTACAGGAAGCTGCCGTTCGATTTCCGGCGCGATGCCGCGCCGGTCGCATTTGTGATGCGCTTTCCCAACATCATGGTGGTGTCGCCATCGTTGCCGGTGCAGTCGGTGCAGGAGTTCATCGACTACGCCAGGGGTTCGCGCGGCAAAATCTCATATGCCTCGTCGGGACACGGGACTTCGTTGCATCTCTGCGGCGCGATGTTCAGCCAGATGGCCAAAGTCGACATGACCCACGTTCCTTATCGCGGCTCGCACGCGGCCTATCCGGATTTGATGGAGGGCCGCGTCCAGGTGATGTTCGACAACATCACGATCGCGTTGCAGATGGCCCGGTCGGGAAAGGTGCGGGCCCTCGGCGTGACCTCGCCGGCGCGCTGGGATTCGGTGCCGGATATGCCGGCGATCTCCGAGACGGTGCCGGGCTTCGAGGCGATGGTCTGGTACGGCGTCGTTGCCCCGAAGGGAACGCCGCGCGACGTTGTTCTGACGCTCAACAAGGCCGTGACGGAAGCGGTCAATGACACCGATTTCCGGGCCCGCCTCGCCGAGACCGGAGGGCAGGCGATGTCGATGACGACCGAGGAGTTCGAGACGTTCGTCGATGAGGACATTGAGCGATGGCGCAAGGTGGTCGATTCCGCCGGCGTCTGGATTGAGTGAAGTCTTGTCGAATGCCCTGGCGCGTGATTTCGCGCTAAAGTTGTATGACGGACGAGTAACCTGGTGACACAACGATTCATTTCTTTGGTGAGGTGCGACGAAATTGTCGCAAACCGGTTGTTCTGCGAATTCGAATGGCCGGCCACTTGGAAGCGGCATTCGGGTTGTGTAGTTTGATGCGGTATTTGCTCGGTGTTTTAGCGTTGTAGATGACGAAGGGATAGCCAATGGGTGGTCAGGTTACGGCGCAGTACAGAATCGGTGCGAACGGCTTTTTGACCAGAGAGCAGGTCGACCAGATCATTTCGGTGCTCGACATCAGGGATGCCAACGGGGATTTGCTGAAGCCGCCTGTCGGCGACAACTGCACGTATGTGCTGGTGCTGGAGAAGGGCGGTCAGATCGTGCCCAAGGAAGATGACGAATCCAGGAATGATGGATCGTCTTGACGATCGTCGAATTCGAAGGCGCATCCGGATCGGGACTGGTGCACAAGAGAGCTTCCTCGGTCAGGCGAATGCCGTCGCTTGATGTGATCCGGTGCGTAGAGACGGCCGGTCTCGAAGGATATGTCTGTCTATTCGAACTGTCCGAAGATGCCGCGCCGATCGTGCTTGAGTCAGAGACGGGACGAGGCATGGCACTGGCGCCGGGCGATCTGTTTTTCGGCACGCCGGGATATCGGGAGTCGACCCGCTGGGTGGTCGGCTCTGTTCCTTCGGGCGGGCTTCGCCCCGGAAGCAGCTATTGGGTGCTCTCCGAATCCGGAGTCGTCGGCGAACTCATCGGTGACTCGCCGCTTGAGAAGGGGCATCTCGCGCAGGTTACGTACCGCGGAGCGGTGTTGGGCGATGATGGCGAGGTTCTGGATCTTCGCCGGTTTGCCATCGCCGGCGGAGGCAAGACCGACCATGGAGCACCTATCTTCCTGATCGTCGGGACGTCGGCCGAGGTCGGCAAGACGACCGCGGGTACCGCGGTGCTGCGGTCGCTACGGCGCCAGGGTCGCACTGCGGTCACAGCCTTGAAGGCAACAGGCACCTCGTCGCTGACCGAGATACTGCGCTATCGGGACTTCGGTGCCGTCCAGGCCTTCGATTGCGTCGATTTCGGGCTGCCCACGACATATCCCTCCGGTCGCGACGGCATGGGAGCTATCTTCGATCGTGCGCTCGATGTCACCTTGTCGATCGAATCCGACGCCGTGATGATCGAATGCGGCGGCGACATTCTCGGCGCCAATGTGCCGATTTTCCTCGAATGCCTCAAACGCAGACGCGCCGGGATCAAGATCATCCTGGCGGCCGCGGATGCACTTGGCGCGCTTGGCGCCAAGCAGCTGCTCGGGGAGATCGGCCTTTCGATCAGCATGATCTGCGGACCGTGCACGGACACGCCGACGCTGCGGGAGCGAACGCAGTCGCTGTGCGGAATCCCTGCAATGAACATGTCGAGGGGCGCCGCCCCGATCTGACGCGATCGGAGCGGAGGCACCGGCCGCTAGACCTTTCGCATGGCGATGTTGTTGTCGTGCGGCACCAGCCGGCTGTCGGCGATCGATTTTCCGCCGTCGAACTTGGCGAGATTGCTGGCATCGCCGGTTGCGGAGACCGACATCAGAATCGCATTGTCGGATGCCGATGGTGTCCATGTGAAAGGGCCGACCATCACTTGGGGGGAGCCGGGCGGCAGGTCGTTCACGGTGCGCGAAGCCGGCTCCATTGCTTGCCAATCGCCGGGATACACCAATTGGCCCTTGGGCTTGTTCTGGAAGGCATCAACGACGACGGAGGTTGCAGACTTGCTGCCGCGATTTCCTATTTTGACATATGCGAAATTGGGAACGCCGGGGACGGGAGCCTGATGCCCTTCAAGACCATCGCTTGCAGTCCTGTTCCAGATGGACGGGCAATTGGTGTGGTCGGCCTGATACTGGTATTCGCCCTGACGTCCGTCGTCGATGTAGACGTCCACCTCGGGGGAGGCAAAATTGAAAAGGCCCTGCTTCTGGAACGCCCAGTAGATAACCTTTTCATAGGCGCCGCCGCTGAGGCCCTCGGTGGTCCAGTCGCACGCGTCGGCGACGATCAGGCTGCATAGCCAATCAGACGCGTGCTGCGGATTGGTCGGATGCGTCAATGTTTGGACAGCGCGCAACATCAGGTAGGTGGTGAGCTTCGCCGCGAAACGACGCTTCTCCACCTGGTCGGCGCCGCCGCCGAGCGCCTTGTAGAGATTGAAGTGGGTCGTGGACAGGATCTGCTCACGCTGAAGCTGCGCGTCGCCATCGTTGATGTCCCGTGGTCCATCCCAGCTCCAGCCATTCGATGGGGAGCGGTTATGCCGGCGCTCGTAGCCTATCCACGGGAAGGTCAGGTTCTTGTTTACTGCCTTGGAATCCGGGTCGTTGAGGATCGCGGCCATGCTGTCGCCGATGCTGTGGGCGAACAGGAATTTCGTCGATCCCACGTGATTGAGCAGGGTTCCGTGTCCTCCGAGCTCGTGCAGCACCACGCGCCAATCGTCCGCATTGCCGATCGGCGGCGCTGCATCCGGTTGCGCGAGGGCAAAAACGACCGCCCGAATTCCCAGCCTTATTTCGGTGTCGTTGGGCTGCATGACCGGCGCGCCCCTGGTTTGCGCATCGTTGCTGGAGACGCCCTGTGTCGGCGCCCCGCGATGATCGACCGCAATGGGGAAAGTCGTGCACGAAAAATATTCGTCGCGGTTGAAGCCCAGGCTCTGCACGAGCGTAAAAAAGCGGTCGCAATTGTAATACGCGTTGACGGCGGAAAAATCGTCCGAGCGCACGTCGTACTGGAAGTTGGCGCCGGCTTGCACAACGGGAGGCGATATGTTCTGCCCGTCGATGTTCATGATCTTGACGTTGGTTCCGCTCAGCGTTTGCGGATCGGCCGGGACCAGGTTGGGCAACTCCACCGTCACGCGAAGAGGGTTGAGCGTCTTGTTGCCGGCGTTTGGCAGCGGCCCGCCGTTGGTCGTCACGGGATCGGCGAGAAACACCGATCCGTTCATTTCGTTGTTGTGCTCGATGAGGCGAAGGATCGCCCCGGTTTCGAGCTCGATAAGGGCGAGCCAATGCGAAGGCCCGCGCTTGTTGCGCGCGAGATCGAAGTGGACCGCCATCACCGAGTAGAGGTTTCCCTCGACGATGCTTTCAGGGACCGGCGCCAACGGAATGGCAAGCTTGCAGGCGTTGCCGGCATCCGGCCGCGGCGCGCGTTTCCTGGCCCGATAGCGATAGACCATCGGGCTTTGATGCGTGATTCTCAACGTATCTGTTCGGAGGAATCGTTCGACTTTGGGCATCTTGATTCCAAGCTGATGCGCCAAGGCCTCCTCGTTGACGTACCGCAACTGCCTTGACATCGTCATTGCGAAGTCTTGGCTGAGCGCTTCCTCTCGCGGTATGTGCGCTGAAATGACGCTGTAATATTTCGGCAACTGCTTGAGGTGGACGGCGATCGCGGAGCGCCAGACTGGCCACCTTTGACAGGTCTGCTGGAAGGTGATGGTCGTGACGTCGAACTGCGTCTTCTCGCTCAGGAAGCGGTAGGCCAGGTCCGGGCTGTCGTGATCGGCCGGATGGTCGATATCCGTCAATTGCGAGGGATCGAGATCGAGCAACTCCGCGTGCTGAAGAACATACTGCTTGGCAGCCTCGCGCGCCGTGGCTGCATTGACGGTGACGGGCTTCTGATTGTGCAGAACCGCGCGCACCGCCGACCGTGTATCCCGGATGACGTATGCGTTGGAGCGTTCGTCGAACTTAATCGTCCTGCGCGGCTGTATTCTGGACTCGAGCTCGAGCATCTGGTCGATTCCTTCAAATTTCAGCTGGCTCTTTGAAGTAGAGACAGCGATATCGTAAACCGATTGATTGCGTTGCGAAGCCTACCATCAACCATTATCGTTTCCACCAACCTCGGGTGATATCTTTATGGGCGGTGCCGGAATTTGACTGACATCTGCGTGTTCGTTGGTCCGACGAGGCTGAAAAAAGGTCAGCATCTCGCCCATATCTTCGAGCCGGCGGCGCTCGGCTCGGTGTTTCAGGCGGTACTCGCCGGTTACAAGGTGATCTGCCTCATCGACGGATATTTTGGCAACGTGCCGTCAGTGTGGCACAAGGAGATATTGTTCGCCTTGAAGAGCGGCGCAGCGGTGTGTGGCGCCGCCAGCATTGGCGCATTGAGAGCCGCTGAACTGCATCCATACGGCATGATCGGATTTGGCTGGGTCTATCGGGCGTTTCGCCGTGGCGTGTTGCAGGACGATGACGAAGTCTGTGTGATCCACGCCGTTCCTGAATTGAATTTCGATCCGCTTTCGGAAGCGATGGTGAATATCAGGCGCTCGCTTCGCAGCATGAGCAGCCGTGGCCTCATCGACCGCGAAAGTGAAGCCCGTATAGCATCGTCTCTGAAGGAGCTGCACTTTTCCGGGCGCACCCTGGCTGCCATCCGCAGCGCGTTCGAAAATGAGTTCGGCAGCCGGGGGGCGGCGAAATTCGAACTCTACGAAAGCAGCAAGCTGGATGTCAAAGCCCTGGATGCAGAATTGATGCTGAACGCCGTGTTGTCATCGCCGCCCACATGCAGCAATGCCGGATGGCAATTGCCAGCGACGGACTACTGGATAAAGCAGTTTCTGGCCGAAACCGGTGACATTCCCCCGATCAACAGGTGGTAGCCAAGCCTTGAGTGTCAACGGCCAACACGCGTTGCGGACGGCATTCGGCTTTTCGTCTGAGGGCGCGGCATGATGGGTTGCGGCAATGATCTCGGCGGCACCGTTCGCGAACGCGCCGTCCGAGACACTCTTGCGCGATTGAAGCCATTGCTGGCCGGCTTTGGAATCACGCGTCTTGCCAACATCACGGGCCTTGACACGATCGGGATACCGGTCTGGACGGCGGTCCGGCCGTTGGGGCTTTCGCTCTCCGTCGCGCAGGGAAAGGGCATAACCCACGAACTGGCGGCCGCGTCGGGCATCATGGAATGCATCGAAGTCTTTCATGCCGAACAACGTCGCTCGCCTTTTGCCGTCCGGGATATTTTCGCCTGCAACAATGATGCTACCTTCATTTCTCCGCATCGCCTGGCCGTTCGATCGGATGCCGATTTGTCGAACAGCGGCCCGATAGCCTGGCTCGAGGGCGAGGATCTGCTCGGTGGCGGCCGGAAAGCGATTCCGGCCGAGCTGCTGGATCTGGATTTTTCCAAACGCAAGGCGCGATCGGTATTCCTGACGTCATCGAACGGACTTGCATCGGGGAATACGCGGGCGGAGGCGATCGTCCACGGCCTGTGTGAAGTCGTCGAACGCGATCAGGTGTCGTTCTGGTCCGTGGCGCAGGACAGCTTGAACGGGGGCGGCGGACAGCGTGTGATCCTGCAGTCGATCGATGACCCGATCTGCCGGCCGCTCGTCGACAAATGCCTGTCGGCCGGTTTGGAGATTTTTGTCTGGCACGCGGCAATCGACATCGACCTTCCGGTTTTTGCCTGCACGATCGTCGACCGGCGAAACGCAACGCCGTTTCCGCAGCAGGCATCCGGTTACGGATGCCATCCGGTTGCAACGATCGCGCTCGCCCGCGCCGTTACCGAGGCAGCCCAGAGCCGGGTGACCCACATTTCGGGTCTGCGCGAGGACCTCACCTGGTCGCGCTATCGCAGGGAATTCCCCAGCGAAGCTGCACACAGCCGCGCGGCCCTCGCGAAAATATCGGACCAGTCCGAGACCTTGGACTTTGGCGAGCTGTGCGCGAGATCCGCTGACATCCCGCTCGACATGCACGCGCTGCTGCAGGAGATCGTCAACCAACTGCGCAAGGCCAAGCTGCAAAACGCGATCGTGATCGATCTCGCCGAGACCGGAGCATATTCCGTCGTGTTCGTGTGCGTTCCGGACCTGGAATACAAGACACCGAAAGCAGGCTCGCTCTACCGGCCCGGCCGGCGCATGCGTGAATTTCTGGAACGGCAGGGATCGTGAAGTCCTCGACATCGTCACGGACGATTTGCCGCTACGTCTAGGGGTATCCTGTTTGCAGGTGGCCGCCGCGCCAGTGCGACACGCCGAGTTGTGCCCCGGAAGACTGTATCAAAGAAGACTTCGCGCCATCGCTGTCGTCACCCGGCAGCGTGCCGGCGGCCGGCCAGAGCCCGCTGGGACGTTTGATATCTTGCGGCGTGAACTTGGCGCGCCACGGCCGATGAAGATGGGCACTATGTTTCGCCGCGGGCGCTATGATGCCGCAACCTGCCACGCTCTCCAATCGGAGAATCTGCGACGGCGTGCGATCTCGCGCTACGCCCGATGTCTGCGGCCATCTCGTCGATCTTGCCGGGTGCGCCATCGGTACTGGGTGTCACGCCGCAAACCGCCCGCCGTCCGCAGGCATGTCGGCATTTCGCGCGTCGACCCTTGCCCTTCGCCTCGTAACGCGTTACATTGGCGTAACGCGTTACGAATGGAGAAGTCCATGACGACGCCAGCCGAACGGATGAAGATGATGCGGGAGCGGCGGCGCGCAAGGGGTCTGCGCGAGTTGCGCCTGGTCGTTGCCGACCCCCGATCGCGCGCCGTTCGACGACGGATTGCGAAGCAGGTCGCCGGCCTCGATCCGGATCGCGAGCGCGATGCGCTGAAGTGGATCGAATCAGTCTCTGAATTTGACGCCGATGCGGCGCGGTGACATGGTCACCGTCGCCGCTACGGGCGACTACGGCAAGCCCCGTCCGGCGGTCATTGTCAAAACTGACGCCTTTCCTGAAAACCACGCCTCCGTGGTGGTCTGCCAGCTGACTTCCGAGCTGGAAGATGCGCCGGATTTTCGTGTCACCATTGTTCCCAAGCCTGAGAATGGATTGCGGGTCACGTCGCAGGTGATGGCCGATAAGCCGGTCACCATCAGACGCGAACGGATCGGACAGAAGATTGGCCATCTCGGCAACCAAGACATGGCTCGGCTCAATGCCGCATTGGCGTTTGTCTTGGGCCTTGCGGATTAGTTCGCGGTGCCGTTGGTCTGGATCGCAAGCGGCTCAGTGAGCGGCTGTCGGCGGCTTGATGCGGCGTTTGCGCGCCGATCGGGGACGATGTCGTACAAAATCGTAGAATGGCGCGCTCGGAGAGATTCGAACTCCCGACCCTCGGAATCGAAATCCGAAAAAGACATAGTTATTTCAGCCTCTTGATCGCTTCATGTCGCGTCCGTGTTGCGAAGCGGGGCATCGTACCATCGGTTGTCCGTGGGTACTAGCCGCCCGCGCTTCCGACCTTAAGCCCCTGCGCTGCTCCCGACGATTGAAACTCCGCCTGTTTACAACTGACCACCTGAGGGCTATAGTTCAGTTCGCAAGCTAGTCCGGGGGTTTCGTATGAAGCGAGTACTCAAGACTATATGCGTGTGCGGCTGCCTGTGTGGAATAACCTCGCACGAAGTCGTTGCGGAGAGCAGCTCTCGCGCAAAGCTCTCATCGCTGGTGGAAACTTTTTCAACCAAACCTAAGCTGTACACGCCAGTCCTAACGTTGGCGGATAAGTCGTGCAATACGACGTGTGGCGCTACAAAATATAGTGCGACATGCAAAGACAATCAGGAGTGCGCTTGCGACTGCAACAGCGGCTGCAAATGTAAATAGTTTGTCGACAGTGGTTCTAGATCACCTTGCCTGTCAGGGGGAGCGGCCATGAAAAGACAATGCGTAATTTCTATTGCTGTTTTGCTCGCACTTTCGACCTCACCGGCTTCGAGTGAGACTAAAAAAGGAATTTGCGTGCACGAGACCGGGTGCCCATATGCTAACCCGGGCTTCTCTGTCGCGTCTGTCCGATGCGGTGTGAATATTGAAGCCCTTGCCAGTAACATGTGTTCGTACATGGAAGGCGGCCAAAAGAAAACCGGTCGCTATACTGTGCCGGTCAGGACACGGACACAGCCCGGTGGACAATGCGGCGGCGACCTCTACGAGTTTACGTGCCTGGACTTTTGAGGCTCACTGGAGCGATAGCAGTGATGTCATGAGAGGGCATGCGGAGCGTTAGCTCTTGGGAGATACAGGGATGTGGCGCTTATTGCTTATTCTAGCGCTGGTTAGCGTAGCCTCGAACGCTAAAGCGCAGGGCCTTGCCGGGGAGTGGACAAAATGCGTTGCTTGGCATAACGGAGATCAATGGAACATTGTTAACGGTCAGTACGTCAACACTCAGTGCTTTGCACTAGCGCGTAAATGTACCGGGAATCCTAATGTGCAGGCTACGTTCTATGGGAGCGCTGTGGTGATCAATGCACCGTACAAGCGCTGCACAGAAATGCTGCCATAATTTTGTTATTTGCGCGCTGCTTGATCGCCGACCTAGTGTGTAGTTGGCCAAGCCAGCGCTCCAGATGCGACACCGAGAAAAGCCCGCCAAAGACTAGCCAATAATCCTAGCGAGCGTAGTGCACGCGCTGCAACCATTTCGTGCGCTCGCTTGAGTGTTTCGATGCCGATGAGAGTGGACAAGATCCGAGAGAGTGAGTGAAGAACGAAGTCGGAAATGTCGTGTTGCGTCCGTGTTGCGCGTAGTGATTCGTAACGGCTAGTAACCCGTTGATTTTGCTCGAAGCGTTCGACAAAGATTAGCAACACGAAAGCTGCACGAAGAACGAAGTGCAAATCGAGGGAAGTTCTTTATCTGCAGTGAGTTGGCGTGGCGCGCTCGGAGAGATTCGAACTCCCGACCCTCGGAATCGAAATCCGATGCTCTATCCAGCTGAGCTACGAGCGCCTGTCGGGTCGCTTATCAGAACCGGCACATCCCTGCCAGCGGGCTCAAATCGGGCTGGGCTCAATAGCAGGGATGCCGGCGGCGATCCTGGCCGATATAGGCGGCGGCGCCCTGGTAGCACTTCACGGTCGCCGGGCCGTCGTAATAGGCGAAGGTGCCGGGCACCGGGCCGGGGCCGTAATTGTGCAGATAGCTGATCGGGTAGGGCAGCGGATTGGCGCGCCAGTAGCGGTAATGGTGGCGGGCCTCGGCCAGACTCGGGGCAATGACGGTGGCCACGAGCAGGCCGGCAGCGCCGAAAATCTTCAATTTTCTCATCACGATACTCCGCTTTCCCCGGCAGACCGGGGCTGTTTTGGCCGCGATCCGCGGTCCATATTACGCAAATTGCGCCTGAAAGTGCGGAAAAATGGCCACAAGGGCGTTTTTTCCTCTGGTTTGGGATACTTAACCAATTCCAAACACAGTCCCGCCAGAGTCTTGGGGCTTGGTCCGGCATTGGATCGGTAATTTCACGTCCCAAAAGGTTGTTCCGGTACCCGTTCAGCCCATGCGCATCACGCTTCTTGCCCTCGTTGTTTTGAGTCTCTTCGCCGCGGCCCCGGCGCGCGCCGAGTTGCATATCACGCGCGACCACGGCGGCTATGTCGAGGAATACAAGGTCAAGTACAAGCGCATCCGCGACCGGGGCGAGCGCGTCATCATAGATGGTATCTGCAATTCGGCCTGCACGCTGGTATTCGGCATCGTGCCGATGAACAAGATCTGCGTGACGCCGAAGGCGAGCGTCGGCTTCCACCTTGCCTATTACGACAAGGCCTTCACCTTCGGCATCAAGGTCACCAGCGCCGAAGGCACCTCGGACCTGATGTCCTATTACCCCGATACGGTGAAGGACTGGATTCGCCGCAACGGCGGGCTCACCAACGAGATGAAGAAGATCAAGAACGGCACCGAGCTCTGGAAGATCGTCGATCCCTGCCCCGAAGAGTGGTGATATCAGCCTCGCTTCTTTCCTGACCGCAGACGCCCGCGCAAGCGGGCGTTCTCGTTTTCGGACCGCGGCGGCGCTGCGGATGAGTTGCAGCGGCGCTCCTGCAGGGCCATGTGATGCCGGGCAGGCGGCCCTGCACGTTTGCTGTGGCCGCGTGGCGCATGATTGGGCAGTAGTGCGCGGCAAATGACGCAACACTTCGACAAGTTCGCCGCCCGCGCGGCGCCGGCGATTTTCGTCGTGCTCTGGAGCACCGGGTTCGTCGGCACCAAATATGTCATCCACAACGCCGATCCGCTGACCTATCTCGCCATCCGCATGGCGATCGTGGTGGTGCTGATGGCCATCATCTGCGCCGTCGTGCGGCCTGCCTGGCCGAAGGGCCCACAGATCGGCCACAGCATCGTTGCCGGCATTCTGGTGCACGGCTTCTATCTCGGCGGCACCGCGGTGGCGATCTCGCTGTCGATTCCCGCGGGCCTTTCGGCGCTGATGCCCGGCCTGCAGCCACTCCTGACCTCCACGATCGCCAACCGCTGGCTCGGCGAGCGCGTCACGCCGCTGCAATGGGGCGGGCTGCTGCTCGGACTCGCGGGCGTCGCGCTGATCATGCACGACCGTCCCATCAGCGGTCAGGCGGGCTGGGGCTGGCTTGCTTCCGTCGTCTCGCTGATCAGCATCACGCTCGGCACGCTCTATCAGCGCCGCTATTGCGGCGCGATCGACTGGCGCAGCGGCAATCTCGTGCAGTACGCCGCGGTGACCACGTTCTTCACGATCGGCGCGTTCCTGTTCGAGAACAGGACGGTGCACTGGACCACGGAATTCGTTCTCGCGCTGAGCTGGCTTGCGGTGGTGCTGTCGATCGGCTCGATCGGGCTGCTGTACTGGCTGATCCGGCAGCAGGCCGCGACCTCGGTGGCGAGCCTGTTCTATCTGGTGCCGGCAGTGACATCCGTCATGGCCTATTTTCTTTTCGACGAGCGGCTCGATGCCGTTGCGATCGCCGGCATGATCGCCTGCGCCGCCGCGGTGTTCCTGGTCAACCGCCGCGCCTGAGCAATCAAGCATTGCGGATGCTCGCGTAGGCCTTCAGCGCGCGCTCGCGCCCGGCCGTGTGCTCGATGATCGGCTCTGGATAGGTCTTGCCAAACTCGATGCCGGCGCTTGCCAGTTCCATCGGCGTTGCTTCCCACGGCCGGTGGATCAGCTTGTTCGGTAGTTTCGCCAGCTCCGGCACCCAGCGCCGCACATAGTCGCCGTCGGAATCGAATTTCTCGCCCTGCAGGATCGGGTTGAACACCCGGAAATAGGGCGCGGCGTCCGCGCCGGAGCCCGCCACCCACTGCCAGTTGGCGGGATTGCTGCCGGCGTCGGCGTCGACCAGCGTGTCCCAGAACCATTTCTCGCCCTCGCGCCAGTCGATCAGGAGATGCTTGACCAGGAACGAGGCGACCACCATGCGCACGCGGTTGTGCATCGCGCCGGTGTGCCAGAGTTCGCGCAGGCCGGCATCGACGATGGGGTAGCCGGTCAGGCCGCGCTGCCAGGCGCGCAATGCCGTGGCGTCGCGCTTCCATGGGAAGTTATCGAAGCTCGATTGCAGATTGCGCTCGGCCAGGTCAGGCACGTCGTGGAGCAGGTGACGGCAGAACTCGCGCCAGCCGAGTTCGCTGAGGAACTTGTCGATATCGGCAGCGAGGCGAGGGTGCTCCGCCGCCGCGAAGCGCGCCGCGTGCCAGACCTGCCGCGGGCTGATTTCGCCGAACCGCAGATGCGGCGAGAGCTTTGAGGTGCCCTCGCGATCGGGACGGTCGCGCTCGCTCGCATAGCCGGCAGCGCGCGCGAGAAATTCCTTCAGCCGTTTTTGCGCGCTCGCTTCGCCCGGCGTCCAGGTGCGGCGCAATCCGCCGGCCCAATCCGGATGCGTCGGCTCGAGTTGCCAGCTTTCGAGCGCATCGCCGGCGAGCCTGGGCCCGGCCATCAACTTGTTCGGCGCCGGCAGCGGCGCGGGCGGATCGCCGAGGCCCTGCACGCGGCGCCAGAACGGCGTGAACACCCGCAGGCCACGGTTCTCCTTGTTGCGGATGTTTTCGGGCCCGACGAGGAGGTCGCCGGCGAAGTCTTGCGAAGCGACGCCGATTTCATCGAGCCGCGCCTTTACCCGCGCGGCCGCCGCACGATGCGGCGCCTGCGCGATCTCATTGCAGTACATCGCGCCCGCCCCGGTCTCCCGCGCGACCTGCGCGATGGTTTCGGCAGCATCGCCCCTGCGAAGCACGAGTTGTGCGCCTGCCGCCTGCAGGCTCGCCTGCAGCGCCCGCAGCGATTGCGCCAGCCACCATCGCGCCGCGCCGCCGAGCGGCCGCGCGGGGCTCCGGTCGTCGAAGACGTAGAGGCCAATCACGGGCGCGCCGGTCTTGCCGGCGGCATGCAGCGCGGGGTGGTCGGCAAGCCGCAGGTCCTCGCGAAACCAGACGACAATGGGCCGGGGGCTCGTCATGCGGGCAATGAATTCTCGAGCATTTCCTGTGGGTTGTGTTCGTTAAGTCATTCGTAAAGAAAAGCCGTCAAATGTGACGCATCTAAAGCAGTTTTGCATGGCTGACATGCGTCTGGGGATATTCATGCCGTCGCTCAAGCTGAAGCTGGGGACCAAGGCCCTCATCTGCGCCGCCCTGCTGATCGCACTCAATACCGGTCTCGTCATCGGCGCCGCCTACTGGTCGCTGTCGTCGGAGTTCAACGCCCGCGCCTACCGCGACATCGAGGTCAACCTGCGCACGCTGGCGCTGGCGTTTGCGGAAACATTCCCGGACGCGAAGATTGCGATCGCAAACGGCGCCGTCACCAAGGCCGAGATGGCCAAGATGCCCGAGTTCAGGGATCACGCGATCGTCGACCGCGCGGTGTCCTACACCGGCGGCAACGCCACGCTGTTCGTCTACGACGATGCCAGCAACCAGTTCATCCGCCGCACCACCAACGTGAAGAAGGAGAACGGCGACCGCGCCGTTGGCACCCAGCTTGCGGCCGATCATCCGGGCCAGGCGCCCTTGCGCAAGGGCCAGGCCTATAAGGGCCCGGCGGTGCTGTTCGGCAAGAGCTTCATGACGGCGTACTACCCGGTCTTGAATCCGTCCGGGAAGGTCATCGGCATCCTCTATGTCGGCATCGCGATGACGGAGTTCGACGGCATGCTGACGCAGGCGATGGGGACCATGGCGGCTGCCGCCGGCGTCGCTGCGCTTCTGGTGATGTTGATCACCATGCTGATCGTCCGCCAGATCACGAGGCCGCTGGGCTCGGTCACGGCCTCGCTGACGGCGATTGCCGAAGGCAAGAGCGAGCTTGCCGTCGACTGCGAGGACCGCCACGACGAGATCGGCGAGATCGCCCGCACCGTCACCATCTTCAAGAACAACGCGCAGGAGCGGCAGCGGCTGCGCAACGAGCAGGCCGCTGCGGCTGCCGCCGCCGCCGAGCAGCGCAAGGCGGAGCTGCGGTCCTTTGTCGATGAATTCCAGACTGGCGTCGGCGGTATCATCGAGAAGGTGATGAATTGCTCCGGCGAGTTCGAGCGCGTTGCGCGCCAGCTTACCGAGACCGCGCGCACCACGGCGAAGCTTTCCGGCGAGTCCGCCAGCGCCTCGGAGACGGCGTCCGAGCATGTCCGCACCGCGGCGGCGGCCTCCGACGAGCTGTCGGGCTCGATTGCGGAAATCACCCGCCGGGTCCACGAATCCAACAGCATTGCCGCGGAGGCTGTCCGCCAGGCCAACGCCACCGACCAGCGCATCACCGAACTGTCGCAGGCGGGAACCCGGATCGGCGACGTGGTGAAGCTGATCACCTCGATCGCCGAGCAGACCAACCTGCTTGCGCTCAACGCCACCATCGAGGCGGCGCGGGCCGGCGATGCCGGCCGCGGCTTTGCGGTGGTGGCCCAGGAAGTGAAGACGCTGGCCGGGCAGACCGCGAAGGCGACAGAAGAGATCTCCAGCCAGATCGGCAACATGCAGATCGCGACCGCCGAGTCGGTCGATGCCATCAAGGCGATCAGCCAGACCATCGAGCGCATCAGCGAGATCGCCAACTCGATCTCGGCAGCGGTCGAGCAGCAGAGTTCGGCCACCCAAAACATCGCTCACAGCGTTCGCGCCGCCGCCAGCGGAACCGAGTCGGTCGCGGTCAATGTCGGCAACGTCGCGCGCGGCGCGGGCGAGACCGGCGAGACCTCCAGCCGCATGTTCGAGGCGGCGAAGGAGCTGTCCGGGGAGAGCCTGCATTTGAAGGCCGAGGTCGATAGGTTCCTCAGTAGCGTGCGGGCGGCGTAGCGCCGCGGTTGTGACGGCTGTCGCCTCGACGCCGATTTCCCTGCAGAGAATTGGCACGTGCCTCGAATTTAGTACGTCATTCCGGGGCGGTGCGTAGCACCGAACCCGGAATCTCGAGATCCCGGGTTGGATGCTTTCGCATCGCCACGGGATGACGGTCTCAATTGCTTCGCAATCGCGACCGTCACTTCGGCTGCGGCACGATGCGGATATACGGCTTCGGCGACTTCCAGCCGTTCGGATAGATCGTCTTGGCCTCGTCGTCGGACACCGAGCCGGCGATGATGACGTCCTCGCCGGGTTTCCAGTCGGCGGGCGTGGCGACGCGATGTTTCGCCGTCATCTGCAGCGAGTCGATCGAGCGCAGGATCTCCTGAAAATTGCGGCCGGTGGTCATCGGATAGACCATGACCAGCTTGATCTTCTTGTCCGGTCCGATCACGAACACGTTGCGCACGGTCTGGTTATCGGCCGGCGTGCGGGTGAGCGGATCGCCCGATGTCGAAGCCGGCAGCATCTCGTAGAGTTTCGAGACGTTGTAGTCGGTGTCGCCGATCATCGGATAATTCGGCGCCGCGCCCTGGGTCTCCTCGATATCTTCAGCCCATTTGGCATGGCGGTCGACCGCGTCCACGGACAGACCCATCAGCTTGACGCCGCGCTTGTCGAATTCCGGTTTCAGCTTGGCAAGGGCGCCGAGCTCGGTGGTGCAGACCGGGGTAAAATCCTTCGGGTGCGAAAAAAGCAGCACCCAGCTGTTCCCGATCCAGTCGTGGAACTTGATCTTTCCTTCCGTGGTCTGGGCTTCGAAATCAGGGGCGGTAGCGCCGATCGGGAGGGGCATGATATGACCTCATGTCATTCTAGTTAAAAGGAAATTCTGTCGCGGCGGAGTATAGACGGGCCAGGGTTTGAAGTGAACGCCTTCACTGAGAAGATTAAATCCTTCTCCGTCGGCGCGAGCTTTTAGCACCTTCTTTTGACCGTTGGCGCTGCGGCGAAAAAACGTCGATCACATCCGCGCGCTTGCCCCGCTTTTGCCTTGTATGGCCCTCATCACGCCCGGCCCGACCTTTGGGTGGTAAAATGCGACAAATCGGCAACCATTCCAAAATCTAGAACCGCCGGTTTCGAATCATTAACCACTCGTTTACGCCGGCATGGAATTGCTGGCCAAGAACAAGGGATTGAGAAGCCTCATTATGTCTGCCCCGAGTACCAAGGCCGCCGCGAATGGCGTGCCGGAGCCGTCCTGCCGCGATACCGCAGCTCACGCTCTGACCATCGTCCGCGATGGCGTCATTACCGGTGAAGGCCCCACCACCAAGGGCCGTATTCATTTCTCCCGCGCGCTTGACGCCGATGACGCCGCCTGGTGCGTGCGCATCCTCACCGCCAGCGCCGTCGAGCATCAGCCGGTCTGCCGCGCCGAGGTCGAGGCGCTGTTTGAAATTCACGACGCCGCGGCCGAACGCACCGATGGCGGCCGCTTCGACGATCTCCTGACCAAGGCGGTCGCCCATCACGCCGCGGCCGAAGCCGGCATGAAGGTGCCGCCGCGCACGGTGGCGCTGTCGCCGGACACCGCGATCGACAGCTGGGCGCCGGCGAACGCCATCAAGGGCAATGCCGAGGCGCTGCGCTGGATCGCCAGCCAGATGCGCGGCAAGCGTCGCAACAACCGTGCGCTGATGGCGATCGTCGCCAGCGTGATCGGCGCCGCCAGCGTGCCGCTGGCGCAGCTGCCGAATGTGTTCGACATCGGGTTGATGTAAGATCACCCAGCGTCTCTTTCGGTGATGACGGCGGGGACATTCCCCGCCGTTTTGTGTTGCGGCGGACTATTTCTTGTCCGCCGTCTTCTTGTCTTCCTCAAGTCCCAGCGTGCGGCCGGGGAAGCCGGCGGCATCGAAATAGCGCTGGGAACCGACGCGCTGGAACGCCAGCACGGTGCGCAGGCCGTTCGCCGCGGGCGGTGACCTAAGCGTCGCGGCAACCGCTTTCGGCGTTACGCCGTTCGGCATCGCCTCGGTCACGACGCGGCCGATCAAATTGCCCTTTGCCTTCTGGCGCAGGCCGAGCAGCCTGGCGGCGGTGGCTCCGACATCGGCATTGCTGACCGGCAGCTCGTCGACATAGCCCGTCTTGAAGTCGGGCCCGATCGCGGCGGTGAAGTTGAGCGTGTCGCCGCGGCTGAAGCTGCCATGCATGCCCTGGCCCTGCCGCAGCACGGTGTCGGCAATCTGCACCGAGCAGTTGGTCGGCTCCTCGCAGCCCGATGACCAGGAGCGGAAGTTGACGACGATGGAGGGTTGCGGCGTCGCCGCCTTGCCCTTCAGATTGAGCTGCGACATCGCCAGCGTGCCGGGAAAGCGGCCGAGCTCGTCGTTGACGAACAGGCCGCTGACATAATCCTGCTCCAGCAGCGCCTTGACGATGCGCGCGGCCAGCTTCTTGTCCTTGCCCGGCAGATAGATCAGGTCGGAACCGCCATTCGTGGCGATGACGACGTCGGGCTTGGCCGGATCCGCGCCCAGCACGCCATTGCCGGCCTTGGGATGAGCGTTGTCGGCGACCCTCGCGTTCTTGTCATTGGGATCGAACAGCGGCAGGTCCAGCGCCTTGGCAAGATCGATGGCGAGGAAGCCCATCGGGAGAAACTCCTTCGGCGTGTCGTCGTAGGACATCCTGGCCGAGGGGCTCGTCTTGCTTTCCTTCGAGATGGTCGAAAAGCCGTGGTCGGAGGAGACGATGATGTTGGTGGAGGCCGACAGGCCGAGATCGTCGAGCGCCTTGCGGATTTGCGCGAGGTTGTCGTCGGCATTCTTGATGCCGGCCATCGAGGTCGGGCCGTTGATGCCCGGCGTGATGGTGTTGAGGCTGTCGCCGGTGTTGTGCTGGCTGCCGTCGGGATCGCGCGACCAGAACACCAGCACGAACGGCTTGTTGCGCGCCTTGAACATCGGCAGCACCACCTTGGTGGCGGCGTCCGCCATGTATTTCTGCTGCTCGACATTGGCCGACGTGGTGCCCGGCGTCCTGGCGTCGCCCGCCTTGCCGTTGTCGCCGCGGCCGGGGGTGGCCAGCGGCAGGCCCGCCTTGCCCATCGCGTCCTTCATCTCGTCGGAGAGGGGAACGCCGGTCTTGCCGCCGGTGGAGTCGTCGATGACGATGGTGTTCCTGCCGCGATCGGTGTGGTCGAAGATCAGGGTGGGGCCGACCTTGCCGATGGCGGCGGTGCTGAAACCCTTGCCGCGCGCCAGTTTCAGCAGCGTCTCCTCGTTCAGATAGTCGCCGCCAAAGTGATCGTCGACGTCGGCGAGCACGGCGTCGTTCTCGATGAAGGGGACGACGGTGTCGCCGGCCGGCGCGGAGGAATAGCCGGTGTAGATCGTGTTGGAGAAGGTCCCGGTGTCGCCCAGATAATGCCCGCTCGCCATCGCGGAGCCGTTGGCCATGGTGAAGGTCGGAAACAGCGAGTGCGAGTTCTTGAAGTTGACGCCCTTGTCGCGCAAATCAGCCATGGCGGGCGCGGTCTGCGGGTTCACGATCTTGCCGCGCAGCCCGTCGGGGATGAAGAGGATCAGATTGCGCGGGGTGGCGTTCTGCGCCGAGGCGATGCTGATGGTCGATAATGTGATCAGGCTTGCGGACAGCAACACGATGGCGCGGCGCATTTTTTCTTCTCCCATTTTGCAGGCTGATCGGCGAGGGCCGTCGTCCCCGTTTAGTCTTGCGTCGTTTAGTCTTGCGTCGTGATACTATTGTAACGGCAGGGAGAGCCGGAACCGAGACGCAGAAAGACATTCCCGCGACCTGATTTTGCCCGGGCTGTGCCATCGCGGTGTCCCCCTGGGATCAGAGGGAGCAGGGAAAGCCGGGCGCTGGATGCACCCGCAGCACCGTGTGCAAAAGGGTAGAAAACAACGCACACGGGTTTGACAGGTACAGCCGAGACATCCCGGCTTTCCCCGCGCAATGGCTTTACGGCTTATACGTACTCTCCCCGGTGAGCGGCCTTTGTTGTCACCGTTGCCACGCTGCCACGGGGCTGCGTGGA
The DNA here is from genome assembly GCA_035575905.1 of Bradyrhizobium sp. Classification (GTDB taxonomy): domain Bacteria; phylum Pseudomonadota; class Alphaproteobacteria; order Rhizobiales; family Xanthobacteraceae; genus Bradyrhizobium. The sequence goes on along the minus strand of DATLXL010000025.1, from coordinate 40 downwards.
TAGACGCCAGGGTCGCGGCGCCAGGACCACACGACTTCGC
>DATLXL010000024.1:0-25956 GCA_035575905.1 Bradyrhizobium sp. | reverse complement strand
CGGCCACGACACGTTTGCGAAGATCCAGCGAATAAGGCTTGCCCATCCATGCTGGCCTCCAACCCAGCCAACATGGTGAATCAGAAACAAGCTGATTTGGGAATCCCAAATCGATTCAAACTAACCCCATCCCGCTCTAGGGGCTCGTCGATGCGAAGACAGAGAGGGGCAGGATCGTATGAAGAGGGATCAGGTTGGCACACTACAATTCGTTTCACCTTGCCAATGTGGTTTCTCTCTTCGAGTTCATACCGCTGATCGTTGGAGGGAAAGCCAGCAACGAGTGCAAACACTATATCCGTGTTGCGCGCTATTGGAGGGACCTCGCGAAGGTCAAAGAACCTCTCTCTCAGGGCTAGATGCGCCCCGCATGCCTCCGTGAAGTCGAAAGCGGCCAAGTCTCGATAGTGCGGATTGCTCTCGTCATTGAAGTGGCGCACGCCAGATGACGTAACAAGGATTTGCCCGTCGCGCCCCAAAAGCGAGACGTTCTCCTTCTCACACTCTCGCAGTTGATGATTGGTACAGAGCAGAAAGTACCGGCCAGAAAATCGGATTGGTACTGCCGAACCGATGAGTGAAACTTTGTAGGTTTGATGGTCGTTCCATACGACAAGATTATCCACGTAACGAGCAAGGACCGTTTTCAGGGATGAAGCCGGGACTAGAAGGCCGTTGAAAGTTACGCTCGTCCCGATCATTTGATCAAGAACGCTACCCGTTGGTTGACGGTTCTTTGCTGTCACGTGCGCGCCCCGTCGGAGCGCAACTTCCTTTTCCAGAAATATTCCTGCGCGGCACCGGAATCGATCAGATCGAACGCCTTTATTTTTGCTTCGAGGACCGATCCAAATTGGAGCTTGCCAAGGGTACCGTTCATGCGAAGCTTGTAGTTTGGTCCATCAGGAACAATCGAGAGCGCGACGCCCTTCTGAATGATTGAAGGTGCGCCGGATTTGCCAGTGGACCAGCGGCTAGAGAATACGAAACGAGCGCGGCGTTTGGCGTCTTTCATTCGTTTGGTCGCATAGTCACTGGAGGTCAGGTTATCACAGCAGACCTCTCCGACTTCCATCGTTCCCCATTTCGGATGATAAACAGGGAAGACGTAGCGGATTGCAGTTCCACATAGCTCGCATTCGCCGTCTAGGCCTCCAAGATCAACATAGTCGCCGAAATGCTCCCATCCAGATCGCGGCATTTTTTTCCCATGCTCTTCAGCGTGACAGCCTTTGCACAAAGCCTCACAGGCCTCGTGCGGGTACTGCCAAGGCAAGCTCTGCGGTAGGTAGATATTGTGGTGGACCTGGAGCGTCACTCCATCGTCCGGCCCCCGTCGGCATCGGTTGCAGACGCCATCATGAAGGCGAATGACTTCAGTTCGGAAGGTTCGCCATTCAGGTCGGTTGTAGTGCTTCATCGGAACATCCGCTGCGAATCAAAAGGCAGATGGCAAAGCATGCGGTTTCGGGTGAACCCGGCACAAGGTGGCGCGTCTAACCGTCAGGGTGTGCTCTCGCCACGTGGCGGCTTATGGCATCCAACCGCCGTGGCGCGGTTGCTCAGTCGTCTATCAACTCAGGCCGCCTGATCGCTCCGAGCAGGTAAGAAGGGACTACCGATGCTCATATAAGTCGCAACCGCAGCCCTCATCCTCTCCGCGCTCGTGCAGTCCACGAGCATGGGAGTTGTCAGCGTGGCTGTCCTTGTCGGCGCGTTCTTCATTTGATCGGAACCCAACGGCGGCGGAAATTGCACGCCTTTACACAGGCGGCGGAATGAGACTCGCTTCTTCCGCCATGCGTACTATCCGCTTATTCAGGGACATCCCCCACAGAGCTTGGTCGGCTTGACGGAGCGATAGATGACTGTGCTGTTTGCGAAAGTCCTCCACGGCAGGCAAGAACTCGCTGATATAGGTCGTGGAGGTCCACTCGTCGGTAGTTGCCGGTTGCAGGCGCAACGCTTCCAGCACGCGCCAGTCAATGATGGTGTATCTGTCAGGGTAACGCACGGTCAGAAGCACCGTCGCAACAGCTAGTCCGATTTCCTCAACGGTCGTCAGAGCCTCAAGTGCATCACGCCCGCGCTCTGGCTGGCCTGCAAGCACAAGTGCATTATTGATCTTGGCTAGATTACTAGGACTAACCGTGGCGGCATGTGCGTTCTTGATCCTGCCCAGCTTCCATCTCAGGATCAGCAGCACATGACGCGCAGTTAATTCCTTGATGCCAGCGCCCTCGCGAAGTTGAGGGAATAGGCTTTGCTCCGGGTCATAGCATTCCAGGCCCGCCTTCACTTCATCCGGCGATACTTGCATGGGTGTCCTCCTGTGGAGGCTAATTCATCTCTACGGATGGTGCACTGTTGTCAAGCTAGGTGTCCTCAAGCCAACGCCGCGCACCGATAAGCTAATGTCCGGCGACGAGCGATGAAATCTGGGGACGCATTCCCGCACCGATTCGGTCTGCGTTGTCTGGCTGACGAGACACCTTCGCCACAGGCGCGGTCATCTCTGACGTCCGCGGCGGGGCTTCTAGGGTCCCTCCACGGCATCGCAGAACAGACGGGGACGCGTCCGCCTATTCCGCGGTCCAGCCGCCGTCGATCGAATAGTTCGAGCCGGTGATCTGGGCCGCGTCGTCGCTGCACAGGAACAGCGCGAGCGCCGCGACCTGCTCCGACGTCACGAATTCCTTGGTCGGCTGCGCCGCCAGCAGCACGTCCTTGATGACCTGCTCCTTGGTCATGTTGCGCGCCTTCATCGTCTCCGGGATCTGGTGCTCGACCAGCGGCGTCCAGACATAGCCGGGGCTGATGCAGTTGCAGGTGATCTTGTGCTGCGCGACTTCGAGCGCCACGGTCTTGGTGAGGCCGGCGATGCCATGCTTGGCCGAGACATAGGCCGACTTGAAGGGCGAGGCGACCAGCGAGTGCGCCGACGCGGTGTTGATGATGCGGCCCCAGCCTTTCTTCTTCATGAGAGGCACCGCGGCGCGGATGGCGTGGAAGGCCGACGACAGGTTGATGGCGATGATGGCGTCCCACTTCTCGATCGGGAAGTCCTCGATCGGCGACACGAACTGGATGCCGGCATTGTTGACGAGGATGTCGACCGAGCCGAACGTCTTGTCGCCGAGCGCGATCATGTCGGCGATCTCCGCGGGCTTGCTCATATCCGCCGGCGAGTAGGCGGCGCGGACCTTGAAATCGGTCTCGATGCCGGAGCGCTCGCGCTCGATGTCGGCCGGCGCGCCAAAGCCGTTGATCACGATGTTGGCGCCTGCGCTTGCAAACGCCCGCGCGATCGCGAGCCCAATACCGCTGGTCGAGCCGGTGACCACCGCCGTCTTGCCTTTCAATGAAGCCATTTTGTTCACTCCTTTCTTGCGGGGGCGCCGTCGCCGTCCCGGTTGAGATCGTACGTCACCATGGTCTCGCCGGACTGCGGCCGCTCGAGCCAATCCCTGTGCTTCATCGACTGGTGCACGTCGCGGACGCCCGCGTTCCAGTGCTCGACCACGCCGATATGCGAGAAGTCGTAGTCCTTCGAACTGGATTCGTGGTTCTTGCTGCTGTAGATCAGGTGCACCACCGTGACGGTGTTTTCCTTCGTCGCCTCGCGCAGATATTCGACCGACGGGTCGTTCTTCAGATGGTCCGGCAGCTTGCCGATCAGGTCGCGCACCGCCATGCGGGTGTTGTGGATCTGCCGGTTCATGTCGGTGTTCATGCGGGTGCGGCTGGAGTAGCGGATGTCCTTCTCCCGCTCGGCCGCTTCCAGCAGCGTCTTCGGCAGGTCGCCGCGCGCGCTGAACAGATCGACCTGGAAGATCAGCAGATCGCGGCTGCGCTCATTGTCCAGCACGTAGTCCAGCGGCGTGTTGGAGGCGATGCCGCCGTCCCAGAAATGCTCGCCGTCGATGATGACGGAGGGAAAGCCCGGCGGCAGCGCGCCCGAGGCCATGACGTGCTCGGGGCCGATTCGCTTGCCGAGCTTCCTGAACTCGAAATTGTCGAAATACTTGAAATTGCCCGAGGTGACGCCGACCGCGCCGACCGACAGGCGCGTCTTCAGATCGTTGATGCGGTCAAAGTCAACGAGCTGCTCCAGCGTCCCCTTCAGGGGCGCGGTGTCGTAATAGCTCAGCGCCGACGGGGAGCCGGCCGGCCACATCGGCGCCGGCGGAAAGCGCGGGGTGAAGAAGCCGGGCACGCCGAAGGCGGCGATGATGGCGGCCGAGGTTTCGTTGAACAGGGAACGGGCGCGGTCGCCGGGCACTACCGGATTCCACGACACCGGCTGGGACACCATGTCCCAGAATTCCTTCAGCCGCTCGACGCGCTTTTCGGGCTCGTTGCCGGCGATGATCGCAGCGTTGATGGCGCCGATCGAGATGCCGGCGACCCATTCCGGCTCGAAGCCATTGTGACACAGCGCCTGATAGGCGCCAGCCTGGTAGGAGCCGAGCGCGCCGCCGCCCTGCAGGACCAGAACGCGCTGGGCCTGTGCTGGCGTCGTCGCCGGCAATGGGGTGGAATTATCCATCGAGACCCGCCAATGAGAGAGCCCTGCCCGCCGCACGGTGGCGGCTCTTCGCAGTTGCGTCAATCGGCGAGTGTGGAGTCGAAATCAAGAACGATTTGGACCTATTTGGCATCCGTTGATGCAAGAATGAGCGTCCAGAATACCTTGTATTTGGTGTTCGGAGCATAACTCGCGGCAATGCCCAGTTTTGTGACATCGCGGCTCAGCATATTGGCCCGGTGCGGGGGCGAGTCGCGCCAGCCGGAAAACGCTTCCGCCAGCGTATGATAGCCGGCCGAGACGTTCTCGACGGCCGATGTGGCCGGATAGCCGTTGCTGGACAGCCGCTTGGCCAACGGCCCCTTGACGTCGTGGTCGAGCTTGTTGCGGCTGGCCATGGCCATGGATTGGGCTTCCGCCACCTTCATCAGGTCCGGGTCCACCACGACCTTTCCGAGCCCGTTGTTCTGGCGGTACTGCGAAATCATGGAGGCCGCGGTCTGGGGATCGAGCGTGGCGCCGCCATTGGCCATGGATAAATACATGGCCGGCTGCTCCGGCTGGCTGTCGGACATGCAGCCGGCAAGCGCCAGAAGCGCCAATATGGCGAGAATCGCCCGCATAATCGAACACTACCCCGTGGTCAGCCGGCGTTGTTGCATATCAACCGTGGCTGAATAGTGAACGGCGGGGTCATTTGGCGTCATTGCCGGGCGCGAAACGGACCCGGAAGCACGGGGCCCCTACTCCGGGGCGGCAAAAATCCGGTAGCGCCGCGGTTGCAGGCTCACGGCATCGCCGGCCTGCAGTTCCCTGTCGCGCGGGGCGTCGATCTCGATCACGGTCTTGCCCTCGCCGCCGCACAGGGCGATCTCGGCGCGCTGGATCGGCCCGAAAGTGCGTACATGATTCACCGAGCCTTCCAGTGCGCCGCTGCCGGCCGGGCCGATCTGCATGTCATGGCGGCGGACGAACAGCTTTGCCGCGCCCGGTTCATGGCCATTGGCGGCGATGTTGAGCGGCTTGCCGTCGAGTTGCACGCCGCCGTCGCGCACCTCAACGCCCAGCACGATGGATTCGCCGATGAAGCCGTGCACGAAGGCGGTGGCGGGATTGTCGTAGACGTCGCCGGGCGTGCCGACCTGCTCGATGCGGCCCTTGTCCATCACCACGACGCGGTTGGCGACTTCCAGCGCCTCCTCCTGGTCATGGGTGACGAAGATCGAGGTGACGTGGATTTCCCGATGCAGCGAGCGCAGCCATTGCCGCAGCTCCTTGCGCACCTTGGCATCGAGCGCGCCGAAGGGCTCGTCGAGCAGGAGGATTCGCGGCTCGATGGCGAGGGCACGCGCCAGCGCAATGCGCTGGCGCTGACCGCCGGAGAGCTGGCTCGGATAGCGGTCGGACAGCCAGTCGAGTTGCACGAGATCGAGCAGCTCCTTGACGCGGGCGCGGATGGCGGCCTCGTCCTTGCGGATGCCGCGCGGCTGCACGCGCAGGCCGAAGGCGACGTTCTCGAACACCGTCATGTGGCGGAACAGCGCGTAGTGCTGGAACACGAAGCCGACATGGCGCTCGCCGGCGCCGCGCGACAGCGCGTTCTCGCCGTCGAACGATACCTCGCCTGAATCCGGCCAGTCGAGGCCGGCGATGATGCGGAGCAGCGTGGTCTTGCCGGAGCCGGACGGGCCAAGCAGCGCCAGCAGTTCGCCGTCGGCCACCTTGAGGTCGACATTGTCGAGCGCGGCGAAGTCGCCGAACTTCTTGGTGAGGTTTCTGACTTCAATCGTCACTTGGTGACCTCTTCCTCGTCGAGCCGGCGCTCCAGGATCGTCTTGGCTGCCAGCGTGATCAACGCCAGCATGGCAAGCAGCGATGCGATCGCGAACGACGCCACGAATTGATACTCATTGTAGAGGATTTCGACCAGCAGCGGCATGGTATTGGTCTCGCCGCGGATGTGACCCGACACCACGGACACCGCACCGAATTCGCCCATCGCCCGCGCGTTGCACAGCAGCACGCCATAGAGCAGGCCCCATTTGATGTTGGGCAAAGTGACGCGGAAAAAGGTCTGCAGTCCTGACGCGCCGAGCGAGATGGCGGCTTCCTCCTCCTGCGTGCCCTGCTCTTGCATCAGCGGAATGAGCGCGCGCGCGACGAAGGGGAACGTCACGAAGATGGTGGCAAGCGCAATGCCGGGAACCGCAAACAGGACGCGCACGTCATGCGCCTGCAGCCAGGGGCCGAAAAAGCCCTGTGCGCCGAACAGCAGAACGAAGACGAGACCGGAGATGACCGGGCTGACCGAGAACGGCAGGTCGATCAGCGTGATCAGGAACGTCTTGCCGGCAAATTCGAACTTGGTGATCGCCCAGGCCGCGATGACGCCGAAGACGAGGTTGAGGCTGACGGAGATCGCGGCGATCAGCAGCGTCAGCCGAATCGCCGACAGCGCCTCGGGCTCGGAGAGCGCGGCGATATACGCCATTACCCCGCGCGAGAAGGCGGAGGCGAACACCACGACCAGCGGCAGCACGACGAAGACCAGGAGGAACAGCACCGCGAGCGCGATGATCACGAAGCGGACCGCGCCCGGCTCGGTATGCACGTCGATCCGCGGCGGCGTATAGGTGAGGATCTGGGGCTCGCTCATCGGCCCGCCTCAATGCGCGGGAATTCGCGTCTGCGCCCAGCGCTGCAGACGGTTGACGGCGAAGATGACGATGAACGCGGCGACCAGCATGACGACCGCTATCGCAGTCGCGTCGGCATAGCGGAATTCGGACAGCCGGATCACGATCAAGAGCGGCGCGATCTCCGAAACGTTCGGCAGGTTGCCGGCGATGAAGATCACCGAGCCGTATTCGCCGACCGCGCGCGCGAACGCCAGCGCAAAGCCGGTGAGCAGCGCCGGGATCAGGCTCGGCAGGATGACCCGAAACACCGTGTGCCAGCGGCCGGCGCCGAGCGAGGCCGCAGCTTCCTCGATTTCCACGTCGAGGTCGAGCAGCACCGGCTGCACCGTGCGCACCACGAAGGGAATGCCGATGAAGATCATGGCAATGAAGATGCCGATCGGCGTGAACGCCACCTTGATGCCGAGCTCGGCGAGCGGCGCGCCCAGCCAGCCCTTTTGCGCGAACAGCTGCGTCAGCGCCACGCCGGCCACCGCGGTCGGCAGCGCAAAGGGAATGTCGACGATGGCATCGAACAGCCGGCGGCCCGGAAAGCGGTAGCGCACCAGCGCCCACACCACGATCGTGCCCATGACGAGATTGACGCAGGCCGCCGCGAACGACAGGCCGAAGGAGATCTTCAGCGCATTCAGGGTCCGGCGGCTGGTGACGATGCCCCAGAACTGCTCGAGCGAAAGATCAAGCGTCTTGAGAAAGAGACCGGCCAGCGGAATCAGGATGATGACGGAGAGCCAGGTCAGGGTCAGCCCCATGGTGAGACCGAACCCTGGCAACGTGCTGCGCCGTTGCGGCACTCCGTTCACAACATCCCCCGCGTCGTTGCGGCCCGCCCATCGGGCCCGTCAGTTCTTGTAGATCTGATCGAAAATGCCGCCTTCAGCGAAGTGCTCCTTCTGCGCCTTGGTCCAGCCGCCGAAGACATCGTCGATGGTGAACAGTTCGACCTTGGCGAAGGATTTCTCGTATTCCTTCGCGATCTCGCTGTCGCGCGGACGATAGGAATTGCGTGCGGCAATTTCCTGACCTTCCCTGGTATACCAGTGTTTCAGATACGCTTCGGCGACGGCGCGCGTGCCCTTTTTGTCGGCGACCTTGTCGACGATGGCGACGGGCGGCTCGGCGAGGATCGATTGCGGCGGCGCGATGATCTCGAACTTGTCCTTGCCGAACTCGCGCTGCGCCAGGAATGCCTCGTTCTCCCAGGCCAGCAGCACATCGCCGACGCCGCGCTCGACGAAGGTGACGGTCGAGCCGCGTGCGCCGGTGTCGAGCACCGGCACGTGCTGGTAGAGTTCGGCCACGAACTTCTTGGCCTTGTCCGCGGAGCCGTACTTCTTCTCCGCAAAGCCCCAGGCCGCCAGATAATTCCAGCGCGCACCACCGGATGTCTTCGGGTTGGGCGTGATGACCTCGACACCCTTCCTGATCAGGTCGTCCCAGTCCTTGATGCCCTTGGGGTTGCCCTTGCGCACCAGAAAAACAATGGTCGAGGTGTAGGGCGAGGCGTTGAGCGGAAGGCGCTTCTGCCAGTCCGGGCTAGTGAGGCCCTTGGCCGCGACGGCGTCGATGTCATAAGCCAGCGCCAGGGTGACCACATCGGCCTGCAGGCCGTCAATCACGGCGCGCGCCTGCGAGCCGGAGCCGCCATGCGACTGCTTGATCTCGACGCTCTTGCCGGTTTCCTTCTGGTAAGCCGCGGCAAAGGCCTTGTTGAATTCGGCGTAGAGCTCGCGTGTCGGATCGTAGGACACGTTGAGCAGCGAGAAGTCGGCGGCGAAGGCCGAGCTTGCAATGAGCAAGCTCGCGACGGCAGCGAAAACCGGGCGGATCATCTCAATCTCCATTCGACGTGACGGCGGAACCTGCCGCAGCGTGGCGAGATAACTCGTGAGAAACCGGCCTCAAGTCAACGAAACCATTTTTCGTTGTTTCCAACGACGCAGCTTCATTGTGCTACGAAGTCGGCGGGGTGTGAATGCCGCATTCTGTCTTGGTCCTGCCGCGCCAGCGGCCGGCGCGTGCATCCTCCCCCGGCTCGCTACGGCTTGTGCAGGGCATGCAGCCGACCGAAAGGAACCCGGAAGCAACAAGCGGATGCGGCGGCAGGTTGCCGGACTGGTAGATCGCCTCGATCTCCTCGCGCGAAACATTGGCGAAGGCATTGAATTTCAGCCGCGCACCGTCCTGTTCGACGACGGGAATATCGGTGCGGGCGCCGCCCTGGAAACGCTTGCGGCCGTTGATCCAAGCCGCGAAAGGTTTCAGCGCCCGCGCCAGCGGTTCGACCTTGCGAATCCGGCAGCAGGCATCGGGATTGGAAAACCACAACTCCTTGTCGGGGTCCTCGCGCGACACCGTTTCCTCCAGCGGCTCGATCGAGCGCACATCCGTAAGTCCAAGCTGCCGCGTTAGCGTGTCGCGGTAGTCCAGCGTCTCCTGGAACAACCATCCGGTATCGAGGAAGACCACGGGGATGGCGGGATCGACGTCCGCCATCACCTTGAGCAGCGCGGCGGACTCCGTGCCGAACGACGACACCAGCGCCAGACGCTCGCGGCCGACGACCTTGCGGGCTGCCGCAATTATTTCCGCGGGCGAGGCATGGCGCAGCACTTCGTCGAGCGCCGTTGCCGGCGGCAAGGCCGGGGCACCGGAAATCTCCTGCTGCGCGGCGGCGCTCACTGCTTGGCGCTTTCCGCGGCGCGCGGATGGACGCGGCGCTGCATGGCAGATAGATGCCCGTCGCCGGTCGGCTGATAGAATACGGTATAGCGCCGCGCCGCATCGCCGAACGCTTCGGCATCGGCCTGCTTCTTGACGTCGAAGGAATCAAAGCCGGCGCGCAGCATGAAGACGAACTGGTCGCGCAGCACCTGACCGGTAGCGCGCAGTTCGCCTTCGTAGCCGTGGCGCTCGCGCAGCAGGCGTGCCTGCGTGTAGGCGCGGCCATCGCGGAACGACGGGAACACCAACGCCACCAGCGCGATCCGCTGCAGATACGGCACGAGATCGTCGATGTCGCGGCTGTTCGGCCAGATCACGCCGACCTTGCCGCGCTTCAACAGCGCCTCGGGATCCTCGAGGAAGCGTGCGGCGGAAACCAGCACCGCGCCGTCGCCCGGCAGCTCGGCGCCATCGGTAACGTGGAAGAACACGTCGGTTTCGATGTGCCCGTTCTTAACGAGTGGCATAGACCCGCTCCTTGAAAGGTTCGACGCCGAGCCGCTTCACCGTGTCGATGAACAGCTCTTCCCTGGAATCGCGCAGCGCCATGTAAGCCTCGACAATATCCTCGACCACATCGGCGACTTCCGCGTACGGAACCGCAGGGCCGATCAGCGTGCCCATCTGGGCGTGCTCGTCGGCGCGGCCGCCGATGGTGATCTGGTAAAATTCCTCGCCGTTCTTCTCGACACCCAAAATGCCGATATGGCCGACATGGTGATGGCCGCAGGCATTGATGCAGCCGGAGATGTTGATGTGGAGACGGCCGATCAGGTTCGCAGTGTCGTGGTTGGCAAAGCGCCTGGTCAGCTCCTGCGCGATCGGGATCGAGCGCGCATTGGCCAGCGAGCAGTAATCCAACCCCGGGCAGGCGATGATGTCGGATACGAGATTGACGTTCGGGGTGGCGAGCCCGAGCTTGTCGAGCGCCTTCCACAGCGCCGGCAGGTCACTTTTTGCGACGTGCGGCAAGGCGAGATTCTGTTCGTGGCCGACACGTATCTCGCCGAAGGAATACTTGTCGGCGAGATCGGCGAGCGCCTCCATCTGCTCGGCGGTGGCATCGCCCGGAGGCGCGCCGACCGGCTTTAGCGAGATCGTGACGATGGAATAGCCCTGCGCCTTGTGGGTGAACACGGAATTGCGACGCCAGCGCTCGAAGAGCGGATCATGTGCCGCCTGCTTCAGCTCATCCGGCATCTGCGGCAGCTTCTCGTACTTCGGATAGGTGAAGCGCGCGCGGATCTCCTCGATCGCCGCATCCTCGACGACCAGCGCGCCGTCGCGAAGATGCTGCCACTCCTCGTCGACTTCCCTGGCGAACTTGTCGATGCCGAGTTCATGCACCAGAATCTTGATGCGCGCCTTGTAGATGTTGTCGCGGCGGCCGTACTGGTTGTAGACGCGCATGATCGCTTCGAGATAGCTGAGGATATCGCGGCGGTGCACGAACTGCTTGATGGTCTTGCCGATGAACGGCGTGCGGCCGAGGCCGCCGCCGACCAGCACCTCGAAGCCGACTTCGCCGTCCTCATTCCTGTAGAGACGCAGGCCGACGTCGTGAATCTTGATCGCGGCGCGGTCGTGCGCGGACGCGGTGATCGCGATCTTGAACTTGCGCGGCAGGAACGAGAATTCCGGGTGCAGCGTGGTGTACTGGCGCAGCAGCTCCGACCAAATGCGGGGATCGTCGACCTCGCCGGGCGCAACACCGGCCCACTGGTCCGACGTGACGTTGCGGGTGTTGTTGCCCGAGGTCTGCATGGCATGGATGCCGACCTCGGCGAGATCGGCGAGCGCATCGGGCAATTCGTTCAGCTTGATCCAGTTGTACTGGATGTTCTGGCGCGTGGTGAAATGGCCGTAGCCGCGGTCGTAGCGGCGGGCGACATGGGCGAGCGCGCGCAACTGCTTGGAGGACAGCGTGCCATAGGGAATGGCGACGCGGAACATGTAGGCGTGCAGCTGCAGATACACGCCGTTCTGCAGGCGCAGCATCTTGAATTCGTCCTCGGTGAGCTCGCCGGAGAGACGGCGGTTCACCTGGTCGCGGAATTCGGAAACGCGCTCGTTGAGCAGCGTGCGGTCGAGTTCGTCATATGCGTACATGAGAGAAAACCTTCAGGCCGGGACCGGCAACAGCTCGATGGTGAGGCCCTTCACCCGGATGCGCTCGCGCAGATTGCCGGGGATGACCTTGCCGTCCTTGAGTTCGACAGGCGCGATATAGGGGCCGATGGCGCCGAGGTCGTCCGCGACAGCCTGCGCCAGCAATTCGCGCGCATCGTCGGCGGTGCAAACAACGGAGGCGTCGGCAAGATCGGTCGACCAGCCGCTCGAACCGGTACGCCAGATCACCGCGCCATCGGAGGTACGGTTGGCGGTCACCACCGACGGCCCCGTGATCTTGATTTTTTGTTGTAGCGGAGAGGTCATTCGGCAGCTTCCAGCAGGTTGGAGACGACTTCATTCAGTTCAAAGTTGCGCCATGGCGCGGAGTGCGCGACCACGTCGCCGATGATCAGGATGGCCGGGCCGCCATCGATCCGTCGCACCAGCTCGGGCAACTGATCGAGCGTGCCGACCGCGGCCTTGGCATCCGGCCGTGTCACCCGTGCGAACACGCCGACCGGCGTGCGCGGCGAGCGGCCGGCGGCCAGCATGCCGTCGCGGATCGTCGGCGCCGCCGTCATGCCCATGTAGACGACGACAGTCATCTTCCTGTCGGTCAGCACGGACCAGTCGACAGCCTCGGCATCGGGCGCCTTGTGTGCGGTCAGGAACGTGATGCGCAGCGCCTCCTGGCGATAGGTCAGCGGCGTCTCGAACTGCGCGGCAGCGCCAAGGCCGGCCGTGATCCCGGGGATGACGCAATAGCTGACGCCGGCATCGCGCAGCACGTCCACCTCCTCGCCGCCGCGGCCGAAGATAAAGGAATCGCCACCCTTCAGCCGCACGGCGCGCTGACCGGAGCGCGCAGCTTCGACCAGCAACCTGTTGATCGCTTCCTGCCCGATGCCGGGCTTGCCGACGCGGCGGCCGACCGGAACGCGCGCGGCATCGCGGCGGGCGCGGTCGAGCACTTCGGCGGAAACCAGTTCGTCGTAGAACACGACGTCTGCATCCTGCAGCGCCCGCAGCGCCTTCACCGTGAGCAGATCGGGATCGCCGGGACCGGCGCCGACCAGCGTGACGTGGCCCCCGGTCTTGCCGTCCTCGCTACCGGCGAAAGCGGATGCGTCGGAAATTTCGTTCAGCGCCTTCTCGGCCTCGTCCCTGCGCCCGGACAGCACCAGCGCGCCGATCGGCCCGTCGACAATGCGCTCCCAGAAACGGCGGCGGAGCGCGAATTCGGGAAGGCGCGCATGAATGGATTTACGGAACGTGCCGATGAAGGCAGCGAGATCGCCAATGCGCGACGGCAACACGGCCTCGATCTTCTCGCGCACGCGGCGCGCCACCACGGGAGAAGTGCCGCCGGTGCCGACGGCGACAACGACGTCACCGCGATCGACGATGGCCGGAAAAATGAAGGTCGAATGGACGAGATCATCCATCACGTTGATCGGCAGCCCGACCGACTTGGCGCGCGCCGACATGGCAACGCCGACGTCACCCGCTCCGGCGCAGAGAATGGCGATGACGCCTTTCAGGTCGGCCGCGAGCGGATCGCCCTGCGCGATTTCGATGCGCGCTGCATCAACGCCGCTCAGGTCGTGATTGCCGTCGGTCGCATACCACCGGACTTGCGCACCCGCCGATGCCAGCAGGCGCAGTTTCGCGCGTGCAAGATCGCCCGCGCCGATCAGGAGGACCGGTCCGCTTTGCAGATCGAGGAAAACAGGCAGATATCGCATGCGACGGACCAAGCTCGGGGTTGACTGAAATTATTTTCTCTCTAAGTGTCTCGCAAGCCCGATATGGAGAAAATTATTTCTTCCAAATTGCGGCCAGCAGATGGAATTTTCACCTATCCGTTTAGGGCCGCAGAGATGGATGTTCTCACCAACGAATCCGCACGGGACCGGTTGCGCCAGGCACCTTTGATCAAAGCATCTTCCGTGCCGCAAATTGTCCCGCCTTCGATGGATCACCTCGACCAGCTCGAGGCGCAGAGCATCTACATCCTCCGCGAGGCGTTTGCACGGCTGAAGAAGCTCGCGCTGCTGTGGTCGCTAGGCAAGGACTCCAACGTGATGATCTGGCTGGCGCGCAAGGCGTTCTTCGGCCGCGTGCCGTTCCCGGCGATGCATGTGGATACCGGCAAGAAGTTCGCCGAGATGTATGCCTTCCGCGACCGCTACGCGAAGGAATGGGACCTCGACCTTCGCGTCGAGCCCTGCCCGCCGATCGATGCGGTCGATCCGACGCTGCCGCCCGCCGCCCGCTCCGCCGCCCGCAAGACGGAGGGCCTCAAGCTCGCGCTTGCCAAGCACGGCTTCGACGGCCTGATCGCGGGCATCCGCCGCGACGAGGAAGCCACCCGCGCCAAGGAGCGCGTGTTCTCGCCGCGCGGCCTGGAGGGCGAATGGGACGTGCGCGATCAGCCGCCGGAATTCTGGGACCAGTTCAACGCCGCGCCGCCGCAGGGCGCGCATCTGCGCATCCATCCGATCCTGCATTGGACCGAGTCCGACATCTGGGCCTACACCAAGCGCGAGAACATCCCGATCATTCCGCTGTACATCGCCCGGGACGGCAAGCGCTATCGTTCGCTCGGCGACCAGGACATCACCAATCCCGTCGCCTCGACGGCTTCCAGCATCGACGAGATCCTGGCCGAACTCGAAGCCACCAAGGTGCCGGAGCGCGCCGGGCGCGCCCTGGACCACGAGACCGAAGACGCCTTCGAGCGCCTGCGCGTCGCCGGCTATCTCTGACGAACCAACGTGAGCGCTGCCATGAACATGATCGTTTCGCCCGCCTTGTCGGCAACGCCCAACGGCACGACGCGGCCGCAAGTGCGCATCGTCATTGTCGGCCATGTCGACCACGGCAAATCGACGCTGGTCGGCCGCCTCCTGCACGAGACCGGCAGCCTGCCCGAGGGCAAGCTGGAAATGCTCAAAGCCGTCAGCGCGCGGCGCGGCATGCCCTTTGAGTGGTCGTTCCTGCTCGATGCGCTGCAGACCGAGCGCGACC
The DNA here is from genome assembly GCA_035575905.1 of Bradyrhizobium sp. GTDB lineage: Bacteria > Pseudomonadota > Alphaproteobacteria > Rhizobiales > Xanthobacteraceae > Bradyrhizobium. Next base: position 10,863 of record DATLXL010000024.1, on the reverse strand, counting down.
AGGGCATCACCATCGACACCACGCAGATCCGTTTCCGCACCCATTCGCGTGACGTCGTGCTGATCGACGCGCCCGGCCACGCCGAGTTCCTGCGCAATATGATCACCGGCGCCTCGCAGGCTGACGGCGCGGTACTGATCATCGATGCGCTGGAAGGCGTGCGCGACCAGACAAGGCGGCACGGCTATCTGCTGCATCTGCTCGGTATCAAGCAGGTCGCCGTCGTGGTCAACAAGATGGACCGCGTCGATTTCAGTGCGGCACGGTTCGAGGAAATTTCCGCGGAGATCACCGCCCATCTCACCGCTCTCGGGGTCACGCCCGCCGCCGTGATCCCGATCTCGGCGCGCGACGGCGACGGTGTCGCCCAGCCGACGCCGAACATCGCCTGGTACAAGGGCCCGACCGTGGTCGAGGCGCTGGATGCGCTGGAGCCGGCGCGTGCGCTGGAAGCGCTGCCGCTGCGCCTGCCGGTGCAGGCCATCTACAAATTCGACGACCGCCGCATCGTCGCCGGCCGCATCGAGTCCGGCAGCCTGATCGCGGGCGACGAGATCGTCATCATGCCCGCGGGCAAGATCGCGAAAATCAAGTCGGTCGAGAGCTGGCCGCTCACGCCGGTCGAAGGCCGCCAGGGCGCGGGCCGCTCCGTCGGCATCACACTCGACCGCGAACTGTTCGTCGAGCGCGGCGACATCATCGCGCATACGGCTGCCGGACCGCGCGACACCCGCCGCATCCGCGCGCGAATTTTCTGGCTGCACGACAAGCCGCTCAACAAGGGCGATTCCATTTTGGTGCGGCTCGGCACTCGCGAGAGCCGCGCCAATGTGGTCTCGATCGAAAAGGCGATCGATCCAGGCGCGCTTTCGAATGAAGAGAACAAGTCGATCGCCCGCAATCATGTCGGCGAGATCGACCTCTCGCTGGCGCAGCCGATCGCCGCCGATCCGCACAGCGACAATCCGCGCACCGGCCGTCTCGTAATCGAGGTCAACGGCCGTATCGCCGGCGGCGGCCTCGTGCTGTCGGTCGATGGCGGGCAGCGCGCCGCCCCGATCGACATCGTGCCGGTGGAATCGGCGCTGCGTCCCGACGAACGCTCGGCGCGCTACCGTCACAGCGGCGCGGTGGTCTGGCTGACCGGCCTGCCCGGCGCCGGCAAGTCGACGCTGGCGCGCGCGCTGGAGCGGCGCCTGTTCGGCAATGGCGGTTCGCCCATCCTGCTCGACGGCGACACCTTGCGTGCGGGCCTCAACGGCGATCTCGGCTTCTCGCCGCAGGACCGCAGCGAGAATATCCGCCGGCTGGCCGAAGTCGCCACCCACCTTGCGCGCAACGGCCATATCGCGATCGTAGCCGCGGTCTCGCCTGCCAGCGACGACCGCGCCGCCGCGCGCCGCATCGCCGACGTCGCCTTCCGCGAGGTCTATGTCTCGACGCCGGCGGAAGTCTGCGAGAGCCGTGACCCCAAGGGCCATTACGCCAAGGCGCGTGCCGGCGCGCTGAAATCCTTCACCGGCATCGGCAACGACTATCAGCCGCCGACCGGTGCCGAGCTGGTGCTGGACACCTCGGCCCGATCGATTGCGGACGCAACGGAGGAAATCGAGCGGATGCTGGCCAAAACCGGCGTACTGTTCGACGAACTCACCGATCTGGCCGCCAATATCTAGGGCAGCCGCATAGGTCTTCTTGCGGCTTTTGGGGGCCTTCTCATCCGCGCGGCTTTGTGGCTAAAAGGGCGCCTTGAACGCCGCCCTTTGGCGCGTTTTTTGCTGTTTTCTCCCCGAAAGCAGCCGCAAAGCGCCATTTCCTGCCGAGAAAGCTCCCTCATGAAACGCGTCGAAGCCCACGGATTGAAGATCGCCCCCGAACTGTTCGATTTCATCGAGAAGGAGGCGGCCCCCAAGACCGGAATTTCGCCGGACGCGTTCTGGGCCGGGCTGGCCGGCATCATCAAGAAGCTCGCGCCGAGGAATGCCGAGCTCCTGAAATTCCGGGACACGCTGCAGGACAAGATCGACGCCTGGCACCGCGCCAACAAGGGCAAGCCGTTCGACGCCGGCGCCTACACCGCCTTCCTGAAGGAGATCGGCTATCTGCTGCCGGAGCCGGCGACCAGGAAGGTGGAGACCGCCAATGTCGACGAGGAGATCGGCAATATCTGCGGGCCGCAGCTCGTCGTCCCCCTAACCAATGCGCGTTATGCCTTGAACGCGGCGAATGCGCGCTGGGGTTCACTCTACGACGCCTTCTATGGCACCGACGCCATCCCGCACGATCCGAGCGAGAGCGGCAACGGCTACAACAAGGCGCGCGGCGACAAGGTGATCGCCAAGGCAAAGGCGTTCCTCGATTCGGCTGCGCCGCTGGCGGCCGGCAGCCACAGCGATGTCACCGGCTACAGCGTCGTCGCCGGCCAGCTCTCGGCCAAGCTGGAGAGCGGCAGCGCCACCGGGCTGAAGACGCCATCTCAGTTCGCCGGCTATCAGGGCGATCCGGAAGCGCCGACCGCCGTGCTGCTCGTCAACAACGGCATGCATGTCGAGGTGAAGATCGACCGCAGCCATCCGATCGGCAAGGACGATCCCGCCGGCGTCGCCGACATGATCCTGGAATCGGCGGTATCGACCATTCTCGACATGGAGGACAGCGTCGCCGCCGTCGATGCCGAGGACAAGGTGCTGGTCTATCGCAACACGCTCGGCCTGATGAACGGCACGCTGTCGGCCGATTTCGAAAAGGGCGGCAAGACCGTGACACGCTCGCTCAATGCCGACCGCGTCTACAAGAAGGGCGACGGCGGCGAACTGAAGCTGCATGGCCGCAGCCTGTTGTTGATGCGCAATGTCGGCCATCACATGTACACCGACGCCGTGCTCGACGACGACGGCGCGGAGATTCCGGAAGGCATTCTGGACGCCGCAGTTGCCGGCTTGCTCGCCATCCATGACCTCAAGGGCAATTCCAAGGTCAGGAACAGCCGCAAGGGCTCGGTCTATATCGTCAAGCCGAAGATGCACGGCCCCGACGAGGTCGCGCTGACCTGCGATCTGTTCGGCGAAGTCGAGAAGATGCTGTCGTTGCCGGCCGACACCATGAAGGTCGGCATCATGGACGAGGAGCGCCGCACCACGGTCAACCTCAAGGCCTGCATCCAGAATGCGTCGAAGCGCATCTGCTTCATCAATACCGGCTTCCTCGATCGCACCGGCGACGAGATCCATACCTCGATGGAAGCCGGTCCCATGATCCGCAAGAACGACATGAGGGCGCAGCCCTGGATCAAGGCCTATGAGGACTGGAACGTCGACATGGGCCTGATCGACGGCCTGCCCGGCCACGCCCAGATCGGCAAGGGCATGTGGGCGGCGCCCGACAAGATGGCGGACATGCTCACCCAGAAGATCGGCCATCCCTCGGCCGGCGCCACCACGGCATGGGTGCCGTCGCCGACCGCCGCGACCCTGCATGCGCTGCACTATCACCAGGTGAATGTGACCGCGCGCCAGGAGGAGCTCGCCAAGGGCGGCCAGCGCGCAAAGCTCTCCGACATTCTCACCATTCCGGTGTCGCAATCGAACTGGGCGCCGGATGACGTCAAGCAGGAGATCGACAACAACTGCCAGGGCATTCTGGGCTACGTCGTGCGCTGGATCGACCAGGGCGTCGGCTGCTCCAAGGTGCCCGACATCCACGATGTCGGCCTGATGGAAGACCGCGCCACCTTGCGCATCTCCAGCCAGCACCTGGCGAACTGGCTGGCGCATGGCGTCGTCAGCAAGGATCAGGTGATGGAGTCGCTCAAGCGCATGGCTGTCGTCGTCGACAAGCAGAATGCCGGCGATGCCCTTTACAAGCCGATGGCGCCCGCTTTCGACGGCATCGCCTTCCAGGCGGCCTGCGATCTCGTCTTCAAGGGCCGCGAGCAGCCGAACGGCTACACCGAGTTCATCCTGCACGCCCGCCGCAAGGAAGCGAAGGCGGCAGGCTGACTGCCGCGGCCGCGTTCCATGATGAAAGCCCCGGTTTGCGCCGGGGCTTTTTTCTGGGGACCCGCCTAGAACACCGCGAGATATTTCAGAAGCGAGATCACGCCGAGGATGATGACGATGACGCGGCAGATCTGCTTGGCGCGGCCGTCGAGCGGCAGCAGGTTGATCAGGTAGAGAATGAGGATGACGACGAGGAAGGTGACGAGCGCACCGATGAGCATCTGAAGGCCCCTTCTGCAATGACCGCGCTGTTTACGGCTCGTTAACTCGCAAAGGGGTGGTCGGTTCCCGCAGCGGAACCTTGCTGGAAGCAAGAAAACTCAGCGACTTCAAAGGTCCCCGTAGTTGTACGGCTGAAATGCTTTCCAAGTTTTTACCCTTTTCGGTCCAAATGCACCGGACTTCTGGGGGATTTTCGATGCTCAATCGTTTGACCGTTTCCGCGCTGCTCAAGACCGTCATTTTGGCCACCGCCCTTTGCGTGGTGGTCGGCTTTTCTCTCAACGCCTGGGATTCCTGGAACCGCCTGCAGACGGCGAGCCGGATCTCGGTGATCGCGGATGCCTCGGCGAGCCTGTTCAAGGCGATGCACAATCTGCGCACCGACCGCTCCACCACGGTGCGCATGCTCAATGGCGATGCGCCGATGGACCCCGAGATCGAGAAATATCTGCGCAGCATCCGCGACGCGGAAATGCCCGCAATGGGCCGCGCGCTGGTCACGCTCGGCGTGCTGGAATTCCCGCAGCAGAAGACGCTGGTCCCGGAGCTCGACCGTTCCTACAAGACGCTCGGCGACCTGCAGAAGGAATTCTGGGAGATGATGGGCAAGCCGAAGGCGCAGCGCCGCCCCGAACTGCCCAAGCAGTACACCGACACGGTGAACGCCCTGCTCGACGTCATGGACAAGCTGTCGGCAACGCTTGCCGCCGCCGTCAACCACCAGGACGCCACCATCGACCAGTTGCTGGCGATCAAGCAGATTGCCTGGCTGCTCCGCAACACCGCGGGCGAAGCCTCGCTGATCGTGTCGACGGGGCTCGCCGCCGGCAAGATCGCGCCGGAGACCCGGCTCGCCTACCTCAAGAATGCCGGCGGTACCGAGGCCGCCTGGAACGCGCTTGAGCTGACCGCTGCGGGCATGCAGCTGCCGCCGGCGCTGTCGCAGGCGATGGCCGCCAACAAGACGGCCTATTTCGAGCCGAAATATCTCGAACTGCGCGACCGCCTGGTCAGCGTGCTGGCGGCCGGCACCGAGAAGCCCGAATTGACCGCCAACCAGTGGACTCCGCTGACGGTCGGCCGTCTCGGCGCGGCCGTCGCGGTCGCCGAAGGCGCGCTCGATGCCGCCAAGGACCACTCGCTGGCGCAATATGCCTCCGCGCGCAACTCGCTCATAGTGCAGCTCTCGCTGCTGCTCGCCGCCATCGCACTGACCGCCGGCGCGATGATGCTGGTGACCCGCCGCGTCATCAAGCCGCTGCACGCCATGCGCGATGCCATGCTCAAGGTGGCCGGCGGCGATCTTTCGGTCGACACCGGCTACGCCTCGCGCAGCGACGAAATCGGTGCGCTGGCCGGCGCGCTCGACACCTTCAAGCAGCAGGCGGTCGACAAGGCCCGCATCGAGGCGGCGGAGCGCGATCGCAATGCCGGCGCCGCCGCGCGCCAGCAGGCGATCGAAAGCTATGTCGGCGAGTTCGAGACGCAGGTACGCCGGACGCTGGATCAACTCGGTGACGCCTCGGGCCAGATGCGCTCGACCTCCGACAACCTGTCCAGCGTGTCGCGCCAGACCAACGAGCGTGTCGTGGTTGCCGAAAAGGCCTCCAACGAAGCATCCAGCAGCGTGGACAGCGTCGCCGCCGCCTCCGAGCAGCTGTCGGCCTCGATCAACGACATCAGCCAGCAGGCCGCGCTCGCCGCGGGCATTGCCAGCCGCGCGGTCAAGCAGGCCAGCGACACCGACGGCACCGTTCAGGGCCTCGCCAAGTCGGCGGGCCGCATCGGCGAGGTGGTCGGCCTGATCAACACCATTGCCGCGCAGACCAACCTGCTCGCGCTCAACGCCACCATCGAAGCCGCCCGCGCCGGCGAAGCCGGCCGCGGCTTCGCCGTGGTCGCCTCGGAAGTGAAATCGCTGGCCAGCCAGACGGCAAAGGCAACCGACGAAATCTCCGAGCAGATCGCCGACATCCAGAAGGTCGCCGGCGAGGCCATTGACGCCATCAAGACCATCGGCGGCATCATCGGCGAGGTCAACGAGGTCGCTACCGCGATCGCCGCCGCCGTGCAGGAGCAGGGCGCGGCGACGCGGGAGATCACCCGCTCGACGCAGTTCGCCGCGCAAGGCACCCGCAACGTCTCGGAGAACATCTCAGGCGTGAAGGCCGATGCGGACTCCGCGGCGGCCGCCGCCGACGATGTCAAGAACGCTTCGCAGACGCTGGAGACGCAGAGCAAGGTGCTGGGCAGGCAGGTGACCGACTTCCTCTCCAAGATCCGCGCGGCTTAAATCACTCCTCCTGCATCCGCTTTCACTGCGTCATGCCCGGGCCTGTCCCGGGCATCCACGTTTTTAGGGGCAGAAGGAAGACGTGGATGGCCGGGTCAAGCCAGGTCAAGCCCGGCCATGACGGTGAAACAACTTAGAGCCCTGCTCCCTCTAATCTTTGCCCTTCGCCACCACCGGCGCCTGCCGGTAGCGCGCCCTGATGCTTTCCGACGCCGGCGAGAATTGCACCGCCGCCCCGCCGCGCCGGGCGGCGCTGATGTTGGCGACCACAAGGCCGTTCGCGCCCGCGACGATGTCGCCCTTTCGCAGGGTCGGGTCTTTCTCCGGATCGATCTGGGCGAGGCCGACGGGATCCTTGCCGTTACAGGTGCAGCCGGCAACGAGCTCGCTGCGGTACCTGAACGCGTTCGGCAGCCTGGAATAGGGCTTGCCGTTCTCCGTCGCGGCGTCGTCGATGGCGCTGCCATAGAAAACTTCGGTGCTCGCATTCGGACACAGGCTGTTGCAGGTCTCGCCGCGGCTCGCCCTGTCGGAGGACGAGATCGGGAAGTAGCGCCCGTCGCAGGTTCGCACGCAATAGGCCTGTCCACCCCCGCTGCCGTAACGCGGCCGGGGCTGCGCCTGCTGGAAGCCGTCGTCATACGGCACCTGAACCGCAGGCACCCGCGGGCGTCCGAAGCCGCCGAAAAAGTTCGAGAAGAAATCCTGCGCCTGCGCCGAGGGGGCCTGCGAGGCTACGGCGAGCACCGCCGCCGCGCCCATTGCCCAACGCTTGCCGTCAAGCCTTGCCATTACGCCACCCGCCTCAGTTGACACGCAGTGCCAGCGCCGCAGTCGTCGCCGGGCGTGACGGACGGCGCGCTTCCAGCGGCGCGTTCTTCGGCAGCACCACCACCTTGGTGCCGACGTCGACGCGGCTGAACAGGTCGGTGACGTCCTCGTTGGTCAGGCGGATGCAGCCGGACGAGACGAACTTGCCGATGGTCGTGGGATCGTTGGTGCCGTGGATGCGGTACTGGCTGGAGCCCAGATACATCGCGCGGGCGCCAAGCGGATTGCCGGGGCCGCCGGCCATGAAGCGCGGCAGATAGGGCTGGCGCGCGATCATCTGTGCCGGCGGATGCCAGTCCGGCCACGCCGCCTTGCGGCTGATGGTCTGCACGCCCGACCAGGTAAAGCCCTCGCGGCCGACACCGACGCCATAGCGGATCGCGCGGCCCTGGCCGAGCACGTAATAGAGCGCGGTGCCGCCGGTATCGATCACGATGGTACCGGGCGCCTCGCGGGTATCGAAGGCGACGACGGCGCGGCGCAGCCGCTCCGGCACCGGCGCTTCAACGGCTTCGGTGCTTTCATCCGACGTCACATAGTCGGACGGAAAGTTAGGCTGCAGCGGCGCGTAGCCCAGCGTTTGCGCGCTTGCAGTCGTCGCGATGAAAGCCGGTGCGATGAGCAACGCGGCAAGCAGGAGCTTTTCGCGGCCGAGCGGCCGGCGGCGGGAAGAGATGGATTGTGTCATGTGCTGCCCCGTTGAGATGCGCATCGACGTGATGCTCTGCCGGACAAACGCAGCGTCCCGCATTGCAGTTCCGTCGCGGGCAGGCGCGAGGCCGCGATTGTCAAGCGCACCGGCCTCACGATTTGGCGATGGAACCCGCCAGGGGTTCGTGCGTTGGTGCGGCACAGTTTCCTCAGGCAGGGCGCGGGCGGCGCATCCAACACTGCGTGCTGGCGCAGGGGAGAAAGTTCGTGCGTCCCGTTCCCGGCGATCGTCGCCTTCCGAAAGACCACGCTGCGACGCAGGAGTCGAAGCGCGAGTCGCCGCAGGGCGAGTCCAGGCGGGAAGCGCCCCGACCCTCCAGGCAGGATTCGTCCCGGGACAAGGCGGAACGTCAGGAGAAACATCAGGACAGGCACCCGGACAAGCACGAGCCGCAGCGCGCGACCACTCTGCCGATGGCGGAGAGCGCGGTTGAACTGCCGCCGCTGATCCGCCGACAGGAAGTGGTGGCGATCTCGCTGGTCGGCCTCCTCCTCATCGCCGTGACCGCGGTGCTCTACGTCGGCAAGGCGTTCTTCCTGCCGGTCGTGATGGCCTTCGTGGTCGGCGCCATGCTGTCGCCGGCGGCAAGCTTCCTGGAGCGCTATCGCATTCCGCGCGGGATTGGCGCGTTGCTGATCGTGCTCGCGGTCGGCGCCCTCGGCACCTTCGTCGTCAGCCTGATCGCAGCGCCGGCGATGGAGTGGAGCTCGCGGCTGCCCGAGCTGGCCTCGCGGCTCAAGGAAAAGCTGCACATTTTCGACCGGCCGCTGGCGATGTGGCATGAAATGCAGACCATGATCGGCGGCTCCGACGGGCTGAGCAGCATGCAACTGCCCAAGATCGAATGGGTGCAGCCAACGCTGGAATTCCTGTCGCCGACCTTCACCGAGGGTCTGTTGTTCTTCGCCACGCTCGTGCTGTTCATCGCGAGCTGGAAGGATCTGCGCCGCGCCATGGTCCTGACCTTCGGCGATCGCGTCTCGCGCCTCCGTACCTTGCGCATTCTCAACGAGATCGAGGTGCATCTCGGCGGCTATCTGCTGACGGTGACCATGATCAACGCCGGCGTCGGCATTGCAACCGGGATCGTCTGCGCGGTCGCGGGCGTGCCCAATCCTGCCGGCCTCGGCGCGCTGGCCGCTACTCTCAACTACATTCCCATCATTGGCCCGGTCGCGATGTTCGTGGTGCTGGTCGTGGTCGGCATCGTCGCCTTTCCGACGCTGAGCGCCGCGATGGTTGCGCCGCTGCTTTTCGTTGGGGTCACCTTCATCGAGGGACATTTCATTACGCCGGCGATTATCGGCCGCCGCCTGGCGCTGAATGCGCTCGCCGTGCTGCTGGCGCTGGCATTCTGGACCTGGCTGTGGGGCCCGATGGGCGGATTTCTTTCCTCGCCGCTCCTGATCGTCGCACTTATCCTGAAGGAGCACCTGTTGCCGGTCGAAACGCCGCAGCTTCCGGAAGGATGAAGCGGTTTCGCGACGGGAACTTCTGCACGCAGGAAACGTTCTTCCGCCAGCAATATCTCTCGTGAAAAGCAGGGTACGACATGATGGATACATCGATGGACCGCCTCGAAAAGGACGTCAACGCCGTCAAGGGCGACATCTCGGCGCTGGCCCGCCAGATCACCGACGTGATGAATTCGCTGGCCGGCAACGCGCGCAACGAAGCGCGGCGCACCTACAAGCAGGCCCGCGCCACCGCGGAGGACACCTGGGGCGACCTGTCGGAGCGCGGCAACGCGATGTTCGATGCGGCGCAGGACGCGGCGGCCACCATCGAGGAAACGGTGGAGGATGCCATCGTTCAGCGCCCGATCGCCGCGGTAGGTCTCGCGATCGGCCTCGGTTTCCTGATCGGCGTCACCTGGCGCCGCTGATGCCGGCGCCGGCTGCCACCGGCAAGACTGAATTGTGGCGCAGATGGCGCCGCTGGTGGGCGGCTGTAAATTTCGTTGACGTGCTCTACAGGGCGAGGCGGGCCGATGTTCCAGCGGATGATCGATGACTTCAAGGAATCGACGGGGATCACCCTGCGGCTGACCTCGCTCGCGATCGCCGCGGCCTTCGCGCTGTTCATCACCACATGCTTCCTGTGCGCGGCGGCGTTCATGTTCGTGCTGCAGAAGTACGGGCCCGTCGAGGCGTGCCTGGCGGGTGCGGCCGTCTTCTTCGTGGTGACGGCGATTGCGGCCGGCAGCTACATGGTGCGCAAGCGGCAAATCGAGGTCCGCGTGAAAAAGGCGGCGAAGGCCGCGGCCAACTCCCCGATGTTCGATCCGGCCATGGTGGCTGTGGGCATCCAGGTGGCCCGCGCGATCGGCTTCAAGCGCGTGCTGCCGATCCTCGCCATCGGCGGCGTCGCGCTGGGGATCATGGCGGCGCGTGGGCATGCGGCGCCCACCGAGGAGCCGGCGGAGTAACGTTCCGTCATGGCGGAGCGCGACGAAGCAATCCATCCATCCCGGACATGCGCTTGCGTTTTCATTGCCAGCAGGTGCGTGCAAAGGCGCACTTGCCGTGTCCGCCTTCGACAGTGTGCTCTTGCAGGTGGGCACGCTGCGCTTTGCCCACCCTACGGCTCCTTGCAGTGACGCGAGGCACGCGCTCGCATTCTCACGGCGCTGATACACCTGAGTCTTGCCAATTCGTTGGCCCTTCTCCGAAGGAAGGGCGCAGGGAAGGCCGGGCGCCGGATGCACCCGCAGCACCGTGTGCAATGGGTAGTAGATAAACGCACACGGCTTTGACAGGTACAGCCGGGACATCCCGGCCTTCCCCGCGCAATGGCTTTACGGCTTA
>DATLXL010000023.1:0-98889 GCA_035575905.1 Bradyrhizobium sp. | reverse complement strand
GTATCCCCCCGGCGGCGGCCGCCTTGTGTAGTTTGATTGGCGGGCCGAGGATTTGACCTTAAGTCTAGCTTTAAGGTCACCTGGCGAATGCAGGTCAATGTGTTGGGCGCCGAGCGTCGGCGGCGATGGAGTTACGACGAGAAGGTTCGCCTTGTCGAAGAAACCTTGCAGGCTGGCGAGACGGTCTGCGGCGTCGCGCGCCGGCATGGGGTGGCTCACAGCCTGCTGTTCACTTGGCGTCGACAGGCGCGCCAGGGTCGACTGGGCGGAGATTCTGTGCCAGCTCTCGTTCCCGTCGAGATCACACCGATGGCGGCTCCGACTTCGAGCGACGCGCCACAACGAGTATCTTCACCGCCTGCGCAGCGTGCAAGGGCTGGAATCATCGAGATCGAGCTTGGCGGCGGCTGTCGCGTTCGCGTTGACCGTGACGTGGACGTTGAGGCGCTGCAGCGAATTCTTGAGCTGCTGCGGCGACGATGATCCCGATTCCGAGCGGCGTCAGGGTTTGGATCGCCACTGGCCACACCGACATGCGTCGCGGCATGCAAAGCCTGGCTCTTACGGTTCAGGAGACCTTGAAGCGCGATCCCCATGCCGGCGATCTCTACATCTTCCGGGGCCGCCGCGGTGACCTCGTCAAGATTCTTTGGCACGATGGGCTGGGCATGTCGCTCTACGCCAAGCGCCTCGACCGTGGGAAGTTCATCTGGCCCTCAGCGTCGGACGGCGCGGTATCGATCTCGGCGGCGCAAATGGCTTACATGCTCGAGGGCATCGACTGGAGGAATCCCCAACTAAGCTGGCGGCCGCAGAGCGCTGGCTGATTCAGGAAAATCTGCGGCTGCCGGCATTTTGAGGAGTCCCAACGCATTCAATCTATGATTCACTGCGTCGCATGAATGCTGATCGCGACGCTGTTCCGGATGACGTTGGCGCCCTGAAGGAGGCGCTGGCAGTCGAGCGCGCGAAGGGTTTGGAGATCGCCGCTGAACTCGCGGTCGCCCGCGCGAAAGCGTCGGAAGACGAAGCGCTGATCGCCCAGCAGCAGTTGCAGATCGCCAAGCTGAAACATCAGATCTATGGGCCACGGTCGGAACGTTCGGCGCGGCTGATCGAGCAGTTGGCGCTGACGTTCGAAGAGCTGGAAGCCGACGCCACCGAGGACGAGCTGGCGGCGGAACGGGCCGTGGCGAAGACGACGACAGTGCGTGGATTTACACGCAAGCGCCCCGAGCGTCAGACCTTCCCCGAGCATCTGCCACGGGAACGGGTGGTGATCGATCCGCCGGCAGCTTGTGAATGTTGCGGCAGCAATCGCCTTCGCAAGCTCGGCGAGGACGTGACGCGCACGCTGGAGGTAGTGCCGCGCCAGTGGAAGGTGATCGAGACGGTACGGGAGAAGTTCTCCTGCCGCGATTGCGAGAAGATCAGCCAGGCCCCGGCGCCGTTCCATGCCATCCCGCGGGGATGGGCCGGCCCGAGCCTCCTGGCCATGATCATGTTCGAGAAGTTCGGCCAGCATCAGCCCTTGAACCGCCAGGCCGAGCGGTATGCCCTGGAAGGGGTGCCGATCGCGCTATCAACCATGGCCGATGCCGTGGGGGCGGTCTGTACGTCGCTGGATCCCCTGCTGCGCCTGGTGGAAGCCCATGTTATGGCAGCCGAGCGCCTTCATGCCGACGATACGACGGTGCCGGTCCTGGCCAAGGGCAAGACCGACACGGGACGGTGCTGGATCTACGTTCGGGACGACCGGCCGTTTGGGGGCGCGGGTCCACCAGCAGCGATGTTCTACTACTCACGCGACCGCAAGGGCGAGCATCCGCAGGGGCATCTGGCCCGGTATGCCGGCATCCTGCAGGCCGACGCCTATGACGGCTACAACCAGCTCTATCTGGCCGGGCGCCAGCCCGGACCGATCCGGGAGGCTGCCTGCTGGTCACATGGAAGGCGCCCGTTCTTTGCCATGGCCGACATCGAAGAGAATGCGCGGCGCAAGGGCGCCGGAAAGAAGGAAATCCCGCTCTCTCCGATCGCGATCGAGGTCGTGCGGCGGATCGATGAGCTGTTCGAGATCGAACGTTCCATCAATGGCAGGAGCCCCGAAGGGCGTCTTCAGGTGCGACAGATGCTGAGCCGGCCTCTGGTGGAGGACCTTCAGGTCTACATGCGCGAACAGCTCGCCAAACTGTCCCGCGGTCACGACCTGGCCAAGGCGTTCAACTATATCCTGAAGCGATGGGCAAGCTTCACGCTGTTCCTGGACGATGGACGCGTGTGTCTCTCCAACAATGCCGCCGAACGAGGCTTGCGAGGCATTGCTCTTGGACGAAAATCCTGGCTGTTCTGCGGGTCTGATCGCGGAGGGCGACGTGCCGCAGCCATGTACAGCTTGATCGTCACGGCAAAAATGAACGGCATCGATCCGCAGGCGTGGCTTACGGATATCCTCGCTCGCATCGCCGCCCATCCGGCTCATCGGCTGGACGAGCTTCTGCCCTGGAATTGGACGCCAGCACCAACAATCTCTGCTCAAGCCGCATGACCATCCATGTTAACAAGGTCCATCACGTCACCACCATCACTCAGGTCGCGAAAGACCTCGGCGAAGATGAGGATTGGCTACGTGACGTCGCCAACGAAATGGAGATCGAGGACGGCGTCATCTGGGTCTATGGCGTCGGAGAAGACGGCGTCCAGGCGTTCACCAACTTCGGAATCGAAAACCTGATCGAACTCGTCCGGATGTACAAAGAAAGTCCGGGATTGCTTAAGCGCTGGCCGTCCGAATAATCCAACTCGCCTGCGGCCTACGCCGGACGCATACTTCCGAACCCCAAGGGATTGATAATTTTCACGCAGCCGCCGACCGCGGAATCATGGGGCATGCCGATTGATCTCTAAGACGACCCGAGCGAAGCCAAAGAGATAGGCCATCTGCCGGCGCACGCCTCACGAGATGCCGCCTGACTGGTGGACCGTCTCTTGCAACGGAATCCCTGTCCAACATTTCACGCCGGGACGAAAGGAAAGCGCCGAGCGCTATTGTCGCGATCCAGCTTGGCGGCTGAGCTTAGAGCGGAAATACATTCATGACCGACAACCTACTTTGACTTCGGCAATGGTAGATTTTTTACGGGAGCGGGAGAGCCGATCGAGGAAGGTTGAGGTTGAGTTTGCACTTGAGGCTGGGTGAGGGTCGCTCGCATCTGAGCGACTTGAACCTTGAATGCATCGATTTGGGCGTTCGGACTGAGGCCCGCAAGACTTTTGTCACTATTGTTCAAATGCTGAATTGCGAGATCGACATTACCTGCTGCTGCCTCGATCGCCGCCCAGTTCAACTCAGTTTGAGCGTTCATATACGATTTGGATAATGCATCGGTCCCGGGATACTTCTTCCCCACGATGTCAAGCGCCTGCTGCAGATGCACACGCGCATCACCCGCTTTTCCCGCCGCCATCTCGATGTTTGCTATGCCCCACAAGGCAGCACAATCGTCCCAGGGACTCACCGAAACCGATTGCGCTGAGTTGTATCGTTCAACGGCTGCGCCGACGAAACTGACTGCGGACAATGCATTTGCTATTGCGATGTGATCGACCGCAGAAGTTCGGTTTGGCGGTATACGTTTAATAAGGTCATTACCGAGTTGCGCCAGCGCGGACATTTCCTGCTGAAGAAACCCGGTAAGGGTAGTCGCGGCTATAGCGTCGTTCTTAAATTTGATCACGACCTCAGCTTGATCTCGTGGAATTGTGGTCAGTCTTTGAACTGTACTCCGAAGCTCCGCCTTCAGGCTTTGTACGTCTTGCTCGTTCGATCTTGTGTACGAAAGAACTGTCGTGACAAGTGAAAAGAGGAACGCCGCAACCGCTATCAACGTGGGCACTTCCTTGTACCAAGGTTTTTTTGCGTACTTTTCACCAATCAACAAGTCGACTTGGCCGCGGAGATTTGCAACTTGTTGCTTTAATTCCTCGTCCATAGCTTCCGACTCCTGAAATTGTTAACATTACAGGCGGTTGGATCGTTGATGATATTCAATCGAAACTTGAGTGAGAGCAAGTCCGAGGTTTTACTATTTTGACTACGGGAAGCCCCTCGGGCGGTCTTCTTGTTTGAGTCTTTGGCACTATATCGATCTGATGTTGCGTAGACAGTTGGAAATTCCGTCCGAGGCGGCCCAAGCCTTCGTCCGGGACACGCGGAAGCTTTTCAAAGCTACTCCCGGAGTGGACCGCGACGGCATTGCCGCTGGCACTGCCTAGATGCTCAAGAACCACATGCCCCGCGGAGCGAAGCTGCTCACCGAGCCGTTCTACGAGATAATCGATCTAGTCTGACTGTTATCGACACCTTTGTTGCGAAACAGTTACATTTTGATCGGAAAGCCCGAACCCGGAAAGGCGCGACCGGCGCCCGCGCCCTTTTCGCTTCCTCAGCCTTGCGGCGACGGCGTCGTGCCCGGAAAGCTCAGCGGAACGCCCCCAACCGAGACGGGCCCGACGGCGCCAGGCTGGCGAGCCATCTTCTTGCGCACCACCAAGCGGGACGGCCGGCTGCGCGTGGGAATGGAGGACGTTATCTGCGGGGCCATCGCATTCTGCAGCGTGTCGACCTTGGCGATGAGCGTGGAGATTTTCGCGGACATCTTCTTCAGATCTTCATGCTCATCCGTGATCTGGGTCGATATCTTTTTCACGTCGGCGTTCCCATCGACCAGGCTCTGCCGCAGGGAGGCCAGCGAAATTGAATCCTGCTGGAGTAGCGCGCTGTTCTTCTGCAGCAAGGAGCTGTTCTCCTGCAGAGATGCAATGTGTTGCTGCTGGGCAGACTGAATCTCGCTCAATGTGGCAAGGACAGCGTCCGGCACCGGATCGGACGCCTTCGGCTGCGGAAGCAGTTCGGCGAGATGGCTGACATCCGGCAGGGCAAAATCGGAAGGCGAGAGCGTATATACCGCCGCAGAGGCATTCAGGCCAAGAGCGAACACCGACAGCGCCAGGATCGACTTGCGGCTCGACGGCTTCGCTGGTGCCGCGGATTCCGGTTGCTCGGTTTGGATCTGCACTTCGGATGTCTGGGTCACGGTACGCCAACCTCATTGACAAAAAAGAGCCGTCGCTGGATCGTCCCTTGCGACGGCTCCTTGACGCAGCACTCTAAGAAACTGCCGCGATGATGCGCCGATGAGATTAATTCCGGGTTAGCGCCTGATATCCGGCAAATCCCGGGTCTGCTGCCCGTTCGTACTGCACGGGGCATCCGGTATCCGAAATGCCGTTGCGCGATCAGTGCGGGAAAAGCTTGTCGCGAATGTAGCGCGACGTCGGCGTGAGACGAATGCCGCGCGGCTTGCACCAGGCCGCCTTGTCGATCTCTTTCTTGTCGCCGATCTTGAGACTGCCCGAAACCTTCTTGGCAACAAAGATCGCATCGCTCATCTTGCGCCCCGACATCCGGTTCTTGGTCGTGACTTCCTTCCAGAGCTTGACCGGGCCGAGTTTGAGCTTGGGAAGCTCCTCGTTGATCTCGCGGCGAAGGCAGCGCCGCTCGCTCTCGTCCTCGCGCCGGCGCCCGCCCGGAAACATCCACAGCCGGTCGTGCCGGCGCCTCACGAGGAGTACGCGTCCCTTCTTCGACGCAACGAGTTTCGATGCCTTTGCCATTCCCGATCCCGACTTGCAATTCTACACATTGTAACCAAAACACAATCGCCTTGGGCGCATCGCTGTCCGATTGCTCCACGAAATCCACGCCGTGGCACGCCTCGGCCGAAAAATTTTGCGCTGCCTTATTGGCTTCGTGGAACTGTCACAAAAAATCGCTGCGCAGTTCCACATCCTTTTGCCGCCCACGGCGTTAGCTGGAAGCAACCGTACAGGGGAGTTTCCGGTGCACAGGAATTTTGTGGCAGCCCTGATCGCAGGTATGGTCGCCTTGGGCGGCGGTATCTTGATTTACAAGAGCCAGCCGCACGATGGCGGCCGAACCACCAAGGCTCAGTCCGCCGCGGCGGCACAGTAGGTTCGGCCGCGCAACCCCGCGCAACCCGCAGGCTGCCTTCACCGCACCATCGCGCCGTACACGATGTCCTGTACCTGCTCGCGGTAATATTTTCGCAGCTCCCCCGGGGCCGCGGTTCCGACCACCACGACGAGGCGCTCCTTCGGATCGGCGAAGAACTGCGTTCCGTAGGCGCCGTTCCAGGAAAACTCGCCGGGATTTCCGGGCACCGCCGACAGCCCCTCCTGGGTCCGCACCGCCACGCCGAGTCCGAACGAAAAGCCGGCGCGATGCGGCTCGATATTGGCGACCGTGTTCTTGATCTCGGGCCCGAGCTGGTTTGAGATCATGTGATGCACGGTCTTCGGGCCGAGCACGCGCCGGCCCTCGAGCTCCCCGCCATTGAGCAGCATCTGGCCGAACCGCAGATAGTCGCCGACGGTGGCAAAGGCGCAGGCACCGCCGCAGTCGAACGTCGACGGGGTGTCGAGCAACGGGATCGATTGCGGCTTGCCGTTGAGCGGGTCGTTGGCAAAGGGCCGCGCCAGTCGCGCCCGCTGCGCTTCCGACGGCTTGAACGTGGCGTCCGTCATGCCGAGCGGCTGCCAGACGTTCCGCGCCAGATACTCGCCAAGCCGCTGCTCGCTGACCTTCTCGACGACGGCGCCCAGCACGTCGATCGAGAAGCCGTATTCGAAGGCGCTGCCCGGCTGATGCGCCAGCGGCAGCTTGGTGAGCCGCTCGATCAGCGCCGAGGTATCACCTTCGACGGCCGGCACCGTTCCGCCGGGATAGCTTTTTGCGATCGGGCTCGTCGCATCCGCCCGCCCGCCATACATCAGGCCCGAGGTGTGGCGATAGAGGTCGTGGATCAGGATCGGCCGCGCCTGCGCCTCGAGCTTGAGCGAACCGTCTGCCTGCACGACGCCGACCTTCATGTCGGCGAAGGCCGGGTAGTAATCCCTGAGGTTCGCCTGCAGCGGCAGGCGGCCCTGCTCCATCAGTGTCAGCGCTGCGACCGCCGCCATCGGCTTCGTCATCGAGGCCAACGCGAACACCGCGTCCAGCGGCATCGGCGTGCCCTTGACCGGATCGAGCTGCCCATAGGCCTTGTAGTGCACCAGCCTGCCGTCGCGGGCGATGGCAACCACGGCGCCCGGCACGCGCTTGGCGGCGATCTCGCGGGCGAAGAAATCGTCCATCCGCGCCAGTCCCTGCTGCGAGAAGCCGGCTTCGTCAGGTCTTGCGTCGGGAAGCGGACCGGCGATGGCGCCCTCAAGGGCGATGGCCGAAAACAACATGGTGCTGACGAGGAGTTTTTTCATTGTCGCCTCCCGACGGAACTATGGTTCGGTGCGATTGTTCGCGCCTGTTTTTGCGATTGTCCGTTCGCGCCATGATTAGATCAGGCCTGCCGGGGCGGCAAGACACAAGAAGCCGACCTGAATTCAACTTGCCCGGCGCCGCGACCGCGCCAAGGTCTCGGACGGCGTCTCGTCGAACTGTTGCCGATAGGCTTGCGAGAAATCGCTCAGGTGCCAGAAGCCGTAGGCCAGCGCGGCGGCCTTGACGCTTTCCGCGCCGGCGATGAGCTGCCGCCGCACCAGCCACAGCCGGCGCAGGCGCAGATAGCGGTGCAGGCTCATGCCGCGATAGCGCTGCACCGCATCGTGCATGGTGCGCACGGAGACCCCGACGCGCGCGGCCAGTTCCTCGCTGTAGATGACCTCGCCGAGATGGCCGGCCAACGCCTCCTCGATGTCCCTGAAAAGCCTGAACTGCCGCGAGCTGTTCGCCTGGCTTGTCCAGCGCGCCGGAACAAATCCGGCAACGGCGCCATCAATGGCGGCCAGCAGGCACTCGCGCATGACCGTCGCAACGTTGGCGGTACCAGGCAAGCCGCCGATTTCCGACGCGGACGCAAAGATCTTTCTGACAAGCCTGCGCAGCCCGAGAAAGGCAGGACGGCTCGCTTCGAACACATGAAAGCTGGCGCCGGTCTGCGGCCAGCCCCTGCCCGTCACTTCCGGCCGGAAAATGATCGAGGCATACTCCCTTGGCGCCGTTTCGACTGCGCTGTAGATCGCCCCACTGCCCCCGATCGCGATGACCCCGTCGTCACGTTCGACGCCGTTGAAACGGATGGGTACGCCATCGTCCATGGAAAGGGCGACCGCCGTGCAGCCGTCCGCCAGGCGAGCGTCGACGATCCGTGGAAATGATCTGGTGAGATTCACCTCGCAGCCGGGAAGACTGAGGATGGCGTGCTCGGCCGCAATGGATCGTGCGAGCGGTGTAAAATCCACGCTCAGGTCACGAACCAGGCTGCGAAACTCATCGACATCCGCACATCTAAATAACCTGGGCGCCTGCAGCGGCGCTAACGCGTCACTGGCCATCGCATGCTTTCTGCAGCCAATGTTGGCATTTATGAAAAATAAATCCGATTCCCGGCAATGCTGCTCGCAGATGATGGATTCGCGATCGTGGCGCAGCATACAGTAATAATGTTGCGCCGAATTTCGATAGCGTTTTACGATTAAAGAAAGGTGTTATGTTACTGGGAGAGCGGGTCGCTATAAGCCGAATTAAGATTTGCACGTTCGAATTAGCTCATTCGAAACAATGACGTTTTGCACGCATAGCAGGGCGCATCCATGGCTGCGATCGCTTCAGACGAGCTCATGGCCGAACTGGAACGGACCGTGCGTGGAAAACTTGGCCGAACTGGCCAAATGTTGTGCGACCTGGCGGATGCCCGCCACGAGGCGGCCCTCGTCGCGTCGCCCATCCTGCAGACGTCGCCAAAGCTGTCCGACAATGAACGCGTCGAAATCGCGGCCCGTCGCGGTGCGGCGCATGGCCTGGCGATCGCGCAACGCCGGGCGGCCCACGGCCCGCTCAACCTCCCGGCCTCGCAGCGGATGATCCGCTTCGGCCCCATTTGCGACTTCGCGCAGAGATTCCGGCGCGGCGATACGACGACCGGAGAGTCGCGCTGATGTCCTACGGCGATCGAAAATCGGAGCGCGTCCGTTTCGAACATCGCTATCCGATGAACCTCATGGGCGTCGACGGCACCTGGCGCCGAAGCTGCGTCCTGCTCGACGTCTCCGCCACCGGTGCGCGGCTGGAAGTCGAGGGCGCGCTCGATGTCCTGCGGGCCCAGGAATTCTTTCTGGTGCTCTCCTCGACCGGACTGGCGTTCCGCCGCTGCGAACTGGTGCGGATCGACGGCTCCGAGATCGGCGTGCGCTTCGTCCTTCCTGAAAAAAAGAAGAAGGGGCGCGCGGCGTCCGCCTAACCGGAGTCGACGAAATCCATGACCGTCCATGTCATTGCCGACAAGCCAGCGAAGATCTCCACGCTTCGCGCGATGATCGAGGAAAGGCATATCGTGACGTCGGAAATGCTGGCCGGCGCCGACCTCAAGCGCGGCGGCATTGAAGCCGTCGTGGTTGCCGTCGACCTTGCCGCGGTCGACAACATCTCGGCCTTGAAGGCGGTCTCCGAAAAGCTGTCGCGCATCCCCAGGCGGATATTTGTCATCGACAACACGGGGCGCCTGTCGATTGTGCAGGCTTACGCGCTGGGTGCGACCCACGTGTTAACCAACCCGGTGCAGCCTGCCCGGCTGCTGGGAAAGCTGTCTCGCGTGGAAGCGCCGTCGCTGGCGCCTTCCGGCGAGCCCTTGCAAGGAAGCCTGGAGGCCGCCTCGGCAGGCGCGGCAAGCATCGCCGCGATGTTCTCGGCCGTGATGAATGGAACGACGGTCGATGTCGCCGACATCAGGGCTGCCGGCGGCAAGATCGCCGGCAGCGTGGCCGAAAGGGGTCTCTCCGACTGGCTTTCGACGGTACGCCGTCACCATGAAGGCACCTACCAGCACTGCCTGCTGGTGACGGGGGTTGCCGTCGGCTTCGGGCTGAGCCTCGGCCTCAAGAATGCCGATCTCGAGCGCCTGTACTCCGCTGCCATGTTTCACGACATCGGCAAGGCAACGATTCCGCTCGCGATCCTGGACAAGCCGGGCTGGCTCGACGAGCAGGAGCGGGCGCTGATCCAGAGCCATCCCGTCACGGGATTCGAGTTGCTGCGGGGGACCCCAGGCATCACGCCCGAGATTCTCGACGGCGTGCGTCATCACCACGAACTGCTCGACGGCAGCGGTTATCCCGACGCGCTCGGAGCGGAGAGCATTTCCGACATCGTGCGCATCCTGACCATCTCCGACATCTTCGCCGCGCTGATCGAGCAGCGCGCCTACAAGCCCACCATGGCGCGGGACAAGGCCTACGAAATCCTGCAAGGCATGCACGGCAAGCTCGAAATGCCGCTGGTCGAGGCGTTTCGCGAAGTCGCGCTGGATCGCTAGGCCGGCGCCTCTGCTGGCGCTGTCGGACGCCTACAACCTCCTCACCGAGAACAACTGGGTCGGCGCCAGCCTCGCCGCCAATCGTCGAGCGGACGCTGGCGCCGTTCGCAGGCGCCGACCGGCTTGAAATCGGCGGCCCCGCCGTTCTGCTGCCGCCGAAACCGGCCCTTGCGATCTCGGCAGCCCTCCAGGAACTCAGCACCAACGCGGCCAAGTACGGCGCGTTCTCGGCGCCCGGCGGCAGGCTGATCATTTCCTGGACCATCGACGATGCCGGTCTGGTGTCCTTGAAATGGGTCGAGAACGACGGCCCGGCCGTCCGCCCGCCGACCCGACGAGGATTCGGCACCAAGATCATCACGCGCACATTCCAGGGCGAGACCGGCTGGTCGGTCAATCTCGACTACGACCCGCTCGGCCTTCGCTGCACCATGCGGTTCTACCTGGAGCCGCAGGAAGGCGGCGACGCGGAGTTCACGGCCGCCGCGGGCTGAGCACAACAGACGCATGGCCGTATTGTCGGCAACGACCAGCGCGTCTTCAGATCAGTTGCAAACCTCTGCCTGGCCGCTGCTGGCTGAAATCGTGCCCTTGTGCCCGCCTTGCGGTCCCCAGATTTCCAGCCGACATCCCTTGGCGACCGGACGACAACCCTGTTGGCTGCATACGATCTGTCCGGAAGACTGCGGCTTGGCCGGAACAGCATCGGACGATGCGCGATCGCTTTGCTCGCGTCGGGGCCTGGTTTCGTCGCGCTTTGCTACCGGCTTCTTGACCTCGATCTTCTCGCAAGCACCATCGTCGTTGAGCTTAAGTCCCGCACCGCAGGTAATCTTCACGCAGCGCTCACCATCTGCGCGATAGCCTGCCTCGCAGAGCAGCGGACAGATGCGCCCCGCCTTGCCCTTGACGGCATCCAGCGCGTCCACACTCGCGGTCTTTACATCGAGCTTCATGCCCGAATGCTTGTTGAACAAGTCCAGCGCCTTCTGCGACGCCGCGTTCCAGTTGCCGTCAATGGCGCTTGTGTTGCACCCGACCCTGCGCAGCTCTGTCTGCAATGTTCGAGATAGATCCGCGCCAGTTGGCTTCTCGGCTGACGGCGGCAGCGCGGCGATTTGTTGCTTCTTCTCTTCGGCAGCTTTCTCGGCAGCCAAGCGCGCCTGCTCCGCCGCGGCGGCCTTTTCCTGTTCGACTTGCTTCGCCTTGTCGGCCGCGAGGCGTGCCTTTTCCTGCTCGGCAAGCCGAGCCCGTTCGGCCGCCGCAGCTTTTTCCTGTTCGACGGCCTTGGCCTTTTCGGCGGCCACGCGCGCCTCCTCCGCAGCCTTTGCGGCGGCGGCGGCCTTGGCGAGTTCGGCTTGCCTCGCGCCTTCGCTCGCCAGCCGCGCCCTTTCCTGCTCGGCCTGTTTCGCTTTCTCGGCGGCCACAGCCCGTGCATCCTCGGCCGAAATCTTCTTCAGTTGAACCTTGGCGAGGTTGGCATAGAAGCCCTCGGGATAGGCCTGAAGGAAGGCTTCCCAGGCATCCCGATCCCCCGCCTGCAAGGCGAGTTCATACGCGCGTCTGACCGCGGCATCGGGATCACCCTGCGGTCCGGTCGCGACCGGCTTGGCGGCCACCAGCGGCAAGTCATCGCCTCCCAAAGAGCCGTAAACGTAAGGCTCCTGCCGGTTTCCGGTGGACTTCAAGACGTCGTCGCGCACGTAACCGAAGGCCCTGCGAAGATCGAGCCCGGGCTTGGTGACGTGCTTCACGAGCGCCGACGTGAACGGACTGTTCTTGCCGTCGCCATCCGAAGCGGTTGAACCGGCTTTGGAGGCGAATGCGATCAGGGTGTTCGGACTGGTCGGCTCGACCTTGGCCAATCCTCGGCCGACGGCCCGTGAGGCCATCGTGCGCTTCATCGAACGTGCAAAAGGGTTGTCCCGACAGGCATCAAGGATGACCAACCTGAGCTGTCTTGCGGGCTCGACGGATACCAGCACCCGCTCGAGGGTGAGCGCCTCGTCGTAGACATCCACGTCGCGTTCCAGCACCGCGTCGACCGGCACCAGATAATTGGTGCCGTCAACCTCGATGCCGTGGCCGGCGTAATAGACCACCGCCACATCCGCCTCGCGCGACTTGTCCATGAAGTCCCGCAGCGCGCGCCGCATGTCGCCGACCTTCAGGTCGCGCCGAAGTTCGACGCTGTCGAACCCGGCGGACCTCAACGTCTCCGCGATCAGCGCGGCATCGTTGGTCGGATTGGGAAGCCGCGCGGCCTTATCGTAGTTCGAGTTGCCCATGACCAGCGCGACGCGCTTCTCGGCAAAGGCGCAATCGGCAGCAAGACACCAGCCGGCCACAAGCAGCAGCGACGAGATCGCCTTGAAAAACGCGCGCATTGTCCCTCAGCCCTGTTTGCGCATGAAACCTACCTAACCCTATGACATTCGCAAGATTTCTCTGTGATTAAAATCACAGGCTTGCGCTGGGAGATTCCCTCGGGCTGGGACCTTCTGGTTCACTGCATCGCCGCGGCGATTTTTTCCGCGGACATCAGCACCGGGAAGTTGGTGTTGGCGCACGGCACCACCGGGAAGATCGAGGCGTCAACGACCCGCAGACCCTGGACGCCCTTGACCCGGCCCTGGTTGTCCACGACCGCCATCGGGTCGTCGGCCGAGCCCATCCGGCACGAGCACGAGGCATGCCACACGCCGATGGTGGATTTGCGCACGAAGGCTTCCAGCGCCTCGTCGTCGTTCATCACCTCGTCGAAGGAGAATCCCTCGACCACGAAATTGTCGATCAGATAATGACGCAGCGCCGCCGGTCCATCCATCAAGGTGGCCGCGATCTTTGTCAGTATCCTGTTCTTGTTGTTGACGACGCCGATCTTGCGCACCTTGTCGGTATAGGCGGCCGGGAACGGCTTGTCGGTCACCGCCTTGACGGCATCGCTCATCTGCACGGCCGCCATCTTGCGGAAGCCGCTCATCAGGCGATCGAGATCGCGCCGGTCGGAGAGCAGGTTGAACTCGACAATCGGCTCCGCCGCCGGATCGCGCGAGGAAAGCTTGACCTGTCCGGTCTCCGAGTAGGTCTTGTTGACAAAGGTCAGCGCCGAGCCGATCTGCGCGCCGACCGCATGCCAGGCCGACTTGCTGAGCACGACGACAAACATGTCGCCCTTCGGCACGCCCGGCAGCCCGGAAGAATAGCGCAGGCCGAGTTGCATGTGGCGCCGCGTGTGCTCGTTGTCGGTCATGCGTGCGCCGCGGCGGACGAACGACGACAGCGAAATCGAGGGATGATCCATCAGGCGCTGGCCGACGCCCGGCAGGCCCGCCAGCACGGGAATGCCCATGTCGCGGAGGTGACCGACCGGGCCGATGCCGGCGCGCAACAGATGCGCCGGCGAATGGATCGCGCCGCAGGAGAGAACGATCTCGCGGCCGCGGAATTCCTGCTCGCGGCCGTCGACGAGCGCCTTCACGCCGACGCATTGCGTGCCTTCGAACAGCAGCTCTCGCACTTGCGTATTGGTGGAGATGGTGAGGTTCGCGCGCTTGCGCGTATCGCGGTCGAGATACCCCATCGCGGCCGAGACGCGCTGCTCGGCCTGGTTGGAATGCGTCACCGGAAAATAACCGTCGACGAACTCGCCGTTCTGGTCCGCGACGAATTGATGGCCGGCCTGCTGGAAGGCCTGCGCGAAAGCCTCGGAATGCCGCGTCCAGTGCTCGCGCGGGATGCGCCGCACCGGGATGCGGCCGTCCTTGCCGTGGTACGGCCCGTCGAAATCCAGATCGCGCTCCACCTTCTTGAAGAAGGGCAGCACGTCGTTCCATTTCCACCCTTCCGCGCCGCGCGCGTCCCATTCGTCGTAGTCGGTCGGTGCGCCGCGGTTGGCCATCTGGCCGTTGATCGACGAGCCGCCGCCCAGCACGCGCGCCTGCTCGTATTTGCGCAAGGGGGGGCGCGCCTCGTTCGGGTTGTTATGGCTGACGACCTGGGTGGTGACCTTCAGCTCGGTCCAGTGGAAGCGCGGATCGAAATAGGCCGTGCCCGGATAGCTGTCCCTGATCTCGGCCGGCTCGTTGCCGGGTGGCGTGTCCTGTCCGGCTTCGCACAGCAGGACCTTGTTGGCGCTCTTGGCGGATAGCCGGTGGGCCAGCACGGACCCCGCCGAGCCGCCGCCCACGATAATGAAGTCGTACACGATTGGCGCTTCCCTATGTTTTCTTGTTCCGGCGAGCGTAGCGCGGTTTTGTCGGGAGGTCACGCCGCCGGACGCGAGGTCGCGATACCGGGATTTGCTATCCAGGCACGCAGCTATTTGGCGTACTTGCCCGTCAGCTGCGGCGTGACGTCCGGGTAGGCTCCCGCGGTCTTCTCCTTGACCTCTTCATGCATCTGGTCGCGGGTCTTGCGCGCCCATGTACGCTTCAGATCGTCCTTGATGCCGAGCTTCAAGCGGCCGAGGCCTTCGGTTTCAAGCTCGATCGTGTCGCCGTCCATGAACGGGTTGAGACCCCGGTGATTGGTGCCGGTGGCGACGATGTCGCCGGGCAGCAGCGTATGAATGGTCGACAGCCAGGCGATGGACTTGGCGATGCTGTGGCCCATGTCGTCGGTGTTGAAGTTCTGCATCAGCACGCCGTTGTTCCACAGCCTGATCTGCAGCTTCTGCGGATTCTTGATCTCATCGGCGGTGACAAGCCAGGGGCCGATCGGCGCAAAGGTGTCACGGCTCTTCATCTGGAAGAACACATTGCCGGGCGGCGGCAGGCCTCGCGCCGAACCGTCGATGAAATTCATGTAGCCGAAGACGCAGCTCATCGCCTCGGCCTCGCTGACGTGGCTGCACTTCCTGCCGATGACGACAGCCAGCTCGGCCTCGCCCTCGAAGATCGTGGCCGGCACATCGGGCAGCACCATCGTGTCGCCGTGGCCGATGATCGCGCTCGGCGATTTATGGAAGGCATTGATCGGGGCCGGCGCGCTGCGCTTGCCGTCCTCCATGTAGTTGACCGCCATGCAGTCGATGGTGCGCGGGCCCGGCACCGGCGGGCGGATACGGACGCCGGCCGCCGGCACCCCTGCATTTCGCGCGACCGCCGCTTCCAGCCGCGGCTTGTAGCTGCTCCAGTGTTCGATCAGCCCGTTCATCAGGTCGCCCGGGCCGGTATGCGGGATGTCCTTGACCTCGGCGCTGACATCGACCACGTCCTCGCCCTTCAGCACGCCAAGCTTGAAATCATCGAAATAAACCAGCTTCATCGCGTATCCCACCCATATGCCGGGCCTTTCGCCCGCGCCGATCGGGTCGCCGCAGGTCGAATATCCCCTGCCGCCATCAATTCAGGTTAGTTCACTGCCGCGCAATGCCCTTTTCGCGCAATGTCCCTCGCCTTCTCCCCACTAGCTCGGCCAGGACTTTTATGGTTGCGCCGACCACCAGTGCGCAAAGCCCCGCCTTCGACACCGTCTCCATCGTACCCTCGATCAGCATGGCATGGACCACGCTGCCGACCACGATGACCACCGCGAGCGACGTGTGAGCGATGCGCCATGTTCGCGGTCGCAGTCCCAATCGCCGGCGCAGTGCAGCCAATAGCGCGACGCCGAAGATGACCCACATGGCGACGACGCCGAAGGGCGAGAACGGCGTCGGCGATGTGAACGTAAGCGCATCGATCATGTCGGGCGGACTGGTGATCCAGAGGCCGGCGACGTGGACCGCCACCGCCACCACCAGCGCGCCGCCGATCCAGTGATGAACGCGCCGTCCGCGATGGGCCGCCAGTCCCGGCAGGTATCCGCCGATCAGCAAGGGCTGAATGAGCACAAGGCCAAGCGCGATGATCCCCGCGAACCCGGCCAGGATGTAAACCGGCCCCCGCCATTCCAGCAGCGGGCTCATCGCTGCCGCGGCCATCGGCACGCAAATGGCAGCTGCAAGGGCGGCCCAGATCAGGCTTACCCGGGCCAATCTCATCGCCTTGATTCCAACTTGGTCAGGCCGGCTGAAGCACGAAATGCGCCTCCAGGCTGGTGTCCTTGGCGCTCCGCATCACCGGCCGCAGAAACACGGTCTGGAACTCACCGCTGTCGTAGGCGAGGTGACCATGCGGCTGGCCGAAGATGGGAACGATCTGCGGCATCTCGAGCCGGAACCTGCCGTCCTTGTCGGTGAGCGTGGCACCATGGCTCTGCGGCTCATGCTCCTGCCCTTCGACCGTGTGCGCCCAGATCTGGATGCGCTGCCCGGCAAGCGGGGCCCCGTCGCCGGCGCGGCGGACGGTGCCGCTCATCCAGAAGCCTCCTTTGCCGATCCGTTCCACGGTCGGCGCTCCCTTGCGGTAGTTGTTGGCGCCGCCCGACATCGACTGGGTCGGCGCGAGCCCCTCCGCGCGGGCTGGCAGCAGCAGCCCGGAACCTGCCATTGCCAACACCGAGCCACCGGCGACAAGGAGGTTGCGGCGGTTGAGTAAGATGGTCATGCAAGTTCCTCCTGCGAGCGTGCAGCTGCTCTGGCAACGATACAACAACACGCGCCGAACGCACAGCCGCAGAGCGCGATGGACTGCAATAACAGAGTCGTGAGCGGGCCTACGGGCCGCCCGGCCATCGTCGTTGCCAAGGCTCACTCGGAAGCGTGCGAAACTGCCAAGGGCTTTGCAGTAGCGCGGCAGGCCCATCAAGGATGCGACGATGCGCCCGAGTTCCCGCCGACCAAAGCCGTTGACCTAAATCGCCCTTTTTGCGGATAAGTTGCGCAACGGGTGACGGCCGCGCCCCTCGCCATAACGGCTTCAGCTTCCAACCGAGTGCAGAGAACCCTTGAGCATCGGACTGCTTGCGCTTCTCGACGACATCGCGGGCATCGCGAAGGTCGCGGCAGCGTCGCTTGACGATGTTGCCAGCCAGGCCGCCAAGGCGGGGGCAAAGGCGGCTGCTATCGTGATCGACGACACGGCAGTCACGCCGCGCTACGTCATGGGCTTCGCCGCCGAACGCGAGCTGCCTATCATCGGAAAGATCGCGCTTGGATCATTGCGCAACAAGCTGCTCATCCTCCTTCCGTGCATCCTTGCCCTCAGCTATTTCCTGCCATGGATGATCATGCCCCTTCTCGTGCTGGGTGGCGCGTATCTCTGCTACGAAGGAACGGAAAAGGCCCTCGAAGCCGTCATCCCGCATCGGGCGCACGCGCATGAGGCCGAGCCTGGCGCCGCAACCTCGAACCGGCGCGCCCTCGAGGACCAGAAGGTTGCCGGAGCCGTCAAGACCGACTTCATCCTGTCGGCGGAAATCATGGCGATCTCGCTGGCTGCGGTTTCCGATTCCGGCTTCGTGCTGCAGGCAATCGTGCTGGCGCTCGTCGGAACTGGCATCACCGTCGCCGTCTACGGGCTTGTCGCGGTCATTGTGAAGGCCGACGACCTTGGTGTGGCGCTCGCGGGAACGGAGAGCGGTTCGATGATCGGCCGTGCGAGCCGGGGATTCGGACGCGCGCTTGTGCTCGGCATGCCCGGTTTCTTGTCGCTTCTGGGCGTCGTCGGCACTGCCGCCATGATCTGGGTTGGCGGAGGAATCATCGTGCATGGCCTTGAGGAGCACGGCATGCACTGGCTGGGCGATACGATCCATTCCGCCGCGGAAGCGGCTGCTCAAGCGCTGCCGTTCATCGCCCAACCCGCGAAATGGATCGTCATGGCGTCCCTGTCGGGATTGTTCGGGCTGCTGGTTGGCGCGGTCTTGATCCCGCTCGTCGAACTCACTCTTGCGACCGCACGGCGCGTACGCGGCAAGGCATCTTAGGTCTCGTCGCAGCATCGCTTCGCCGAGTTTTTGATTGTCCCGCCTGTCGCCGACCCGCCGCCAATACCGCTTTTTCCGAATTTCCGCTTGACAATTACGTAAAACCGAATTATATCGGAACCAGCCCGCGCCGCCATGAGGGACGATGCGCGATCGTCACGCAGCGTGGCGCGGGTTGCGATGGACGCTTGCCGCGTCAGGTGTGCGGCGTGATCCCGGAAAAGTGCAATCCGGTTTTCCGGCAAGGATCACGCTCAAATCAAGCACCGGACGAAACGCGGAAAGCGTACGGCGAAGTCGTGTGGTCCTGGCGCCGCGACCCTGGCGCTACGTTGGCGGGAACTGTCCTGCCGGCAACGGGGGCAAGAAAGGCCGCTCCCCGGGGAGAGTACGTATAAGCCGTAAAGCCATTGCGCGGGGAAAGCCGGGATGTCTCGGCTGTACCTGTCAAACCCGTGTGCGTTTCTACTCTACCCATTGCACACGGCGATGCGGGCGCAGTCGGCGCCCGGCTTTCCCTGCGCCCTCAGACCGAAGAGGGCCAACGAGATGGCACCACCCGGGCGAAAAGCCGCCGCGGGAACGGGATTTTGCATCTTGTGCGAACACCGCCTCTTCCACGAAACTGCAAGCTCCGAGAACGTGCGGATCAACGCCGGTGCCTGACCATTCCCCTCATGCGAACGGCGAGCGCGTCCTTGCCGACCTCAACGCCCTGCGCGCCATCGGCGCCTACAAGAGCGGCGTGCACAAGCCGACCTTCTCGGAGCCGCACATGCGCTCGATCGAATGGCTGGCGCAAAAGCTGCCCGAGGCGGAGCTGACCGCTGCGGTCGACGGCATCGGCAATGTGCTCGGCACCAGCAGGAAGGCCGGACCCAAGCTGCTCGCCGGCTCGCACCTGGAAAGCCAGAATTATGCCGGCTGGCTCGATGGCCCTCTCGGCGTCGTCTACGCCTTGGAGGCCGCGCGGGTGCTCAACCCCGATCCGGACGTGAACGGCGCGGTGGAAGTCGCCTGCTGGTGCGACGAGGAAGGCCATTTCGGCCAGTTTCTCGGCAGCCGTTCCTTTGTCGGGGCGGTCAGCGATGACGAGATCGACGCCGCGCGCGACCGCAACAGCGATCGCACCTTGCGCGAGGCGCTTTCGGCCGTTGGTCTTGCCGGCCGCCCTCGCCTGCGCGCGATCCGCGACCGCCACATCGGCTATCTCGAGGCGCATATCGAGCAGGGCGACACGCTGGAGACCGCCGGCCTGAAAATCGGCGTCGTCACCTCCATTGTCGGCATCTGGCAATACCGCCTCATCTTCACCGGCGCGCAGAACCACGCCGGCACCACGCGGATGGCCGTCCGCATGGACGCTGGCCTTGCGCTGACGCGCTTCTGCGTCGCGATCGACGAGACGTTCCCGGCGATCTGCGGGCCGCGCACGGTGTGGACCACCGGCCGCATCACCCTCGAACCCGGCGCGCCCAGCATCATCCCGGGCCGTGCGGGGATGCTGTTTCAGATGCGCGATGCCGACGCGACCGTGATCGAGCGCCTGGAGGAGAAGCTGCGCAGCATGGCGGCCGAGGTCACCGCGCAGGGCCCCTGCTCCGTCAGCGTCGAACGCATCCGCACCGGCGCGCCCGCCACGATGGATGCATCGTTCCAGGACACGATCGAGGCCGCCAGCGCCGCGCTTGCCGGCGGCCGGTCGCTGCGGATGCCGAGCGGCGCCGGCCATGACGCGCAAATACTCGCCACCATCATGCCGGCGGGCATGCTGTTCGTGCCGTCGATCGGCGGCATCAGCCATCACTGGATCGAAAACACCGATGACGCCGATATCGTCATCGGCGCGGAAGTATTCGTCGAGACGTGCCGGAAATTGCTGGCGCGATGAGACGGCGGCGCAATGCACCGCTCCCCTGCCGGGAGGCAGAGGCCGCACCCGACGGACGTTCTTCGAAAAGACGCCGAAGCGGAGCTTCGGCTGCGGCGGAGCGGCGGGTGAGGGGTCACGGCCTATCCGTGGAACGGGGCGCCCTCACCCGATTTGCTGCGCAAATCGAACTCTCCCTGCCGGGGAGAGGTGCGCAGAACCAGCCGAATCTTCGGTCCAATCAAACGCCGCTGGCGCCGCTTAGCGGCCCCAGGGAATGGAACCCTGATATTCCTTCGGAATCCGGCTCTTGTAGCGCGAGGGCACCGTCCCGGATTCGATCGAGCGATCGAGCTCGCTCTGGCCGCCCTTCTTGGCGGCCGTCTTCTTTTTCTTGGCGGGCTTGTCGTCGCCGGTCTTGTCGGCCGCCGGCTTATCCGCAGGAGCCGTCGTTGTGGTGGCGGCAGGCGGCGGTGCTGCGGCGGGCGCTGCCGCAGGCGGGGGCGATGCAGGCGCCGCCGCCGCCGGGGCCGCTGCAGCGCCGGCTGCCGAACCCTGGGCAAAAACATCGCTCGCCGGCAAGCCGACCAAACCAACTGCGGCTACCGCCGTCGCAATGCAATAAAGTCGATACATGTGATGCTCCAATTTTCCCGCGCCACAACGGTCGCAGCGTATTACCTTCGCAGCCAGCCGTCGAGGGCAGCAAATCCCATCATATTTTCCGGCCGTGACCACGCGGCCCCTTGTTCCCGCGGCCCGGTCGCGGTTGGATGCGTTGCCGGGCTTGAGAGGGTCCATGAAACAGCAGCGAGAGCGGGAGACCGCACCCCTTTGGGTGTGGCTGGCGTTCGGCCTGATGGCAATCTGCGCCGGGGTCTATCTTTCCGGCTACTGGATGGTCGAGGAATTGATCACCCACGTCCGGAAGTGACGCAGGGGGCGTGCATTTCGTCTACCCGTCGTGGCCGCGGCGTGCCGCCGCACGTTATCGCTTGGCCGCCACGGTGGATAACGGCGCAAATCTGGCCTATCTGCGTGGGAGTGATGCTGC
This sequence comes from Bradyrhizobium sp., assembly GCA_035575905.1. GTDB lineage: Bacteria > Pseudomonadota > Alphaproteobacteria > Rhizobiales > Xanthobacteraceae > Bradyrhizobium. The sequence continues at coordinate 77,765 of DATLXL010000023.1, read as the reverse complement.
TTCTTGAATCCCTCCCCACCGTGATCGGCACCGCGGCGGTTGCACCGGCGCTGCTGTTCCTGTGGCTGGTGATCGCGACGGGCGAGCGGCCGGGGCCGCCGGCGCGGGTCTGGTCCGCCTTTTTCCTCGGCGCGGCCAGCATTTCCCTGCTTGGCCTGGCGCGCGCTCCCTTCGCCAAGATCGTACTGGCCAGCGCCGACCATCACTGGCTCGGCATGGTGCTGCATTCGCTGCTCGGCGTCGCCGCACCCGAGGAGATCGTCAAGGTGCTCGTGATCGTCGCCGTCGGCATGCGCAGCCGCAGCCGGGGCGTCGATCCCATGGACACGGTGGTCTATGGCGCAGCGGCGGGGCTCGGCTTTGCGGCGTATGAAAACCTCGCCTATCTCGTGCAGCACGCCGACATCTGGCGTTCGCTGGCGGCGCTGCGCAGCGTGCTGACCGTGCCGTTCCACGGCGCGCTCGGCATCATCGCCGGCGCCTATCTGGCGATTGCGCGCTCCGGCACGGCGCTCGGCGCCAACCGGCACCATCGCGACTGGTCGCGTATTTCGAGCTGGGCCATGGTGCTGCTGGGTCCGATCGCGCTGCATGCGGCGTTCGATTTCCCGTTGCTGGTGCTGCAGCAGAACCCGGATCTTCCATCCACGACGCGGATGCTGCTCGGCGCCATTAGCATCCTGATCGGCTTTGCTTCCATCGGTTTTGCCGTTCGCCTGATACGCCGCGTCGGACGCCACCACGCCCCGCGCACGGAATTGGCGCGGGAGCGGCTGAGCGAACTGCGACGGATGTGGGCGCTGCTCGTGTTCGGCGGCGGCGCCGGCTTTGCCGGCCTTGCGTTCCTGCTCGGCGCGGCGCATCGCTGGCTGATCAATCCCGATCGCAACATGAGCGTGGTCGCCGGATCGGTCGGGCTGGTCGCCATCGTGGTCGGCGCGGCGCTGCTGATCGCCACCACCGCCGTCTATTTCCTCGGCCGCAACCGCCTGCGCGCCGCCTCGGAAGGATTTTCGCCGGCATCCGGTCAGGCCGAATAGGTTTGACTGGGCAGCATACACGCAAGCTATAATCCGACATCGATTTTTGGCAGCTCAGAGTTTTGGCAATGACCCTCCCCCACGATCTCAATGAAATGCAGGCCGGGATGCGCGAGGCCGTGCGCCGGCACTGGAAGGCCTTTTTGGTCGAAGGCATCCTGCTCGCGGTCATGGGCGTTGCCGCCGTGATCGTGCCGCAGGTGGCGAGCCTTGCGGTGACGATCCTACTCGGCTGGCTATTCCTGGTCATGGGCATGTTTGGCCTCGTCGCGACATACTGGGCGCGCGAGATGCCGGGGTTCTGGTGGTCGCTGTTATCGGCGGCGCTTGCCGTGCTCGCTGGCGCTGTCCTGCTGGCGAAACCGGCGCAGGGCGTGCTGACGCTGACGGTCGTGGTCGGCGCCTATTTCCTCGCCGAAGGGGTCGCCACCATTCTCTACGCGCTGGAGCATCGCCGCGAACTGTCCGAGCGCTGGTCGTGGCTGCTGATCTCGGGCGCGATGGACATCATCATCGCCGGCCTGATCTTTGCCGGCCTGCCGGGCTCGGCGGAATGGGCCATCGGCCTGCTCGCCGGCCTCAACATGATGTTCGGTGGCGCCACCCTTATCGGGATGGCGCTGGCTGCCCGAAAGGCCTGATACCGCAAGGTCTGATACCGCAAAGCTGATACCGCAAAGCCTGATACCGATCGGCAACACTTGGCGCATGTTCGCACCCATGGGGGATGACAAGCGGCTGCGGCTGGACTATCTGTCCTGCCATGATCAACCGCGCCACCAGCTCTTATTGGTACTTTAGCTACGACAGCTCGCTGGCGGCGGGAGGATCGCGCGCACTCTAGAAGTAGAAGTTGCAGCCAATATCCGAACCAGCCGCCAGACCTGGCGGCTTTTTCTTTGGCCGGCAGGTCCTCGCAAGAACCAGGAGGAACTTTGCCATGTTGAGTACCACCGACGATCTTCGCATCCGCGAATTGAAAGAGCTCAGTACCCCCGAGCAGGTGATGCGCGAGATCCCGCGAACGCTGACCGCGACACGGGTCGTGATGGCGGCGCGCAACGCCGTCCACGCGATTTTGAACGGCGCCGATGACAGGCTGCTGGTCGTGGTCGGCCCCTGTTCGATCCACGATCCCGCAGCCGCAATCGACTACGCCGAACGGCTGGCCACCGTGCGCGAGCGCCTCGCCGATCGCCTCGAAATCGTGATGCGGGTCTATTTCGAGAAGCCGCGCACCACGGTCGGCTGGAAGGGCCTGATCAATGATCCCGATCTCGACGGCAGCTTCGACATCAACAAGGGCCTTCGCCTGGCGCGCAGCGTGCTCGCCGCCGTCAACAATCTCGGCCTGCCCGCCGGCACCGAATTCCTTGACATGACGACGCCGCAATATATTGCCGATCTCGTCAGCTGGGCTGCAATCGGCGCGCGCACCACGGAAAGCCAGATCCATCGCGAACTGGCCTCGGGCCTCTCCTGCCCGGTCGGCTTCAAGAACGGCACCGACGGCAATGTCCGGATCGCCGCGGATGCGGTGAAGTCGGCGTCGCATCCACACCATTTCATGGCGGTGACCAAGGGCGGCCGCTCGGCGATCGCGGCGACCTCAGGCAACGAGGACTGCCACGTCATCCTGCGCGGCGGCAGCAAGCCGAACTATGACGCCGCCAGCGTCGAGGCGGCGGCCGCCGATCTGACGAAAGCCGGCGTCAAGCCGCACATCATGATCGACGCCAGCCATGCCAACAGCCACAAGAAGCCGGAAAACCAGCCGCTCGTCGTCGCCGACATCGCGCGGCAGGTCAGCGCCGGCGAACGCCGCATCATGGGCGTGATGATCGAGAGCCATCTGGTCGCAGGCCGGCAGGACGTACAGCCGGGCAAGCCGCTCGCCTACGGGCAGAGCATCACCGACGGCTGCATCGACTGTGAGACCACCGTCACCGCGCTGGAGCGGCTGGCCGATGCGGTCGAGACACGAGGGAGCGCGCGTGGGCGTGGCGTCAGCGAGTTGTCGGCGTAGGAAAACCACAAGCGGGCGCGGCGTCGATGCGCCCGCCGGCTCAGCAGCCGCGGCAGATGCTCTTGAGCTTCTTGTCGAGCGTCGCGTTTTCCTTGGCGAGGAAGTCGCTCGGGTTGACGTTCTTGTCATCGGGAACGTCTCCCGCGCGCGGCTGGCGGTGGCCGACCGGGGCCGGCAGTACGCCGCCACCACCGCCGCCGGGATTCTTTACCGCAGTCGACGTACCGCCACTCTGGGCGAACCCGGCGGGCGCGCCGATCAATAGAACCAGTGCCACCGACAGAAGGGTTTTACGCATCCCACTTCTCCCATTTTCTTCGATTTGTTTCATTCCGCCTCAATCAACGCGTCCGTTCGGGCACGTCGATTGTTGCACAGTTTCGCCGTCCCTGGGCAGCACAATCCTGCGCTTTTCGCACATCAGCCATGGTGCCAAGCAACCATATGCCTGCGACCACCAGCACGACGAAAAAGCCGGCCATGACAGCGTTTTCGATCGCACGACTGCCCTCTTCCGGCGGCCCCGGCCGCTTTCCTTCGTCGCTCATGACGATTGCGGCGGCGGATAGAGATGCACCTCACCGCAATAATCGACGACGCGATAACGCGCTTCCCCGAAGCTATCACGTTGCGGCGATTCCGGCTGCGACAAATAGCTCGGTCCGACCGGCGCCTTGCCGTGGCCCGCGGGAATATCCAGCACATATTCCGGCTGGCACAGGCCCGAGACACGACCGCGCAGGCCGCGCATCAATTCCTGCCCGCGCTCGAGCGTGGTGCGCAGATGGGCTGTGCCGGGGGCCAGATCGCCGTGATGCAGATAATACGGCTTGATCCTGTTTTCGACGAAGGTGCGCATCAGCGCTTCCAGCGTTGCCGCGTCGTCATTGACGCCGCGCAGCAGCACCGACTGGCTGACCAGCGGGATGCCGGAATCGGCAAGACGCGCACAGGCGAGGCGCGCAGCTTGCGAAAATTCGCGCGAATGGTTGGCGTGGATGGCAACCCAGGTCGTTGCGCCCGAAACTTTCAGCGCCGCGACCATGCCGGCGCTGACGCGCGCAGGATCGGCGATCGGCACGCGGGTGTGGATGCGGACGATACTGACATGATCGATGGCGGCGAGATCGGCCATGATCTCTGCGAGCCGGCGCGGCGACAGCATCAAGGGATCACCGCCGGTCAGGATCACTTCCCAGATCTCATCATTCGCGCGGATGTAGTCGAGCGCGCCGCGGTAAGCGTCATCGGAGAGCGCACCGGGCTTGCCGGGCCCGACCATCTCGCGGCGGAAGCAGAACCGGCAATACACAGCGCAGACATGGACGAGCTTGAACAGCACGCGGTCGGGATAGCGATGCACGATACCGGGCACCGGCGAATGGGCGTCATCGCCGATCGGATCGGCATTCTCGCCCGGCGCCGCGACGAGTTCGCCCGCGCCCGGGATGAACTGCCGCGCGATGGGGTCGGCCGGATCATCCGGCTCGATCAGCGCGGCGATCTCGGGCGTCACGGCAATCGCATAGCGTGCAGCAATTTGCTCCAGCTCGGCCAGCGCCGACGCCGGCGCCAGGCCGTGCGCCACCAGCTCTGCCGGCTGGCGCAAGGTAGCCGCAAGTTTCGGGGCGATCCTGTTCATGCCTCTCCTGCCGGCGGCGTCCATACCACCTGGTCGATCCTCAGCGCACCGCTGGCCAGCATCACCAGCCGATCGAAGCCGAGCGCCACGCCGCTTGCCTCCGGCATATCGGCGACGGCAGCGAGGAAATCATCATCCAGCGGATAACGTTCGCCGTAACGGCGTTGTTTTTCGTCCATCGCGGCGGTGAAACGGTGGCGCTGCTCCCCGGCATCGGTCAGTTCGCCAAAACCGTTGGCGAGCTCGACGCCGCACGCATAGATCTCGAACCGCTCGGCGACGCGCGGATCCGAAGCGCTGGGGCGCGCCAACGCCGCTTCGGGCGCCGGATACTCGAAAAGCACCGTCAGCCGCCCCTGCCCCAGGTTCGGCTCGACATGCTCGACCAGCACCTTGCTGAAGATGTCCGACCAGGTATCGTCCTCGGCAATGCGTGCACGATCCTTCGCGACTGCCGCCAGCGCCGCGCGATCGCCCTCGCCGCCATGAATGGTCGCCAAGAGATCGATGCCGGCAAAGCGGTCGAAGGCCGTCGCCACGTTCAAAAGCTCCGGCTCGGCGAAGGGATCGCAGTTCCTGCCACGGAACGAGAAATTGCCGATCCCGGTTGCTCGCGCCGCATGCGCGATCACCACGATCGTGTCGGCCATGATGGCGTCGTATGCGGCACCGGCACGGTACCATTCCAGCATGGTAAATTCCGGCAGATGCAGATCGCCGCGCTCGCGGTCGCGGAACACGCGGGCGAACTCGAAGATCTTTGGCTCGCCCGCGGCGAGCAGCTTCTTGCATGCGAATTCCGGCGAGGTGCGCAGGTAACGCACCGCACGGCTGCCATCGCCAAGGACGAGCTCCGTGCGCGGCGCGTGAAGATGCGTCTCATTGCCGGGCGAAACTTGCAGGACGCCGGTCTCGACCTCGGAAAATCCCTGCCCGTCAAACCAGCCGCGGATGGCGCGCGTGATCTCCCGCCGCGCCAGCAGGAACGGCTTGCGGTCGACATGCCGCGCCGGCGACCACCAGGGCGATGACTGGCCAGACGCCACCATTACTGGCTGGCCCGTGCAACGCGCGGCGCACGCATGTGATTTATGAGGATAAGTCTATAAACCATTTATATTACTGACTTTTTCGAGCGATATAAATCGATCTGATGGCCGGCGGCCACCGCATCCGGCCTTCATGTCCAAAGACTCAAGCCTTGTCCACATCCTTCGACTGAACCTCCAGTCGGGATCGCGAGTCCCATGCGCAGCGAACGGATTGATCAAGGTCATGTGCAGCGGCTGGGTATTCGGAATCGGACTTGTCGTGCTCACCGCCTTCGCCTCGGCGCCCGCCAAAGCAGAGGGGCCGGGACCGGACATGAAGCTGCTCGACGACATCAAGACATCCGAGTCGCCCGACAAGACGCTGACAATCGAGCAGTATTCTCGGGACGGCGGCGACGCCGGCTTCAGTTACCAGTTCTGGCTGTTCGACAAGGACCACAAGAACGCCTTCCTGCTCAACCGCGACGAGGACGAGGATCTCGCGCATTATCCTGCGGGATTCCGCTTCTCATCCAACAGCCGATGGCTGGTGCGCATGCAGGGCACCGGCGCCGGTTTCGCGACGCTGCTGCTCTACAAGCGCGACGGCGACGGCAACCGTTTCGTGCCGGCGACAAAGAAGCCGCTGGGCGAACTCGCCTGGGATTACTTCTTCACCCAGCCGATCTCCAGGGGAATGCCCAGGGATCCCAACGAGCTGAATCACCAGCGCGCGGACCTGCTCAAGGGGATGGAAGAAAACTACGCCTGGCTGGGCATGAAGTGGCCCGACAACCGCTATATCGTGATCACCCTGCAGTTCGACATCCAGGGCAACGACAAGGCTACGCCATGGATCGAAGGCTGGCGCTGCGTTTACGACACCCAGACCGGCAAATTCTCGGTGCCGGCCGCGTTCGCCGAACACAACGCCAGGACGCGGATGCTGCCCAAGCCAAAGGTCCGCCACGGCTGACCCGACCCGGTGGTCCCAAGGGGGTCGGTATCCCCCGAAAGGGCCGGAAAAGAGTAGCATCCTCGGGCTAAATCAGTATGTTGCGGCCGAAACCGCCTCCGCAGGCCATGGGCGCATTTGCCCGGATCGGCCGGAAGCCAGCAATTCGGGAAAAAAGCCTTGAGAGTCATCGCCAGCTCCATCCGCAAGGGCAACATCATCGAGCAGGACGGCAAGCTCTATGTCGTTCTCAGCGCCGAAAACATCCATCCCGGCAAGGGAACCCCGGTCAGCCAGATCGAAATGCGCCGTATCGGCGACGGCGTGAAGGTGTCCGAGCGCTACAAGACCACCGACCAGGTCGAAAAGGCCACCGTCGAGGACCGCAACTTCAATTACCTTTACGAAGACGCCGACGGCTTCCACTTCATGAATGCCGAGACCTACGACCAGATCCAGGTGTCGAAGGAAATCGTCGGCAGCGCTGCACCGTACCTGCAAGAAAATATGTCGGTGAAAGTCTCGATGCACGAGATGAACCCGGTCGCGATCACCCTGCCGCAGCGCGCGACGCTCGAAGTCGTTGAAACCGAGCCGGTGACCAAAGGCCAGACGGCCTCGTCGTCCTACAAGCCGGCCATTCTCTCCAACGGCGTGCGCACTTCGGTACCGCCGCATGTGGCCGCAGGGACACGGATCGTCGTCATGACCGAAGACGGGTCTTACGTCGAGCGCGCAAAGGACTAAACTGATTCCCCTGGGAAGGCGGACGTCGCCGGGGGGCGCGGCAGTTGGAGCGAAGGGCTGATCGGTGTTTCCTGCGTTTGGCGGCGGCCGTTGTTGTGCAACTGGCCGCCTGTGGTCTCGCCGCGGCGGATGAATTCCGCACTCCCCCGATCTCGGCGATGCGCGTCGAATGGCGCGCCGCGCTCGACCAGTTCCGGACCGAGGTGAGCGGCCAACCTGCCGCCGCCTTTACCTTCAGCTTCCCCATCCAGCAGCGCTTCGCCGCTGCCGACCCGCGCTCGATGCCGGCGCTGGTGCAGCTTAACGCCATCACCTCGGAGATTTTCACCGGCATCGGCCGCAGCCCGATTCCGGTGCTGTTGCCGTTCGACACGTCGGCCTGGGTCGAGGCCAGGCAGAACGGCGCGGCTGTTTCGGCCGATGTCGCGCGCTATCAGTCGGAGTTTCTGCCCGTCGACGTCTTCCATGCCGGGCTCTCCGGTTACGACGCCACCTTTTCGCTTGCGCCCGGCGCCGGCGAAGGCCTGCCGCACCGGACATTTGCCCGGCCCGTTGAAGTGCAGATCACGGGCTCGCTGCTGGTCTACGATCTCGCCGACCCCGCGGGCGGCAAGGGCGATCCGGTAAAATCGCTCGCGGCACAATTTCCCGACATGCGCCGCTTCATCCGCGAAGGCTATGTACGCTACGCCTTCACCAAGTTCGGCGTGCCCTACGTGGTGTCAATCCAGTGCCTGGACTCCGCACCGCGGCCGAGGCGGCTGGCCTGCCGCGAAGCCTATCCCGTTGCCGAACGCTTCCTGAAAGCCTTGCGGGTCGTCGGCGGCCTGCCGTCACGGCAACGCAAGGACATCGTCTCCATCGCCGCCGACCGCCCGGTAGCGGCTTCGGCCGACTTCACCTATCGCCGGAGCGGCGACATCATTGCCCGAACCGGCGCACGCCGGCAGTCCGGCCGCGCCGACCACACGGTTTACTCGCAAATCCGTTTTCCGCTGGTGCGCGTGCCGGTCGCGATCCGGTCCCAATCATTTTCGAGGCGCGACAAGACCCGACTGGTGGACGGCGTGTATCCATGGCGGGACAATTTCTGCGAAGACCGCAGCTTTAATGTCGGGCAGTGCGCCAGTGGCTTCGGCCATCAGGGGCAGGATATAAGGCCGCGGCCCTGCGCGAGCGAGGAAAACAAGGAGGTCTGCGACGACAAGCGGCAGACGATCGTTGCGGTGCGCGACGCCGTCGTCATCCGCGCGCCCAAGCAGCAGGCCGCGACGCTGCAGGTCAACACCCGCACCGAGCACATCCGCTTTCGCTACATGCACATGAACCCGTCAGCGATGGATGCCGACGGGCTGCTCAATGGCCGCCGCGTCATCGAGGGCGACCGTATCGGCGTGGTCTCGAACTATCTCGACCGTCCGGCCGGCACCAGCCGCCATCTGCATTTTGACGTCCAGGTGTTCACGCGCGACGGCTGGCTCTGGGTCAATCCCTACATCACGCTGATATCGGCGTATGAGCGACTGATCGGCGCCCGCGGTCGCGAGTTGGGCAACGATCCCGTAGCCGCCGCGGTCGCTCACGTCCTGCCTGCGGAAGCCGTCCGACGCGATCCTCGTCAGGGCGGCGAGAACTAGCCTACGAAGCGGCCGCACTCGCGTTCTTCTGACGCGCGGGCGGCGTCCAGCGGTAGGCGGCGCCGAACCGGTTCCAGGTATTGATCGAGGCAATCGCCGACGTCAGGTACATCAGCTCGCGCTCGCTGAACTCGGCGCTCGCTTGCGCGAAGACATCGTCGCCGACACCGTGCGGCAGCATGGTGAGTGCTTCCGTCCACGCCAGCGCGGCGCGTTCTCGCGGCGAGAATTGCGGCGCCTCGCGCCAGACGGCAACGAGATTGATCTTGTCCTCGGGCACGCCGAGCGTCTCGGACTGCAGGATATGATACTGCAGGCAGAAGGCGCAGCCATTGATCTGCGACGCGCGTATCTTGATGAGCTCGAGCAGTTGCTTGTCGATGCCGGCCCTGGCGGCCAATTGGCCCAGCGCGCGCACGATCTCGAAGGCATCGGGCGCCAGTTTCTGAAAGTCCGTGTACTCGCTGCGCGCATGTGACATTGATATTCCCTCGGGTGACCCAGCCGTGCTCTCGTTCTTGCAAATGCCCTTATAACGGTGGCCCGCGGCCGTGCCAGGCCCCAGAACAGCACGCCCCGGCTGTCCAAAATCGCCACAAACTGCAGGAAAATCAGTTCCCGCGGCGTCTTGCCTTTTGGTGCCGGCAGGCAGCGCCGCTAGAATAGCCGGATGAAACAGCCCGATTCCATCGTCCTGCCCACGCGCCGCACCTTGCTCAAGGCGGCCGCCGGCGCAACTGCCCTGTTCGCAGCCCCGGCACTGGCAGCAAACCCACCCGGCTTCGATCAATGGCGCGACGCGTTCCGCGCCCGCGCGCAGGCCCGGGGTATTTCTGATGCAACCTGGACCCGTGTGATGGGCCGCATCGAACCTGACATGTCGGTGTTCCGGCAGATGCAGAAGCAGCCGGAATTCCACGAGCAGATCTGGCAATACATCAACCGTCGCGTCTCCGACTGGCGCATCATCAACGGCAAGGAGGCCTTGCGGAAGAACGAGGCGCTGTTCGCCCGGATCGAGCAGGACTTTGGCGTCGAGCGCGGCACGCTCCTGGCCCTGTGGGGCGTCGAGTCCGCCTATGGCGATCCGCTCGTGCAGCAGAACCACATGAAACCGGTTTTCCCAGCGCTCGCCGCACTCGCCTGGAACGAGCCGCGCCGCAAGGCCTATTGGGAGACCGAGCTGATTAACGCACTCAAGATCGTCGATCGCGGCTGGAGCACGCCGGAAGAGATGCGCGGCTCCTGGGCCGGCGCAATGGGCCACACGCAATGGATGCCGGAAGTCTGGCTCAATGTCGGCATCGACTATGACCGCGACGGCAAGGTCTCGCCGTTCGGCAAGCCGGACGACGCGCTCGGCGCAAGTGCGAAATACCTGCTCAACCGCGGCAAGTATCACCGTGGTGAACATTGGGGCTACGAGGTCCGCGCGTCCGGTGGCGCCCCCAGCGGCAGCCGCACCTATGCGGCGTGGGCGAGTAGCGGCGTCACCCGCGCCGACGGCCAGCCGTTTCCGCAGCCGAGTGCGTCGGCACAGATGTGGGTGCCGGTCGCCGGCGGCCCGGCGTTCCTGTTGGGTCCGAACTTCTATTCGGTGAAGAGCTATAATCCCTCGATGAACTACGCACTGGCGATCTGCCATCTCGGCGATCGTATCCAGGGCGCACCGCCCTTCATCAATCCCTTCCCCGGCTCCGAACGCGCCTTGACGCTTGCGGAAGTGCAGGAAGTGCAAACGCGGTTGACAAGAGCCGGCTTCGATACCGGCGGCACCGACGGCCGCGTCGGCAACGACACCATGAAGGCCGTCAAGGATTACCAGACCAAGATGGGCCTGCTGCCCGCCGACGGTTACGGCGGACTGAAAGTTCTCGCGCGTCTGAGGCAGGGTAGCTAACCCCGCAACGTTCGACGCCGTTACCGCACGCGTCGCTTTAGGTTGCGTTCATGAAAGTTTTTTGAAGCGTCCGATCAGAGCTAGGCGGGGATAGCTACGTGGAGTAGGACTTCGGCCGCCCATTCTCAATGGAAATGATCGATGATCGGCCGGCTAAGAGCCAAATTGCGTGACATGACTGCCAAATTCGGCGTCAACGCCCTCCAATCATCCGGCCTGTATAACGGCTATTGGCAGCTCTGGCGGGGGCCGCTGTTCGAATACGCGGAACGCAAGGGATTACATATCCTGCCCGTTCACTACTACACGCCCATTCCAAACGACTCCGACACTTCCAGGCGGAGGCCGACCCGTCTTGCCGGAATTCAACTGGATATCGCCGGCGGCGCACAGCGTGCACGCGAGCTTCTTTCTCGCTATCAGGAGGGCATTGCGCGCCTGCTGTCGGGAGCGAACGGATTCAATCCGAACAACGCCGGCTTCCACCCGCTGGATGCAGCGCTGCTTTACGCCTCAGTGCGAGAGGCCAAGCCAAAGCGCGTCATCGAGATCGGCTCCGGGATGAGCAGCTTTGCGATTGATGCGGCGATCAGGGATGGATCGCTGGAAACACGGTTCTCCTGTATTGAGCCGTTCTTGCCGGATTATCTACGCAATGACGCAATCAAGGCCGAGATCATCGAAAAGCCGTTGCAGGATGTGCCGCTGGCCAAATTCCAGGAACTGGAATCCGGTGACATCCTGTTCATCGATTCCACGCACGTCGTCAGGTTCGACAGTGACGTGGTCTATGAAATCCTGGAAATCATGCCCACGCTGGCGCCGGGCGTGATCCTTCACGTGCACGACATCTTCCTGCCCGACGACTACCCGGAAGCCTGGTTGAGGACATTCCGCTTCTTCTGGAACGAGCAATACATGCTGCAGGCTTTCCTCAGCATGAACCCGAATTTCAGGATCGAAATCCCGGTGCACGCGATCAAGGACCAGCTGGATTTTGTGAGCTCATCAGATGTCGAGCCCGCCTCGTTCTGGATGAGGAGAACCTGACGATATTGCCCGCGCCTGGCTACCGCGCGAAATCCGGCGTGGGAAACGCGGGCGCGTCGGGCATTCGCAACGCTCCCCCTGCGTTCATACCGCCGTCGATAACAAGCTCCATGCCGGTGACGTAGCTCGAGGCGTCCGAGGCGAGATAAAGCACGCCCTGCGCGATCTCCATGGCGTGGCCGGCACGACCGAACGGAGTCGCGAGCCTTGCACGCTCTTCCGGATCGATCGGCGCGTTCTGGCCGTGTCCGCTGGCGCTGGTCGGGATCTTGCCCCAGATCGGGGTATCGATGATGCCGGGGTGCACGGAATTGACGCGCACGCCGTCGCCAAACGAGGCGCATTCCATCGCGATGGCCTTGGCGAACAGCCGCACGCCGCCCTTGGTCGCGCAGTAACCTGCGAGCGACTGCGCGCCGCGCAGGCCCGCGAGCGACGACATCAGGATGATCGAACCGCCGCGGCCGCCCTTGCGCATCGCCGGCAGGCAGTGCTTCACCGACAAGAACACGCCGTCGAGATTGATCGCGCTCTGCCGCCGCCAGTCGTCCAGCGTCATCTGTGTGATCGAGGGCACGCCGATTCCGATGCCGGCATTGGAGACGAGGATGTCGAGGCGGCCGTAACGCGCGACCACCTCGGCCACGATTTCGGTCCATCGCGCTTCGCTGGTGACGTCCTGATGCCAGAACGTCGCCTCGCCGCCGGTTTTCCTGACCCGGGCAACGAGCTCCGGGCCGTTGAGGTCGTCGATATCGGTCGCCGCGACCGACGCACCCTCGCGCGCCAGCAGTTCGACGCACGCCGCGCCAATTCCGGATGATCCGCCCGTGACCAGCGCCACCTTGCCTGCAACCTGCCCCACCATATTCACTCCCTGCGTTTTTCTTGTTCGCTACCTGATTATCGCCGGTCCCTCGTCGGGCACGGCGACGTCGGCTACACGCATTTGCACACGTTCGGCCCCCTGCCAACGGTCCACGGCGAGCGAACCCGCGACATGCAATTGCTGGCCGCGGTTCTGCAGCAGCGCATTGCCGAGCTTCTGACCGACGGCACGGAACGCCATGGCGTTGACGATTGCGCCGTCGCCGGACTTGAAGCGCAGGCGCAAATGCGCCTGCCCCACCTCGTCGGCGAAGACGAGTTGGTGCGACGGCAGCGCGATGACCGGCTCCGGATTGCCGGCGCCAAACGGGCCGGCGCGACTGAGCGTGCCGACGAATTCGGGCGTCACCGCGCGCGCCGCCACTGCGCCGTCGATGAACACCTCGTTTTCATGGCGGGAATTGGCCACATCGGCAGCGAGCGCGCTTTCCATAAAGGCGCGGAATTCGGCCAGCCGCTCCCTGCGCAGCGTTACGCCCGCGGCCATGGCATGGCCGCCGCCTTTCATCAGAAGGCCGTCGTGCACCGCCTGCCGCACCGCCTTGCCGAGATCGACGCCGGAGATGGAGCGGCCCGAGCCGGTGCCGATGCCGCCGGGCTCCAGCGCAATCGCGAACGCCGGCCGCGCGAATTTTTCCTTCAACCGCGCGGCGACCAGGCCCACGACGCCGGGATGCCAGCCCTCGGACGCCGTGACGATCACCGCGCCCTTGTCCTCGAGGCCGAGCGAGGCCAGCGCCTCGGCTTCGGCCTGCGCTTCCGCCGCCTGCTCGATCAGCCGCCGTTCGCTGTTGAGGCGGTCGAGCTCGGCGGCGATCCGCGCGGCCTCGGAGACATCGCCCTCCAATAGCAGCCGCACCCCGAGATCGGCGCGGCCGATGCGCCCGCCCGCGTTGATGCGCGGGCCCAGCATGAAGCCAAGATGCCAGGCTTCGGGCGGGCCGTTCAGCCGCGACACGTCCATCAGCGCGGTATGACCGACATGGTCGCGCCGGCGCATCGCGATCAGCCCCTTGGCGACGAAGGCGCGGTTCAGCCCGGTCAGCGGCGCGACGTCCGCGACGGTTCCGAGCGCAACGTGATGCAGCGCGCCGAGCAGGTCCGGCTCCGGCATCTCCGCGCTCCAGAAGCCGCGCTGGCGCAGTTCACGGTTCACCGCGACCAGCGTAACCAGCACGAGGCCGACAGCGGCCAGATAGCCGAGCCCGGAGAGATCGTCCGGCCGGTTCGGGTTCACCAGCGCGTCGACCTCGGGCAATTGTTCGCCGCATTGGTGATGGTCGATGACGACGACGGACATCCCGAGCTTCCTGGCTTCCGCCAGCGGCTCGATGCTGGTGGTGCCGCAATCGACCGCTACCAACAGCGTGGCGCCCTTGCCTGCCAGCATGCGCACCGCTTCAGTGTTGGGGCCGTAGCCCTCGAACAGGCGATCGGGGATGTGGATCAGCGGATCGAGCCCGCAATGCCGCAAGTGCCAGGCGAGCAGCGCCGCCGACGTCGCGCCGTCGACGTCATAGTCGCCGAAGATCGCGACCTTCTCGCCGCGCATCGCCGCATCCGCGATGCGCGTTGCTGCCGCCTCCATCTGCGTGACGGTGAAGGGATCGGGCATCAGCTTGCGGATGGTCGGATCGAGAAAATCCTGCACCGCATCGATCTCGACGCCGCGGCCCGCCAGCACCCGCGCCAGCATTTCCGGCAGCTGGTGGCGCTGCGCGATCGCGAGCGCCCGCGCCTGCCCCCGCGCGTCGAGCCGGTCGCGCCAGAGCTTTCCGGTCGCCGACCTGGCAACGCCGAGGAACGCCTGCGGCGCCTCGATCGGCAGTGCGGATGCGGGAAGCGTCATGGCCCCTTCGGATAGTCAGTGCGCGACCACCGCCCGCACCTGGTCGACCGCCGGAAATATTCGACTCGCACAGACAACGCGCAACCGGTCTCCGTAGTACTACCTGCAGCAGCGCGGAAATTAAACCGCTGGTTAGGCAAGATTGGCGACGAAGGCACCAATAGGCGCTCGTGAGTCCCGCCGATCCACAGGAAAGCGGCGGGTGCCCCGACTGAGGCAAGCATTTGCAGTGTCGGCCAGCAGCTTGAGGCCATCGCGCGCGAGCCGGCCCGTGCCATCGTGCAGGGCGTGCGTCGGCGCCGCGGACAGAGCGCGGGTGCGGCTGGTCGGCTCGAACTTCCGCGTGATCGCCGCCTCCGGCGGCAATGGGCTGCTCACCAAGCGCGTCCCGCTTTCGCTCGATGGAAAGCGCCGCGGCTTCCATCAGGACCACTCCCGCGCGCCGGTGGCTATCCATCCGACGCGCGGCTACGAGACCTAACAAGGGTCTTGGCTGGCTCGGCGCGATCCCCGCCAACGGCCAGAGCACGATCTTCGCGCTTCAGCAGCCCATCCTGTCGGCAACGCCGCCAAAATCCTTGGCCACCACTTCCCAATTATCATTGGCCTCGAAATCGTATTTCTGCAGCGGGCCATATTCGGTCGGCCTGGCGACAAAGGCCGTCTTCAGTCCGAGCTTTCGCGCCGCCTTGAGATCGTTGTTATGGGCCGCGACCATCATGACTTCTTCGGGCTTCAAGCAAAGCAGCCTTGCCGCGCCAAGATAGGTTTCCGGATCGGGCTTGTAATGCTCGAACAACTCGGCCGACATGATGAGGTCCCACGGCATCCCGGCGAACTTGGCCATGTTGGTGAGCAGCGCGACATTGCCGTTGGAGAGCGGCGAGATGATGTATTTCTTCTTCAGCCGTGCGAGGCCGGCATTGGTGTCCGGCCATGAATGCAGGCGGTGCCAGCCCATTGTGAGATGGTGCAGATCGGCTTCGGTCAGGCCCTTGATGTCGAACTGCGCCACCAGCTTTTCCAGCGAGCGGCGGTGTAGCACGTCGAGGATGACGTAGCCCTTTTGCGGGTTCTTGCGCACTTCGTCCATCGAGGCCGCATAGACCGCGCGCCAGCCGTCGACCAGCGCGGTCCAGTCGGCCTTGATGCCGCGCTTCTCCGACCACTTCGTGAAATCGTCGATCAGGCTGGTGCGCCAGTCAACGCAGGTACCGAATACGTCAAAGACCAGGGCTTTCACGCCGGAGATGTCGGACACGCTCACTCCCTCTTTGTTGTTTGTCAGGTTGAGAAGGCAGATAGCCCTGCCGCAGCGACCCCCGGGCGGCGCGGTCGTCTTCGCGCACCGGCCAGGCCTCGCCCAGCGCTAGTCGAGGTGGAACTTCTGCAGCTGGCGGTGCTCGGCCTTGATGTAGCGCACGGTGCCGGTGACGGAGCGCATCACGACGGTCTCGGTCTCGATCACATTGTCCTTGCGGAACTTGACGCCGGTGAGCAGCGAGCCGGTGGTGACGCCGGTCGCGGCGAACAGGCAGTCGCCCTTCACCATGTCCTCGATACCGTAGATCAGGCGGGGATCATCGACGCCCATCTTGGCGGCGCGCTCGCGCTTTTCGGCGGTGTCGAGGATCAGGCGGCACTGCATCTGGCCGCCGATGCAGCGCAGCGCGGCGGCCGCCAGCACGCCTTCCGGCGCACCGCCGGTGCCCACGTAGATGTCGACGCCGGTCTCGTCGGGGCTTGCGGTGTGGATCACGCCGGCGACGTCACCGTCGGTGATCAGGCGCACGGCCGCGCCGGTGGCGCGAATGGCCGCGATGAGGTCGGCATGGCGCGGACGATCGAGCACCAGCGCAGTGATGGCGGCAGCCGGCACACCCTTGGCCTTGGCGAGACGCTGGATGTTTTCGGCCGGCGGCGCGTCGAGGTCGATCGTGTTCTTCGCATAGCCGGGACCGATCGCGATCTTTTCCATGTAGACGTCGGGGGCATGCAGAAGCGTGCCGCCGTCGGCCATCGCCATGGTGGCGATCGCGCCCGGCATGTTCTTGGCGCACAGCGTGGTGCCCTCGAGCGGATCGACGGCGATGTCGACCTTCGGTCCGGCATTGAGCCCTACCTTCTCGCCGATGAACAGCATCGGCGCCTCGTCGCGCTCGCCCTCGCCGATCACGATGGTGCCTTCGATCGGCAACTTGTTGAGCTCCCGTCGCATCGCATCGACCGCGGCCTGGTCGGCGGGCTTTTCCTGGCCGTGGCCGCGCAGTCGCGCCGCCGACACCGCAGCGCGCTCCGTCACGCGCACGATCTCAAGCGTGAGAATGCGCTCGAGCAACATTTGCGGCGGAACGGAAATATGCGTCGACATCTCGATACTCCTCAAAAGTCCCCGGACCTTATGGTCCGCACCATTAAACCTGCGGCGCGCGAAGCACAGCTCCGCGCTAGTTCTTCTCGATCCGGATCACCTGCGGCCGGCCGGTGATGACCTTGTCCTTCTGCACGGCGGCAAGCGCCCGGTGCACCGCATCCTCATGCGTAGCATACGTGATCAGGATGACCGGCACGGGCGAGCCGCTCTTCGGCGCGCCCGCGGCGTCCACGCCTTCGGGATGGCGCTGCACGATCGATTCCAGCGAAATCTTCTGCTCGGCAAGCCGCGTGGCAATGGTCGCCGCCGTGCCGGCGAGATCGCGCGCCATCAGGCGGATGTAATAGCCGCCTTCATGGCGTTCCATCGGCGCCTTGGTCGTATCGCGAAGCTTGTCCACGGGACGGCCGAACGGCGTTGCGCGAATGCCGCGCGCCACATCCGCGATGTCGGCAACCACGGAGGCTGCGGTCGCTGCCCCGCCGGCGCCGGGACCGACCAGCGTGATCGGCGGAATGCCCTCGCCGTCGATCGTCACCGCGTTGGTGACGCCCATCACCTGCGCGATGGATGACGTCTTCGGCACCATGGTCGGGTGCACGCGCTGCTCGATGCCCTTGTCGGTGCGCACGGCGACGCCAAGCAGTTTTACGCGGTAGCCGAGTTCTTCCGCCGCGCGAAGGTCTTCCGGCCTGATGGAGGAAATGCCTTCGACATAGATCGCGCTCTGCGACACCTTGATGCCGAAAGCGAGGCTCGCCAGGATCGCCAGTTTCTGCGCGGTGTCATGGCCGTCGACGTCGAACGACGGATTGGCCTCGGCATAGCCGAGCCGCTGCGCGTCCTTCAGGCATTCATCGAAGGTCAGCCCCTCCTGCTCCATTCGGCTCAGGATATAATTGCAGGTGCCGTTGAGGATGCCGTAGACCCGGTTGACGCTGGTCCCGGCAAGGCCTTCGCGCAGCGTCTTGATGATTGGGATGCCGCCGGCAACCGCCGCCTCGTAGTTCAGCGCGCCGCCCTGCTCTTCGGCGGCTTTCGCCAGCCGGACGCCGTGCTTGGCGATCAGTGCCTTGTTGGCTGTGACCACCGACTTGCCGGCCTTGAGCGCCGCCTCGACCGCCGGAAACGCGGGATCGCCGACGCCGCCCATCAGTTCCACGAAGCAATCGACATTCGGATCGGTGGCGAGCGCCAGCGGGCTCTTTGCCCAATCGATACCGCGCAGGCTGACGCCGCGCTTCTTCGCCTTGGAGCGCGCTGTCACCGAAACGACATGGATGGCCCGGCCGGTGCGCGCGGACAGCATCCTGCCCTGTTCTTCGATGAGGCGGACAACTTCGGCGCCAACAGTGCCGAGCCCCGCAATACCCACTTTGAGGGGTGCGACCATGGACGTGAAAACCTGCCGGTGAGACTAGCGCCGATTGGCAAGAGGAACCACGTTGTGCAACGTTTCGATCCCACTTTCAAGGAAGCGGCGCACGCCGCGCGCGGCCTGCCGGATTCGCTGCTCGTTTTCCACCATGGCGATGCGGACATAACCCTCGCCATGCTCGCCAAAGGCGACCCCGGGCGAGACCACAACGCCGGATTTTTCCACCATCAGGGTCGCGAAATCCATGCTGCCGATGCCCTCAAACGCTTTGGGCAGCGGCGCCCAGGCGAACATCGAAGCCTGCGGCGGCGGGATATCCCAGCCGGCGCGGCCGAATGACTCGACCAGCGCATCGCGGCGCTTGCGATAGGTTTCACGCATCTCGCGAATGCAATCATCCGGCCCGTTCAGCGCAGCGGTCGCCGCCACCTGGACCGGCGTAAAGGCACCGTAATCGAGGTAGGATTTTACGCGCGCCAGCGCCGCGATGATCCGCTCGTTGCCGACCGCAAAGCCCATGCGCCAGCCGGCCATCGAGAACGTCTTTGACATCGACGTGAACTCGACGGTTACGTCGATCGCGCCGGGAACCTGCAGCACCGAAGGCGGCGGGTTGTTGTCGTCGAAATAGACCTCCGCATAAGCAAGGTCGGACAGGATCAAGATGTCATGCTTCTTGGCGAATGCGACGAGATCCCGGTAGAAATCGAGATCGGCGACATAGGCGGTCGGATTGGACGGATAGCAGACGATCAGCGCGATCGGCTTCGGGATCGAGTGGACGATCGCGCGTTCCACCATCTCGAAGAATTGCGGCGTCGGCTCCGACGGCACCGAGCGGACCACGCCGCCCGCCATCAGGAAGCCGAAGGCGTGGATGGGATAGCTCGGGTTCGGACACAGCACGACATCGCCCGGCGCCGTGATCGCCTGTGCGACGTTGGCAAAGCCCTCCTTGGAACCCAGCGTCGCAACGATCTGGGTGTCCGGGTTGAGCTTCACCCCGAACCGGCGCGCGTAATAGCCCGCCTGCGCCTTGCGCAGCCCGTTGATGCCGCGCGAGGCCGAGTAGCGGTCGGTCCGCGGCTTGCCCAGAACCTCCTTCAGCTTCTCCAGCACATGGGGCGGCGCCGGCAGGTCCGGGTTGCCCATGCCCATATCGATGATGTCAGCCCCCGCATTGCGCGCGGCCGCCTTGGCCTGATTGACCTTTTCGAACACGTAGGGCGGCAGGCGGCGGATGCGGTAAAATTCTTCCATGGATCTCGGGCTCCGGAATGCCGGCATCCAGTTGGTGACCGGCACGGCTGACGGTCCGGCGCAGCCCCAACTCCGCGCAAGACCGCGCCCCATCAAGGACTTATGCCAAGTTCAACCGCCGCACCGTTGAATTCGAGCGTTTTACCACGCAAGGCCCGCGATGCCAGCGCAAATCGCGCGGTTTCGGGCCTATCTGGCGGGGGGGCTGGCCGGGGCAGTCGAGGACGCCTGGCGGTCCCGGGCGGCAATCAACTCGGACTGGATCCGCTTCTGCTCATCGGGCTTCATCGCGGCCTCGGCCCGGTCGGGCGGCAGGTCATGCACCGGCAGGTAGCTGCCAGCCTCCTTCGCCCGCGGCGGCGCGTCGGAGGGCATGCTCATGTCGGCGATCTGGGTCGAACAGCCGCCGGCCGCGAGCGCTGCAGCCAGCAGCGCCCCCGTCACGAACAGCCTGATTGCTCCACCCGGCATTTTAGCGGAATCCCAACTAGCGCCCGTTACTTATCCCGCTGGCCCACCACTTGCAGCGAAATCCTAGCAATCGTTCACACGATTGTCCCCCGCGACGATCAAGGGCGCAACAACAGAAGACAGCGGTGAGGCTTGATTATGTCGGAATCGCGAAACTTTGCCGCAGCGCAGCAACACAGTTCTGAGAGTTAATCGAAAGAAAACGCCCTCTGGCCCGCGGTGACGAAGCGACGTGAAACGACTAGATTGGCAACATGAGTGACGTCGGCACCCAACACAAGCCCGAGACCAAATTCGACGCGGACGCGTTCGCCATGAACATCGCGCGCGCGATGGAGAGTTCTGGCCAGGCCCTCGCCGCGTATCTGAAGCCACGCCAGGCCGGCGAGGTAACGGACAAGCCGCCGAGTGAAGTTGCCGAGGTGGTCAAGACCTTCTCGTCGGTCGCCCAATACTGGATGTCCGACAAGGACCGCGCCGCAGACCTGCAACACAAGCTGGGCAAGGCCTATCTCGACCTCTGGGGCTCGGCGGTGCGCCGCATGGCTGGCGAGCAAGACGTCAAACCTGCGGTCGAGCCATCGCCGCGCGACAAGCGCTTCAAGGATCCGGAGTGGAAGTCGAACCAGTTCTTCGACTTCGTGATGCAGCTTTATCTTTTGACGACGCAATGGGCGCATGACCTCGTCAAGAACGCCGAGGGTCTCGACCCGCATACCAGAAAGAAGGCGGAATTCTACGTCCAGCAGATCAGCAATGCGCTCGCGCCCAGCAACTTCGTGCTGACCAACCCGGAAGTGCTGCGCGAGACGCTGGCTTCCAAAGGCGACAATCTCGTGCGCGGCATGAAGATGCTGGCCGAGGACATCGAGGCCGGCCGCGGCACGCTGCGCATCCGCCAGTCCGATCCCGACAACCTGCAAGTCGGCGTCAACATGGCGACAACGCCGGGCAAGGTGATCTACCAGAACGATCTGATGCAGCTGATCCAGTACTCGCCGTCGACGGAGACGGTGCTGCGCACGCCGCTCCTGATCGTGCCGCCCTGGATCAACAAGTTCTACATCCTCGATCTGCGTCCGGAAAAATCCTACATCAAATGGTGCGTCGACCAGGGCATCACCGTGTTCGTGATCTCCTGGGTCAATCCGGACAAGGAGCTCGCCAAGAAGACCTGGGCCGACTACATGAGGGAAGGCCCGCTCGCCGCCATGGACGTCATCGAGAAGGTGACCGGCGAGATGAAGGTGCATACCGCCGGCTACTGCGTCGGCGGCACGCTGCTCGCCACCACCCTTGCCTATCTCGCCGAGAAGCGACAGCAGCGCGTGACATCGGCAACGTTCTTTGCCGCGCAGGTCGACTTCACCCATGCCGGCGATCTCCTCGTCTTCGTCGACGAGGATCAGATCTCCGCGCTTGAGCGCGACATGGAAGAATCAGGCGTGCTCGAGGGCAGCAGGATGGCGATGGCCTTCAACATGCTGCGCTCGAACGACCTGATTTGGTCCTACGTCGTCAACAACTACCTGAAGGGCCAGCCGCCCGCGGCCTTCGACCTGCTGCACTGGAATTCCGACGCGACGCGGATGCCGGCGGCGAATCATTCCTACTACTTGCGCAACTGCTATCTCGACAACCGCCTCTCGACCGGCAGCATGGTGCTCGACGACACCGTGCTCGACCTCTCCAAGGTGAAGGTGCCGGTCTATAATCTCGCCACGCGCGAGGACCACATCGCGCCGGCCGAATCGGTGCTCTACGGCTCGCAATTCTTCGGCGGCCCGGTAAAGTATGTGCTGTCCGGGTCCGGCCATATCGCCGGCGTCGTCAATCCGCCGGCGGGCGGCAAGTATCAGTACTGGACCAACGACAACATCAGGGCCGGGTCGGTTGCCGAATGGATGAAGGGTGCCGTCGAGCACAAGGGATCGTGGTGGCCGGACTGGCGGCAATGGTTGGAATCCATCGACGCCGAACGGGTTCCGGCGCGCACCGTCGGTGACGTGCTGCCGCCGATCGAGGATGCGCCGGGCAGCTATGTCAGGGTCCGCGCGTAGCGTCCCGCGCCGCGCTCCGCTATAAACCCTCATCCCGCCGGGTCGGGTGTCGAAATTGAAATAGGGGGAAGCGATGACGCGCGAATTGTTCTGGCTGTCTTGCACGGTGATCCTGACGGGAGTCCTCTGGATTCCCTACATCATCAACCGCTGCCAGGTGCGCGGCCTCTCCGGCGCGATGGCCAACCCCTCCCGCACCGCCAAGCCGCAGGCCGACTGGGCGAACCGGCTGATGTTCGCGCACGATAACGCGGTGGAAAACCTCGTCGTCTTCGCGCCGCTGGTGCTGATCCTGAGCGATCTCGATTATTCCACCAAATGGACCGCGCTGGCCTGCGCCGTCTATTTCTGGTCGCGCGTTGCGCATCTCATCGTCTACACGCTCGGCCTGCCGGTGTTCCGCACGCTGGCCTTCACCGTCGGCTTCCTCGCCCAGGCCGTGCTCGCGCTGGCGATCTTCAAGGTGCTGTGAAGCGGTTCAGGGGCTCTTGCGCGCGAGGACGAACAACATCTCCGCCATTGCATCGTCAAAGCCCCTGACCTCGCCGGTCTCGATCGACAGGTCGCTCCACGCGCCTGCCTGCCGGTACGTGGCTCGCAGCCATTCTTCGGTGGGATAATTGTAGTAGCGGTCGAGCGCATCGCGCCCGTCGCCGTCGCCCGATTTGTAGCTGGCGTAGAATGCGCCGCCGGCCTTCAGCGCGCGACGGATACGTGCCAGCACGTTGGCCAGCTGATCCCGCGGCACGTGCAGCAGGCAGGCGTTGGCCCAGATGCCGTCATAGACTGCGACCGCATCGAGATCGTCGAACAGCAGCGTCCTGACCTGCCGGCCGAGGCGGCGCGAGGCGACCTCGGCCATTTCAGGCGAGCCATCGGTCGGCGTGACGTCGTAACCCCGCGCGAGCATTTCGGCGGAGTCGGCGCCGGCGCCGCATCCAAGTTCGAGGATGGCGGCGCCGGGCGGCAGCAGCGCAAGGAATTTGGCCAGCCGAACCTGACGCGAAGCGATCTCGCGCTTCGCATAGGCTTCGGCGTTGCGCCGGTAGAATTGCAGCGTGGGCTCGTCCACGAAGCGCCCGTTACCTGTCCGGCAGCCCCAGCATCAGCCGCATGTTCTGCACGGCCGCGCCCGAGGCGCCCTTGCCGAGATTGTCGAGCCGGGCGACCAGCACCGCCTGGTGATGCTTGTCGCTGGCGAAGACATAGAGCTCGAGCCGGTTGGTCTCGTTGAGCGCTTCGGGCTCAAGTCTTCCGTCCTTCGCCGCCTTGCCGTCCAGCGGCATCACCGAGACATAGGTGCTGCCCGCGTAGCGCTTGGCGAGCGCCGCATGCAGGTCGGCGCCGCCGGGTTTGCCCGGCAGCGTGTCGAGTTGCAGCGGCACCGAAACCAGCATGCCCTGGCGGTAGTTGCCGACCGAGGGAACGAAGATCGGCCGCCGCGTCAGCTTCGAATAAAGCTGCAGTTCCGGAACATGCTTGTGCTCGAAGCCGAGGCCATAGAGCTCGAAGGCCGGCGCAGCGCCGCTCTCGAAGTCCGCGATCATCGACTTGCCGCCGCCGGAATAGCCGCTCACCGCGTTGACAGTGACCGGATAGTTCGCCGGCAGCAGGCCGGCATCGACGATCGGCCGCAGCAGGGCAATGCCGCCGGTCGGATAGCAGCCGGGGTTGGAGACCTTCTTCGCGCTGCGAATCTTGTCGGCCTGGTCCGGCGCCAGTTCCGGAAAGCCGTAGGCCCAATCGGGTGCGACCCGGAATGCCGTCGAGGCATCAAGCACGCGAGGGCCCTTGGCGCCCATGCCGTCGATCAGCGCGACGGTTTCCTTCGCCGCGTCGTCGGGCAGGCAGAGGATGACGAGATCGACCTCCTCCATCAGCGCCTTCTTGGCGGCCGGATCCTTGCGCTTGTCGTCGGCGATGTTCTTCACGCCGATGTCGCTCTGCAGCCGCAGCCGCTCGGCAATGCCAAGGCCCGTGGTGCCGGAGCCGCCGTCGACGAAGACGGTGGGCTTCTTGAGCGTATCGGCGGTGTTCTGACGGGTTTCGGAGAGGCTCATCACATGCTCCCTTCAAGCGAAGCGGTTTGGTCTGTCGTTGCGGCAAAGGCTTGCGGCCGTGTCTCGCGCATCAATTGCGCAATCGTCTGCGAACCGTGGTCAGGCCGTGCTGCGAGTCCAGCGGCGACCGCAGCGTAGTCGGCTTCGGACTTGTGCTGGTTGAGCTTGAAACTGCCCTCGACATCCTCGACCCGCATGGACAGCCCGACAATTGCCTTCTTCAGCGCTTCAAGCCGCGCGGTCGTCATCTTGGCCGACGTCCACGGCTTCTTCGGCGCCAGCCAGTCCTCGAACTTTGCGCTGAGCGCATCGATCTGCACAACGAGTTCATCCTCGTTCAGCGTCCGTACCCGTCCGGTCAGGTGCACCGCCTGGTAAAGCCAGGTCGGCACTTGGTCGGCCGAAACATACCAGTCGGGCGTCACATAGGCATCTGCGCCGTTGATCGCGAGTACCCAGGGCGTGACAGCGTCGGCCAATTTTACCAGTGGATTGTGACGGGCGACGTGAAACAGCGCGAGCGGCGTGCCGTCCTCGGCATGGCCCAGATAGAACGGCAGAGACGAGGCGATCGGGCGCCTGCCGTCCCATGCACAGACCGTGCCGAAGCCGCGCGCCTGTGCGAACGCAAGGCTCGCGGCGCGATCGGTCTTGAACATGGGCGGCGTATACATTTTCCAACTCCTGCCTTGGTGAAGGAGCCGCCGGATCAAACCGCGTTTCTAGCAAGGGGGAAAGCCGCGGGATGGATCCGGCGGCAGGGACGATCTCAGACGCGAGCGATCGCCCATACCGCGGTGGCGCGGCGGCGGCGAGCACTGGCGATGGTCGAACCGTTGATCATGGGCGCGGCTCATAAGGCCGGTTCCATCGCCGGTCAAGGCAAAATGCGGAAGGCCGCCCCGTGTCCGGCGCGGCCTCCCATCACGGTTAAGTCAGACCTGGTCTCAGACCGGGCTCCACGGCACCGGGACCAGCCGGTAGCCGGTGCCGTCCTTTTCAACCTAGCCGATTGCCGGGAATGGATAGTGGAAGCCCTGGACCCGCATCTTGTCGGCTGACAGCATGTCGTAGACCTTGCGGCGGGTAGCCTCCGCCATTTGCGGATCCTGATCGAACATCAGGTGCCAGCCCGGATTGGCGACGAACACGGCGGGATTGTTGGTGACGTCGGACTGGATGAACACCTTGTCGTTCCCGGACGACAGGATGAACGAGGTGTGCCCCGGCGTATGGCCGAGCGTTGCCACCGCCTGCAATCCCGGCGCAACGTCCTTGCCGTGTTCGTACGGCGTAACCTTCTTCTTGAGGCCAGCATCGAACACCCGGCGGGCGTTGGCGAACACGCCCTTCATGCGCTCGGTGGTCTGCTTGCCCATCTCGCCGTCGTCCACCATGGAAGTGCGAGATCACGACCATGTCGACCGACTTCGGGTCGATGCCGGCGGCCGCCATGTTGCTGGCGAACTGACCGACATTGCCTTTGCTCGAAGCGAAGGCGCCCGGCCCGTTGCCGGTGTCCACCACGACGAGCTTGCCGCCGGTGTTGATGACGAGCGGTGCAAAGTGAATGCTCACCTTGTCCTTCGGCAGAAACGCCTTTTCCAGTGCGGCATTGACGTCGTCCTTCTTCGCATTGAGAACAAACGTCTCGGGCAAGGCGAAGGTGTTCACGCCGTCCGAGATCACGTTCACCTGGGCATCGCCGACCTTGTAGCGGTAGAAGCTCGGCGCCTGTTTTTCGGCAAGCGGCGCTGCCGCATTTGCCGCTATCGCCGGCAGAAGCGGCGCGGCTGCGATGCCGGCGGCGCCGGTCAAGACCTGACGTCGTGTCAGTTCCATGTGGAATCTCCCTGTGATGACGATTTTCTCTGAGACGGTGGCTGCCTGCGCGAGCCTGTTCGCCAGCGGCGGGTATGGGCTCTCGAATCTATCAGCGATTTGAGGATATTGCGATGACGCCCATGCGACGGCCGCACCAGCCCTCCTATCACCTCACCGCCGCTAACCCCTGATCGGGCGGATTATTCCGCCGTGCTCCGGACGCCGATCTCGCGGAGCAGGATTGCCAAAAGCTCTCGATCGGAATTTCGCAGCGTCGACGCCTCAGAAGCTGCGCCAGAGCCACTCGATCACGACCGCCATGACGTCGCCGAACAGCAGCAGCACCGCCGACCACAGCAGCGCCGAGATGAAATTGGCGATCTGGAACGGCCAATACGCCATTTCGAAAATGCCGGCGGCAAGCGGCACCGAGGCGCGCAGCGGGCCGAAGAAGCGGCCGATGAAAATGCTGGGTATGCCCCAGTCCCGGACAAAAGCCTCGCCGCGCGAAAGGATTTCCGGATATTTCGACAAGGGCCAGATCTGGACGACGCGTTCCTTGTATTTGTAGCCGAACCAGTAGGACACCCAGTCGCCCAGCGCTGCGCCAATGCCGCCGGCGAGCCAGATCGGCCAGAAACTGATGCCGGAGGCGCCGATCAGCGCGCCGATCGCGATCAGCGCGCCCCAGGCCGGGATCAGCAGCGAGACAAAGGCCAGCGATTCGCCGAAGGCCAGAACCAGCACGATCGGGGCCGCCCAGTGCTGATGATCGCGCACGAAATTGGCCACCGTGTGCGCGAAATCTTCCATCGTATCGAAATGTCCTCAGGCCCCTGTGGTTCCCTTGGTAATCCAGCCGCTTAGCGGACTTCAAGTCACAAAGCCCGGCTCGGCACGTGAGCGGGCAGCCGTTCCGGCCGTCACTTTTTGAGCCCAAGCGTGGCATAGTCAGAGCAACCGATTCGCAAGTCGCATTCGCGCGCATTATATGAAGAAACATGGATAAATCATTGAAATCAGCGGCGAAAGCCAAGGATAGCGACCTCTTTGCCGGCTCCGAGCCGAAGGCCAAGGCAACCCTCAAGGTCGCCGCTCGCGGCGGCGCCGAAGAAGGCTATACCGCGGCCGACATCGAGGTGCTGGAGGGGCTGGAGCCGGTGCGCCGGCGCCCCGGCATGTATATCGGCGGCACCGACGAAAAGGCGCTGCATCACCTGTTCGCCGAAGTCATCGACAACTCGATGGACGAGGCGCTGGCCGGTCACGCCACCTTCATCGAGGTGGAACTGTCCGCCAACGGGTTCCTGACGGTGACCGACAACGGCCGCGGTATTCCCGTCGACCCGCATCCGAAATTCCCCAAGAAGTCGGCACTCGAAGTCATCATGTGCACGCTGCACTCCGGCGGCAAGTTCGACTCCAAGGTCTACGAGACCTCGGGCGGCCTGCACGGCGTCGGCGTCTCCGTGGTCAATGCACTGTCCTCGCGCCTCGAGGTGGAAGTCGCGCGCAGCCAGAAGCTGTATCGCATGAGCTTCGAGCGCGGCCACCCCAAGGGCAAGCTCGAAGACCTCGGCAAGATCAACAACCGCCGCGGCACCCGCATCCGCTTCAAGCCGGACACCGACATCTTCGGCGCCAAGGCCGCCTTCAAACCGCAGCGCCTGTTCAAGATGGCGCGCTCGAAGGCCTATCTGTTCGGCGGTGTTGAAATCCGCTGGAAGTGCGCGCCTGAGCTGCTCAAGGGCGTCGAGGACGTTCCCGCCGAGGACAGTTTTCACTTTCCAGGCGGCCTGAAAGACTATCTCGCGGCCGCCATCCACGCCGACACGCTGGTGCACCCGGATATCTTCTCCGGCAAGAGCGGCCGCAACGGCGCGCATGGCGCCTGCGAATGGGCGGTGGCGTGGACCGCGGATGCCGACGGCTTCCTTTCCTCCTACTGCAACACCGTGCCCACCCCCGACGGCGGCACCCATGAATCCGGCTTTCGCGGCGCGCTGCTGCGCGGCCTGAAGGACCACGGCGAGCGCGTCGGCCAGGGCAAGCGCGTGGCTCCCGTCACATCGGAAGACGTCATGGTGGGCGCGGCCAGCATGCTGAGCGTGTTCGTGCGCGAGCCGGAATTCCAGGGCCAGACCAAGGATCGCCTCGCCACCGCCGAAGCCCAGCGCATCGTCGAGCAGGCCGTGAAGGATTCCTTCGACCACTGGCTGTCGGGCAACCCGCTGCAGGCCAACAAGCTGCTCGATTTCGTCATCGAGCGCGCCGACGAGCGGCTGCGCCGCCGCGCCGAAAAGGAAATCTCGCGCAAGACCGCGGTGAAGAAGCTGCGCCTGCCCGGCAAGCTCACCGACTGCACCGACACTGCGGCCGAAGGCTCCGAGCTTTTCATCGTCGAGGGCGACTCGGCCGGCGGCACCGCCAAACAAGCGCGCGAC
Source organism: Bradyrhizobium sp. (assembly GCA_035575905.1). Classification (GTDB taxonomy): domain Bacteria; phylum Pseudomonadota; class Alphaproteobacteria; order Rhizobiales; family Xanthobacteraceae; genus Bradyrhizobium. The sequence continues at coordinate 49,129 of DATLXL010000023.1, read as the reverse complement.
CGCAAGACGCAGGCGATCCTGCCGCTGAAGGGCAAGATTCTCAACGTCGCCTCCGCAAGCAAGGACAAGCTGGTTGCCAATGCGCAGATTGCCGATTTGATGCAGGCGATCGGCTGCGGCACCGGCGCGCATTATCGCCAGGAGGATTTGCGCTACTCGCGTATCGTCGTCATGACCGACGCCGACGTCGACGGCGCCCATATCGCGTCCCTGCTGATTACTTTCTTCTACCGTCAGATGCCCCGCCTGATCGACGAGGGCCATCTCTATCTGGCGGTGCCGCCGCTCTACAAGCTGACCCATGGCAGCAAGTCGGTCTATGCCCGCGACGACGCGCACAGGGACGCGCTGATGAAGAGCGAGTTCAACGCCAACGCCAAGGTCGAAATCAGCCGTTTCAAAGGCCTCGGCGAGATGAGCCCGGCGCAGCTCAAGGAAACCACGATGGATCCGGCCTCGCGCACCCTGCTCCGTGTCGTGCTGCTCGCCGACGACCGCGAGGGCACCGCCGATTCCGTGGAGCGGCTGATGGGCACCAGGCCGGAGGCGCGATTTGCCTTTATCTCCGACAAGGCGGAGTTCGCCAGCGACGACATGCTGGACGTGTAAGCGCCTGCCGTGATTGCGAGGAGCGAAGCGACGAAGCAATGAGTTGGAGACATGAGTGCCCGTTCTCACGGCGCTGATACACCTGAGCTTTTCCAAGTTCATTGTCCCTCCTCAATCGGAGGGCGCAGGGAAAGCCGGGCGCCGGATGCACCCGCATCGCCGTGTGCAATGGGTAGAGTAGAAACGCACACGGGTTTGACAGATACAGCCGAGACATCCCGGCTTTCCCCGCGCAATGGCTTTACGGCTTATACGTGATTGCTCCCCGGGGAGCGGCCTTTCTTGCCCCCGTTGCCGGCAGGACAGTTCCCGCCAACGTAGCGCCAGGGTCGCGGCGCCAGGACCACACGACTTCGTCGTACGCTGCCGCGTTTTCGTCCGGTGCCTTATTTGAGCGTGATCCTTGCCGGGAAACCGGATTCCACTTTTCCGGGATCACGCCGCACACCTGACGCAGCAAGCGTCCATCGCAACCCGCGCCGACATGTCGTGACGATCGCGATACGTCCCCTCGTGGGGCACGGGATGGCCTGGAAGATAGTTCCGTTTTACAGAAACATCAGGAGGAAATTACGAATTTCCGGATTTATACGGAAATGCCGGGGCTCAGGTCACCTGACCAGCTTGACCGCCTCGATCTTGAACTCTCGGCTGAACCTTCGTCTCTGCATGACCTACCTCCGGCTCCATGAAACACCCAATCCGGGTGTCCATCAAACCGGCAGCAGCTCACTCCTCATCAAAGGCAAACCTGTTACGACCAGAGCGCTTGGCATGGTAAAGGGCCTGATCCGCCCGCTTTAAAGTGCTATCTAGATCAGCATCGGTGTGTAGTTGCGCGCAGCCGATACTCACTGTGATCGTAGGGTGCGACGCAACTTGCAGGATGGGAACTCCGTCGAATGCCCGGCGGATACGCTCGGCGATTGGCACGGCCTCGTCTCGTTTGACGTCACGTACGAGCACGAGAAACTCTTCCCCCCCGAGTCTGACCGCAATATCCTTCATGCGGATGCTGCGCCGAAGCCGCGCCCCTATCTCGCGCAAGACCTGATCGCCTGCGTCATGACCGAGTGTATCGTTGACCTGCTTGAAATGGTCTGCGTCGATGATAAACACCCAGCTTGGGAGCAGCTCGCGCCGCATTTCAGAAGCTGCAAGGTTACAAAGCTCTTGATCAAGCCATCTCCGATTGTAGAGCCCTGTAAGCGCGTCAGTGAGGGCCGCGCGCCGTAACTCGTTCTCTTTTTCCACAAAGGACGTTATATCGAATGACAGGGTGGCAACATGATCAAGCGGTCCATTATCCCTTAGACTGATCGGCGCCTTATAAATAAGCCAGACTCCTTCGAAGCCAAATACCGCCGCAAAATCATCACGGAACGGCCCCGTTGGTTGTCCGTTATCGAGAACGCGTTGGTCGCGCTCAAGTACTACATTGCGCCAGTAATCGCCGCCGGCGATCCCGACCGGCTGCCCGATGAGTTCAGCGCGAGTCTTGCCTGCATTTTGCAGTTGCTGGGCGTTCATGAAGGCATAGCGACCTTGAGAGTCTTTAATGTTAAAGCTGACGGGCAAGGCGTCGAGCGCACTGCGCAAGAGCGCAAGCTGTTCTTCCGCATCCATTTTCGCGCGTCCTGATAATCAAGTTGTTGCATAAAGAATATTTCTCTCAGAATGCTTAAGGAATGCCGGCGATCTCTCGATCTTTGTTTACGAAAGGACAGCCATCTCGTCGGCAGTAACATCGAAGGCGAGGTTACATCGTCCGAGCGGTGCAAGTGAATGCAATCTCTGGCGCTCGGGTTGACGCATTCCGGGCTGCGGATGCCCTCCAGATTGATGCCGCCAAAGGTTGGTTGGAGCACCGCCACGGTCTCGACCACGCGCTCGATGGTGTCGGCGGCGATCTCGATGTCGAACAACGCGCTGTGGACCTTCAGGGCATCATCGCGTCCATCAAGAAGCACCTGATGCAGCAAGCGTCCATCGCAGCCTGGCCCACGCATCGTGACGATCGCGAAACGCCCCTCAGACGGGCCGGGATGACTTACTTATAACGAAATCCAGAATTCCGGTAAAGCGAAATATTTTCGGCCACGGTGCTTGACACTGATTTGCCGTCGGGCCGCCGCCCAGGGCTCGCGCGGACCGGACGGGCAGCGCCGGCGCCGGCACTCGCCGGCGAGTCACCGGCCGCAATTGCCGGAACCTTGGCTCCTGCGGCCCACCGGCTGTCGCGGACGGCCTCGCCCCTTGAATTGTAACGCTTTTTTAGCATTCGCGGCACGTTCGTTTCCGGTCAACTGTGCCCCTGCCGCAACAGCATTTCGGCGCGAACTGCGTATAGTTGCCGTACTGAGTTTGGGGAATCAGTGCGAAACGCACTTCACCAATCGTCGACTTCGACGTGACAGATTGAGGGTTTGACTATGAAGAAATTGGCGCTCGCACTGGCCGCTTTTGCGGCTCTCACCGGATCGGCTTCGGCCGCAGACCTTGCTGCCCGTCCCATGACCAAGGCCCCCCCGATGGTCGCCCCGGTGGCAAGCTGGACCGGCCTGTGGATCTCGGGCGGTTTCGGCTACGGGCTCTACGACGTGGATCACTCTGTGGTTTCGACCTTGGTTCCCCCGGCTGTTTTCGACGTCGGCCACGACAACGGCGGTCGCGGCTGGCTCGGCAAGGTTGGCATCGGCGGCGACTATCAGTTCGCCGGTCCGTTCGGCAGCTGGGTGGCCGGCGTGTTCGCCGACGCGCAGTGGTCGGATATCAAGGGTAACTATACGTTTGCTTGCCCTGGCGGTTGTGCCGGCTTGGCCAACTACGGTGGCCGTCTCAAGAACGATTGGTCCTGGGCAGTCGGTGGCCGCCTCGGCTACGTCGCGCTCCCAGGCCTGCTGACTTATGTGAACGGTGGTTACACCCAGTCTCACTGGGAGCAGGTCAACTACGGCGACACCATTGCTGGCTTGAACACCGGCCTCGTTCTTCCCAGCAAGACTCGTGACGGGTGGTTCATCGGCGGTGGTACCGAATATGCGATCACCCAGCTGCCCGGCCTGTTCTGGAAGAGCGAGTATCGCATGGCCGAATACGACACCAAGAACACCACGCAGGTCTGCGTCGTCGCCAATGGTTGCGGCGCTGCTGGTACCCTGCACTCGATCGATCGCAGCCACAACTACGTGCAGACGATCACCACCGAGCTGGTCTACCGCTTCAACTGGGGCGGCCCGGTCGTCGCGAAGTACTGATCTCTCCCGAACGTGAAGTCCTGAAAGCCCCGGCCTCGGCCGGGGCTTTTTTCATGGCCGCGGACGCGCCCCTTGGAGGCCTTGCAAGCGCGGAGGGCATGCGAGGTACCCTCTTGCCGGACCGCGCGGCATTGTATTCGATCCAGAGTAGCGGCCGGGCACGCTCTCGGTTTTCAACCGGATGCGATGCGGACAGCGCCGCAACAAGGATGGAAACCCATGCGCAAGCTGCTGCTCACCCTCGGCTTTCTCGCGCTGGCGATCGGGCTGCTCTGGATCGGCCAGGGCACCGGTTGGATCGCCTGGCCGGAGTCGAGCTTCATGGTCGGCCGCCTGCATTGGGCGGAATATGGCGCGCTGCTCTCGGCGGCTGGATTGATCCTGATCTGGCAGGGAAAACGCTGAAGGAGCCGGTCGGCGCACATTCCTCGCCCTTGCGTCCTGGCCGGGCTTGCCACCTTCGCTTAAGCTTCGCCGAGCGGGTTCGTGGCCCGGAATAGTCTTGACGGAGACGGGACCCGCCCATCCACCTCCATCTTTCTGGCGGCGTGGATGCCCGGGACAAGCCCGGGCATGACGAGAAAAAGGGAAACGCACAGGATGACGACAAAACTCTTCGATCTCGCGGGCAGGGTCGCGATCGTGACCGGCGGCAATGGCGGCATCGGCCTCGGCCTGGCGCGCGGGCTCGCGGATGCCGGTGCTGACATTGCGGTAGTGGGACGCAACGAGACGAAGTCGGCCGCTGCCGTGGAGGAATTGCGCGGGCGCGGCGTCAAGGCGATTGCGGTCGCCACCGATGTCACCGACAAGGCCGCTGTCGCCGCCATGATCGAGCGCGTCGGCAAGGAGCTCGGCCGGATCGACATCCTCGTCAACAATGCCGGCACCAGCATCCGCAAGCCGACGCATGAGCTCGAGCTGGACGAGTGGAATACGGTGATGGACACCAACCTGACCAGCGCCTTCCTGTGCTCGAAAGCCGCTTACCCTGCGCTGAAGGCGTCCGGCCGCGGCAAGGTCATCAATATCGGCTCGATGATGTCGATCTTTGCCGGCAGCTACGCGCCGGCCTATGCCGCCAGCAAAGGCGGCATCGTGCAGTTCTCGCGTTCCTGCGCCTGCGCCTGGGCGCCCGACAACATCCAGGTCAACGCCATCCTGCCCGGCTGGATCGACACCGCGCTGACGAAGGGTGCCCGCCAGCAGGTCGCCGGACTGCACGAGCGGGTGCTGGCCCGAACGCCGGCCGCGCGCTGGGGCGAAATCGACGATTTCGCTGGAATAGCCGTCTTCCTCGCCTCGCCCGCATCGGATTTCGTCACGGGCACCGCCATTCCCGTCGATGGCGGCTTCTCCGTCATGAGCTAAAGCGCGATGAGATCTGGACCCATCATCATCGCGCTTTAGGTTGTGGTTTGAGCATGATCTTTTCGGAAAACCGCTTCACACTTTTCCGGATCATGCTCTCGCTGCTCGCCGGAACGAAAAAAGCCCCGGCTTCGGCCGGGGCTTTTTTGCGCGAGCTCTTGAGAAATCAGTACTTCGCGAAAACGGCGGGCGCCGGTCCAAACTTCACCGACAGACGGCCGGTCACGACATCCGCCTTGCCGTTGATGTCGCGCGTGTTCGCGTCCGGCACGACCGGAGCAGGCAGGCCGGGCGTCGCGGCAAAGTGCCGGACGTTATCGAACTCATAGTGCTTGTACTGCAGGCCAAGGATGAGATCGGTGGCGCCCCATTTGGTGACGATCACGTCAGCACCGACGCCCGCGAACCAGCCATCGTGCCGGTAGCTGCTCTGCGATGTAACGGTCTGGGTGCCCGTGAGCAGCGTCTGGGTGTCGAGCTGAACGGACGCATAGCCGCCCGTGCCGTAAACCATCCAGCGGTCGAACGCGAAGCCGACCTTGCCGCCGATGTCCCACAGGTCCTTGAACTTGTGGGTGCAGGTACGGCCGGCAATGCTGGCCAGACAATCGCCGCTCCGGCTGACCGAGCTGGACCAGGAATCCTCGAAACCGGTGTAGCTGGCTTCGGCGCCGAAAACCCAGTTGCTAACCTGATACTGGCCGCCGACAAAGCCGCCGCCCAGGAAACGGCTGGCGGAAGACGAGTGGCGATCGGGCGGCGGTATCACATAGCTGCCGTCAAACTGTTCCCAGCCACCGCCGGCATCGACGCCGAGATAGAAGCCGGTCCAGTTGTAAATCGGAGCCGGAGGCAGTGCCTTCACGGTCCTCGCCGGCAGGTCCGCCGCCGACGCGGCAACAGAACCAAAAACAACGGCCGACAACGCCAATACAAACTTTTTCATAACTCAACCCACGCCCATCCATGCCCACTGTCACAGATAGCCTGCGGCCACGACCGTCGTGTGACACCACGGTTTCCTTGCAGAAACTTACCCGCCCGCGACCGGCGAGTGCACGTGCTCCGGACGCACGCCTATCCCCACGAAGCGCGCGGTGATCCCCTGCAGCCAGGGGATCGCGGTAATGATGCGCAGGGGTAGCGGCGCCTTCAGCGTTTTCGTGCCCTGCCTCAGCGCCATCGCCACGATATTGTCCTGCATCACGACCTGCATGCGCTGGGTCATCTTCACCGGAAATTCGCGCCGCGCCTGCACGGCATCGAGCTCGGACTCGCTCGGCGCGCCCCGCTGCAGCGCCGCGGCGAGCAGATTTGCCGCGGCGACCGCGTCCTGCACGGCGAGATTGACGCCCACTCCGCCCATCGGCGACATCGCATGCGCGGCATCGCCGATGCACAGCAGGCCCGGCTGCGCCCACTTGTCGAGGCGGTTGATCGCCACCGTCAGCAGCTTCATGTCGTCCCAGCCCTTCACGTCCGCGATGCCGGATTTCAGCACCGGCGCCATGCCGACGATATCGTCGAGCAGCGCCGGCAATCCCCTCGCCTTCACCGCCTCGTAGCCGCCTTTCGGGATCACATAAGCGCATTGCCAGTAGTCGCCGCGGTCGAAGGTAACCATCATCTTGCCGGGATCGACGCGCGCGAAGATCTTTTCGGTCTCATCGGCGCGCTTGCCGGCGCGAAACCACAAGACGTCCATCGGCGCGCCGATCTCCTCCACGTGAAGGCCGGCGCGATCGCGCACCGTCGAATGACGGCCGTCGCAGGCGATGGTGAGATCGGCCGCGATGTCGATCACGCCTTGCGGCGCCCTGGCGCGCACGCCGGCGATGCGCCCGCCTTCGCGGATCAGGTCGACGGCCTCGGTGCTCATCATCACCTTCAGCGACGGAAAACGGCTGCCCGCCTGGCGCAGGAAGTCGAGGAAATCCCATTGCGGCATGAAGGCGATGTACGGGTATTTGACAGGCAGACGGCTGAGGTCGGCGATCCGGACTGATTCACCGGCGAACAGACCGTCCATCTTCTGCAACTGCTGGTGCGGCAACTTGAGAAAGCCGTCGATCAGGCCGAGTTCGTCCATCACCTGCAACGTCGACGGATGCACGGTGTCGCCGCGGAAATCGCGGAAGAAGTCGGCGTGCTTCTCCAGCACGACCGCGTCGATGCCCGCGCGTCCCAGCAGGTAGCCGAGCATCATCCCGGCCGGCCCGCCGCCGACGATGCAGCAGCGGGTCTTGATTGATTGCGTCATGACGACCTCCGGCGTGGAGGATACATCGGATCGTTCCGCTCGTCATCGCGAGCGAAGCAAAGCCAGCCATCCAGTCTCGCGGGGGATAGGCGGATCGCTTCGTCGCTTCGCTCCTTGCAAGGATGCAGAAAGCGACTAGCGCCGGAACGTCTTGATCTCCGACACGCTGCCGTCGCGGTAGGTCAGCTCCACCGAGACCGATTTGGTGGCCGGCGAGAGCTTCAGATAAGGATTGGCGTCGTGCGGAATGACGCTGGGGTCGCGCGGATCGCAAGGCGGCATCTTCAGCACCTTGTCCGGCACCGCGCTGTCGATGCCGATGCGGGCCTCGCGGATCGCGCAGCGGTAGGACATCAGGTGCGTGTAGTAGACGAGCACGCCGTTGAAATCGCGGAACGACAGCCAGCTGGTCGCGGTCATGTCGAGTATCTTGCGCTGGTCGCGCAGCAACGCGGCCTCGGGGTCGAAGCGGATCGGAAACGGGCCCTGGGTCTCGCCCGAGCTATCGACATAGCGCACTTCGATCGTGGCGGCCTGCTGGTCGGCGGGAAGCTCGATCGAGGGATTCGGCATGCGCTTGCGGGTGCGCGGGTCGAGCATATCGATAAAGCCGGTCTCGCGGTACTGGCCGTTCTCGCCGAGCCGCCAGGAAATCCCGAGCGTGGGATCGGCGATCGAGAACACCACCGTCCAGCCGCCATTGTGACGCGAGAAGGCGGCGATCGGCGCGTTGACGGAATAGCCCGTGGCCAGCGGCTGCTTGGTCGGCGTCAGCGCCGCCAGTTGCTGCGGCGGTTCTGCGGGCTTGGCGGCGGCCGCCGGTGGCGGCCGATCGGACTTTTCCGTGCCGTTGAGGAAGACGTCGTCGACCATCTGGTCGAAATAGACCGGCACCTGCTTGTGCCGGACGGTCTCCGCCAGTTCGCTGACGGCGCGGCGGGTGCGCTGCGCCACCTGCACGAGGTTGGCGCCGGGCTGCGTCAGCTCCTTGGCGAAGGTGCGTGTGAACACCGAATTGGGATTGGCGTCGTCATTGGAGAGGCGGTCGAGCGCCGTCTGGCGCGGGCCCGCCGAGAACACCGAGAACACGCCTTCCGGCAATTGCGTCATCGGCGCAAGCCCGCCGCCGCCGGCGACCGCGCGGGTGCCGGCGCGCTCGAAGGGATTGTTGCGGCAGGCATCGAACACCAGGATCGCGGTGCGCGCCTTCTTGTTCTGCAAGCGCTCGATGATGCGGTCCGCGAGGATGGACGAATCCCGCACCAGCTCTTCCTGCCCTTCGGTCGCCGCCGGCACGTCGGTCGGCAGCAGGAAATTCTGTCCGGCGATCTCAAAGCCATGGCCGGCGAAGAAGAAGAACGCCGTGTCGCCCGGCTCGACCGCCTTGTCGAAGGCAAGCAGCGTCTGGCTGAAAGCCTGGCGCGTCTGGTTCTCCGCGACCATCACCGAAAAGCCGAGCTGCTTGAGGGTATCGCCCATGGTGCGGGCGTCGTTGACCGCCTTCTGCAGCTTGGCCACGTTCCTGTAGTCGTTGTTGCCGACGACCAGCGCCACGCGCTTGGCTGCCTGGGCCGGCGCGGTCAGCACGATAAAGGCGGCAGCCAGGCCAAGCGCAGCCGCGTTCTTCCAGCTCATCCGTCTCATCGCAAATTCCCCGCCTGCAGCGCTGATAGTGGCCTGCACGCTCGATAGTCGCCGGAGCTGGATGTGAGGTTCAGCACCCGCGTTTGAAGGCAAAATGACGAAAAGCCGGTTATTTGTGCGAAAACATTAAGCTTTTTCCGCTATAGTGTCGGTTCCAAGATTGACTTTGGCTATTTCGACCCTATGTTTCGGCTCAACGCGGCCTCGGTCGAAACATACGATTCCCTGGGTTAGCCGCTCGTCTGCGTAAGTCAGAACCCCTGAGCTTCATCAAAGCACGCCGTTTCCGGGGTTGAACGCGACAGCCTTATTTACCTTCGATTCCAAACGGCGGATCGAACAGAGGCTCAATGTCCTTTTCCAATCTCGGTTTGTCCGACAAGGTTCTCGCCGCAGTTGCGGCCACCGGTTACACCACTCCTACTCCCATCCAGGCACAGGCGATTCCCCAGGTTCTCGCCCGCCGCGACGTCCTCGGCATCGCCCAGACCGGCACCGGCAAGACCGCTGCCTTCGTGCTTCCGATGCTCACCATCCTCGAAAAGGGACGCGCCAGGGCACGCATGCCGCGCACCCTGATCCTCGAGCCGACCCGCGAACTCGCAGCCCAGGTCAAGGAACAGTTCGACAAATACGGCGCCGGCCAGAAGCTCAACGTGGCGCTGCTGATCGGCGGCGTCTCCTTCGGCGACCAGGACACCAAGCTGATGCGCGGCGTCGACGTGCTGATCGCCACCCCGGGCCGGCTGCTCGACCACACCGAGCGCGGCGGCCTGCTGCTCACCGGCGTCGAGCTGCTCGTTATCGACGAAGCCGACCGCATGCTGGACATGGGCTTCATCCCGGACATCGAGCGCATCTGCAAGCTCGTTCCCTTCACGCGGCAGACCCTGTTCTTCACCGCAACGATGCCGCCGGAAATTTCCCGCATCTCCGACACCTTCCTGCACAACCCCGAACGCATCGAGGTCTCCAGGCCCGCGACCACAGCGGTCACCGTCACCCAGGCGCAGGTGCCTGCGGGGCGCGAGGCGCACCAGAAGCGCGAGATTCTCCGCCGCCTGTTGCGCGACGCCAAGGACCTCAACAACGCGATCATCTTCTGCAACCGCAAGCGCGACGTCGCCATCCTGCACAAGTCGCTGCAAAAGCACGGCTTCAGCGTCGGCGCGCTGCACGGCGACATGGACCAGCCGGCGCGCATGGCCGCGCTGGACCAATTCCGCAAGGGCGAGCTGCCGCTGCTGGTGGCCTCCGACGTCGCCGCCCGCGGCCTCGACATTCCCGCCGTCAGCCACGTCTTCAATTTCGACGTTCCGCATCATCCTGACGATTACGTCCATCGCATCGGCCGTACCGGCCGCGCCGGCCGCACCGGGACCGCGATCTCGATCGTCTCCTCGCTCGATGCGAAGTCGATGGCCGCGATCGAGAAGCTGATCGGTCAGCAGATTCCGCGCGCCGAGGGCGACTACGAAGTCCGCGCCGAGGCCGCCGAAGAAGGCGAGCATCCGCGCGAGAAGCGCGGCAAGCGCGAGCACGGCCGCGAAGGTTCGCGCGGCGGTCGCAACAAGCCGCGCCGCGAGCGCGGTGAACGGCATGGCAGCGAGCGTCAGAGCAGCGAGCGTCAGAGCAGCGAGCGGCATGGCAGCGAGCGCCCTGCCGGCGAGCGTCATGCCAACAAGGGTGGCGGCAACCGCCGTCCTGAGTCGCAGCCGCAAACTGAGGCGGCGGCGAGTGCGCCTCTTCCACCGTCGATCGGCCGTCCCGAGCCGCGCCGCGTCGCGCGCGAGGACGCCGAGCCCGCCGATCACTCGCACCTTCCGGCATTTCTGCTGCGGCCGGTTCGCGCGCGCGCCTGATCGCAGCCAACGGCCGGTTCCGCTGTTTACCGGCCGTCAATTCTCCTCCGCTAACGTCTCCCCGATAATTTAGTAATTGCTGCTAGGTAACGAGCGGCGCTGCTCGCTATTGGGGACGGAACGGTGGTCAAGCCGCTCGACGAACACGAACGCACCCTTGCATTCGCCGAAATCGCGCTTGGCCAGATCAAGTCGCTTCGCCAGACCGCGATCCCGCGCAATTACGAAATCTGGTACGTCTACGCCACCGGCTACAACGCGCCGCTCAACAAGGTCATCAACGAAACGCTGGCCCGCAACGGCAAGCTGACCGAAAGCGATCTCGAGCAGATCTACGAAACGTACCTGTCGCAGCTGAAGGCCTCCGACCGCATCGACAAGGTCGGCGCCCGCGTGATCGGCGAGATCGACGACGTGATGAAGCTGATCACCGAAGCGCTCAGCATGTCGCAGAGCTACGGCTTAAGCCTCGAGGGCGCGGGCGAGAAACTGGCGTCGGTGGAAAATCGCGAACAGCTCAAGAGCATCGTCGATTCGCTGGCGAAGTCGACGCGCGACATGCGCGAGACCAACAAGGCGCTCGAAGAGTGCCTGTCCACCTCCAGGCACGAGATCAGCAATCTCCAGCACAGCCTGGAAGCCATCCGCGCCGAGAGCCTGACCGACCCGCTCACCGGGCTTGGCAACCGCAAATATTTCGACCGCTCGATGGAGGCCGCGGTACAGACCGCGCAGGCCTCCGGCGAGCCGCTGTCGCTCCTGATGTTCGACATCGATCACTTCAAGTCGTTCAACGATTCCTACGGACACCTCACCGGCGACCAGGTGCTGCGGCTGGTCGGCATGTCGCTGCGCCAGACCATCAAGGGCCAGGACCTCACCGCCCGCTATGGCGGCGAAGAGTTTGCGGTGGTGCTGCCCAATACCGGCCTCCGCCAGGCGCTGACCGTGGCCGACCATATCCGCCGCGCCGTGATGGCCAAGGAACTGAAGAAGAAGTCGACCGGCGAAATTCTGGGCCGCGTGACGATCTCCGTCGGCGTCGCCATGCTGAAGGACGGCGACGACACCGACTCGCTGATCGAGCGCGCCGACGCCTGCCTCTACGCCGCCAAGCGCAACGGCCGCAACCGCGTGGTCTGCGAGGTCGACCCGGAATACGCCGCCGAGGCGCAGGGCGACCACACCCAGGTGGCCTAACGCTTCCGCTTTGCCTTGCTTGCAGCCGTCTGCTTGCCGATTGCCTTCCTGGCCGCAGTCTTCCTGGTTGCGGCCTTTTTCCCAGGCGAGCCGTAGGGCGGATTAGCGTCAGCGTAATCCGCCATGACTACAACATCGCCGGCTCCTGCGCTATCGCACCGAGCAAGCCCAACTATCGTCGCGCGTTCGTTCCCGGCGGCTGCTGGTTCTTTAAGGTCTGGCCGCCGGCGAATTACGGTCGAATTAGAATTACGGTGACAGTGCACTTAACTCCTGCTCCCGTGGTTTCGGGCCGCGCTTGGCTGGGAGAATTCGTTGATGTAGTCACTCCGGGCATCGGCGTTGTACAGGCGGACGACCGAGACCTCGCTCTTCAGCCGCTCGATCTCCGCCTCCGGGATACGCGCCATGCCGGCCTCCCCTAAAAACCTGTCAATAGCCCTCTTGAGGTTCTTATGAGGTACCTGTTACGGTGCCTCTGTCAACAGTATCAGGAACCAGGGTGGTGGTCGGTCCCGATGAACTTCCCCGCACGCCTTACCCAGCTCCGCAAGCATCAGGGCTATTCGCAGCAGCGTCTGGCCGATGCTGTCGGCCTGCATATCAACCAGATCAAGCGCTACGAGACGGGCGCCGCACAGCCGACGCTCGAAGCGCTGGTCAAGCTGGCGAAGGCTCTGCACGTCAGCCTCGATGCGCTGGTTTTCGACGAGGCCGACCGCGGCCCTAGCGATGATCTGCGCCTCCAGTTCGAGGCGGTCTCCCAACTGCTCGAAGACGAGCAGGCCGTCGTCAAGGAAGTGTTGGAAGGGCTGATCATCAAGTATCAGACCCGCCGTTGGGACTCGACCCGCGCCACAAAGCCAGCGGCTGGCACGAAGCTGCCCATACCGACCTGAGGAGAGTCCCCCCATGCCCGACGCCCAAACCCTCCTGGAGAAGATCCAGGCCCTGCCGCCCGAGCGGCTGAGCGAAGTCGAAGATTTCGTGGATTTCATTCGACTGCGCGAACGGGAGCGCACGCTCACCCGGGCCGCCTCGGCCGCAAGCGCGCCGGCCTTCGCCGCGATCTGGAACAACTCGGACGACGACGCCTACGATGCCCTTTGAGTTCGGCGATGTCGTCCTGGTGCCGTTCCCCTTCACCAGCCAGGCCACCTTGAAGCAGCGGCCCGCCGCCGTCGTCAGCAACCGAACCTACAACACCACCCGGCCCGACGTGGTGGTGATGGCGATCACCAGCCAGTTTCGTCCCAACCCCGCGCTCGGTGAAGTCTGGCTCGGCCAGTGGCAGGCTGCCGGTTTGCTCAAGCCCTCCGCCATCAAGCCGGTCTTCGCCACCCTCGAACAAGGGCTCGTTCTTCGCCAACTCGGCAGGCTCAGCGCCGCCGACCAGGCCGCCCTCCGCAAGGCTATCGCCGAGACGCTTGGATAGGCCGCCGGCAATCTTCCCGGTGCCGCGAGTCTATCACACCGTGGCCGGCTTGAGCTGCACCGACTCGCCGCAGCCGCAGGCGGAAATCTGGTTTGGGTTGTTGAAGACGAACTGGGCCTGCATCTTGTCGGCCTTGTAGTCCATCTCGGTGCCGAGCAGGAACAGCACGGCCTTGGGATCGACCAGGATCTTCACGCCCTTGTCCTCGACCACCTCGTCGGTGGGGCGGATCTCGTGGGCATATTCCACGGTGTAGGACTGGCCGGCGCAGCCGCCGTTCTTGACGCCGACCCTGAGGCCGACGATCTCGGAATCGGCGCGCTTGGTCAGCTCGCCGATGCGCGCGGCCGCGGCGTCCGTCAGGCGCATCACCTGCGGGCGGGGGCGCGGTTTCGGTTTTGCGGGCACTGCTTGTGTCATGTCGTTCATTTGATCAGTCCTGACAGCCAGTTCAATGCCGCTTCGAGCTGCGGCCGATCCCTTAACGCATCACCACATATTGAGCACGAGGCGGGCCTCGTCGCTCATCCGGTCCGGCGTCCAGGCCGGATCCCACACCAGATTGACGTTGACGATGCCGACGCCGGGAACGCTGGCGACCGCGTTCTCCACCATGGTCGGCAGCTCGCCCGCCGCCGGGCAGTTCGGCGTGGTCAACGTCATCAGGATATCGACGCCACGGTCTTCCTTCAGATCGACCTTGTAGATCAGCCCGAGCTCATAGATGTCGGCCGGGATTTCCGGATCGAACACCGTTTTCAGCGCCGCGACGATCTCGCCGCTCATGCGCTCGGTCTCCTCCGGCGGCAGCGCCGAGCGGGTTTCCATGGATGCGGTCTTGACTTCGGCCGTGTCGGTCATGCGAACAATTCCCGCGCCTTGATCAGCGCCTGCACGAGGAGGTCGACTTCCTCCTTCGTATTATACATGCCGAAGGAAGCCCGGCAGGTGGCTGTGACATTGAACCGTTCCAAAAGCGGCATCACGCAATGGGTTCCGGCACGCACCGCGACGCCCTGGCGGTCGATCACGGTGGCTACGTCATGGGCATGCGCGCCCTTCATCTCGAACGAGATCACCGGACCCTTGTCGCGGGCGGTGCCGATCAGGCGCAGCGAGTTGATCTCGCGCATCCGCTCCTGGGCATAGTCGAGCAGACCCTGCTCATGCGCGGCGATGCGCTCCTTGCCGATCGAATTGACGTAGTCGATGGCGGCGCCGAGCCCGATCGCCTCGACGATCGGCGGCGTCCCGGCCTCGAACTTGTGCGGGGGATCGCCATAGGTGACCCAGTCCTTGGCGACCTCGCGGATCATCTCGCCGCCGCCATTGAAGGGGCGCATGGCGACGAGATGCTCGTGCTTGGCGTAGAGCGCGCCGATGCCGGTCGGGCCGTACACCTTGTGGCCGGTGAAGGCGTAGAAATCGCAGTCGAGGTCCTGCACGTCGACCGGCAAATGCACCGCGCCCTGCGCGCCATCGACCAGCACGGGAATGCCGCGGTCGTGCGCGAGCTTGATGACCTGTTTGACCGGAACGAAGGTGCCGAGCGCATTCGACATCTGGGTGATCGCGACCAGTTTCGTGCGCGGCCCAAGCCGCTTCTCGAACTCGTCGATCAGGAAATTGCCGTCGTCATCCACCGGCGCCCATTTGATCACGGCGCCCTGACGCTCTCTCAGGAAATGCCAGGGCACGATGTTGGAATGGTGCTCCATGATCGAGAGGACGATCTCGTCGCCCTCCCTGATGTTGGGCGCGCCCCAGGACGAGGCGACGAGGTTGATCGCCTCGGTGACGTTGCGGGTGAAGATGATCTCTTCATTGCGCGGTGCATTGATGAATCTTGCGACCTTCTCGCGGGCGCCCTCATAGGCCTCGGTCGCGGCGTTGGCGAGGTAATGCAGTCCGCGATGCACGTTGGCGTATTCGCTGCGATAGGCGTCCGTCATGCGCTGCAGCACGGCGTTCGGCTTCTGGGCCGAAGCGGCGTTGTCGAGATAGACCAGTTGCTTGCCGTAAACCTTCAGCGCCAGCGCGGGGAAATCCTCGCGGACGCGGGCGACGTCGTAGGAACCGTTGGCGACGGCAGGGTGCTGGCTCATGCGCGCGCCCTCAGCCAGCGTTCGGCGCGCGATGCCGCGAACTCGCGCAGGGATTCGCTGGCGATGGATTCGATGGCTTCGCCGACGAAAGCCTGGATCAGCAGCGCCTGCGCTTCCTTCTCCGGCAGCCCGCGGGCGCGCAGATAGAACAGCAGGCTCTCGTCCAGCGCGCCGGACGTCGCGCCATGGCCGCAGGTGACGTCGTCGGCAAATATCTCCAGCTCCGGCTTGTTGTCGGCCTCGGCATCGTCGGAGAGCAGCAGCGCCCGTGTCATCATCCTGGCATCGGTCTTCTGCGCGTCGGGTCGGACGATAATGCGGCCCTGGAACACCGAATGGGCGGCATCGTCGACGACGGCGCGGAACACCTCGCGGCTGTCGCAATGCGGCACCGCGTGGTCCATCAGCAGCGTGGTGTCGGCGTGCTGGCGGCCCTTGAGCAAATTGACGCCGTTGGTTTCGACCCGCGAGCCCTCGCCGGCAAAGGCGATGTTCGCCTGGTAGCGGCTGACGGCCGCGCCCGAGGTCAGGCCAAAGGTGTTGCAGTGCGCGTGGGCACCGAGCGTGACGGCGGCCGAGCAAATGTTGACGGCGTCGTTGGCGTCCTCGACCAGGCGAACATGGTCGAGCCGGGCGTTGTCGCCGATCGCGATCACCAGCGAGTCATGTGCCTGGTAGCCCTTCGCGGCATCGGCGGCGACATAGCTCTCGACCAGCGTAGCCGCGGCATTGTTGCCGAGACGCAGCAGCGAGCGGGTGAACATCGAAGCCGCGCTTGCCGTGGCGATATGCACGACATGCATGGGCTGCGACAGCGCCATGCCGTCGGCCACCTCGATCACGATGCCGTCGGTCAGCATGGCGCTGTTGAGCGCCACCATGGGATTGGACGCATCGAGCGAGAACAGTTGCGCCTGCAGCGCGGCATCGCCGCCATCCAGCGCCTCGCGCAGCGAACGGATGGTCAGGCCCTTGTCCAGGCCGGCGATATCCGAAAGCTTCGGCGCAAACGACCCGTCCACCAGCACCAGCCGGCGTACGCCTGCGATCGCGTCGGCTTTCAGCGCGGCCTCGGCGCGCTTCAGCGCAGCCGCATCCGGCGCGGCCGCGATCGGCAGCACCTCGCGCACGAGCACGCGGAGGTCCGTATACTTCCAGTCCTCGATCCGGCGATGCGGCAGGCCGCTGCGCTCGTAAGCCTCGAGCGCCTGGCGCCGCAGCTCGGCGACATTGCCGGCGGCCGGCAGACGCTCGCGCGCGACGGCAAAGGCATCGCTCAGCGCGTGTCCAGTATCGGTCTTTGCCAAGACAATGTTCATCGCAGCTCCATCCAGCCGTCAGGCCGCGTCCTCGAACTGGGCGTAGCCGGACTCTTCCAGCTCCAGCGCCAGCTCCTTGCCGCCGCTCTTCACCACCCTGCCCTTCGACATCACGTGGACGACGTCGGGCACGATGTAGTTCAGCAGCCGCTGATAATGGGTGATGACGACCATCGCCCGATCCGGCGAGCGCAGCGCGTTGACGCCGTCGGCTGCGATGCGCAGTGCGTCGATGTCCAGGCCCGAGTCCATCTCGTCGAGGATACACAGGCTCGGCTCGAACAGCGCCATCTGCAGAATCTCGTTGCGCTTCTTTTCGCCGCCGGAGAAGCCGACATTGACGCCGCGCTTGAGCATGTCCTGCGGAATGTTCAGCGATTTGGCGACCTCGCGGACTTTCTTGAGAAAGTCCGGCGTCGAGAACTCGCTCTCGCCGCGCGCCTTGCGCTGCGCGTTCAGCGCGCTGCGCAGGAAGTTCATGGTAGCAACACCGGGAATTTCGACCGGATACTGGAACGCGAGGAACACGCCCTTTGCAGCGCGCTCGTTCGGCTCCATCTCCAGGAGGTCCTCGCCCTTGAAAAGGATCTGGCCGCCGGTGACTTCATAGCCGGGCTTGCCGGCAATGACATGCGAGAGCGTCGATTTTCCGGAGCCGTTCGGCCCCATGATCGCGTGCACCTCGCCCGGATTCACCGTGAGCGTCAGCCCGTGGAGAATCTCGCGCTCCTCGACACGGACTTGCAGGTTTTTCACTTCAAGCAGGGACATTACCTTTTTCCATCTATCCCCTCATCCTGAGGAGCGCCGAAGGCGCGTCTCGAAGGGTGAGGCCAACAATCCATCCTTCGAGACGGCCGCGTTCCGCGGCCTCCTCAGGATGAGGTCTGAACTAACCGACCGATCCCTCCAGCGAGATCGAGATCAGCTTTTGCGCCTCGACGGCGAACTCCATCGGCAGTTGCTGCAGCACGTCCTTGACGAAGCCGTTGACGACGAGGCCGACGGCTTCTTCCTGGCTGAGCCCGCGCTGGATGCAGTAGAACAGCACGTCCTCCGAGATCTTGGACGTCGTCGCTTCGTGCTCGAACGTGGCCGACGAGTTCTTCGCCTCGACATAGGGCACGGTGTGCGCACCGCACTTGTCGCCGATCAAGAGCGAGTCGCAAGCGGTGAAGTTGCGCGCGCCGGTGGCCTTGCGGTGGGCGGTGACGAGGCCGCGATAGGTGTTCTGCGACTTGCCGGCCGCAATGCCCTTGGAGATGATCCGGCTGGTCGTGTTCTTGCCCAGATGAATCATCTTGGTGCCGCTGTCGACCTGCTGGAAACCGTTCGAGATCGCGATCGAATAGAACTCGCCACGCGAATTGTCGCCGCGCAGGATACAGCTCGGATACTTCCAGGTGATCGCCGAACCGGTCTCGACCTGGGTCCAGGAAATCTTGGAGTTGTTGCCGCGGCAGTCGCCGCGCTTGGTGACGAAATTGTAGATGCCGCCGACGCCTTCCGAATTGCCGGGGTACCAGTTCTGCACCGTCGAATACTTGATCTCGGCGTCGTCGTGCGCGACCAGCTCGACGACGGCGGCATGCAGCTGGTTTTCGTCGCGCTGCGGCGCGGTGCAGCCTTCGAGATAGCTCACATAGGAGCCCTTGTCGGCGATGATCAGCGTGCGCTCGAACTGGCCGGTGTTGCGCTCGTTGATGCGGAAATACGTCGACAACTCCATCGGGCAGCGCACGCCCGGCGGCACGTAGACGAACGAGCCGTCGGAAAACACCGCCGAGTTCAGTGTCGCGAAGAAATTGTCCGAGGTCGGCACCACCGATCCCAGATACTTCTTCACCAGATCGGGATGCTCGCGGATCGCCTCCGAGATCGGCATGAAGATCACGCCGGCCTTCATCAGCTCTTCCTTGAAGGTGGTGGCGACGGACACGGAGTCGAACACGGCGTCGACCGCGATCTTCGAGCGCGCCGGCGCCGGCTCACCGTCTTCGCCGGCGGCTTCCGGCTTCACAACGCCTTCGAGGATAGCGACTTCGCGCAGGGGAATGCCGAGCTTCTCGTAGGTCTTGAGAATCTCCGGATCGATCTCGTCGATCGAGGAGAGCTGTTTCTTCGGCTTCGGCGCCGCGTAGTAATAGAGGTCCTGGTAGTCGATCTTCGGATAGTTGACGCGGGCCCAGGTCGGCTCGGTCATGGTCAGCCAGCGGCGATAGGCCTCCAGACGCCATTCCAGCATCCAGGCAGGCTCGTTCTTCTTGGCCGAGATGAAGCGGACCGTATCTTCGGACAACCCCTTGGGCGCCTTCTCGGATTCGATGATCGTCTCGAACCCATATCGATACTGGTCGACGTCGACCCGCCTGACGCGGTCGACCGTCTCTTGTACGGCTGGCATTCCATCCTCCGCTCGCGGTTTCAAGGACCGCGGTGGAACAGGTCGAAAATTTCGGTACGACGCACCCGTGAAATCAGCTTAGAACGTTTCAAGCTGTGTTTCGTCGGTCTTTAAGTAAGCTATCAGCGAGCTTTCGCCAAGCCTCCAGGGCTGAATCAATGTCTGCCTCGGCCGTGGACCAGCCCAGACTGAGCCGCACCGCTCCCTGGGCCAGGTCGGCGCCATAGCCCATGGCCTCGACCACGTGCGAGGGCTGGACCTTCCCGGACGAGCAGGCGGAACCCGAAGAGACCGCGATACCGGCAAGATCGAAGCCGATGACAGCTGTTTCGGCGCGCAAGCCGGGAATAGCGAAAAGAATGGTATTTGGCAACCGTTCTGCCCTCTGGGCGAACACCACCGCCCCCGGCGTCTGCGCAAGACCCGTCTCCAACCGGTCCCGCAGTCCCTCCACACGGCGCGCGTCTGACTCCCGGCAAGCCAGGGCCGCCTTCGCGGCCGCTCCAAAGCCGGCGATCCCCGCAACGTCCTCCGTGCCCGCCCGGCGGCCCTTCTCTTGGCCTCCCCCGCGCAGCAGCGGCGCCAGACCTCCGACGCCGTCGGCCAGCACCAGCGCGCCGACGCCCTTGGGCCCGCCGATCTTGTGCGCCGACAGCGAGATGAGATCGGCGCCGGTGGAGGCGACATCGAAATGGGTTTTTCCCAGCGCCTGGACGGCGTCGACATGCAGCAGCCCGCCGGCTTCATGGACGAGCCTTGCGGCTTCCGCCACCGGCTGGATGGCGCCGGTCTCGTTGTTGGCGAGCATGATGGAGACCAGCGCCGGCGGCGCGTCGAGCAGCATGCGCAGGCGATCGAGATCGACGATGCCCTCACGCGTGACACCGATGCGGCCCACGGCATCAGAGGCGAAGCGACCGCCCGACAGCACCGAGGCATGTTCGATCGCCGATGTCAGCAGGCGCTGAACCGCGGGCCCCTTGCCGCGCCGCAGGCCTGGCGTCAGCGCCAGCGAGTTAGCCTCCGTTCCGCCGGAGGTGAAGATCACGTTGGCCGCCTCGGCACCGACGGCTGCGGCAACCGCCGCGCGCGCCCCTTCCACAAGGCGCCGCGCCTCGCGGCCCTCGGCATGCACCGAGGACGGATTGCCGCCGATCTCCCACGCCTGCGCCATCGCCGCTTTCGCTTCGCGGCGCAGCGGCGTGGTCGCGTTCCAGTCGAGATAGATGCGCGTCGCCATGCCAGCCATATAGCGCGTTCCGGTGCTGCCGGTACGCGTTGGGCGGCGAAATCGTTAATTCGCCCCCTGCTGCCGCGCCTGCACCGGGACAATTGGCCCCACCAAGCCGGCCTTCAACCCGAACAGCGGCCTCAGCCAGGCGACGCGCCGCACCATCTCATACGTGGCAATGCAGGTCGCCGCGGTGCCGCCGATGATAATGGCCGCCTCGGCGCCGGCCGAAATCCCGCTGCCGCGCAGGGCATGCGCGATCATGATGATCGCGGTCTGGTGCACGATGTAATAGGGAAAGATCGCATCGGTGAGATAACGGCGCGCCGCGGAGTCCCTCGTCATCCAACGCCGCGCAAAGCCAAGGACCGCGACGATGGCGAGCCACTGATAGAAGCCATAGGCAAAGCCGGCATAGAGCCTGAGCGGCATGCCGCCGTCGCGCACCGAGCGCAGCATGAGCCATGATGCGAATAGCGCCAGCGCCAGGATGAGCGCGATCCAGCGCTGCCGCTCGACCACCTCCCAGAACGGCACCGCATGCGCCAGCAGAAAGCCGAGCAGGAACACGCTCGCGAACAGGGCGTGATTATACCAGTCGCCGAACAGCGCATGGGTCGAGGGAAAATACGGCAGCAAGGTCAGGCGGAAAACACCGAACAGCAGCGACGGCACGATGAGCAGCCACGCGCCTGACAACAACGACGCCAGCCGGCGCTCGAGCCGCTGCACCACTCCCGGCATCGCCATCACCACGAGGCCCAGCGCCATGGTGTAAATCCAGAGATAGGCCACGAACCAGAGGTGATTCCAGGTCGGCAGGATGATGCAGGGCTTGGGGCAGAACGCTTTGCCGAAAGCGAAATAGTGCTCCAGATAGAAGTCGATGAAGCCGCCGGCATAGCCGGGCCCCTCGACGATCTGGATGTAGGCCTGCGGCGGCACGATCACGAGCATGCCGAAGATCAGGGGAACCAGCAGCCGCGACGAGCGCGCGCGGAGCAGCGCGCCGGCCGTGGTCTTGCGCAGCATGAAGCGGGTGGCGACGCCGGAAACCAGGAACAACAGCGCCAGCCGCCAGGGATTGAGCAGCAGCATCAGCGGTTCCAGCGCCGCGACGGGCTGCGCGCTTTTGATGTGCCAGACCCAGGGCACATAGAACATGCCGACGTGGTAGAAGATCAGCAGGCCGAAGGCCCCGATCCGAACCCAGTCCAGATCGATCCGGCGCACGGGCGCCACATCCGATGGCTGTGATATGCTGTCCTGCATCATGCCCGGCTCCGCTGAAATCTCATGACCGACGTCAAGGATGCGCAAGATCGGCCCGTTGCGAAGCCGGCTCGGGATCAAGACCAGCCGCCCCGGGATGAAGCGAGACCCGGCGGGACAAGCGGTTGGCTGCGCGGGATATCCGGCGAGGACCGGCGCACCTATGCCGCGGTCGCGGCGGTTTCCGTCGTCATCGGAATCATCGGCGCGCTGTCGGCTGCCGATGACATCGCGCGCCGCGGCGGCGTCTACGATCCCCGCATGCCTCTGCTCTGGGACATGACCAGCATCGCGGTCATCATCCTGCTGACGCCGGCGCTGCTCGCCATCGTCAGGCGCATCCGCCGCGAGCCGGCGCCTGCTATTCGCGTTGCGCTCGCGGTCGCGGCCGTGGTGGCGTTTTCGGCCGTGCACATCACGGGAATGGTGGGCTTGCGCAAACTGATCATGTGGCTGGCCGGCAGCGCCTATGATTTTCGCCTGTCGGCCGCTACCGTCCTCTACGAGTTCCGCAAGGATGTCGTGACCTGCATCCTGATCGGCGGCGGCTTGTGGTTGATGGAAGCGCGGCGCGAGGCACAGCGCGCATTGAAGATTATTTCGCCACCGGCTGCCGAACAGCCGGCCGAACAGCCACAAACGATCTGGCTGCGCGACGGCCCGCGCAGCATCCGCATCGAGCCGCGCGACATTCTCTGGATTTCGTCGGCCGGCAACTACATCGAATACAGCCTCGCCGACGGCGCCAGTCATCTGATCCGCGGCACGCTGGCGGCGGCGGAAAGCGAACTTTCCCGTTTCAATATCGGGCGTATCCACCGCACGCGGCTTGCCAATCTCGACCGCGTCACCGGCATGCAATCCAAACCATCAGGCGATTTCGACCTGAGCTTCGACACCGGCCACACCGTTTCCGGCAGCCGGCGCTATCGTGGCACGGTTGCCTCGCTCGACCGCAGCAAGGTCTCCGGGTGAGGACGCCGTCTCGGGTCGGATCGAATTTCCTCAGCCTTCCAGCCGCTTACAGACACCTGATGAAGCGCTTTCACGGCTGCGAAGCCGGAGAATTTCCTTGATTTTTGCCCCTTGCGTCATGTTAGAACGCGCCCCACCACCGCGCCGCCCTCCGGCGCCTGCCGTCAAATTCATGCGCCATTCTGTTCGTGCAACGCGAACAGGGTCCGCTCCAACCGATTGATGGATGGACGTCAATCGAGGGATTCCGATGCCTGAAGTGATTTTCACCGGCCCTGCCGGCCGCCTCGAAGGCCGCTATCACCCGGCGAAGCAGAAGAACGCGCCCATTGCCATGATCCTGCATCCGCACCCGCAGTTTCACGGCACGATGAACCACCAGATCGTCTACCAGTGCTACTATGCCTTCGCGCATCGCGGCTTCTCGGTGCTGCGCTTCAATTTCCGCGGCGTCGGCCGCAGCCAGGGCTCGTTCGACCACGGCACCGGCGAATTGTCGGACGCGGCCTCCGCGCTCGACTGGGCGCAGGCGATCAATCCGGAAGCGCGCGCCTGCTGGGTCGCCGGTTTCTCGTTCGGCGCCTGGATCGGCATGCAGCTCCTGATGCGCCGTCCCGAGGTCGAGGGCTTCATCTCGATCGCGCCGCCGGCCAACCTCTACGACTTCTCGTTCCTCGCGCCCTGCCCGTCCTCGGGCCTGATCGTGCATGGCGAGAAGGATGCCGTGGTGCCGCCGAAGGACGTCAACACGCTGGTCGAGAAGCTGAAGACGCAAAAGGGCATCGTGATCGACCAGCAGGTCATCCCCGGCGCCAACCACTTCTTCGACGGCAAGCTGGAGCCGCTGATGGAAGCGGTCACCGGCTATCTCGACATGCGCCTGGCGAACGTCAGGTAAATCCGTGGCCGCGTTCGTCGCGCTGCTTCGTGCCGTCGATGTCGGCGGCACCGGCAAGCTGCCGATGACCGAACTCAAGGCGATGTGCGAGGAACTCGGCTTCGGCTCGGTGCGCACCTACATCATCGACAGGGCCCAGCCGACATCGAGGAGGCCGGCCGTTACAAGCGCGAGCCAGGCGAGCGTTGGCGACAAGGCCACCTCACGCGGCGAGCTTGAGCAGATGCGCGTCGTGGCGGACGAGGAAGGCGCGCAGCAGATCGGGATAGTCAGGCGACACCGCGCCACGCGCGCTCGGCCGTTTCGCAAGCTCGCCGCGCCAGGCGCGCACCTTTGGCGTTTCGGCAAGGATCGCAAGATCGGCGAGGTCGTCGAACACATCGAAATAACGGAAGATCGGCGCGAACACCGCGTCGACCAGGCTGAAGCGATCGCCGGCAAAGAAGGGACCGGCGCCGAGCGCAGCCTCGACACGCGCAAACTTGGCCGCCACCGCCTGCCGCTTGGTCTCGAAGAGTGTTGGATCGGTCGTGGTCTCCAGCCCCCACAAATCGCCGAGGATGGCCGAGCCGAATTCCATCCAGGCGCGGTGCTCGGCGCGAACGAGCGGATCCTGCGGATGGAGCTTGGCCTCCGCGAACGTGTCCTCGATGTATTCGCAGATCACGTTGCTCTCGAACAGCGCGACCTCGCGGCCATCGCGTTCGACGACGAGGAGCGGCACCTTGCCCAGCGGTGACAGTTTCAAGAACCAGTCCGGCTTGTTGGCGAGATCGATATCGATCCGCTCGAACCGGATGCCCTTCTCGTTCAGCGCGATCACCGCGCGCTGCACGTAGGGGCAAAGCTTGTGGCTGATGAGTTTCAGGCTGGCGGCCATGTCGCGTCCTCGACGGGTCAATGCATCTGCATGATAGTTACATGCATTTGCATTCAATCGTCAAGGTCGATGCACTTGCATCGAATTCACGGCCGCGCGATCACCCCGCCGGTCATGGGCATCGGTACGCCGGTAGTGGCGGGATAGCTCAGCGGCAGCCCTTTCAGGCCGCGGGCGGCCAGAAAGCCAAAGGCCTGGGCCTCGATGGCGTCCGACGCCCAGCCGTGCATTTCGGCCGACTCGACCGTGGCCGGCTCGAGCCGCTCGCGCAGCATTTGCATCATGGTTCGGTTGCGCGCGCCGCCGCCGCAGATGATCCAGCTGTTCGGCCATTTCGGCAGCAGCGGCACGATCCGGGCAATCGCGGCTGCCGTGAAGGCGGTCAGCGTCGCCGCGCCGTCGGCCGGCGCCATGTCGGTGACCTTCAGGCCGGCGAAATCGTTGCGGTCGAGCGATTTCGGGGGTTTTTGGCTGAAGAACGGCAGCTTCAGCGCACGCGACACCCAGGCGTCGTCCACCTTGCCCTTGGCGGCAAACTCGCCGTCCTTGTCGAAGCGCTGATGCATGGTGCGGAACATATGGTCGTCGAGCAGCGCGTTGCCCGGGCCGGTATCGCAGGCCATCAGGGTGTCGGCGCCGTCGATATAGGTGATGTTGGAAACGCCGCCGATATTGACCACGACGATCGGCCCTTCGCGCTCCAGCGACTGCGCCAGCGCGCGGTGATAGACCGGCACGAATGGCGCGCCCTGCCCGCCGGCGGCGACATCCGCGGCACGGAAGTCATGCATCACGGGAATGTGGATCGCTCTTGCCAGCGCCGCAGCGTCGCCGATCTGCACCGTCAGCCGCCTCTCCGGCCGGTGCAGCACGGTCTGGCCGTGGAAGCCGACGATATCGATTTCCTCGCGGGCGATGCGGTGCTGGGCGGTGAAGGCGGCGACCGCCTCGGCATGCGCCGTCGTGACCACCTGCTCGGCCTCGCGCAGGATGCCGGGCCGGGCATCGCGTTGCGGCAGGTGCACGGCCTCGGTCAGCGCCTGGCGCAGCAGGCAACGCTCGCGCTCGGAATAGGGCCGGTAGCCGCTGGGACCAAACGACTGGATCCGCTTGCCGTCGGTTTCGATCAGCGCGACGTCCACCCCGTCCAGCGAGGTGCCGCTCATCAGACCGAGTGCGGTTAACATCATTGTTTGTGGCCTCGCGAGCCCTACCCCGGGACGCACGGCTTGTGCCAATTGCACACATCTTATAATGCCACAGCGGACGATGAACCGGCAGTCCGTTCGCGCCTGGTTCCGCAATTGGTTACAATTAGCGTGAAGAAAAATCGTGAAAAGAGAATGATCAGAGTCACCGACAGATGACGGCATTTAAATCGGATTTCCTGAACATTTTACAGGAACGCGGCTTCATCCACCAGTGCTCCGATTTCGAGGGGCTGGACGCACTCGCCGCCAGGGGCGAGGCGATCGCCTATGTCGGCTACGACTGCACGGCGCGCTCGCTGCATATCGGCAACTACCTGACGATGATGATGCTGTACTGGCTGCAGCAGAGCGGGAACAAGCCGATCACGCTGATGGGCGGCGGCACCACCATGGTGGGCGATCCCTCCGGCAAGGACGAGACACGCGCGCTGCGCTCGATCGAGGAGATCGAGGCCAACAAGGCATCGATCCGTGGCGTGTTTTCCAAGGTGCTGCGTTACGGCAACGGGCCCGCCGACGCCATCATGCTCGACAATGCGGAGTGGCTGACCAAGCTGAACTGGATCGAGATGCTGCGCGACATCGGCCGGCACTTCTCGGTCAACCGCATGCTGACCATGGACTCCGTGCGCCTGCGCCTCGAGCGCGAGCAGGAGATGAGCTTCATCGAGTTCAACTACATGGTCTGCCAGGCCTACGACTTCGTCGAGCTGTCGCGGCGCACCGGCTGCCGGCTGCAGATGGGCGGCTCGGACCAGTGGGGCAACATCGTCAACGGCGTCGATCTCGGCCGCCGCATGGGGACGCCGCAACTGTATGCGCTGACGACGCCGCTGCTCACCACCGCGTCCGGCGACAAGATGGGCAAGACCGCCAAGGGCGCGGTGTGGCTGAACGCGGACGAGTTCTCGCCGTATGATTTCTGGCAGTACTGGCGCAACACCGAGGACGCCGACGTCGTCAAGTTCCTCAAGCTCTTCACCATCCTGCCGATGTCCGAGATCGCCAAGCTCGCGGCGCTGCAGGGCGGCGAGATCAACGAGGCCAAGAAGGTGCTGGCGACCGAAGCCACCGCCCTGCTCCATGGCCGCGATGCCGCCAGCCAGGCCGCCGAGACCGCGCGGCAGACCTTTGAGGAAGGCGCGATCGCGGAGAACCTGCCGACGGTGGAAATTCCGCGCGGCGAACTCGATGCCGGCGTCGGCGTGCTCGCCGCCTTCGTCAAGGCGGGGCTCGTCGCCTCCAACGGCGAAGCGCGGCGGCAGATCAAGGGCGGCGGCCTGCGCGTCAACGATATCGCCGTCACCGACGAGAAGATGACGCTCTCGCCGTCCAACCTGACCGGCGAAGGCGTGATCAAGCTGTCCCTCGGCAAGAAGCGGCACGTGCTGATCAAGGCTGCATAGCCTTATTCGCGGATAGGCCTTGTGCCGGAGCGCGGAAGCGCGCTCCCCTGTCCGCAATGGAACAGAACACGCCACGGGAGGATTCTTCCACGCCGCTAAAGCCGGCGCGCGCGGCGCTGAGCGTGCTGGCATTGTGTTTCGCACTGGCCGTGGCTCGGCCGCGGCCTCAGCGAAAGTTTTACGGTCTTCCTGAAGCCGATCTCGGAAAATTTCGGCTGGGACCGCGCGCAGGTCGTCTCGGTCTACTCGCTGTCGTGGCTGACCAGCGGATTGACGGCGCCGCTGATCGGCCGCCTGTTCGATCATTCCGGACCACGCACGGTCTACGCCCTTGGCCTCGCGCTGCTCGGCGGCGCCTTCCTCGCAGCTTCCCACGCGCAATCGCTCTGGCAATTCCAGCTCACCGTCGGCTTCTGCGTCGGGCTCGGCGCCGCGCTGATGGGCAACGTGCCGAACTCCATCCTGCTCGGCCGCTGGTTCGGACCGCGGCTGCCGACCGCGATGGCGGTGGTCTATTCCGCGATGGGCGGCGGCGTGCTGCTGCTGCTGCCGACCTCGCAGCTGTTGATCGACCACATCGGCTGGCGTTCCTCCTACCAGGTGTTCGGCGTCGCCGTGCTCTGTCTGGTGGTGCCGCTGCTGCTGCTGCCGTGGCGAATGTTCGCCGCCGGTTCGCCCAACCTCGTGACGAAAGCGAAGGTCGATGTCGAAGACAGCGGCTGGACGCTCGCCAGCGCGATACGCCATCACGCCTTCTGGGCGCTGTTCTCGACCTTCTTCTTCACGGCGGCCGGCATGTACGCCATCTCGGCGCAGATCGTCGCCTTCCTGATCGATGCCGGGTTTCCGCCGCTGCAGGCGGCGACCGCCTGGGGCTTCTCGGGCGTCGTGCTGACCATCGGCATGGTCAGTGTCTCTACGCTCGACGGCATCATCGGCCGGCGGCCGTCGGTACTGCTCAGCTACGCCATCTCGATCGTCGGAATCCTCTTCCTGTGGCTGCTGCAATGGTACCCGAACTATTTCCTGCTGACCGCCTTCGTCATCTTCTTCGGCAGCATGGTCGGCTCGCGCGGCCCGCTGATCACGGCCACCGCGCTGAAGATTTTCGGGGGCAAGCGGGTCGGAACGATTTTTGGCACGATCTCGATCGGCAGCGGCCTCGGCTCGGCGTTCGGCGCCTGGAGCGGCGGCGTGCTGCACGACTACACCCATGGCTACAATGCCGTGATCGTGTTCGCGCTGGTCAACGTGATCCTCGGAATGCTGCCGTTCCTGGTGGTGCCGGCGCTGCGGCGCTAGCCGCGGTCCGCAGGGGACGAATCTGTAGGGTGGGCAAAGCGAAGCGTGCCCACCTTTCTTGCACCGATCGTATGAAGGTGGGCACGGCGCTTTTGCGCCTTTGCCCCACCCTACGATTTCTTCTTCGAATCTTTCTTGGCGACGCATCGGAGATAGGGCTTGATGCCAAGCCCGATCGCTCGCATGTACGAATGGCTCAGTTGTTCGGCGGGAATTCCACCGGGTTGTTCTGCTTGCCGGTGTTGAACTCGAATATCTTGCGCAGCACGCCCGGCGCCATCATCGAAATCGGGTTGACGCGCAGCGTCGGCTGGTTCGGCGAGCCGACCACTTCATAGGTCATGCCGAGCAACCCTTCATTGCTGCCGTTGCCCAGGAAGAGGCCCAGCACCGGAATCTGGCCGAACATGTTGTTCAGCCCGTACATCGGCACGAAGGTGCCGCTCATCCGCACCTGATTGCTGACATAGTCGATGCTGCCCTCGATGGTCGCGCCGATCACCGGCCCCTTGACCACGCCCTCGCGGACGGTCAGCTGGCCGGTGTTGCGGGTGAATTCCGCGCGCAAGCGCGAGAACGACACGCCGCTGTTGGAACCCGGCGGTCCGCCGGCGGCGACGCGTTCAAGCGCCGATTCGCCCTTCACCGAGAAATTCGTGACGTTCATCAGCCCTTCCTTGGGGCTGGTGTCCGCGGTCGGCGGCTCCAGCGCCAGCGCGAGCTGGCCGCCGATCATCTTGGAGTAGGTATCCATGAAGCGGAAGAAGGCGCCGGCATCGTTGGTCTCCAGATACACCACCTCACGCCCCTGCGCCTGCGAGCGGCCGCGCAATTCGGCGGTGACCGGCGTGTCGCGCCCGAGTTTGCCGTTCAGCGAGAAATTGCGGATCGCGCCATTGCGGCGGGAGATCTTGCAATCGATGCTGCGCACGGCCTCGCCGTTGAAACCCTGCACCGCGCCGAGCTTGAGATCGACGTCGAAATCGATGTTCCTGGACTTGCTCTTGGCATCCGCTTCGCGGCCCGAAACCGCCGATTTGAGGAAGCCGCGGCCGTCGAACACATCGCCGCGCATCGTCACCTTCATCACGCCATCCTGGCCGCGCTCGGCGCGCAAGCTGGTGCGATCGCCGTCGGCCGGCGAATAGACCGGGAAGTTCGCGTTGAGCAGGTCACCGTTCTGGTCGACTTCGAGCGAGCCCTTGATGGAGACGCCCCCGCCCTCCACCACGATGTCCTCGAACCGGGTCGAAGACTGCTTCTGCACCACGTTGAAGGTCGCCTTGCTGGACCTGCCGGGTGTCTTGACCCAGCCGGGCAGGATGTTGTCGAGCTTGAGCGCGGTGAGATCGGCTTCGACGCCGAGCTTGCTGTCGTGATCGCCGATCTTGCCGATCAGCTTGACCGGAAGCGCGCCGCTCACTGCCGGGCCGAGATCCATGCCTAGTCGCGCCCGGCTTGCATCGTCGAGCGTCGCAGTCAGCCTGACGTCGGCATCGCCTTCGGTCGGCTTGCGGTAGTCGAGCGAGGCCTGCTGGCCATTGATCTTGACGTCGCCCTTGACCTGGAAGCCGGCATTGTTGGCCGCCAGTTTCAGCGCGTTTGACTCCAGCTTCTTGTCCATCACCAGCTTGTCTGCGGCAAAGCCGGTGAGATCGGCGGTCACGCTGTAGGTGGTATCGGCCTTGGTCAGCGCGTTCTTGACCGGCATTCCCATGGTGATGACGGCGGAAAAATTGCCCTTGCTGGTGTTGGGATCGACCAGGCTGCCGCCGAGATCGCTGAGCCGGTCGGCCGCCAGGATTTCCGCCGCCGCCGGCACCGGACCATCGACGCGCACCCTGACCTTGGCCGGCGAGGGTTTCGGCGCCATGTCAGGCACTTCGAACGTGAAGTCGGAGAAGTTGATCTTGCGTCCGGCCGGCGTGTCGGCGACGCCCTGGCCGATCGACACCAGCACGGTACGACCCGTGACCTTCGCCCTGAGGTCCGCATCGCGCACGGCCGGCATCTGGTCGACCGGACGGACCGTGACGCCGCTCGCGGTGATGTTGACCGAAAGCCCCTCGTCCGGGATCGGCGGCCCCTTGCGGGAGAGGTTGCGCACCGGGGAATTGATGGCGATGTCGATGCGCTGCAGCGTCCCCTTCTCGATCCGCTCGAGCACCCACTCGCGCACTTCGGGAGCAATCAGGATCGGCCACACCCGCTTCATTTGCGATGCCGTCATCGGCGTGCCGGCGAAGCCGAGCTGCAGCCGTGGCTCGCCGGAATAATCCACCATGCCGGTGCCGGCGATGCTGACCTCGCCGTTGGAGAGATCGGCCTGCGTCAGCAGCACGCGCTTGCGATCGGTGTCGAAGCGGAATCCGATATTGATGCGGTTGAAGATCAGAGGCTGCTCGTTTTCCGCGCCCGGCAGCACGATGGTGCCGCCGGAAAGTCCGGCCTGCCAGTCATTGACGTTGCCGTTCGGCGGCTCGATATGCGCCAGCAGCGTGACGCGGTTGGCGCCGGATACGATCTTGAACGGCGCCACCAGCACGCGGCGGCTGGAATCCCATTCGACATTCATCTCGGCGGAGTCGATCGCCATCGGATAATCCGGCGTATCGCTGTCGATGATGTGGCCGGCGCCGGCGGTGATCTTGCCGCGGAAATAGGTCGGTACGCCGTCGCGGCCGAGCTCGCCCTTCAATTCGCCCGACAGCGGCAGATCAGCACTGTAGGTGAGATCCTTCACGCGCATCGCCAGGAAGATGTTGGCGGTCGGCAGCTTGTCGGCCTTGATGTCGACTGACCGAACGCCGTTGGAGGGCGGACCGACCGTCATCTTCAGCGACCAGGGTTTGGCGCCCTCTTCGCCGAAACTCAGCGCCACGCCGCCGCTGCCGGGCCGGCGCAGGCTGAGGCTGATGTTCTCGAACGACCATTTGCTGCCGCGCTGCTGGTCGTCGACGAGCAGGTTGCCGCTCTTGAGGCCGATCTCGTTGAGGTTCTGTCCGTCGAGACCGGTGAGGCTGAGGCTGTCGAGCCAGTCGAGGCCGGCCAGAACGCCGGCTTGCGTGGAATCCGTCGTGGTCGCGGGCGCAGGCGCGCCGGCCGTCGGCGGCGTCACCGGAATCTGGCGCGGGAACGTGGCCGGCAGGCCGGCCTCCTTCTTGGAGGCGACGCCGGTCGCCAGCGGCTTGGCGGTCTCGCCCGCGGAAACCGACACCTGCCCGTCGGGCGTGATGCGGATGGCAAGTTCGGCGCCGACCAGGTTGAGGCTTTCGGCGCGCAGCCGTCCCATCAACAGCGCAGTGCCGGAGAGCTTGACCTCCGCCTTCGGCGCGGTGGCGACGATGGCACGGTCGCGGTCGCGCACGATGATGTCGCGAATGCGCACGGCAATACGGATTTTTCCGGCGCGTTCGATCTGCGTGCCGCCGACTTCCACCGTGTTGCCGTGGCCGATATTTTCCTCGATGGCCGAAGCCAGCCAGGGCGTGGCGACGTCGAGATTGATCGGCCCTGCGCCGAGCCGCCACCACAGCGCGCCGAAACAGCCCATGAAGATGACGGCGAGTGCGGCGATGGCAATCGCAAGCCGCTTCACCCAGCGCTCGCCGCTCATCCAGCGCCGCAGCGCACCGGCGCGATCACCAATGCGGTGAATGCCCAAGCCTGAACGCGACAACAGCTTGCGCGCGCGATGGCCCGCCGCCTCGTCGTGATCGTGATCCCACTCGTCATCATGCCACTGCGGCGCCTGTGACTCGGCACGCGGACGCGGCTGCGATGGCTGCCCCTGGCGCGATGCTGGGTACGGTCCGGCGTGAGATCCTCCGGCCTGAGGACCTTGGGGCGACGAATTCCTTGCCATTGCCTCTCGGTGCTGGCGCTGATTGCGGGTTGGTTCGCCGCCCAAGGCGCGCCCGTCGATCCCCATCGAGCGCTCCTGTGCCGGCATCGCTGCCAATCCCCGGTTCTTACTATGAGCCGTTGCCGGCCCCAATGAGTCCTTCAACGAGCGGACGGATGATGCTTCGAAATGCTTGTAACCATACCCCGACGTCATCAGACTTGCCCAGCGGCCGGCGCGAATCCGTCAATCTAGGACAAGCCCCGCAATACCGCATTGATTGAGCCGCCGAAAGCGTCGAAAGGAAGGCGTATGTCCAAGAAATCGCGCAAGAAATCCCCCACGACCTCCCGCAAATCCACTGCTGCCAAGCAAGCGAGTGTCCGCTCACCAAAGGCTCCGACAGCACGCACCGCAAAAACCGGCGGAACAAAAGCAGCCAAATCGAAAAAGGCCGCTTCCCCGTCGCGCAAGCAAGGATCGCAGAGAGCCGCATCGAAACCGTTAAAGCAGAGCGCGACCCAATCCGCAGTGCTGGCCGAAGGCGCCATGGCGCCCGACTTTCACCTGCCGCGCGACGGCGGTGATTCCATCTCCCTGGCGGATTTCGCCGGACAGAAGCTCGTCGTCTTCTTCTATCCGCGTGCGGACACGCCCGGCTGCACCAGGGAGGCGATCGACTTCACGCGACTCAAGAGCGCGTTCGCTGCCGCCGGCACGGCCGTGCTCGGCGTCTCCGCCGATACCGTGAAGGCGCAGGAGGCGTTCCGGGACAAACACCGGCTGGCGGTTCCCCTGATTTCCGACGAACAGCATGAGATGCTGGCGGCGTATGGCGCCTGGGGCGAAAAGTCCCTCTACGGCAGGACGTTCCTGGGTATCATCCGGACGACGGTTTTGATCGGCTCCGATGGCAAGGTGGCCCGCCTCTGGCGCAATGTGCGCGTCGACGGACACGCCGATCAGGTGCTGGCGGCGGCACAGGCGCTGTGAGGGTTTCCCGTTACCTGAAAATTAACCATGACAGGGTTCAAATCGGCCCGCAAATTGAGCCGTACGGAATGATGTCCGACCGGCGCGGGAGTGCCGATGTCGCATCGTTCTGGTCATCATTCCGAGTACCAGCCGCACCACCAGCCGCAGGATCATGGCCGGACGTCCGCCCGCCGCGCGGCGCCTCACCACGCCGCGCAACAACAGGCCGGCTACACCATCACCCATGCCGGCAAGCAGGTTCGGTTCGGACCCGTGGTGTTCTGGATCGGCGTCGGCACCGTCACGCTGCTCGGCATGTGGTCGGCGGCGACCGCCACCTATTTCGCGTTCCGTGACGATGTCCTGACCCGCCTGATCGCACGCCAGGCCGAGATTCAATACGCCTACGAGGATCGCATTGCCGAACTGCGCGCGCGCGTCGACCGCACCGCCAGCCGCCAGTTGCTCGACCAGGAACAGTTCGACCAGAAGCTCGACCAGATCATGCGGCGGCAGACCGCGCTGGAATCGCGCGCCACCGCGCTAGGCGCGATCCCGGATGCTTCCGTTACCGGCTCGGTTCGGCCCACCGGCCGCGGCGCATCGGTTGATTCGCCGGCCGCCACGCCAAAGCCGTCGCCGATCAGCGATACCGTGATCTTCGTGGCCCCGCCCGATCGCGAAGCGCGGCTGGAGTCGCGCGCGCCGCAGGTAGCTAGGCCGCAGCCCAGCCAGTTCGCCAAGGTTCAGGGCTTTGACAACGTCGTGCTCAAACTGGAGCTGTCGCTCGACCAGGTCGAGAAGCGGCAGATGTCGGCGCTCTCGGCGGTCGAGGACAGCCTCGAATCGCGGGCGCGGCGCATGCGCGGCGTCATCAACGATCTCGGCCTCGACATGGCGCAGCTGGAAGCTGCGGCGCCGCGCGGCGGCGTCGGCGGTCCCTTCGTTCCTGTCAAGCTTCCCGCCGATGCCAGCAGCTTCGATCGCCAGCTTTATCGCATCCACATCACCCGCGTGCAGGTCGAGAGGCTGAACCGCACGCTGGCGCTGGTGCCCTATCGCAAGCCCGTCATCGGCGAGGTCGAGTTCACCTCCGGCTTCGGTGTTCGCAGCGATCCCTTCCTGGGGCGGCCGGCGATGCATACCGGGCTCGACTTCCGCGCGGCGACCGGCGATCCCGTCCGCGCCACCGCCAACGGCAAGGTCGTCTCGTCAGGCTGGCAGGGCGGCTATGGCCGCATGGTCGAGATCGACCATGGCAACGGGCTCTCCACCCGCTACGGCCATCTCTCCGCCATCAACGTCAAGGTCGGCGAGACCGTCAGGATCGGTCAGGTGATCGGCGAGGTCGGCTCCACCGGCCGTTCGACGGGTCCGCATCTGCACTACGAAACCAGGATCGACGGCGACGCGGTCGATCCGCAGAAGTTCTTGCGCGCCGGTGTCCGCCTGAGCTCGGGCTAGCGCGCGGCACCTCATTTCGAAAACGCAACCAGCGTTGCGGCGGGCGATGGAAATTTTTCCCGCCCGCTGTCGGGCTGCGCGAGGGTCGGCCGTCCTTGGTGGCAGAAGCGGCGTTGATCCTGCGATAACCCCGCTCAGCCATGGAGAAACCATCGTCATGTCACAAGGTAATACCGTCCGCCTGCATCGCGTCTTCGCCACCAAGCCGGAGAAGGTGTTTCGCGCCTTTCTCGATGCGGACGCAATGGCCAAATGGCTGCCGCCCCACGGCTTCACCTGCAAGGTGCATCACATGGATGCCAAGGTCGGCGGCACATTCAGAATGTCGTTTACCAACTTCTCGACCGGCAACGGCCATTCGTTCGGCGGCGAGTATCTGGAGATCGTTCCCAACGAGCGCATCCGTTACACCGATCGCTTCGACGATCCCAACCTGCCGGGGGTGATCGAAGTCACCGTACAACTGAAGGCCGTATCCTGCGGGACCGAGGTCAATATCGAGCAGGCCAACCTGCCGCCGATGATTCCGGTCGAAGCCTGCTATCTCGGCTGGCAGCAGTCGCTCGCCCAGCTCGCGCTGGTCGTCGAGCCGGACATTCCGGGATAGCGCGGGTTCAAGGAGGCGTTGCGCGGCGACGTCTCAGTGCCCGACCTCGCCGGAGATGATCTCGCCGAACAGCTCCCAGCTCTCGCCGTTGAAGCGCATCAGCTGCATCTGCTCGATCGGAAAGAAGTCGGTCGGGCTGGTGTTGATCAGGATGCCCGGCAGCAGCACGTCGCTAGCGAAATTCTTCAGGCTGGCGGCCTGCCGCATCACGTTCTCGCGCGTGAGATCGTCACCGCATTGCTTCAGGACCTGCACCATGGTCTGCGCGGTCGCGTAGCCATAGACGTTGTTGTTATTGGTCTTGTCCCCTTCGGGATAATACTTGTCCATGAACGCCGCCCAGGCCTTGATGCCGGCATCGTCCTTCCAGGTCGGATCGGTCGGATCCTTGATGTAGGCGGTCGAGATGATGCCCTTGGAATTCTCCAGCCCCGCTGGCTTGAGCACGGTCGCGACCGAAGTCGAGACGTTGCCGACGAAATAGACCGGCTTCCAGCCGATCTCGGCGACCTTGCGGATCGCCTGTGCGGCGCCCTTCGGCGAGGCCCAGGTCATGAAGATGTCGGCGCCGGAGTCCTTCAGCGCCACGATCTGCGAGTCGACGGTGGGATCGCCGACTTCATAGGACTTGTCCGCGATGATCATGCCGGCCTTGTCGCCGAGGCCGTCGCGCAATCCCTTCATCTGGTCGCGCCCGGCGTCGTCGTTCTGCCAGATCGCGGCGATCTTGCCGTTCGGGAAATTCTTCTTGATGTAGGCGGCGTAGATGCGGCCCTCGCTCTGGTAGTTCGGCTGCCAGCCCATGGTCCACGGGAAATTCTGCGGATCGCCCCATTTGGTAGCGCCGGTGGCGACGAACAGCTGCGGCACCTTTCTGGAATTCATGTATTTCTGGATCGCCGAGTTCGACGGCGTGCCGAGCGGCTGGAACAGCAGCAAGACCTCGTCGCTCTCCACCAGCTTGCGCGCCTGCTCGACCGCCTTCGGCGGCGAATAGGCATCGTCGTAAGTGATGAAATCGATCTTGCGGCCGTTGATGCCGCCTTCGTCATTGATCTTGCTGAAGTAGGCCGCCTGTGCCCTGCCGATGGTGCCATAGGCGGACGCCGGCCCGCTATACGGCATGATGTTGCCGATCCTGATCTCGGTATCGCTGGCGCCGGGATCGTATTTTTTCTGCGCGCTTGCGGTGCTGACCATCGTCGTTGCGCAGACCAGAGATACGAAGACAGCAAGGCTCATCCGGCGCAGCAGCATCATTTCCTCCTGGTTGTTTTTTGGCAGTGTGGCAAGCCGTGCAAGCGCTGGCAACAATGCACATATTCCGCGTGACGAAACGAGTTGTTGCAGACGGCCAGATATGGTGTTTATGCGGAACTGACGAAGGCTCCCTGAGGCATTGCTTGCAAGTACAGAAGCTACGTGTCGGACCGCGCTATCCCCGGCTGGGCGCCGCGGCGTCTCGCCTCGCGCGCTGGGTCGCGCGCAGGACGATGGGCAGGGTCGGCTTCCACGAGCTCGGTTCCGACTTTGCCAATGCGCGCATCGCGCACCTCCGGAACAAACTCGCACGCGGCGAGACGGTGTACCTCGCCGGCATCGGCCTGCCCGGCACGCACAATGCCGGCGTCGCCCTCGTCGAAGTGACGCAGGCGAACGGCCCACGGCTGATCCTCAACAACGAGGAAGAGCGCTTTTCCGGCAACAAGCACACCACGGAATATCCGGAGAAATCGATCGACGCGATGGTGGCGACGCTGCGCGAAATGGGGCGCGATATCGCCGACATCGACGCGTGGCTGACCAGCTGGGACTATTTCGCGCTGGCGGGCATGCTGGCGCGCAGCATCTTCGAAGAGATGCCGCAAAGCCTGATGCTGATGCGCGTGGCCGATGCCACGGCATTCGATCGCCGGCGGCTCGACCAGATGAGGCGCTCGCCCAAGATCCTGGCGCGCCAGCTGGGTCTGCCCGAACGCGCTCAACTGATCTGCATGCCGCATCATGGCAACCACGCCTGGTTCTCGTATGCCGCCTCGCCCTTTGCCGATGACGGCGAGCCGGTCGCGGTCGCCGTGCTCGACGGCACCGGCGACGTCGGCTCGGTCTCGCTCTACTCGGCGGGTGGCGGCGCGATGCGCCTGCTCTACTGCAACAACAGCATGTTCGATTCGCTCGGCATGTATTACAGCGTGGTGTCCTCGACGCAGGGCGGCTGGACCTGGCTCTCCAGCGAGGGCCGCTACATGGGCGCCGCCGCCTGGGGCGACATGAACCGCAGCAGCAATCCCTATTATGCGCGGCTGAAGGACGTCCTGCATCTCGGCAAGGACGGCGAGATCTCGCTCAACCGCGCCATGGCGAACTGGTACTACGATCCCTCGTTCAAGCCCTACAAGCGGCCGTTGATCGACATCCTCGGCGAGCCTCTGAAACCCGAGCAATTGTGGAATCCGGATGCCGTGCTGCGCGTCGAGGACATCACGCATCGCCCCGACACCCAGGACCGTCTCGACAAGGCCGCGGCGACGCAGCTCGTGCTGGAAGACGCGATGATCCATGTCGTCGATCATCTGCTGCGCAGGACCGGCGCGCACCGCCTGGTGCTGACGGGCGGCGTCGCGCTCAACGCCGTCGGCAACATGCGCCTGCTCGAACATTTTGACGAGGCGTGGTTCGAGAACAACCAGGGCCGCAAGGCAAGGCTGCATCTGTGGGTGCCCCCGGTGCCGGGCGATCCCGGCGTCGTCATCGGCGCGGCCTGGCAATTCGCGCATCTGGCCGGCAGCCCGCGCGGCGCGCCGATGACGCACGCCTTCTATTGCGGCGCGCCGCCGAAGCAGGCCGAGATTGCGGCTGCGCTGCAGGCCGACGACGTCGCCTCCGAGCGCATCGGCGATATCTCGACGGCGGACGGGCTTGCCGCCATCGCCGACCTGCTGGCGTACATGGTCTCGCAAAGCGGCATCGTCGCGATCTACCAGGGCGCGGCCGAAACCGGCCCGCGTGCGCTCGGCCACCGCTCCATCCTGGCCAACCCCTGCGATCCCGCCGCGCGCGAACGGCTGAACGAGCGCGTGAAATACCGCGAGGCGATCCGTCCGCTGGCGCCGATGGCGACGCTCGAAGCCGCCCGGCAATATTTCGAGCTGCTGCCGGGCGCGTCGGACGCCGACTACAACGCCTACAATTACATGGTGCTGACCGCGCACGCCAAACCCGGTGCACGCGAGAAAATTCCCGCCGTCGTCCATGCCGACGGTACCGGCCGCATCCAGATCGTGCGCGAGGCCGACGATCCCCTCACCTACGCTTATCTGAAGGCGATGGGCCGCCGCGTCGGCGTCGAGATGTCCGTCAACACGTCGTTCAACGTCGCCGGCCCGATCGCGCAGACGCCGCAGCAGGCGATCGACACGCTGCGCCGCTCAAAAGGCCTCGATGCCGTGCTGATGGTCGCCGATGACGGCACCGTGCACGCCGCCTGGCATGGCGGCGAGCGCGACAGCGGACGGTTTACGGGCTGGCTCGCCGACTGGCGCAAGGCGCGGGCGAGTTAGCGATATGGAGTTATTGTCCTCGTCCATCGGCAGAGCAATAGCGATGGTAACCCCGGCGGTAGCGGCGATTGGTCTTGCGGTATTCATCGCCTGGATCGGCACAGCGATAATTTGGCGTCGAATCGCGCCGTTGCGAGAGCGTGCGCGACTAGCCGCCGAGGAGAACGATCGCAGGCAGCGGTCAGATCGCTAGCTCATTTATTCTTCGGCGCCTTGCGCGATAACAATTTCAGCGCGCGGCCATCGATCAACAGCAGCGCACTGCCGATCACAAAGGCGCCGACAATCTCCCACAACGAGACATGCTCGCCGAGCACGAAAGCTCCCAACAGGATGGCAGTGACCGGAATCAGTAGCGTCACGAGCATGACATTGGTGGCGCCGGAGCGGCGCAGGATCTGGAAGAATACGATATACGCGAGCGCCGTCGACAGCGCGGCAAGGCCAAACACGGCGAGCCACGTCGCCATGCCCGGCACTGGCAACTGCCACGGCCGCTCAACTATGCCGGCGACGACGGCCATCATCAGGCTCGCTGCCATCAGTTGAAACGTCGCTGTTGCGAGCGGCGGAGAACCGGCAAGGCCGCGCCGCGCGATCAGCGCCGAGATACCGTAACTCAGCGCGGCTCCGAGACAGAGCAGGATGCCAAGCCCCTGCCCGCTCTCCAAACCAAGCCCGCCACCGCGAAGGACGATTACGCCGATCAGGCCGACGATCACGCCGGCCACACGTCGGACAATGAGCTTCTCCTCGCCTGCTGCGGCCATCACCAGCACTGTGAACAGCGGCGTAGTGGCGTTGAGGATCGCGGCCAGTCCGCTCGGCAAATAGGTTTGGCCGATGACGATCAGCGAGAACGGCAGCACATTGTTGAACAGGGCGAGGAAGAAATACGGCCACCAGCCGGTCCAATCTTTCGGAAATGCCAGCCGCCGGGTGTAGAGCAGTGGCAACAGGAGCAGCGCGGCGAGAGCCACACGCAGCAGCACCAGCGTGAACGGCGGCAACTCGCGCAGCACCACGCCATTAAAGAAAAACGAGCCGCCCCACAACACCGATAAAATTGCGAGTAGCAACCAGTCGCGCGCATCAATCCGGCCGTCGCTGA
This sequence comes from Bradyrhizobium sp., assembly GCA_035575905.1. Lineage (GTDB taxonomy): Bacteria > Pseudomonadota > Alphaproteobacteria > Rhizobiales > Xanthobacteraceae > Bradyrhizobium. The sequence goes on along the minus strand of DATLXL010000023.1, from coordinate 8,927 downwards.
CTGTCATTACCGAAGACCCGTGAAATCGCGCAAACGGCTAGACCGCGCGAGAGCCGCCGTCCACCCGATTTCTGCAGATCATTTTGGCCGCGAGACGATCTCGATCATCCTGCCTTCGTCGTCGTCCGGCGCGCTGGCCTTCGCCCTCTCGTAGGCCGCAAGCGCGGCGCGGCTGACGGGCACGCCAGGCAGCAGCTCCTCGGCGAGGCGCACCGCATAGGCCGCATCCTTGTGGCGTAGCGCGGCCGTGAAGGAGGCGCCGGAGAAATCGCGCGCAACCATCCGCTTGGAATGCCGGACTACCTGCGGGCTTGCGACGGCACCGGTGGAAAGCGCTTCGGCCACCAGCTTCATGTCGAGCCCGGCGCGTTCGGCAATGGCCACGCCTTCGGCAAGGCTTGCGATCTGCACCGCGCCTATCAGATTGTTGATCAGCTTGAAAACGGTGCCCGACCCGACCGCGCCGAAATGGCGGATGGTGGTGCAGAGCGGTGCGAGAAACGGCCTCGCCCGTTCCAGATCGGCCGGCTCGGCGCCGGCCAGCAGCGTCAGTTTTCCGGCCGCCGCCGCTTCCGGCAGGCCGGTGACGGGACAATCGATGTAGATCAGGCCGCGGGAGCGCAGCTCCTGCGCCATATCCAGCGCATGGCGATGCGACACCGTCGAGCATTCGACCGCGAGCGCGCCGGCTTTCATGCCTGCGGCGGCGCCATCCTTGCCTAGCCACACCGCGCGCGAGGCCTCGTCGTCTGCCACCATCGTCACGACGGCATCGGCGCCGTCAGCGGCATCGCTCGGCGAGGCCGCCCAGCGCGCCCCGCGCGCGATCAGGTCGTCCGCCTTGGCCCTGCTGCGATTCCATACGGCAACTTCGAAGCCCGCATCGAGATAGCGGCCGGCCATGCCATGGCCCATCCGTCCCAACCCGATGAAGGCCACGCGCTGCATCGGTCAGTCCACGTCCTCGACGGTGCCGGGCCCGGTGCCGAAGGCGCGCTGCGCCAAGGTCGCGGCCATGAACTCGTCGAGATCGCCATCGAGCACGCCCGAGGTATCCGAGGTCTGCACGCCCGTGCGCAGGTCCTTGACCATCTGATAGGGCTGCAGCACGTAGGAGCGGATCTGGTGGCCCCAGCCGATGTCGGTCTTGGCGGCCTGGTCGGCGGCGGCCTGCTCCTCGCGCTTCTTCAGCTCGATCTCGTACAGCCGCGCGCGCAGCATGTCCCAGGCCTGGGCGCGGTTCTTGTGCTGCGAGCGGCCGGCCTGGCAGACCACCGCAATGCCGGTCGGGATGTGCGTCAGGCGCACGGCCGACTCCGTCTTGTTGACGTGCTGGCCGCCGGCGCCGCCCGAGCGCATGGTGTCGGTGCGCACGTCCGACTCCTTGATCTCGATCTTGATGGAGTCGTCGATGACGGGGAAGATCTGCACCGAGGAAAACGAAGTGTGCCGCCGCGCGTTGGAATCGAACGGCGAGATGCGCACCAGGCGATGCACGCCGGCCTCCGTCTTCAACCAGCCATAGGCGTTGTGGCCACTGATCTGGATGGTCGCCGACTTGATGCCGGCTTCTTCACCCTGCGACTCCTCGAGAAACTCGACCTTGAAGCCGTGCTTTTCCGCCCATCGCGTGTACATGCGCAGCAGCATCTGCGCCCAGTCCTGGCTCTCGGTCCCGCCCGCGCCGGCGTGAACTTCGAGGTAGGAATCGAACTTGTCGGCCTCGCCCGACAGCAGCGCCTCCAGCTCGCGCCGGGCGACTTCCTTCTTCAGTTCCTTCAGCGCGTTCTCGGCCTCGGCGACGACACCCGCGTCGTCCTCCTCCTCGCCGAGCGCGATCATGTCGATATTGTCCTGCAGCTCGCGCTCGACCTTGCCGATGCCGGAAAGCGCGTCCTCCAGCGAGGTGCGCTCCTGCATCAGCCGCTGGGCTTTCTGGGGGTCGTTCCAGAGATTGGGGTCTTCGGCAAGCTTGTTCAGCTCAGCGAGGCGTGCCGTCGATTGCTCGACGTCAAAGATGCCTCCTCAGCAGCCCGACTGACTGCTTGATCTCTTCGATAAGACGTTCGATTTCGGCGCGCATGATTGTTCCGGCGGCTTTGCAAGATGTTCCCGCGGGATGTAGCGGCTAAGCCGCCGCGGCGCAACTGCGACCGGCCCCTGCCGCGGGGCGCGCCTAACCCTTGGCCCGGCGCGGCAAGAGCACCGTTCGCATGTCGAGATACAGCGCAACCCAAAATATCAACGCGAGTGCCATCGACTGCCATAGCGGGTCCTTGGTCACAAGGAACACGCCGACGCCCAGGACGAGCTGGAAGACGTCGATCGTTATCCACCAGGGGGAAGCCAGCGTCTTTTCCGCGCCGTCGCGTCCCATTCGCCCCACCCCGTCGACAATTGACCACAATATTCCAGCGGCGATAAACCACGCCGCACGGGTGGCGAACCCCGAGGCGTCGGTTGCCTTGACGCCGGCTGCATTGACCATCGAAACCGCAATAAGCCCGAACACGATCAGGAAGGCGATATCCTTGAAGAGCATGACGGGCATTTTCGATCGCGGTTCGACCACGTAGCAGAGGTTCAAGTGAACCGCGCTGCCAATGATGAAGCGCAACAGCAGCGCTACCGTCGCCAGACAAATGTACAGGTGCCAGTTGGTCAGTATATGAAAGATGGCCAGCAGCGACGACGATTCGGGAAATTCGATTTTCTCGATCGCCGACTTGATGACCGCGCCGGTGAAGACGCCAAACGTCGTCACGATCACCCTGACCGCGTCCTCAAAGGCCCTCTTTGACTGGGCCTCCCGCGCTGCTTCCGCCGCGTCCCCCGCCGACATGTGCACTCCGAAGCCAACCGTGCGCCCGAGCGATACCGTGCACACCTCTAGCACATGGCACCAGCGACTACCCGCTTAAATTGACGGTGGCGCGTCACGATGGCTTGAAGCCAAGCTTGAAAGAATCAGCGGGCGGCTACCACAGGCCGCCAGTACCCGGGCGCATGATGCTGCCGGCATCGGGTGGCGCATACATCGGCCGCGGGCCGCTGCCAGGAGGTCCGGCTTCGCCTTCGACGCCAATCGCGGCATAATTATCCGGCGGTGCGGTGCCGGGCTTGAAGGCCTCGAGGATGGTGCCGCGGCCGTCATAGGAGCCGGCGCGCGTGCCGCTCTTGGCGTCGACGCGCACCAGCTTGATGCCGGCAGGGACCTTGAACGGGATCGGCGGCTTGTCGGCGAGCGCGAGCTTGAAGAAGTCCTTCACGATCGGCGCAGCCAGATGGCCGCCGGTCGCACCCTTGCCGAGGTGGCGCGGCTTGTCGTAGCCGATATAGACGCCGACCGCGACATCAGGCGAGAAGCCGATGAACCAGGCGTCCTTTTCGTCGTTGGTGGTGCCGGTCTTGCCGGCGATCGGCTTGCCGACCTCCTTGAGGATGGTCGCCGTGCCGCCCTGAACCACGCCCTCCATCATCGAGGTGATCTGATAGGCTGTCATGGCGTCGATCACCTGCTCGCGGCGGTCGACCAGTGCCGGCTCGTTCTGATTCTTCCAGCCGCCCGGCGCTTCGCAGCCGCGGCATTCGCGCTGGTCGTGCTTGAAGATGGTGTGGCCGTAGCGGTCCTGGATGCGGTCGATCAGGGTCGACTTCACGCGCCGTCCGCCGTTGGCGAACATCGAATAGGCCGTGACCATGCGCATGACCGTGGTTTCGCCGGCGCCAAGCGCATAGGACAGGTAGTTCGGCAATTCGTCATAGACGCCGAAGCGCTTGGCGTATTCGCCGATCAGGGGCATGCCGATGTCCTGCGCAAGGCGCACCGTCACGGTGTTGAGCGAGCGCTGCAGGGCGACGCGCAGCGTTACCGGGCCATAGTACTTGCCGGTCGAATAGTTTTCCGGACGCCACACGCCGGCGCCCTGCCCCTGATCGATTTCGATCGGCGCGTCGACCACGACGGTGGACGGCGTGTAGCCATTGTCCAGCGCCGAGGAATAGACCAGCGGCTTGAACGACGAGCCGGGCTGCCGGTAGGCCTGGGTGGCGCGGTTGAACTGGCTCTGGTCGAACGAGAAGCCGCCGACCATCGCCAGCACGCGGCCGGTCCAGGGGTCCATCACCACCATGGCGCCGGAGACTTCCGGCAGCTGGCGCAGGCGGTATTGCCCCTCGACCGGATTGCCGTCCTTGCCGAACAGCGGGTCGACATAGACGACGTCGCCGGGCTGCAGCACGGAAGCGACAGTGGTCGGCGTCTTGAAGCGGTTTGGCCCCGATGCGGGCTTGGCCCATTTCACGCCGTCGAGCGTCACGATGCCGGTCTGACGGATCTTGCTGACGGCGCCGCCGAGCTCGCGGCCGGGCTGGAAGCCGACCCGCGCCGACTGGTCGCTGGTCTCCAGCACCACCGCCATGCGCCAGGGCGAGATATCGTTCAGCGATTTGATGTCGGCGAGCTTGACGCCCCAGTCGCCGGAGATGTCGAGCTTCTGGATCGCGCCGCGATAGCCGGTCGCCTCGTCGAAATTGACGAGGCCGGCGACCATGGTCTTGCGCGCCATCACCTGCAACTTGGGATCGAGCGTGGTGCGCACCGACAGGCCGCCTTCATAGAGCTTCTTCTCGCCATAGCGCTCGAAGATGTCGCGGCGGACTTCCTCGGCGAAATATTCACCGGCGAAAACATGGGCGGCATTGGAACGCGAGACGACGTTGAGGCCTTCCTTGCGCGCCTTGTCGGCGTCGGCCTGCTTGATCCATCCGTTTTCGAGCAGGCGGTCGACCACGTAGTTGCGCCGCTCGATGGCGCGGTCGCGGTTGCGCACCGGATGCAGCGCCGCGGGCGCCTTCGGCAGCGACGCCAGATACGAGGCCTCCGCAATGCTAAGCTCGTTCACGGACTTGTCGAAATAGACCAGCGAGGCGGCCGCGATGCCGTAGGCGCCGAGGCCAAGATAGATTTCGTTGAGGTACAGTTCGAGGATGCGGTCCTTGGAATAAGTGCGCTCGATGCGCATCGCCAGCAGCGCTTCCTTGATCTTGCGGGTGAACGAGACCTCGTTGGTCAGGAGGAAGTTCTTGGCGACCTGCTGGGTGATCGTCGAGGCGCCCTGCGGGCGGCGGTTGGAGCCGAAATTCTGGGCGTACAGCACCGCGGCACGCGCCAGGCCCGTGAAGTCGAGGCCGCCATGCTCGTAGAAGTTCTTGTCTTCGGCCGCGAGGAAGGCGTTGATGACCATCTTCGGCACGGCCTGGATCGGCAGGTAGAGGCGGCGCTCCTTGGAATATTCGCCGAGCAGCGAGCCGTCGGAGGCGTGGACGCGCGTCATCACCGGCGGTTCATAATCCTGGAGCTGCGAATAGTCGGGCAAATCCTTGGAGAAGTGCCAGATCAGGCCGGCGACGGCGGCAACGCCGACAAGGAACACCACGGTTCCGGCTGCGAACAGGAATCCCAAAAACCGCACGAGCAAGCGCATTACCGATGTTCCGTTCTAACCCTGAGCGCCGCTTGACCGGCGATTCCTTCAATTCCTGAACCCGTGCGCCAACTGGCCGTTCGCGGGCAGATAATACATGGTCCGGCGGGGAAATTTGACTGGTTCCGCAAGCTCCTCAGTGATTTTTATTGGGCTGCGGCTGTGGCCAAACTAGGGCTTAATGCCCGGGGACCCGCGCAATACCCGGTCCTCTAATTGGCCCCTACGCTGACCAAACGTTTAGACAGGAAAGCGTCGACGGCCTGCGACATCGCGCCGACCGTGCGGTTACGCCAGGCCTCCGACACCAGATGATCGCGGTCGGCCTTGTTGGAGACATAGCCGAGTTCGACCAGCACGGAGGGCACGTCAGGCGCCTTCAGCACCCGGAAGCCGGCCGACTTCAGCGGATTCTTGTGCATGCGAACGGTTGTCTTCATCTCGCCCATCAGGATGCGCGCGAAGCGGTTGGAAAACGTTCGGGTTTCCCGCTGCGCGAGGTCGATGAGGATGTCGGCGACGACGGGCTCTTCCTTCATGGTCACGCCGGCAATCGCGTCGGAGCGGTTTTCCGCTTCCGCAAGCCGCTCGGCCTGAACGTCCGAGGCCTTTTCCGAAAGCGTGTAGATGGTGGCGCCCTGCGCCTCGCCCTCGCCGCGCGGCAGCGCGTCGGCGTGGATCGACACCAGAAGGGCTGCCGATTGTCCGCGCGCGATTCGCACGCGCTCGTCGAGCGGAACGAAGGTGTCGTCGTCGCGGGTCATCACCACCCGGTATTTGCCCGATTTCTGCAGGCGGTCGCGCAGCGCCAGCCCGAAGGTCAGGACGAGATTCTTCTCCATGAACTCGCTGCCGCCGGCCTGCGTGCCGTTATCCGGCCCGCCATGGCCGGGATCGATGACGATCACCGGACGGTTGTCCGGCGGACCGGTCGGCCTGGCCGGGGCCGCCGGTGGGGTGACCGCGACAACGGCGGGGCGCAGTTCCGGCGGAGGCTGCACTGCCAGCGACTGCATGAACGCGGTGTGATCGGTCTCAGTCAGCTCCAGCACCAGCCGCGGCGGCTGCCCGTTGGCGGCGTCCAGCAGGTAGGAACTGGAGATCTTTGCCGGGCCCGTGAGATCGAAAACGATTCGCGAACCGCCGGGCATCACGAGCCCGTAGCGGAACGCCCTGACCAGTCCCCGCCCCGCGGTGCCGACGCCGGCCGGAAGCTGGAAGCTGACCTGCGGAATGTCGATTACCACCCGGTACGGATCGGCCAGCACGAAGGCGCGGTGGGTAATCGGCTTGTCGAGATCGAGCACGAAGCGGGTCTGCTTGGCGTCACCCGCCAGGCGGGCATCGGATGCGATCGGGTAACTGGAAACCGCCACCGGCATCGGGGCCTGACCCTCGGCGGCCCGCAGCCGGGGCGGTTGGGCGCATATCAATGCTGCGGCGCACAACAGCGCAGAACCTCGCAGAAACTGTTGATTTACGCGGCTCGCCAACGGTCTCGGCCTCCGGAGAAGCCCCTCTTTAGCGCAATAAAACCACGGGGTTAATCGGACCTTAAGCTACGCGCGGTGATTAAGGGCAGGTGTTGCAGGCTCGTGACGGTCCCTTGCACCTATCATGTAATCCACGTATGTAAACGATGCTGACGGCTATTCCCCGGTTGTGTCGTGTTAGCCTCCCGGTGCCGCGCCGGCCCCTCCAAAGCAGGAGGGTCCAGCGTTCTTTCCGACCCTCCAGAGCCTGCGCCGCGCGCGGCTGACCAGGAGCGGCGGTTTCGAGCCCGAGCGGCGGCCCGTCCCCAAGGCCACTTTTCTGCTCCAGGGACGGTTTCTGATGTGACCCAGCCGAGCATCCGGCCTTTCGGGGCTTGGTGCACGATTTCCCGGCAAGGCGCGCTTTGCGCCTCGCCGGGCCGACAGCAAGCTACGGCGGCAGCCATGCCGCCCCTATTTTTAGACGGGCCGACGCTTGATGCGCCAAACTGTGTTGCCGACCCTGATCCACGAAGCAAACGCACTGCGGTGCCCTGCTTCCGTGCGATCACGTTCGGCGCGGCGCGCCGGGTTGCGATTCGGCCTTCCACTCACCCCCGAATCAGGTGGACCGTCGCGTCCCAGGCCAGCGCTGTCCGCGCACGCCTTGGAACGCGCCCGCCGCCGTCATGAGTTCCAAAATGCCCAACAAAATGTTGATCGATGCCACCCACCCGGAGGAGACCCGGGTCGTCGTGGTGCGCGGCAATCGAGTCGAAGAGTTTGATTTCGAGACCGCCCAGCGCAAGCAACTGCGCGGCAACATCTATCTCGCCAAAGTCACCCGCGTAGAGCCTTCGCTGCAGGCCGCCTTCATCGAATATGGCGGCAACCGGCATGGTTTCCTCGCCTTCAGCGAAATCCATCCCGACTACTACCAGATCCCGGTCGCCGACCGTCAGGCGCTGATCGAGGCAGATGAGCGCGCCCATCGCGAGGCAGAGGAAGAGAACGAGAACCGCGCCCATCGCCGCCGCTCGCGCCACCGCAATGCGCGCCGCCGCGGCAACGGCGACCGCGTTCGCAGCGAGATCGTCGAGGGCGCCGGAACCGATGCCGCGCTGCTCGAGCCGCAGCCTTTCGAGGGCCAGGAGGCCCACGGCGACCACCACGAATTCGAGGCGCATGCGCACGATCATGATTACCATGAGCATGACGCGCGCGAACACGAGCATGATCATGACCACGATGGGCATGATCACGAGCATCATGGCCATTCCGATGACGAGCCCGTCCGCGCTGCGGACGAAGCGGCCGTGCACCCGGCGCAATCTGATCCGGTCGTAGCGGAGGTCGAGGAATCCGTTGCATCGACGGCGCCGGAGGCGCCGACCGGCATCGACCCGCAAGTCGAGCCCGGGCGTTCGGCCGACGAGCAGGCACAGGAAGACGTTGCGCATGCCGACGAGGCGGTTCATGCCGAGCACGCCGCCGAGGCGCCCGCCGAGGTGAATGGTGAGCTCGCGCCCGTCGCGCCCGATGAAGAACTCGGCGAAGACGACGAGGACGATGGCGAGGATGCCGAGGAAGAACACGTCGAGTCCGTCGGCGGCGACGACGTGCTGGAGGAAGTGCCGGAGCGGCCGTTCCGCCCGCGCCGCCAGTACAAGATCCAGGAAGTCATCAAGCGCCGCCAGGTGATGCTGGTGCAGGTCGTCAAGGAAGAGCGCGGCAACAAGGGCGCTGCGCTGACCACCTATCTGTCGCTGGCCGGCCGTTATGCCGTCTTGATGCCGAACACCGCGCGTGGCGGCGGCATCTCGCGCAAGATCACCTCGGCGCAGGACCGCTCGCGTCTCAAGGAAGTGGTGTCGGACCTCGACGTGCCGGAGGGCATGGGGATCATCCTGCGCACCGCAGGCGCCTCGCGCACCAAGCCGGAAATCAAGCGCGACTTCGAATATCTGAT
>DATLXL010000022.1:0-187928 GCA_035575905.1 Bradyrhizobium sp. | reverse complement strand
GGTGAAGCAGCTGTTCGGCAAGGAGCCGCACAAGGGCGTCAACCCGGACGAAGTCGTCGCCATCGGCGCGGCGATCCAGGCCGGCGTGCTGCAGGGCGACGTCAAGGACGTGCTGCTGCTCGACGTGACCCCGCTGTCGCTGGGCATCGAGACGCTGGGCGGCGTGTTCACCCGCATCATCGACCGCAACACCACGATCCCGACCAAGAAGAGCCAGGTGTTCTCGACCGCCGAGGACAACCAGAACGCGGTCACCATCCGCGTCTTCCAGGGCGAGCGCGAAATGGCGGCCGACAACAAGATACTCGGTCAGTTCGACCTGATGGGTATCCCGCCGGCCCCGCGCGGCATGCCGCAGATCGAGGTCACCTTCGACATCGACGCCAACGGCATCGTCAACGTCTCGGCCAAGGACAAGGCGACCGGCAAGGAGCAGCAGATCCGCATCCAGGCCTCCGGCGGTCTGTCGGAAGCCGACATCGAGAAGATGGTCAAGGACGCCGAGGCCAATGCGGCCGAGGACAAGAAGCGCCGCGCGGCGGTCGACGCCAAGAACCACGCCGACGCGCTGGTGCATTCCACCGAGAAGGCGTTGGCCGAGCACGGTTCGAAGATCGCCGAAACCGAGCGCCGCGCCATCGAGGACGCCGTCAGCGATCTGAAAGAAGCGCTGAAGGGCGACGATGCGGAGTCCATCACGGCCAAGAGCAACACGCTGGCGCAGGCTTCGATGAAGCTGGGCGAGGCCATGTACAAGCAGCAGGCCGAGGGTGAGGCCGCGGCCAAGAGCGCTGCCAAGGATGACGTCGTCGACGCGGAGTTCACCGAGGTCGACGACGACAAGAACAACAAGAAGTCCGCTTGACACGGGCTTGCGATCATGGCCCCCGCTCCCGAGAGTGCGCGACACGTCTCGAAGGGTGGGGGTCATTTTTCGTTAAGCCGGTCGCTGCATCTTTTCGAACTGCGTCTCCTGAGGGGACAGCCGCGAATCCGGAACTGACCGATGTCGACGAAACGCTGCTACTACGAGACCCTGGAAGTCGATCGCACCGCCGACGATAGCAAGCTGAAGGCGGCTTTCCGCAAGCTCGCGATGAAGTGGCATCCGGACAAGAATCCGGGCGATGCCCAGAGCGAAATCCGCTTCAAGGAAATCAACGAGGCGTACGAGGTTCTCAAGGACGGCCAGAAGCGCGCCGCCTATGACCGCTTCGGCCACGCGGCCTTCGAGCAGGGCGGCGGTGGTCCGGGCTTCGGCGCCGGCTTCGCATCGTCCTTCTCCGACATCTTCGAGGATCTGTTCGGCATGGCCGCCCAGCGCGGCCGCGGCGGCCGGGAGCGCGGCGCGGATTTGCGCTACAACATGGAGATCACGCTCGACGAAGCGTTCCAGGGCAAGACCGCGCAGATCGAGATTCCCGTTTCCGTCACCTGCGAATCCTGCTCGGGCAGCGGCGCCAAGGCCGGCACCAAGCCGAAGACCTGCGCGCATTGCGGCGGTCAGGGACGCATCCGCCAGGCCCAGGGCTTCTTCACGCTGGAGCGGACCTGCCCGGGCTGTCAGGGCCGCGGCCAGATGATCGAGGACGCCTGTCCGTCCTGCTCGGGACAGGGCCGCGTCTCGCGCGAGCGCACGCTCTCGGTCAACATTCCGCAAGGCGTGGAAGACGGCACGCGCATTCGGCTCGCCGGCGAAGGCGAGGCCGGCGTGCGCGGCGGCCCGCCCGGCGATCTCTACATTTTCCTTTCGCTGGCGCCGCACGAGTTCTTCCAGCGCGATGGCGCCGACCTGCATTGCCGCGTGCCGATCTCGATGGTGACGGCGGCACTTGGCGGCGAGTTCGAGGTCCCGACCATCGACAAGGGCAAGACGCGGGTGAAGGTCCCGGCCGGCACGCAGTCCAACCGCCGCTTTCGCATCGCATCAAAAGGCATGCCGGTGCTGCGCTCGCGCCAGACCGGCGACATGTATGTGCAGGTCGTGGTGGAGACGCCGCAGAATCTCACGAGGAAACAGCAGGAATTGCTGGCCGAATTCGAAAAATTGTCGTCCGGCGCGACCCAGCCGGAATCCGTCGGATTCTTCTCCAAGGTCAAGGACTTCTTCGGCAACCGCGCCAATCCCTGACGACCCCGCCCGCTTGACCGGGAACGAACCGACCTATACGTCATTATGACTGTTTTCTGACATCCACCGCTTAATTGCGGTCCCGCCTGGTAGCGAAATGCCATTGCAGCAGTCCGCGCGTGCGTTGAAGAAGCCTCTTCGTCTCGACGACGAGGTCCGTTTTCTCCGGTCCTGGATTGAAAAGCCGCTGCACATGGGCGCCGTCATGCCGTCCAGCAAGTTGCTGGCCCGCACCATGGCGCAATATGTCGACGTCGACGCGGACGGACCGGTGATCGAGCTCGGCCCCGGCACCGGCGCGATCACAAGCGCGCTGCTCGAGCAGGGCGTCGACCAGAAGCGGCTCGTGCTGGTCGAATACAATCCATCCTTTTGCTCGCTGCTGCGCGACCGCTATCCGCAAGCAACGGTGGTGCAGGGCGATGCCTATGCACTGCGCGCTTCGCTGGGCGAAGTGCTCAAGGCGCCGGCCTCCGCGGTGGTTTCGGGCCTGCCGCTGGTCACTAAACCGATGATGATACGCCTGAAGCTGATCCGGGAGGCTTTCGCGGCCCTGGCGCCGGGCGCCCCCTTTGTGCAGTTCACCTATGCGGTGGTTCCGCCGATCCCGAAGTCACTTCCTGGCGTGTCCACAGAAGCCTCCGAGCGGATCTGGATGAACCTTCCGCCCGCCCGGGTCTGGGTGTATCGCAAGCGTTAATCTGCCCGGCCGCCATCGGCGACGGGCTTGTCCCTGTCGTGATTTGAATGGCCGCGCTGAAAATCCTCGTCATCCCGGGATCGCTGCGAACCGGCTCGCTCAATGCGAAGCTGGCGGCGACCGTTGCGCATGAGCTGGCGATGGCCGGCGCCGACGTCACGCGCATCTCGCTGGCCGATTTTCCCCTGCCGATCTACGATGGCGACCTGCAGGCCAAGTCCGGCGTGCCGAAGAATGCCGTCAATCTCAAGCGCATGATGGGCCTGCACCAGGGCGTCTTGATCGTCACCCCGGAATACAATGCCTCGGTGCCGGCGCTGGTCAAGAACACCATCGACTGGGTCAGCCGCGTGCAGGACCTGCACGAGACGCGCGGCCAGGTGTTTCGCGACCGCGCCTTTGCGATCGCTGCCGCCTCCGGCAATCGGCTCGGCGGCACGCGCGCGCTCGCGGCGCTGCGGCTGATCCTGACCGCCTGCCACGCGACGGTGGTGCCGAGCCAGCTCGCCCTGTCTTTCGCGGAAGAAGCCTATGACGACAAGGACCGGCTGAAGCACCCGAACGACATCGAGGCGCTCGGCGCCATGGTGCGGCAGCTGATCGAATTCTCCCAGCGCATGACGTGAGGTGACATGCAGCCAGCCAAGATCGCTCCCCGGGATCGCCTGATCGTGGCGCTCGACCTTTCCAGCGTCGAGGCGGCGGAAGCCATGATCGGCAAGCTCGGCGACAGCATCACCTTCTACAAGATCGGCTATCAGCTCGCTTGTGCCGGCGGATTGCCGCTCGTAGCCAGGCTGGCCGCTGCCGGCAGGAAGGTTTTTCTCGATCTGAAAATGCACGACATCGGCAACACGGTCGCGCGCGGGGTCGAGAGCGTCGCCCGGCTCGGCGCCACCTTCCTCACCGTGCATGCCTATCCGCAAACGATGAAGGCGGCAGTCGAGGCGCGCGGGCCGAGCCTGAAAATCCTCGCCGTCACCGTTCTGACGTCGTACGACGACGCCGACCTGCATGCCGCGGGCTATCGCCTCAACGTCTCCGATCTCGTCGAGGCGCGCGCGCAGCAGGCGCAACTGCTCGGTGTCGACGGCATCGTCTGCTCCGCGGAGGAGGCCGCGCACGTGCGCAAGGTGGTCGGCCACCAGGTCAGTCTGGTCACGCCGGGCATCCGGCCCGCGGGCGCTGCGACCGGCGACCAGAAGCGCATCATGACGCCGGGCCGTGCCATTGCCGCCGGCGCAGATTATCTTGTGGTGGGACGTCCGATCGTCGAGGCCGCCGACCCGAGGGCCGCGGCCGAGGCGATCCACGACGAGATCAAGCAATCGCTGGTTTGAACAGGGAAGGAAAGACAGGATGGCAAAGGCATACTGGATCGCCCGCGTCGATGTGCAGAACGAAGAGGGCTACAAGCCCTACGCCGCGGCGAACCCGGCGATCTTCAAGAAATTCGGCGGCCGCTTCGTCGTGCGCGGCGGCAAGTTCAACGGCATCGAGGGCACCAGCCGCGCGCGCAACGTCGTCATCGAGTTTCCCGACTATGAAACCGCGATGGCCTGCTACAACTCGCCGGAATACCAGGCCAACATCCAGGTGCGCCAGCCGCATTCGACGGCCGACCTCATCATCATCGAGGGCTATGACGGCCCGCAGCCGTAAGGCCAAGACAACAACTGCTTCGTCATGGCCGGGCGTCGTGCCGGCCATCCACGCCTTCCTTCACTCGCTTTGGCAAAGGCGTGGATGCCCGGGACGTCTGGCGCAGAGACGCGCTTCGCGCTTCTGCCCGGGCATGACAGCTTCCGGGAGGCTCCCTCGGTTGCCGGAACTCCCTGCGCCCGCTATAGGGCGGGGAGAGGTATTGCGATGGCCGACATGCGTTTGATCGTTGCGGGGGCCGGCGGGCGGATGGGCCGCGCGCTGACGCGCGTCATCTCGGAAACCAAAGGCGCGATGCTGGCGGGTGCGCTGGAAGCGCCCGGTTCGCCGCTGCTCGGCAAGGATGCCGGCGTGCTTGCCGGCCTGCCCGAGAACGGCGTGAAACTGTCCGCCGACCTGTGGTCGCTGTCATCAAATGCCGACGGCATCCTGGATTTCACCATTCCCGGCGCCACCATTGCCAATGTCGCGATTGCCGCCGAGCGCGGTCTCGTCCATGTCATCGGCACCACCGGTTTGTCGTCGTCGGACGAAGCCGTCATCAAGAGCGTGACCCAGCGCGCCATCGTGGTGAAGTCGGGCAACATGAGCCTCGGCGTCAATCTGCTCGCCGCGCTGGTCAAGCGCGTGGCGCAATCGCTCGACCAGACCTTCGATATCGAAATCGTCGAAATGCATCACGGCGCCAAGATCGATGCGCCGTCGGGCACCGCCCTGATGCTCGGCGAGTCTGCCGCCGATGGCCGCGGCATCAAGCTGGCCGATCATTCCGCGCGCGGCCGCGACGGCCATACCGGCGCGCGCCGGCCCGGCGACATCGGCTTTGCGTCGCTGCGCGGCGGCACGGCGGCCGGCGATCACAGCGTGATCTTCGCCGGCCCCTCCGAGCGGCTGACGCTGTCGCATCACGCCGAAGATCGCATGATCTTCGCGCACGGCGCGGTGAAGGCGGCGCTGTGGGCGCATGGCAAGAAGCCCGGCTTCTACACCATGGCCGATGTTCTGGGCCTTGCGGATTAGATCAACCAAACGGACAACAAAATGAGCGACCGACTTCTCGTGCTCGTGCGCCACGGCCAGAGCGACTGGAACCTGAAGAACCTCTTCACCGGCTGGAAGGACCCTGATCTCACCGAGCAGGGCATCGACGAGGCCAAGGCCGCCGGCCGCAAGCTGAAGGAGCAGGGGCTGTCGTTCGACATCGCCTTCACCTCCGCGCTCACCCGCGCCCAGCACACGCTCGCGCTGATGCTTGCCGAGATCGGCCAGACCGGACTGCCGACGACCAAGAACCTGGCGCTGAACGAGCGCGACTACGGCGATCTGTCGGGGCTGAACAAGGATGACGCCCGCAAGAAATGGGGCGAGGACCAGGTGCTGATCTGGCGCCGCTCCTACGACGTGCCGCCGCCCGGCGGCGAGAGCCTGAAGGATACGCTGGCCCGCACGCTGCCTTATTACGTGCAGGAGATTCAACCGCAGGTGCTGCAGGGCAAGCGCGTGCTGGTCGCCGCCCACGGTAACTCGCTGCGCGCGCTGATCATGGTGCTGGAGAAGCTGACGCCGGAGCAGATTTTGAAGCGCGAACTCGCGACCGGCGTGCCGGTGATCTACCGCCTCAATGCGGATTCGACGGTGGCGACGAAGGTCGATCTCGCGGCGGCCTAAACTAGCCGCGCAGGAGGGGCATAGCGAGGGCAACCCGGCAAATGCTTCGAGGCGATGCCGGGTTTTGCTCCGCGCTACCATCCCGCGACCTTACTTTGCATGGGGTTGTTTTCGCGATTTTGCCTCGCGCCCCCAGCGATCTCAGTTGAACCCCAGCTGTCCCGCTTCCCAGCCGAGCATCGCCTGCTTGCGGGTGATGCCCCAGTGGTAGCCGGTCAGCTTGCCGTCCTTGCCGAGTGCGCGGTGGCAGGGCACCACGAACGACACCGGGTTGCGCCCGATCGCGGCACCCACGGCGCGCGAGGCCTTCGGGTTCTTGATCTTACAGGCGATGTCGGAATACGACACCGCGCGGCCCATCGGTATCTTCAGCAGCGTCTCCCAGACCCGCACCTCGAAATCGGTGCCGATCAGCACGACGCGCAGCGGCTGGTCCGCCCGCCACATCTTGGTATCGAACACGCGCTGCGAGAGCCCGACGGTGCCGTCGGTGTCCTCGACATAGGTCGCATTCGGCCAGCGCCGCCTCATGTCGGCAAACGCCGAGTGCTCCTCGCCGGGATCGGCGAAGGCGAGGCCCGCCAGGCCGCGGCCACTGGCGATCACGATCGCGGTGCCGAACGGGGAGGAGTGGAACCCGTAGCGCAAGGTCATGCCGGCGCCGCCGTTCTTCCATTCGCCCGGCGACATCGCCTCGTGGGTGACGAACAGGTCGTGCAGCCGGCCCGGGCCGGACAGTCCGGAGTCCAGCGCCGCATCGAGCACGCTGGCGGAATCGCGCAGCAGGCCTTTTGCGTGGTCGAGCGTCAGCGCCTGCATGAAGGCTTTCGGCGTCAGCCCGGCCCAGCGGCGGAACAGATGGTGCAGTTCGTCCGGCGTGACGCCCGCGGCATCCGCCATCGCCTCGATGGTCGGCTGGGCGCGCCAGTGCTCGCTGATGAAGGCGATGGCGCGGCGCACGGAATCATAGTCGCGCAGCGCGGCGGTGTTCTGCGGGCCCGGCTTGGCCAGGCGCTGGTCATGTATGGCGAGGGTCATCATGCTCTCGGATTTAGCGGGCATGCGACGTTTCAACCACCCGATTTCCGACAAGGCTCAGGTTATGGGGTTATATGTCGGGCCACGCTTGGCGGCGCTGAGCGCGGCCAGCAAAGCTTTGGCAAAACTGGCCTTTTCTTCCGGGCCCAAAAAGCTGCCGACCGACACGTGGCGGCCGCGGGAGACCAGCCAGAGCTTTTCGATGCCGAACTCGGGATCCGAGGTCTGCTCGAGCCGCACCCACAGCGGATTGAGCACCCATTCGGCGACATCGCCGCGGTGGCTGGTCCGGCGTATCCGCAACTCGGACGGCGTCACCCTGATCTCCTCGGATGCCTTGCCGGTGCGGTAGTTGACGCGGAAGGCCCAACAGATCGCGAGCACGTCGATGCCGAAGAAGCCGAACACCGGCCAGGCGCCCAGCATCAGGAACACCATGCCGGCAACGAAGCTGATCGCGCTCACGATGCCCATCAGCACCAGAAAGCCGGTGCGGCTGAGCGAGCGGTGCGGCGTCAGCAGCGCGGAAAACAGTTCCGGCTGTGGAGCATCCTGCTCAAATGCGTTGCTGCCATCGGTCATGGCCTGCCAGTATACGCCGATCATGGCCAAAAGCATCCGCAAGACGACGGCGAAACCGGCCAAGCCGGCTGCGAAAAAAGCGGTCAAGGCCGCCAAAACCGCCGCCGAATCGAAGCCCGTCGCTCAAGCCATGAAGAAGACGGCAAAGCCGACGCCGTGGACCGCCGCGGAGATCCATGAAGCCTTCAGCCGGTTCCGCAAGGCCAATCCCGAGCCGCGGGGCGAACTGGAGCACCTCAATCCCTACACGCTGCTCGTCGCGGTGGTGCTGTCGGCGCAGGCGACCGACGCCGGGGTCAACAGGGCGACGCGGGCGCTGTTTGCCGTCGCCGACACGCCGCAAAAAATGCTCGAACTCGGCGAGGAGAAGCTGCGCGACTACATCAAGACCATCGGCCTCTATCGCAACAAGGCGAAAAACGTCATCGCGCTCTCCGAGAAGCTTATCAGGGAATTCGGCGGCGAGGTGCCGCGCACGCGGGTCGAGATCGAGTCGCTGCCGGGTGCGGGGCGAAAGACGGCGAACGTCGTGCTCAACATGGCCTTTGGCGAGCACACCATGGCGGTCGACACCCACGTGTTCCGCGTCGGCAACCGCACCGGCCTGGCACCCGGCAAGACGCCGCTCGAAGTGGAGCTGGGACTGGAGAAAGTGATCCCGTCCGAATTCATGCTGCACGCCCACCATTGGCTGATCCTGCACGGCCGCTACACCTGCCTCGCCCGCAGCCCGCGCTGCGCGGTGTGCCTGATCAACGACCTCTGCCGCTGGCCGGAGAAGACGGTGTGATCTTCACATGGCCCGCAGCGGGCGAGAGGCCGGATGGCGAGCAATCCGGGTGAGCGGCAAGTCAATTGCACCACGGATGCGTCGGAATTCGCGGAGGCGGCCACTGAGATTATACCGGCACGCCCGGCCGCCGCGCCGGCTCGATCAACTCGGGCCGCGGGCCGGACAATCGCTTGTGCATGTGGACCATGAAGGCCATGCCGAACAGCGGCGTTGCGAGGTTGACGATCGGGATCGACACGAAGGCGGCGATGAACAGCCCTGCCGTGAACACAGTCGCCGCATGATGCTTGCGCATTGCCTTGGCTTCCGCCGGAGGCCGGAACCGCATCGCGGCAAGCTCGAAATATTCGCGTCCGAGCAGCCACGCAGTAGCGATAAAGAAGATGATGAAGCCGGCGCCTGCGAACAGCACGAAGGGCAGCGCGATCAGATAGACCAGCACCGTGAGCAGCGCCGTCTTGGTGCCCTCTGGAATCGCGATGCCGAGCGGCAGCGCGACGCCGGGTCTTTCCGCCGGATAATGCTCGCGTTCGACATGATCGGCGACGTCGTCGACGAAGATGCTTGCCACCAGCGAGGTGATTGCAGGCATCAGGAAAATGCCGCCCAGCACGACGCTGAGCCCGGCGGCGATCGAGACGATCCAGGCGAGGACATTGATCGAGGTATGGAAGTTCGGGCCGAGCAAAGCCTCCAGCCAGACTTCGCCATTGGTGGCGAACCAGCTCAACAATCTCTGGAAACTGATGGCGAGCACGGTGATCAGCACCAGTGCGAGCCCGATCGAGCGCCACAGTATCGAGCGCATCGGCGGCGACAGGATTTGCGTCAGCGCCTTGACGGCGGCATCCAGCATGGCAGTCCAACCTCCAGGAGAAGCCCTCGCGAGAGGTAGAGATCGCGCAGCCGCAAGGCAAGGGCGCCGTTCCGAACGCGTTCAGCGCCTCTTTTCGGGCGGCATCAATGAACGCCTGCTGAACGGTCGGGCCTAGTGGCCGTGGCTGCGCTTGCGGCCCGTTGCCTTCTTCTCCGGCGCGGTCGGGATCATCACCACGCGGCCGTAGCGCACGCCGCGCTCGGCGATGACGTGGTCGGCGAGATGCCTGACGTCGCCGCTCGCGCCCCTCAGCGCCGTCACCTCCATGCAGCTGTCGTCGTCGAGATGCACATGCAGCGTCGCCAGCGACAGGTCGTGATGGCCGTGAAAATTCTGCACCAAGCGTCTTGAGAGATCGCGCGCGCCGTGGTCGTAGACATAGACCAGCGCGGCGACACACTCGCCCGTAGCATCCGCGTTCTCCGCGCTCTGCTGCAGCCCGGCGCGCGCCAGGTCGCGGATGATCTCGGAGCGATTCTGGTAGCCGCGCGCCTTCGCGGCGGCATCGATCTCGGCAAGGAGATCGTCTTCTATGGTGATGGTGATCCGTTGCATCCGATGAATCCGTGACTTATGCGAGTATGATATTCCTGTTGTAACGTCATACTCGTCTTGATAGCGTGAGCGCGCCGGGTTTGGTGCATGCAGTTGCCTCGCGACTGTAGCAGGTATCATGCGGGGGCATGGCGTGCGTGGGGTCTTGCTGCGGGTATTTTCCGCCGTCGCTTCGTCGGTCTCGTGCGTGATCCCAGTGGCGGCGCATGAAAGCGATGAGCCACACAATCACCTTCCCCCGGTCAACGTCACTGCTCCCGAGGTAACGCCGCAGAAGCGGGTTGCCCGGCCGAAGCCGTCGCAAAACAGAGCCGCACCAACCCGAACTGTCGCTCGTCCCGAACAGCCGCAGCAGCCGGCGGAAGCGGCCGTCGGCGTTACACCCGCGGCTTCCTCAGACGGCGCGGGCGCCTTGCGGCCGACCGCCGCCAGCGCCATTCGCTTTACCGGCGCCGAGGTCAACGCCGTGCCGTTCACGCGGCCGGGCGAGGCGCTGGAGATCGTGCCCGGCCTGATCGTGACCCAGCATTCGGGCGAGGGCAAGGCCAACCAGTATTTTCTGCGCGGCTTCAATCTCGACCACGGCACGGATCTGGCCATCACGGTCGACGGCATGCCCGTCAACATGCCGACCCACGGCCACGGGCAGGGCTATGCCGACATCAATTTCCTGATCCCCGAGCTGATCCAGTCGGTCAATGTCCGCAAGGGGCCGTACTTTGCCGATGTTGGCGACTTCGGCTCCGCCGGGGCTGTCGGCATCGACTACGTCACCAGGCTGCCGAGGAATATTGCGGAAGTGACGCTTGGCAGCTTCGGCTACCGCCGCGGCGTGGCGGCAGGCTCGACCACGGTCGGCGACGGCACGCTGCTCGCGGCGATCGAAGGCACCAAGTACAACGGCCCCTGGGACGTGCCCGACGACGTGCGCAAGATCAACGGCGTGATGCGCTACAGCCAGGGCACCCCGACCGACGGCTTCACGCTGACCGGCATGGCCTATTCCAACGCCTGGAATTCCACCGACCAGGTGGCGCAGCGTGCGATCGACCAGGGCATCATCAACCGCCTCGGCTCGCTCGATCCGACCGACGGCGGCGTCTCCAGCCGCTTCAGCCTGTCCGGCAATCTTGCCCATTCGAGCGAGTACGGCCAGACGCGGATCAGCGCCTACGCCATCCGCTCCGACCTGCAGCTCTACAACAATTTCACCTACTTTCTCGGCAACCCCGTCAACGGCGACCAGTTCAACCAGCTCGATCGGCGCACGCTCGGCGGCTTCGATATCCGCCACGCCTTCGACTGGCGCTTTGCGGGACTGGAGACGCAGACCCGCGTCGGCATCCAGACCCGCTACGACGACATCCGTGTCGGCCTGTTCAAGACCGAGCAGCGCAACTGGCTTTCGACCGTGCGCGAGGATCGCGTGCAGGAAGGCAATGTCGGCTTCTGGACCGACAGCACCACGCGCTGGACCGACTGGCTGCGTACCACGGTCGGCATCCGCGAGGACTTCTTCGCCGGCACCGTCACCAGCGACACGCCGGAAAATTCCGGCAATGCGCAGGCGTCGATGGTGAGCCCGAAGGCCGGCATCGTGCTCGGCCCGTGGTTCAAGACGGAATTCTACGGCAATGCCGGCTATGGTTTGCACAGCAACGACATCAGGGGTGCGACCATCGCGGTCGATCCCAGCGACAAGGTGACGCCGCTCGACCGCGTGCCGCTGCTGGTGCGCTCGCGCGGCGCCGAGATCGGCGTCCGCAACAAGGCCATCGACGGCCTCACCAGTTCGCTTGCGGTGTTCGTGCTCGATTTCGCTTCCGAGCTTTTGTTCGTCGGCGACGCCGGCACGACGGAGCCGAGCCGCCCCAGCCGCCGCGTCGGCGTGGAGTGGGTCAACCAGTACAAGCCGGTGCCCTGGTTGTCGTTCGATCTCGACGTTGCCTATACCAAGGCGCGCTTCACCGATTTCGATATCGCGGGCGATCGCATCCCCGGCGCGCCGGCATGGGTGGGAAGCGCGTCCGTGGTCGTTGGCGGCGAGACCGGCTGGTTCGGCGCGTTGAAGGCGCGCTATTTCGGGCCCCGGCCGCTGATCGAGGACGACAGCGTGCGTTCGCTGTCCTCGCTGATCTTCAACGCCCGCGCCGGCTATCGCTTCGACAACGGCCTGCGCATCCAGCTCGACGTGCTCAACCTCTTCAACACGCAGACCAACCAGATCGAATATTGTTATGTGTCTCGCCTGCCGGGGGAGCCGATCGCCGGCGTCGCCGACCGCCACGTCCATGCGGCCGAGCCGCGTGCAATACGGATCACGGCCGCGGCGCGCTTCTAGAGCGCGATGAGATCTGGATGAATCGTCATCGCGCTTCAGGTTGTCGTTCGAGCATGATCGTTTCGGAAAACCGCTTCACACTTTTCCGGATCGTTCTCTAGTCCAGCGCCGCCGCGCGCAGCCGCAGCGCATTGCCGACCACGCTCACCGACGACAGCGCCATCGCGGCGGCAGCGACGATCGGCGACAGCAGCAAGCCGAAGGCCGGATAGAGTATGCCCGCCGCGATCGGGATGCCGGCGGCGTTGTAGACGAAGGCGAAGAACAGGTTCTGCCTGATATTGCGCATCGTCGCCTGCGACAGCTTTCGCGCCCGCACGATACCGCCGAGATCGCCCTTCAGCAGCGTGACGCCCGCGCTTTCCATCGCCACATCGGTGCCGGTGCCCATGGCGATGCCGACTTCGGCCGCCGCCAGCGCCGGCGCATCGTTGACGCCGTCGCCGGCCATGGCGACCTGCCAGCCGGCCTTCTGCAGCTTGGTGACGACGGCGCGCTTCTGTTCCGGCAGCACTTCGGCTTCCACCTCGGCAATGCCGAGCCTGCGCGCCACCGCCTGCGCGGTCGTCCGGTTGTCGCCGGTCAGCATGATCACCTTGATGCCTTCGTCGGCGAGCGCCTTCAGCGCATCCGGCGTCGAGGCCTTGACGGGATCGGCGATCGCGAACAGGCCGGCCAGCCGGCCGTCAACAGCGAGATTGATGACGGTCGCGCCGTCGCCGCGCAGCCGCTCGCTCTCGGCGTCGAGCGCCGCTGTATCGATGCCGACGGAGGCGAGATATCGGGCGTTGCCGAGCGCGATGGTCTTGCCATCGACCCTGCCGGTCGCGCCCTTGCCGGTCGGCGATTCGAATCCATCCACCTTGCTCAGGGTCAGCGTTCGCTCCTTGGCTTTCCGCACGATCGCGTCGGCCAGCGGATGCTCGCTCGCCTGCTCGACGCTGGCGGCAAGGCGCAGGATCTCGCTTTCCTCAAAGCCGCTTCCCGGCACGATGGCGACGACATCGGGCTTGCCCTCGGTCAGCGTGCCCGTCTTGTCGACCACCAGCGTGTCGATCTTCTCCATGCGCTCCAGCGCCTCGGCATTCTTGATCAGCACGCCGGCCTGCGCGCCGCGGCCGACGCCGACCATGATCGACATCGGTGTCGCCAGTCCGAGCGCGCAAGGACAGGCGATGATCAGCACGCTCACGGCCGCCACGAGGCCGAACGCCATTTTCGGCTCCGGACCAACCCACGCCCAGACGGCGAAGGCGGCAATGGCGGCGACGATCACCGCGGGCACGAACCAGCCTGCGACCTGGTCGGCCAGCCGCTGGATCGGTGCGCGCGAGCGCTGCGCGTCCGCCACCATCTGGACGATCTGCGACAGCAGCGTATCGCGCCCGACCTTGTCGGCGCGCATCACGAACCCGCCGGATTGATTGAGCGTGCCCGCGATCACCCGCGCGCCGGTCTCCTTGGTGACGGGCATGGATTCGCCGGTCACCAGCGATTCGTCGAGCGAGGAACGCCCCTCGAGAATGACGCCGTCCACCGGCACCTTCTCGCCCGGCCGTACGCGCAGCCGATCGCCGACGGCGAGACTCTCGATTTCGACCTCGTGCTCGTGGCCGTCATGGCCGATCCGCCGCGCGGTTTTCGGCGCAAGCTGCAGGAGCGCCTTGATCGCGCCGGAGGTCGCATCTCGCGCGCGCAGCTCCAGCACCTGGCCGAGCAACACCAGCACGGTGATGACGGCCGCCGACTCGAAATACACGGCCACCGCGCCGCCATGGCCGCGGAATGTGTCCGGGAAGAGCTGCGGCGCCAGCGTGCCGATCACGCTGTAGACGTAAGCGACGCCGGTGCCGGTCGCGATCAGCGTGAACATGTTGAGATTGCGCGTCACCAGCGATTGCCAGCCGCGCACGAAGAACGGCCAGCCGGCCCACAGCACCACGGGTGTTGCGAAAACGAACTGGATCCAGTTCGACAGCGTCGGGTCCACCCAGTCGTGGCCGCCGACGAGATGCCCGCCCATCTCCAGCACGACGGCCGGCAGCGCGAGCACCGCACCGATCCAGAAGCGCCGTGTCATGTCCGCGAGCTCGGGGTTGGGTCCGCTATCCAGGCTCGCGACTTCCGGCTCCAGCGCCATGCCGCAGATCGGGCAGCTGCCGGGACCGACCTGCCGGATCTGCGGATGCATCGGACAGGTGTGGATGGTGCCTTCCGGCACAGCGCCCGGCGGCGTGGATTTGTTCTCGAGATATTTGGCGGGATCGGCGGCGAACTTGCCGCGGCAGCCTGCCGAGCAGAAGTGATAGGTGGTGCCGTCGCGGTCGAGCCGGTGCTTCGAGGTTTCGGGATTGACCGTCATGCCGCAGACGGGATCGCGCACGCCCGCAGGCGCCGCGTCATGATGACCATGCCCCGAATGGGCGCCATGCCCGCCGCAACACCCCGCCTTCGCTTCCGCCATGCAACCATCCACGGTCTTGAAACCGATACCCTCCAGGGGTATATAGGGGCCATGCGGAAAGACATCAAGGCATCCTGTCAGAAGCGACTGAGCCGCATCGAGGGCCAGGTCCGCGGCCTCTCGAAGATGGTCGACGAGGACCGCTACTGCATCGACATCGTCACACAGATTTCGGCGGTGCGCGCGGCGCTCCGTCGCGTCGAGGAGGAAGTCCTCAAGGACCACGTAGCCCATTGCGTCGAGCACGCGATCGCGAGCGGCAACAAGGCCGATCAACGGCAGAAGATCACGGAATTGATGGACGTTATCGGCCGCTCGGACCGATAGGGCGGTTGCCGGTCAAGCGACCAGATCGGGGTTCGCACGTGGCCGCGACCGGCGATCCGGCACCCGCACCGCAATATGCTCGACCGCCAGGAAATGCTCGTTGACGCGCACGCGCTCAACCAGGGTTTCCCTCGTGACGACCACGGTCACTTCCTCAACTTCAATCGAAACCGGCGTTTCTTCGTCAATCTCTTCAGGAACAAGCGGCGGCGATTCGAGAAACACACTGAATTCGCCCGCCACCTCCTCGAGCGGCTTCTGCTTGTCGGCCCAGTGAAGGCTGAGATAGTCGAAGCCGCTCACGATGGTGGGTTTGACGATCTCAAAATAGGGCGAAATATCGAAATCGCGCGGCATGTACAGCGAGGAGTCGCGGATGTGCAGGATTTCCTTGCGCGCGCGTCGCGAGCCGGCCTTGGTGATCTTCGGCAGGATCGGATAGCGAACCGCGTCGAACGCCTGGGCGATCAGCGCCGAGCAGATGATCTTGGTGGGGTCGCCCGAGCCGAACGCGATCATGCGGCGCCGCCAGCGCTGCGGGATCGGCAGCGGGATCAGATAGCGCATCAGATCGACGATGTTCTTGGTGTCGTAGCCGAAACCGATACGGTTGATGGCGTAGCGGCAGACCGTGGTGCGGTCCTCATAGGACAGCCCGATCGGCCGGCAGATTCGGGTGTGGTAGGAGAAGTATTTCGACAGCGGTGCGGAGGTGACGCCCTCGCCGATGTTGGCTTCGATCAGCACATGCGGCTCGCCGTCGGGCTCGAAAGCGCCGTCCACGGGGCCGACATAGAGCGCGCCGTGCGACCAGGTCGACTGCGTCAGATATTTGATGATGCCGGAGATCCGGTTGTTGCCTTCGACCAGCAGCACGTCACCGGGCTGGATGATGCCGCGCAGATGTCCCGGATCGCTGGGGGTGAACGGCTCGTAGCCCGGGACTTCCTTCTGCAGGTAGCCCGCGATCCACTTGCCGACGGTATCGAGCATTGCGCCCATTACTTCCCCCCGGCGGGCTTTGGAACCCGCTTTTTTCCTTCCTTATCATGGTCGAAAGCTGTTGCAATTCAGTTCATCAATTGCGGTGATCAATCATCATTGATTCACCATGAGTGTTGCCGCTTCAGTACGAATGCGGCAAGGTTCGCAACATGTTCTCGGCCGCCTCAAGCACCCGGAAACCATGATGACAATCACACGCCGTACTTTTTTGACGGCGTCCGCCGGCTTGGCGGCCATTCCGGTGCCGGGCCGGCTGTCCTGGAGTGCGCCGCTGCCGCGGGAGGCCGACATTGTCGTGATCGGCGCCGGCGCGGCGGGCATCGCTGCAGCGCGGCGCATCGTCGCTGCCAACCGCAAGGTGGTTGTGGTGGAGGCAGCGAGCCAGGTCGGCGGCCGCTGCATCACGGATGTATCGAGTTTCGACGTGCCGTTCGATCGCGGCGCGCGCTGGATCCACAATCCCGACACCAATCCGATGATCAGGCTCGGCCGCGCGGCGGGGCTCGATCTGATGCCGGCCCCTTCCGGCCAGCGAATCCGCATCGGCCGCCGCAACGCGCGCGCCAGCGAGACGGAGGAATTCCTGGCGGCGCTGGTCAAGGCCAACCGCGCCATCGATGACGCCTCGCGCACTGTCGACGTCTCCTGCGGGTCGGTGATGCCGAAGGAGCTGGGCGATTGGGCAAACACGGCCGAGTTCGTGCTCGGCGCAGGTTTTGCCGGCAAGGATATGAAGGACATCTCCGTTGTCGACAAGGCGCGTGCGCAAGATCGCAACTCCGCCGTCGCCTGCCGGCAGGGCCTGGGAACGCTGATCGCAAAACTCGCCGAGCAACTGCCGCTGTCGCTGTCGACGCCCGCGAGCCGCATCGAATGGGGCAATCGCGACGCCATCGTGCAGACGCCGGCCGGCAAGATCGTCGCGCGTGCCGCCATCATCACGGTGTCGAGCAACGTGCTGGCGTCGGGCAATATCAAGTTCGCGCCCGACCTGCCGAAGCGAACGCTGGACGCGGCGGCAAAGCTCGGGCTGGGCAGCTTCGACCACATCGCACTGCAGATGCCGGGCAATCCGCTGGGGCTGGCGCGCGACGACATTCTGATCGAGCAGAGCAGCTCGACGCGCACGGCGCTGCTCTACGCCAATATGGGCTCGTCCTCGCTGTGCTCGATCGATGTTGGCGGTTCGTTCGGCCGCGATCTTTCCTCGCAGGGCGAGCCGGCGATGGTCGCATTCGCGATCGAATGGCTGACAAGGCTGTACGGCAGCGACCTCGCCAGGGCCGTCAAGAAATCCAGCGCCACCCGCTGGAACGCGTCGCCTTTCGTGCAGGGCGCGATGTCGGTCGCGCCGCCCGGCGGACAGGCGGCGCGGAAGGCGCTCGGCGAGCCGGTCGGCTGCATGTATTTCGCCGGCGAGGCGACACACGAGACGCTGTGGGGCACGGTCGACGGCGCCTGGGAAAGCGGCGAGCGCGCCGCCGAGGCTGCGCTGCGAAGGATCGGCGCCTTGCGCGACGAGCCGGCAAGGCAGGCGCCGCCCGCCAGGCGGCGGACCCCGCCGCGCGCAGGCCTGCCGGGCGCGGCGATCAACTGACGGCGCTACGACGACCGCAGTACACCATCGAGCGCCGGCAGCCCGATGACGACAGCCGCGGCGATCAGGGCGTAACAAATTGCGCGGAACACGGTCTCGCTGGCGCGGCCGAACAGCGACACCCCGAACCAGATGCCGATTGCATAGACGGGGCCGACGACCAGCGCGAACCTGGTCGCATCCACATTGATCAGCCCGCCAGCGGCATAGGCGACGAACGAGAAGAAATCGGACGCGCCGAAAAAAAGGATGATGTTGGCGCGCGCGATGATGGACGGGATCGGACGGCCCAGCCAGTAGCCGACGATCGGGGGACCGCCGGTTTGCGCGAGCCCGCTGCAGAAGCCGGCGAGGCCGCCAACGCCCACGGAAATCGAGGCGCGCTCCCGGCCGCGGTAGCGCCATCCGGAGAGCAACAATGCGAGCAATGCCGCGACGAAGCCGGAGATGATCCAGCGGGTGGTCACGGGATCGAACCGCGTCAGGCACCAGGTGCCGATGGGCACGCCGATCAACGCGCCGGCTGCCATCACGGCGGTGGCCCTGCGATCGGCCTGCTTCCAGGCGTTGGGCAGCAGCGGCAGCGCCGCCACGAGGTCGATCAGGAGCAGCAGTGCGGCGACCAGCTTCGGCGCGGCCATGCTGCTTGCGAGCGGCATGAAGATCAGCGCCGAGCCGAAGCCGGAAAAACCACGCGCCGTGCCGGAGACGAAGGCGATCACGCAGATCGCGACCGCCGCGAAGGTAGAGAGGTCGGCCGGGATGAGGGCCGCAAGGCTCATGCGCTACTTCTTGCGCTTGATCTCTCCGGAAACCGCTTCCGGCTTTTCGGGATCATGCGCGCAACGTGCCGCCGGTCTTCCTGCTGATCTCGGCCACGATCCTGGCTGCCACTGCGTCGATTTCCTGATCCGTCATGGTCTTCTCGCGCGGCTGGATGGTCACGGCAATCGCCAGCGACTTCTTGTCGGGATCGATGCCCTTGCCCTCGTAGAGGTCGAACACGGTGACATCCGTGATCAGCTTCTTGTCGACGCCCTGCGCGGCGCGCACGAGATCGCCGGCCTTCACCTCGCGGCCAACGATGAAGGCGAAATCGCGCGAGACCGGCTGGAACGCGGGGAGCTCGAGCACCGGCCTGGCGCGCGTGGCCTTCTGCTTGGCCTCGGGGATGCGATCGAGGATCACCTCGAATGCCATCAGCGGTCCGTCGGCGCCGAGCGCTTCCAGCACGCGCGGATGCAGCTCGCCGAAATGGCCGAGCACGTTCTGCGGCCCGATCTGGATGGTGCCGGAACGGCCCGGATGCAACCAGCTCGCGCCGCCCGGAACGATCTGCAGCGCCTGCATCGGTGCGCCTGCTGCCGCCAGCACGGCGAAGGCGTCGGCCTTGGCATCGAGCGGATCGGTCGTAGCCGTGCCCGACCAGTGCCGTCCGAGTCCCTTGGAGGAGGCAAAGCCATGGCGCACGCCGGAGGCGGCCGTCAACTGCTGCTCGGGCTTGTCGCCCTTGAAGATCTGGCCGACCTCGAACAGAGCGACGTCGGACGAGCCGCGGTTGATATTGGCCTGCGAGGCCGCGATCAGGCCGGGCAGCAGGCTCGGCCGCATGTCGGAGAGTTCGGAGGCGATCGGATTGGCGAGAACCAGCTCGGGCTGTCCGCCGCCGAACTGTTCCGCCGCCGCCTTCGAGATAAAGGACCAGGTTACGGCTTCGACCATGCCGCGCGCCGCCAGCGCCCGCTTGGCGCGGCGGGTGCGCAGCTGCATCGGTGTCAGCACCGGTTTGCGCGGCTGCCCTCCGCGGCCGAACGGCGTCTCCGGTACCTTGTCGACGCCATAGATGCGAACGACTTCCTCGACGATGTCGGCCTTGCCGTGCACGTCGGTGCGCCAGGACGGCGCCGCGACCTTCACCACCGGGCCATTGCCGGCCACCATGAAGCCGAGACGGGTCAGGATGAGCTTCATCTCGACGAGCGGCACCTCGATGCCGGCAAGGCGCTTGATCTCGCCGATCGGGAAGTCGATCAGGCGGTCCGCGCCAAAGCGGTCTCCGACGACGATGCTCTCTGACGGCGTGCCGCCGCACAGCTCCAGCACCAGTTTCGTCGCGAGCTCGAGCCCGGGCACCATGAAGGCGGGATCGACGCCGCGCTCGAAGCGGTAGCGCGCGTCCGAATTGATGCCGAGCTTGCGGCCGGTCTGCGCGATGTTGATCTCGTTCCACAAGGCCGATTCGATCAGCACGTCGGTGGTGTTCTCGTCGCAGCCCGAAGTCTCGCCGCCCATGATGCCGGCGAGCGACTCGACGCCATGCTCGTCGGCGATGACGCAGATCGAGGGATCGAGCTTGTAGGTGCGGCCGTCGAGCGCGAGCAGGCTCTCGCCCTCGCGGGCGCGGCGCACGGTGAGGCTTCCCTTCACTTTGTTGGCGTCGAATACGTGGAGAGGGCGCGCCCGGTCGAAGGTCATGAAGTTGGTAATGTCGACCAGCGCGTTGATCGGACGCAGGCCGATCGAGGTCAGCCGCTTCTGCAGCCATTCCGGCGACGGGCCGTTCTTGACGCCGCGCACCAGCCGCAGCGCAAAGCCCGGGCAGAGCGTCGGGTCCTCGACATTCACCTGCACCGGGCAGGGAAATTCGCCTTTGACCAGCTTGATCGCAATATCCCTTAACTTGCCCATGTCGGCGGCGAACAGGTCGCGCGCGATGCCGTGCACGCCGGTGCAGTCCTGCCGGTTCGGCGTCAAGTTGATCTCGATCACGGGATCGCCGAGACCGGCCCATTCCGCATAGCCCTTGCCGACCGGCGCATCGTCCGGCAGCTCCATGATGCCGTCATGGTCTTCCGAGATTTGCAGTTCGGCCGCCGAGCACAGCATGCCGCGGCTCTCGACGCCTCTGATCGTGCCGACGCCCAGCGTGATGTTCTTGCCCGGGATATAGGTGCCGGGCGGGGAGAACACGCTGATCAGGCCGGCGCGCGCATTCGGCGCGCCGCACACCACCTGCACCGGTGCGCCGCCGTCGCCGGTGTCGACGGTGCAGACGCGCAGGCGGTCGGCATTGGGATGCTGCTCGGCGGTGACGACGCGCGCGATGGTGAACGGCGCCAGCGCCTTCGCCTTGTCCTCGATGCTCTCGACCTCGAGCCCGATCATGGTGAGCTTGTCGGCGAGCTTTTCCAGGGGCTCGTCGGTGTCGAGATGTTCCTTCAGCCAGGAGAGCGTGAACTTCATGTCGGTTGCTTTTCTTGTCCCCTCCCCCGCTCGCGGGGGAGGGTTAGGGTGGGGGCTCTCTCCGCGACGGCTGCGGCAATTGTTTCGAGAACACCTGCGCGGTTGCTCATCACGTCGTAATTGGTGAAGCGAAGAACGGCGAAGCCTTTGGCCTCGATCGCAGCGGACCGTACGGCGTCTGTTTTTTCAGCCTGATCGGAAAAATGCAGTCCGCCGTCGAGTTCGATCACGAGCTTGGCTGCGTGACAGACAAAGTCCACGACATACGTCTCAATGGGAAATTGCCGGCGAAAGCCAGCGCCATTCAGCCGATGGCCGCGCAGTTCTGACCAGAGAATTCGTCCGACGTCCGTCGAATTTTTCCGCAAAGCGCGGGCATTGGAACGCAGCTTGGAGGAAACCTTCCAGGATGGGTCTTTTTGCGCAACCATCGACACCCCCGCCGCGGAGAGACCCCCACCCCAGCCCTCCCCCGCAAGCGGGAGAGGGGGTCTGACCGCCGGTGCGCTCCCGATTGTGTTCATCGGGCTGGCACCGGCGTTTCAAAAACCTCGACCAGGCGGAAGCGTTCGCACATCAGCATCATGTCTTCGCGAAACTTGCCTTGCCGGCCGAAATAATTGCGGTGCGCGCTCCGCCAGTAGTCGAGGCTGCGGTCGCCTTCGCCTTCTTCGAACGCAAAGGCGGCATCGACCTCGCCGAAGCGGCGATAGGCCACTTCCGTCGTTTCGATGACGCAGCGCGGCTCGCCGTTACCCGACAGAACGATCCAGCGCTCGCCGGGCGAGGACGTGTTGGGCTCGTCCTCGGTGCTGCAGGTTGCAGTCTTGAGTCCCCGGACGACGAGCTCGAGCAGCTCGTCGGCAAGCTGCGGCCCGTCGCCAAAGGCGAACGATCGCAAGCCGCGATATTTTTCCGGGACGGCGGCTTGGCTCACGAGCTCAAACCTCCTGCGAGTGTCGGCACTTCGAGCGGCTTGAAGCCGTAATGCGACAGCCAGCGCACGTCGCTGTCGAACAGCTGGCGCAAATCGCTCATGCCGTACTTCAGCATCGCGATACGATCGATGCCCATGCCCCAGGCAAAGCCCTGGTAGACGTCGGGATCGATGCCGCAGGCGCGCAGCACGTTCGGATGCACCATGCCGCAGCCGAGAATCTCCAGCCAGTCCTCGCCCTCGCCGAAGCGAATCTCGCCCTTGTCGCGCCGGCACTGGATGTCGACTTCCAGCGACGGCTCGGTGAAGGGGAAGAACGACGGGCGGAAGCGCATGTTGATGTGGTCGACCTCGAAGAACGCCTTGCAGAACTCGTGCAGGATCCATTTGAGGTGGCCGAGATGCGATTCCTTGTCGATGACGAGGCCTTCGACCTGGTGGAATTGCGGCGTGTGGGTCGCGTCCGAATCGATGCGATAGGTGCGGCCCGGACAGATCACGCGGATCGGCGGCTGCTGGCTCAGCATGGTGCGCACCTGCACCGGCGAGGTGTGGGTTCGCAACAGCATGCGCGAGCCGTCGACCTTCGGATTGAAGAAGAACGTGTCGTGCATCTCCCGCGCCGGATGGCCTTCCGGGAAATTCAGTTTTGTGAAGTTGTAGTCGTCGGTTTCGATGTCGGGGCCTTCGGCGACCGAAAATCCCATGTCGGCGAAGATGGTCGTCAGTTCGTCCCAGGTCTGGCTCAGCGGATGGATACGGCCGGTCTCCGCCGGCGTTTCGCGCAGCGGCAGGGTGACGTCGATCGTCTCGGACGCGAGCCGCGCATCCAGCGCCGCCGATTTGAGGATTTCGCGCCGTGCGGCGAGCGCCTCGGTCACCTTGTCCTTGGCGAGGTTGATCGCGGCGCCTTGCGTCTTGCGCTCATCCGGCGACATCTTGCCGAGCGTGGCGAGCAGCGCGGAGATCGAGCCTTTCTTGCCGAGCGCGGCGACGCGGACGGCTTCGAGTGCCGGCTCGTCGGACGCGGCGGCGATCTGGTCGAGGATGGATTTTTCGAGCGTTGCGAGGTCGGACACGGTCACATCCCTGCTTTCAAAAGGCGGCCGGTTGTCGCCGCTCACGGGCAGCAACGTCAAGCCAAAATGCCTCGCTTTCAGGCCCCCGCGGACGCTTTGAACCGTTTCGCCCGAGACGGCCACCTCGACGTTCTGTCAGAGGATAGCGATGACCCTCAAATCCTTCCCGGCCGCTAGCAGCCGGGGGCTCTCACGCCGCGACGAAGGTGTCCGAGGCCTGCGAATACGCCGCCAGCGGCGACGCGCAGTTCGGCGAGGTGCTCGAAAAGTAATGCGAAGCCGATTTTCCCGGCAAGGCGAACGCGCCGAAGCAGCAGGCCTGCGGATGCAAACCCGGCGTTGACGACCGCAGGGACCGGAACGAGTTCGCCACCATGTGCATCTCGTTCACGGCGTTCTGCCGGACGCAGGTCGCCCGGCGTCATTCGCGAGAGATGAAGGCCGTGGCCGCCAGGTGAACGGCTCAGGCCGCGAGCGCCGCCTTGGCCTTCTCGGCAATCGCCTGGAACGCCACCGGCTCGTTGATCGCGAGATCCGACAGCACCTTGCGGTCGACCACCATGCCCGACTTCGACAGGCCGTCGATAAACCGGCTGTAAGTCATGCCGAACGGGCGCACCGCGGCGTTGAGGCGCTGGATCCAAAGCGCGCGGAAGGTCCGCTTCTTGCGCTTGCGGTCGCGGAAGGCGTACTGGCCGGCCTTCTCCACCGCCTGCTTGGCGATGCGGATGGTGTTCTTGCGGCGGCCGTAATAGCCCTTGGCAGCCTTGTAGACTTTCTTGTGCTTGGCGTGAGCGGTCACACCGCGTTTGACGCGAGACATGACAAAAATCCTCGATCAGAGATGACGATTGGCCGCGGATCGCGCGGCCCGGCTGGAGCGGGAAGCGATCAGGCGTTCGGCAAGAAGTACTTCTTGACGTTGTCGCCATCGGTCTTGAACAGCACGCGGGTTCCGCGGAGCTGACGGATCTGCTTCTTGGTCCGCTTGATCATGCCATGGCGCTTGCCACGCTGGGCGTGCATCACTTTGCCGGTAGCAGTCACCTTGAAGCGCTTTTTGGCGCCGGACTTGGTCTTCAGCTTGGGCATTTGGCTCTCCTATTGTGCCAGCACGAAACCGCCCGCGAGGGGCGTCAGGCCGGCTAAAATGCTCGTTAGAGCGTTGAAAGTGCTAGGATTTTTCCGAAACCGGAAGTTCCTGCACGAAACCATCGCCACGGCAGCCCTTGATCAGCCGGGCGATGAAGGTGCGGCTTATGGCAGAACACGGCAATTTTGGCAAATATGAACCGCGCCCCTGCCTGTAATGACGAAGGGGCGTCATCCCCAGATCGCAAGTTTCCAGGCAGGAGAAAATGACCGGCTCTCCCATGACATCCCGATACCTCAGCGCTCGCAACCGCTTGCTCGCCGCCAAATTTCTCGTTGCCGCCGCCATCGCGGCCCTGGCCGCCCCCGGTCCGGCCGATGCGCGCGGCGGCCCCGGCGCCTATGACGGCACCTGGACCACTGTCTTCGCCACCACGCGCGGCAATTGCTCCTCGGGCCTCAGCGTTCCGTTCCAGGTGTCCGGCGGAAGGGTATCCTCGGCCGGCGGGGGCCGCGTGTCCGGCTCGGTCAACCGCGCCGGCGCCGTCGCCGTGGCGGTTTCGATCGGCGCCTCCCGCGCCACCGGCAGCGGCCGGCTGGTCGGCAATGCCGGCGCTGGCCGCTGGAGCGGCATCATCCAGGGCGACCGCTGCAGCGGCACCTGGCAGGCCTCGCGCTGACACGACCGCAATAACCCATCGCTGAAATTGCAGCGGCCCGCCGGATCATCCGGCGGGCCGTTTGCATTCCGGCATCCGGCGGCCGATCAGCGCGGCGCCAGCACCATCACGACCTGGCGTCCCTCGAACCTGGCGTCCTGTTCGACCTTGGCGAACTCGGCGACATCGGCCTTCACCTTGTCCAGCAGCTTGGTACCGATCTCCTGGTGCGCCATTTCACGGCCACGGTAGCGCAGCGTGATCTTCACCTTGTCGCCTTCCTCGAAGAAGCGCTGCATCGCGCGCATCTTCACGTCATAGTCGTGGTCGTCGATCATCGGCCGCAGCTTGATCTCCTTGATCTCCACGACCTTCTGTTTCTTGCGGGCTTCCGCGGCTTTCTTCTGCGCCGAGTACTTGTACTTCCCGTAGTCCATGATCTTGCAGACGGGAGGATTGTTGTTCGGCGAAATCTCGACCAGATCCATGCCCGCTTCCATGGCCATCCTGACGGCCGCCACGGTTTCGACGGTACCCTGGTTGATGCCCTCGGCGTCGATCAGCTGGATCTGTGCGTTGCGGATTTCATCATTGATGCGCGGCCCGTCTTTGGCGACTTGGGGCGGGGCTCTATTGGGACGGCGAATGGGTAGTTCTCCAAAGTTGTGAAAGGGAAGACGCTATTTTGAAGCAAGACGCGGCTACGGGCAAGCGAACTCGCGTCGTCTGCGTGCCAAAACCGTCAAATGCGCGGCATTTTGGCCACGTACGGCACCCACGTACGGCACATAGAGGGCGAGGGAGTTTGGCGCAAGCGCAGGGTGCGAGGTTTTCCGCCCGAAGTCGCATCGTTGACGGATCAATTCCGCTCCCCGAAAACAGGTTGCGCGTTCGAATGACAGGCCAATGACCGACATCAATACCGCCGCTGCCCAGGAACCTGCCTTCATCGATGTCGGCGAGGGCACCGCCCGCCGCCGGATCGCGGTGCGCGCGCGCAGCGGGCGGCCGCCGGGGCTGTTCTGGCTGGGCGGTTTCAATTCCGACATGCGCGGCACCAAGGCGCTGGCGCTGGACGATTTTGCCGCGGAACACGGCCGCGCCTGCGTGCGCTTCGACTATTCCGGCCACGGCGAGTCCGGCGGCGCGTTTGCCGACGGCACCATCGGCCGCTGGCTGGAAGAGGCCGTGGCGGTATTTGCGCAGTTCTGTGCCGGCCCGCAGGTGGTGATCGGCTCGTCGATGGGCGGGTGGATGGCGCTGCTGCTGGCGCGCGAGATTCGCCGCCGCGGCATCACGAGCGCCTCGCTTGCTGGCCTTGTGCTGATCGCGCCGGCGCCCGACTTCACGGAAGCGCTGATGTGGAAGGGCTTTGCGCAGGAAATCCGCGAGGAAATCATGACGAAGGGCGTCTGGCACCGCCCCTCGCAATATGGCGATCCCTATCCGATCACCCGCGCGCTGATCGAGGAGGGGCGCAATCATCTCCTGCTCGGCAGCGCCATCGAAGTCGGATGCCCCGTCCGCGTCCTGCAAGGTGCGCAGGACCCGGACGTGCCATGGCAGCATGCGTTTGCGCTGGCGCAGCGGCTGCCGGCCGAGGATGTGGTGCTCACCATGATCCAGGACGGCGACCACCGCCTGTCCCGCCCGCAGGACATCGCGCGCATCTTGGCCGCGGTAGCCGAGTTCGGGTAGGCTCTCCGCAAGGGAGAGAACGCCATGACCAGTGAACAAATGCTGCGCGCTTTTTGCGATGCCGTCGAACGACGCAATGGCAAGGCGTTTGCCGAGCTGTTTTGCGAGGACGGCGTCTATCACGACGTGTTCTACGGCGCGTTCGCGGGTCGGGCGAAGATCGCAGGGATGATCGACGACGTCTTCTACCGCACCGCGACCGATTTCCGCTGGGACATGCATTCGCCCGTCAGCGACGGCACGACGCTCTATGCGCATTACACCTTCAGCTATCGCTCGACACTACCCGAGGCCAGGGGCGCGCGGGTGATGTTCGAGGGCGTGGCGATGATGAAGCTGCGCGACGGGAAGATTGTCGAGTATCACGAGGTTGCGAATACCGCACCGGCGTTTGTCGACATGAATTTCGCGCCCGAGCGAATCGCGAAAATCTTTGCCAGGCAGGGCGCGGCGCTGAAGGCGCGGCCGGAAATGCGGCGGCATTTGGCTTGACAGCTTCCTCCCGTCATTGCTGCAATGACGTCGGTGTAACTCACGGCGGCGGCACGTTCGTCATCGGCTTGCGCTGCGCCAGCGCTGCGACCGTGGACGTGCCGATCGGGCCCTTCTCGTCGTAAAGCCAGCATTCGCCGATCGCGACGCCTTCGCTGGCGTGGTGGTTCACCACTTCGAAGCCGATCCAGCGTGTCACCGGCAGGCGGTGCAGATAAAGCGTCACGTCGCTGTTGATGTAGCCGAGCCCCTTGTCGCCGGCATTGGCAAAGGGGCTGGCGAAATCCGCGCCGGTCGCAACATGGACGAAGGGCGACATTGCGACGCCATCGACGAGTTCGCGTACCTCGCTCATCCACAGCCGGCGTGGGCCGAGCGAGCCCATGTGGCCGACGATCGGCCGCGTCGTCCATTTGCCGTTCATACCGAGCTTGGGATCGGTCGGCGCCGGGATCGTGTCCGGCAGCGGCGCGTCCCAATTTTGCGGCGACCACACATTGCCCGGTGCATTTTCCGTGCGGCGGAGCAACTGGCACGAGGCGCGCGCCATGCTGGTGCCGCCCGAGAAGAACTCGGCCTCGACCAGGCGGATGCGCAGGCCGTCGCGAACCCGTTTCGTCGTGACTTCGATCGGTGTGTGGATGTCCGGCAGGCGGAACATGTCTACCGTCAATCGGGCCGGGACGAACTCGGCCGAGCCATGCTGCGCCTCGATGACATGGGCCAGCAGGCCGATCACGACGCGGCCGTGCATGGAATCCGGATTCCACGGACCGTTCGAGATGGGATTGGGGAAGAAGGCGTCGCCGCGCTTTTCGAAGAAGGGCTGGGTTTTCATGGCCGGCAACTGTGGAGGAACCGGCGCCGTGAAATCAAGGGCGCGTCGCGCATTCCCTCCATTCCCGCCGCACGACCTCGTCGATTTCGGCATCGGCTCGCCTTGACCGTGCGGAAAACGCGTCCGGCGGCAATAGCCGCGACAGCGCCCACACCGCTGCGCCGCGCACCAGCGGGCTTGCATCGTCCAGCAAGCGCTCCGCCTCGGCGGCGAGCGCCGCATCGCCTGAGTTGCCGATCGCGATCAGCACGTTACGCACAAAACGGTCGCGGCCGATGCGCTTGACCGGCGATTTCGCAAACAGTGCGCGGAAAGCCGCGTCGCCGAGCCGCGCCAGGTCGGCGAGCGCGGGCTCGCGCAATTCCGCCCGCGCGGAAAGTTTTGCCTCGCGGCCGACCTGCGCAAACTTGTTCCAGGGGCAGATCGCGAGGCAGTCGTCGCAGCCATAGATGCGATTGCCCATCGCCGTGCGGAATTCGCGCGGGATCGGCCCCTTGTTCTCGATGGTGAGATAGGAGATGCAGCGCCGCGCATCGAGCTTGTACGGCGCGGGAAAGGCCGCGGTCGGGCAGATGTCCTGGCACGCGGTGCAGGAGCCGCAATGGTCGATGTCGGCCCGATCGCGCGGCAACTCCGAGGCGGAATAGATCGCGCCGAGAAACATCCACGAGCCGAATTCGCGCGAGACGAGATTGGTGTGCTTGCCCTGCCAGCCGATGCCGGCAGCCTGCGCCAGCGGCTTTTCCATCACGGCGGCGGTGTCGACGAACACCTTCACCTCTTCGCCGGTCGCCGCAGCCAGCCAGCGCGCCAGAATCTTCAGCCGCTTCTTGATGACGTCGTGATAATCGTCGCCCTGCGCATAGGCCGAGATCGTGGCGCGCGCGCGCTTCTGAAGCGCGAGCAGCGGGTCCTCGTCCGGCCCGTAGTTGAAGCCGAGCATCACGACGGAGCGAACGCCGGGCCAGAGCCCGCGCGGATGCATCCGCCGCTCCGGCCTTTCGGCAAGCCAGTCCATGTCGCCATGTCCGCCGGTTTCAAGAAATTCGCGGAAGCGAAGTCCGGCCTCGCCGATCGCGTCCGGGTCGGCCACGCCGATGCAATCGAAGCCGAGTGCTTTTGCCTCGCGCGCCAGCGCGGTCTTTATGTCGGCAGGGTTGAGTTTTTCGCCCGTGCTCAGAAGTCGAGGTCCACATAGGTGCGCGAGGCCGGCACGCCCGCCAGCCACTCGCTGAGCAGCGGGCGGAACGACGGGCGGGATTTCACCCGCGCGTACCACGCCTTTGCCGCGTCGTCCTCGGACCATGGCACATCGCCCAGATAATCGATCGCCGAAAGGTGCGCCGCGGCGGCGAGGTCGGCATAAGTGAGCCGCTCGCCGGCAAGGAAGTTCCGCGTCCGCGCCAGCCAGCCGATATAGGACAGATGATAGCGCACATTGGCCTTGGCGGCACGGATCACGTCCGCGGACGGCGCGCCGCCGCCATCCTGCTCGCTCATGAAGCGCTTGTAGATGCGCTCGGTGACCAGGGGGCTGGAGGCTTCCTCGAAGAACTTGTCGTTGAACCAGGCCATCAGTCGCCGCACCTCGATGCGTTCGCCCATGGCGAGCGGCATCAGCCGCTTCTGCTCCATCTCGGACCCGTAGGCTTCATCGAGGAATTCGGCGATGATCCCGGCGCCGGGAATGGCAGGCAAGCCTTCCGCGAACAGCACCGGCGTCGTGCCCGCGGGATTGAGCGCCAGATACGCCTCGCGCCGCTCCCATACCCGTTCTTCCACCAGCTTCACATCGAAGCCGTATTCGCCCAGCACCAGCCGGACGAAGCGCGAATGCGGGCAGAAGGCGTGTTGAAACAGTGTGAACATGCGGCTCTTGGACTAGGCGGAATCCGTTTAACAATTCCTCAACCCGGCGGGCCGGCAAAGTATCCGAGCACAGGTTTGAGGCAACCGGTGTTTTTGCGCTTTTTTGCGATTGCGGCAGCGGAACGAATAGGCCAGAAGGACACGGCTTTTTTCGCGATATCGCGATCGCCTGTCATAACACGAAAGCACACGAAAGCGGCCTCGGCATGATGTCTGACACGATAAGGGCGATCCTTCTCGGCATTGTCGAAGGGGTCACCGAGTTCCTGCCGGTGTCCTCGACCGGCCACCTGCTGCTGGCGGGACGCTTCTTCGATCTCGGCGAAGGCGATTTCTGGAAGAGTTTCGACATCCTGATCCAGCTCGGTGCGATCCTGGCGATCGTCGCGCTGTATTTTACCAGGCTCTGGCGCGTTGCGATCAACATGTTCAGCGATCCCGATGCGCGGCGCTTCGTGATCGGCGTGCTGATCGCGTTCCTGCCTGCCGTGGTGCTCGGGCTGCTCGCCGGAAAATTCATCAAGGGCTATCTGTTCAATCCCTGGGTCGTCTGCTTCACGCTGATCGTCGGCGGCGCGATCCTGCTCTGGGTCGACCAGCTCGATCTCAAGCCGACCGAACACGACGCCATGCGCTTTCCGCTGCTGATGTATCTGTGGATCGGCATCGCGCAGTGCGCCGCGATGATCCCGGGCGTGTCGCGCTCCGGCGCTTCCATCGTGGCGGCGATGCTGCTCGGCGCCGACAAGCGGTCGGCCGCGGAGTTCTCGTTCTTCCTCGCGATCCCGACCATGGTCGGCGCATTCGCCTACGATTTCTACAAGAGCCACGGCGACATGACGACCGACAATCTCGGCATCGTCGCGATCGGCTTCGTGGTGTCGTTCATCACGGCGATGATCGTGGTGAAGACCTTTCTAACCTATGTGCAGCGTCACGGGTTCGTTCTGTTCGCCTGGTGGCGCATCATCGTCGGCTCGCTCGGTCTGATCGCGCTGGCGCTGGGACGGTGAGGCAGGCGCTATTGGCGCCGCATTCTTGATGTCGTCCCGGCGCAGGCCGGGACCCATAACCATAAATGGTTGTGGTTCAGAGAAAGCCGTCTACTAGCTCATTAGAACAACGACGGCCCCAGCGTATGGGTCCCGGCCTGCGCCGGGACGACACTGAGTATGCGGCGCGACAGCGCCTCACACGCTCTTGCGCTGGAACTGGCCCATCGGGCGGAAGCGCCAGAGAAACTGCGGAAGGACAGCTTCCATCGAGTCCGGCTTGATGCCGAGGCCTTGCAAGGTTAGTCCGGCGGCCTTGGCGGCGTCGGACACCACCTTGTCGGTCTTCAACAGCTCGACCTGATCCGGCGTCAGCTTCAACGCGCCGGGCGCGAATTGCAGGAAGAACGCCATGAACCTGGCGAGCGCGAACGGCAGCGGCACCAAAGGACGGTCGCGATCGGTGATCTCGAGAATCATCTGCATGATCTCGCGCATGGTCAGCACTTCCGGCCCGCCGAGCTCGTAGGTCGCGCCGGCTTTGGTCTTGCCGCCGACCGCTTCCGCCACCGCGTCGGCGACGTCACCGACGAACACTGGTTCCATGCGCGTATCGCCGCCGACCAGGGGCAACACCGGCAGTATCTGAGCCATGAAGGCAAAGCGGTTGGTGAACTCGTCCTCGGGGCCGAACACCACCGCCGGGCGGAGGATGGTGGCCGAAGGCACCGCCGCCAGCACCGCCGCTTCGCCGGCCGCCTTGCTCCGGGCATAGACGGAGGTGGACTTGGCATCGGCGCCGATCGCCGAAACGTGCACCATGCGGGCGCCGATTTCGGCCGCCGCCTTCGCCATCGTGCCGGAGGCCTGCGAATGCACCGTATCGAACGACTGCGCGCCGGCCGGGCTCAGTATGCCGACCAGATTGACGACGACATCGGAGCCGCGCATGGCGGCCTGCACCGAATCGGCGTTGCGGACATTGGCCTGCACGGCGTGGATCTGGCCGACCTTGCCGATCGGCTGCAGGTGGAACGCCAGTTCCGGCCGGCGCACCGCGACGCGGATGCGGTAGTCGCGCCGGGCCAGCGCCCGGACCACGTGGCGGCCGAGAAAGCCCGATCCGCCGAACACCGTGACGAGGGTTTCCAGGTTCGAATCGGCCATGGGTCCATTCCTGCGTCAAAAATTGCGCGATGGCGGGGTTTTAGCGGATTCGCGATACGCCATCATGTCGGTCCTGTATAGCGCATTTGGCCCGCATCTGCGCATTTGACAATCGTGCGACCGGTCCTTAGTAACCCGCCCGGGCCCAGGTGGCGGAATTGGTAGACGCGCTGGCTTCAGGTGCCAGTGGCTTCACGGCCGTGAAGGTTCGAGTCCTTTCCTGGGCACCATTGCCCTTGCCCAAACCTGCAAGCAGCAACCTAACCAACGGCATCGACGATACGGATGTCGCGCTCGACGGCGCCTTCGAGCAGCTTGTGGGCGGCGTGGTAGGCCGGGCTGTTGTAGGCCGCGATGGCCGCTTCGGCGCTGTCGAACTCGATGATGACGACCCGCTCCATGACGCCGAGTTCAAAGGCCTTCGTCGGCAATCCGCGCGCGACGAAGCGACCGCCCGCTGCCTGAAGGGCGGGGCCGGCAAGCTTGGCGTAAGCGGCGAGGGCGTCCGGATTGTTGATTGAGCGGTAGGTCGCGACCCAATAGGCCTTCGGCATGGGTATCTCCGGTCTGTTTTTCAACGCCGCGACGGTGTTGCTGGGATCGATACCAACGGCAAGGCCGCCAAATGACCGCGCCCCTTGTTGGCTTCATATTGCGTACGTGGTCGATTGCGTAAGTGACTGGGTTGCCCTCCCAGGGAGATCGAGAATGCAATTCTCCGCCATTCTGTTGCTTGAAAAGCAACCGTCGGTAACTGCTTCCCAAATCCAGTCCGAGCTGAAGCGCCTCGCGCCGCATGCCGTGGTAGGCGGCTGGTCGGGATCGTCGGGCCTTGCGGTCACGCCGGGCGCCGAATTGATCAGCGTCAATGACGAGCCGCTGTCCGTGCTGGACGTTCCTGCTCCGGCCGAGGAGACGATTGTTGAGCGGGGCCATTTCGCCAACCATATCTGGCCGACAGTCGAGGCGGATGTCGCGCGGCACCAGGCGCACATCTTGATAGCGGCGGCCCGGAACGTAGTTGACCGCGATGCCGCCCTGGCGCAGGCCCGGGCCGTTACGTTGCTCGCCGCGGCGGTGGCCCGACTTGTCCCGCTGATTGGAATCAAATGGGTGGACGGCTCCAATTCGATGGATGCCGTCAGCTTCATCAAGGTGACCGAAAACATCGGCCAGCCCGGTGCAAATGCCGTGATGCTATGGGTACGTGTCATGCTTTGCCCGGAGCCCTCGAAGGGCGATCAGGTGAAGACGATCGGCGGAACGATGGGCTTGCACTTTTTCGGGCTGATGGACCTCGAATATGCTGCCGCGCCGTTGGAGCCTCGGTTCATCATGCAGCACGCCTACGCGACGTCCGAGTATCTCCTGCGGTCGGGCAGTAGCCTGCAGGACGGCGAGACGATCGGCGTCGAAGGCGAATCTCCGGGCTTCACGGTCTCTCTTGCAAGCGAGGGCCTGTTTGTTCCCTTCCCGGTCGCGCGCCTCAGCCTGGGGACCGGGAAGAAGAGGTGGTGGAAGTGGTGAGGCGATCCACCGTCGGCCGGCGGATGCACTTCCGGATCGGAAGGGCAGCCGGCCTGCGCGGCTGAAAATCGCCGGAGACGCTCGTTTGCGGCCGTATCCGAGTTAGTCTAGCTTCCGGCGATTCGAGAGGGCTTTGCCATCATGACCATCCGCCTGCATCGCGGCGACCTGCCCGACCTTTCGCGCTACACCACTTCGGTGGCGATCGACACCGAGACCATGGGGCTCAACCCGCATCGCGACCGGCTCTGCGTGGTGCAGATGTCGAACGGCGACGGCTCGGCCGATGTCGTGCAGATTCCGAAGGGCCATCGCGACGCGCCGAACCTGAAGAAGCTGCTCGCCGATCCGAACATCCTCAAGATCTTTCATTTCGCGCGGTTCGATCTCGCCGCGCTCTACAACACCTTCGGCGTGATGCCGCAGCCGGTCTATTGCACCAAGATCGCCTCGCGGCTGTCGCGCACCTATACCGACCGCCACGGCCTGAAGGATCTGGTGCGCGAGGTGCTCAACATCGATCTGTCGAAGCAGCAGCAGTCGAGCGACTGGGGCTCGGACCATCTGTCCGAAGCGCAGCTGGCCTATGCCGCATCGGACGTGCTGCACCTGCATGCGCTGCGCGAAAAACTCGATCCGATGCTGGCGCGCGAGGGG
Organism: Bradyrhizobium sp.; assembly: GCA_035575905.1. Taxonomy (GTDB): domain Bacteria; phylum Pseudomonadota; class Alphaproteobacteria; order Rhizobiales; family Xanthobacteraceae; genus Bradyrhizobium. Next base: position 153,938 of record DATLXL010000022.1, on the reverse strand, counting down.
CGCCTTGAGCTTGCCAAGGCCTGTTACGGGTTCCTGCCGGCGCGCGCCATCCTCGATCTGCAGGGCTGGGAGGCCGAGGATATCTTTGCGCATTCGTAACGACCGAATGCCGCTGTCCGGTTTCTTGGTATTCCTGCCTCCGCCGTTCACGTCACCCAAAGCGCGATGCGATCGGGATGAATCGTTTTCGCGCTTTAGGTTGTTGTTGAGCATGATCTCCGCGCAAACGCTTTGCGGTTGTCACAGGGAAACCGCTTCACACTTTTCCGGATCATGCTCCGGTGCCAAACATCGTGGACAAATCGCTACCGATTATGGTCGGAGCGGAGCAGCATTCGTCATGATTGACGGCGAAGGTCGTAAGGTTTGCATTCTTCCGCTTGCCTCCCTTGCGCGCGGCCGAGGCCGTTGCAGACAATCATCCATTCATTCTTCAGCAGATGTTGACGTGTTGCCGGATATCGTCTGCACGGCGGCGGGTGCGGCGATCGAGGGATCATCGCAATTCGTGCACGCCCAAGAACAGGGACAGAAACAAAATGTTGAAGCGAACAAAATTGCTGATGGCCGGCGCGACGTTCACGGTGCTTTCGACGCTGATGCCCATTTCGGTCGGGTCGGGCTCCGCCGAGGCCGCCGTTTACTGTACGGGCCCGGGCGTGCCGGCCGGCTGCGTGGCGCGGCCCGTAGCAGCGGCTGGCGCACCGGGCAGGGCCGACGTCGCAGGCGTCGGTGCCGGTGCACCGGGTATTGGCATCCGCGCGGGCACTCCCATGAACCGCGGTGGTCCTGTCAACCGTGCAGGCATCCGCTAGCACGGTAAATCATTGATTGAACGGTGCACCTCTCCCGCTCTCGGCTTGCGGGAGAGGCTGCAGCGCTGGAAACCCGCTCACCAGACTTGCGGTCGTTGTCAGTGCCGAAGCTCGGGGTCGATGTTCTTTGCTCCGACCACGCTTCGGCGGTGCTTCTACATCGGCGCCAATGGCGGGTGGGGAACGAGCCATAAGTGCTGGGATTTCAGCAATGCGGCCGGCGCCTTCAATGTTGCCGAGGGATGCCACGATGCAACCGGCGGCACCGCTGGCGGCCAGGTCGGGTATCGCTTTCAGAGTTCCAGCATCGTGGCTGGTATCGAAGCCCAGGGCAACTGGGCCAATTTCCTCGGCAGCAACGTAAGCATTCCGTTCCCGGCCGTCGTGAACGAAACGCGCGTCGACGCTTTCGCAACGTTCACCGGCCAGATCGGCTATGCCTGGAATAACACGCTGCTCTATCTGAAGGGTGGCGCCGCGCTGACCTCCGATCGCTATCGCGGCTATCTGACTGCCACCGGCATGCAGATCAGCAACGTCGTTGACGACACCCGTTGGGGCGGCCTGATCGGAGTTGGCCTTGAATACGGTTTCGCGCCCAACTGGTCCGCCGGCGTCGAATACACTCACATGTTCATGCAGGACAGGTTCATCGCCTTCACCAACAGCGGCACGCTCGCACCGGCAGGAACGGCCTACGCTTACGACCGCATTCATCAGGACGTCGACCTCATCACCGTCCGTGTCAATTATCGCTGGGGCGGCGCGGTCGTCGCCAAGTATTGATTTGTTCGGTAAGCGGCAGTCAAAATCGCCTGCTCACACGCCCTGTTACATGTCGCGCTAACGCCACGACCGCGCCGGTCCAGATCGCGAGCCAGCGCGCCTGCCGGTGATTGGGTGTAAGGGCACCCCAGCCGCCACCTTGGAACACCGCCGTCGACGACGCCCGGCAGTGGACGCGTTCGCCCTGTTTCGGTCACTTTGGTGAATGAACCCCGGGCTGCATTATCGCCTGATACGGGCTAGAATGGCCCGGTTCGACCCGTGCTTCGTTCGGGTCCTGTCACGTTTTCCGGAGCTGCGGTGAACTTCGTCCAGAACCAGACCTTCGATGCGACGCTGGAGGCCCGCTTTCGGGCTGCGGCGCGTCACAGCCGCCTGGTGCGCATCCTGCGCGTCGCCGTGCCGGCGGCGGTGGTTCTGGCGTTGGCTGCCATCGTATTCGTGTCGGCCTTCAACAAGTGGCGCATCCTGATTCCGAAGCTGCCGGTCGAGATCGACAACCTCGTCGTCTCCGGCACCAAGATCACCATGGAAAATCCGCACCTGGCCGGCTTCTCGGCCGACAAGCGCCCCTATGAGATGCGGGCCAAGGCGGCGATCCAGGACCTTACCGATCCCGACCATGTCGAGCTTCGCGCGCTGCGCGCCAAGGTGATGATGGAAGATCGCTCCAACGTCACCCTCGATGCGCGCACCGGCTTCTTCGACAGCAAGCAGCAGCTGCTCGATCTGAGGAAGGACATCTTCCTGCAGTCGTCCACCGGCTACGAGGCGAAGCTCTCGCGGGCGCTGGTCGACATGAGCAAGGGCACGGTGACGTCGGAGGAGCGTGTCGACGTCAAGCTCCTGAACGGCACGCTGGTGGCCGACGGGCTCAAGATCATCAACAGCGGCGAGATCGTGCGCTTCGAGGGCAACGTGGTGATGAACCTGATGCTGGATCAGCCCGAGCAGGCGGCGCAGCCGGTTCAGCCCGCCGAGCCGCCGAAGACGCGTTCGATCGGCGGCAGCGGCAAGCCCGCCGGCGCGAAATGATCGTTGGCATGATGTCGTTGTCTCCTGGTCCCGAACGGCGGATCGCGCGCAGCGTTGCCGCGGCAGCGTTGCTGCTGGCCGTTATCGCTTGCGGCGAGGCGCGCGCGCAGAGCTCGGTGCAGGGCGTGCCCAACGCCATGCAGGGCTTTTCGCAGAACCGCGACCAGCCGATCCAGATCGAGGCGGCCTCGCTCGAGGTGCGCGACAAGAAAAAGGAAGCGACCTTCTCCGGCAATGTGAAGGTGGTGCAGGGCGACACCACCATGAAGTCGAGATCGCTGGTGGTGTTTTATGAAGGCGGCGGCGGTGCCTCGGAGCAGCCGGCCCAACCCAAGCAGAAGGGCGCGAAGGCGGCACCGGGCGCTCCGCTGCAAGCGGCGACCCCGGGGCCGGAAGGCAGTTCCTCGATCAAGCGGCTGGAAGCGCGCGGCAGCGTGGTGGTGACGCAAAAGGACCAGGTGGTTACCGGCGACCTCGCGGTATTCGATACAAAGGCCAATTCGATCACCATGTCCGGCGGCGTGGTGCTGACCCAATGCAAGAACGTGCTGAAGGGTGACCGTCTGACCGTGGACATGACCACCGGCGTGTCGCGGGTGGAATCCGATTCGAAGGTGCAGGCCCTGTTCACCCAGGGCGACTGCGGCGGATCACAAAAGGGCGTCGCGCCGGCGCCCGCGCCGGGCCTGCCATCGCTTCTCCCAGGTAAACAGAAGTAATATCAATTGCTTGTGAATTCGCCTGCGGAGGCGAGGTTGAAGCCCGGAGGCGGAGCCTGTATTTACCGCGCCATGATCCCGATCCGCCAGGCCGCGCGAAACCGGTTTTCGGACAAGATCATGCGCGAGAAGATAGCTTGGCTGGCGGACGGGGAAACCTTTCGAAAGCTGTTCCGCTGGGCAAGGGGCATCCCTTCATTCATGATTCGCACGAGGGCGAATCGAATCTCGCCGCGCGTTGGCGCGTGAAAGGCTGAGCGAAGCGGGGATGGTGGATTTACTCGGCATGTTCCGGCGTCGCCCGGCCAAGCGGCCCGCGGGCTTCGGCCGTTCGCGCGAGGACATCACCGCGCTCGGCGGTTCCGTCGGCGACATGCTCTCGCATCCGGTACGGGACGCGCCGCCGATCGCCCGCGGCGGATCGGCGCCCGCCATCGATCTGGCGCCCGCGGAAGCGCCGCGCCCGCAGCATCCGCTCGCACCCAGTAAGCCCAGGCCCGCGGCCAGGCCGGCTGCAAAGCCCAACAAGGCCAATGGCGGCGGCCCGCAGCTGCTGCGGCGGCCCGGCCTTCTGGCTGTGCATAGCGTGGAAAAGAGCTTTGGCACCCGGCAGGTGGTGCGCGGCGTTTCCATCTATGTCCGCCGCGGCGAGGCGGTCGGATTGCTCGGTCCGAACGGTGCCGGCAAGACCACGGTGTTCTACATGATCACCGGGCTGATCAAGGCCGACCGCGGCGCCATCGAGCTCGACGGCCATGACGTGACGCAGCTGCCGATGTACCAGCGCGCGCGGCTCGGCATCGGCTATCTGCCGCAGGAAGCCTCGATCTTCCGGGGCCTCACCGTGGAGCAGAACATCCGCGCCGTGCTCGAAGTGGTCGAACCCAGCCGCAAGAAGCGCGACCGCGAACTCGATGCGCTGCTCGACGAGTTCAACATCACGCGATTGCGTAAATCGCCTTCGATTGCGCTGTCCGGCGGCGAGCGGCGCCGCGTCGAAATCGCGCGCGCGCTGGCCACGCGCCCGAACTACATGCTGCTCGACGAGCCCTTCGCCGGCATCGATCCGATCGCGGTCGGCGACATTCAGGATCTGGTCCGCCACCTCACCAACCGCGGCATCGGCGTGCTCATCACCGACCACAATGTGCGGGAAACGCTGGGCCTCACCGACCGCGCCTATATCGTCTATGCCGGCGAGATTCTGACCGAAGGCAGCCCGGATGAGATCGTCGCCAACCCCGATGTGCGGCGGCTGTATCTTGGCGAGGAGTTCCGGTTGTAGTGTTGCACCGCGGTAACCACCGCGCCGCTAGCGCAAATTTTGCTCTCGTCAAGGCGTATACAAGGGCTGCGGACTAGGCTAAGCAAGAATCGGACCAAGTTTTGGACGGTTTCTTGCCCCTATGGCGCTAACGCAGAGATTAGAGTTCCGCCAGTCCCAGTCGCTGGTGATGACCCCGCAGCTGATGCAGGCCATCAAGCTGCTGCAGCTGTCCAACCTAGACCTGTCCACATTCGTTGAGGAAGAGCTGGAACGCAACCCGCTGCTGGAGCGCGCCAGTGACGGCCCCGAGCCGCCGGTGGCGGGCGAGGCGATGGAACACTCGCCCCAGTTCTCCGATGCGGACGGGACCGACGGGCAGGGCGACGAATCCGGCGATTTCGCCGGCGGCGAGTTCTCGGCCGGTTCGGCGGAGGGTTTCGAGCCCGGCCAGGAAGAGTGGATGAACCGCGATCTCGGCAGCCGCGCCGAGATCGAGCAGACGCTGGACACCCGGCTCGACAACGTCTTCACCGAGGAGCCCGCTGAAGCCGCCGCGCGTGCCGCGCAGGATGCCGCGCCCACCGCCTACACCGAGTGGGGCGGCGGCGCCTCCAGTGACGAGGATTACAATCTCGAAGCCTTCGTCGCCGCGGAAGTCACGCTGGCGAATCATCTCGCCGAGCAGATGGCGGTCGCCATCACCTCGCCGGCGCAGCGCATGATCGGACAATATCTGATCGACCTCGTCGACGAGGCCGGCTATCTGCCGCCCGATCTCGGCCAGGCCGCGGAACGGTTGGGGGCCACCGAACAGGCCGTCGCGGAAGTTCTGGCGGTGCTGCAAAAATTCGATCCGCCCGGCGTGTGCGCGCGCAACTTGAGCGAATGCCTTGCCGTCCAGCTCCGCGAGCTCAACCGCTACGACCCGGCGATGCAGGCGTTGGTGGAGAATCTCGATCTCCTGGCCAAGCGCGACATCGCGAGCCTGCGCAAACTCTGCGGCGTCGACGACGAAGACATCACCGACATGATCGGCGAGATTCGCCGCCTCGATCCCAAGCCCGGCCTGAAGTTCGGCGCCGCGCGCACCCAGACCGTGGTGCCCGACGTCTATGTGCGGCCCGGCCCCGACGGCGGCTGGCACGTGGAGCTGAACAGCGATACGTTGCCGAGGGTGCTGGTCAACCAGACCTATTACACCGAGCTGTCGAAGACGATCCGCAAGGACGGCGACAAATCCTATTTCACCGATTGCCTGCAGAATGCGACTTGGCTGGTGCGCGCCCTCGACCAGCGCGCCCGCACCATCCTGAAGGTCGCGACCGAGATCGTGCGCCAGCAGGACGGCTTCTTCACCCACGGCGTCGCGCATCTGCGGCCGCTCAATCTGAAAGCCGTGGCGGACGCGATCCAGATGCACGAGTCGACGGTGTCGCGCGTCACCGCCAACAAATACATGGCGACCAACCGCGGCGTGTTCGAACTGAAATATTTTTTCACCGCCTCGATTGCGTCGGCCGACGGCGGCGAGGCACATTCGGCGGAAGCGGTGCGACATCATATCAAGCAGCTGATCGATGCGGAGAGCGCGGCCGCGATCCTGTCCGACGACACCATCGTGGAACGCTTGCGCGCCTCCGGCATTGATATCGCGCGTCGCACCGTCGCGAAATACCGCGAGGCGATGCGGATTCCCTCCTCGGTGCAGCGTCGCCGCGACAAGCAGAGCATGATCGGCAATGCCCTTACCGCCTCTGACCGGTCCCGCGATACCGCGCCCGCCTGATTGCATCGGCGCCAAATCGCGCTAGGCTCGATCCCCCCTGACGTCAGCGAGGCATCATCCAATGACTCTTCGGATCTCTGGAAAAAGCATCAGCGTCGGCGAAACGCTGCGCGGCCGGGTCAGCGAACGCACCGACGAGGTGCTGCGCAAGTATTATGACGGCAATTATTCCGGCCACATCACGCTCTCCAAGGACGGTTTCGGCTTCCGCACCGACTGCGCGCTGCACCTGGATTCCGGCGTGGTGCTGGAGGCCGAATCGAGCGCGGCGGACGCCTATGCCAGCGCCGACCAGGCGCTGCTGATGATCGAAAAGCGCCTGCGCCGCTACAAGAGCAGGCTCAAGGACCGCTCGGCGCGCAAGGCGCATGCGGCCAATGCCGCCTTCGCCGAAATGGAAGCGCCGGTGCTGGACGCGCCGAGCTATGTGATCGAGGCGCCGGCCCATGAGGACGAGAACGCCACCTACAACCCGGTCATCATCGCCGAGACCACCAAGTCGCTGAAGCGGCTTTCGGTCAGCGAAGCCGTGCAGGAACTCGACCTCACCGGCGCCAATTGCCTGGTGTTCCAGCATGGCTCCAGCGGCCGGGTCAACGTGATCTACCGCCGTGCCGACGGCAATGTCGGCTGGGTCGATCCGCCGGCGGTTAACCCCTGACCTTTATGCCGGGCCACATTGACGCCCGAAGGGCTCGACCATATGGTCCGCGGCCCCAAAAACCGCGGTTAAGGAACCCGGCGTTAAAGAGTTGGCACCGCGTATGCATTGGAGTAGAAGCCCCGGAAAACGGGACAGCAGGGCCTAAGCCCACCTCCCGCCTCACCTTCTTGACGCCACGCGCCTTGAGACTATCTCGCAACCTTACGGTTCACTTTACCCCCGGACGCCGCCAATTATGCCGATTACCGATCTGGTTGCACCGGAGGCGATTCTCCCGGCCTTGAAGGTCAGCAGCAAGAAACAGGCGCTGCAGGAACTGGCGGCCAAGGCGGCCGTCCTGACCGGACAGAACGAGCGCACGGTGTTCGAGGTGCTGCTGCAGCGCGAGAAGCTCGGCACCACCGCGGTCGGCTATGGCGTCGCCATCCCGCACGGCAAGCTGCCGAAGCTGGAGAAGCTGTTCGGCCTGTTCGCGCGCCTGGAGCGCCCGATCGATTTCGAGGCGATGGACAGCCAGCCGGTCGACCTGATCTTCCTGCTGCTCGCGCCCGAAGGCGCCGGCGCCGATCATCTGAAAGCATTGGCGCGAATCGCCCGCCTGCTGCGCGACCAGGACGTCGCCAAGAAGCTGCGCGCCTCGCGCGACGCCCAGGCGATCTATTCGGTGCTGGCGCTTCCGCCCGCCAGCGCGGCGTAGCGTCCGCGCAACGGCCCGGCAGGATTCAATTTCGTCGCCGCGAAATGCGGCGTTGGGCGAGCGCCAAAAAAAATACGCGGGCGCTTTCCTATCCGGAAACGCACCCGCGTATGTCGAACTGGTTTGCGGCGACTTCCTGCCGCATGAAAACCCGCTTGGGACGAGCCGGGCTCAACGCGTCATGACACTGCGCACGCAGGTCAGTGAACGCTGACGGCCTGCAGCTCGTTGCTCCACGCGTTGGCAATCGCCGCTTCCCGGCTATCGGTCAGCATCATCGGCGTGCCGTCGGCGGCATGCAGCGCGAACAGCTTGAGGCCCGGTGCGATCTTCGGCGCCTGGGGAAAGAGCCCCGGCACATCCTCGGAACGAACCTGCTTCACATAGGCGATATGGCCTTCACCAAGATGGGCCAGCGCCTCCAATGACACCCTTTCGGGGGTGGTGGTCACACTCAGATCACTCATGGTCTCGACTCCTCTGGAGACAAGCGGTCGAGTCCGCTCCTCGTTCCATTATTCGTGCTCATTGATAGCTATTGTCTTAACGACCCTTTCGGGCTCGGGCCTGGCGAGGTCGATGGACAACAGCCCGTTCTTCAGGTCCGCACCCAGCACGTGCATCCCCTCCGCCAGCACGAAGGTGCGCTGGAAGTGGCGCGCGGCAATGCCGCGATGGATGTATTGCCGGGTCTTGTCGTCCTGCTGGCGGCCGCGGATGACGAGCTGGTTTTCCTCAATGGTCACATCGAGTTGGTCGCGGGTGAAGCCCGCCACCGCGAGCGTGATGCGCAACCGTTCGGGCTGGCCGTTGGTGCGCTCGCACCGCTCGATGTTGTACGGAGGATAGCCATCCGCGCCCTTCACGACGCGATCGAGCGCACGCTCGATTTCGTCGAATCCAAGCAGAAACGGGCTGGAGAGCGAAGGAACACGTGACATTAACAAAGTCCTCTCGAAGCGACTTTGACGCCTCGGGCCCTCATCGGCACCCTCGGCGCATGTCCGGAAGCGACTCATTCGCCGCCGGACAGCCACAATATGGCGATGGCGTGGGGAGGGTTCAAGTGGCTCTGGGGACAGTCGAATCGGCTGAAAACTCGTCATTACGGGCAGGGCCGGCTCGAATGGGCAAATTTGGAGCCCATCCGAGCACGAGGGAATTCGGCTCGCTTCCGGGCCGAATGACACCAAGGTGTTATCGTCTTGGTGGAGACAAGCCGCTGTCTGGCTCGCGAACCCTTAACCATCTTTGGGCCCCCACCATGAGTTCTGAACACGAAGAGCGGAGCCGGCTGCATCGACTGGCTTTGACCGTGTTGTCCGCAATGCAATGCTTCACAGCAATCACCGCAAGCGTGCCACGGATTCTTCCTGGGGAAGTCGATTCCATCGAAGGATGGGCCTTCGGCGCCGCTTGGATTTTCTCTGCGTTCAGTCCCGTCCTGCTCCTCTACTTAGCCCGACGAGCCGGCTTCTTTCTCGGGCTTCTGGCAGTTGTGATCATTCCTATCTTCCTAGCCAGGTTTTGCTACCTGGCGGTCGCCCGGTTCGGGAGATTCGGCGACGTGGAGGTCGATTTGTCCATGTGGGCCAATGATTTTCTCGGGCTTTTTTCGGTCTTCATTCTCTTGGTGTTAGGAGCCGCCTACGCCGTCACTTTTCTAATCGAGTGGATCGCGGACTGTGTCAGCAAGCGAGATGTGCGTAAGGGTTGAATATCAGGGACAGTCGCATCAGGTCTCAACACGCTTCCGGCCGTCAGAGCTGAACAGATGCAGCTTGTCGCGGGCCGCCACCGCCCGGATCCGCTCGCCGATGGCGGGGCCGACCGCGCCGGGGACGCGGACGATCACCTCGCCGGGCGGCAAGTCGCCGGGGTTGGCGGCAACGCCCTGGGCGACATTCTGCCGGGAGCCGTAGACGAAGGTTTCGGCGCCGACCTTCTCGATTGCTTCGACGGTGAGGTCGAGGGCGACACCATCAGGGACATTCTCACGGGTGATGACGAAGTCTTCCGGGCGAATGCCGAGGATGCCGGCTTCGCGCGACGGCAGTTGCGACTTCAGCTCGTCCGATTGGGTCGGCATCAAATTCATCGGCGGCGCGCCGATGAAGGAGGCGACGAAGGTGGTCGCGGGCTTCTGGTAGATATCCAGGGGATTGCCGATCTGCTCGACCACGCCGCCATTCATCACGACCAGAATATCGGCGAGCGTCATCGCCTCGAGCTGGTCATGGGTGACGTAGATCGAGGTGGTGCTGAGCCTGCGCTGCAGTTTACGGATCTCGACGCGCATGGCGATGCGCAGTTTCGCATCGAGGTTGGACAGCGGCTCGTCGAACAGGAACGCTTTCGGCTGGCGCACGATGGCGCGGCCCATGGCGACGCGCTGGCGCTGGCCGCCGGAGAGCTGGCGCGGCTTGCGCTCCAGCATGGTGGAGAGCTCGAGGATGCGGGCGGCTTCGCTGACGCGGGTCTTGATCTCGGCTTCCGGCATGCGGCGGTTGCGCAGGCCGTAGGCCATGTTGTTGTAGACGCTCATATGCGGATAGAGCGCGTAGTTCTGGAACACCATCGCGATGTCGCGGTCGGCCGGCTCGACCTGGTTGACCACGCGGCCGCCGATGCCGATCTCGCCGCCGGTGACGGTCTCCAGGCCCGCGACCATCCGCAGCAGCGTGGACTTGCCGCAGCCGGACGGGCCGACCAGCACGCAGAACTGGCCGTCGCCGACCTCGAAGTCGATGCCCTTGATGGCCTCGAAGCCGCCGGGATAGGTCTTGCGGACGTTGCGAAGGGTTACGTTGGCCATTTCACTTTTCCGTCTGGACGAGGCCGCGCACGAACAGCCGCTGCATGAAGATCACGACCGCGACCGGCGGCAGCATGGCAAGCACCGCGGTCGCCATCGCGAGCTGCCATTCGGCGAGTTCGTCGGTCGAGGTCAGCATCTTCTTGATGCCGATCACGATGGTCTGCATCGAATCCTTGGTGGTGATCAGCAGCGGCCAGAGATATTGATTCCAGCCATAGATGAACTGGATCACGAACAGAGCCGCCATGGTCGTGACCGACAGCGGCAAGAGCGTGTCCCAGAAGAAGCGGAGCGGGCCGGCGCCGTCGATGCGCGAGGCTTCCAGCAGCTCATCCGGGATCGTCATGAAGAACTGGCGGAACAAGAGCGTGCCGGTAGCTGACGCGATCAACGGCAGGATCAGGCCCGCATAGGTGTCGAGCATCTTCAGGTCCGCGACCACCTTGTAGGTCGGATAGATGCGCACCTCGACCGGCAGCATCAGGGTGATGAAGATGATCCAGAACGCGGTCTTGCGTAACGGGAAGCGGAAATAGACGACCGCGTAGGCGGACAGGATCGAGATGAAGATCTTGCCGAGCGCGATGCCGATCGCGGAGACGAAGGAGTTGATCAGCATGTTCGCCACCGGCTCGCGGCTGGTGCGTGCGCCGCCGACGAAGACGGCGCGGTAGTAGTTCTCAAGCGCGTGCGTGCCGGGCGTTGCCGGCATGTTGCCGCCGACCACGGTCGCGGCGTCGTGGGTCGAGGCAACGAAGGCGAGCCAGACCGGGAAGGCGACGATGAGCACGCCCAGGGTGAGAATGGCGTAGGCGATGAAGTCGCTGAGCGGACGGTGCTCGACCATCAGTACTGCACCTTGCGTTCGACGTAGCGGAACTGGATCGCGGTCAGCGCGATGACGATGATCATCAGCACGACCGACTGCGCGGCAGAGCCGCCGAGATCGCCGCCAAGGCGGCCGTCGGCGTAGACCTTGTAGACCATGGTGGTGGTGGCGCCTGCGGGGCCGCCGCCGGTCACGGCGTCGATGATGCCGAACGTGTCGAAGAAGACGTAGACGACGTTGACGACCAGCAGGAAGAACGTCGTCGGCGACAGCAGCGGGAACACGATGGTCCAGAAGCGGCGCATCGGGCCCGCGCCGTCGATGGCGCCGGCCTCGATCACGCTTTTCGGGATCGACTGCAGGCCGGCGAGAAAGAACAGGAAGTTGTAGGAGATCTGCTTCCACACCGAGGCCATCACCACGAGCGTCATGGCGTGGGTGGAATTGAGCAGCGGATTCCAGTCCATGCCCATGCCGCGCAGCGGTTTTGCGAGCATGCCGAGCGAGGGCTGGAACATGAAGAACCAGAGCACGCCGGCCACCGCCGGGGCGACCGCATAGGGCCAGATCATCAGCGTCTTGTAGGCGCCGCCCGCCTTGAGGTTCTTGTCGGCCTGCGTGGCGAACAAGAGCGCAATGGCGAGCGAGAGCCCGGCGACCAGCGTCGAGAAGATCGCGGTGGTCAGCATCGAGCGGTAATATTGCGGCTGGGCGAACAGCGCGACGTAGTTTTCAAGCCCGACGAATTCGGACACCAGGCCGAACGCGTCCTCGCGCAGGAACGATTGCCAGACCGCCTGGCTCGCCGGCCAGTAGAAGAAAACGATGGTGATGACGAGCTGCGGGAACAGCAGCAGGTAGGGCAGCAGCTTGCTGTTGAAGACGGTGGATTTTTCCATTCACCACGTTCGTCATTGCGAGCGGGGCGAAGCAATCCATTTCACCGCGTAACGGATAGATGGATTGCTTCGTCGCTTACGCCGATCGCAATGACGCCCCCAAGGATGTCCCGCCCTATTTCGCAGTCTTCTCGAACGTGCGCAACATCGCGTTGCCCTTGGCGACGGCTTCGTCGAGCGCCTGCTGGGCGGTCTTCTTGCCGGCCAGGGCCGCCTCGATTTCCTCGGCCCAGATGTCGCGCATCTGCACCATGTTGCCGAAGCGCAGGCCCCGCGAGTTCTCGGTCGGCTCCTTGTTGGTGAGTTCCTTCAGCGGCGTTTCGGCAATCGGGTTCTTCTCATAGAAACCGTCCGCCTTGGTTTTCTCGTAGGCCGCCTTGGTGATCGGCAGGTAGCCGGATTCCTGATGCAGCTTGGCCTGGCGGCCGGTGTCCGACAGGAAGGTGAAGAACTTCGCGACGCCCTTGTACTCCTCGGCCTTCTTGCCGCCCATCACCCACAGCGAAGCGCCGCCGATGATCGAGTTTTGCGGCGCGCCTGCGACATCGGGATAATACGGCATCGGTACGGACGCGAAGTCGAACTTGGCGGTAGCCTTGGCGGTCGCGTAGTAGCCCGACGAGGTCAGGAAGATCGCGCATTCGCCGGAGGCGAAGCGGGCTTCGTTGGCGCTGGTGCGCCCGCCATAGTCGTAGGTTTTGTCCTTCTGCAGCTCGACGAGGTTCTGCAGGTGTTTCACGTGCAGCGGCGAGTTGAACTTCAGCTCGGTGTCAAAACCGTCGAGGCCGTTGGCCTTGGTGCCGATCGGCACGTTGTGCCAGGCCGAGAACTGCTCGATATGGACCCAGGTGACCCAGCCGTTCGAGAATCCGCAGCTGTTGTGGCCCGCCGCCTTCAGCTTCTTGGCCGCTTCGAACACTTCCGGCCAGGTCTTCGGGATCTCGGTGACGCCGGCCTTTTTCAGTTCATCCTTGTTGATCCACATTACCGTGGAGGACGAATTGAAGGGGAACGACAGCATGTCGCCCTTGGCGGTCGAGTAGTAGCCCGTGATGGTCGGCAGGTACGCCTTCGGGTCGAAGGGCTCGCCGGCGTCCTTCATCAGCTGGTAGACCGGCTTGATGGCGCCGGTGGCGCTCATCATGGTGGCGGTGCCGACTTCGAACACCTGCATGATGTGCGGCGCGTTGCCGGCGCGGAACGCGGCGATGCCGGCGTTCATGGTGTCGGCATAGGGGCCCTTGTAGGACGGCACCACCTTGTAGTCGGACTGGCTGGCGTTGAAGTCCTCGGCAAGCTTGTTGATGATGTCGTTGTTGCCGCCGGTCATGGCGTGCCACCACTGGATCTCGATCGCCGCATGCGCGGGCGAGGCGGCAAGAGCGAGCGTGACCGCAACGGCCGCAGCCGCGCCGAATTGTCGAAGAGCCATCAACTTCCTCCCGGTTGGATTCGTCATCGAATTGAACAGCGCCGGATGACGGGCGCATGAACGTATACGCGAGCGGGAGGTACTGGGGAAGGCACGGGGCGACGCCTGAATAAGGGGCTTATTGCGGTGCGCAGTCACGGAGGCCCCGATGGGTGGGCTTCCTCCCCCCTTGCGGGTCCCGCAAGGGGGGAGGGTTGGGGAGAGGGGTGGCCGCGGAAAGACTGCCGATGACGCCACCCCCTCTCCCGGATCGCTGCGCGATCCGACCTCCCCGCAAGGGGACCGCAAGGGGGGAGGTGGCAACTTGGACTCACGCGCGCGTGCCTAACGCTTCCGTTCCGCGCCGCACGCGACGCCCTTGGCGACCAGCGCCTCGATTTCGTCCCTGGAGTAACCGAACTCGCCGAGCACCTCGGCGGTGTGCTGCGAAAATTTCGGCGGCGTGCGGCGCAGGCTTGCCCTGGTCCGTTCCATGCGGATCGGCGAGGCGACGCCCTTGTACCAGTCTTTCGCGATGATATCGCCGCGATGGATAGTGTGCGGGTTGGTCAGCGCCTGGTCGATCTTCTGCACCGGTCCGGCCGGAAGGCCGGCGGCGAGCAGCCGGTTGCACAGCGGCTCGGCCTCGTGCCCGGCGAACACGGCGGCAAGCTCGGCGCGCAGTGCCTCGCGGTTGGCGATGCGGTCCTTGTTGCGGGCAAAGCGCGGGTCGGTGCCGAGCTCCGGCTTGCCGATTTCCTTGGCCAGCTTGCGGAAGGTGCCGTCATTGCCGACGCCGATGAAGATGTCGTCGGTCCTGGTTGGGAAGATCGCGTACGGCACCAGGTTGGGATGCTCGTTGCCGGTGAGCGAGGGCGGCTTTCCGTGCATGAAATAGTTCGCGGTGTGCGGATGCATCACAGCCAAGCCTGTCTCGTACAGCGTCGTTTCCAGGAACTGGCCGAGGCCCGAGCGTTGCCGTTCCGACAGCGCCATCAGAATGCCGATTGCGGCATAAAGCCCCGTGGTGATGTCGACGACGGGCACGCCGATGCGCATCGGTCCGCTCTCGGGCGAGCCGGTCGCCGCGATCATGCCGGTCATCGCCTGGATGATGGCGTCGTAGCCGGGATTGCCGCCGCGCGGGCCGTCGGCGCCGAAGCCGGAGATGCGGCAGTGCACGAGGCGGGGAAACTTTGCGCGCAGCACGTCGTTGCCGATGCCCCATTTGTCGAGCGTGCCGGGCTTGAAATTCTCGATCAGCACGTCGGCGGTTTCGAGCAGCCTCATCAGCACGGCGCGGCCGCCTTCGGAGGCGAGGTCGAGACCGATCGAGCGCTTGTTGCGGTTGATGCCGACGAAATACGCCGCGTCTTCTTCATGGAAAGGTGGGCCCCAGTCGCGCACTTCGTCGCCCGCGGGCGGCTCGACCTTGATGACGTCGGCGCCGTGGTCGGCGAGGATCTGCGTGCAGTAGGGACCGCCGAGCACGCGCGTGAGATCGATCACGCGCAGGCCCGTCATTGCGCCGGAAGCTGGGGCATTCATCAAGGACAACCTTCGCCGGGATGAGACCGGCCAGAGCTAGCGGGCTTCGCAGGCGACAGCAATGCCTTCCGCCGCACAGCCTTATGCCCGCACGCAAGACGGCCCGCCGCGGAATCGCAGCGGGCCGCCATGTCTGCAATTGGACTGATGCGTCAGACGACCGTCAGGCGGACGTCGACATTGCCGCGGGTGGCGTTGGAGTAGGGGCACACCTGGTGGGCCTTGGCGACCAGCGCCTCGGCGTCGGCCTTGGCAAGGCCGGGGAGCGAGACGGCGAGGTCAATGTCGAGACCGAAGCCGCCTTCGGAGCGCGGGCCGATGCCGACGGTGGAGGTCACCGATGCGTCCGCGGGCACCTTCACGCCGCCGCCCTGGGCGGCGACCGCCTTCATTGCGCCGATGAAGCAGGCGGCATAGCCGGCCGCAAAAAGCTGCTCGGGATTGTTGCCTGCGCCGCCGCCGCCACCGAGTTCCTTGGGGGTCGCGAGCTTGACGCTGAAGGCGCCATCGGCCGTCGAAGCGGAGCCGTCGCGGCCGCCGGTTGCCGTTGCGGTGGTCTTGTAGAGGACTTTCACGGACATGGTGATCTCCCTTGGGGTTGGGGCCTTAATTACGGATAAAAGATTTCGCACAATAGAATTGTTTGCAATAGAAAAAATATCTGGTCACATTTAATTGTGCGCAATTGATTGCGGCGGCCCGAAGCCCCAGAATGTTCAAACGATTCCAGATGGATGAGGTTCGGCAATGGCCAGGAAACAAGCAGGCGACCTGCCGCTGCAGCTCGGCAACCAGCTCTGCTTTGCGGTCTATTCCACCGCGCATGCGTTCAACCGCTTCTACAAGCCGCTTCTGGAACGCCTGGGCCTCACCTATCCGCAATACCTCGTCATGCTGGTGCTGTGGGAGGAAGACGGCATCGCGGTCAAGCAAATCGGCGAGCGGCTTTATCTGGATTCCGGCACGCTGACGCCGCTGCTCAAGCGGATGGAGGCGGCCGGCCTGATCAGGCGCACGCGCTCGAGCCGGGACGAGCGCCAGGTGATCGTGGCGCTGACGGCGCAGGGCGAGGCGCTGAAAGAAAAAGCGCGCGGCCTGCCGCCGTCGATCCTGGCGGCCTCGCAATGTTCGGTGGCGGAGCTGGTGGCGCTGAAAAAGGAAGTGGAGACGCTGCGCGACCGACTGACTGCAGCGGTGGCGGAGAAGGCGGATGCGTAGCTGTCAGAGGCGCTTCTTCGCGAAGGCGCGGCCTGACGCCGTCTTCAGATACTTTTCGAATGCGACTGCTTGCCGCTCGTCGCTGAAGGCTATGTAGGTCTTGAGCCGCCAAGGGCGGTATTTCGACGTGTGTGGGACCTCGCCAGCGTTGTGCTTCCTGAGCCGCGCATGCAGGTCGTCCGTGATACCGACGTAGAAGTGTTGGGAATCGAGACTTTCGAGGATGTAGACGTATTTCATGGCCACCACGCGATCAGTTGCGCGGTAAGCAAATCCTAGGATGAGGATAAGTTGCCGAGGGCCCGACAGCCTTCGCTCACTTCGCTACGAGGAAGTGTACCAGGCTTGCCGAGCCGTAGCTCGCGAAGCGAGGGCCCGGCTTCGCCCTTCGGGCTACGCCGCGGCAGCCTTCGCTCACTTCGCTACGAGGACGTGTACCAGGCTTGCCGAGCCGTAGCTCGCGAAGCGAGCGAAGGCTGGTGGAGCCAGGCGGGATCGAACCGCCGACCTCTTGCATGCCATGCAAGCGCTCTCCCAGCTGAGCTATGGCCCCTTGCCAAACCCGCGCGTCTTGGGCGACGTGCGGAGCAGAACCCCAAAACACAGTTTGGGGTTTATCTCAAGTATCTTCGTCGGTGCTGACGTCGCCGATGATGTCGGTGACGTCCTCGTCGCCTTCCTCCTCGTCGGCGATGAAGGTCGAATCGTCATCGTCATCGCCTTCGATGGTCTCGTCGACCTCGATATCGTCTTCGGACTCGGGAACGCTGGCCTTGACCTTGCCGGTGTTCTCCTCGGCGTCGGCTTCCTCGAGCGTCACCAGATTTTCGCTCTCCGCGGGCTCCGGCATGTCGGCAACCATGCTGGGTGCGGCGGCCGCCGCGGCAGCACCGCGGGGGGCGCGCGCAGGCGCCACCGGCGCGATCGGCACGACTTCTCCCGTGTAAGGGGAGATCACGGGAGACTTATTCAGGTCGTAAAACTTCTTACCCGTCGTCGGGCAAATGCGTTTGGTTCCGAGGTCGGATTTGGCCACGTGGGGAGGTCCTGGGAATTTTTCGAAAAACGGTGCCTCACTTGGCTAGTTGAGACGCCGCTGTCAAGAGCGTGTTACACGCAATTCCGGTCGGCGTGACGGCATCTGACGCATGTGTTACTGGGCCGCCCGAGCAGCCCGAAAGGCCCCCAAATTGATCCATTCCGGCCCCGTCAGCCCCCTTGAAGCTCGCCCCTGCGGTCCTCTTGGCGGCAACGTCCGCGTACCAGGGGACAAGTCGATATCGCACCGGGCGCTGATTTTGGGCGCGCTGGCGGTAGGGGAAACCCGGATTTCGGGCCTTCTGGAGGGCGAGGACGTCCTCAACACCGCCAAATCCATGCGCGCGCTGGGCGCCAAAGTGGAGCGGACGGGTCCGTTTGTCTGGAAGGTCAATGGCGTCGGCGTCGGCGGCTTTGCGGAACCGGCCTCGGCGCTCGACTTTGGCAACTCCGGCACCGGCTGCCGGCTGGTGATGGGCGCGGTCGCGGGTTGTCCGGTGACGGCCGTGTTCGACGGCGATGCCTCGCTGCGTTCGCGGCCGATGCGGCGCATCCTCGACCCGCTGGAACTGATGGGCGCCAGGGCCGGCGAGAGCCGCGACGGCGGCCGCCTGCCGCTGACCCTGCATGGTGCGCGCGCGCCGGTGCCGATCACCTACCGAACGCCGGTGGCTTCCGCCCAGATCAAGTCCGCGGTGCTGCTGGCGGGACTGGCGGCGCCCGGCGTTACCACGGTGATCGAGAGCGAGGCGAGCCGCGACCACACCGAGCTGATGCTCAGGCATTTTGGCGCCGATATCGTCTCGACCAAGGAAGGCACGCACGGCCGGAAGATTGCGCTCACCGGCGAGCCGGAGCTGCACGGCGCGGAGGTCATCGTGCCCGCCGATCCGTCCTCGGCCGCGTTCCCCATCGTGGCGGCGCTGATCGTCGAAGGCTCCGACATGGTGCTGTCCGACGTCATGACCAATCCGCTGCGCACCGGCCTGTTCACGACCTTGCGCGAGATGGGCGCCTCGATCGAGGAAAGCGAAGCGCGCGGCGATG
The DNA here is from genome assembly GCA_035575905.1 of Bradyrhizobium sp. Lineage (GTDB taxonomy): Bacteria > Pseudomonadota > Alphaproteobacteria > Rhizobiales > Xanthobacteraceae > Bradyrhizobium. The sequence goes on along the minus strand of DATLXL010000022.1, from coordinate 135,361 downwards.
CCGGCGAGCCGATGGCGCGACTGCGCGTGCGCGCGTCGAAACTGCGCGGCGTCGAGGTGCCGCCGGAGCGCGCGCCCTCGATGATCGACGAATATCTGGTGCTGGCGGTGGCGGCCGCCTTTGCCGAGGGCACCACGATCATGCGCGGCCTGCAGGAGTTGCGCGTGAAGGAGTCCGACCGGCTTGAGGCGACCGCCGACATGCTGCGCGTCAACGGCGTCAAGGTCGAGATTGCCGGCGACGATCTGATCGTCGAAGGCCGCGGCCACGTACCCGGCGGCGGCCTCGTCGCCACCCACATGGACCACCGCATCGCGATGTCGGCGCTGGTGATGGGCTGCGCCGCCGACAAGGGCGTCAAGGTCGACGACACCGCCTTCATCGCGACGTCCTTTCCCGACTTCATCCCGATGATGCGCCAGCTCGGCGCGGAGTTTTCGTAAGGGCCGGCGCGATGAATGCAGCCTTCGACCGCGAAGCCCTGCTCGATGCCTTCGACCAGATCGGGCGCGCGGCGGTACAGGCCGGAACCAAGCTGCAGATCGCCGTCTATGGCGGCTCGGCCCTGATGCTGGCCAGCAACTTTCGGTTCGCGACGGAGGATGTCGACGTCTCGCGCCTGGAATATCCGCTGCCGGAATGGCTGGCGGGCGTTATCCATGAAATATCGGCGAAGAACGGTTGGCCGGCCGACTGGTTCAATGATGGCGTGGCATTCCACCTTAGCTCGCTCGCCGACCATTCCGCCGACCATCTGGAATTTGCGACCTTCCCGCGCGATGCTGGCGCAGCAGGCCTTGTCGTTTCAGTGCCTACGGCGGAATATTTGCTGGCGCTGAAGCTCAAGGCGTTCAGGGTGCTCGACCCTGCCCGCGGAGAAACGGAACGGCTGGACATTCTGAACTTGATGCGCGTGGTAGGCATTTCGAGCGCGGAGCAGGCGATAGCCTTGCTGGCACGCTACTTTCCCGTCAGCGCGGCGTCGTCGGAGAAGCAGCGTTTCCTGTTGAAGAATATGAATGCTGAGGGAGCACTGGATGCGCCCAAATACCCTCGCTGAGGCGGTCGAGAGAATCTGTGCCGGCGCGTCGCGCGATGCGGTACTTGCCGAGTTCGTCGATACATTCGATCTCGCTAACACAAGCGAGGATCGCTATGCGTCAATCGAGCGTGAGCCGCGTCTAACGGGGGACGATCGGTTGGATGCGCTGGTAGGCGCCGTCGCGGAATATCTTGCCAAGCAGCGCAAGCTTGGGCGCGTGCCGTCCTGGACGGGCAATCCGGCTCGCCGGCTCAACATGCCGTGGTTCACGACGCCGGCGCCAACCGAAGCGATGCGCGAGTATCTCACTTTTTCCAGCCCCGCCGAATTCGCCTCGCGCAATATCTTTACCGAAGAACGACCGCTGCGGCGGGCGCGCGGTCTGCATCCACCCCAGTCCTGAGCCGCCTCGCGCCTTGCGACGGCGCGATGCCGAGGCGGGTCACTGCCTCCAGCCAGGCCGGCGCCTCTTCCGGCGATGTGCCGGTCGGCACGGCGGGTATTCAGTCCCGCCGCTGCCGGGTTTTCGTGCGTTCCGTCATTCCATCGGTCGAAATAACGGCCTTGACCGTCACGGCGCGCTGTCGCAAATCGCTTTCATGATTATCGCCATCGACGGCCCCGCCGCCTCCGGCAAGGGCACGCTGGGCAAGCGCCTTGCTCATCATTACGGCTACCGCCATCTCGACACCGGTGTGATCTATCGCGCGGTCGCCTGGTCGCTGTTGCAGGCCGGCGCCGATCCCGGCGACGAGCTGTTGGCAGTCGCCGCGGCGCTGGAGCTCGATCCGGAAAAATTCGGCAACCCGATCCTGAAGACGCAGAAGGTCGGCGAGGCCGCCTCCGTGGTGTCGGCCATTCCCAAGGTGCGCGAGGTGCTGCTCAATTTTCAGCGCCAGTTCGCCGCCGATCCGCCGGGTGCCGTGCTCGACGGCCGCGACATCGGCACCGTGATCTGCCCCGATGCCGACGTGAAGATCTTCGTGGTGGCGGACCCGCAGGTGCGGGCGCGGCGGCGCACGCTGGAAGCCCGCGCGCGCGGCGAAGAGGCGGACGAGGCAGCCGTGCTGGCCGACATCCTCAGGCGCGACGAACGCGACCGCAATCGCAGCGTTGCCCCGCTCAAGCCGGCGGCCGACGCCCACACGCTCGATAATTCGGAGCTCGACATCGAGGCGGGCGTGCGCGCCGCCATCGCGATCGTCGAGGCTGTCCGCGCCGGCAGGAAGCCCGCGCCGTAAAACTCAGTTCTTCGACCAATAGCGATCGAACGGCAGCTCCTGCTCGGCGAGCATGATCGGCTGCTGGGCTGCCTTCGCGTTGGCGATGGCCTGCTCGGTCGGAGAAGCCGACGTCTTGCCGGTGACCCCGACGGCAACGGTGAAGGCGACAATGGCGGCGAGCAAAATCAGGCTCTTCATGACGGCGATCCCTTTTTTCTGTAACGGGGGCCTTGTGCGCGAAAGCTGCTTAAGGGCGGGTTCCATCCGGCGAGGACATGGCGCGCTGTTGCGCAACGCGGTCAACAAACGGTTGAAGCACGCGCCCGTCTTTCGCGGATTGCGAGCGTTTGGGGACGTAAACGGGCCGTTTTCACTTGCTGCTGGGGGCCTTGAGGGCTATATCAGCCCCATCCGGGCTGCCCCCGATGCGATCAGGGCCGTCCGAGCGGGCCGGTTAAGGGATTTCACCACCCCTGCCGTTATCTGGAGGAAAGCCCGCTCCCCGTCTTGCACGCCGGCCGGTTTGGTCGGCACGTCCAGGGCCCCGGAAAAATCAACGTATCGAACGGGCAGCTTTGCTGCCGGCCCGCTGTCGCGCCTCCCGCGACAAGCGGACGCCGGGTTTTGCGGAGCCCGGCACTGCCCGTCCGATGCGCCCGTCAACCCGAACGGCCGGCGAGTACCCGCATCTGGAGAACAAATGGCTTCGAATACCGCTACTTCCCTCACTCCCACCCGCGACGATTTCGCGGCGATGCTCGACGAATCCTTCGGCGGCGGCTTGCAGGAAAGCTCCGTCGTCAAGGGCAAGGTCGTCGCAATTGAAAAGGACATGGCCGTCATCGACGTCGGCCTGAAGACCGAAGGCCGCGTGGCGCTGCGCGAGTTTTCCGGCCCCGGCCGCGATAGCGAACTGAAAGTCGGCGACGAAGTCGAGGTGTTCCTCGACCGCATCGAAAATGCCCTCGGCGAAGCCGTGCTGTCGCGCGACAAGGCGCGCCGCGAAGAGAGCTGGGGCAAGCTGGAGAAGGCGTTCCAGAACAACGAGAAGGTCAACGGCGTCATCTTCAACCAGGTCAAGGGCGGCTTCACCGTCGATCTGGACGGCGCGGTTGCGTTCCTGCCGCGCTCGCAGGTCGACATCCGTCCGATCCGCGACGTCGCGCCGCTGATGAACAACCAGCAGCCGTTCCAGATCCTCAAGATGGATCGCCGCCGCGGCAACATCGTGGTGTCGCGCCGCACGGTTCTGGAAGAGACCCGCGCCGAGCAGCGCCAGGAGCTGGTGCAGAACCTCGAAGAGGGTCAGGTGATCGACGGCGTCGTCAAGAACATCACCGATTACGGTGCGTTCGTTGACCTCGGCGGCATCGACGGCCTGCTGCACGTCACCGATATCGCCTGGCGCCGCGTCAACCACCCGACCGAGGTGTTGACCATCGGCCAGACGGTGAAGGTCAAGATCATCAAGATCAACCACGAGACCCACCGCATTTCGCTCGGCATGAAGCAGCTGCTGGACGATCCGTGGCAGGGCATCGAGGCGAAGTATCCGCTCAACGCTCGCTTCACCGGCCGCGTCACCAACATCACCGACTACGGCGCGTTCGTCGAGCTGGAGCCGGGCATCGAAGGCCTGATCCACGTCTCGGAAATGTCGTGGACCAAGAAGAACATGCACCCCGGCAAGATCGTCTCGACCTCGCAGGAAGTCGAAGTGCAGGTGCTCGAAGTCGATTCCGTCAAGCGCCGCATCTCGCTCGGTCTCAAGCAGACCATGCGCAATCCCTGGGAGGTCTTCGTCGAGAAGTTCCCGGTCGGCGCGACCGTCGAGGGCGAGGTCAAGAACAAGACCGAGTTCGGTCTGTTCCTCGGTCTCGAAGGCGACGTCGACGGCATGGTGCATCTGTCCGATCTCGACTGGAAGCTGCCGGGCGAGCAGGTCATCGACAACTACAAGAAGGGCGACATGGTGAAGGCCGTGGTGCTCGACGTCGATGTCGAGAAGGAGCGCATTTCGCTCGGCATCAAGCAGCTCGAGGGCGATCCTTTCGCCGAGCCGGGCGATGTCAAGAAGGGTGCGGTGGTGACCTGCGAGATCACCGACGTGAAGGAAGGCGGCATCGATGTGAAGATCGCCGGCACCGACTTCACCGCCTTCATCAAGCGCTCGGAATTGGCGCGCGACCGCAACGATCAACGTCCCGAGCGCTTTGCGGTCGGCGAGAAGGTCGATGCCCGCGTCATCCAGTTCGACAAGAAGGCCCGCAAGGTCCAGGTGTCGATCAAGGCGCTGGAAGTCGCCGAAGAAAAGGAAGCCATCGCGCAGTACGGCTCCTCCGATTCGGGCGCCACGCTGGGCGACATTCTCGGCACCGCGCTGAAGAACCGCGACAAGTAAGTCGCGCGGTACTTTCGCGCTGTCACACATCAAGGGCCCCGGTTTCGACCGGGGCTTTTTCGTTGTGCGCAAATCCATCCATCGTCATGCCCGGGCAGAAGCGCGTCTGCGCGCCAGATGTCCCGGGCGTCCATGGCTTGCTTTTGTCGGCAGCCGAGACGGATGGCGGGACAAGCCCGGCCATGACGGCAGTGAGGGGAAGGGGCCTTGTTTTCTTCAAATTACCCCGCAATTGATGTAATCAGACCACCCGATCGCTACCTTGCACTGGCAAGAGCGCTGCTGTGTTTTCAGGAGAATTCCGATGTCGCTGGATTCGGACATCATCGTCGATCGCCGCAGGATTCGCCGCAAGCTGACGTTCTGGCGCGTGTTCGCCGCCGTCTTCGCGATCCTCGCCGTCGTCGCCATTGGCGTGATCGCGACCCCCGGCGGCCGTAGCTCGCTGGCGGCGACCGGCTCGATCGCGCGCGTGCAGATCGAGGGCCTGATCCGCAGCGACCATGAGCGCGTCGAGGCGCTGGAGCGGCTGGAGAAGTCGCAGCACGCCGCCGTCATTGTGCACATCAATTCGCCCGGCGGCACCACCGCCGGCTCCGAGCAGCTTTACGACTCGCTGATGCGGCTGAAGGCGAAGAAGCCGCTGGTGGTCGTGGTCGAAGGGCTCGCCGCCTCGGGCGGCTACATCACCGCGATTGCCGCCGACCACATCGTCGCGCAGCAGAGCTCGCTGGTCGGCTCGATCGGCGTGCTGTTCCAGTTTCCCAATTTCACCGAGCTGATGAAGACGGTCGGCGTGAAGGTCGAGGAGATCAAGTCCTCGCCGCTGAAGGCCGCGCCCAACGGCTTTGAGCCCACCAGCCCCGAGGCGCGTGCGGCGATCGATGCCCTTGTCAAGGATTCCTACGCCTGGTTCCGCGGCCTGGTGAAGGATCGCCGCGGAATGGACGATGCGCAGATCGAGAAAGTCGCCGACGGCCGCGTCTTCACCGGCCGCCAGGCGGTCGAGCTGAAGCTGATCGACGCGCTCGGCGACGAGAAGACCGCAGTGGCCTGGCTGGAGGCGAACAGGAACGTCAAGAAGGGGCTGCCGGTGCGCGACTACAAGCTCGCCCCGCGCTTCGGCGACCTGACCTTCCTGCGCACGGCCACCTCGATCACGCTCGATGCGGTCGGCCTCGGCAGCATCGCCCGCCGGGTCGAGCAGTCCGGGGTCAGCCAGGCGGTGGACCGCCTGTCGATGGACGGCATGCTGGCGCTCTGGCAGCCATCTGCCTCCAATTGAGGCGGCGGAAACATCTTCTGCCGCGTCGCACCCGCATAGCTTGCATTGTGGCAAGACGGACCCGGCCGCCTTGTCTCGCCTTTTCACGCGGCCCTAATTTGATTTAGCGTCTTGACAGTTCTAGGCATTTTCACGGAAATGGCTGCCGTCAACGATCCCGGGCCTATTCCTCGATGATCAAATCCGAACTGGTTCAGCGCATCGCCGAGCACAACCCGCACCTTTATCAGCGGGACGTCGAGAACATCGTCAACGCGATCCTCGACGAGATCGTGGCCGCCCTGGCGCGCGGCGACCGGGTCGAACTGCGCGGCTTCGGCGCGTTCTCGGTCAAGCACCGGCCGGCCCGCGCGGGCCGCAATCCCCGCACCGGCGCCCATGTGCCGGTCGACCAGAAAAGCGTTCCGTTCTTCAAGACCGGCAAGGAAATGCGCGAGCGGCTCAACAAGGGAGAGCCGGCGTCGCCCGAGGCCGCCAGCTAAGGTTTCCGCCGTCGCGATCTGCCCGGCCGGCCGGTCTTGCGGGACCCGGGGAAACAGGCATATTTCCCAGCCTCTATTCTGACCGGGAGATGGTCATGCGAAAATTCCTCAGCGCGCTGGTCGTCGTTCCGCTTGGCATCTTCTTCGTCATCTTCGCGGTCGCCAACCGGCACCTGGTGACAGTCTCGTTCGATCCCTTCAATTCGGTGACCCCGACGGTGGCAATCACCCTGCCGCTGTTCGTGGTGATCATCGCGGTCGCGATGCTGGGCGTGCTCGCCGGCGGTATGACCACCTGGTTCCGGCAGGGCCGCTTTCGCCGCGCTGCCCGGCAGAACGAGGCCGAAGCCCGCGAGGCCAGGGCCCAACTGGCCGATCTGCGCAGCCAGACCACCCGCGAGCAGCGCTTTCCGGCGCTGGCGCGGGGCGGCATTTACGGCTCCAGCGGGCGAGACAAGCAGGGCGCGACGTTGTAAACCCGCCCCGCCAGCCGGCCAGAACTCAATGCCGTTGCGGTCCCGAAGGCCCGCAACGCAACCGCATCGGAACCATGTCCCTGCTTGTCAAGATTTGCGGCCTGTCCACGCGCGAGACGCTCGACGTCGCGCTGGAAGCCGGCGCGGACATGGTCGGCTTCGTGTTCTTTCCGCCATCGCCGCGGCACCTGTCGCTGGAGAAGGCCCGCGAGCTCGGCAGGGCGGCAAAGGGCCGCGCGGCAAAGGTGGCCCTGACGGTCGATGCCGACGATGCTACCTTCGAGAACATCATCGAGACGCTCGGGCCCGACCTGCTTCAGGTCCATGGCAAGGAGACCACCGCGCGCGTGCGCGACCTGAAGCAGAAATTCGGCCTGCCGGTCATGAAGGCGCTGCCGGTGGCGACCGCCGCCGATCTCGCGGTGCTGCCCGGTTATGCCGCGGTGGCCGACCGCATCCTGTTCGATGCCCGCGCGCCAGAAGGCGCGACGCGTCCGGGCGGGCTGGGCGCGACCTTCGACTGGCATGTGCTCGAAAATCTCGGGCTCACGCTGCCCTTCATGGTTTCGGGCGGCCTTTATGCCGGCAACGTCGCCGAGGCAGTCCGCGCCACGCGCTGTGGCGGCGTTGACGTGTCCTCGGGCGTCGAGCGCACGCCCGGCGTCAAGGACGTCGACATGATCCGCGACTTCATCCGCGCCGCGCGCGCGACACAGCAGCCAACACAAGAACTGACGTTTCAATGAATCAAAGACTTCAAAACTCCTTCCGCACCGGACCCGACGAGCGCGGTCACTTCGGCAATTTCGGCGGCCGTTTCGTCGCGGAAACGCTGATGCCGCTCATCCTCGAGCTGGAAAAGGCCTATGCGACGGCCAAGGCCGACCCGGCGTTTTATGCCGAGATGAAGGGCTACCTTCGGGATTATGTCGGCCGGCCCTCGCCGCTCTATTTTGCCGAGCGCCTCACCGAGCATTTCGGCGGAGCGAAGATCTACCTGAAGCGCGAAGAGCTCAACCATACCGGCGCGCACAAGGTGAACAATGTGCTCGGCCAGATCCTGGTCGCGCGCCGCATGGGCAAAAAGCGCATCATCGCCGAGACCGGCGCGGGCCAGCATGGCGTCGCCGCGGCGACGCTGTGCGCGCGCTTCGGTCTCGAATGCATCGTCTATATGGGTGCGGTCGACGTCGCGCGGCAGGCGCCGAACGTGTTCCGCATGGAATTGCTGGGCGCCAAGGTCGTGCCGGTGCAGTCGGGCACCCGCACGCTGAAGGACGCCATGAACGAGGCGCTGCGCGACTGGGTGACCAACGTGAACGACACGTTCTATTGCATCGGCACCGTCGCCGGCCCGCATCCTTATCCGATGATGGTACGCGACTTCCAGTGCATCATCGGCGAGGAGACCAGGACGCAGATGCAGGAGGCCGAGGGCCGCTTGCCGGATTCGCTGGTGGCCTGCATCGGCGGCGGCTCGAACGCGATCGGGCTGTTTCATCCCTTCCTCGACGATCCCTCCGTAGAAATCTTCGGTGTCGAAGCGGCGGGTCACGGGCTGACGCAGTTGCACGCAGCCTCGATCGCCGGTGGCCGCCCGGGTGTGCTCCATGGCAATCGCACTTATCTCTTGATGAGCGGCGACGGCCAGATCCAGGACGCCCATTCGATCTCGGCGGGTCTCGATTATCCCGGTATCGGCCCCGAGCACTCCTGGCTGCATGACACCGGCCGCGTGACCTATCTCTCGGCGACCGATGACGAGGCGCTCGATGCCTTCATGCTGCTCTCGCGCCTTGAGGGCATTCCGCCGGCGCTGGAAACCGCGCATGCGCTCGCCAAGGTCAAGGAACTCGCGCCGAAGCGGCCAAAGGATCACCTGATGGTCGTCAATCTCTCCGGCCGCGGCGACAAGGACATGCCGCAGATCGCGGAAATTCTGAAGGGCAGGAAGTAGTGGCCACCCGCATCGACGCACGCTTTGCCGAACTCGCCAAGGAAGGCCGCGCGGCCCTTGTCACCTATGTGATGGCCGGCGATCCCGATCCCGCCACTTCGCTTGCGGTGGTCAAGGCGCTGCCCAGGGCCGGCGCGGACGTCATCGAACTCGGTATCCCCTTCACCGACCCGATGGCGGATGGTCCCTCGATCCAGGCGGCGGGCCTGCGCGCGCTCAACGCCGGCATGACCTTGCAGAAAACCGTCGAGCTGGTGCGCAGCTTCCGCAAGGACGACAACGTTACGCCGCTGGTGCTGATGGGATATTACAATCCGATCTACGTCTACGGCGTCGACCGGTTTCTTGCCGACGCCAAGACCGCCGGCGTTGACGGCCTTATCATCGTCGACCTGCCGCCGGAGGAAGACGAGGAGCTCTGCATTCCCGCGCTGAAGGCAGGCCTCAATTTCATCCGCCTGGCGACACCGACCACCGACGACAAGCGGTTGCCGGCGGTGCTCGCGAACACGTCCGGCTTTGTCTATTACGTTTCCATCGCCGGCATCACCGGTGCCGCAGCGGCGGATTCGAGCGTGGTCGGCGAAGCCGTCGCGCGAATCAAGCGGCATACGAGGCTGCCGATCTGCGTTGGTTTCGGCATCCGCACGCCGCAGGCGGCGCGCGCCATTGCCGAGAAAGCCGATGGCTCCGTCGTTGGTACGGCGCTGGTCGATGCGCTGCACGGCAGCCTGGATTCCGGGGGACGGGCGACCGGCAAGACCGTGACGGCGGTGGCCGATCTGGTCGCGTCGCTGGCGCAGGGCGTGCGCGGTGCGAAGCAGGCGGCCGAATAGCCACAATTGCCTGCAATTGGACCGACAACAGCGGCTTGCCCGGGGTGATTCGGGCCGCCATATAATCCCGGCGAGTGCGACCCCGCCCGCATTTCGGAGCGAACCATGAACTGGCTCACCAACGTCGTCCGGCCGAAGATCCGCAACATGCTGGGGCGGCGCGAGACGCCCGAAAATCTCTGGATCAAGTGTCCGGATTCCGGACAGCTCGTGTTCTACAAGGACGTCGAGGCCAACCAGTTCGTCATTCCCGGCTCCAACTACCACATGCGCATGAACGCCGAGGCGCGGCTGAAGTCGGTGTTCGACAACGAGACCTGGTACGACATCGCGCTGCCGGAGGTGACGGCCGATCCGCTGAAATTCCGCGACGAGCGCAAATATGTCGACCGCCTGCGCGATGCCCGCGCCAAGACCGGGCTGAACGATGCGGTGAAGGTCGGCTACGGCAAGCTCGAAGGCGCCGCCGTCGTCATCGCCGTGCAGGATTTCGATTTCATGGGCGGCTCGCTCGGCATGGCCGCGGGCGAGGCCATGGTGCGCGGCATGGAGCTCGCGCTGGAGAAGAAATCGCCCTTCATCGTGTTCGCGGCCTCGGGCGGCGCGCGCATGCAGGAAGGTATCTTGTCGCTGATGCAGATGCCGCGCACGACCGTAGCGGTGCAGATGCTGCGCGAGGCAAAGCTGCCCTACATCGTGGTGCTGACCAACCCGACCACCGGCGGCGTCACGGCGTCCTACGCCATGCTCGGCGACGTCCATATCGCCGAGCCCGGTGCGCTGATCGGCTTTGCCGGCGCGCGCGTGATCGAGCAGACCATCCGCGAGAAGCTGCCGGACGGGTTCCAGCGCGCCGAATATCTGCGCGACCACGGTATGATCGACATGGTCGTGCATCGCCACGAGATGCGCCCGACGCTGGCGCGGCTCTGTCGCCTGCTGACCAAGTCGCCGGCGCCGGAGACGGCGTCGAAGCCGGCGCCGCAGGTCACCGATGCCGCGCAAATCGTCACGGCGCCTGAAACGGTGCCGGCAGCGCCGCCCGCGTGAACGCGCCGGCCGCCAAACCCGCCTCGCCGCTCGGCGAGGTGATCGCGCGGCTGTCGGCGCTGCACCCGGTCAGGATCGACCTCGGCCTCGAGCGCATGCACCGCGTGCTGGGGCGGCTGGATCATCCCGAACGCAAGCTGCCGCCGGTGATCCATGTCGCCGGCACCAACGGCAAGGGCTCGACCATCGCGTATTTGCGCGCGACGCTGGAGGCTGCAGGCCATCGCGTCCACGTCTTCACCTCGCCCTATCTGGTGCGCATCAACGAATGCTTTCGGATCGGCGGCGCGCTGGTCGGCGATGATGAGCTGACGGCCGCGCTGCAGCGCGTCGAGCGCGCCAATGCCGGCGAACCGCTTACCGTGTTCGAGAGCAAGACCGCGGCGGCGTTCTGCCTGTTCGCCGAGCATCCGGCCGATGCGGTGCTGCTGGAAGTCGGCCTCGGCGGGCGGCTGGACTCCACCAACGTCGTCGAGCAGCCGCTGGCCAGCGTGATCACGCCGGTCAGCATGGATCACATGGAATTTCTCGGCAACACGCTCGCCTCGATCGCCGGCGAAAAGGCCGGCATCGTCAAGCGCGGCAGGCCCGTGGTCTGCGCCGAACAGGCCGACGAGGCCATGGCCGTGATCGAGGCGCAGGCGAACCGGCTGCGCGCGCCGTTGTTTGCCGCCAATCAGCAATGGCATGTCGGCGTTGAGCGCGGCCGTCTGGTCTATCAGGACGATCGCGGCCTGATGGATCTCGCCGCGCCGAAACTGTTCGGCCGTCATCAGTTCGACAATGCGGGCCTTGCCATCGCGGCGCTGCGCGCGACCGATGCGTTCAGGGTCGGCCACGCCGCGTTCGAGGCCGGCATCATCGGCGCCGAATGGCCGGCCCGGATGCAGCGGCTGTCGTCGGGCCGCCTGATCGAGATGGCGCCTGCAGGCTCGGAAGTCTGGCTCGACGGCAGCCACAATGCCGAAGGCGGCCGGGTTGCTGCCGCCGCGCTCGGCGATCTCGAGGAGCGCGTGCCGCGTCAGCTCGTGATCATCGCGGGCATGATGGGCAACAAGGATGCGCGCGGCTTCCTCGCCAATTTTGCCGGGCAGACCCGGCACATCATCGCGGTGGCCATTCCGGATACGGACAATGCGATGCCGCCGGATCGACTGGCCGACGCTGCGCGGCAGCTCGGCATGCGCGTCGAAATCGCCGATGGTGTGGCGGCGGCGCTGCGCTCGCTGGCGAAGCTCGCCTATGAGACGCCGCCGCGCATCCTGATTGCCGGCTCGCTCTATCTTGCCGGCCATGTGCTCGCGCTCAACGGCACGCCGCCGGGATAGCCGCATGCGCTTTGCCGGGTTCCGGAAAGTAGCGGGCGAGGTCCCACCAACGCAGACGGCCGGCGAAATCGCCGGCCGTTCCGTGAAAAAAATGCTCGATGCCGATCAGACGGCAGCGGAGATCCACTGCTGCAGCTTGGCCTTCGGGGCCGCGCCGACCTGGCGGGAGGCCATCTCGCCGCCCTTGAAGATCATCAGGGTCGGGATCGACATCACGCCGTACTTCGACGCCGTCTTCGGGCTTTCGTCCACGTTGAGCTTCACGATCTTGACCTTGTCGCCCATCGAGCCGGCGATCTCGTCGAGCGCGGGCGCGATCATGCGACAGGGGCCGCACCACTCCGCCCAGAAGTCGACCACGACGGGGCCTTGCGCATTCAGCACTTCGGCGTCGAAATCGGCGTCAGAAACCTTGCCAACGGCCATGGGGTACCTCGTTCGTTTACGGGATAACAGGCGCGGGAATCGCGCCCAAACAGCATGGGCTGAACCTATGAACGGCTCCTTGCCGGGTCAAGCAGACTCACGCCGAGATGATATGGATGCCAGAGCCGCGTCCAGCGCGGAGCCGGGAATCTCCATCAAATCAGCCGTTTCGGTCCACAGCAGCGCGGCCCGGACGGCCCGCTGGGTATAAAGTCTTGAAAGCACTGCCCGGTACAGGGCGAGCTGGCGGACATAGCCCTCCGGGGCGTCGGCGGCGTTTTCGGGCGGTCCGTGGTTGGTCTTGAAGTCCACGATCAGGATTTCGGCCGGTGCCACCACCAGGCGGTCGATTTGGCCGGACACCAGGCGCCCGTCGAACCGGCCGACGATGGGCACCTCGGCGCGGCTGCCGGGCGCAAACACCGCCGCAAATCGCGGCTCGGCGATCAGCGCCAGCACCTGCGCGGCCAGCGCCTCGCGCTCGACGTCGGTCCATTTGGCCGCATTGCGGGCGAGATAGTTCAACGCTAGTTCGCGGCGGCGCCCGGCGGCAAGATCGGGCAGCGATTGCAAGAGGCGATGCACCAGCACGCCGCGCTGCAATGCCCTGGCGCGCTGGTCGACCGATTCGCCGCGGCGGAACCGCTTGCCGGCGTCCTCGCCTGCAGCGGACGGGCGCAGCCTGACGTCGGCGGCCTGTTCCGGCGGTGCCGGCAGATGCAGCCAGTCCGGCAGCGCGGGGGGCGCGTTGGCGAACAGGTCGACCTGGCTGCCGGCCGGCGGCGTCACGTCTCCGGCGCGCCTGTAGCTCTTGACGACGCCGTCGCCGGCCGGGATTTCCTCGAACGACAGATCGGAGTTTTCGAGACCGCGCCTGACCAGGTCGTACCAGGAATGCTCGCGGACGGTGTTGCGGTTGCCCGGCATGCAGCCCGCGACGATCAGCCGGTCGGCCGCGCGCGTCATCGCCACGTAGAGCAGGCGGCGGTATTCGTGCTCGGTCTCCCGCAGCATGGCTTCGCGCGCCTCCGCAACACAGGGCGGATCTTCCGCCTTGCGGCCGCCCCACACCACGACCTTGCCGCCATTGCCGCGCGGCACATGAACGAGGCGAAGCCGCTGGGTGTCGGACGGCGACGTCGTGGTGTCGGCCATGATCACCACGGATGCTTCCAGTCCCTTGGCGCCGTGCACCGTCATCACGCGGACTTCGTCGCGCGAGATTTCCATGTCGCGCTTCACCTCCGTGTCGGCGGCGCGCAGCCACGCCATGAAGCCCTGCAGCGAAGCCGGGGCCTTCTTCTCGTAGGACAGCGCCAGTTCGAGGAATTCATCGAGCGCATCGTTGGCCTCGTGGCCGAGCCGGCGCAGCATGCGGGCGCGGCCGCCATCGCCGCCGAGCAGCCAGGCGTAGAACGCAAACGGCGTTTCGGTACGGGCGCGATGTTCGCACTGCTTGAGGCGGCCGAGCGCCTCCTTGAAACGGTCGTTGCCGACGGCATGCGCCGCCAGCGCGGCGCGCAGCGTTCCCTTCCGGTTCCATGCCAGCGTGAACAGCTCGTCTTCGGTCAGATTGAACAGCGGGCTTTTCAGCGCGACGGCGAGCGCCAGGTCGTCCTGCGGCAGCAGCAGCGCGTCGGCAAGGTTCACCAGATCGATGATCGCAATATGCTCGGTCAGCTTGAGCCTGTCGGCGCCCGCGACGGGAACGCCGGCGTGCTTCAGCGCCTGGATCACGGCGTCGAACAGGTTGCCGCGTCGGCGCACCAGGACCAGCACGTCGCCATAGGTCAGGTGTCGGCGATCGCCGATCCGTCCGGTCATGGTATTGCCGGTGACGAGCCGCTTGATCTCGCGCTGGATGCGCCTGGAAAGTTTGACCTCGGCGCTGGTTACCGGCACGCCGTCGAACGGCGCGCGCCAGCCCTCGATGTCCTGCTTGTCGTCGGCGACCGCAAGCTCCCAGAGATCGATCTGGCTCGGTCCGGCGTCGGGCAGCGATTCGTGCAGCGGGTAGGTCTTTTCCGCGTGGATGCTGCTGTAGATCGCCTCATCGCGGAACACGTGGTCGACGGATTTCAGGATCGCCTGTCCCGACCGGAACGAATAAGTGAAGGGGATCGACTCGAACTTCAGCCTGGCGGCCTCGAATCTCGTTTTCAGTTCGCGCCGCCGTTCGTCGAACTCGCGCGGCGCGGCGCCCTGGAAAGAGAAGATCGACTGCTTCTCGTCGCCGACCGCGAATACCGTGCGCACCACGCCGTCGCGCGCCCCGGCGCCGGTGGTGAATTCCGAGATGATATGCGCGATGATCTCCCATTGCCGCGGGCTGGTGTCCTGGGCTTCGTCGATCAGCACATGGTCGACGCCGCGATCGAGCTTGTAATGCACCCAGCCGGATGCGCCGCTGGCCAGCAGCGCCAGCGTCCTGTCGATCAGATCGTCATAATCGAGCAGGCCGCGCTCCTGCTTCTCGCGCCGGTAGTTGGCGGCGACCGCAATCGCGATGTGCAGCAACGCTTCGGTGCGGTCGCGCACGATCAGCGCGCGGCGCTTCTTGATCAGGTCCGGCAGGCGGCGGCTCTCGTCCTCGAACAGCCGTCCAATTGCCCGATGACTGTCGGAGAATTTCTTGGTGACGACCGTCTTCCGCGGTTCCCGGTCGGTTTCGGTCAGGAATACCGTGAGGTAGTCGTCGACCTGCGTCGGCCCTGTCGCAATCAGGGCCGCGCGCAGCCGGTCCGCATTGTCGAGCTCGGTCTTCGCGCCGAGCTCGAGTGCCCGGGCCACCTCCTCCCAAAGCGATCGCGGCAGGTTGGGCCCGTCAACGATCTCGCGCTCGACCGCATCGAGGCGGTCGCCGTCGCCAACGCCGAGCACCTCCGAGACCTGCTGCGTCGCCGCCTCGGCGCTGCCGGCCGCATCGGTCCAGGCCATGAAATGATCGCGGCTGAGGCAGGCCTCGCGCAAAACCTCCTTGAAGGTGACGTCGGCGGCGCTGCCCATGGCGGCGAGCAGGGCGCGGCCGATTGCGCTGTCGGGCGCGCGCGAGGCTTCGAGCATCACGGCCAGACTGGCGCGCTCCATCAATTCGGCCTGGTCGCGGTCATCGAGCACGGCGAAGCGGGCCGGCACGTTGGCCTCGAACGGAAACTGCTGCAGCAGGCGGGTGCACAGCGCGTGAATGGTCTGCACCTTGAGCCCGCCCGGCGTCTCCAGCGCGCTGGCAAACAGCTTTCGGGCGGATTCGCGCAGCTTCGGGCCCGACTTCGCGATGCCGGCGTCGCGGATCGCAGCATCGAGCCTGTCGTCGTCGAGCGTCACCCAGTGACCAAGCGTGGTGAACACGCGCTCGGCCATGTTGGCGGCGGCGGCCTTGGTGAAGGTGAGGCAGAGGATTTTTTCCGGCGGCACGTCCGACAGCAGGAGGCGGATCACCCGCTGCACCAGCACATGGGTCTTGCCCGAGCCGGCATTCGCCGACACGAAGGCGGACGCCGAGGGATCGGAGGCGCGGGCCTGCGCCTCGCGAATCGGCGCGGGAATGCTGCGCAGGGCCATTACCATTCCTCCAGCGCGATGCCGCCGGCCGCGGACCATTCCTTGACGCGGGCGAGATTGTCGTAGTCGCCGTAGCGGGCGGTCCACATCGACAGCACCAGCGAGCGAAACGGCTCGTCCGGGTTCTCGAACCGGCGGACCAGCTCCTCGAGTTGCGCGCGGGCATAGTCGGCGGCCTGGTCGGGCGGCTGCGGCGTGTCGTTCTGCCTGATCTTCAATTGCAGCGGCGTGTAGTCGCCCGGCGGATTGTTGCCGCTGATCCTGACATAGGCGAGTTCACTCACCGAAGCGCCTGCGTCGATGTTCGCAAAGCCGCCGCCGCGCAGGATCGCCGCCTCCAGCGTCAGCTGCGGCGACAGGCCCATGCGCACCTGCTTGGCCGTCGGCGGCGCGCCCGTCTTGTAGTCGAGCAGGGCATAGCTGCCGTCGCGGCGGCGCTCGATGCGGTCGGCGCGCGCGGTCAGCGTGAACTTCCTGTTGTTGTCGAGCGCGATCTCGATATCGCCCCTGGTCTCGGCGGCAATCGAGGCGACGTGGGCGCGTTGCCCGCTCTCCCAATCCGCGAACCAGCGCGCGATGCGCTGGAACCGCGGCCACCACAACGCCCGCGCTTCCGGCCGCTCCATCAGCGGCTTGAAGTGTTTTTCGCCGATGCTGCGCAACGTGCCGAAAACGTCCGAAGGCAACTGATCGGCGTAGGTCTGCGTGAACTCGCCGAGCGCCGCATGGATCGCCGAGCCGCGGTCGGCCGCCGACAGCGGCATGTCGACGGGATCGAGCGGATCGAGCCGCAGGATGTGGCGGGCATAGATCGTGTAGGGATCGCGCAGCCAATCCTCGATCGCAGTGACCGACAATTTCGTCGGCCGCGTCTCGCGCGGCGGCTTCGGCTGCGGCTGCTCGATCGGCTTGACCGCGGCCGGCTGGTCGATCGCGCCGGCGTAGCGGACGTAGTTGTCGCCGGCCGCCTTCGCCGCCTTCCAGCGCGCTTCGCCGGCCACCGCCTCCAGCCGATGCAGGAAGCGCGAGGCCACCGCCGGGGCACCGCCGACCTTGGCCGAGTGGGTGAGGATCACGTCCTCATGGCCGAGCAGCTGCGCGAAGTCGTGGGCGGACAGGCCGATGCGCCGCTCCGGCAGGTCGAGACCCAGCTCATGCCGCATCGGCCGGCTGAGCCATGGATCGACGCGCGGCGCAGGCGGCCAGACGGTCTCCACGAGCCCGCCGAGGATGACGCGGTCGGATTCGGTGAGCCGGGCTTCGAGCTGGCCGAATATGTGGAGTTGCGCGCCCGGCTGCTCACGCCGCCGCACCATGCGGTCGGCAAAGGCGGCCTGGAACACCTCGGCATAGTCGCCGAGCTCGACCATGAGGCCGATTTTCTCCTGCCGCCCGAGCAGATCGTCGAAGGCAGAAGCGAGCGCAAGACCGTCCTGGCCTTCGAAAGCGTGGGCGATGCCGAGATGGTCGGCGGACAGATTGACCAGCACCTCGCGGTGGCGTTCGGCGAGTTCGGCGAAGTCGTGCGGCTTCGCGGACGAAAGGGCTTCCAGCGGCGCCAGCGCCGCACGCAGCGCCCCGATCAGCGCGTCCGCCCGATCGAGGTCGCGCTCCCCCAGTCGCGCCCGCGGCTCGGCACGATGGAGCAGCGACGCTTCGCCCTTCTCCAGCTTGCGCAGCTCATCGCGGAAGCGCGCGAATTCGGCGGCAAGGCCGCTGCTCCCCGCCGGGGGCCGCGTGCCGCGCAGCAGCGCCAGCTCCAGCACCTCGATGCCGCGCCCGTGGGCGTCGTGCGCGCCGCCTAGACGGAGCAGCGGGTGCTTGAGCAGCGCCAGCAAGGTCGGCGGCTCCAGCCCCTGCGTCGTGGCCCCGGCCGCCAGCCGCGCGAAAATGCCCGCCGATGTCTCCATCAGCCCATCGCCGCCGGAATCGTCGAAGGCGAGATTCCAGCGGTCGAGCGCGGCGCTCACCCGGCGCGCCAGCGCGCGGTCCGGCGTGACCAGCGCCGCCGACTTGCCGAGATGGCGGGTCTCGCGCATGGCAACCGCAATCGCGAGCGCTTCCATTTCGGGGTTCGGCGCCTCGACCACGGCCAGCTTGTTCATGCCGGCCGCGATATGCGCTGATATCGCCGGCTTCTGCAGCCGGTCATGCCATTGCGCGGTAGCGCCCGACGGGCGCATCGCCTCCGACATCAGGATTTCGCGGCCGCCGGGCGCAGGCGAGCCCAGCACCTCGACATCGCCGCGCCGGATGCCGAAGCGGTCGAGCAGCGCGTGCATCGCATATTGCGGGTGATTGGAGGCCGGCGGCGTCGTGAACCTGCCGTCCGCATCCCTGGCGCCGCCGATGCTTTGCCAGCTTTCATCGTCGAGATTCATGTCGAGACCGGGCAGCACCACCGCGCCGTTGGCGAGTTTCGCCACGGCGTGCAGAAACCGAGCGGTTGATGGCATCGAGCCGGTCGAGCCCGCGGCGATCACCGGTCCGTCGTGATGCTTCATCAGCCGCGCCGCCTCCGCATCGATCAGCATGTCGCGGCGCGCGGCGGGCTCGATCTTGTTTTCCTCCGCCAGGAAGGCCGGCCAGAACTCGCGGGCGATCTTGAGAAACTCGAGCGTGTGCTGCCAGTATTTGTCGAACTGGTCCGGCACCAGCCGATCGAGCGTGTTCCAGTCGACGTTGCGCGTCACCATGTCATCGATCAGCCGGGCAAGATCGCCCGCCAGCGCCAAGGTCGAGGCGGGCCCGCCGATCACCAGGGGCGACAGCACCGGCTGTTTGGCCCACAACGCGACCAGCCGGGCCAGCGCCAGCCGGCGCTCCAGCTCCCCGAGCTTCGGCGGAATGTCCAGCGGCGCGATGCCGCCCGGCTCGGAGTCCTCGGAGAACGCTAGTTCGTCCTCGTCGATATCGCCGAGCGCGACGATGCGCGGCAGGATCGCGGCATCGGCGCCGAGCACGTCGAGGAAGATGCCGTGCGCCAGCCGTCCGGCGCGGCGGGTCGGCAGATAGAGCGTTGCGCCGGCCAGCCGCTCCGGCTGCGCGCGCGCTGCAAAGCCTTCCACGAGCAGGCCATCGACCAGCGCCGCGATGACGGTGCGCAGGAACGGCGCGGAGGGGGGAACGCTGAGAACACGCATGGGCTTCCTGAGTCGGGACAGCTGCATCATGGCATGGCAGGAGGACGGGAGGGAATCGCAACCTCCCTGCTGCGTCACGGCCGGGCTTGTCCCGGCCGCCACGATTGTCCTGGATATGGTCGCAAAGACCAGGATGCCGGGAACACGCCCGGGCATGACGAAGATATTCGCCGGCAGCTAAGGCTTAGCCGACGCTTTCCAGGAACGCCTCTTCCGCGGCCTGCACGGCGTCCGGGGTTCCGACATGCATCCAGACGCCGTCGAGCCGCAGCCCGAACAGCCGCTCCTGCTCGTTGGCTCGGTCGAACAATTCTGTCAGCGAGAACTCGCCTTTCGGTGCATCGGCAAACAGCGACGGCGACATGATGGCGGCGCCGGCGTAGACGAACGGCACCACCTGCAGCTCACGCCGCTTGCGCAGCGCGCCGCCCGGCAGCATCGAATAGTCGCCGCGTCCGGAATAGCCGATGCTGCTGGTGGTCGGCGCCATCAGCAGCAGGATGTCCATGCGGGCGGGGTCGAACACTTCGGCCAGCCGCGACAGGTTGGAACGCACGCCGTCGATCCACAGCGTATCGGCGTTGACGTGGAAGAACGGCGCGTTGCCGAGGTGCGGCAGCGCCTTGACCACCGCGCCGCCGGTGCCGAGCACCTTGTCGCGCTCGTCCGAGATGATCACGCGCGGCTGCTTGCGCGACCTGGTGTGCTCGATGATCTGGTCGGGCAGGTAATGGACGTTGACGACCGCCTCGGTGACACCGGCACCGGCGAGCTTGTCGAGGACATGGTCGAGCAGCGGCTGACCGGCCACCGGCACCAGGGGCTTTGGCATCTTGTCGGTGAGCGGGCGCATGCGCACGCCGAGACCGGCGGCGAGGACCATGGCTTTGGTGGGCTGGACGGGCATCAGTCGAAAAGTCTCGGGTTTTCCGCCGGATCATATCACGGCGATTCGGCGGCGGGTGTGCTCCTCAGGCCATAGTGGCCCGGTATGACGACGTTGCGACGGGGCTCGGCTCAGGCCTCGGCTGCGGCACGCCGCGACGCCTTTTTCTTGTCGCCGTGGCGGAGGAAGTTGACGCCGATCTGGTTGCCATTGACCCAGGCCAGCTCGCAGCGGCGATAGGCAAGGCCGGTGGACGACAGCAGCAGAAAAAATTCCTTCAGATGCAGGCCTTCGACGGAACCCTCGATCGTCAGCTTGGCGCCGGTCTCGGAAACGTCTTCCATGGTGCATTCGCGGCGCCAGGTGCCGTCGATGGCCATCATGTGAGCGGGAAAGCCCCGCTCGAACACGATACGCTCGCCCCTGCGCCGCTCGACCGACACCGACATGACCTGCTTCCTGTGCTGGACCGGCCGCGCGCTGGCGTGCAGCCCTTCCGGCCAGACTAAGGGCACTTCGGCTAACAATCCGTGAATCAGGCCCCCGGCGGCGGCACGTGGGCGGCATACCATTCGCGGAAGCCGGCCAGCGCCGGGTGCGCCAGCGAGCGGCTCAGATAAGTCCAGATCCGCGGCTGGTGACGCAGATATTGCGGCTTGCCGTCGCGCCGGTTCAGCCGCGCGAAGGTGCCGAGCAGCCGCGTGTTACGCTGTGCGGACATGATGGCATAGAGTTCGGCAAAGCCGGCGGCATCGAAATTCGGGTCGTCGGTGCGCCGCGCCTTGATATAGCGCGACAGCAAGGCAAGCTCGAGCTGTTCGGGCACGTCGATGCGCGCATCCTGCAGCAGCGACACCACGTCGTAGGCGCCGGGTCCAAGCACGGTATCCTGGAAATCGAGGATGCCGATGCGCTTGATGCCCTCGCGTTCGCCGAGCCAGATGATGTTTGGCGAATGGAAGTCGCGCATCACCCAGGTCTTCGTGGCTGGGGCCAGCGCCCGGTCGAGCAGCTCGCGCCACATTTTGAAGAACTGCGCGCGCGGTTCGGCGCTCAGTTCGACGCCGCGATCGGGCATGTACCATTCCACCATCAGGCCGATCTCTACCAGCATCGCCTCGGTATCGTACGGCGGAATGGTGAAGGCGACGTTCGGCGCCAGCGGCAGCGTGTCCGGCACCGGCGCGCGGTGCAGCGCCGCCAGCATGTCGGTGGCGGCTTCGTAGCGTTCGGCGATCGGCGCCGGCGGATCGCCTTCGGTCACGCCCTCGGTGCCGAAATCCTCGGTGATGAGAAAGCCCGCTTCGAGATCGGCATGGTGGATCGCCGGCGCCGACAGGCTCTGCGCGCGAAGCCCGTTGTCGATGGCGACGAACGGCTTGACGTCCTCGGCCAGATGCACGGCGGCGCTGTAGGACTTGCCGTTGTAGATCGCCGGGCCGTCCGGCCGCTTCGGCGAATTCATGAGGATGAAGGTGCCGTCGTCGCGCAGCAGCCGCGCATAGGAGCGGATCGAGGCGTCGCCCGGCATGCGCTTGCGCCTGGCCACGCCGTATCCGGCGCCCTCCAGGAAGGCGCGCAGCTCCCTCAGCCGTTCGACGGTGGCGGCGCATTTGCCGTAGCCGGTGATTTCGGCGGCCCGCGCGGTCGAGCCCAGCGCGGGGCGATGGCTGAGCGCGATATCGATGCGGTCGGCCGGCAGCGCTTCACCTGCGCGCTCCGGCCATTCGATCAGCGCGACACTGCCGTCGGGCAGCGGCGACAGGCCGATCTCTTCCAGCTCGGAGGTGTCGTTGATGCGGTAGAGGTCGGCATGAATGAGCGGGTACGACGGCAGCTCATAGGTCTGTGCCAGCGTGAAGGTCGGGCTCGGAACCTCCAGCTCGCCGTCGTCGGCGAGGTAGCGGATCATGGCGCGGGCCGCCGCCGTCTTGCCGGCGCCGAGATCGCCCGACAGCGTGATGACATCGCCCGGGCCGGTCAGCAGCGCGAGGTCGGCCATCAGTTCGGCAGTCGCGGCCTCGTTCGCAAGCGCGAGCGAGAATGTGGCGGCTGGCGTCATTCCGCAGCGTGGCGCTGGGCGGCTCGGTCGAGCGGGAATTCGCAGATCACGGTCGTGCCCCTGGCGACGGTGGGGTCAAAGCGTACCTCACCGCCATGCAGTTCGACAAATGATCGTACCAGCGACAGGCCGAGGCCGGCGCCGCGGTGACGCGAGCCGTTGGAATAGCTTTCGAACCAGTCGAACACCTTGTCCTTGGCCTCCGGCGGGATACCCGGGCCGGAATCGGCCACGGCGAACACGACATGGGTCGGCGTGCGCCGTGCGCTGATCTTCACCACCGCATCATGCGGCGAGAAGCCGACGGCGTTCGCCAGCAGGTTATAGAGCACCTGCACCACCCGGCGTTCGTCGCCGGTGAAAGTGCCGATATTGTGTTCGACATCGACCTTCAGCGTGATGCGGTCGGTGGCGAGGCGGTCCTGGATGCCCTCGGCGGCGGCCTCGATCGCCTTCTGGATGTTGACCGGGCCGAGTTCGAGCTTCATCGCGCCGGCATCGATGGTGGCGAGATCGAGGATGTTGTTGGTCAGCGCCAGCAGCGCGTTGGTCGATTTGGTGACGTAGTCGAGATATTCGGCCTGCTTGGGCGTCAGCGGTCCGGTCGAGGGATCGCTGAGGAAATGCGCAAATCCGATGATGGTGGTAAGCGGGGAACGCAGCTCGTAGGAGACGTGGTGGACGAAATCCACCTTCATCTGGTCGGCAGTTTCCAGCGCCTCGTTGCGCTCGCGCAGCGCGCGCTCGACGTTCTCGGTGTCGGTGATGTCCTGGAACGTGAGCATGGTCGCGCCGTCGGGCAGCGGGATGGTCATGCATTCCAGCACGCTGCCGTCCCGCCGCTCGATCTTCTGCGCGACCTGCGCGCGGTTCTCGATCGCGGTGACCGCCTCGCGCACCGCGCGCCATGTCAGGGTGTCGTCGAACAGCGGCGTGCACAGGGCTTCCACCGTCTCGATATGCGGCTGCTCGCGCAGCACCTCCGGCGACAGCCTCCACATCCTGGCGAACGCCGGGTTGAACAGTTGGGCGCGGCCGTTGCTGCCGAACACGGCGACCGCTTCGGTGAGATTGTCGAGCGTCTCGCGCTGCACCCGGATCAGGCCGTCGAAGCGGCGCGCCATGTCCAGGCTTTCGGTGACGTTGTCGAACAGATAGGTGACGCCGCCTTCGAGATTGGGCGTGGTCACCACCGCGATGGCGCGGCCGTCGGGCAGGAACCAGGTGTAGGTCTCCGACTCCATCGCGCGATAGGCCTCGTGCAGCTTGGCCTTCCAGGCGCGGAAGTCCGGCTGTTCGGGCAGCTTGCGGTTGGCGCGCAGGCGGTCGAGCACGCTGGAGTCGTCGGGATGGCCGTCGAGGAAGGCCTGATCGAGCCCCCACAGCTTGCGGTACGATTCGTTGTAGAAGGAGAGGCGGCGGCTGGCGTCGAACACGGCGACGCCGGAGGAGAGCTGGTCGAGCGTGCGGCGGTGCGCTTCCGCCATCCGCTGCAGCGCCGCCTTGAGCTGCGCCACCTCGCTGGCATCGACGGCGATCGCCGCGCTGCCGCTCGGGAACTTCATCGCCTGCACGTCATAGGTGCGCCGCTCGCCGCTCAGCACCACCGGCAGCCGCGCCGACCAGGCCGAGTTGTCGTTGAGCGCCCGGCTCATGTCGGCGCACTGGTCGCTTTCCAGCAATTCGAGATTGCGCTGGATCGCGTCGGAAACGCTGCTGGCCTCGGTCACCCTTGCGTATGCGGTGTTGGCGTAGCGCAGCCTGCCCTGCGCATCCTTGGCCCAGATCGGCCACGGAGCACCGTCTGCGAAATCGCGCAGCAGCTGGGTTTCTTCCAGCAGCGTGTTGTAGCGCAGGTTGGCCTCGGCGAGTTCGCGGCGCACGCCGGAAAGTTCGCGAATCCGAACAATGGCCTGGCCGCCGGTGGCGCGGCCCATGGCTTCCACGGCGCGTCCCGCCGAGGTTCCGAGGTTGAGCAGAAAGCCCTCGCCCTTTTCGCGCAGGGCGCCGACCGCACGGTCGATCTGCAGCGCCGGCTCCGGCGGCAGCCAGGTTCCGAAGGCGAGGATGCGATGCGGCGATTGCTGCAGAGCCTCCGGCAGCAGCAGCGCGATGTCGCCGGAAATCCGCGGCCGGTCATCGCCGGCGGGCCAGGAGATCAGCACCTGCGGCTCGGCGAACAGCAGCGCGCTCAGCCGATCGGTCTGCGCCGTCAACTCGTTGATCTGGGCGCGCAGCTTGGCTTCGTTGGTGGCCGCGCGCGTCCGGTTGCGCATCAAAAGGATCGCCGAGACCACCGAGAAGCCGAGCAACGCCATCGCGGTGGCGAGAACGGCAAACTCCTGGTGGCTGAGATCGAGCCAGTCGGCGATGGCATCGGCAATCGCGGCGTCGGCAGCAGCGGCGACTCGCGCCGGCAACAGCGACGAAAAGACGAGTCCGATCAGGCCGTTGCGCGCCAGTGAGGTGCACGACAGCAGGGATCGACGCATTGTCGCGACAACGCCCGACATGATTTGCCCCAAGGGAATGCTTGGCTTGAACGCTTGGCTTTAAGCGCCTGACTTGAACGAGAGACTTCAAGGCCCGGCGCTACCCCCGCCGTGCTCGAATCAAAGCAGAATAGTCCCAACGAGAGTCGGGCGGTAAGAGTCCAGACCGTGAACGTGAATCACGTCGTGGAAAATCGCGTCGCGGTTCTGGAAAACTGCCGGCACTGCCGCAATGGCAACGCTTTTATTGGCCGGTCGAGCCGAATCCACCGCTGCCGCGGTCGGTTGTGGACAGATTGGCAACTGGAACCAGCTTTGCCTGGACGACCGGTGCGATCACCATTTGCGCGATGCGCTCGCCGCGCCGGATGGCGAACGGCGCCTCGCCGTGATTGACCAGGATCACGCTGATCTCGCCGCGGTAGTCCGCATCGATGGTGCCGGGCGAATTGAGCACGGTGACCCCGTGCTTTGCCGCCAGCCCCGAGCGCGGCCGCACCTGCGCTTCGAAGCCGGACGGCAAGGCGATCGCGAGCCCGGTCGGCACCATCGCGTGCTTGCCGGGCGCCAGCAGCAGCGGCGCTTCTTCCGGCACCGCGGCGAGCAGGTCGAGGCCGGCGGCGTCCGTGCTTTGATAGGCCGGCAGCGCGAGGCCTTCGCCATGCGGCAACTGGAGGATGTCGACCTTGATGGCGCCGCTCACGCTTGCGCTCCGACTTCTTTGGCGATATGCGCCACCAGTTCCGCTGCGACCTGCTCCTTGGTCATCGCCGGCCAGGAATCGACGCCGATCCCGGCGCCGTCGCGGGTCAACAGATGCACGGTATTGCGGTCGCCGCCCATCACGCCGGTTGCCGGCGACACATCATTGGCGACGATCCAGTCGCAGCCCTTGCGCCTGATCTTGGCCTTGGCGTTGTCGATCAGATGCTCGGTCTCGGCGGCAAAGCCGATCACCAGCGGCGGGCGCTTGTCCTTCAGCTTCGAGATTGTGGCGAGGATGTCGGGGTTTTCGACCAGCTGCAGCGGCGGCATGCCGGCCGATGTTTTCTTCAGCTTCTGCGCGCCCTCGCTGGCGACGCGCCAGTCGGCGACGGCGGCGGCGAATATCGCGATGTCGGCGGGCAGTGCGGCTTCCACCTTGTGCAGCATGTCACGCGCGGATTCGACGTGGATCACGGTGACCCCGGCAGGGTCGTGCAGATCCACGGGACCCGTCACCAGCACGACGTCGGCGCCGGCGGCCTGCGCGGCGGCGGCAATGGCAAAGCCCTGCTTGCCCGAGGAGCGGTTGGCGATGTAGCGCACCGGATCGATCGCCTCGTGCGTGGGCCCTGCGGTGATCAGCACGCGCTTGCCCGCGAGCGGGCGCGGTCTTGGCGGACGCAGCAGGTGCTCGGCGGCGGCGGCGATCTCGGTCGGCTCCGACATCCGGCCGACGCCGGCTTCGCCGGCCTCCGCCATCTCGCCGGCGTTGGGGCCGACCGTGTGCACGCCGTCGCGGCGCAGTTGCATCACGTTGCGGCGGGTGGCGGCATTGTTCCACATCAACGGGTTCATCGCCGGCGCCAGCAGGATCGGCCTGTTGGCGGCGAGCAGGATGGCGCTGGCGAGATCGTCGGCATGGCCATGCGCCATCTTCGCCATCAGGTCGGCGGTGGCGGGCGCCACCACGATCAGGTCGCACTCGCGCGCCAGGCGAATATGGCCGGCGTCGAATTCGCTCTCGGCGTCGAACAGGTCGGTGTAGACGCGCTCATGCGACAGCGCGCTGGCGGCGAGCGCGGTGACGAATTGCTGCGCGGCCCTGGTCAGCACGCAGCGCACCTCGATCTGCCGCTCCTTCAGCCGGCGGATCAGGTCGAGCGCCTTGTAGGCGGCAATGCCGCCGCCGATGATCAGGGTGACGCGCGCCGGGCGGCTGCCGATATCGGCGGCCGGACGCTGCGCGGGCGCGGTCAGGGTGGCCGCCGGCGCCGGCGCCGCCTGCTTCTGCGCGGCCTCGCGCAGGATCACCCGCACCTCGTCCTCGACCGAGCGGCCGTTGCGGGCGGCGCGCAGCCGCAGTTGGTCGCGGATGGCGTCGTCGAGCTTTCGGATGGTGAGACTGGCCATGGGGCGGCCCTCAGGAATTCGTCGGATGCTAGCAATGCTAGCATGTCTGTGACTGTCGTGCAATCAGAGCTGCCGGACCGCCCAGAGTATCCCGATAAAGGTGATGGCGATGATCCAGAGCGCCACCGTGCGCCAGCGGACCTTCCGGGCCTCGGCGCGGCTGAAGGCGGCAATGGTCTCGGGCGACAGCGTCACGCCATCGCGCACCATCTTCTCCAGATGCTCCAGCACGTTCACGGCGCGGCTCGCCATCGCGGGCAGACTCGCCGCGGCCCGGCCAAGCTCGCCCGCGCCGGACAGCGCGCCCTGGATGCGGCCGATCGGCCCGAGATTGCGCTCGATCCATTCGCGCACCACGGGATCGGCGACCTTCCAGATATCGAGCCTGGGGTCGAGGCCGCGCGCCACGCCTTCGACCACCACCATGGTCTTCTGCAGCAGGATCAGCTCGGGCCGCGTCTGCATGTCGAACAGGCCGGTGACCTCCAGCAGCAGCGACAGCAGTTTCGCCATCGAGATTTCTTCGGCGGTGCGGTTGTGGATCGGCTCGCCGATGGCGCGGATGGCCTGCGCGAAATTCTCCACCGAATGATGGCCCGGCACGTAGCCGGCCTCGAAATGCACTTCCGCCACGCGGCGATAGTCGCGGGTGATGAAGCCGAGCAGGATCTCGGCGAGGAAGCGTTTTTCCTTGGTGCCGAGCCGGCCCATGATGCCGAAGTCGACCGCGACCAGCCGTCCCTCGCGGTCGAGAAAGAGATTGCCCGGATGCATGTCGGCGTGGAAGAAGCCGTCACGCAGCGCATGGCGCAGGAAACTCTGGATCACCTTGCGGCCGAGATCGGGCAGGTCGACCTGCGCCTGTTCGAGCCGCGCGCGGTCGTTCAGCGCGATGCCGTCGATCCACTCCATGGTCAGCACGTTGTGGGTGGTGCGGTCCCAGTCCACGGTCGGCACGCGGAAATCCGGATCGTCGCGGGTGTTCTCCGCCATCTCGGACATCGCGGCCGCCTCCAGCCGCAGGTCCATCTCCATCGCGACCGAGCGCGACATGGTGTTGATCACCTCGACTAGGCGCAGCCGGCGCGCCTCGGCCGAATACGCCTCGGCCTTGCGCGCGACAAAGAAGAAATCGGAGAGATCGCGGCGGAAGCGCGAGCCGACATTGGGGCGCAGCACCTTGATCGCGACCGCGTGAGGCTCGCCGCCGCGCAGCACCTCGCCGCGATGCACCTGCGCGATCGAGGCCGCCGCGACCGACGGCCCGAAGCTCGCGAAGGCCTGCGAAACCGGCTTTTCCAGCGACAATGCGACGCCGGCCTCCGCTTCGGCCTGCGCGAACGGCGGCAGGCGGTCCTGCAGGTTTTCCAGGTCGCGCGCCATGGCGACGCCGACCACGTCGGGCCGCGTCGCCAGGAATTGTCCGAGCTTGAGGTAGGCCGGTCCCAGCTGCGTCAGCGCACGCGCCAGCCGCGGGCCGGCCTTGGCGCCGGGCCGCTCCACCAGCCGCGCCAGCTTGATCAGGATCTGCGCCGGCGGCGGCACCAGGCTCGGATCGATCACGCCGAACACGCCTTCGCGCGCGAACACGAAACCGGCGCGGGCTAGTCTTGCGATGTGCGTGGCTGCAGAGATCACAAACGCCAGCCCGAATGCAATGCCACGATGCCGCCCGACAGGCTCTGCCACTTCACGCGCGCAAAACCGGCGGCGCTGATCATCTCGGCAAAGGCATTGGGCCGGGGAAACTTGCGGATCGATTCGACGAGATACCGGTAGGACTCGGCATCGCCGGTCACCGCGCGTCCGAGTGGAGGAATCACCCGGAACGAGAACATGTCGTAGAGCCTGTCGAGCCCGGGCACGTCGACGGTGGAGAACTCCAGGCACAGGAAGCGGCTGCCGGGACGCAGCACGCGACAGGCTTCCTTCAGCGCCAGGTCGATCCGCGGCACGTTGCGGATGCCGAAGGCGATGGTGTAGCCGTCGAATGTGCGATCCCGAAACGCCAGCGCCTCGGCATTGCCCTCGACGAAATCGACGCGGTCATCGAGATGCTGCGCGGCGGCGCGGTTGCGCCCGACCTCGAGCATGTCGACATTGATGTCGCAGACCGTGGCGCGGAAGCCGCTGCCCGATGCCTTTGCCGCGCGAAACGCGACATCGCCGGTGCCGCCGGCGACATCGAGCAGATGGAACGGCGCGTCGTTCTTCGGCGGGTTGAGCGTGGTGACCATGATGTCCTTCCAGGCCCGGTGCAGGCCGGCGGACATCAGATCGTTCATCAGATCATAGCGCGAGGCGACGCTGTGAAACACCTCGTTCACCAGCGTCTGCTTCTCGCCCAGCGGCACGTCCTTGAAGCCGAAATGCGTGGTCTGGCCCGGCCGATCCATCACTCTATATACTCCGCAGGGCCGGACCATAGCGTGGCCGGCAGGGGCGCGCTACAAGCGTTGCCGTCGCACGGTTTGCGCTACGCCAGCGTTGGTTAATTTGCAAGGCGGTCATGACTGCACAGTTTCTGCGAACCGTTCCCGTGCTGCGGATGTTCGATGTCGCCAAGGCGCGGGAATTCTACCTCGATTTCCTCGGCTGCCAGGTCGATTTCGAGCACCGCTTCGCGCCGGACCTGCCGCTGTTCATGCAGCTCAGGCTCGGCGATGTCGTGCTGCGGCTGAGCGAACACCATGGCGGCAGTGCGCCGGGCGCCAGGGTCACGATCGAGATGACCGGGCTTGCGCCCTATCACGCCGAATTGCTGGCGAAGCAATACCGCTATGCACGGCCGGGACTGGTCGAGCAGCCGTGGGGCGCCACCACCATGACCATCGCCGATCCCTTCTACAATCACATCGAATTCTCCGAGCGAACCGGCTGACCTGCTGCCATGCCCGAATTACCCGAAGTCGAAACCGTCCGCCGCGGCCTGCAGCCGGCGATGGAAGGCGCGAAAATCCTCAAGGCCGAGGCACGGCGCAAGGACCTGCGCTTTCCCTTTCAGGAGGATTTTGTCGCGCGCCTGCAGGGCCAGACCGTCACCGGGCTCGGCCGCCGCGCCAAATATCTGATGGCCGACCTCACCTCCGGCGACGTGCTGTTGATGCATCTGGGCATGTCGGGCTCGTTCCGCGTGCAGCAAGGCGACAACAACTCGACGCTCGGCGAATTCCACTACGCGCGCAGCGAGGACCGCGCCCACGACCACGTCGTGTTCCACATGTCCTCTGGCGCCGCGATCGTGTTCAACGACCCGCGCCGCTTCGGCTACATGAAGATCGTCGCCCGTGGCGAAATGCAAGACGAGCCGCTGCTGCAGGGCCTTGGCCCCGAGCCGCTCGGCAACGAGTTCGACGCCGACATGCTGGCGCGTTCCTGTCACGACAAGAAGACCAGCCTGAAGGCGGCGCTGCTCGACCAGCGCGTGGTGGCGGGGCTTGGCAACATCTATGTGTGCGAGGCGCTGTTTCGCGCGGCGCTGTCGCCGCGGCGGCTGGCGGCAACGCTGTCGACCAGGAAGGGCGAGACCACCGACCGTGCGCGGCGGCTGGTCGATGCGATCCACGCGGTGCTGAACCAGGCGATCAAGGCCGGCGGCTCATCGCTGCGCGACCACCGCCAGACCTCGGGCGAGCTCGGCTACTTCCAGCATTCGTTTCAGGTCTACGACCGCGAAGGCGAGCCGTGCCGGACGCAAGGCTGCAGCGGCATCGTGCGCCGCTTCAACCAGAACGGCCGCTCGACCTTCTGGTGCCCGAAGTGCCAGAAATGAGGCATGCAGCACGGCGCCCGAGCGGATCGACAGCGTCGGCATTGTCGCCGAACACCTCGGGGCGGCGCGGACTTTGTCAGGCGAAGTGGAGCGCCTCGGCGGACGGCTGCACCGGCGGCATCGGCGCGACCGGCAGCCCGCTGAGGTCCTCGGGCACGAGCTCGGCCGCCGCGTTCTCGATCGCGATGCCGAGCCGGTTCTCGATCCACGCCCACAGGCTGCGAATCTCTTCGGCCGATTTGCCCGATGGCGCATATTCGCCGACCGCAAGGCCGGCGCTCAGCGCGTCCTGGTAGTCATTGCGCATGACAATGAAGGGCTGCGCCACCACGTCGGGAACATCGAGCGCGGAGTAGCCGAGCACGCCGGCCGCGCCGGCGATGCGCTGGCCGCGGATCGGCGTCTGGTTGAGGACGAAGGCGAATGGCGTGCCGGTGCGGCGCACCTCGGCCAATGTCACCGCTGTGGCCTCGATGTCGGCAACGTTGGGACGCGATGGAATCAGGCAGAGATCGGCATAGCCGATTGCGGTCGACGTGGCGATGCCGACGCCGCCGGCCGTATCGACGATGGCGAACGTCACGCCCTCGGCGGCGAGCCGGTCGAGCCGCTGCGCGATATCGCCGGCGGCATAGACGCGATCGACGCGCGGCTCGGCGTTGCCGCGGCGCGCCTTCCAGCTCGAGAGCGTGCCTTGCTGGTCGGTTTCGACCAGGCGGACGTTGTGTCCAGCATCGATCGCCGCGCGCGCCAGGTTGATGGCAAGCGTGCTCTTGCCGGCGCCACCCTTTTGGGTGGCCAGTACGATCGTGTGCATTGCCGGTCCTTCGGACAGCCTGAGGTGGCGATGCGCACGCGGCACAAATGCATCGCATGGGGGTTGCGAGGGCAGTTCTTGCCCTGGACGTATCCCGTCCGATCCAGCGTCGCCCGAGGGATCGCGGAGGTCCCGAATCGCAACGCCGCAACCATCGCTGATTCGCCGGTTGTGGAAAATCCGTAGGACTACCGCGAAAATTTTGCCTAGCGGCGCGCGGTGTCATCGCGCTGTCTAGAGACAGGCGTCCCACGACAGCCCGGCTTCGTACCGCGAGGCCGCGCGTTCAACGGCGGCATCCGGCTGCGCAGGGCGGCCGGCAAACGGCGCAGCAGCCATCTGCCGGCGCTCCAGCCTGGCCTGCGTCCATTGCCAGAGGCGGCGGATTTCGTCGGCCGACTTGCCCGACGGCGTGTACTCGCTGACCGCAAGGCCGGCGGCAAGCGCGTCCTGATGATCGGTGCGCATGGCGACAAACGGCTGCGCCAGCACATCGTCGAGATCCGACATCGCCCCGCCCAGCGCGCTGGCCGCATTGCCGATGCGCTGGCCGCGCACCGGCGCCTGGTTGAGGACGAAAGCAAACGGCTTGTCGCAGGCGCGCACGACGCTCACCGTCGCGGCGGTCGCTTCGATGTCCGCGACGGTCGGCCGCGCCGGGATCAGGCAGAGGTCGCAGGCGCGGATGGCCACGATGGTCGCTTCCGCCATCCCGCCTGGCGTGTCGACGATGGTGAGGTCGACGCCGCCGCGTTCGAACGAGTGCAGGCGATGCTCGATCACGCCGGCGCTGCGGACAAATTCCACCACCGGCTCGGCAATGCCGCGCCGCGCCTGCCACTTCGACAGCGTGCGCTGGTTGTCGGTGTCGATCAGCCGCACATTGTGTCCGGCCTGCAGCGCCGCCAATGCCAGGCCGATCGCCAGCGTGGTCTTGCCACTGCCGCCTTTCTGCGTAGCCAGCACGATGGTATGCACGAGGACTCCCCGAACCGATGACGCGGCACTGCAACGACGCTCCTGACGGCGGCGCGTTCGTGCCTGCGGCATCCCCGCCGAGGCTCGGGCCGACGCGGATATCGAATCACGCATCGAAAATAAGTATGACACTATTATGACGAATAGAATATATCGAAAGCGATACGCTGCGCTCCGTAGGGTAACGGGGACGCAGCGAAGCTCGGCAGCAGGCGAAAGCGAAGCGTGCGGCAATACTCGCCCGATCGCGAGACGGCATTGCTGCATGCGGAGAGCCCGCGTCTTCGAAGGCCGGCGCAGCGACGGAATTTACTTTCGCACGCAGATCACGCGAACCACGGAAGCCCTTGCATCCGTCGACACGCTTGTTGCTGCGACCGCATTGGCTTTCAGAAAATCCCGGACGGCGTCGGCAGGCACCAGGGCGGCCTGAGCCGCGGCGTTGGTCGGACCTGCGATCAGCATCGGCTTGAGCTGCGCAAGGCCGGCGAACTTGCCGTCGGCATCCATCACGGCGGCGCCCGAGAAACCGGGCGCAGGTGCGGGCGCAAGATCGCCGCCGTTGACCGACGCCTTGACGGCGCTGACGGCGTTGCTGCCGCCCTGGCTTTGCGGATCGGCGATGCCCGTGATCTCGACCGCGTTCTTGCCGCTGCTGCCTGCGAGGCCGAGCGGCTTCAGTCCGCGTGCGCCGTAGATGCGCAGCAGCGCCAGGTCGCGCTCCTTGTCCTCGGCGATGCGGTCGGCGTTGCCGAAGCCGGCGATGGTGACGGCAACGCAGCCGTCGACGAGCTGACGATCGGTGACGATGCTGCCGTCCTCGGCGACGACGATGCCGGTGCCGTATTCGACGCTCTTGCGCGGCGGCGGGCCCGCGACCTGCGGCCCGGTCGGGAACGGCGTGAAGGCGCTCGACATCGCGATCACGACGGGCTCGACGGTGTTCTCCACCGCCTGGTCGTACAGGATCGTCATGATGCGGACTTCGTCGCCCTTGAAGGTGCCGCGCAGGTAGAACTTCTTCAGGCCCTGCAGGCCGGACAGCACGAAGAAGTCCGGCTTCACCACGGTGTAATCGACGGCGCGGCCGTTCGCCTTCCTCTCCTGCTCGGCGAGCTTGGCCGTGGTCGGCCCGGCTTCCTTGCGCCGTGCCACCACGATCTGCACGGTGCCGGTCGGCGAGGTCCATCTGGTGCCGTTGGCATCGCTTGCCTGCTGCGGCACCAGCCTGGTGGGAATGCCGAGCCGGACGCCGGTGCCGGGATCGGTCTGGATCTTCCAGCCGACATTCTCCTGCCGCCGCCGCGCCGTGGCGGCGAGATCGCCGCGCTCCTGCGGGTTGAGCACGCCTGTCTGCCGCGCGCCGCGGCTCTTCTGGTAGTCCTTGATGGCGTTGACCATGCGCTCGCTGACTTCGCCCGTGATCGCGCCGTTATATTCACCGACCCAGGCGAGATCCGATTGCAGCGCCAGCCGCTCGGCCTGCGCCATGGCGTTGGCGGTGTCGGCGGGGGCCTGCAATGCCGGCGGACGGACGGCGGTGGTCGCGACCGGCTTCGGCCTCGCGCCCGCGGTGGCCGGCGACTGCACCTGGGCAAACGCCGTTTCGCTCGCCGCGCAGGCCGCGAGTGCCCCCAACAAGGTTGCCGAAAGCACGTTTCTCATGACAAATCCCGGGATTGCCGCCATTGCCGATTATGCACATCTGCTTGGTCAGCAACAGCCGGATGCCGGTTCAGGAGAAATGCCCGGAGATGCTGAGCGACAAGGAACTCGAACGCTACGCCCGCCACATCGTGCTGCGCGAGGTCGGCGGCCCCGGCCAGGCGGCGCTGAAGGAGTCCTCCGTGCTGGTGATCGGCGCCGGCGGACTTGGGGCGCCGGCGCTGATGTATCTGGCGGCGGCCGGGGTCGGCACGCTGGGCGTGGTCGATGACGACCGGGTGTCGCTCTCCAACCTGCAGCGCCAGATCATCCACGCCACGCCGGAAGTGGGACGCCTCAAGGTGGACAGCGCGGCCGAGCAGATCCGCGCGCTCAATCCGCATGTGCTGTTCGAGTCCCATGCGGTGCGGCTCGATGCCGGCAACGCGCTCGCCATCATCGGCGGCTACGATCTCGTGCTCGATGGCTCCGACAATTTCGAGACGCGCTATCTCGTTTCCGACGCCTGCTATCTCGCCGCAAAGCCGCTGATCACGGCCGCGCTCGGCATGTTCGACGGCTCGCTGACGACCATCCGCGCCCATGAGCGCAACGCCGACGGCGACCTGAACCCGACCTATCGCTGCCTGTTTCCGGAGCCGCCGCCTCCGGGCACGGTGCCGACCTGCGAGGAGGCCGGCGTGATGGGCGCGCTGGCCGGCGTGCTCGGCTCGATGATGGCGATGGAGGCGATCCGCGAGATCGTCGGCTTCGGCGAAGGCCTGGTCGGTCGCCTGCTGATGATCGATGCGATGTCGATGCGTTTCGAGACGCTGCGCTACAAGCGCGATCCGCAAAACCCGCTCAACGGCGACACGCCCGTCATCGCGGATTTGAGCGGGCATCGGTAGGGCGTGTACTCCACTCAGTCTCGGGGAGACCGCCGCGAGGCGGTCTTTCTTCTTGCTGGCCGAGGATGCAGTGGCTCGGGAGGATTATCGGAATAGCTGCACCCGTAGGCCGCACGCACCGAATTGTCGTTACCGGATGCGGGATCAAAGCTATCCCAACGATCGCACGATATGTTCTTTCAGGCGCTGGGCTGGTAGCGATAGCCGGCCCGCCTGCAAGAGGGCAATCTCGGTGTCCTTGAGGTCGGGCAGCCGCTTGTTGCGAAGGACATGCAGGGATTCCGGCACCATGTCTTTTGGCAGAACGGCGAGACCCAGGCCGGCCTTGACGGCAGCCACTGTGCCCGCAAGCGCACCGCAGGTGTATGAGATGCGCCATGGCATCCGTGCCTTATCAAGCGCCGTCGTCGCCCGCTTCCGGTACACGCAGGGAGAGGGCGAGACCACCAGCGGTACCGGCCCGTCGTGATCGAGGAAATCGCGGCTGCTTGAGACCCAGACCAGCGGCTCGCGCCACACCCGGATGCCCTCCGCCCGCATGGTCGGTTCTTGCTTCGCAAGAACCAGGTCGAAGTCACGCTTGCGGAAACGCTGAACGAGGTTGAGCGTTAGGTCGCAGGTCACCTCCAATGCGACCGAGGGGTAAGCCTGGGAAAACCGGGCAAGCACGTCCGGCAGATGCCGGGTTGCAAAATCCTCCGGCGTACCCAGCCGTACCACGCCCGTCATCAGCGGCTCGCTGAACCGCGACACGGCTTCGTCGTTCAGGTCCAGCAGCCGTTGTGCGTAATCGAGGAAGAGCGCTCCTTCGGTCGTCAGGCGAACCGACCGCGGCGAGCGCTCGAGCAGCTTGGTGTCCAGCGCTGCTTCGAGGCGAGCAATCTGCAGCGAGATGGTGGATTGTTGGCGTCCCAGCCTCTCCGCAACCTGGGTGAAGCTCCCCAGCCCCGCAATGGCAGCGAAGGTTCGGACGAGATCAATGTCGAGATTTGTGAGGGTTCTGGGCATGGCGCCAATAGTATATCATCAAAAATATCAATCATAGAGCTTTGCAGTATCAATTTTACATCCAGCGCCGGTTCTTTAGAACGCCGGTTGTTGCGAGAAGATCAAACGAGCCGTCGCGCCCCGCGATGGACTGCTTTTTGCGACAAGGGGCGACAACATGCTGACCGACCTTGCCTTGCAAAATCTTCTGTCCCCCGCGGTGCTGTTCTTCCTCGTCGGTCTCCTGGCCGCCTTCGCCAACTCCGATCTCACCGTGCCGGAGCCCGTTGCCAAATTCCTGTCGCTGTATCTCTTGATGTCGATCGGCATCCGCGGCGGAGCCGAACTGGCGCATCATGGCATGACGCCGAAACTGATGGGCAGCATCGCCGCCGGCGTAGCCATGTCGTTTGCCACTCCGCTCGTCGCTTACCAGATCCTGAGGCGTGTCAGCCGCCTGCACCCGATCGATGCCGCAGCCGTCGCCGGGCACTATGGCTCGATCTCTGCGGTCACATTTGCTGCGGTCACAGGCGCCCTTAACCAGCTCGCGTTGCCTTTCGAGGGCTACATGGTCGCGGTGGCGGCAGCGATGGAGACTCCCGCCATCATGTCGGCGCTGAATCTGGCACGCCCGCATCGAGACCTCTCATCGACGCTCAACGGACGCACCGTCTGGCGCGAAGTCTTGCTGAATGGCTCGGTCGTGGCCCTGCTCGGGGCTTTCTTGGTCGGCATCATCACAGGCCAGAAAGGCATGACGACCGTGAAGCCGTTTCTTGTCGACTTGTTTCCTGGCCTTCTATGCCTGTTCCTGCTCGACATGGGGGTCGTTGCAGGCCGAGGCCTTCAAAATGGCCGCAAGTATCTGACCGCGAGCCTTGGCGTGTTCGCTGTTCTAATGCCCTTGCTGGGAGCCGGCGTCGCGGCAGGGATATCGGTCATGATCGGGCTTTCAGCAGGCGGCACGGCCGTGCTGATGACCCTGGCGGCTTCGTCTTCCTATATCGCGGTGCCGGCAGCCCTGCGGCTGGCGCTGCCGGAAGCCAATGCCGCCATCCCGTTATCCATGTCGCTTGGCGTGACGTTCCCCTTCAACCTCTTGCTCGGCATTCCGCTCTACATCGCGGTGGCGAGCGCACTCGTCAAGACAAGTCATTAAGAGGAGCAGCACTCATGCAAACCCACCCCAAGAAACGCATCGACCTCATCATAGAGATGCCCTTGCTGCGGCGCATCACGGAACTATTCGATAAAGCCGGCGTGTCCGGCTACTCGGTGCTCCCGGTCATCGCCGGCCGGGGCCACTCGGGAAGCTGGTCCGCCGAAGGGCAAGTGAGCGAAGTCGGACAGATGGCCGCCATCATTTGCATCGTCGACGCGGCCAAGCTCGATGGTGTCCTCGATGAGATTTTCGCCTTCGTGAAGAAACAAATCGGATTTGTGACTGTATCCGACACTGCGGTCGTCAGGCCGGAGCGCTTTTGAGATTGGCATGCGCCAGTACGCTGGCATGCAGGTCGCGCTCGGAACGATGCACGCCAAGGAGCGGGCGATCGCGCCGCCGTTCATGCGCATGCTTGGCGCCAAAATCGTCTTACCTTCCCGGATCGACACCGATTCATTCGGCACCTTCACGGGAGAGGTCGAACGCAAGGGGACGATGCTCGAGGCGGCACGAGCGAAGGCCCGTTTGGCGATGGATGTGACGGGATTGCCCTTCGGCGTGGCGAGCGAAGGCAGCTATGGACCGCATACTCATTTGCCCTTTTTGTCCGGTGGGATCGAGCTTCTCCTTTTCATCGATGACGAAAGGGGAATCGAGATAAGTCATGCCCAGCCTGCGGCCCGAACCAATTATGATGTTGTCGCCGTCAAACCGGGCGAAGACGTCACGTCGGCCCTGTCTCGTATGAAGTTCCCGGCCCACGCCGTCACCCTGCGAGCCAACCAGACGACTGAGCGGGACCACGGCGAGCGAGGTGCCCTCGCCACCGTGAACGGGCTCTTCCCGGAGCCTCCGCTATTCAAGGGCCTGACGAGCGTGAACAGCGTCATCGATGCGATCCGCATCTGCGCCGCATCATCGAGCGACGGAAAGGCGTTGCTTGTTCCGGACATGCGGGCACACCACAATCCGACGCGGATGAGGGTTATTCGTGCGGCCGCGACAAGGCTCGTCCGGCGTATCGCAAGCGAATGTCCCGAATGCGGCTTGCCTGGCTTCGGTATTCTCGATGTGGAGCGCGGACTGCCATGTTCGGATTGCGGCGCGCCAACTTCACTGGTGACGGCCGAAATTCACCGTTGTACCGGGTGTAGTTTCGAGAGCCGCAAGCCACTGCGAGAAGGACAATTCGCCAGACCAGGGCAATGCGAACATTGCAATCCGTAATCAGTGCGCTCGACTGGTGCGAGTGCTTCCCCGGGCCGTTATTGTATTGCGCGAGCCGGCGCCCGCCGCCGCCCGCGCTGGCCGCGTTCATGGCGCCGTCGCGAAGTGGCGCAAGAAGGAGAAGCGAAACCCCAAGGGTAGTACGCGGCGGGCGGAACGCCCCCATTGTTACTTTGCATGGGGTTGTTTTCGAAGTTTTGGCTGGGAACCGCCGCGGGGCCTACAGCATGCCCGGCAGCACGCGATCCGGCGGTTTGTGGTTGTCGAGGAAGGTGCGGATGTTGATGATCACCTTCTCGCCCATGTCGACGCGGCCCTCGATGGTGGCCGAGCCCATATGCGGCAGCAGCGTCACCTTGCCGGTCTTGGCGAGCCGCACCAGCTTCGGGTTGACCGCGGGCTCGTGCTCGTAGACGTCGAGGCCGGCGCCGCCGATCTCGCCGCTCTCGATCAGCTTGATCATGGTGTCCTCGTCGATCACCCCGCCGCGCGCGGTGTTGACGATGTAGGCGTCCTTGCGCAGCAGCTTCAGCCGCCGCGCCGAGAGCAGATGATAGGTCGCCGGCGTGTGCGGGCAGTTCACCGAGATGATGTCCATCCGCGCCAGCATCTGGTCGAGGCTTTCCCAGTAGGTCGCGCCCAGCTCCTCGGCGATCTGCGGCGCCACGGGACGGCGGTTGTGATAGTGGATCTGCAGCCCGAACGCCCGGGCGCGGCGCGCCACGGCCTGGCCGATGCGGCCCATGCCGACGATGCCGAGCCGCTTGCCGCCGATGCGGTGGCCGAGCATCCAGGTCGGCGACCAGCCCGCCCAGTGCTGCCTGCCTTCGTGCAGGATCGAGGTGCCCTCCACCAGCCGGCGCGGCACCGCCAGGATCAGCGCCATCGTCATGTCGGCGGTATCCTCGGTCAGCACCTTCGGCGTGTTGGTGACGGTGATGCCGCGGGCATGCGCCGCCGCGACGTCGATATTGTCGACACCATTGCCGAAATTGGCGATCAGGCGGAGCTTGCAGTCCGCCTGCTTCAATATGTCTTCCTTGATCTCGTCGGTGACGGTGGGCACCAGCACGTCGGCGGTGCGCACGGCCTGCGCGATCTGCTCCGTCGTCATCGGCGTGTCGTCGAGATTGAGCTGCGCGTCGAACAGCTCGCGCATCCGGGTCTCGACGGAGTCCGGAAGTTTACGCGTGACGACGACGAGTGGCTTTTTCTTAACCGACATTTTCCGCTCTCATGAGTCTGGGCTTAACAAAAGCCTGCCGTTCAGACCTCATTAACCCGGGTGTTCGAGACTGCAAACTTGCAGCGCGGTGCCCGGCATTTGCTTGGGTTCCCCGATATTTAGCCCCGGATTACGCGGGAAAATTCGGCTTTCTTGTTCCGTCCTCTCTAGCAGAAGGCCGGGCCAAGACAAGAAGCAAGGGACCGACAGGCGAAGGCGAGCGATTCCGCAGTTGCACAGGGGTTTTGGGGTTGGCGTAGGACAGGCGGGTCAGCTCAAGACGGTTGAGTTGTTGCGTTCTCGGTGGGGAGGCGAGTGGAATGCGGTTGGGGCGTTGCGTCGCGGCGTTGGTAATGGCGGCGATGCCGGGAATGATTCCCGGCGCGGGACATGCGGCCAAGGATTCGGCGGTGACCACCAGCGGTTTGCCCATCCCGCGCTATGTCAGCCTCAAGTCGAACAACGTGAAGGTTCGCGCCGGTCCGACCGTCGAAAACGATGTGTCCTGGGTCTACACGCGCGCGGGCCTGCCGGTAGAGGTCACGGCCGAGTTCGAGAACTGGCGCCGGGTGCGTGATTCCGAAGGCTCGGAAGGCTGGGTCCATCACGCCATGCTGTCGGGGCGCCGCACTGCGGTCGTCACCATGAAGCGCAAGGATGATCTCGCGCCGATCTATGACCGCGCCGATGCCACCAGCGCCGTTGCGGCGCGGCTGCAGGCCGGCGTCTTGACGCAGGTGAAAAAATGCGCGGACGGCTGGTGCCGCATCACCGGCAATGGTTTTGACGGCTGGATCGAGCAGCAGCGCCTGTGGGGTGTCTACGAAGGCGAGAAGGTGGAGTAGCCGCCGCCATTCAATGTTTAACGGCGTCATCGCGGGCGGAAGCGCGAAGCGCGCCTTCGCGCAGATGATGCGGGGCATCCACGGCTTGCCCAACAACGCAGATGGCCGGGACAAGCCCGGCCATGACGAAACTCAAACTCAGTTTGCCTGGATCAGCGCTTCTTGCGCAGGCGCACGACCATGTCGACACGCGCGATCTCGTAGCCTTCCGGCACGTCCGGCATTTTCGACAGCACCAGATGCGGGTCGGGGATATCGACCAGCTCGTGATTGTTCTCGAGATAGAAGTGGTGATGCGCCGTGACGTTGGTATCGAAATAGGTCTTGGTGCCGTCGACGCTGACCTGACGCAACAGACCCGCATCGGTGAGCTGGTTGAGCGTGTTGTAAACCGTCGCCAGCGATACCGGAACCTTGGCGAGCGTCGCTTCCTCGTAGAGCATTTCCGCCGTGAGGTGGCGCGCGCCCTTGCCGAACAGCAGCCAGCCCAAAGCCATGCGCTGGCGGGTGGGGCGCAGCCCTGCGGCCTGCAGCATCTCGTTGACGTCGTGCCAAGGGCAACCCGTCAATGCAGGCTGATGTCCGGCCGCACGCACTGCGGGGCGGTCCGCATCGTCGCCGTGAAGGTTGGTTGCGTCGTTGATATCCAAGGTCGGACCCGTACTCGTAGCAGTGCTATTTCGGCGGAATATAAAGGGAATTGCCTCAGATGCAAGTTTTTCGCAACTAGAACCTGGCCAAGGTTAAGCGGAACGTTGCGGACAACGGGCGATTTACCCCCCGCATCGGCGCTTTGCCGCCTGTGACGGTCATGTTACAGAGCGCCCCAGTCGAAGCCATGCGGTTTCAGCAATGGCCAGTAGCAGTTCGCGCAGGGCATCGAGGCCCGTTGCGGCTGGCCCGGACGGTTGCCATCTGCGCTCAGCACGCGCAACCGGAGAATGTGAGAGGTTTTTCAGACGATGCTCAATCGGCGGAACGGCTATGAGTACGAGGATTTGCTGGCCTGTGGTCGGGGCGAGCTGTTTGGGCCCGGCAACGCCCAGTTGCCGCTGCCGCCGATGCTGATGTTCGATCGCATCACCGAGATATCCGAGACCGGCGGCGAGTACGGCAAGGGCCTGGTGCGAGCCGAACTCAATGTGAATCCGGACCTCTGGTTTTTCGGCTGCCATTTCAAGAACGACCCGGTGATGCCGGGCTGTCTTGGACTCGACGCGCTCTGGCAAATGGTCGGCTTTTACCTCGGCTGGGTTGGCGGCGAGGGCCGCGGGCGGGCGCTCGGTCTCGGTGACCTGAAATTTCAGGGTCAGGTCATGCCGAACGTCCGCAAGATTGTGTACAACGTCGATATCAAGCGCGTGATGCGGCTAAAGCTCTGGCTCGGTATTGCCGACGGCTGGCTTTCGGCCGATGACGAGATTATCTATCGCGCGAGGGATCTCAGAGTGGGGCTCTTGAAGCAGGGTACCGCACTGCCGAAAGCGTAGAAGTGCGCTCCGGCCGATGCAGGCGGCGTTGCTGAACGCGGGCCTTTCACACACACATGCAACGGGAACGACAGGCGAGGCGGATATGAGGCGGGTTGTCATCACGGGGATGGGCATTGTCTCGTCCATCGGAAACAACACTCAGGAAGTGCTGTCGAGCCTGCATGAGGCGAAGTCCGGCATCTCTCATGCCGCGAAATACAAGGAGCTCGGCTTCCGTTCGCAGGTGCAGGGTGCGCCGACGCTTGATCCTTCCGGGTTGATCGACCGCCGCGCCATGCGCTTCCTGGCCGAAGGCGCGGCGTGGAATCACGTCGCGATGGAGCAGGCGATCCAGGATTCCGGCCTCGAGCCTTCCGACGTCTCCAACGTCCGCACCGGCATCATCATGGGCTCGGGCGGACCGTCGACGCGCACGCTGGTCGAAGCCGCCGACACCGCGCGGACCAAGGGTCCAAAGCGCATCGGCCCGTTTGCCGTGCCCAAGGGCATGTCGTCGACGGCGTCCGCGACGCTGGCGACCTGGTTCAAGATCAAGGGCGTGAATTATTCGATCTCGTCGGCCTGCGCGACGTCGAACCATTGCATTGGCAATGCCTACGAGACGATCCAGATCGGCAAGCAGGACGTGATCTTCGCCGGCGGCTGCGAGGAACTCGACTGGACGCTCTCGGTACTGTTCGACGCCATGGGGGCAATGTCCTCGAAATACAACGACACGCCGTCGACCGCTTCGCGTCCCTATGACGTAAGTCGTGACGGCTTCGTGATTGCCGGCGGCGCCGGTGTCGTCGTTCTGGAAGAGCTCGAGCATGCCAAGGCGCGCGGCGCGCGCATCTATGGCGAGGTGGTCGGCTACGGCGCGACCTCCGACGGCTATGACATGGTGGCGCCGTCGGGCGAGGGCGCCGAGCGCTGCATGCGGATGGCGCTGGAAACCGTGAAGACGCCGATCGACTACATCAACCCGCATGCCACCTCGACGCCGGCCGGCGATCCCCCGGAAATCGAGGCGATCCGCAAGGTTTTCGGCAGCGGCGAGAAGTGTCCGCCGATCGCGGCGACCAAGGCGCTGACCGGCCATTCGCTCGGCGCCACCGGCGTGCAGGAAGCGATCTATTCGTTGCTGATGATGAACAACGGTTTCGTCTGCGAGAGCGCGCACATCACCGAGCTCGATCCGGCGTTCGCCGACATGCCGATCGTGCGCAAGCGCATCGACAACGCCAGGCTCGGCACCGTGCTGTCGAACTCGTTCGGCTTCGGCGGAACCAACGCCACCCTGGTGTTCAAGCGGCTCGACGCGTGACGCGGGCCGTCATCTGAATAATATCGGTTTGCCGTCATGGCCGGGCTTGTCCCGGCCTTTGACGTCTTGGATACTGCGCAAAACAGCGACGAAGGAATGGCGACGATGCAGGGCCTGATGCATGGAAAACGCGGTCTGATCATGGG
Organism: Bradyrhizobium sp.; assembly: GCA_035575905.1. GTDB lineage: Bacteria > Pseudomonadota > Alphaproteobacteria > Rhizobiales > Xanthobacteraceae > Bradyrhizobium. The sequence continues at coordinate 92,077 of DATLXL010000022.1, read as the reverse complement.
CATCGCCAATGATCACTCCATTGCGTGGGGCATCGCCCAGGCGCTCAAGGCCCAGGGCGCGGAACTCGCCTTCACCTATCAGGGCGATGCGCTCGGCAAGCGCGTCAAGCCGCTGGCGGAAGCGCTCAAGGTCGACACCGTGCTGCCCTGCGATGTCGAGGACATCGCCAGCGTGGACGCGGTGTTCGACGCGCTGCGTGCCAAATGGGGCAGGCTCGATTTCCTCGTGCACGCCATCGGCTTCTCCGACAAGAACGAGCTGAAGGGCCGCTACGCCGACACCACGCGCGCGAATTTCTCCCGCACCATGGTGATCTCCTGCTTCTCCTTCACCGAGCTTGCCAGGCGCGCGGCCGATTTGATGCCGGAGAGCGGCGGCGCCATGATCACGCTGACCTTCGGCGGCTCGGAGCGGGCCATGCCGAATTACAACGTGATGGGCGTCGCCAAGGCCGCGCTGGAAGCATCGGTGCGTTACCTCGCGGTCGATTTCGGATCCCGCAACATTCGCGTCAACGCGCTGTCGGCAGGTCCGATCCGCACGCTTGCCGGCTCCGGCATCGGCGATGCGCGCGCCATGTTCGCTTTCCAGCAGAAGAATTCGCCGCTCGGCCGCGGCGTGACGCTCGAGGAACTCGGCGGCTCCGCACTGTACCTGCTCTCGGAACTCTCCGGCGGCGTCACCGGCGAAACGCATTATGTCGATTGCGGCTACAACATCATCTCGATGCCGCGGCCGGAGACGCTGAAACCGGACTAACCGGCCGCCAGCTTCTCGGCGCGCTGGAACGCCGGACGTTGCATGCAGCGCGCGATATAGGCGTCGAACGACGGCCGCGACGGCATGATCTTGAACAGCCGCACGCCGAAATTCAGGCCCGAGCCGATCACGATGTCGGCGGCGGAGAAGTTTTCACCGAGCAGCCAGGGGCCCTCTTGCAGCGCCGCGTCGAGCACATCGATCACGCGCTGCGCGTCGCCCCATCCGGCGGCGACCGGATTCATCTCGATCTTCGTTGCGAGCTGCACGACCGCCGGCTCGATGCAGCCCGGACCGTAGAACAGCCAGTAGAGATATTTCGCGCGCGCGGGATCGCCGACCGGCGGCGCCAGTTTCGCATCCGGATAGCGCTCCGCGACATAGGCGCAGATCGCGGCAGCTTCCGCCATGGTCGCATCGCCATCCTGCAGCGCCGGCACCTTGCCCATCGGATTGATGGCGAGATATTCCGGCGTCCGCTGTGCGCCCGCGGTGATGTCGGTCAGCACGCGCTCGTAGGGCCGTCCGGTCTCTTCCATCAGCCAGAGCGCGGTGAACGAGCGCGAGCGCGGGCACCAGTAGAGTTTCATCATTGCATCCCTCCCGAATCCGCGGCGGTCTTCTGCTGCTGAGACGGCGAGAAACTACGCGATCCAACCGGGCCGAAACAAGGCGCGCCGCTCAGCTCCGCTGCTGACGTGTGCCGCCATTCCTCGTGCGCCCGCGCGCCTTGCCGGCCGAAAGATTGACGACCTCGGAGATCTGGGTGAGCTGGCGCGCCAAAGGGCTGGTCTTGCGCCAGACCATCCCGATGGTGCGAGACGGCTGCGGGTTCTTGAAACGCGCTATCGACACCGCGGCCGAGCGCGTCTCCACCGCCACCGCCATCTCCGGGATCAATGTCACGCCGACACCGGCGCTCACCATCTGCACCAGCGTGGAGAGTGAATTCGCGTCGAGCAGCTCGCGCGGCGAGGAGTGCATCTTGCAGAACGACAGCGCCTGGTCGCGGAAGCAGTGGCCTTCCTCCAGCAGCAGCAGCCGCATCTCGCGCAGCATTTCGCGGCTCGGCACCGGCGTTCCCTCGTCCCTGCGCGGCCGAACCAGCAAGAAATCCTCGCTGAACAGGGCGACCTCGGTCAGCGATGGCTCCGACACCGGCAAGGCGACAATCGCGGTGTCGAGTCGCCCCTCCGAAAGCTCCTGGATCAGCTTCGGCGTCAGCGTCTCGCGCACCTGGATGTCGAGTTCCGGATGCACCCGCGTCAGATCGCCGATGATGCGCGGCAGCAGATAGGGCGCCACCGTCGGGATCATGCCGATGCGCAGCCGCCCGGCGAAACGGTCGCGCGAGGCGCGGGCGAAATCGCCGAGTTCATCGACCGAACGCAGGATATCGCGGACCCGTTCGATCAGTTGCTCGCCGAGCCGGGTGAGCGTGAATTGCCGCGCGCTGCGTTCGAGCAGGGCGCCGCCGAGCGCTTCCTCCATCTCCTTGATCTGCATCGACAGTGCCGGCTGCGAAATCGAGCATGCGTCGGCGGCGCGGCCGAAATGGCCGTGCCGTGCCAGCGCATCGAAATACCGGAGCTGACGCATCGACAGATTTGTCATCAGAATATCTTATTGCGCTTATCACTAAAATCAACTTCACCTGATGGCACGGCGCGGATTAGATTGGTTCCAATCCGCTCAAGAACGCCGTCAGGAGGCAGTTATGGATGACAAGACGAAATGCCCGTTCACGGGCTCCCGTGGACCTCTAAATCGCGACTGGTGGCCGGATTCGCTGGATGTTTCGGTGCTGCACCGCAATTCCACCCTGTCCGATCCGATGGGCGAGGCGTTCGACTACGCCAGGGAATTCAAGTCTCTCGATCTCGACGCCGTCATCAAGGATCTCACGGCGTTGATGACGGACTCGCAGGAATGGTGGCCGGCCGATTTCGGTCACTACGGCGGCCTGATGATCCGCCTGGCCTGGCACAGCGCCGGCACTTACCGCATCACGGATGGCCGCGGCGGCGCCGGTGCCGGTCAGCAGCGCTTCGCGCCGCTGAACAGCTGGCCGGATAACGCCAATCTCGACAAGGCGCGGCGCCTGCTGTGGCCGATCAAGCAGAAATACGGCTCCAAGATATCGTGGGCCGACCTGATGATCCTCGCCGGCAACGTGGCGCTGGAGTCGATGGGCTTCAAGACGTTTGGCTTCGCCGGCGGACGTGTCGACGTCTGGGAGCCGGAAGAACTGTTCTGGGGTCCCGAAGGGACGTGGCTCGGCGATGAGCGCTACAGCGGCGAACGCCAGCTTGCCGAACCGCTTGGCGCGGTGCAGATGGGCCTGATCTACGTCAATCCGGAAGGCCCGAACGGCAATCCCGACCCGGTCGCTGCCGCCAAGGACATCCGCGAAACCTTCTTCCGCATGGCGATGAACGACGAAGAGACCGTCGCGCTGATCGCCGGCGGCCATTCCTTCGGCAAGACCCACGGCGCCGGCGATCCCTCGCTGGTCGGCCCGGAGCCGGAGATGGGCGAGCTGGAAGACCAGGGTCTCGGCTGGAAGAGCAAGCACGGCACCGGCATCGGCGCCGATACGATCACCGGCGGACCGGAAGTCACCTGGACGCAGACGCCGACCAGGTGGAGCAACCTCTTCTTCAAGAACCTGTTCGACTTCGAATGGGAGCTGACCAAGAGCCCGGCCGGCGCCAAGCAGTGGAAGGCCAAGGGGGCGGAAGCCAGCATTCCGGACGCCTATGACAAGTCGAAGAAGCATGTGCCGACCATGCTGACCACCGACCTGTCGCTGCGCTTCGATCCGGCCTATGAGAAGATCTCGCGACGCTTCTACGAGCATCCGGACCAGTTCGCCGACGCCTTTGCGCGGGCCTGGTTCAAGCTGACGCATCGCGATATGGGTCCGCGCGCACGATATCTCGGCCCGCTGGTGCCGAAGGAAACGCTGATCTGGCAGGATCCGATCCCGGATGCCGGTTCGTCAATCGGCGATGCCGATGTCGCCGCGCTGAAGGCGAAGATACTCGCTTCCGGCCTCACCGTGTCCCAGCTCGTCTCCACCGCATGGGCGTCGGCCTCGACGTTCCGCGGCTCCGACAAGCGCGGCGGCGCCAACGGTGCGCGCATTCGCCTGGCCCCGCAGAAGGACTGGGAGGTCAACCAGCCGGCTGAGCTGAACACCGTGCTCACCAAGCTCGAAGCGATCCAAAAGGAGTCCGGCAAGGTCTCGCTGGCCGACCTGATCGTGCTCGGCGGCGCTGCCGCGATCGAGAAGGCCGCCAAGGATGCCGGCGTGGACGTGAAGGTGCCCTTCACGCCGGGCCGCGCCGACGCTTCGCAGGACCAGACCGATGTCGAATCGTTCGCTCCGCTGGAGCCGCGTGCCGACGGCTTCCGCAACTACGTCAACGCCAAGAAGCACCAGTTCATGGCGCAGGAAGAGGCGCTGATCGACCGCGCGCAGTTGCTGCGGCTGACCGGACCGGAGATGACCGCGCTGATCGGCGGTCTTCGCGTGCTCGGCGCCAATGCCGGCAAGTCCAAGCACGGCGTCTTCACCAGCAAGCCGGAGACGTTGAGCAACGACTTCTTCGTCAACCTGCTCGACATGAACACGGTGTGGACGCCGGCTGCGGACGGCACGTATGAAGGCCGCGACCGCAAGACCCACGCCGCGAAGTGGACCGCTACCCGTGTCGACCTCGTGTTCGGTTCGCACTCGCAGCTCCGCGCCTTTGCGGAAGTCTATGCCTGTGCGGATTCGAAGCAGAAATTCGCCAACGATTTCGTGGCGGCATGGAACAAGGTAATGAACGCCGACCGCTTCGACGTCGCCGCCGCCTGATCGGGCAGGGATCGTGAAGTAAAGGACCGGGTGCAGGTGATCCTGCACCCGGTTTTTTTTCTGGATCACAGCGCGGCAGGGATTGAGACCAAGCGACCGGCTACGGCTTCGCTTAACCTCTCCCGCTTGCGGGGGAGGTCGGCGCGAAGCGCCGGGTGGGGGGCTCTCCCCGCGGGCACCGTCTGTTCGAAGCACCCTCATCCCGGTCCTCCCCGCAAGCGGGAGAGGAAGTGCACCTCCGTCATTGCGCCAGTCTGAGTCTGGCCATAACCTAGACGCCGAGTGTGCCGGCCTTGGCGGCGGCGTAGCGCTCGCCGACCGCTTTCCAGTTCACCGTATTCCACCAGGCCTTCAGATAATCCGGGCGGCGGTTCTGGTAGGTCAGATAATAGGCGTGCTCCCACACGTCGTTGCCGAGCAGCGCGCGCTTGCCGTCCATGATCGGATTGTCCTGGTTGGGACGCGTCTCGATCGCGAGCTTGCCGTCCCTTGAGACGGTTACGAACACCCAGCCGGAGCCGAACACGCGGCCGCCGGCGGCGTTGAAGTCGGTCTGCAATTTTTCCATGCCGCCGAGGTCGCTGTCGATCGCGGCGAGCAGTTCGCCTTCCGGCTTGCCGCCGTTCGGTCCCATGATCTGCCAGAACATGGTGTGGTTGGCGTGGCCGCCCATGTTGTTGCGCACGCCGGTGCGGATCGCCTCCGGCACGTCGTTGAGACTGGCGAGCACGTCCGTAATCGGCTTTGCCGCGATCTGCGGATTGTCCTTGGCGAAATTGTTCAAATTGGTGACGTAGGCTTGGTGATGCCGGTCGTGATGGATTTCCATCGTCTTGGCATCGATATGCGGCTCCAGCGCGTTGGCGGGGAAGGCGAGGGGGTCGACCTTGAACGGACCGGCGGGCGCCATCGCGGCTTGCGCGAACACGATGCGCGGGGCGGCGGCAGCGGCGACGATACCGGTGGCGGCAAACATGAGATGACGCCGGGATATGAAAGGCCGGGATACGGAAGACATGGGACTCTCCTGTCAGGGGCGGGTCGGGCACAACGCGCGACTGCGCGTTCAGTTACGCGGCGATAGCCATGTCCGGTTTCACTACCGTCACGATGACGCTGCGGCGGAAGCGCGCATCGTAACCCTATGGCCGCAGCATGTGACGGAACAAACAAAAAGGGCGCCCTTTCGGCCGCCCTTTCCGAATTGTGATGTGCCGTGACTTACTCGCCGGCGGCTTCGCGCGGCGCCGGGGCTTCGGTCTTGGCTTCGAGATCTTCGCCGGTGGCCTGATCAACCGCCTTCATCGACAGCCGCGTCTTGCCGCGGTCATCGAAGCCGAGCAGCTTGACCTTGACCTTGTCGCCTTCCTTGACGACGTCGGAGGTCTTCTGCACGCGGTTGGCGGCGAGCTGGCTGATATGAACGAGACCGTCGCGGGCGCCGAAGAAGTTCACGAACGCGCCGAACTCCATCACCTTGACCACGGTGCCCTCGTAGATCTGGCCGATCTCCGGATCGGAGGCGATCGACTTGATCCACTTGATGGCGGCCTTCATCGCCTCGCCGTCGTTGGAGGCGACCTTCACGGTGCCGTCGTCCTCGATGTTGATCTTGGCGCCGGTCTTCTCGACGATCTCGCGGATCACCTTGCCGCCGGTGCCGATCACTTCGCGGATCTTGTCGGTGGCGATCTTGAAGGTCTCGATGCGCGGCGCGTATTCGCCGAGCTCGGCGCGCGCCGAGGTCAGCGCCTTGGACATTTCGCCGAGGATGTGCACGCGGCCTTCCCTGGCCTGGCCAAGCGCGACGCGCATGATTTCCTCGGTGATGCCCTCGATCTTGATGTCCATCTGCAGCGAGGTGATGCCGGCCTCGGTGCCCGCCACCTTGAAGTCCATGTCGCCGAGATGATCCTCGTCGCCGAGGATGTCGGACAGCACCGCATAGCGCTTGTCCTCGAGAATGAGGCCCATGGCGATGCCGGCAGTGGGCCGCTTCAGCGGCACGCCGGCATCCATCAGCGACAGCGAGGCGCCGCAGACCGAGGCCATCGACGAGGAGCCGTTGGACTCCGTGATCTCCGACACCACGCGAATGGTGTAGGGGAACTCGTGATGCGGCGGCAGCACGGGATGGATGGCGCGCCAGGCGAGCTTGCCGTGACCGGTCTCGCGCCGCTTGGTGCCGCCGAGGCGGCCGGTCTCGCCGACCGAGAAGGGGGGGAAATTGTAGTGCAGCAGGAACGTCTCCTTATACGTTCCCGACAGCGCGTCGATGTACTGCTCGTCTTCGCCGGTGCCCAGCGTCGCCACCACCAGCGCCTGGGTCTCGCCGCGGGTGAACAGCGCCGAGCCGTGGGCGCGCGGCAGCACGCCGACTTCGGCGACGATGTTGCGGACCGTCTTGACGTCGCGGCCGTCGATGCGCTTGCCGGTGTCCAGGATGTTCCAGCGGACGATCTTGGCTTCCAGCTCCTTGAACACGCCGGCGACGCGGAGCTTGTCGTATTTCGGCTCCTGGCCTTCCGGGAAATAGTGCGCCATCACCTTTTCCTTGGCGACGCCGACAGCGGCATAGCGGTCCTGCTTGACCGGGATCGCGTAAGCCGCGCGCAAATCCTTCTCGATCAGGCCGAGCATTTCCTTTTCGATCGCGGAATTGTCGATGACCGTGACTTCGCGCGGCTCCTTCGCGGCCTTTTCGGCGAGCTCGATGATCGCGTTGATCACCGGCTGGAAGTGGCGATGGCCGAACATGACGGCGCCGAGCATGATGTCTTCGTTCAGCTCCTTGGCTTCCGACTCCACCATCAAAACCGCATCGGCCGTGCCGGCGACGACGAGGTCGAGCTGGGTGTCGGCCATCTCGTCGAGCGTCGGGTTGAGGATGAACTCGTCATTGGCGAAGCCGACGCGGGCAGCTCCGATCGGGCCCTTGAACGGGGCGCCGGACAGGGTGAGCGCCGCGGAAGACGCCACCAGCGCGACGATGTCCGGATCGTTCTCCATATCGTGCGAGAGCACGGTGGCGATGACTTGGGTCTCGTTGCGCCAGCCGTCGACGAACAGCGGACGGATCGGACGGTCGATCAGGCGCGAGACCAGCGTCTCCTTTTCGGTCGGCCGTCCCTCGCGCTTGAAGTAGCCGCCGGGGATGCGGCCCGCGGCATAGGTCTTTTCCTGGTAGTCGACGGTCAGCGGCAGGAAGTCGACGCCTTCGCGCGGCGCCTTTGCCGCCACGACGGTGGCGAGCACGACGGTTTCGCCATAGGTCGCGACAACCGCGCCATCGGCCTGCCGCGCCATCTTTCCGGTCTCAAGCTTGAGGGGGCGTCCACCCCAGTCGATTTCCACGGAATGCTTGTTGAACATATCGGTCTTCTTTCATGGGTTCACGAGCGACGGAGCCCAAAAACAAAAAGACCATGCGCAAGATGGCGGGACGCTGATCGAAAATGCCGATCAGCGCCCGGCGATCCTGCCATGGTCTTGATGTTTCGGATGGCGTCCATCCTCTCGTCAGTCATGGGCATCTTGCCCTGTCCAGCGGCCGGATTGCTGCTGGACGTTTACTTCGCGCATGGTCCGTCCATTCATTCGGGACCATGGCCTTGCGCATGATCGTCTTTCGGGAATCGAAAGCCGGATCTTCCGGAAGATCATGCAAAAACGCGCGCCGGCGGCGCGCGCCATAGCGTGCTCAGCGACGAATATTGTGCTTTTCGAGCAGCGCCTTGTAACGCGCCTCGTCCTTGTTCTTCAGATAATTGAGAAGGGAGCGGCGCGTTGACACGAGCTTCAAAAGGCCACGACGGGAGTGATTGTCCTTCACGTGGGTCTTGAAATGGTCGGTGAGGTTGTTGATGCGTTCCGACAGGATCGCGACCTGGACCTCGGGAGAGCCGGTATCGCCGGCCTTGTTGGCACTCGACTTGATGACTTCCGCTTTGCGCTCGGCGGTAATCGACATCGTCAAACTCTTTCATCGTTGCGACCGGAGCTGGCAACCAGCCCGGTCAGGTTGAACACGCGCTTGGGGATGAGTTCGCCATTGCCAAGTTCGGCGAGCGCCAGAAGACGGCCCGCTACCGTGACATAGACTGTGCCGCTACAATTGGGCGCATCCCGTCCGCGCAACAAAACGGCCTGGCCCCGGTGGAGCCTTGCCGCATCCGCCCGTGTGACGGCCAGTGCCGGGATGTCGTCCAGCGCGGTCTCAACGGGAAGGAGCGCGTCGGCGAGGCTACCCTCGCCGGACGCGGCTCTATTGCACAAAGCCTCCAATTCTTCCAGCGGAATCATATCCGCTTCGGTAAACGGGCCCACCACGGTCCGGCGCAGGGCGCAGATATGGCCGAAACAGCCCAGAATCCGGCCCATATCGCGGGCCAGGGCGCGGACATAGGTGCCCTTGCCGCACTCGGCCTCGAACACCGACCGGTCGGCATCTATCTGTTCTACAACGGACAAATGGTGAATCTCGACCGGGCGGGGGGCCAGCTCGACCGTCTCGCCATCCCGCGCCAGGTCGTAGGCGCGTTCGCCCTGCACCTTGATGGCCGAATATTGCGGAGGGATCTGTTCGATCAGGCCGGTGAAGCGCGGCAGCAGCGCCGAGATCGTCTCGACGGTGGGACGCAGCTCGCTGGTCCGGGTCACCTGTCCTTCGGTGTCGTCGGTATCGCGCTCCTCGCCCCAGGCGACCGTGAAGCGGTAGCGCTTGCGGCCATCCATCACGAAGGGAACCGTCTTGGTCGCTTCGCCGAGCGCGATCGGCAGGCCGCCCGAGGCAAGCGGATCGAGCGTGCCGGCATGCCCGGCGCGCTTGGCATTGAACAGGCGCTTCACCACGGCGACCGCCTGCGTCGAGGTCATGCCGATCGGCTTGTCGAGCACGACCCAGCCATGAACGTCGCGGCGATCGCGCTTGACCTGCTGCTGCCTGCCCGCGCGCGGATCATTGCTGGTGCGGCGCGGCTCGCTGCGCGTGTCGGAAAGAATATTCTCGCCGGCCTCGCGCACCGACGCGTTCTGCGCGTCGCGCGTGCCATTCGCCGTGGTCACGGTCATTCTTCTTCGTCCTGTCCGGGTGCGAGGTCTTTCTGCACCGCAGGTGTTCGCAGTAATTTCTCGATCCGTTCCGCTTCGTCGAATCGTTCGTCGGCGCGGAATCGAATGTCGGGTGCAAATTTCAGGTTAACGCGATGCGCGATCTCGCCGCGCAGATATTTCTTGTTGCGGTCGAGCGCGGCGAGCACGAGCTCGGTGTCGCGTCCGCCGAGCGGCATCACGTAGATCGTCGCCAGTTTGAGGTCCGGTGACATCCGCACTTCCGGCACGGTGATGATGTGGCCCTCGAGATCGGGATCGTGCACGCTGCCCTGGGCGAGAATGTCGGCCAGCGCATGCCGCAGCAGTTCGCCGACGCGCAACTGCCGCTGCGAGCCGCCGGATGCGGCGCTTTTCTTCTGGTGATGGCGGGGCATTATACTTGTCTCAAAACCGGATGCCCGCGCAGTTCGCGGTCATCACGTCTTTCTCGTTCAATCGGGACAGGGCGCGGATGGCCGGAAAACATCCGGCCACGACGCCTCGGTTCGGTTCGCAAAAAGTCCAGTCGCTTTGTAAGGTTCGGACTTACAGCGAGCGCTGGATCGTCTCCACACGATAGCACTCGATGACATCGCCCGCGCGCATGTCGCCGTAGTTCTCGAACGCCATGCCGCATTCCTGGCCGGCCTGCACTTCCTTCACTTCGTCCTTGAAGCGCTTCAGCGTCGACAGCTTGCCTTCGTGAACGACAACGTTGTCGCGAATGAGGCGAACGTTGGCGCCGCGCTCCACGGTGCCGTCGGTGACGCGGCAACCGGCGACCTTGCCGACCTTGGATATGTTGAAGATCTCGAGGATCTGCGCATTGCCGAGCATGGTTTCGCGCAGCGTCGGTGCGAGCAGGCCCGACATCGCCTTTTTGATGTCGTCGACGAGATCGTAGATGATGTTGTAGTAGCGGATTTCGATGCCGTTGCGCTTGGCCGCGGCCGCCGCTTCCTTGTTTGCGCGGACGGAGAAGCCGATGATCGCGGCATTGAAGCCTTCCGCGAGCGTTACGTCCGACTCGGAGATGCCGCCGACGCCGGCATGCAGGATGCGCGCGGCGACCTCGTCGGTGCCGAGCTTCTCCAGCGAGCCGAGGATGGCTTCGAGCGAGCCCTGCACGTCGGCCTTGACGATCAGCGGGAATTCCTTGCGGCCCGCGGTCTTGAGCTGCGACATCATCTGCTCGAGCGAGCCGCGCATGCCGGAGACGCTGGCAGCGGCGTTCTCGCGCTTCTGATGCGCGCGGTAGCTGGTGATCTGGCGGGCGCGGGCTTCGTTCTCGACCACGGCCAGACGATCGCCGGCTTCGGGCGGCCCGTTGAAGCCGAGCACCTCGACCGGCACCGACGGGCCGGCTTCCTCGAGATTCTCGCCCTGGTCGGAGATCAGCGCACGGACGCGGCCCATCTCGGCGCCGGCCACGATGATGTCGCCGATACGCAAGGTGCCGCGCTGCACCAGCACGGTTGCAACCGGTCCGCGGCCGCGGTCGAGCTTGGCTTCGATCACGGTACCTTCGGCCGGACGCTGCGAATTGGTCTTCAGCTCGAGGATGTCGGCCTGCAGCGCGATCATTTCCAGCAGGCGGTCGAGATTGGTGCCGTTCTTGGCGGAGACTTCCACGTCGACGACGTCGCCGCCGAGCGACTCCACCTGCACCTCGTGCTGCAGCAACTCGGTGCGCACGCGCTCGGGCCTGGCGTCCGGCTTGTCGATCTTGTTGATCGCCACGATCATCGGCACCTTGGCCGCCTTGGCGTGGTTGATGGCTTCGACCGTCTGCGGCATGACGCCGTCATCGGCCGCCACCACCAGCACGACGATGTCGGTGACCTTGGCGCCGCGGGCGCGCATCGCGGTGAACGCGGCGTGGCCGGGCGTGTCGATGAAGGTGATCTTGGTGCCGCTGTCCGGCGATGTCACCTGATAGGCGCCGATGTGCTGCGTGATGCCGCCGGCCTCGCCGGAGACCACGTTGGCATGGCGCAACGCGTCGAGCAGCGAGGTCTTGCCGTGGTCGACGTGACCCATCACGGTCACCACGGGCGAGCGCGGCTCGGTATCGGTGGAATCGTCGACGACGTCGAACAGGCCTTCTTCCACGTCGGAAGCGGCAACGCGCTTGACGGTGTGGCCCAGTTCTTCGGCGATCAGCTGCGCGGTGTCGGCATCGATCACGTCGGTGATCTTGTGGATCGCGCCCTGCTTCATCAGCATGCGGATGATCTCGACCGCACGCTCCGACATGCGGTTGGCGAGTTCCTGAATGGTGATCGCCTCGGGAATCGTGACTTCGCGAACCAGCTTTTCCTTGGCCTCGTTCGAGGCGTGACCCTTCAGGCGCTGGGTGCGGCGGCGGAACGAGGCGATCGAGCGCTCGCGCACGTCGTCGGCATTGAGCGCGGTGGTGACGGTGAGACGGCCGCGCTGCTTCTGCGGGCCGGGCCGGTGCGTGGTCTTGGGCGCAGCGACGGGGCGCGCGGCGCCGCCGGGGCCGCGGCGAATCTGGCGCGGACCGTCGTCTTCCTCGGCTTCGACGGCGATGCCCGGCGTCTTGACGGCCGGCGGCGTGCGCACGGTCGTGGTGGCCGGCTTGGCTGCGGTTGCCGGCCGGGCCGCGGAGGCGGCAGCGGCAGCCGGCTTTGCGGCGGCGGCCTCGGCTTCACCGAAGCGGCGCTTGGCTTCCTGTTCGGCCTTGCGCTTGGCCTCTTCTTCGTGGCGGTGGCGCTCGTCCTCGGCCTTGCGGCGGGCTTCGGCGGCTTCGCGTTCGGCCTGCTCGATGCCTTCGCGGCTGGCGCGGCGCTTGGCTTCTTCCTCGGCGATCCGGCGCTCTTCTTCCTCACGGACCTTCGCATCGGCCAGCGCGCTGGCGCGCGCCGAGCGCTCGTCCTCGGTCAGCGTGCGCAGCACGACACCGGAGCCGCCGCCGCGCGGGGCGGGCGGCGCGGAGGGGCGTCCGCCGCCGGCGGGCCTTGCGGGAGCAGCAGCGGGCTTGGCGACGGGTTCCGGCGCAGGCGCTTCAGCAGGCCCGCCATCGCCCGGCATGCGGCGCTTGCCGCGCTTTTCGACCACGACCTGCTTGCTGCGGCCATGGCTGAAACTCTGGCGCACGGTGCCGGTCTCGACCCGCGGCTTCAGCGACAAGGTCTTGCTCGGCATGCCCAAGGGTTTCTCGCCAGGCGTCTTGGTATCGACCATTCAGTAGTCCTAATCTCATTACCTTGTGCGCATCGCGCACATTGATTCAGTGTCGTTCAGTCAGAATTCTTTGCCGCCCCGGCCGTCTTGTCGTCGTCCGCCGTCCGGTATCGGACCAGGATCTGGCTACGCGACAGGAAGGTCTTGCCCGCCGGGCCTGCGAGCAGCGCAGCATGTATCACATTTGCCCGCCCTAGTGCCAAATCCAATTCTGCCGACGTCAGCGCAGTGACGATGGCGAATCCGGAAAATTCACCATGATTCACGTCCCTTTGCCGCACGATCGCGTCCAATTTGCGGATTCCGTCGGCTGCGCCGTCCGACGCATGGATCAAGGCCCTGGCCTGCCCGCCGCCGAGGGCCTCTTCCACCTTGGCAAAGCCGGCCACCACCTGACCGGCCTTGGCGGCCATGGCCAGCGCCTCGATGGCGCTGCGGACCAGCAATATTTCGGTATCGGCGGCCAGTGTTGGCGCGGCGCGGACGTCGCGCTTGAACCCACGGCTGAATTGGTTACGGCGTACCGCTTCCGCAACCCTGGCCCTTGAAGCGGATATCCAGAGGCCCCGGCCCGGCAGCTTGCGCTTCAGATCGGGAACCACCTCGCCTTGCGGCGACAGCACGAAGCGGATCAGTTCCTCGACCGGCCGCACCTGCCGGCTGACCGCGCACATCCGCATCGTCGCGGACTTGCCGGTCCGCGGCCCGTTGTCGAGTTCGGGGTCAACGATGGCGAGCATGCGCGGGGCATCTCCTACGCCGCTTTATTTTGCGTGAGTTCTTGTCGCAAGACCGGTCTCCACTCGTGCCGAACGCGCGCTAGGCCGCCGGCTCGTCTTCGGAGGCTTCGGCCTCCGCAGGCTGCTTGGCGAGCTCTTCCTCGGTGATCCAGCCCGCCTTGACGCGCGCCTGCATGATCATGGCCTCGGCGTCTTCGCGGGAAACCTCGAGCCCATCGAGGAAGCCGGCATGCTTGACCGGCTCGCTGCCTTCCTTGCGCTCGGTCCAGCCGACCAGATCGTCGGTGGCGCAGCCGGCGAGATCCTCGACCGTCTTGACGTCATTCTCGCCGAGCTTGACCATCATCTTGGACGTGACGCCGGGGACGTCCTTCATGTCGTCGGCGACGCCGAGTTCCTTGCGACGGGTTTCCAGTTCAGCCTCCTGCTGCTCGAGATATTCCTTGGCGCGGTTCTGCAGCTCGTTGGCGGTTTCCTCGTCGAAACCCTCGATGCCGGCGAGCTCGCGCACGTCCACCAGTGCCAGTTCCTCCACCGAGGTGAAGCCTTCGGAGGCCAGCAGCTGACCGACCACCTCGTCGACATTGAGCGCTTCCATGAAGACGCGGGTCGAATTCTCGAAGTCGGCCTGGCGGCGCTCCGACTCTTCCTGCTCGGTCAGGATGTCGATGTCCCAGCCGGTAAGCTGCGAGGCGAGGCGGACGTTCTGGCCGCGGCGGCCGATCGCCAGCGACAGCTGGTTGTTGGTGTCGGGCACCACGACTTCGATGCGCTCGCGGTCTTCGTCGATGACGACCTTGGCGACTTCCGCCGGCGCCAGCGCGTTGACCACGAAGGTCGCGATGTCGGGCGACCACGGAATGATGTCGATCTTCTCGCCCTGCAGCTCGTTCACCACGGCCTGCACGCGCGAGCCGCGCATGCCGACGCAGGCGCCGACCGGGTCGACGGAAGAATCGCGCGACACCACGCCGATCTTGGCGCGCGAGCCGGGATCGCGGGCGACCGCCTTGATCTCGACGATGCCGTCATAGATTTCCGGCACTTCCTGCGCGAACAGCTTTGCCATGAACTGCGGGTGGGTGCGGGACAGGAATATCTGCGGGCCGCGGGTTTCGCGGCGGACGTCGAAGATATAGGCGCGGACGCGGTCGCCGTTGCGGAACACCTCGCGCGGCAGCATCTCGTCGCGGCGGATGATGGCCTCGCCGCGGCCGAGGTCGACGATCACGCTGCCGTATTCGACGCGCTTGACGACGCCGTTGACGATATCGCCGATCCGGTCCTTGAATTCCTGATACTGCCGGTCGCGCTCGGCCTCGCGCACCTTCTGCACGATCACCTGCTTGGCGGACTGGGCGGCGATGCGGCCATATTCAAGCGGCGGCAGGGTGTCGGCGATGGTGTCGCCGATCTGCGCGCCCGGATTGGCGCGGCGGGCATCGATGAGCGAAATCTGGTTGGAGTGGTTCTCGACGTTTTCGACCACCAGCATGTGGCGCGACAGCCGCAGCTCGCCTTTCTTGGCGTCGATCTCGGCGTGCACGTCGGTCTCGCTGCCGTAACGGGCGCGCGCCGCCTTGGCGATGGCGTCCTCCATTGCGGCGATCACGATCGAACGGTCGATCGACTTTTCGCGCGCGACGGCGTCCGCGATCTGCAGCAGCTCGAGTTTGTTGGCACTGACTGCCATGGCCTAGTCTCCTTCGTAAGGGTCGATGTCGCCGCTGCGCGCGCGCTCGGCGGCGAGGCGATGTTTCTTGGTGTTGGTCGGTAGCGGCTTCTTCGGCTTCAGGCTTTTCGGCTTGTGGTCCTTGCGCTTGTCCCTGGACAAATCGCGCCTGGCATGTTCGGCGAGCGGCGGCGCAAGCCCGAGGTCGCGCCGGGCCTCGCGTTCGGCGGCCTTGCCGCGCCGCATCGATTCCGCAACCAGCTCGTCGGTAAGGACGAGCCGCGCCTCGGCGATATCTTCCATGACCAGCAAGACGTCGGCCTCTTCGCCGTCCTTGATGTCGTCTCGCCTGATGCGCACGGTGTCGCCTTCGACGCCGGCGATCATGCCGCGAAACCGCTTGCGGCCGTGAGCGGCAACCGCCATTTCGATTTTCACGAGATGGCCGGCATTGCGCTCGAAGTCGGAGCGGCGCACCAGCGGGCGGTCGATGCCCGGCGAGGAAATTTCCAGCCTGTAGGCGCGCTCGATGGGATCGGCGATATCGAGCACAGGCGACAGCGCCCGCGACACCGCCTCGCAATCCTCGATCAGCATGGTTCCATCCGGCCGCTCGGCCATGATCTGGACGGTGCAGCCGGCCTCGCCGGAAATCCGGATGCGGACGAGGCGATAGCCCATGCCCTGCAGCACCGGCTCGGCGATCGCCGATACCCGCGCTGCCACGCCCGGCTCGACCACGAGCCGCGGCTCGGCCAGCAATCCGGCATCCATGGAGGGCACGGTTGGTTCGGACATCACCAGGTTCAAGTTCGCTTCGTTCGTGAAGGTTGTCAGGGCCTTAAGCCTCGGCCCGGCCGGTTCCCCGAATATCCGCCGACGTCCGTTGGGAGGCCAGCCTCGTTCAGGTAATAAAAAAGAGCGGGTCCCGGGGGGCCCACTCTCAATACGCGATCGTATGAGACATGTAAGTTGCTGCCGATATAGCGGTTTCTGCAGCGTCCGGCAAGGCCCGTCAGGTCCGCCGGCGGGCCCGTTAAGCAAGAATTTAGCCTGTTGCAGACGGTTTTTTCGGGAAACCCTTCGTTCACCCCGCATCGCCTAGATTGGCCCGAGAACCCGGCAAAGTTCCGCCGGTTGAGTGGGTTAAATGGCGCTCGCGACATCGCTGGTCCCCGGGCTCGACGAAATCGTCCGTGGCGACGATCCGCAACGTCGTGCCGAGGCGGCGCGGCGGATCGCCGAGTTGTTTCTCCAGGGTGCCGGCGGCTTCAGGCCCGAGCATGTCGAGTTCTTCGACGGCATCCTGCTGGGGCTCGTGCCGCACGCCGAACTGACGGTCCGCACCGATATCGCCGAATGGCTCGCTCCGGTCGCCAATGCGCCGCGCCATCTGGTTGGCCGGCTGGCGCGCGAAGATGAAATCGCGATCGCCGGTCCGCTGCTGCGCCAGTCGCCCGTCATCGACGAGAGTGCCCTGGTCGAGATCGCGCGCGAAAAGGGCCAGCAACATCTGCTCGCCATGGCGGAACGGCCGACGCTGTCGACCGGCGTGACCGACGTCCTCGTTCGCCGCGGCGACCGCGACGTGGTGCGCGTCACGGCCACCAATGCCGGCGCAGCATTCTCCGCGACCGGCTATTCCGGACTGATCAAGCGCGCCGGCCAGGACGGCGTGCTGACGCTCGTCATCGGCCAGCGCGACGACATCTCCGACGGCAATTTGAAGGAATTGCTCGCCGGTTCGATCGATGCCGTGCGCCGCCGCCTGCTCGAAGCGGCAAACCCGGCGCGGCAGGCCGCAATCAGGAAGGCGATCGGCGATATTTCCGGCCTGGTGCTGCCGGTCGAAGGCAGCCGCAATTTCGAGCCGGCGCAGCGCGCGGTGCTCGCGCTGCATGCCGCCGGAACGCTCAACGAAAGCGCGCTGCTTGAATTCGCAAGGGCCTACAAATACGAGGAATCGATCGCCGCGCTCTCGGCGATGTCGGGCGTGAAGATCGGAACGCTCGACCGGCTGATCTCGGGGGATCGCTACGACCCGATCCTGATCGTCAGCAAGCTCATCGGCCTCGAATGGGCAACGGTGCATGCGCTGATCGTGATGCGGCTCGGTCCGAACCGCGTGGCCTCGAAGTCCGATCTCGAAACCGCCCGGCTCAATTTCGCGCGGCTGATGCCGTCCACCGTGGAGCGGGTGGTGACGTTCTGGAAGGCGCGCCAGGCGGCGTAAGCTTGTCCATCGTCATTTGCGGGAAGCGCAGGCGACGAAGCAATCCAGCTTTCCGCCCGGTGAATTGGATTGCTTCGCTTCGCGCCATGGCGCGGTCAATGCGGCAACCAGGACGGGGATACCCGGGATCAGCCTGGACCAGCCGGGGCGTGACGGGTGGAGATAGCTCGGGCGACTTCTCACGCCCGCCGAAATCGCAAATAGGCTGCGCGGCGGCCCTCGCGCGCAGCCTTCCTGCCGTAGCGCGTCATGGTGTAGCCCGCCCATGGCTGCTGCCAGTCGGCGGCGCGCTCGGCGAGCCAGGCAAAATCCGGCGCGCGCAACAGATGCGACAGCGTCCAGCCGCAGTAATCGTCGATGTCGCAGACGAAGCGAAACTCGCCCCCGGGCTCGATGACGCGCGCCATGGCGGTCACGGTCGCGTCCTGTACAAAGCGGCGCTTCCAGTGTTTTCGCTTTGGCCAGGGGTCGGGATGAATGAGATCAATCCGCGCCAGCGAGCGCGGCGGCGCCCAGGCCAGCAGCTCGGCGGCATCGCCGGCGAACAGGCGGATGTTGGCGATGTTGTGCGCCTCGATCTGGGCGAGGATTTTTGCCATGCCGTTCACATACGGTTCGCAGCCGATGAAGCCGGTGTCGGGAAAGGCCAGCGCTTCGGCGGCGAGATGCTCGCCGCCGCCAAAGCCGATCTCGAGCCTGATCGCATCGAGCGGCCGGTCGAAGACATCGGCCAGTTGCGCCGGCGCGGCCGCGGAAATCTCCAGCGCCAGCCGCGGCAGCAGGGTCTCGATCAGGTCGGCCTGGGAGGCGCGCAGCTTGTGGCCTTTGCGCCGGCCGAAGAACGAGCCTTGTCCATGTGCGTGGTCGCGGTCGGGATTGGAGCGGCGAATCATCTCGGCGTCAGCACCGGCTGAAGCGATCCTGCCCGATCGCCGAGAGGAATTGGTGTCATCCCGACGTGATATTTCGAAGTCGTTGCCATAGGCCGAAGCTATATGTCCGCCGCATGACAAGCGCCAGCGCGGCGAAGGCCGCTGATCCAAAGCGAGATGATGATCTCATCGCGCCTTGGATCAGCGGGCCTTCGCCGATTTCTGGTCGTCTTCGGCGGCTTCGCGCTCGGCGATCTGCTCCACCAGGTCGACAATGCTGCGGCGAAGCTTCGAGTCGGGTATCCGCGTGAACGCGCGCGTCAGCGCAAGTCCCTCGGAAGTCGCAAGAAAATCCGCGATATAGGCGGGCGAGACGTTCTCGGCCGATCCGTCGGCCGCGGCCACGCCGCTCGGCCCGCCGTCGAACAGGAAGGACACCGGCACCTTCAGCACCTCGGAAATCTGCTGCAAGCGGCTGGCGCCAACGCGATTGGTGCCCTTCTCGTATTTCTGGATCTGCTGGAAGGTAAGGCCGAGCGCCTCGCCGAGTTTTTCCTGGCTCATGCCCAGCATGATGCGGCGCATGCGTACGCGGCTGCCGACATATTTGTCCACCGGGTTCGGCGCTTTGGTCGACATTCTCCAACTCTCCTTGGTTTTCAGCGCCGAGAAGCCACACTGCTTCCCACCGCCAAACCGTCAAATTCCGCTCGGAGGAAGGAGCGCCTGCGCTGGAGCAATGAACTGACTGGTTGAATTCGGCCGCACAATGCGAATTGACATGGCGTCCTGTCAACAGGTGGAAGTCTGGACGCATTCTAAATTTCTGCGAATTTGAATTCCGAAATCACGCTCGGAAGTCCTGCCGCTTCGCGCGCCGGTACACGACGAAGATCAGGGCAAGCGCCACCATTATTGCCGCAGGAATGTTCGCCAGCCGTGCATAAAACGTCGGCGGAATCGCGGAAGGCAGGTTGGCATCGAGAACACCCTCGATTCCGAGGCCGAGCCTCGCGACGATTCGCCCCATGGGATCGACGACCGCTGAGATTCCGGTGTTGGCGGCGCGCACTACCGGCAGGCCTTCTTCGATTGCGCGCAGTCGCGCCTGTTGCAAGTGCTGGTAGGGGCCGGTCGAGATTCCAAACCAGCCGTCGTTGGTCAGATTGACGATCCAGCCGGCGCGATCGTTGCCGTCGGCCAGCCTGCCGGGGAAGATCGCTTCATAGCAAATCAGCGGCAGCGCGCGCGGCGCGTTCGGCACGTCGAGCGGACGCCGGCGCGTCCCGGCAATGTAGCCGCCCTGCACCTTGGTGAGCTGGCTGAGGCCGATGCTTTCCATCCAGCTCTGGAATGGCAGGTATTCGCCAAACGGGACCAAATGCGTCTTGTCATAAACCGACAACACGCTGCCGTCGTGGTCGATCACGTAGATCGAGTTGTAGGCGCGGGTGACCGGTTGGCCCGGCCGTGCATCCTCGGGCAGGCGGACCGCGCCCGTGACCAGCACCGTGCCCTTCGGCAGCAGATCCGCGATCTGCGCCATCGCATCGGCTTCGCGCGTCAGAAAGAAGGGGAATGCGGATTCCGGCCAGATCAGGATGCTGGCGTCGCGCACGCCGGTCGATTGCGGTCCGGTGGCGCGATCCGACAGCGCGAGGTATTTCTGCATGACCTGCTGCTTGGCGGAGTAGTTGAATTTGACGTCCTGCTGCAGGTTGGGCTGCATGATGCGCAGTTTGACGTGCGACACCATCGCGGCCGGGTTTTGCGAAAGCCTGATGACGCCGAAGACGCCGAGCGCCAGCAAGGTTGCGAGCGCGGCGACCGGGGCGATCCAGGGCTTGCGGTGCGACTTGCCTTCGATCAGCACCGCGGGGCTGGCGAAGATCGCGACGGCGAGGAAAGTCATGCCCCACAGCCCGATTACCGAGGCGAACTGCGCCAGCGCCAGCGGCTCGGACAGCGCATAGCCGTAGGCATTCCAGGGAAAGCCGGTCAGCAGATGGCCGCGCAGCCATTCGCTTGCCGTCAGCGTGGCGGCGAGTGCGAGAATCCGCGAAGCATCCCGCGTCCACAGCAGCCGCGCCAGCGCGAAGCCGAGCGCCGGATAGAGCGCGAGATAGGCGGGCAGCCCGAGCACGGCGAACGGCGACAGCCAGGCGAAGGTCGGCGCATCGACGAAGAAGGCATAGCCGGTCCAGTAAAGGCCCGGAACGAAATAGCCGAAGCCGAACCAGAATCCGGACATTGCCGCCGCAGGCACGCCGCGCCATTTGCCGGCCGCCGCGCCATCGATCAGCCAGACCACGACGGGAAAGGTCAGGAACAGGATCGGCCACGCATTGAACGGCGCCATCGCGAGCGCCGACAGCATGCCGGCGGCGAGCGCGATGAAGGCGCGCTTCCATCCCCAGGCGAGGATGATCGAGAAGGCGGCCGCCCGGAGTCTGCCGTTTCGCTTCACTGCGAGGCGGCTCCGTCGCCGGCGGCCGGCGGCGTATCGCTGCCGGAAGACTGGTTCGGCTCGGAAGCCGCGTCGCGCTTGCCGCGTTCGCGCTGGCGCGGCGGGGCGGGCCGCTCCCTGCGCGTCGCGATGCGCAGCCGCTTGACGCGGCGCGGATCGGCGTCGAGCACTTCGACCTCGAAATTGCCGGGGCCGGAAATCAATTCGCCGCGCACCGGCAGCCGGCCGACCTGGGAGACGAGATAGCCGCCGAGCGTTTCGACCTCCTCGCCGGCCTCGCCGGTGATGAACTCCTCGCCGATCACCCTGCGGACGTCGTCGAGGCTGGCGCGCGCATCGGCGATGAAGGAATTGTCGGCCTGACGGACGATGGAGGGCGGATCGTCGCTGTCGTGCTCGTCGTCGATCTCGCCGACGACCTGCTCGACGATGTCCTCGATCGACACCAGCCCGTCGGTGCCGCCATATTCGTCGACGACGAGGGCAAGATGCACGCGCGAGGCCTGCATTTGCGCCAACAGGTCGATCGCCCGCATCGACGGCGGCACATAGAGCAGCTTGCGCGTGATGTTGGCTTCCGACAGCGGCAGCGCGAGGTCGACGGTGCGCAGGTCAAGCCCCGCCGGGAACGGCTTCTTGCGCCGCGTCTTGGCCCCTTCGCCGACGCGCGCTTTCGCGGTCATGAAGGCCAGGAGGTCGCGGATATGCACCATGCCCTCGGGATCGTCGAGCGTCTCGTTGTAGACGACAAGCCGCGAATGCGCCGCGCTTTCGAACAGGGTCAGCAATTCGCCGAGCTGGATGTCGCGCTTGACCGCGATGATGTCGGCGCGATGCACCATCACGTCCGCAATGCGACGCTCGTGCAGCGACAGGATGTTGCGCAGCATGGTGCGCTCGATGACGGAGAAGCCGACGTCTTCCGGCGTCGTCGCATCGAGCACCACCTTGAGGTCGTCGCGCACCGAGCCGGCTTTCCAGCCGAACAGGGTGCGGATCGCGCGCAGCAGCCAGCTCTCGGCGGCCGGGCGCATCACTTCGCCCTGCTGCACCAGCGCCGGCAGGTTGTCCGGGTTGCGCGAGCTCGCCCTGGTCTTCTCTATGCTAGGTTCTGGGTCCGGCATCTCAGTTCATCCGTTCCCGTTTCCCGCATAGGGGTCGGGAATGCCGAGCTGCGCGAGGATATCGCGTTCCAGCGCCTCCATCGCCTCGGCGTCGTCGTCGTTCTCGTGATCGTAGCCGATCAGGTGCAGGAAGCCGTGCACCGCGAGATGACTCAAATGGTGGTCGAACGGCTTGCTTTCCTCGTCGGCTTCCCGCCGCGTCGTCTCGTAGGCGATCGCGATGTCGCCGAGCATGCGGGGCATGTCGTCCGGGATGTCGCCGGTCGGCTGCAGCGCGGGGAACGACAGCACATTGGTCGGCTTGTCGATGCCGCGCCAGTTGCTGTTCAGTGTGCGGATGCCGCTGTCGTCGGTCAGCATGACTGCGAGTTCGGCGTCATCCGTGTCGCAATCGGCGATTTCGGCGGCCGCCGCGATGGCGCGATGGATCACGGCGTCCGCGCCCGGTTCGGCCTGCCAGCAATCGGCGGTGACGAGGACCTCGGTCTGGGGAAGGGCAGGGCGTGCCATCGATCTTGGATGTTGGAGACGGCCGAATGAACCAGGTTTCCGGCAGCAGTTTGTCGGGTCAAGATTTGCCGATCGCCGGCCGTGCCGGCAATCCCTCATAGGCGGCGACGATTCGCGCCACCAATTCGTGGCGGACGACGTCCTCGGCCGCGAACTTTACCTGCGCGATGCCTTCGACGCCATCGAGCAGCTTGCAGGCTTCCGCAAGGCCGGAGGCCTGCCCGTTCGGCAGGTCGATCTGGGAAGGATCGCCGGTGACGATCATGCGGCTGTTCTCGCCGAGGCGCGTCAGGAACATCTTCATCTGCATCGAGGTCGTGTTCTGCGCCTCGTCGAGGATGATCACGGCATTGGTCAGCGTGCGGCCGCGCATGAAGGCGAGCGGCGCGATCTCGATCTCGTTGCCCTGCAGCGCGCGCTCGACGATGCGCGCGTCCATCAGATCGTACAGCGCATCATAGATCGGGCGCAGGTAGGGATCGACCTTCTCCTTGAGATCGCCGGGCAGGAAGCCCAGTCGTTCGCCGGCCTCGACGGCGGGGCGCGTCAGGATGATGCGGTCGACTTCCTTGCGCTCGAACAGCTGCGCTGCATAGGCGACCGCGAGCCAGGTCTTGCCGGTGCCGGCCGGTCCCACGCCGAACACCAGCTCGTGGCGCTTGAGAGCGCGAATGTAGGAATCCTGGGCGGCGGTGCGGGCGCGCACCGGACGCTTGCGCAGATTGATGGTTTCGAACTGCGACTTGGCGTTCTTGGCGTCGTATTCGAACAGCGAGCCCTGGGCGATCACGGCGCGGATGGCGCCTTCGACGTCGCCTTGTGCGAGGTCGTGCCCCTGGCTCGCCTGCGCATAGAGCGTCTCCAGCACCCGCCGCGCGGCATCACAGCCGTCGCGGGAGCCGGCGATGGTGATGTGGTTGCCGCGGGAATCGACGACGATGCCGAGCCGGCGCTCGATCAGCGCCAGGTTCTGGCCGTAGGGACCGACGAGGGAAGAAACGGCGCGGTTGTCGTCGAAATCGATGACGACCTGCGTCTCGGGCGGAACTTGCATGTCGCGGTCAAGTTTGCGGCTGGGAGCGAGCGAAGGCGAATCCGATGCGCTTTTTGCCAAGGGCTCAGGCTCCGGTGGTCATGCGGGGTTCGACTGACGGTGCGGCGAATGCCGGCGTGGCGGCGACTGGCGTCGCGGCGACCGGTGTCGCGAGATGGCCGAGCAGGCTGTAGCGCTCGAGGCTCTCGACATGCACGGGGAGAACCTTGCCGATGATTTCAGGCGAGGCCATCACATGCGCGGGCTGCAGATAGGCGGTGCGGCCGACGATCTGGCCGTCCTTGCGCGCGGGCCGCTCGAACAGCACATCGACCGTCGTGCCGATCGCGGCCAGATTGAAGGCCGATTGCTGGCTGTCGATCAGTTGCTGGAGGCGCTCCAATCGCTCGTCCATCTCTGGCTGTGACACCGTCTCCGGCATGTCCGCCGCCGGCGTTCCGGGCCGCGGCGAATACTTGAACGAATAAGCCGCAGCGTAGCCGATTTGCATGACAAGCGCGAGTGTGGCGGCAAAATCCCGCTCGGTTTCCCCGGGAAAGCCGACGATAAAATCCGATGAAAATGCAATGTCTTGGCGGGCCCGCCGAAAACGTTCCACGACTGCTAGGTATTCGGCCGCGGTATGCCGGCGGTTCATGGCTGCCAGAACCCGGTCGGAACCGGACTGCACCGGCAAATGCACGAACGGCATCACCGCCGGATTGTCGCGGTGTGATTCGATCAGGCTTTCTTCGACATCGAGCGGATGGCTCGTCGAATAGCGCAGCCGCAGGACCCCCGGGATTTGCGCGAGGCGATCGAGCAGCCTGCCCAGCGGCCAGCTGCGCCCGTCCGGCCCCTCGCCATGATAGGCGTTGACGTTCTGACCGATCAGCGTGATCTCGCGCACGCCATTGTCGGCAAGACGCTTGACGTCATCGATGATCCTGGCAACCGGCCGCGACACCTCGGCGCCGCGCGTGTAGGGGACCACGCAGAAAGTGCAGAACTTGTCGCAGCCTTCCTGCACGGTGACGAAAGCGGAGATGCCGCGGGCGCGGATCGCATCCGGTTTCGGTGCGGGCAGGAAGCCGAACTTGTCTTCGACCGGGAATTCGGTCTCGAGCGCACGGCCGTCGCGTTTCGCGCGCGCCAATAGTTGCGGCAGATGGTGATAGCTCTGCGGCCCGACCACGATGTCGACGACGGGCGCGCGGCGGATGATTTCATCGCCCTCGGCCTGCGCGACGCAGCCGGCCACCGCGATGTTGACCTTACGACCGTGGCGCGCGGCTTCGTCTTTCATGGCGCGCAGCCGGCCCAGCTCGGAGTAGACCTTCTCCGAAGCCTTCTCGCGGATGTGGCAGGTGTTGAGGATGACGAGGTCGGCGTCGTCGGCGTCGGCCGTCTCGACAAAGCCCTCGCCCGCCAGCGTGTCCACCATGCGCTGCGCATCGTAGACATTCATCTGGCAGCCATAGGACTTGATATGCAGCTTGCGCGGCGGCGTCATGGAACCTGGATCAGGGAGTAAGGTGCGCCATTCCTGGCGCAGGGCTCAAATATAGCCTGAGGGGCCGAAAAGCCAGCGGCAAAGGCCGCCCTTGTGCACTCGCGCTGTACCCAAGCCGTCTTGCATATCTCAAAAATAAGATATCTTCATCCTGTGACTTGGCGGGTAGATATCCTCAACGAAACTGTCGCAGGGGGAATCGCTGCCCTTCCAGCCGACATGCAGGCGCGCTTTCTGCGGCTTGCAGAGCGTATCGCCGCCGCAGGGCTGGAAAGCCTGAGCGAGCCGCACGTCAAGCATCTGGAAGGCAAGCTATGGGAGCTGCGGCATCGGACGCAGAGTCGTAGTGGTTCGCGCACTCATCAAGAAGAGGCAGAAAACGCCGCGCGCCGAAATCGAGCTCGCGTTGCGGCGAGCGGAGGAGATCACATGACCATCCCGTTCGAGAAGCTCAAAGCCCGTCTCCTGGCTAATCCCAAGGTCAAGGCGGAGTACGATGCGCTCGCTCCTGAATTCGAGATCGCCGCCGAGTTACTGAGAGCGCGCCTGCGCGCCGGTCTCTCCCAAGCTGATCTGGCAGCACGGATGGGCACCAGCCAATCCAGCATCGCCCGACTTGAAAGCGGCCAAACGCTGCCCAGTACCAAGACTCTGCTGCGCTATGCGGAGGCGACCGGTAGCAAGTTTCACGTGCGCCTGTCGGCCGCGTGAATCTAACCCGCGACTTCGGTCGTTCCGACACGACGGACCAGTTCGGGCAATTGCCGCATGTCGTCGAACACCAGCGCAGCGCCGGCGGCGCGCAGCCTGTCGGCATGGCCGGCCTGGCAGTGGCTGCCGCCATTGAAACCGAGCGCGATCATGCCGGCCGCAACGGCGCCGGTGACGCCGGGCACGCTGTCCTCGATCACGAGGCATCGCCCCGGCGCCGCGCGCATCTGCGATGCCGCGTACAGGAACAGGTCCGGGGCGGGCTTGCCGCGCTCGACCATGGTTGCCGAAAAAATGTGCGGCGAGAGCTGTTCGTACAGCCCGGCGCATTCGAGGCCATGGCGGATTTTTTCCGGCGTGCCGCTGGAGGCCACGCATTTCGGCACATGGATTGCGGCGATGGCCGCGTCGACACCGGCAATCGCCTTGAGGTCGCCGGCGTAGAATTTCAGCGTGGCTTCTTTCACTTCCGCTTCGAAATCGTCCGGCAGCGGATGCCCGGTCTCGCGCTCGATCATCAAGCGCGCCTCGCGGTCGGACACGCCGAGGAAACGATGCAGCACCTCGTCTTCGGTGATGGAATAGCCGTGCCGCGTCAGCGTCTGTGCATGCGCGCGGCAGGAAATGACTTCGCTGTCGACCAGCACGCCGTCGCAGTCGAAGATGACGAGATCGAGATTCATTTTCTTGTTTGAGGCGTTTTCTTCACGCGACCGGTCCCAGTTTCGCTTGAAAACGCTATGGCGCGGCCAGCCGATCAGTTCTTTTCGTCGTCGAGCGGAACGCAATACAGCTCCAGCCGGTGGTCGACCAGACGATAGCCGAGCTTGCGGGCGATCTCCGCCTGCAGCTTCTCGATTTCTTCCGAGGTGAATTCGATCACCTTGCCGTCGCGCAGGTTGATCAAGTGGTCGTGGTGGCTGTCGCGCATCTGCTCGTAACGGGCGCGGCCCTCGCGGAAATCGTGCCGCTCGATAATGCCGGCGTCCTCGAACAGCTTGACGGTGCGATACACCGTGGAGATCGAGATCTTGTCGTCGACCGCGACGCAGCGGCGATAGAGTTCCTCGACGTCGGGGTGGTCTTCCGCTTCCGCCAGCACGCGCGCGATCACGCGACGCTGCTCGGTCATGCGCATGCCGGTGGCGGCGCAGCGCGACTCGATGCCGGAAGCCTTGGCCGACGGAGATTGCGCGGGGGACGATTTCAGTGCGGTCATGGTGGTGGCCCTGAAAGAGACGGCGGCTTGTCTGCCATCTCCGCCAGCTTACGACAAGTCGCGGCGCATCAGAAGCGCATTCAGCTGTTCCCCCCCGGCTCGCTGGTAATAGCTTTCGCGGCGGCCGACGACGGCAAAGCCCATGCGCTCGTACAGCCTTCGCGCCGGCTGGTTATTTTCCTCGACCTCGAGAAATATTGTCCGAACGCCTCGCCCGGCGAGATGGCCGAGATGTGTAAGCAACAGATTGCGCGAGAGGCCGCGGCCGCGATGGCGTTCGTCGACGGCGATCGACAATATCTCGGCTTCGTCGGCGCCGATGCGCGACACCGCAAATCCGATCACCTTGCGGCCGAGCTTCAGCCGATGCACCAGCGTATTGCGCTCGCGCAGCATCGCGTCGAACTCGCCTTCGCCCCAGCCGCGGTGAAACGACGCGCCATGCAGTTCTGCCAGCCGCGCCGCATCGCGCGCGGCGGCGGGTTCGACCACGGCGGTGCCGCCGCCCCACCAGTCCGACAGCCAGGCGATCATGTGCCTTGCGTCCCGGCGGCGCGCGGCAACTGGTCCGCCGGCGGCTTGGCGTCGGGTGCGCGCAGATAGAACGGTCGCGGCGTCGCCAGGTCGGGATCGACCGCTGCCGCAAGCCACGCCACCCAGACGATGTCGGGCGCGGCCTGCTGATCGACCTTGACCGGTGCGGGCGCGTCCGCCGGCCAGCGCTCGGCCAGGATGGCGGCGGCATTGCCGACCAGATGCGGCGCACCGAAGCGCGACGCGGCGAGCGCTTCGGCCATCGGTGCCACGCGCGGCGCCACCAGCGGCTCGCCGTGGCCGCTGACGACCTGCAGATAGACGTGATCATGCCGCGCATCGATCGCGGAGATGATCGGGTGCTCGCCATGTTCGCTGACATGCGGCGCGGCGAAGGCGGTCAGCGTGGTGATGCCGACTGCCGGCTTGCCGGCGGCCAGCGCAATGCCGCGCGCCGCCGAAAGCCCGACGCGCAGTCCGGTGAAGCTGCCGGGGCCGGTGGTGGCGGCAATGCGGGCGAGATCGGCGAAAGCGATGCCGCTGTCCTTCATCACGCGGGCAACCAGCGGCATCAGGGCTTCGGCATGGCCGCGCTTCATCGCCTCGGATTGCCGCGCGATCACCTTGTTATGGTCGGTGTCGAGCACCGCGGCGGCGCAGGCATCGAGCGCGGTATCGATGGCGAGGATCAGCATGCGGACAACTCTAGAGCATCGCGGATTTGGTTTGAACGATCGGATGGATTTTCTACCCCGGCGTTTTCAGGCGGGAACTTCGTGCCCCTCTTGTCCCGGGGAACACCGGCCCGTGCAACCTCCAGGACCGATAAGTGATTGAATACAAGAGCAATTGGGAGAAAGCCGACCAACGCGCCGCGCAAAAAAATGGCGGGTAGAGTCTACCCGCCATTCGGTGTCGCGATTCCTTCGAAGCTACATCGGCCGGACTTCGACCACGTCCGGCACGAAGTGGCGCAGCAGGTTCTGGATGCCGTGCTGCAGCGTCGCGGTCGAGGAGGGACAGCCGGCGCAGGCGCCCTTCATGTTGAGATAGACCACGCCGTCCCTGAAGCCGCGGAAGGTGATGTCGCCGCCGTCATTGGCGACCGCCGGCCGCACCCGCGTCTCGATCAAGTCCTTGATCTGCGCGACGGTGTCGGCGTCTTCCTCGTTGAAGAACTCGTCGGCCTCGTCGGCCTCCTCGTCATTGGCGGCGGAGCCGTCGGCGAGCAGCGGCGCGCCCGACATGTAGTGCTCCATGATCGCGCCGAGGATGGCGGGCTTGATGTGCTGCCAGTCGCCGTCGGACTTGGTCACGGTGACGAAATCCGAGCCGAAGAACACGCCGGCGACGCCGGGCACCTCGAACAGGCGCGCGGCCAGCGGCGAGCGGCCGGCGGTATCGCGGTTGGCGAACTCCATCGTGCCGGAATCGAGCACGATGCGGCCCGGGATGAACTTGAGCGTGGCGGGATTGGGGGTGGCTTCGGTCTGAATGAACATGGTTTTCTCCGGCGTCGCCGGTTCAAGGCCGGCGCGTGAGGCCTTACTAGCAGATGGCGTCGCCCGGCGCACGGTCAAGTGCGCAGACCAGCCGTTCCCGCGCTGCATCAAGGGGATGGAAAGGCGCGGCCTACGATAGGCCGTCGATTTCCGCGTCCGTCAGGGCGCCGGAGATGATGACCAGCGGAATCGGGAACGAGCCGACCGTGTTCGCCATGGTGGTGATGATCGGCCCGGGGCCCTCCGCGCCCGGATTGGCGGCCAGCACCAGCATGGAAATGTCGGGATCCTTGTCGATGACGTCCAGGATCTGCTCGCCGGGATCGCCCTCGCGGATCACCCGCTCCGGGGTGATGGCGGCAACGCCATTGGCGCGGCCCGAGGCGCGGTCGAGCGCCTCGTTGGCCGCCTCGTGGGCTTCCGCGCGCATGATGTCGGCGACGCCCAGCCATTGCTGGTTCTGGTCCTCGGTCTCGATCACCCGCAGCATCACCACGCCGCCGCCGACCCGCATCGCCCAGCGCGCGGCGTAGTAGACGGCGCGGTCCCACTCCGCGGTGTCGTCGACGATGACAAGGCATTTTGGCTTGTGACCCGATTCGTAAGCGTGTCGCTGACTGGTCATGCATGTCCCGGTGCTGCCAAACCGGCGCATGCTGCCACACTCCCTCGGCCCTTGGGTAGGGGGAGCGTCGGCTTTCGCAGACCGGATGCGTTGCGCCATGCCGATGCCGGTCAAGGGTAAATCGTCGCCCTTACATGGCGGCATCGCGCTGGAACCCGCTCCCGCTAGTGGACGAAGCCGACGATGTCCTTGGTCTTGCGCATGGTCTCGTCGGCGATCGCGCGTGCGCGGCCGGCGCCGTCGGCGAGGATGGCGTCGACGTGGCCGGGATCGGCGACGAGGCGCTTCATTTCGGCGGCGATCGGCGAAAGTCTTGCGACGCACAGCTCGACCAGCGCGTTCTTGAAGCTGGAAAACTGCCCGCCGCCGAACTCGTTGAGCACCGCCTGCTTGGAGACGCCGGACAGCGCCGCATAGATGCCGACGAGATTGTCGGCCTCGGGACGGGGTTCCAGGCCCTTCTCCTCGCTCGGCAGCGGCTCCGGATCGGTCTTCGCCTTGCGGATTTTCTGCGCGATCAGCTCGGCGTCGTCGGTCAGATTGATACGCGAATTGTCCGACGCATCCGACTTCGACATCTTCTTGGTGCCGTCGCGCAGGCTCATCACCCGCGTCGCCGGACCCGTGATCAGCGGCTCCGGCTGCGGGAAGAACAGCCCTTCATTGAAGCCGTGGCTGCGGATGGAGTCGCCGAAATCGTTGTTGAACTTCTGTGCGATGTCGCGCGAAAGCTCCAGATGCTGCTTCTGGTCCTCGCCGACCGGCACATGCGTGGCGCGGTACAGCAGAATGTCGGCCGCCATCAGCACGGGATAGTCATAGAGGCCGACGGAAGCGGCCTCGCGGTCCTTGCCGGCCTTCTCCTTGAACTGCGTCATGCGGTTGAGCCAGCCGATGCGGGCGACGCAGTTGAAGATCCAGGCGAGTTCCGCATGGCCGGCGACCTGGCTCTGGTTGAACACGATGTGCTTATTCGGATCGATGCCGGCCGCGATGAACGCCGCGGTCACCTCGCGGGTGCTGCGCGCGAGCTCGGCGGGGCCGCCCCAGACCTCGATGCCTTGGGTGATCGCGTGCATGTCGACCACGCAATAGATGCAGTTGTGCGTTTCCTGCAGCTTCACGAAGTTGACGATCGCGCCGAGGTAATTGCCGAGATGCAGGTTACCCGTCGGCTGCACGCCTGAAAAAACCCGTTCCACGAACGTCATGGCCTTGTTCCCGTCTGTATTCGGGGCGTCGTTTGCCACGGGTGTTTTAGCTGCGCAAGTCGCGCGGGGCGCCCCGGAGCGCGTTAACCGTTTCGCGCCAGCCGGTGACGCCGAAAAGCTGCAGCAAAAGCCCGTAGAGCATAACGCCGGCCGCAACGAGCGCAACGACCCCGGCCGCCTGGGCAAGGCCCGCAAGCCTTGCGACCGGCGCCAGCCAGAGCGCCGCGCCCATGATGCAAGCCGCCGCCACGATGCGCGGCAGCCTTCGGCGCGCCGCAGCATCGATTGAAAATCCGAACCGCGTGGCACTCTCGCGCAGCAGCCCAAGCGCGCTGCCCCAGGCGCCCAGCGCGATGCCGGCGGCAACGCCCTCCGCGCCGAACAGATGGCCGAACAGATACGCCGTCGCCAGCGCCAGCAGGACGCCCTTGAGCACGGCCATCAGCGGGGTCGCGGTGTTGTCGCGCGCGAAGAAAGCTGGTGCCAAGGCCTTGAACAGCACTTGCGCGGGCAGGCCCAGCGCCAGCCACGACAGCGCGCGGGCCGTCGCGGCGGCATCTTCAGGCGTGAACGCGCCGTGCTCGAACAACAGTCGTACGATCGGCTCGGCCAGCACGATCAGCCCCAGTGTCGCGGGCAGCGCCAGCCCCGCCGCCAGCTCGACGGCGCGCGACTCGGCATGCGACACCGCCGCCGCATCGCCGCCCTGCACCGCGCGCGACAATTCGCCGACCAGCACCGTGCCCATGGCGACGCTGACGAGGCCGAGCGGCAGCTCGATCAGGCGATTGGCGAAATAAAGCCACGACACGGCCGAAGGCGATGACGAGGCAACGACGGCCGCCGCGACCATCATCAGCTGCGGCGCGCTGCTGGCGATCATGCCGGGAACGGCCTTGGCGGCGAAGCCGCGCATTTCCCTGTCAAAGGATACGCGCAGCCGCGTCGCGGCATTGTCGCCCCGGCGCAGCACCAGGATCGACAATTGCAGCAGCCCGGCGATGCCGACGACGCCGGCGAGGATCAGCGCCGCGCGCGCCGGGTCCTGCCGCCACAGCAGCAGCACGGCCATCGCCGATATCAGCGCGATGTTGAACAGCAGCGGCGAGAAAGCGGTGAGCGCATAGCGCCCTTGCGCATTCATGATCGCCATCAGCACCGTCACCGGCCCTGCGAAGGCCAGGTAAGGCAGCATCAGCCGCGCATCGTCGACGGCCATGGCGAGCGCCGCCTCGCGTCCGGCAAATCCCGGCGCCAGTGCGGCGATGATCAGCGGCATGACGAGCGCCATCAGCGCGGTCGCCACGATCAGCGCCGCGCTCACGGTGCCGAGCAGCCTGCCGGCAAAGGCTGCCGCGGCCGCTGCGCCTTCGGTGTCGCGCAGCCGCAGCCAGGCCGGCACCAGCGCCGCATTCAGCGCGCCCTCGGTGAGCAGCCGCCGCACCACGTTGACCAGTTGAAACGCCAGCAGAAAGGCGTCCGCCACGGCGCCGGCGCCGAGCAGCGCCGCCACCATGGAATCGCGCACGAAGCCGAGCAGGCGCGAGGCCAGCGTGCCGGAGGATACCGTGACGAAGGAGCGGATCATCGGTCCTGTATAGCAATTGCTTCACTTGATGCCACGCGGGCGGACGTGATAACGGCGGGCCGCGATGTGGCAGCGGGGACAGGGTTAATGGCTGAGGCAAAATACGACGTGCTCGGGATCGGCAATGCGATCTTCGACGTGCTGGTGCGGACCGACGAGAAATTCCTGGCCGACCACGGCATGGCCAAGGGCAGCATGGCGCTGATCGACGAGGCGCGGGCGGCCTCGATCTACCGCGACATGGGCCCGGCCACGGAAATGTCGGGCGGTTCGGCCGCCAACACCATCGTCGGCATCGGCAGCTTCGGTGCGCGCGCCGCCTATGTCGGCAAGGTCAAGCAGGACCAGATCGGTCAGCTCTACACCCACGACATCCGCGCCGCCGGCGTTGCTTTCGAGACGAAACCCGCGGCCGACGGCCCCGCCACCGGCTGCTCCTATATCCTGGTGACGCCGGACGGCGAGCGCACCATGAACACCTATCTCGGCGCCGCGCAGGACCTGACGGTCGCCGACATCGATCCCGCGCAGATCGAGGCTTCGCGCATCGTCTATCTCGAAGGCTATCTCTGGGATCCGAAGAACGCCAAGGAAGCCTTCGTGAAGGCCGCGACCATTGCGCATGGCGCGGGGCGGCAGGTCGCGCTGACGCTGTCGGATTCCTTCTGCGTCGACCGCTATCGCGACGAATTCCTCGAATTGATGCGGAATGGAACGGTCGACCTGGTGTTCGCCAACGAGTCGGAACTGCACGCTTTGTACCAGACGGCCGATTTCGACACTGCGCTCAGGCAGCTTTGCGCCGACACCAAGCTCGGCGTCGTCACCCGCAGCGAAAAAGGCTGCGTCGTCGCCTCCAGCGACGGCGTGGTCGCCGCACCGGCCTTCCCGATCAACGAGATCGTCGACACCACGGGCGCCGGCGATCTCTTTGCCGCCGGCTTCCTGTTCGGCCTCGTGCGCAATGCCAGCTACGAGAACGCCGGACGTCTCGGCGCGCTCGCCGCCGCCGAAGTGATCCAGCACATCGGCGCCCGCCCGCTAGTCTCGCTGAAGGAACTCGCGCAGCAGAACGGGCTGCCGGTTTAGTAAGCTATGGCTCTCTCAACACGGTCATGCCCGGGCCTGTCCCGGGCATCCACGCCTTTCTTTGTGCCGCAGAACGTGGATGGCCGGGACAAGCCCGGCCATGACGCGCGTGGAGATGTCGAGGCCAGAAAGTCTACGCCGCCTTCTGGCCGCTGCCGATGTCGAGGCCGGCATAGATGCCGCGCTCGAAGCCGGCAAACGCTTCCAGGCACAGCCTGTCCGCGAACGGCAGCAACTGCATCAGGATCACGCCGGAGACGTTGCGCGCCGGATCGATCCAGAAATAGGTGTTGGCGAGGCCCGCCCAGAACAGGCTGTTCGGGCTGCGGCCTTCCGGCGTCTTTGCCGTGTTGATCAGGAAGCTCAGCCCCCATTTCTTCACCATGCCGGGGAACAGGTCGACGTCATTGGTGTAGGCCGGCAGCGCGGTCAGCAGCTTGCCCACTTCGATCCCGCCGATGTTGTTCTGGCCCATCAGCGCCACGGTCTCGGGCTTCAGCAGCTGGTTGCCGTTGCCCTTGCCCTTGTTGAGGATCATCTGGGTGAACTTGATGTAGTCGGGCGCCGTGCCGTACAGCCCGCCGCCGCCCATGTGGAATTCAGGGTTCTGCTCCATCTCGAACGGGAACGGCCCCAATCCCTCGGGTGCGCGGGCATGCATGCCGACCAGCCGCTTGCGCATGGACTCGCTGATCTTGAAGCCGGTGTCGTTCATGCCGAGCGGCGCGAAGATGTTGTCGCGCAGATAGGCATCGAGCTTCTTGCCGCTGACGGCTTCCACCGCCTTGCCGACGAAATCGATGTTGGTGCCGTATTCCCAGCGCGTGCCCGGGTCGCTCATGATCGGCGTCTTCAGTGCGGCGTTCAGGCAGCTGATGATGCCCGGCGTTCCCGTCTTCTCCAGGAACTTCACCATGTCGCCGTTCCACATGTCGTAGGCAAAGCCCGCGGTGTGGGTCATCAGCTGGCGCAGCGTGATCGGTCCCCTGGCCGGCCGCAGTTTCGGGTTGCCGCTGGCGTCAAAACCTTCCAGCACCTGGGGCGAGGCAAGGTCGGGCAGCACCTTGCCGATCGGCTCATCGAGCGAGAGCTTGCCCTGCTCGACCAGCTGCATGCCGGCGGCCGTGGTGATCGCCTTGGTCATCGAGGCAATCCAGAACACGCTGTCGACAGTCATCGCGTCGTCTTTGGCAAGGTCGCGCTTGCCGAATGCGCCCTGGTAGATGGTCTCGCTGCCGGTGGCGGCTATCGCGACGACGCCGGGAACTTCCTTCGCGTCGCATTTCTGGCGCAACAGCTGGTCGATCTCAGACTTGGTCTGCATGGGGGTCGCCTCCTGTGATTTATGTTATGGAGTGCGGCGATCCTCCTCCCGCTCAAAACGCCCGGCAAGCGGCGAGACGGTCGCAGGACGAGGTGTCGCGATTTCGTGATTGAGAGAAAGGGTTCCGGCCGGAGGCGCGGGCGCCGCGGCCGATCTGCAACAGTTCGTCACAATCGGCGGTGGAAAGGTTGCAAAGATCGATGACCCACCACACCTGAGGCAGTATCGTTCCTGTCGTGCTGATGCGGCAGCGTTCAGTGTGTAAACTGTTCAGATTACAGCACAATAGAGCGCGGGGCCGTTGTCCCCGATTGAATCACATCGCGCGAATTGGTTGCGGGGGTAGTCATGATCTCCAAATGGAGCGAGTGGAAGCGTTATCCGCGGCCCGGCCGCGGCGAGAACATCGAGGCCCCGATCACGCCGGGCATTTACGAAGTCCGCGTCGCCGGTTCGGGTGCACTGCACTCTTTCGATGCGGTCGACAACGTCGCGGTGGCGCTGGCCAACCTGCAGGTCGGCTCGCGCTCGTGGTTCGGCCGCCGGGATCCGGCATCGTCGCCTGATCTCGAATACCGCACCTGCGCCACCTCGACGCGCGCCGACGCCAAGGCCGCCGCGGAGCGCATGATCGGGCGCCGCGAAACCTACATGAGCGGCGCGGCTTGACCGCTACGTTCCCGGTCTAGCTCTCAAAATGCGTTGATCGGCCGCTGCCCCTGCGGCCGATGCACGGGCGCTCGTTTCGGCCTATACTTGGGACCAACCCCAGGAAGCCCGAGGAGCACGCCCATGACCCCAACCGCTGCCGCCCGCGCCCAGACGTCCGCCCCCTCGCTGCGCGACCGGTTGAAGGATTCCTCCCTCCTCAAAGATCGCTGCTACATCGATGGCGCCTGGGTCGGCACGCCGTCGCGTCCGGTCACCAACCCCGTCAACGGCGTCGAGCTCACCAAAATTCCGGTGATGAGCACGGCAGAAACGACGCAAGCGGTCGAGGCCGCCGAACGCGCCTTTCCCGCCTGGGCCAGGCTGACCGCAAAACAGCGCTCCAACATCCTGCGCAAATGGTTCGAATTGATCGTGGCCAACCGCGAGGACCTCGCGTTGATCCTGACGTCCGAGCAGGGCAAGCCGCTCGCGGAGGCGCTCGGCGAGATCGATATCGGCGGCGCCTATGTCGAGTTCTTCGCGGAGGAAGCCCGCCGCGTCTATGGCGAGACCATTCCGACGCAGCGTCCGGACGCGCGTCTCCTCGCCATCAAGCAGCCGATCGGCGTTTGCGGCGCCATCACGCCGTGGAACTTTCCCTGCTCGATGATCACGCGAAAGGTCTCGCCGGCGCTCGCCGCCGGCTGCACCGTCGTGCTCAAGCCCGCCAACGAAACCCCGCTCACCGCGCTGGCGCTGGTGGCGCTTGCCGAGAAGGCCGGCGTGCCGAAGGGCGTGTTCAACATCCTCACCGGCAACTCGTCGGCGATCGGCAAGGTGCTGTGCGAGCATCCCGCCGTGCGCTTCGTCGGCTTCACCGGGTCCACCGAAGTCGGCAAGATCCTTTATCAGCAGGCCGCGGCCGGCGTGAAGAAACTCGGCCTCGAGCTTGGCGGCAACGCGCCGTTCGTGGTGTTCGACGACGCCGACATCGACGCCGCCGTCGAAGGCGCCATCGTCTCGAAGTACCGCAACATGGGCCAGACCTGCGTCTGCGCCAACCGCATCTACGCCCAGGACACGATCTACGACCAGTTCGTCGAGAAGCTCTCGAAGAAGGTCGCGGCGATGAAGATCGGCGACGGCACGGAGCAGGGCGTGGTGCAGGGCCCGCTGATCAACATGGATGCGGTGCTCAAGGTCGAGAAGCACATCGAGGACGCCGTGAAGGGCGGCGCGAAGATCGTAACCGGCGGCAAGCGCCATGCGCTCGGCGGAAGCTTCTTCGAGCCGACGGTGCTTTCGAATGTGAAGCCCGACGCGCTGGTCGCGCATGAAGAGACATTCGGCCCGCTGGCGCCGGTGTTCCGTTTCAAGGACGAAGCCGACGTGATCGCGATGTGCAACAACTCGCCTTTCGGGCTGGCGTCGTACTTCTACTCCCGCGATCTCGGCCGCGTCTGGCGCGTCGCCGAAGCGCTGGAGTCCGGCATGGTCGGCGTCAACACCGGCCTCATCACCACGGAAGTCGCGCCGTTCGGCGGCGTCAAGGAATCCGGCCTCGGCCGCGAAGGCTCGCATCACGGCATGGAAGAATATGTCGAGATCAAATACGTGATGATGGCGGGGGTGTAGCGCCACCGGCCGCCGATTCTCCGCTGTCGTCGCGGGCAAGCGAAGCGCGACCCGGGACCCATAACCACAGGGAGCAGTTTTGCGACGGCTGGAGCTATAGCCTGCTTCGACAACGACGCCCCGTGGCTATGGGTCCCGGCCTTCGCCGGGCCGACACTGCCTTTGTGGCGACGCCGTCGCCAAGACCTACCTTCGCAGCACCGTAATCATCCGGTTGGCGAAGGTCAGCCGCTCCGCCATGACGGTCATGAAATAGGTCAGCAGCTTCTGGCCGAGCTGCGGCTGGTCCATCTTGATCGCCTCGTATTGCAGCGTGCTCAGCACGTAGAGCACGCTGGCGACTTCGGCCTGGATGGTGGCGCTGCGCGGCGCGCCGGAAACGAGCCCCATCTCGCCGATCGTGGTGTAGCGGCCGAGGCTGCGCACGCGCGTCAGCTTGCCGCCTTCGCCCGGGATCATCACGCCGACCCGGCCATCGAGAATGAAGTGCATGGAATCGGCGTGCGCGCCTGCGCTGACGATGATGTCGCCCGCGGCGACTTCGAGCCGCTCGCAGCGGTCCATCAGCTCGTTGGCGTCCTGCTCGCTGCCGAGCATTTTCGTGAACCAGTCGCGCAAGCTCGCCTCTTCCTCGGCGCGGTCCTGGTGCCTGGCGATGATCTCGTTCTCGCACCATTCCAGTGCATGGTCGAGTTCGGGTACGATGTGGACATCGCCATCGAGGAAGCCGCTGGAGCGTAGCGCCTTTTCCGCGGATGCCGCCAGGTGCACCAGCACCAGCCGCACGCCGCGCTCGTCGGCGGCGCGCTTGATCTGGGTGAAGCTGTAGGCGGCCGATGAATCGATGCCGGTCACCAGCTTGAAGTCGAACAAGAGATAGCGGCATTCCGGGTGCCGCTGCAGCAGCGACTTGACATGCTGCGACAGGCGGGCGGCCGAACCGAAGAAAAGGTAGCTCTGCAGGTTCAGTCCCTGGATGGCGCCGCCATGCGCCGACAGCACGGCCTGGTCGTCGCGCGAGCGGTCGAGCGAGGAGCGATACTCCGAGCCGTCGAAATGGAATTTGATGGAATCGACGCGCGAGGCGCTCAACGCAAAGGTGGCGCAGCCGATGATCACGCCGATCAGCACGCCCGGCACGAAACCCCATTCGACGATGATGAGGATGATCGCGAGCAGCGAGAGATATTCGACCAGCGACAGCCTCTTGCGCGACTCGACGATCCATTTGTGCAGCTGGTCGGCGCCGAGATAGATCAGGAGTCCACCGAGCACGAATTTCGGCATGAAACCGAGCAGGGTGGGAGCCTCGGCCAGCATCAGGAGCGCGATCACGGCGGCGGTGATGCCGGCCAGCCGGCCGCGCGCGCCGGTGCTGTAGCCGAGCAACGTGCGGCTGACCGAAACGCAGCCGGTATAGCCGCCGGCGGCGCCGGCCAGCATGTTGCCGATGCCGGTGACGCCGAGCTCTCGTTCGAGATTGGCGTCGCGCTGCGTCGCCACCTCGATGCCGGCCGTGTTGAACAGCGTGGTCGATGCGGTGACGAACACGACGGCGACGAGATCGGCGGAGAGGTCGGCGAATATCCGCCAGGGGAAATGACCGATCTCCGTCCATGGCAGCTTCAGCTCGACCCGCGGCGGCGGCGTGAACACCCAGCCGGCCGCCTGCGCGTCGGCCAGCGAGAGCCCGGCCAAGTGGAAACCGGCATGGCCGAGGGCGACACCCGCGATCAGGATCAGCGGAAGGCCGACCGGGCTGCGCGAGCGATGCCAGGTCAGGTAGAGCACCACCGCCATGACGGTCGCCGCGCCAAGCTCGAACAGCGTATTGATGCTGGCGAATTCGCCGAGCGTGCCGAATTGCAGGCGGTGGCCGGTGATCACCCTGACCGCGCCAAGCAGGATCAGGCATCCGGTGGCGCCGAGAAACCCGCCGACCACGGGATAGGGCACGTATCGGATGGCGCGGCCCATCCGCGTGATGCCGAAGCCGCACATCACGACGCCCGTGACGAGGCTGGTGAGGCCCAGCGCGATCAGCGTCGGAGGGAGCAGATCGGCGGAGGGATTTGCGGCGAGGATGCGTTCGGCGAACGCGGCGACGAGGATGCCGGTCATCGCCGCGGTGGAGGAATCCGGCGCGGCGATGGCGAACGGCACCGAGCTGCCGAGCGCGATGACGGCAGCCAGGATCGCCGACGAGATGAACGTCGCGGCAACGCCATAGGCAAGGTATGGCGCCAGCGGTCCGGAAAAAATCACCAGCGAATAGGACAGGCCGAACGCGACGGTCAGC
Source organism: Bradyrhizobium sp. (assembly GCA_035575905.1). GTDB lineage: Bacteria > Pseudomonadota > Alphaproteobacteria > Rhizobiales > Xanthobacteraceae > Bradyrhizobium. The sequence goes on along the minus strand of DATLXL010000022.1, from coordinate 52,602 downwards.
ACGCTGGCGGCGGCGCCGCCGAACACGTCATTGATCGTGAAATCCGCCTTGCGGCCCGATATGAACAGACGAGATAGACCGGTCACCGCATTCCAGACCCTGCCGGACGAGATGGACAGTGGTAGGCCGACCGCGTCCCGCCCGCAAATGGAAATTCGCGGGCGTGCGCGGGCCTATATGTCGCTTATTCCCGCTTGAATGCGCCGTGCCTCCCCTCGCCGGAAGCGAACCGCGACGCGCCGGAAAACGTCTCGCCGGAAGCGATCACCTCCAGCCCGCCACGCATTTCGTTCTTGATCGCCTCTTCCTCCGAAAGATCCCACTGCCGCAGCGCCGAGAGGCGGTCGGCGCGCAGGCAGGTTTGCGGAAAGCCCGCGATCTCCTGCGCCAGCGCGATCGCATGCGCGACCGCTTCGCCGCGGCCGACCACGCGATTGGCGAGTCCCATGCGCAGTGCTTCCTGCGCGCCGACCGGCCGTCCGGTCAGGATCAGGTCGATCGCCTGCGAATGTCCGATCAGCCGCGGCAGGCGGATGGTGCCGAGATCGATCAGCGGCACGCCGAAACGGCGGCAGAAGATGCCGAAGGTTGCGTCTTCCGCGACCACGCGCATGTCGGCCCACAACGCGAGTTCCATGCCGCCGGCGACGGCAAAGCCCTCGACCGCGGCGATCACCGGCTTGGACAGCCGCAGCCGGCTCGGCCCCATCGGCGCAATGGTATCGAAGCCGCCGGGTTCGCGCTTCTTCTCGGGATCGCCGGCGGCGACCTTCTTCAGGTCCGCACCGGCGCAGAAATAGCCGCCGGTGCCGGCGAACACCGCTACGGAGGCGTCCCTGTCCGCGTCGAAGGCGAGGAAGGCGTCATACAGCTTCCGCGCGGTGGCGCCGTCCACGGCGTTGCGGACGTGCGGGCGGTTGATGGTGACGACGGTCACCGCGCCCTCGCGCTCGACCAGGACGGAATTTTCGTCGGACATGCGGCCTCCCATTTTCGATCTTGGCAGGAGCCTAGCGTTACGGGGTGGCCGACGCCACCACCGCCGCCGTCCCGGACAAGCGAGCACAGCGACCGCGATCTGGGACTCTTGCCCACACGAAGCAATTTTGCGAATTGGAGCTCCACGCTTTTTTTGACAGCGATGCCCGGTGGTTATAGGTCCCCGCTGCGCCGGGAAGATGCTTTTTGGGTGGCAGCGACGTTGCCGCCAGACCTGCACCCGGCTTTCTTTGCATGGGGTTGTTTTGCGACTTTCGGTCCGGCACGGCGTGTGTCGGATTGCGCCTTCGTTTGTCCGCCCTGCGGCAGCATCGCGAGCCAGCTTCGCTCGCTCTGACGGAGCTAGATCTTCAACTCGTGCCCGGTCACGCGCCGGTACGCTTCGAGATACCGCGCGCTCGTCGCCTCCACCACGCTTGCCGGCAGCTTCGGCGCCGGCGCGTCGCCGTTCCAGCGGCCGGCCTTCCGTTCGGCGTCGAGATAGTCGCGCAGCGGCTGCTTGTCGAAGCTCGCCTGCGGCCGGCCCGGCTTGTAGGCGTCCACCGCCCAGAAGCGCGAGGAGTCCGGCGTCATCACCTCGTCGATCAGGATGATGCGATCGTCGCTGTCGCGGCCGAACTCGAACTTGGTGTCGGCGATGATGATGCCGTGGTCGCGCGCGATCTTCTCGCCGAGCGTATAGATCGTGCGCGCCATCTGCTCGAGCTTGTGGGCGGCTTCGTCGCCGATTAGCTCGCGCACGCGGGCGACCGTGATGTTCTCGTCGTGGCCGGTCTCGGCCTTGGTCGCCGGGCTGAAGATCACCGGCTCCAGCCTGGCGCTCTCGGTGAGGCCCGCCGGCAGCTTCTCGCCGGCCAGCGTGCCGCTTGCGGCATATTCCTTCCAGGCCGAGCCGGAGATATAGCCGCGGATCACGCATTCGATCGGGAACACGGTGGTGCGCTTGCACAGCATGGCGCGCCCGACGATGTCGGCGCGATGATCCTTCAGCACGGGCACCTCGTCGATGATCGCGTCCGCATCGGCGCTGACCATGTGATGCGGGATCAAGCCCTCGAGCCGCCTGAACCACCACGCGCTGATCTGCGTCAGCACCGCGCCCTTCATCGGGATGGTCTCGGCCATCACGACATCGAAGGCGCTGATGCGGTCGGTGGTCAGCAGCAGCACGCGGTCTTCGCCGACGGCGTAGATGTCGCGCACCTTGCCGCGCCCGATCCGGGGCAGCGGCAGATCGCTGGCGAGCATGGCGTTCATGAAGGCCTCCAGCGCATGATCCCGAAAAGTGGGACCCGGAGGGCTTAGCTCACTCCGGCAGCGGAATGAACTCGTGTTCCTGCGGAACAGCGGCGAAACGGCCGGTTTTCCAGTCCTGTTTGGCCTGCTCGATGCGCTCCTTGCTGGACGACACGAAATTCCACCAGATATGCCGCGGCCCTTCCAGCGCATCGCCGCCCAGAAACATCATGCGTGTCGGCTTTGTGGCTTTGACCGTGATGCGGTCGCCGGGCCGGAAGATCAGCAGGCGCGGGCCTTCGTAGCGTTCGTTGGCGATCTCGACCTCGCCGTCGACGAGATAGATCGCGCGCTCCTCGTGATCGGGATCGAGCGGCACTTGCGTCCCGGCCTGCGCGGTCACCTCCGCATAGAACCAGGGCGAGACCATGCTCACGGGAGACGCCACGCCGAAGGACGAGCCGGCGATGATGCGCGCGGTGAAGCCGCTCTCCTTCACGGTCGGCAGGCTCTCGGCGGCATAGTGCTGGAACGACGGCGCGATCTCTTCGGATCCTTTGGGCAGCGCGATCCAGCTTTGCAGGCCGAGCATCATCTGCCCATCGCGCCGCGGCACGTCCGGCGTTCGTTCGGAATGGGCGATGCCGCGGCCGGCGGTCATCAGGTTCATCGCGCCGGGCTGGATCTCCTGGATGTTGCCCTCACTGTCGCGGTGCATGATCGAGCCGTCGAACAGATAGGTCACGGTGGCAAGCCCGATATGCGGGTGCGGCCGCACGTCCATGCCCTTGCCGGCCATGAACTGCACCGGCCCGAAATGATCGAAGAAGATGAACGGGCCGACCATCTGCCGCTTGCCATGCGGCAGCGCGCGGCGGACGGCAAAGCCGTCGCCGAGATCGCGGGTGCGCGGCACGATGATGAGATCGAGCGCATCGCAGGTCCTGGCGTCGCCGAGCACGGGGTCGTTGGAGGGAAGCCAGCTCATATGCGCACTCCTTCTTCCGTCTGGGACGATCATATCCCAATTGTCGTACGGGAGACGACAGGGGAGCTTGTTCTACAAATTGAATAGCCCTGCCGTCTGCACTAAGATTCGAAACCGACGGCAACCTTGGTTGAACAAATTTTGATATCGCTGGCCACCCTTGACCTGGTTTTTCGCGCCGCGACGGTGGCGCTGCTGCTGGTGCTGGCGGCGGCGCTGTGGCGGGATTATCGTCACGTCGTCACGGGTCGGCTCGCGGTCCTGTTCGCGCTGGGATCGGCCGCGCACGCGGCGACCTACGCCATCGGCGGTCCGGCGCCCGCCACGCTCTGGCATGGGCCGCTGATTGCGCTTTCGACCGGCAACATCGTCGTATTCTGGCTGTTCACGCGCGCGCTTTTCGACGATGCCTTCCGGCTGCGCCCGTGGCATGGCGCGGTATGGCTTGCCGTTGTCGCGTTCAGCTTCGTCAATTGCGCAGTGCTGGCGCCGACCGGCGGAGCGCGCCTCGCCGTCATTGCGATCAACCTGCTGGTGCTCGGCTTCATCGCGCTCGCCGTCGTGCAGACCGTAGCGTCATGGTCGGCCGATCTGGTCGAAGAGCGCCGGCGTCTCCGTATCTTCATCGTGGTTGCTGCCGCGCTGTATGGCGGCCTCAATGCGTTGCTGCATCTGGCCATTCCCGGCGGTGATGCCGCTGATATCGCCAATGTCGTGAACGGCGCTTTGCTCGCGTCTGTTGTCGCGGCGATTTGCGTGGCGATGCTGCGCGTCGGCGGGGCGGAATTGTTTGCCGCTGCACCTGTTGCTGCCGAAGTGCCGGCAGAGCCGGACACCAGCGCGGCCGACCGGAAGCTCGTCGATGCCCTGATGCGGCTGATGGCCGATGAGCGCATCTACCGGCACGACAACGTCACCATCGGTTCGCTGGCAACGAAACTATCCATTCCCGAATACCGGCTGCGGCGGCTGATCAACCAGAAGCTCGGCTACCGCAATTTCAATGTGTTCTTGAACAACCACCGCATCGAGGAAGCCAAGGCCGCGCTCGCGGACCCCGCGCAGGCGGAGGTGCCCGTGATCACCATCGCGATGGATGCGGGTTTTGCCTCGCTCGGCCCCTTCAACCGCGCCTTCAAGGCGACCACCGGCCTGACGCCGACCGAATATCGCCGCCAGAAGGGTACCGTCGCAGCCTGATCCCTATTTCGCTGTAATTTCACGACAATTCCGGAATCGCCAAGCCGCTTGCAGGATCCGGCAAGGCCGGTTTTCAAATCCGGCGAGCAGGCCGGCGCGGCTTCGGGCTGATGGGGCGCATCCCAGACCGGAGCCGATCATGACCCGCAATAAGCTGTTCCTTATCCTTGCCGCCTCCACCGCGCTGAGCGCGCTTGTCTTCTCGGCGGCACGCGCCCGCGACGTGCCGAAGGTCGCGACCGGCTTCGTCGCCAGCGTGATCTGCAGCGAGACCTTTGTCTCCGGGCTCGATCCCGCGCGCATCTTTGCCGAGACTACCGCTGCGATGCCGGGTACCGGGCTGATCACCTGGGCGATGGACTACCGCGTCGATCGCGTCCGCAAGGATGTTACGGTCACGCTGTTCGGGCTCGGCGAGAGCCGCGCTGTCTATCGCGGCGAGGGCCTTGGCTGCTATCTGGATCATGGCAAGGCGGTCGCGGACATCTCGCTTCCGGCTGTCGACGTCAGGCCGCTGTTGCCGGAGATAGCCGGTCCGTCGATCGTGGCGCCACAGTCGCCGCAACTCGCCGCCGCGCTCGACCGCGCCTTCGCCGAGCCGGACCGATCGACGCCGCGCAACACCCGCGCCGTCGTCGTGATGAAGGACGGCCGCGTGATCGCCGAGCGCTACGCCGGCGGCATCGGCATCGACACGCCGCTGCTCGGCTTCTCCGCCACCAAATCCGTGATGTCGGCGCTCGCCGGCATCATGGTGCGCAAGGGCGCGCTGAAGCTGCACGAGCCGGTGCCGGTCGCGGCGTGGCAGGGAGCGGATGACCCAAGGCGCGCCATCACGCTCGATCATTTGTTGCGCCACACCGCCGGCCTTGCGCTCGGCAGTTCGCTGCAGGCTTCGCTGGCCTCGGCGCTGGAGCCGGTCAATCGCATGAAGTTCATGGAAGCCGACATGGCGGCCTATGCCGAGAACATGCCGCTGCAGACGCCGCCGGGCACCGCGTGGAACTACGACGACGGGAACACCGTCATCCTCGCCCATCTGATCCGCGAGGCCGCCGGCGGCGGCGCCTCCGACATGATGCGCTTTGCGCGGCAGGAGCTGTTCGGTCCGCTCGGTATGCGCCATGTCGCGCTCGAATTCGACGCGTCGGGCAATGCGGAGGGTTCGAGCCAGATGCTGGCCAGCGCACGCGACTGGGCGCGGTTCGGCCAGCTCTACGTCAATGACGGTGTCGTCGGCGGAAAGCGCATCCTGCCCGAAGATTGGGTGAAATATTCGGCGTCACCTACGCCGAACGCGTGGGTCGGCATGGGCGCCGGGTTCTGGACCAACCTCGGCGACAGTTTCGGCTCAGCCTACCGCGTGGAGCGCGGCGTGCCGCGCGATGCGTTCTTCGCCAAGGGCACGATCGGACAATATGTGATGGTCGTCCCGTCGGAGAAGCTCGTGATCGTGCGGCTCGGCCGCTCCCCTAACTGGCCGGGCGATGCGGACGGCGCCTTTCAGCTCGTCGCCGACGTGATCGCGGCAACGGGCAGCAGCGCAAAGCTCGCGGGCGGCAATTGACCGGGCGACTACTGCCGGCCGAGCTGGGTGGCTTTCTCGACGCGGTCAAAGCGCTCCAGCGACAGGATGGCGTCGGCGAGCTGGTCGGCGCGGCCGTTCAGCACTGGGCGGGCTAGCGTCAGGAACTTCTGCTGCATCGCCTGCGCGTCCGGGAAGGTGCCGGGCTCGCCGGAAGGATCGGCGTAGAGCCGCTCATGCACGCCATCATCGGTGGTGATGGCGACGCGCGCGCCGAACGGATGGGTGCGGCCGACTTCGAGCCGATCGTCCTGCACGACGTCGAACTTGTCGGCGAGCGCGTCGACGGCCTTGTCGCCAAGCCTCGCATAGTCGTCCCAGCCGAACGAGCCCTGGTCGAGCGCCACCGCGCCGGTGAAGAACATCGAGAACTGACCGCCGACGATCGACTTCGGATGCCGCTTCGTCGCGGCATCGCCGGTCAGCGTGATGCCGTTGCGGTGCAGGCCAATCTCGACGCGCTTGATCTGGTCGGGGGTGAGATTGTGCTCGCGCCGCATGGCGAGCAGCGCATCGATCGCGGCATGGGTGTAGCGGCAGCTCGGATAGGGTTTCACGCCGATCTTCATGGTCTCGTAGACCTTGCCGAGACCGGCGACGGCCTTGTCGGGATGCGGATTGTCGCTGTAGCCGACCAGCAAGCCGTGCTTGCCTTCGACCGCTTCGCTGGCGCCGATGAACGCGTTGCGCGCCAGCGTCGCGGCGATCACGCCGTTCATCGCGGCGGCGCCGACCTGGTAGCGCTTGTTCCAGGAGCCGTTGACGAGAAACTGCAGCGAGCCGGCAGCCTGGCTGCCGGAGACGCCAAAAGCGGAGATGATCTGGTCCTTGGTCAGGCCGAAGAGCTTTCCGGCAGCGGCGGCCGCGCCGTAGGTGCCCGCGGTCGCCGTGGGATGGAATCCCTTCGCGTAATGCGAGGTCGGATCGAGCGCGTTGCCGAGCCGGCAGCACACCTCGTAGCCCGCAACGATCGCGGTCAGCACGTCGCGGCCGGAAGCGCCGACCATCTCGCCGACCGCGAAGGCAGCCGGCACAACGGGCGCGCTCGGGTGCAGCGAGGAATCCGCATGGGTGTCGTCGAAATCGAGCGAATGGCCGAGCGCGCCGTTGAGCAGCGCCGCCACCGCCGGCGTCCAGGTCTTGCTGTCGCCGAACACGGTGGCCTCGCCCCTGGCGTCGAGCTTGAGCGCCTCCAGCATCCCAAGCAGCGAAGGCGTCGATTCCGCTTCGCTGCGGGCGCGGATGGCGCTGCCGAGGAAGTCGAGCGTCAGCACCTTGGCGCGCTCCAGCACCTGCGGCGGTATATCCGCAAACTTCAGGTCGGCGACATAGGCGGCAAGGGTCGCGGTTTCGTTGGCCATGGTGTTTCCTCGTTTTGGAACGCAAGCTACGCGGGGCGGAGAGCCCTTTCAAGCCGCCATCGGGGCGTGGGCATCAGCCATGCTTTGGCCTATTCTGGGGCCTTGATGCAGGCGGATGCGATGATGGCGCGGGGAAAATGGCTGATTGACCGCATCTGGTCGTGGCGGACCGAGCTGGCGCTCGCGATCAGGATCACGGTCGCGGCCAGCGCAGCATATGCGATTGCCACCGCGCTGCACTTGCTGCTGCCGCTCTGGGCCGTGCTGACCTCGCTGATCGTCACCCAGATGAGCGTCGGGCGCTCGCTCAAGGCAACGCGCGACTACATGCTTGGCACTATCGGCGGCGCCATCTATGGCGGCGCGATCGCCGTGCTGATCCCTCACTCCACCGAAGTGCAACTGCTGGGCCTGCTGGTGCTGGCGGTGGCGCCGCTGGCGTTCATCGCCGCGCTCAATCCGAGCCTGACTGCTGCCACGGTGACTGCCGTGATCGTGCTCCTGATCCCCACCTTGCATCACTCCGATCCGCTCACCTCGACGATCGACCGCGTCAGCGAGGTCGCGGTCGGTGCGATCACAGGACTGCTGGTGTCGTTCCTGGTGCTGCCCTCGCGCGCGATAAGGCAGGCCCGCGTCAGCGCGGCGCGCCTGCTGGAGCTGATTGCCGACGCCTTTGCCGAATTGCTTGCGGGCCTGACGCGCGGCCGGGACAACGATGCGTTGCATCGCATCCAGGACGGCATCGGGGCGGCCATCGCCGCGTTGAATGCGACTGGAGTGGAAGCCGAGCGCGAACGCTCGGCGCGCCTGTCGTCGGGACCCGATACGGGACCGCTGTTGCGGACGATCCTTCGTCTGCGCCATGACGTCGTGATGATCGGCCGCGCCACCGTGGTCCCGCTGCCGGTGGAGCTGCAGACCCGTCTCACCGGGCCGCTGTCCGAGGTCAGCGCCGCGATTGCGCTGTTTCTGCGCTCGGCGGCCACGGCGCTGCGGGCCGGAGCCGGCGCGCCTGCGATCCTGCCGGTGCATCTGGCGTTGCAGCGCTATGCCGACGAGGTCGCCGCAGTCCGCCGCGAGGGGATGATCCGCGGCCAGCCCGGCGAGACGGCGGAGCGCTTTTACGCACTCGGCTTCTCGCTCGAGCAGATGCATCAGAATCTCGCCGATCTCGACCGCGTGGTGGGCGAGTGGGGCGAGAAATCTGCGGCCGATGGCGCGCCGATCCGAACGGTAACGGATCCGGACAATCCGCTCTAGCGCCGCGCCACTTGCCGCAACATGGCGCGGACCACCAGCCGGTGAAATGGCGTGATGATCGCGAGATACGTCCGGCCCAGCCAATTGTGCGTCAGCACCAGCGTGGTCGCGGTGATGGTCTGCCGCCGGCCTGACGTCGCGACGTCGACGACGACGCGGAAATCGAGATGCTTGTCGTCGAAGCCCGCCACCAGCCGGTCGGGCGTCTGGCTGACGATCGGGAAAATCCCGATGATGTCGCGTGGCGCGCGCCGGTCTTGGCCGGATGTTTTCAATCCGAATGGCGCGACGATGATGTTGCGAAGGGCGACGAGCCAATCGACCCAGCGTGGCGCGCGGGCCATCATGCGTTCGGCTGCCTGGCGGGCGTCGAGGTTTTCGCCGTCCACTTCGAGGCGAAACGCGTCCATGAATTGGGCGCCGGCCAGCAGGGGCCCGGGGTCGACCCCAGGGGCAACCTGTTCGACACTCATGCGCCGAACCTGCCTGCCAGTCGTCGGAAGCGCAGGATCAGCAGCGCGGCATAGATGGCGGTGCCGATGGACAGGCCGATCCAAACGCCGACCGCGCCGAGCCCGGCCTTGAAACCAAGCAGGCAGGCCAGCGTGAATCCGATCATCCAGTAGCTGACCGCGGCGAGCAGCAACGGCACGCGGGTATCGTTGAGCCCGCGCAGCGCGCCGGCGACGATGGTCTGCATGCCGTCGGTGATGAAATAGGTGGCGCCAACGACGAGCAGCATGGCAGTGATCTCGATCGTGCCGGGGCTGGTTGCGCCGTGCCCGAAGAACAGTTCCGCTACCTTGTAGCGCGCGACCACCACGATGACGGTGAACAGGGTGGCAAGCACGATGCCGAGCCACAGCGCGACGTCGCCGGCGCGCTTGACGGAGGCCGCATCGCGACGGCCGACGGCGTGCCCGACCCGCACGGTGGCCGCCATGCCGATGCCGAGCGGCACCATGAAAAGGATGGCCGTGACCTGCAATGCGACCTGGTGCGCGGCCAGCGCCGCCGTGCCGATCAGGCCCATCAGCAGCGCGGCCGAGGAGAACAGGCCGTACTCCATCAGCATCGACAGCGAGATCGGCGCGCCGAGCGCCACCAGCTGGCGCATCAGCGGCCAGTCGATGCGCCAGAGCCGCGCCAGGATGTGATATTTGCGAAACGGCCGTCGCCACATCACGACCCACAGGCTCGCTACGAACGTGCCGACATTGACGATGGTGGTGGCGAGACCCGCACCGAACAATCCGAGATTCGGCAGTCCCCAATTGCCGTAGAGCAGCAGATAGACCAGCAGCGCATTGGCCGGCACCGCCGCCAGCGTGATCCACAGCACCGGCTCCGGCCGGTTGACCGCGCCCATGAAGCCGCGGATGGCGAGGAACCACAGCGCCGGCGCGATGCCCCAGACCAGCCCGAACAGATATTGCTGGCCGAGGCGGGCGGCTTGCGGCACCTGGCCGAGCGCCAGCAGGATCTGCTCGCCGCGCAGCGGCAGGATCATGATCGGGATCGACACCAGCAGCGCCGCCCACAGGCCGGTGCGCACCGCACGCCGCACCTGACGTGGATCACGCGCACCGAAGGCCTGCGCGGCGAGCGGGGCGACGGCCGAGACGAGGCCGAGTCCGAACGTGAAGCAGATGAAGAAAACGGTGTGTCCGAGCGCGGCCGCCGCCACGGCATCGTCGCCGAGCCGGCCGATGAAGGCGAGATCGGTCGTCATCATCGCGATCTGGCCAAGCTGCGTCAGCGCCATCGGCGCGGCGAGCCGGATGGTCTCCGTCAACTCGTCGGCGAGGTGATTCGGGCGCGCAATCGACTGCGCCCGGAACGGACGTTCGACATCCTGAAGGTTGGTCATGCCCAGACACATAGCATTCCCGCGGGGCGATGAAATGGCAAAGCAGCCGCACGCCGAACGGCATATGGGTTCCCGGTTTGGACACGCGCGACAAAGTCTGCCATCGAAGGACGGCGACAGTCGGCGGTTACTTTCGCTGATCTCGATCGCGTGTACGATGGATTTCGGCGGGCCGGGACATATCAACTACGTCCGGCCTGTCGCCAGGCACTCGATGCGAACCCGCCGAAATAGATTCAGGAGCGCGCCGGCACCCGCGTGATCTTCGCGCCGAGCCCGTTCAGGCGCTCCTCAAGCCGCTCGTAGCCGCGCTCGATCTGGTCGGCGTTGTTGATGGTCGAGGTGCCTTCGGCGCAGACGGCGGCCAGCAGCATGGCCATCCCGGCGCGGATATCAGGCGAGGTCATCACCGAGCCGCGGAGCCGGCTGGGGCCGGCGACGATGGCGCGGTGCGGGTCGCACAGCACGATGCGCCCGCCCATCGCGATCAGCTTGTCGACGAAGAACATGCGGGATTCGAACATCTTCTCGAACATCAGGATCACGCCGTCGCATTGCGTGGCGGTGACGATCGCAATCGACATCAGGTCGGCCGGGAAGGCCGGCCAGGGCTGGTCCTCCAGCTTCGGCACATGGCCGCCGAAATCGTCATGGATCTTCATGGTCTGGCCGGAGGGCACGATCAGGTCGTCGCCTTCGACGCCGCAGACCACGCCGAGCCGCTCGAAGCCCATGCGGATCGAGCGCAGATGCTCTACGCCGGCATTGGCGATGCGCAGCGGCGAGCGGGTCACGGCGGCAAGCCCGATCAGCGAGCCGACCTCGATATGGTCGGGGCCGATGGTGTGCTGCGCCGAACCGAGCGTCGATCCGCCCTCGATCGCCATGGTGTTGGTGCCGATGCCTTCGATCTTTGCGCCGAGCTTGACCAGGAAATGCGCGAGTTCCTGCACATGCGGCTCGGAGGCGGCGTTGCGCAGATAGGTCGTGCCGCGCGCGGCCACGGCTGCGACCAGCGCGTTCTCGGTCGCGGTCACGCTGGGCTCGTCGAGGAAGACGTCGGCGGCCTTCAGCCGCGAGGCGCGGAATTCCAGGCGATGCGTGGCGGTGATGGTGGCCCCGAGCTGCTCGAAGGCGAGGAAATGCGTGTCCAGCCGGCGCCGGCCGATCACGTCGCCGCCGGGCGGCGGCAGCGCCACCTCGCCGCAGCGGGCGAGCAGCGGGCCCGCCAGCAGGATCGAGGCGCGGATGCGCGCGCACAAATCGGGATCGAGATCGGCGGCGCGGATTTCCCTGGCGTGAATGACGAGCGTGTTGCGCGCCCTCCATTCGGCGGAGGCACCGACCGAGCGCACCAGCTCGACCAGCGTCTCGGTGTCGCGGATCCGCGGCACGTTGTCGAGCGTGACGGGATGCTCGGTCAGCAGCGCGGCGGCGATGATCGGCAGCGCCGAGTTCTTGTTGCCGGATGGCTCGATCGTACCGGAGAGGCGCTGGCCGCCCTCGACAATATACTGGATGGGCGGCACGGCTGTTTCCTAACCCCTACACGTCGACATTGGCGCTCAGCGAATTATCCTGAATGAATTCGCGGCGCGGTTCAACCACGTCGCCCATCAGCTTGGTGAAGATGTCGTCGGCCTCGTCGACCTCCTTGACCTTCACCTGCAGCAGCGAGCGCTCATTGGTGTCCAGCGTGGTCTCCCACAGCTGGCTCGGGTTCATCTCGCCGAGGCCTTTGTAGCGCTGCAGGGCGATACCCTTGCGGCCGCTTTCGGTGACCGCCTCGAACAGGTCCACCGGGCCGTGAATCGGCGTTTCGCTGTCCTTGCGGCGAAGCAGGCCGGGCCGTGCATAGGCTTCCTGAAGCTTGGGTGCGTATTCGTCGAGCTTGCGCGCGTCGGCCGAGCCGAGCAGCGCATCGTCGATAATGGCGACTTCCTTGACGCCGCGCACCGTGCGCTCGAACAGAAAACCTTCGCCCTCGGCGAAGCGCCCGGTCCAGCCGCGCTCGACCTCGTCGGCCAGCACGTCGAGGCGCCTCGCAATATATTCGGCCGCGGCAGCTGCCTTGGGCGCGTCGCCGAATATCTTCGCCGACAGCACGCTGGCAATGGCGGCCTGCTCGACCACCTTGCGGTTATAGCGGCTGTGCAAATTGCGCAGCACGTTGCGGATCACGCGGGCATCTTCCACCAGCGTGCGCAGATCGCGGCCGCTGCGCTCCTCGCCGGACGCGAGCTTGAACACGCAATCGTCAAGCCCGGTGTCGATCAGATAGTCTTCCAGCGCCCGCTCGTCCTTCAGGTACTGTTCGGACTTGCCGCGCGTCACCTTGTAGAGCGGCGGCTGCGCGATGTAGAGATACCCGCCCTCGATCAGCGACGGCATTTGCCTGAAGAAGAACGTCAACAGCAGCGTGCGAATGTGCGCGCCGTCGACGTCGGCGTCGGTCATCAGGATGATCTTGTGGTAGCGCAGCTTCGAAAGGTCAAAGTCCTCGCGCCCGATGCCCGTGCCGAGCGCGGTGATCAGCGTGCCGATCTGCTCCGAGCCCAGCATCTTGTCGAAGCGCGCGCGCTCGACATTGAGGATTTTTCCGCGCAACGGCAGCACCGCCTGGAATTCGCGGTTGCGGCCCTGCTTGGCGCTGCCGCCGGCCGAGTCGCCCTCGACGATGAACAACTCCGATTTCGCGGGGTCTTTCTCCTGGCAGTCGGCGAGCTTGCCGGGCAGCGAGGCGTAATCCAGCGCGCCCTTGCGCCGCGTCAACTCGCGCGCCTTGCGGGCCGCTTCACGGGCCGCTGCTGCCTCGACTACCTTTCCGACGATGGTCCTGGCCTCGGTCGGATGCTCCTCGAACCAGGCCGCCAGCGCCTCGTTGATGGCGTTCTCGACCGCGGGACGCACTTCCGAGGACACCAGCTTGTCCTTTGTCTGCGACGAAAACTTCGGGTCGGGCACCTTCACCGACAGCACGGCAGTGAGGCCCTCGCGGCAATCGTCGCCGGTCAGCGCCACCTTGTCGCGCTTGGCATTGGCGTCGGCATAAGACGTGACCTGGCGGGTCAGCGCGCCGCGGAAGCCGGCCAGATGGGTGCCGCCGTCGCGCTGCGGGATGTTGTTGGTGAAGCACAGCACGTTCTCATGGTAGCTGTCGTTCCACCACAGCGCGGCTTCAACGCCGATGCCGTTCGCCTCGGTGCGCACCATGATCGGGGCCGGCACCAGCGCCTTCTTGTTGCGGTCGAGATACTTGACGAATTCCTCGACGCCGCCGTCGTAGCGCATCTCCTCGCGCCGCTCGATCGCGTGACGCTGGTCGGACAGCACGATGTTGACGCCGGAATTGAGGAAGGCGAGCTCGCGCAGCCGGTGCTCCAGCGTCGCGAAATCGTATTCGACGTTCTTGAAGGTCTCGGTGGAGGCGAGGAATTTCACTTCGGTGCCGCGCCGGCCGTTGGCTTCCCCGACCACCTTGAGCGGCGCCACCGCATCGCCGTGGGCGAATTCGATATAATGCTCCTTGTTGTCGCGCCACACCCGCAGCTCGAGCTTGCTCGACAGTGCGTTGACGACGGAGACGCCGACGCCGTGCAGGCCGCCGGAAACCTTGTAGGAGTTCTGGTCGAATTTGCCGCCGGCATGCAGCTGGGTCATGATGACCTCGGCCGCCGAGACGCCTTCGCCCTTGTGGATGTCGACGGGAATGCCGCGGCCGTCGTCGCGCACCGTCACGGAACCGTCGGCGTTGAGGGTGACTTGCACCGCCGTGGCGTGTCCCGCCAAGGCCTCGTCGATGGCGTTGTCGACGACTTCATAGACCATGTGATGCAGGCCGGAGCCGTCATCGGTGTCGCCGATATACATGCCCGGCCGCTTGCGGACGGCATCGAGACCCTTCAGCACCCGAATCGATTCCGCACCATATTCAACGGGAATGGAATGCTCGGTGTCGGCAGGGGATTGCCGGGCAGGTTCTGTCATTTGCAGCCTTGAGAGATGGTTCGAATCAGCTGCGCAAGACGAGGCGCTGAATCCTGTTCTTTGTGCCACGAAAAGGGCGTTGCGCCTAGCGCAAAGTCTTGGCCCGCAACTTGTTGAATAATTGGATATTTTTGCCGCTTTTTCAAGCCGGCCGAAGGCCGATTCCGGCAGGCCGGGAAAGCGCGTTTCGACACCCGAACCAAAGGCTCGGAAAGGCCGGTTGCGAGGGCTCGTTGCGCGGCAAATTGCAGAGCGCCCGGGACCTGCTAGAGAGGCTTCCGGGCATCGCCGCATGCCGCAATCGGGATTGGCTGTCGTTGTCGCTGCCCTCTGCAAAATACCGCCCCGACGTCGATGGCTTGCGCGCCGTCGCGGTGATGCTGGTGCTGAACTATCATGCCTTTCCGGCCGCGCTGCCGGGCGGCTTTGTCGGCGTCGATATCTTCTTCGTCATCTCGGGATTTCTGATTACCGGCATTATCGCGCGGGAGACAGGGCAACAGCGCTTCAGCCTGCCGGCGTTCTATGCGCGGCGGATCCGGCGCATCTTTCCTGCGCTGCTGGTGGTGCTTGCGGCGTCGCTGGCGCTGGGCTGGGCGTTCATGCTGCCGGCGCTCTATGCGCAGCTCGGCACCGATGCGCTCGCAAGTGCGGGCTTCCTCGCCAACATCGCGCTGATGCTGCAATCCGGCTATTTCGACGTCGCTTCCGCGAGCAAGCCGCCGCTGCATCTGTGGTCGCTCGGCATCGAGGAGCAGTTCTATCTCGCCTGGCCGCTGATCCTGATGCTGGCGGCGCGGGCAAAGCTGCCGATCGTCGCCGTCGCCGCCGTGCTCGGGATCGCCTCCTTCATCCTCAACGTGGCGTTGATCGGACCCCAGCCCGTTGCCGCGTTCTATTTGCCGTTCACCCGCGCTTTCGAGCTGCTGCTGGGCGCGGCGCTGGCCTGCAGCTGGGACCGCATCGGCCAGGGCCAGCTCGGCAGCGACATCCGGGCCTGGGCGGGCCTTGCGATGATCGCCGCGGCCGCAGCTCTGCTCGACAGCCGCAGCGCCTTTCCGGGGTGGTGGGCAATCCTGCCCGTGGCCGGCACCGCGCTGCTGGTGTCGGCACCGCGAGCCTGGCTTTGCCGCGTCGTGCTGGCAAGCCCGCCGATGGTCTGGATCGGCCTGATCAGCTACCCGCTCTATCTCTGGCACTGGCCGCTGCTGGTGTTCGGGGCCCTCATCAAGTTCCAGCCGCTGACCCTGCCGGAGCGCGAGCTGGTCCTGCTGCTCTCGACCGGGCTGGCCTGGGCGACCTATGCCTTCATCGAAAGGCCCATTCGTTTCGGCGCGCCGAGCCCGCGCAAGCTATGGGCATTATGCGCCGGCATGGTGCTGGTCGGCATCGCCGGCGGCGCGGTGGCGCTCGGTCGCGGTTTCGATTTTCGCCTGCCGCCGGACATTCGCGCGCTAGCCAACGTGACCACCGAAAGCTTCAAGTGGCGATTCCACGAATGCCTGCTCGATATCAGCCACGAGACAACCTTTGCCGACAGCTGCGTCGAGCGCGACCGGCGGCCGCTGCTGTTGATTTGGGGGGATTCGACCGCTGGTGCGCTGTTGCCCGGCCTGCGCAAGGCGCAGCGGCCGCACAGCTTCAGCATCGCCCAACTGACCTCCAATTCCTGCATTCCGGCCCTCAACGCCGACATCGAGGCCACGCCCAATTGCCGGACGATGAACGACAAGGTTTTGGCGATGATCCGGCAGATCAAGCCGGACATCGTGCTGCTTCACGGTACCTGGGAACGCTATCTCGACAATGTGGCCCAGACGGTGACCGCATTGAAGGAAATGAATATTCGCGTGGTCGTGCTTGGCGGAGCGCCGGCATGGCGGCGCGGGCTTCCGTCCGAAGTGCTGCGGCATTACATGATTCATCGTGCGCTGATCCCGGAACGCTCGCCCATCGGGGCAAATTCCGCTGCCTATGATGCAGTCATGCGCGCGCGACTCGAGCCGCTGGGCGCGGAATTCATCTCGGTATCCGACGTGTTCTGCAATGCGCAGGGATGCTTGACTCGTCTCGGCGATACGGCGGGCGATCTGACCGTCAGCGATCAAGTGCACATCACCGAGAAGGCGTCGATATTCCTGATCGCATCGATCATCGACCGTGTGCTGACGCCTCCAGGCGATCGCAAATAGTCAGCTGCGCCGGGCGATCTTGCCTGCCTCGACGTCGAAAATCTCGCCGGCCGCGCCGATGTCGGCGAAGGCGGCCGGATCGGCGCCCGTCATCCAGACCTGCGCGCCGAGTTTCGCCAGCTCGCCGAACAGCGCCCTGCGGCGGTTCGGATCGAGATGCGCGACGACTTCATCGAGCAGCAGCAGCGGTACGATGCCGGTCATCTCGGCGACGAGACTGGCATGCGCCAGCACGAGACCGATCAGCAGCGCTTTCTGCTCGCCGGTCGAGGCATCGCGCGCCGGCATTTTCTTCGGCGCGTAGATCACCTGCAGATCGGTGAGATGCGGGCCGTCCAGCGTGCGGCCGGCGGCGGCATCACGGGCGCGGTTGGTGCGCAGGATTTCGCGGTAGCGGTCCTCCACCGCGGTGGCGGACTGCTGGGCGAGCGCGTTCTCCATCCAGCCGTCGAGCGCGATCTCGGCGGAAGGAAACGGCGAGGAAGCGCCGCGCGTGCGCAGCATCCCGGCGAGCCTGATCGCGGTCTGGCTGCGCGTTGCGGCGACCGCGACCGCAAGCTCGGCGGTCTCGCGCTCGATGGCGCCGCACCAATGGTCGTCGTAGTTGCGCACTTCCAGCAGGCGATTGCGCGAACGCAGCGAACGCTCCAGCGCAGCGACCCGGCTCGAGTGCTCGCTGTCGATGGCGAGCACGAGGCGGTCGAAGAAGCGGCGGCGCTCGGAGGCGGCGCCGAGAAACAGTCCATCCATCGCCGGCGTCAGCCACACCATGCGCAAATGATCGCCGAAGGCATTGGCCGAGCCGACCGGCTCGCGGTCGATGCGGCAGCGGCGGGTCGCGCCGTCCTCGCCCTGCCGCGCATCGATGCCGGTGCCGAGCGTCGCCAGGCCGAGCGCGCCCTCGATCTCGGCGGAGACCGCCCAGGAGCCGTCGCCCTGGTTGTCGGCGACATCCTCCAGCGTGGCGCGGCGCAGGCCCCGCCCGGGCGACAGGAACGAGATGGCTTCCAGACAATTGGTCTTGCCCGCGCCGTTCGGCCCGACCAGCGCCACGACATTACCCCGCGCAGCCACCGTCCCCGCGCGGTAATTGCGGAAATGCGTCAGCGACAGGCGGGTGATGCGGGAGGGGGTCATTCGTGAGCGGCGCACAGTTCACCCTCTGCTCCTGTGCGAGAGGGAACGTCGGTGCGTGGGGCGCGGGTGCTCACACCCGCATCGGCATGAGCACGTAGAGCGCGCCCTTGTTGTCCTTGTCCTGCACCAGCGTCGGCGAGCCGGGATCGGCGAGGCGCAGCACGGCGACCTCGCCCTCGATCTGGGCGGCAATGTCGAGCAGATAGCGCGAGTTGAAGCCGATATCGAGCGGGTCGGAGGCGTATTCGACCTCGAGCTCCTCGGTGGCGCTGCCGGAATCCGGATTGGTCACCGACAGGATCAGCTTGCCGGCGGACAGCGCCAGCTTCACGGCGCGGCCGCGCTCGCTGGAGATGGTTGAGACGCGGTCGACCGCGGCCTCGAAATCCTTCTTGTCGACGACGAGTTCCTTGTCGTTGTTCTGCGGAATGACGCGGCCGTAGTCCGGGAAGGTTCCGTCGATCAGCTTCGAGGTCAGCACAACATTTCCGATGGTGAAGCGGATCTTGCCCTGCGACAGTTCGATGCCGACTTCGGCCTCGGTGTCCTCGATCAGCCGCTGCACTTCACCGACCGTCTTGCGCGGCACGATCACGCCGGGCATGCCGCCAGCGCCCTTGGGCAGCACGAGATCGATCTGCGCCAGGCGATGGCCATCGGTGGCGACCCCGCGCAGGGTCTGCGCCTTGGCGGTGCCTGCGGTGTGCAGATAGATGCCGTTGAGGTAGTAGCGCGTCTCCTCGGTGGAGATGGCAAATTGCGAGCGGTCGATCAGCCGCTTGAGATCGGCGGCGGGCAGCGTAAAGGAGTGAGTCATGTCGCTGGCCGCCAGATCCGGAAAGTCGCTTTCCGGCAGGGTCTGCAGCGTGAAGCGCGAGCGGCCGGCGCGGATCGCCATCACCGAGCGATCGCCATCGCCCTCCAGCACGATCTGGGAGCCGTCCGGCAGCTTGCGCACGATGTCGTAGAACATGTGTGCGGGCACGGTGGTGGAGCCGCCGGTTCCGCTTTCCGCCGCCAGCGTCTCGATCACTTCGAGATCGAGATCGGTCGCCTTCAGCGACAATTGCGCATTTTCGGCGCGCACCAGCACATTGCCGAGGATCGGGATGGTGTTGCGGCGTTCGACCACGCGATGCACGTGGCCCAGCGATTTCAGGAGCTGCGCACGCTCGACGGTAACCTTCATAGCAATATCCGCCCGATCCCTAAGATGGAAAAGCCGGGCGGCCGGAAGGCGCGCCGCGGCGTCTGGAAGCCCGAAAAGCCCGGTCAGTTGCAGATTTGACCAAACCCCCGGGGGGACCGCAAGGTGGCGCGGAAGTGCCGCAAGTTCAAGGGAAAGACACGCTTTTCTGGAGCTTTTGCAGCGGATTTCCGGCCTCCCCGTCGCGGTCGGGGGAGGCCGGAACAGCTCATTCCTGGAGCTGGCGCTTGAGCGATTCGACCTCTTCGGACAGCGCCGTGTCCCGGGCCACCAGGGCCTCGATCTTGCGCACGGCGTGCAGCACCGTGGTGTGGTCGCGTCCGCCGAAGCGCCGGCCGATTTCCGGCAGCGAGCGCAAGGTCAGGGTCTTGGCAAGATACATCGCCACCTGCCGCGGCCGGACCACATTGGCGGTGCGCCGCGAGGACAGGAGGTCGGAGCGGCTGACGTTATATTGGCGCGCCACCACGCGCTGGATGTCCTCGATCTTGATCCGCTTCGGTTCCTGCGGCCGGATCAGGTCGCGCACCTCGCGCTCGGCCATGTCCAGCGTCACCGGCTGGTTGTTGAGCTTGGAATGCGCCAGCAGGCGATTGATCGCGCCTTCGAGATCGCGGCCGTTATGGGTGATGCTGCGCGCCAGATAATCCAGCACCAGCTCCGGCACGTCGAAGCTCGCATGGTGCGCGCGGGCTGCCGCAACGCGTGACTTCAGGATGCCGAGCCGCAGTTCCTCGCCGAGCGAGGCCATCTCCACCACGAGGCCGCCAGCAAGGCGCGAGCGCACGCGGTCGTCGAGACTTTCCAGATCGGACGGCGGACGGTCGGCCGCGATCACGACCTGGCGGCCGGCATCAATCAGCGCATTGAGCGTGTGGCAGAACTCGGCCTGCGTCGACTTGCCCTGCAGAAACTGCAGGTCGTCGATCACGAGCACGTCGATACCGCGCAGCGCTTCCTTGAAGGCGAGCGCCGTCTGCGTCTTCAGCGCGGCGACGAAGCCGTACATGAACTTCTCGGCGGTGAGATACAGCACCTTGCGCTCACCCGCCGCATTGCCGGCCCAGGTCACGGCCTGCAGCAGGTGCGTCTTGCCGAGGCCGACGCCGGCATGAATATAAAGAGGGTTGAACATCACCGCGTCGCCGCGGCGGCCCTCGGCGACCTGACGGGCCGCGGCATGCGCCAGCGTGTTGGAACGGCCGACGACGAAGCTCGCGAAGGTCAGGCGCGGATCGAGCGGGGAGCCGCCCAGCGCGTCATGGCTGGCGGACACCGGCGCAGTGGCGACCGCGCGCAGTTCCTGCATCGGGCGCACATCGTTCCGCTCGGGACGGCGCGCCTCGACGTGGACAGTTGCCTCCTTCGCAGGCGCAGCCGGCCGCATGGTCGAGCGCACGGTGAGGTCGATGCGATGCACTTCCGGCATCTCGGCCTGCCAGGCCGACAGCACGCGCTCGGCGTAATGAGCCTGGATCCAGCTCTTCAGAAAACGCGTCGGAACCGACAGGCGAACGCTCTCGTCCTGCACGCCTTCAAGATCCATGCGCGCAAACCAGCTGGTGTAAACGTCCTCACCGACGCTGGTCCGCAACCTGCCCTTAACGCGCGACCAGCGATCCTGCTCTATGTTTGTCATTGCCGAAAACTTTTCTCAAAGAGGAATAGGGTGTTGTGAAATCGCCGTGCATATTTGATGCCGCACGGCGCGACCTCGATCAGAAACGCTTCCCTTCGGGCATAGATCGACCGTGCGGCGAAAATGCCGCGGCGATCATTCATCCACTGGAAAGAAAAAAGCGTCCCGTGAGGTCAGCGCGTACTCGACGGTCTATCCGGAGCAGGCGTGTGGAACTGGGCAGAGAATGCGCGAGAGCAATTTGCTAACAGGGCGTTGTCGGAAAAATGCCTTTGGTTTGAAGCCGCGATGATTCCGTAAAGCATGGTGCCTCCCCCACTCACCGCGACAGGTCGCGGCGAGCTAACATGTCGCCAGTGATACAACTTCAGTCCGCGCTACCGAACACCGAGATGTCCAGCGCCGCTACGCCGCGTCCCTCAGTCCGTTTAGTCCAACCCGGGTTGAGATGGTTCAACCCTTCTCCAGGCTCCGCGTTCCCGTTCGTTGCCGTGGTTCGGTGCATCTTCCCCATTCTACGAAGCGCGTGTTGCGCTTCAGGAATTCAGACACAGAACAGCCGTTCTCATGTTGCTATGAGTTACCGACCCAGCATCGCTTGGAAAGCGTCGCTACGCGCACACCGCCGCCGATTTGCACGTCCGCTCTTGGTTCTCAAACCGCGCTGGTCAGAAGAACCGTTGAACGCCGCGAGGACTTATAAGTACCAGATGGCTGAGCGGAGACAATCGGTGAATCTCACGGAGGCGGCGAGTCTCTCGTCACTGTTGCAACACTGCACGCTCGATGCGCGAAACCAAGATGCTGAATTCCCGCGCAGAATCGCGCGTGTGACAAAGAAGGCCGCACTACGATTTTTTTTCGTAAATCCGTTACGTTCAGCCCCATGAACGTCAATTTTCGAAACGCTTGCCCTCGCTATGTCGATAAGTGGTTAGCGAAGCGAAGTTTTTCCCGAGAGTTTTTTCGGGTAACCCGCGATCGCAGCGCATGGACAGCTTTCACATAAGGCGTGTCGCACATCGGCGCTCGTGTTGCGTAAAAACACAGCACGTCGCGGAACTACAGTCGTAAAATTATGGGCGCATCGGAAAAGGTGCGACTGCCATAGAACATGACACGATCGGCCGGCGCGACAATCGCGAGGCGCCCGCAAGGCCACCCAACAAAAACAAAAGGCCCGGCGAACCGGGCCCTGACGAGTTTCTCATTTTATCAGTTCTGACGTTTATCAGCTCTGACGTTATCGGTCTTGACGTTTTGTCAGTCCTGCTGTCGTTTCACTTGGCGATCATTGGCCGAGCTTGGCAATCTGATGCGTCAGTCGCGAGACTTTGCGGTTCGCGTTGTTGCGGTGAATGATGTTGTGCTGAGCCGCCTTCATCAGTTCCGGCTCGGCGCGCTTCATCGCCGTGGCCGCCGCAGCGCGATCACCGCTCTTGATTGCTTCCTCGACGGAACGCACCGCAGTGCGCAGCTTGGTACGGCGCGCCTTGTTGACGACGGTGCGGCGGGCAATCTTGCGGGTCGCCTTCTTGGCGGAAGTGGTATTGGCCATTTCTTCAAATATCCTTCGACAGGTGCCGACTGCGGCGGCCGGGGCATCGCCCCGCGTTCCAATCTCACGATCGACGCTGTTATGTGTTCCGGTGTTCTGAAAGACGGAATGCCGGGGCCGAGCAAGCTTGCAAGTTCGCAAGACAGGCTCGAAGGCGCGGCGCCGCTCAAAGAACAGCGGCGGCGGGATTGCGCCCGCCGCCATTGGCCGGTCTTATAGAGGGCGTACTGGCAAGCGTCAACGCTTTCGAAGCTGGCCGGAGCGCGCAGCGCGACGCTTGGCCAGGCCAATAAGGTGCTGAAGTGGTTGAATTTCTTTAGACCCCCCGGTATTGGCTGACGGCATTCGGGGTGCTTGCAGATTCGGGTGATGCATGATCCGCGGTTTCTTCCGGCTGATCGGGCTGTTGCTGCTCGCCGGCGGTTTCATTTTTGTGGTCTATGACGGCGCCCGCTGGGTCGCCGACCAGACGCTGCGGTTCACCCGGTTCGGGCAGTTCTGGAACGACGTGCACCAGTCCAGCCAGCTGGCTTTCCGCACCTGGATCGAGTCCAATGTGCCCTGGCTCTGGAACGGCGTGGTCAAGGTGGTGCTCGACCAGCCGGTCTTTGCCGTCATGGGCGTTTTGGGCATCGTGCTGATGATCCTGTTCCGCCCGCGCAAGCCCCTGATCGGCTATTCCCGGGACTGACCGGAACCCGGCGTCGTAACGGGACTGCCAAGGCGCGCGTAAAGACATATATAGAGGTTACCCGGCCCGCGCCCACGCGCCTCGGCCGGAAGTTCCGCCTGGAGGTAATCCATGTTTTTCATGCGCAAGACCACCGCGCTGCCGAGTGCATCCGAGGCTTTGCCGGGCCGCGCCACGCCGATCCCGACCGCCAGCCGCCATTTCGTCAACGGCCGTCCGTTGCAGCCGCCTTATCCCGACGGCCTCGAGCAGGCCGTGTTCGGCCTTGGCTGCTTTTGGGGCGCAGAGCGCAAATTCTGGGAGCTTGGCGAGGGCATCTTCACCACCGCGGTCGGCTACGCCGGCGGCTACACGCCGAACCCGACCTATGAAGAGACCTGCTCGGGCCGCACCGGCCATACCGAGGTGGTGCTCGTGGTCTACGATCCGAAGAAGATCAGCTACGAAACGCTCCTGAAGACGTTCTGGGAAAATCACAACCCGACGCAGGGCATGCGCCAGGGCAACGACGTCGGCACGCAATATCGCTCGGCGATCTACACCTTCGGCGACGCGCAGAAAAAAGCCGCCGCCGCCTCGAAGGCGGCCTATCAGAGGGCGCTCACGGCAAAGGGCCTCGGCGCCATCACGACCGAGATCGCCGAGGCGGGTCCGTTCTATTTCGCCGAGGACTATCATCAGCAATATCTCGCCAAGAATCCGGCGGGCTATTGCGGTCTTGGCGGCACCGGCGTGTCGTGCCCGATCGGCGTCGGCGTCAACGCCGCCTGATGCCTGATCTTCGCCTCTCCCCGCCTGCGGAGAGGCGAAGATCGCATGACGACGCGATCCGGGTGAGGGCTCTTGGCGAACTCGATAGATCGGATCTTCGGAAGCGGCCCCTCGCCCCCCAACCCTTTCCCGCGAACAGCGGGAGAGGGAGTTGCGCCGATACCAATTGTTAACCATAACCGATGCAAGACTGGAGCTGTCTCGCTTTGAGGGATGGCTCCGGTGCGGGTTGTGCGCGCGTTTCGTCTGCCGATCATCGCGGCCATGACCGCGCTTGCGCTGTCGGGCTGCATACGGAGCGGCGTGCCTGTCGCCGCGGCGACGGCGCCAACTCTCGACACCATCGCCTATGCCGGGCCGGCCCCAGTGCCGGTCGCCTACGCGGCGGCCCCCGTGCCGATGCCTTACGACATGCCCTATCACCTCGATGCCGGCGACCGGCTGCGCGTCGTGGTCTATGGCCAGGAAGGCCTCACCAACACCTATTCGATCAGCGCCGGCGGCACCATCACCGTGCCCCTGATCGGGCCGGTGCCCGCGCGCGGCCGCACGCCGCAACAACTTGCCGCCGACATCGCCGCGCGCCTGCGCAACGGCTATATCCGCGAGCCTTCCGTCGCCGTCGAGATCGAGGCCTACCGCCCTTTCTTCATTCTCGGCGAGGTGCAGGCGCCGGGCCAGTATCCTTACGTGCCGAACATGACCGCCGAGAGCGCGGTCGCGATCGCCGGCGGCTTCTCGCCGCGCGCGCGCAAGGATCTAGTCACCGTCACGCACACCGACGCATCCGGCACCTTGCGCGCGATCATGCCGCCGGGTACGCCGATCAGCCCCGGCGATACCATCGTCGTCGGCGAGCGCTGGTTCTAGATTAGCCGCGTTTTTCGCATTGCATCGCGACAGGCAAAAGCTTGCGTCAACACGCTGTCGCGCCGGCTGCGGTGTTTCGGCGCAACGCACGCGGGCGCGATGGCAACGGCAGGACGGCGGCGCTAGAAACGCGTTTCGATCGATTCATCCGCGTGCCGTCGGGCGCGCAAACCCTTGAAGGCGCAGCACCAGCATGAAACATAATTTTTCGACCAGGCTCGCGCGCGCGGCCGCATTGACCGGCCTGATCGCCCTTGCCGCGATGACGGTCCCGGCAGCGTGCCATGCGCAGGCGGACGCGTTCCCGAACCGCCGCCTCACCTTTGTCGTGCCGTATCCTGCCGGCGGCGCCACCGACGTTTCGGCGCGGCTGCTCGCCAACAAGCTGTCGGAGGCCTGGAAGCAGCCCGTCGTCGTCGAGAACAAGTCCGGCGCCGGCGGCGTGGTCGGCAATGACTACGTCGCCAAGGCGGCACCCGACGGATACACGGTGCTGATCGCGATCACGCAGATCATCCAGGCGCCGAGCCTCGTGCAGAATCTGCCTTACGACGTCTTCAAGGATCTTGCGCCGGTCACCCAGGTGGCGCTGTCGACCATCGTGCTCCTGGTGCCCGAGCAGCAGCCGATCAAATCGGTCAAGGAACTGATCGATCTGGCCAAGGCGAATCCCGGCAAGCTGCCCTATGGCTCGTTCGGCAACGCCACGACGTCGCACCTCTATGGCGAGCTCTTGAAGAAGAAGGCCGGCATCGACATGACCCACGTCCCCTATCGGGGTTCGGCGCCGCTGCTCAACGATCTGCTCGGCAACAACGTGACCACCGCCTTCGTCGACCTCACCACGGCCGGCGGCCAGATCAAGGCCGGCAAGCTCCGCGCCCTGGCGGTCGGCGGCGAGAGGCGCCGCTCGCAAATGCCCGACGTGCCGACCCTGGCCGAACTCGGCTTCCCCGGCTTCGAAGCCGAAGGATGGGTCGGCATCTTCGTGCCCGCCGGTACGCCGAAGGACATCGTGCAGAAACTGTCCGCGGAGCTCGCGCGCATCATCGCCTCGCCGGAAGGCGCGGCCGGCCTCGAGGCGGTCAGCCTGATCCCGGTCGGCGGCACGGCGGAGGCGTTCGACGCGGCGCTGCGCCGCGATCACGCGCGCTGGGCCGATGTCGTCAAGGCTGTCGGTGTCAAGGGCGAGTAAAACTTCGCCGTCATTCCGGGCTCGCCGCTTGGCGGCGCCCGGAACGACCAGTTGAGCGAGGGATTTACTTCTTCAAATGCTTGGCAAAGAAGGCGAGGCTGCGGGGCCAGGCGATATCCGCGCTCGCCTTGTCGTAGCTGGCGCGCTCGTCGCAGTGAAAGCCATGCTGCGCGCCGGGATAGATGAAGACCTCGACCTCCGGCCGTTTCGACTTGATGGTTTCGACATCGGTGAGCGGGATGCCGGCGTCCTTTTCGCCGAAGTGCAGCTGCGTCGGCACCATCGGCTTCTCGTCGACAAAGCGGATGACGGCGCCGCCGTAGTAGCCGACCGCGGCTGACAGGCCGGAAAGTTTTGTCGCGGCCGCATAGGCGATGCTGCCGCCCAGGCAAAAGCCGATGATGCCGACCGGGCCGACGCCTTTGACCGCGTCTATCGCGGCCTGGGTGTCCCGCAGCATTGCGGGGAAATCCAGATTGGCGACGAATTTGCGGGCATTGGCGACTTCGTCCGGCGAGTAGCCGCACTGGAAGTTCGGCTCGAGCCGGTCGAAGATCGACGGCGCGATCGCGACATAGCCTTCGGCGGCAAGGCGGTCGCACACCGAGCGGATATGGTGGTTGACGCCGAAGATCTCCTGGATCACCACGATGGCCCCCTTGGGGGAACCCGCGGGATCGGCACGATACCCGCCGAGCTTGAATCCGTCCGATGCGGTCAGGGTAATGTCTTGTCCCACGGCTCATCCATCCCTTGGTTCGAGTGGTTTCGTGTTGGTGCGATCGGCGTGCGGCGGCGTTACTGCCACATCCAGTTATGGCCCCAGTCGCCCTTCCAGCCGGCAAGCTTGCCCTTGCGGAATTGCAGATAGAGCCGGTGGCGATTGGGAAACAATCCGCTGCCGCCATAGTCGCGGAAGGCGAGGAAAATCTCGTTGCCCGGATTGCCTCTGACATGGTTGAGCGGCACGCCCAGCGCGGCGGCGGCCTCATCCGCGCTCATGCCGTAGGCGAGGGGGATGTTGTTGGACAGCGTCGCAACGAAGGGCGGCGGATAGGGACCGCCGTATGGCGGCAATCCTTGTGCCTGCACGGGCGACACGGCCGAGGCGCTCGCTGCCGCCAGAAGCAGCGACGTGGCGAGGAATGGCTTCATGATGCTGCTTTCTGCTGCTGCCTGCCGTCGAGCCGGTCAAGGAACGACAGCACCGCATCGTTGAACGCCTGGGGCTGGTCGATATTGGCGGCGTGGCCGGCGGCCGGGATCACCACCTTCTCCGCGCCGGGAATTTTCGCCGCCATGTAGATGTCCATTCCGTCGCGGCTCAGCTTTGGCATTGTGCTTCCTCGTCTTTTCCAGCCGCGACAGCGCAGCCTTGTCCATGCGCCGTCGAGAAATGCAGAAATTGGCGGCCGTGCCCACGCTTGCGGAACTTGATCGTCGCGGCGAGGGACCTGCCGCAACGCGCAAGCGCCGCCGCGCGAAACCTACATTCTTCCTCGACCGATTCCAAATTGCATTGCCTCCAATCTCGAACGGGATCATGCTGCGTGGAACTGGCCGCTTACCCGGTGGGCCGCCAGCCATCCCGAAGACCGGGGATTTTTTCCCCGGCGGATTTTTTTGCGCACTGCCTCATTCCGTTAGACTCTTAACGATCGGGGCAAGCCGTCATTGACGACGCCCCTTAATCTATGGGGAACGCATCCTCGGGTAGCCTTGGGCCAACAATGCTACGCTTACCCGAGGGGTTCATGACCGCTTCCGCTAACAAGACGTCGCCAAAGCGCCGCCTTCTACTGGCTTGCGACCGCACCGATAACAGCGCCGAGCTCGCCGCCATCCTGCAGTCGGTCGGCGAAGTGGAAATGGTTTCCACCGCGCAAATCCCAGAGAAGCCCGATCAACTCTCCGGCGTCGTCGTCGACATCAACCTGCGTTCGCCGGAGAGCGTACAGCTGGTGCGCAACAAGCTGCGCAGCGACGCCTATCGCGAAGTGCCGCGCCTGTTCGTGCTGGCGGATGCGCTGCATCACGGCGCCATGCAGGCCTGGGCGCTGGGCGCAACCGACACGATCTGGCGTCCGTTCGACGCGCAGGGCATCCTGCAGCGCATTCGCGCCGCGTTTCCCGATGCCACCGAGTATGACGAGACCGAGCGCGGCAAGAGCCTGAACCTCGGCGTCGAAGCCGCGCATGCGGTGCTGGTCAAGATCTTCGACAAGCTGCCGGCCGGCCAGCCGCTCAAGTTCGACGACATCGTGCAGGCCGAGACCAGGATTCTCAAGGCGATCAAGCATTCGTCGCTGCGCGAATGGCTGACCACGGTCGGCTGCCATCACCAGGCGAGCTACCGTCACTGCCTGTTCGTGACCGGCTTTGCGGTCGCCTTCGCCCAGCATCTTGGCATGCGCGAGGACGACCAGCGCCGGCTGGCCCGCGCCGCGCTGCTGCACGATGTCGGCAAGGCCTTCATTCCGCTCGCCATCCTGGAAAAGCCCGACGGGCTCACGGAAGAGGAGCGCGCCACCGTGCGCTCGCATCCGCGCCGCGGTTATGATGCGCTGGCCGGACAGGGCGGCTTCCCCGCGGAAATGATGGACGTGGTACTGCACCATCACGAATTCCTCGACGGCAGCGGCTATCCCGACGCGCTGTCGGGCAAGGAAATTTCCGACATCGTCCGCCTGACGACGATCGTCGACATCTACGCCGCGCTGGTCGAGTCCCGCTCCTTCCGCGTGCCCTACACGCGGCTTAAGGCGTTCACGCTGATGGAAGAGATGGGCGACAAGATCGACCAGCAATTGCTGCAGGCGTTCCGGCCCGTGGCGGTCGGCGCGGGCTAGTCTCTCGCCGCCATTGCGGGCGAAGCGACGAAGCGATCCATCACGCCGCGTGTTCTTGCGGGCCCAGCAAGGGGGAAGGGAGCCCTCACGGCGCAGCGTCCCTCACGCCCTAGCCCAGCATCTTCCTCAGCTCGGCCTTGGCGACCTTCTCCAGCGTCGAGCGCGGCATGTCGTCGACAAATCTTAGCTCGTGCGGCACCTTGAAGTCGGCGAGCGCGCTCCTGCAGGCGGCCATCACATTGTCCTGCAGATCGGCCGGCATTCTTGCCACGCCTTCCTGCGGAATGATGAACGCGACCGGCACCTCGTCCAGCATCGGGTGATGCTTGGCGACCACGGCGGTCTCGCGCACCCCGGGAATCACCGCGATCACCTGTTCGATCTCGGAGGCCGCGACGTTCTCGCCGCCGACCTTGAGCATGTCCTTGGCGCGGTCGCCGAACTTGATGAAGCCGTCCTCCAGGCGCGTGACGCGGTCGCCGGTGAGGAAGAAGCCGTGCTCGTCGAAACTCTCCCGCGTCGCCTTCTCGTTGTGCAGATATTCGGCGAACAGCGACAGGCCCGGAATGCCCTTGATCGAGAGATTGCCGGTATCGCCGACCCTGGTGGGCGAGCCGTCGTCATCGGCGATGCGGATGACATATTCGGGTGCGGCGCGGCCGATCGACATCGGAATGTTGGGCTGATCGACCTCGCCGACAATGCCGTGGGTGATGGTTTCGGTCATGCCCCACCAGCCGATCATCTTGACGCCGAAGGCGGCAAAGACCGGCGGCTCGCTGATCGCGGTGCCCCAGAGCCGGAATTTGTGCGCCTTCGGGATCTCGTGCTCGAGCAGCGCCTTGCTGCAGAAGGGAATGGTCGAGGTCCAGGTCGCGCCGTGCGCGAGCGCCGTGCCCCAGAAGCGGCTGGCGGAAAAACGCGGCTGGATGATGCAGCTCGCGCCCACCCACAGCGTCGCCAGCATGGAATAGGCCAGCGCATTGGTGTGGAACAGCGGCAGATAGGCTTGGTGAACGTCGCCCTGGTGCAGGCTTTCATGCGCGGCGTTGACCTTGCCGCCCCACAGGGCGTTGGCATGGGTCCACAGCACCGCCTTCGGCCGCGACGTGGTGCCGGACGTGTATTGCACGCTGCAGGGCGCGAGCGGATCGCTGGCGCGGCGCGGCCGGTCGGCGCTGTCGGCAAACAAGGAGTCAAAGCTGTCGCCGCGTGCCGGTGCCTGGCTCGGCGCGGCGCCGGCGTCGTGCGAGGTCACCGCCATCCAGCGAATGTCCTTGCAGTTCGCCGCCACCAGTTCGGCATAGGCCGGCTGCGTGATCGCAGCGACCGCACCGCAATGGCCGGCAAAGTACTCCATCTCGGCGGCGGCCGAGCGCGTGTTGGTGGTCACCGCGATGGCGCCGATCTCGACGCAGGCAAACCACGCCAGCAGCAGCTCGACGCAGTTGTCGAGATGGATCAGGACATAGTCGCCCTGCCGGATCCCGCGCTTGGCCAGTCCCGCCGCGAGCGCGCCGGCGCGCTCGTGGAATTGGCCATAGGACCATGTCCGCGCCGGCGCCTCGAATGGCGCCCAGATCAGGAAAGGGTGGTCGCGCCGCACCTCGGCGCGCATTCTCAGCAGCCAGGGCACGTCGAGCCCGTCGAACGGACCGATGACGCCCGGCGCCTGCCGTGAATGGATCATGTTTCCTCCCGCGCGGCCTTTGGGCCGCTGATTGTTATCTTGGGCGGGAGTCTTTCTGCCACCGGATCGAGCAGGGCGCAAATGTGTTGCGGCTCTCTCTTTCGTCATGGCCGGGACTAGCCCGGGCAATACGGCTAGTTCTGCAGCGGCACTCAGCCTTACTTCACATCCTCATACGACGAGATCTCGATCAGGCTCCCGTCGGGGTCGCGGCAATAGACCGAGCGCAGCGTGCCGCGCGCGCCCTGCTTGGCCACCGGGCCTTCCTCGATCGCAACGCCGTTGGCCTTGAGATGCGCGACCACCTCGTCCGGCGTGCTCGCGGTGAGGAAGCAGAGGTCGTCGCTGCCCGGCGTCTCGTGGTCGGCGGTGAACCATTCCACCTTGTCGGCGCCGCGCGGCCGCACGTTGATCTTCTGGTTGCCGAACACCAGCGAGGTCCGCGGGATCTTGCCGGGGCCGGGGTCGAATACCCTGATCTCCATGCCCAGGATGGTTGCGTACCATTTTGCGGAGCGCGCGACGTCCGCGACATTGATCACGAGGTGATCGAGCGCGTTAACCTTCACGGACATGGCTTATCCTTTCGTCGTGTCGCCGGCACTTCCGTCGCACTGGCCGCCTCAGGCGTGGTTTGTTACAACGCGCAGCGCTTGCAATTCAACAGACAAGGGCCGGCACAGCATCGGCCCGCAGGGAGACAGTTTTATGATTTCACGCCGTTTTGCCCTTGGCTTTATCGCTCTCGCTGTGGCGGCCACAGCCCCGCTGGGTGGCACGATGGCGGCGGACTATCCGACCCGGCCGATCCGCTGGGTGGTCGGCTATCCCCCGGGCGGCGCCACCGACATCATCGCGCGCCTGATCGGCCAGCGCCTGTCGGAAAAGCTCGGCCAGCCCGTGGTGATCGAGAACAAGCCGGGCGCCGGCAATAACATCGCGACCGAAGCGGTCATCAACGCGGAACCCGACGGTTACACCCTGCTGCTGGTCAATCCGGCCAACTACATCAACACCTCGCTTTACTCGAATCTGAAGTTCAATTTTCCGCGTGACATCGCGCCGGTCGCCTCGTTCAACCGCGTGCCGAACGTGATGACGGTCAACAAGGACGTGCCGGCGAAGACCGTTGCCGAGTTCGTCGCCTATGTGAAGGCCAATCCCGGCAAGGTGAACCTGGCTTCGTCGGGCAACGGCACCTCGGTGCATCTCTCGGGCGAAATGTTCATGGCGATGAGCGGCGCCAAGATGACGCACGTGCCGTATCGCGGCGCGGCGCCGGCGCTGACCGACCTGATCGGCGGCCAGGTTCAGGTGATCTTCGACAACATGCCCTCGGTGATCCAGCACATCAAATCCGGCACGCTGCGTGCGCTGGCGGTGACGACGACGGCCCCCTCGCCGCAATTGCCCGACACGCCGACCGTTGCCGCCACCGTGCCCGGCTACGAGGCGAGCGCGCTGTTCGGCATGGGCGCGCCGAAGAACACGCCCAAGGATATCATTGCCAAGCTGAATTCCGAGATCAACAGCATCCTCGCCGAGCCCGCGATCAAGGCCAAGCTGATCGAACTCGGCGGCGAGCCGCTGATCCAGACGCCGGAGCAGTTCGGCAAGGATATCGTCGCCGAGACCGAGAAGTGGAAGAAAGTGGTCGAGGGCGCCGGCCTCAAGGTCGAATAACCGTGATCCGGCGCACGGAACCTTTCCCTGCGCCATGGCGTATCTGATGCAGGGCGACGCAACTTCGTCAGGAGAACAGCCGTGCGTAAGACAGTTTTGGCAATCGCGACTCTGATGGTGGCGGGCATGGCGAGCATCGCCGGCCCGGCGCCGGCCTTAGCCTATGATTATCCCTACTGCCTGCAGGGGCGTGGCGTCGGCATCCCCGGCGACTGCTCCTACCAGACCTATGCGCAATGCATGGCGTCGGCCTCCGGCCGGGCGCTGTATTGCAACATCAATCCGCGGGTGGCGTTCGCCCGGCAGGGCCGCCAGGCGCCGCGTCCCTACAGCTACTGAAACGCGAAGCGAGTCGCTTGACTCGCTTCGCTTTGCGCCTATACTAAACCTTATGGTTAAGTATCAAGACGCCGCGCTCGACCGCACCTTTGCGGCCCTTTCCGACCCGACCCGACGCGCCATGTTGGCGCGGCTGGTTGACAAGGAGAGCCTCTCCGTGAGCGAGCTGGCGCAGCCGTTTGCGATGTCGCTGCCTGCGATCATCAAGCATCTCGACGTTCTGTCGGATGCCGGCCTGGTCGCGCGCGAGAAAACCGGCCGCACCGTGGCCTGCCGCCTCACCGCGCAGCCGATGGAGCAGGCAATGGGCTGGCTCAATCGCTATGCGCGGTTCTGGTCCGAGAGTCTTGACCGCCTTGCCGCCCTGCTGGAGGAAGAACCATGGCCCAAACCGCAGCCGCACGGCCCGTTGCCGAGCGCCCAAGCCTCACCCTCACGCGGCGCTTCCGCGCGCGGCCGGAAAAAGTCTGGTCCGCGTGGACCGACCCGGAAACGCTGATCGCCTGGTTCGTTACGCCAAAGGCCAAGCCCGGCACCCTGCGTGCCGAGCTCGATGTCCGCGTCGGCGGCCGCTATCGCATCAGCTTCGATCATGAATCCGGCGAATATTTTGAGGTCGGCGGTGTGTATCGCGAGGTAGTGCCGAACCGGAAGCTTGTGTTCACCTGGGCCTGGCATTCGACCGCCGAGCGCGAGTCGCTGGTGACGGTATCGATCGAGCCCGACGGCGCCGGCGCGCTGATGGCGTTCGCGCACGAGCAGTTCTTCGACGAAGCCGCCCGCGACGGCCATGCCAAGGGCTGGAACGAGCTGTTCGCGCAGATGGAAAATCTGCTGGCGTGAGTTTCGCTCATGCCCGGGACAAGCCCGGCCATGACGAATTGAGCCATCTCGCTCACGTCAGCAGCAGGGCCATCCCGGGATCGCCCTTTTCCATGGCCCGCTGGTAGGCGGGGCGTTGGGCGATCCGCGCCAGATAGCGCACGATGTTGGGGCAGCGGCCGAGGTCATAGGGCTGGAAATACCGCATCGTTGTCAGCGAGAAGCCGATCATGATGTCGGCGGAAGTGAATTCGCCTCCCGCCAGATATTCCGCGTCGCCCAGTCGCGCGTTGACGAGATCGAAGGAGCGGTCGACCCGCCCCCGGGTCGCCTGCAGGACAGGATTGTCGGCGGCGAGATCGAGCCGGTTCAGGATCATCAGGCGGCCCATCTGCGCTTGCAGCGTGCCGTTGACGAAATGAAACCAATAGAGGAACGCTGCGAAGTCGGGATGCGCCGGCGGCAGCCGCAGCCGCCCGTTGCCGTATCTGGCGATGATGTATTCGACCACGGCGCCGGATTCGGCGAGCGTCAGCTCGCCATCGGTGATGACGGGCGCAGCCCCGACCGGGTGCAGCGCCTTGTAGTCCGGCGGCGCCAGCATCGTGACGGGATCGCGCCTGTAGCATTGCAACTGATACGGAATTTCCAGCTCCTCGCACAGCCAGACGATCCGCTCGGATTGCGACTTGCCGAGGTGATGGACGGTAAGCATGGCCGACTCTCCGTTGCCGGGTTGACACAGAAACCGCGGCGGGGAGACTGCACGCATGCGCGTCACCCTGATCCACGCCCTGAAACATTCGATTGTGCCGATCGAGGCGTCGTTCGCAAGGCTCTGGCCGCAGGTGCGGCTGATGAACCTGCTCGACGATTCCCTCTCAGCCGACCTCGCACGTGACGGCGGGCTTTCCGAGGCGATGACCACGCGCTTCCTCGGTCTCGGGCGCTACGCCGCCTCGACCGGTTCGGATGCGATCCTCTTCACCTGCTCCGCCTTCGGTCCCTGCATCGACGCGGTGGCACGCGCGCACGCGCCGATGCCGGTGCTCAAGCCCAATGAAGCGATGATCGAGCGGGCGTCGGCACAAGCCCGCCGCGTCGGGCTGCTGTCGACCTTTGCGCCGACGCTGGCCTCGATGCCTGCCGAATTTCCGTCGTCCGTCGAACTGGTGCCGAGACTCGCCGAAGGCGCGCTCGCGGCGCTCGACCGCGGCGACCGCGCCTTGCACGATCGCCTGGTGGCGCAGGCCGCGGCCGAACTCCGCGATTGCGAGGTGATCGCGCTTGCGCAATACAGCATGGCGCCGGCCGCCGATCTCGTCGCGCAGGCCACCGGCCGGCCGGTGCTCACCACGCCTGACAGCGCGGTGGCGAAGCTGAAGACCATGCTCGGCTGATCGGGTCCATGTCCATGCGGTTTGGTCCATGCGCTTTGCAGCCTCGACGATGTTGCTCGCCGCGCTGATCGCGCCCGGCGGCGCCGCATTCGCGCAGTCGCTGACGCCGTTCCGCAGCGAGTGGCAGGCGCAGCGCCATTGCCCCGGCGATACCGTCGTGTGGCTCGATTTCGCCAGGAACATCTACTACGCCCGGAGCCAGAAGCTTTACGGCCACGGCTTCGGCGGCAGCTACGTCTGCCGCGCGGAAGCCCGCAGCAGCGGCTATCGCCGTTCCCTGCTCGGGTTGCGCTAGATGGTTGCTCGCGTCTTGCCGCAGGCCAGCACGAGCTGTTGATAGCCGCAGTCCGAAAAAGGCGCTAAACTCGACATGCAGGTGTAGGAACGCCGTTTGTCCGGGACGGTTTCCTTCACGTGTCCTGAAGGGAGAGCAGCCATGTTGCGTAAGATGTTTGTTACCATCCTCGCTGTGGCCGTCATCGCCATGATGTCGGTGAGCGGCGCGCTGGCGAGGGGTGGCTTCGGGGGCGGTGGTTTCCGCGGCGGCGGATTTGGCGGCGGCGGATTCCGCGGCGGTGGTTTCGGCGGATTCCGTGGCGGCGGTATTGGCGCCCGCGGCATCGGCGTCGGCGGCATCCGCGGGGGCGGCATTCGTGCCGCGGGCCTCGGGGCCGGCGTAGGTGGCGCCTGGCGCGGCGGCGGCTGGCGCGGTGGCGGGTGGCGCGGCGGCTGGCGCGGACGCGGCTTTGGACGCGGCATAGGCTTGGTCGGCCTTGGCGTCGGGCTCGGTTATGGTCTCGGCTATCCCTACTATGGCGACTATTACGGCTATGACGATGGCTATTACGGTGGCTACGGCTACAGCGGTTATTACGGCGGCGATTGCCCGTATGTGTACCGCACCGTTGCGACGCCGTGGGGCTTGCGCCGCCGCCTGGTCCAAGTCTGCTACTGATAAGTTTGCTACTGACAGGTCTGCTACTGACAGGTCTGCTGCTGACGCCAGCCCGTGCCTGCCAAGCAACCGCCGGTTCCAACGCCGGCTGCACTTCGCTTGGCGGCTTCGATGGCCGCGCTCATCATCGTCCTGTAGCAGGCGCTCTCCCGAAGGCCCATCGGTGGGATCATGCGCGAAGATTCCGAAGTGCGCCGGAGATCATAGCGCAAGACCGCATGCCATGGCAGTTCGGCGCGGCGTGTCGGATGACCGGCACTGACCTCATGGCGCCACGGCGAAACTACAGTTCCCATCTTCATTGCTTTGGCGCGCCGCGCCGGGTCGGCTGCGTCCTTGAAGGTCAGGGCGGTTGCTGATATTGGCTTCGTGTCGAAAATGGTGGACCGGTTTGGTGAGCCCCGGTCAACCCGTAGCGCGAGCTGCGGGTCTCGATCCAGCCCCTGATGGGCCGCGGACCACGACGAAGGCGGACGTGTGCTGTCTTCGTGGGGTCGCGCGGGAAAATTGACGCAATCCGACTGAAGACAGCATTCGTCCTTCGCCGTGCCTGCGGCACCATGTTCGAAGGACTGATCAACCATGGAACGAACATCCGTCGTCATCGTCGGCGGCAGCCTCGTCGGGCTGTCCGCATCGCTTTTTCTCGCCTGGCGGGGCGTGCCTCACATTCTCGTCGAAAAGCATAGCGGCAGCTCGCCGCATCCGCGCGCGATCGGCTTCACCGAGACGAGCCTCGAGCATTTCCGCGCGGTCGGCATCGCCGATCGCGTCCCCCAAGTGCCGGCCGAGATGCGCCTGCGCCGGGTCAAGGTTGCCAGCCTGACGGGCGAGAGGCTGGAAGAGATCGACTGGACGCCGGGGTCGTCGCCCAATCGGCGTGCGGTCGATCTGTCGCCCTGCACCGGCGCGGCGATCGCGCAGGACAAGCTGGAGCCGATCCTGCGCCAGGCGGCGTGCGATCGGGGCGCCGACGTGCGGCTCGGCGTCGAAATGGTCTCGTTCGTGCAGGACGACAGCGGCATCTCGCTCCGCCTGCGTCCGCGAGATGGCGCTCCCGAATACGGGATCGCCGCCGACTACATGATCGCCGCCAGCGGTGCAGACAGCGCGATTCGCGAGACGTTGGGCATCCCGCGCAGCGGCGTCGGTCATTTGCGCACCTTGCGCAGCGTTCTCTTCCACTGCCCGGCGGCCGATGCGGCGCTCGCTTCCGGCTTCCAGCAATATGAGATCGAGCAGCCCGATTTTCACGCCTTCCTTACCACCTATGGCGACAGCCGCTGGGTGCTGATATTCGATGACGACCGCGAGCGGAGCGATGCGGAACTGCGCGCGGCGGTCCTGCGAGCGCTCGGCCGCGAGATGGAGTTCGAGATCATCACCACCGGTCGCTGGGAAATGGCGGGCCGCATCGCCGACCGCTATTCACGGGGCCGCATCTTCCTCGCCGGCGACGTCGCGCACCAGTTGCCGCCGACGCGCGGCGGATTTGGTGCCAATACCGGAATCGATGATGTCTGGAACCTTGCCTGGAAACTGCAGTGGGTACTGGCCGGGACTTCCTTGCCGCAGCTGCTCGACACCTACGACGTCGAACGCCGTCCGATCGGCTGGCTGCGCCATCAGCAGACCTTTTCGCGGCCGGATTATGCGAAGCGGGTCGATGCCACGTTCAGGCCCGATCCGCTGTTTGGCGACGATGCGATGGAGTTCGGCCAGTTGGTGCGGTCGTCGGCGGTGATCGGTGCCAGTGACGACCTTCCGGCAGCGGCATCGCCGACCGTCTGGGCCGGCCAGCCGGGCACGCGCGCGCAGCACGCCTGGGTTGGGCGGGGCGGCGCGACGATCTCGACGCTCGACCTGTTCGGCAAGGACTTCATCCTTCTGACCCGGGACCAGGCCTGGCTGGCAGCCATTGGCGGCTTGCCGATCAAAGGATTTTTGGTGGGATTCGATATCGTTTTTCCGGAGGAGGCTGCCTTCGAGACCCGTTTCGGCGTCCGCGGCAAAGGCGCAACACTGATCCGGCCCGATGGCATCGTCGCCTGGCGCACCGATAAGTCCGCCGATGGCGAAGAGCTGCGCCGCGTCATCGCGCAAATCGTCTCGGCAAGGGCACGGTAAGACGGCGATCGCCACGACGATCTGGAGTGGCGACTGCGCGTGTCCGAAAGAGCGCGCGGCCGTCGCCGAACCCACCCGCTATGCGATAGCGGTTGATCATGTCTGATGCGCTAGCTAGAGGGTTGATCTGGCCGAGTCCGAGTTGCGCCGTGAGGCAGCAGCCAGCCTCTCCGTCATCGACCTCGAAACGGGTCAAGACTTCCGTCGCTCGATCCTGGTGCCGAAACGTGTTGGCGAGCCCGATCGAGGTCTCGTCACCGAACACGGCCCACCTAAGGCTTGGTCGATCGCCTTAGTTCTTCAATGAGTCGCGCAAGGCCGGGATCGCCCGGCGTGATAACCGCCAGTCGCTCCGCGTATCCGAGTGCCGCTGTCGCATCGCCAGCCATTCGGTTGAATGCGATCAGCGCGGATAAAATCTGCCGGTCGTTGAATGACCTCTCAACGCTTCCTTCAAAGCCGTCAATGCTTCGTCCCGACAGGCGCGAATTCGATGGCCTTGCGAAACCGGTACAGAGGCATACGGCGAATTCGACGCCTCGAACCGGCCGTCCGGCTGGAATACCTGGCTGACCTTTGCGATCTCCGAAGCCCCGCCTGCCGCGGTGACGCCGACCAACCGTATGGTCAGGAAGTAAACGTCAATCCGGGTGGCTCTCGAAGGCCGGAAGCGACCCGGCGGCTGCCGTATTGCCCGCGGCGGAAGTCTGGCGGGTGTGACGCCGCAGGCCGGCCCATAAGCCGCTGGGGCTACGATGGTCGTCCACTCCTAATACAATCCCGCGATCGTATTCTGAGGCAGTTCACGATCGTATTTTTCACCGTCGAAATGACCTCCACTTAAACGTCGATGCATCGTTCCCGCGCTCGGAAGAACACCACGATCAATTTGCATCGCGGCATCCCACAAGCCGGAACGGACGATCGATTTCGAGCAATGAAAATAGGCAGCCTCGATTTTCACGAGGATCACCGTACGCGGCAGTTTGCCTTTCATCTCGAAGCGGCCAAGAAGAGCCGGATCGATCGAAATGCGAGCAAGTCCGTTGACGCGCAGAGTTTCGCCGACACCGGGTATCAAGAACAACAGAGACACTCGAGGGTCCGAGACGATGTTGCGAAGATTGTCGATCCGATTATTCCCGGGCCGATCGGGAATAGCCAACGTTCTTTCGTCGAGAATGCCGACAAAACCTGCGGGATCACCCTTCGGCGAGCAGTCGGTGCCTTGTGCCCCGACGGACGCGAGGACGACGAACGGCGCCGCTCGCACGAACGCCTGATAATCCTCGTTGAGATGGTCGATCTCTTTCCAGAGCGCACGTTCCCCCGGTTTGCCGTAGATTGATTCGAGTTGTTCCGTACTTTCTATGAAATAGCTCATGATGACATCTCCAGAAATTGTCGGCGTCCTCGGCGGCCGCTTTGTTCCACAGTACTGCGCTCATGTCGCATTGGACAGGTGCTGACGAGAGGCGCCCGATCATGGACATATTACTCTTGAGACGGCATGTCGTCGCCCTCGTCGACCCGACCGGCATCTAGGACAACTGATGCGCCGACGGCCGACTGGAACCGGTGTTGCCTGTTGGGTCGCGAAAAAAATGGCTGATCGTCATCACAACGATCGGAATAGCAATCGCCAGGTAGGCGTTATCGATATCGAACGGATTGTCCGCAAGATACCAGCCGACGGTGCCGAGCAGCGCCAAGACGATGCTGACCATCGCACCACGGCTCGTCCCGAACTTCGGCGCGTAGAACACCAGCAGCACCAGAACAGCGAGCGATGCGCGCAGCGCCTTGGCGAGAAAGGCCACCGCGATGATCTTCGTCGAAAGGATCGCAAGCGGGATCGGCAGCAGCCCGACGACGATCGTGGCGACCCGCACGAAGGTGAGTGACGATCTATCCTCACCCTTGCGGCCGGTCAGCGGCAGATAGAAGTCCTTGTAGATGAGCGTCGCGGCTCCGATGCTGACAGCCGAGATCGTGCCGAACAGCGAGGCCGTCACGCCTGCCACCACGATTGAGCCGGGGAGGTCGCCCATATGCGCAATAACCTCGGGCAGAGCCTGCAGCGGCTTGATGGCGGGAAAAGCGACCTTTGCAGCGATGCCGACGCATGCAGCCGCGATGCCAAACGGTATGAGCAGCAGCGCAGCATAGAAGCTGGCGCTCGTCGCCTTGGCGCCGTCGGAGACGGCGCTGATTGCCTGGACAACGTATTGGGTCGAAAAGACGGCACCGGCACCGGCGACGATCCAGGCCAGAATTTGGGCCCAGCCGACACCCGTAACCGAGAACATCTCCGGTGGGGTGGCCTCCGTGAGGTGTTCGACACCGCCAGCCATCGAGATCGCGAAGACCATCGCGATCAGGATACCGACGTATTTCGTGAGAGCATGGATGACGTTGGTATAGATGACCGAACGCATGCCGCCGATGGCGACATAGAATGCCGCGACACCGCCTGTTATGGTGATCGCGGTGCTGCGGTCCACAGACAACAGCGGCGCAAGCACGGCTCCACCGGAACTGTAGGACGAGATAGCCACAATCTGCAAGGCGCAGATCATGATGGCCGATGTCGCGACCTTCACCTCACTGCCGTAAACGCGCGCCAGTACTCCGGAGATGGTGTTTTCGTCGCTTGCGTTGAACTTGTGAGCGAGCAGGATGGAATAAAGCAGGAATCCGATTCCAAATGAGACGACGGTCCACGCGGCCGAAATGCCCGATATATAAGCCTGCTGCGCCACGCCGACGCTCGATGAGGTGCCGATAAATTCGCTCATCAGCATCGCACCAATGAGTATTGCTGGATACGTCACGCCGCCGGTGGTGAAACTCTTTGCCGTCCGCGCATATCGCCGCGCACTGAAACTGATGAAGGCGAGCATTACCATGTAGGCGATGCTTACTCCGATGACGATCCAATTCACTCCATTCGACATCATGCTTGATTCATTTCGTTTTGAGGTTTCGCCGAGGGTTTGTGCACGGCCAGGCGCGATGTAACTTCACGGAGGTCCTGCGAGCCAGGGCTGGCCGATAGCCTAGGCAAGTCAGCCGCTCCCCCTTGACAGCGGTAGCAAACGAATTTCTTGGCCAAGTCGCTCGAATGCGGACGGCTTGGCGGGTGCATCAGCGTTTATCGAACCGGCGCGGATCGAACGCCTCTTCCGGAAGGGCCGAGATGCTGGCACCGGGCGGAACCGGATATCTCAAATAGGGGGCCTGCGGTTGCCCGGGCGGCGAGTACTGGCCGTCGGCAAGTATTCTTTTTTTTGCGGACATCTCGACGATCTTGCAATCGAACGCCACGATCTGATTGACGGCGCCGTCTTCGAGCGCAGTGTAGTCCTGCTCGGGACGATACTTGCCCAATGCGACATACTGCATCGATCTGACGTCGTCGGTATCGTCTCTTATGCTCGCCGAGCACCGCGCGATCACGCTGTAGTATTCGAGACTTGTGTTCTGGCCTTTTGGAGCCTTCAACAGCCCGATCGGGCGATCAATCTCGATCGTCAAGTTGGAATTGGCGCGGATCAACGCAGCAAGCTTGCCGAAGCGGGTACAATGAAAAAAGAACCTGTCACCGAGAAATACGTAGCTCTGCGCTACGACGTACGGGAACGGGTCATCATGCACCGCCACACGACACACCATCTCGTCAGCGAGAAATCTGCACACTGCCGGCCAATCCTTCCATGCGAGATCGTGTCGTCGCATCTCAGGATTGAAGTAAGGCGGAATTTCCGTGCCCGTCATGTCAGTCTTGGTAGCTTCCGCCATTTTTCATTCCAGACGATGAACAGTGAACGTCGCCTCGACCTCGACCGGCACTCCCAGAGGCAGGCTCGCGACACCGATTGCTATTCTTGCGTGCTGCCCGTCCTCCCCGAAGACCGATGTGAATATTTCGGACGCGGAGTTTATGATCTCGGGCGCGTTCGCGTAGCCCGGGCTCGTGACGACGAAGCCGCCGATCCGGTTTACCCGCGCGACCCGATCCAAGTCTCCACCGCAAGCCTTCTTCACCCAGGCGAGGATATTGATCGCGCACCGCCTCGCGGCCTCCTTGGCTTGCTCAACCGATACCGTTTCCGGCACCGCCCCGACAGACACGGGACTGCCATCGAGCAATGGAAGCTGCCCCGAGACAATCAGGGTGTTTTCGTCAAACACATATGGTCGAAACGCAGCCTTCGGAATCTGCAGCTCCGGCAAAACGATACCCAATTCTCTCAGCTTCTCTGTTGCAGACATTCCACACTCTCTCTTTATCGCCCTACTGCATAACCCTGCATTCCTCGCGCATTCGCTCCCGCACGAAGAATCAGACGCCCGTTCTCATCGTGCTCTCTGGTACATGCCGAAATTCTTCCTTCCGACCACGGCTCTCCGACGGTCACGCCATGTCCGACTTCCCTGAGGAACGAGACGACTTGTTGGTCCATGCGCTGTTCAACGGTGATGTTGTTCAGTTTGACGGCGCGCGGCCAAAAGGAGGCCGGCGAGTGATCGACGTGCCAGGACGGGGCGTCGATCGCTTCTTGCAGGTTCATTCCCAGGAGCGCATGCCTGATGAAGAACGCGACGGTCCATTGATCCTGCTGATCCCCTCCGGGAGTTCCGAAAACCATGTATGGCTGGCCATTCTTGAAAGCCATGCCCGGGGAAAGGGTGGTCAAGGGCCGTTTCCGCGCGACCAACCGAGACGGACCTGCATCGAGCCAGGTCATCTGCAACCGTGTATTGAGAGAGAAACCTAGCGCTGGAATGACGGGCGAGGATGACAACCACCCCCCTGACGGAGTCGCAGCGACCATGTTTCCTTCGGCATCGATCACGCTCAGATGACACGTATCGCCTACGAACACCTCCCTTTGAGCCCATTCCCGAACGGGGGGCAGATCCACGAAGGTCGGTTCACCGATGCCGAAGCGGGTTTCCGAATCCTTGAGCGTCTTGTCTGAAACTGACAGGTCGGGAAGATTTGGGAGCCGCCCGGCAGGACAGCCCGGACGCAATTCTCGGGAGGCGCTATGCTCGATCAACCGATATCTTGCGGCACCATAGGCATCGGACAGAAGTTCGCCGAGCGGCACATCGACGTGGTTCGGATCGCCGTACCATGCCAGACGATCGGCGAGAGCGAGCTTCGCACCTTCCGCAATGACATGAACCAACCTCGCCGGCGTCGCACTCCGTAGGTCCTCGTTCTTCAAGATGCTGAGTTGCTGAAGGAACATCGGCCCTTGCGACCATGGGCCACATTTCGCCACCGTATACTCGCCGAAATCCACGGTGACGGGCTGCTCGTAGCGGGCCTCCCATTCTTCCAGGTCTTTGAAACGCAGCAGACCGCCATTTCTTTCCCCCGTCGTGTCCTTGACGCGAGCGGTTCGGTAAAATTCGTCGATCTCCTTCGCGACGAAGCCGCGATACCATACGTGCAGGGCGGTGTTGATGACGCTCTCGCGCGAGCCGTTGGACATCGTCTCCGCGTCGACGACGATTTTCCTGTATGTATTTGCCAACTGGCGGTTGCGGAATATCGAATTTGGCTTCGGCACCTGACCTTCCGGGAGCCATATATTCTCCGACGTTCTCCATTCGTCGCGAAAGAGTCGCTCCACCGACAGGATCGCCTGGACTGCCCGTCCGACCAATGGAAATCCGTTGCCGGCATAGTCTATGGCTGGCGACAGCGCCTCGCGAAGCGTGATCGTCCCATAGTCCCGCAGCATCGTAAGCCAGGCGCCGAATGCTCCGGGGACCGTTGCGGGAAGCAATCCTATGCCGGGCACCAGACTTAACCCGAGAGAACGAAAATACTCGGCGCTCGCCAGTTCAGGCGCATTCCCCTGACCACATATGACTCTCGATTGTCTTTCGCGCGCGCTCCAGAGCAGGAGTGGAACTTCACCGCCAGGCCCGTTGAGATGGGGCTCGATAACCTGGAGGACGAAACCTCCTACCACGGCGGCATCGAACGCGTTTCCACCTCGCTCCATCGTGGCCATCGCCGACTGGCTCGCGATCCAATGGGTAGAGGATGCCACCCCGTGCGTTCCGATGATTTCCGGTCGAGTTGTAAAGCCAGCCATACGAAGATCTGCTTCCGTCACTCAATCGCTGCGAGGAAGGATCGAGTAGCGGCGGCTCGAAATGCGATCGAAAGTCCAATTCGGCTTGCCGGCTCGAACTGCATCGTG
Organism: Bradyrhizobium sp.; assembly: GCA_035575905.1. Lineage (GTDB taxonomy): Bacteria > Pseudomonadota > Alphaproteobacteria > Rhizobiales > Xanthobacteraceae > Bradyrhizobium. The sequence goes on along the minus strand of DATLXL010000022.1, from coordinate 8,761 downwards.
CGGCCGAAGGGGCTATCCATGGCAACCTTTCCGCGAAAGAAGATCGGGTCGTGGTGATCTCGTCTTCAGCGTATAGCCGCGATGGCAACATGATTAAATTGTGATAGGATACTCATGAATCCATGATATTTTTCTCATAGGGCTTCGATGTCAGACAACGCCAACCCCATCACGCGCCTGACCGGCCATCTAAAAATTCGTCATCTGGAATTGTTGCTCGCCATCAGGCAGTACGGCTCCTTGAGTGAAGTCTCTCGACAAATGCAGACCACTCAGTCCGCCGTAACGCACGCGCTGGCGGACATTGAAGCGATGTTCGGGTGCAAGCTGTTTGCAAGATCTTCGCGCGGCATGGAGCCTACGGGAGCGGGGCTGGCGGCGCTCAGACGCGCCCAGTGGATGATGACTGACATCGTCCATCTCGCCCACGACGTTCAGGCGGCGGCGGCCGGGTTTTCCTCCCATATCAGCATCGGAATAATTCCTTTTGTATCGGCGGCCCTGCTGGCGAGAGCACTGGAGCACATGCATTCCCGGCTGGGGCGCGCGGTTACCGCGACGATCCACGAGGGCACCAGCGATCAGCTCGTCAATCTGCTGCGCCACCGCGAAATCGATTGCATGATTGGCCGAGCGTCCGCAGTGACCAACGTCGAAGGCATCCGGCATGTAGTACTTTATCATCAGGCCCCTCGACTGATCGCGAGTGCCGGATTGGCGGAAAGACTTGGTTGTGGCCCGCTGAACTGGGAAGAACTCGCTCGACTGGAGTGGATCCTCGGACCGAAGAATACGCCGATGCGCGAGCAGGTTTCCGACCTGTTTGTGCGGGCGGGACTAGCGCCGCCGGCGCCGATCGTCGAAAGTTACTCGTCGAAGCTGATCGCAGAGTTACTGGTTTCACGCGGAAACACGCTTTCCATCGTGCCGGCGGACATCGCGGAAGAACTTGTCAGGATGGCGAAGATTTCTATCGTCAATTTTGAATTGGACTGGACGTTGCCTCCGATCGCGTTGTTTACCCGTGCGGAAACCCATGCGAGGGAAATAGAGTCCGCATTTGCTGACGCAATCCAGATGGCGATCAAGTCTTAGTGCCGACGGAGATCGTCAGGAGCGGACAACGAATGGCCGCCAGCTTGTCGACAAGCTGCGGACATCAAGCGCGATCAGCGGCACGACCTGCGCAACGGCGGACCGGTGAACCGGTTTGGGAGCCTTGCCAGAAAGATTTCGATAAACCTAAGACACAAGCGCACGGCTGCCGGCGACGCCGCGAGCCAAAGCGAAACTCAGAGGCTTTCTCAAGCTTTCTCACCCCCGAAGGGCCGGCGTCCAGCAAGCTCCCGCGTTATCCCACCTCCGTTTGACGCCGCTTTGCCGCGCGCGATAGCTGCACGAGAAGTCCGACCATGATCGATTGATCCCAGCCCGAGTTCGCGGTCTTGTTCGGAATGATGTACCGAAGTGGCGCGCCACGGCCGATGAAGATGGGCACTATTGCTTCGCCGTAGCGCTATGACGCCGCAGCCTATCACACGCTAAAACCCGAGAATAAGCGACCGCCTGCTATTCAGCGCTGCGCCCATAGGGGATAGTTTGCCAATGGAGCGGTCATCTCGATGCCCCTCAATGGACCAGGCGCGAACGACGGTACGAGGTCCGTTCTTCGGGGGTGGACCAGAAGTTGACGGCGGGGCGCCAAAATGACGCGATTGATGACCCAAGGCTGACATCGCGCTTTCAGACCGTCGATTATGTAATCGTCACAAATCGAGATTACGTCGTAGAGGCCAGTGATCGATATCAGTCGACAACCGGGTTATCTGTGAGTTGATCGGAAATTCTCATTTGCAAAGGTAAATGCTCTGCCGATGGGAGCCTGTATGCGCCGTGTGGAAATTACCGGTACTGATCGTCGCTGGAACGAGGTCGCGGCCGTGGAAGACAATGGCAAGTGGCGAATGTTCCTGCCGTTTCCCCTGCAAAAAATTCACGCGGCTGCGCTCGTGGGCAGCGATCGTCTTGTTTGCCTATCCGAGAATGGGGAAATCTGTCTGATCGATTGGCGTTCGGACAAGGAAATCGCACGGCGAAACATCCTGCAAAGACGGGGCGCCTGCATTTTGGTGACGGCAGACGCCGAACTCATCGTCCTCTGCAGTGGGAGACACTATCTTGATCTTAGCCCATTGCCGAGAGTGGATTTCATCCAGGTGCTGCGAGCGACGACCCTCGAGACGATCGCGGAAGGTAATGCTCTTCAATGGTCGATCGGGCAATCCGTCGGACGGATGGTTAAGCTTACGCATCAGTCAATACCCGGCGGACCGGGAGAGCCAATCATACTTCAAATTCAGGGCCGTGTTGTCGAGGACTACGCCGGCCGCTTAGCGTTCGTATGCCACGATTGTGGTCCGTTCGACTCGCGTTATGGGCTCTGCCGCATCGATCGTTCCGATTGGTCAGTGCATTTCGAACCGATCCCGAGTGATGCGGGACCCTGGATGTGCTTCGGCCCAGGCGGACGTTATGCTGTCGCACGACATTTGGGGGGGCTCTCGGCCCAAGATAGCACCGCCGGCCAAGAAGCGTCGGATCGGGCGGCGGTCGCGAAGAGGCTCCAACGGAACAGAGGAATGCTCGAACTTTGGACGACCGAACCTCCCCGTCTGAAGAGAATTATCGTCACGCAAAATACGCTGCCGCCCGAGGATATTTACAACGTGGTTTGGGAGCCGGCCGAGACCGGCTTCTGGGTCAAGTTTGGTAATTCCCGGCGGATCGACTTTCAACGCGTCGGCATCGACGGCTCGCTCTCACCGGTCTTCAGCTTTCAACGCTTTCGCGACAAAAAATATCCCTTCCCTCAGGACATTGTTGGCGTGGCAGATCGCCAACACGTCGAGGTCAAGGTCTATTCCGACTCCGCTTACATCCAGCGTGACTGGTGCAAGAGCGAATTGCCTTTCAGGCTGATCTCGGAAGACGAGGACGGTTTTTGCAAGGCGACCAAAAGCTACGCAAACGTTTCTGCCGTCAGGCGTTTTCTCGCCCCATCGGACCGGCGCCATGCCTTGGTCGTGCAGGAGTTTTCGGAGACCGCCATCGTCGACACCTTACGGAGTCTCACGCGGGATGTTCGCGAACATTTGGCGGATATGGTGCACAAGAAGGTGTTGGAGCTGTCTTTCGAGGTCGACAATCGAACAATGACGGAAACAGCGTTCTTCGCGCGGCTGACGCGGGAGCGCATCCCGGTTGCCTCAGAGCTTCGCGATCTCTTGACGGCCTATCTGGAAGCCCAGCCTCGCGTTGTCGAGGCCAAGCGGATTTTTCGCCAGATTTGGGGGCCGGAAGAAGAAGACCAGGGTGCCTTTGCCCCGGCGATGCAGGCGCTTCTCCATCTTGATCCGAGTGCGCATGACGTATTTCGCGACTATCTCGCCAAGCGGGATGGAGAGCATGAAGCGTATTCTACCAACGTTATCATGAAGAACTACGTCCAGGAAACCGGCTGGCGCGATCGGGCGATGATCAGCTTTGGTGTCTATTTTGCGCTGATTCGGCATAGAGACGGCCGGATGGCACTGGCAGGCGGGCTTCTCGATGAATACGGCCTTCTCCAGGCGGCAGAAAGGATGTTCAAGGCCGACGAGTTCGCCTCGTTGATCATGGAGGAGATCGACCAGTTTATCGTAAATCCGGGATTGGATGTCGGGACTAAGGAAGACCTTTATGAAGCCCTTCAGCCCAGTCTTGAAATGACGCGATACGGCCAAAAGGTACTTGCAGTAATCGCTTCACGGAGTGGACTGGTCTTAATGCGCAACGCTGAGGAGCGCGGCTCAAGCCCAGCTTTCCTACGTTTCCTACGCCTTCGCCGCCTTTTTGAGCGGAAGCAATAGCTGATGTGGTGGACAGCGCCCGCAATGCGTCGGCGGTTGGCCGATGCGTCGGTGAGCGATCGGTGCGCAGGGGAATCGTAGGCCCGCTGACGTGCGGAGCACGATTTCGGCGGAGGGAAATATCGTAGCGTGGAGCAGACGTTGGGCGCTTGGTTTGGACGGCGAGATAAAAGCGACGCCTCCGGCCGCGCTGATTTTGGTTGTGGGAGTTGAGGTTAAGGAGCCCTCGCAAGAATCGGCCGACGGCGCTTTTTCGGAAACGCCAACGAGATCAATCATCCGAGCGACGGCAAGCGATTTTATGCACGTTCTTAGCTCAACGAGGACCCGCCCGCTAGCGGCTCGCGCCAACGAATGTGCGAGCTTCGAACCCGTAACACGACGGGCACACGATGCGCGCCGGTAGAGGAATTTCCTTGCCTGCCTGTGACGAGCGAGCCGGACCTACTCCACCCCGTCAAGCCTCGCGCTGGTCGCGCGCCCGGCTCCGCCGGCTTGCGGGCTTGACGGGATGTCGCCGGCCCGGCGTGGGCTGCTCATGGCAGGTAAGGGAAAGTGGGAGCAAGCCGCTCCAATCGCGACGGACGGAAACTGCGGCGTCGGCCATTCTTTCGGCCGAGATGCAGCGCGAGATTCCGATCATGGCTCGCAAGCGCAAGTCCCGTTCAGGGCAGACCACCACGGACGATCGGCTCCCCGCCGACTTCTACGACTATGCGCGGCCGCCGGCCCGTCGTGTTGGCCGGCCAGCGGCCGAGGATACGACCACCTGGACCGTCACCGACGACTGGCCCGCCGAAGTGCCGATCACCGAGGCCGAACTCGACGTGTTCGAGGCCTGGTTCGGCGACCTCTTGGATGAATTGTTTTCGACCCGCCACTGACCCCTGACTTGGGAGGATCTGTTATGACCGCGCCCCTTCGTGCCGCCCTGTACCTTCGGGTCTCGACCAGCCGTCAGGCCGCGTATGATCTCTCGATTCCGGACCAGCGCCGCCAGGCAAAGGCCTACTGCACCTCCCATGGCTGGGAGATCGTGGCCGACTATATCGAGCCGGGAGCCTCGGCGACCGACGATCGCCGGCCCGAGTTCCAGCGCATGATCGATGCTGCTACGGCCAAGCCGCCGATGTTCAATGTGATCCTCGTGCACAGCTTCAGCCGCTTCTTCCGCGACCAGTTCCAGTTGGAGTTCTACGTCCGCCGTCTCGCCAAAAACGGCGTGCGGTTGGTGTCCATCACCCAAGAGCTCGGTGACGATCCCATGAGCAACATGATCCGTCAGATCATGGCGCTGTTCGATGAGTACCAGTCCAAGGAGAACGCCAAGCACACCCTGCGCGCCATGAAGGAGAACGCCCGGCAAGGGTTTTGGAACGGCGCCCTGCCGCCGATCGGCTACCGCATTGTCGCCGGCGAACAGCGCGGAGCCAAGGTCAAGAAGAACCTGGAGATAGATCCGTTCCAGGCCGAGACGGTCAGGCTGATCTTTCGGCTGGCCTGGGCTGGAGACGGCAAGTCGGGGCCGCTGGGGATCAAGTCCATCACCAAGCACCTCAACACCGCCGGCATCCGCACCCGGGACGGCGGACGCTGGGGCATTGACGCCGTTCACAAGGTGCTGACCCGGACGACCTATATCGGCCGTCACCGCTTCAACACCAAATTCTGGAAGACCCGCGAGCGGAAGCCGGAGACCGAGGTTGTCGAGATGGTGGTCCCACCCATCATCGAGGTCGCAGAATTCGAGGCCGTGCAGGCCCACCTCAGGTCCAGGAGCCCGGCATGGACGGCACCACGTATCGTCAGCGGGCCAACTCTCCTTACCGGCATCTGTTTCTGCGCGTCCTGCGGAATGGCGATGACGCTGCGCACCGGCAAGAGCGGCCGGTACCGTTACTACACCTGCTCGACCAAGGCCCGCCAGGGTGACACCGGCTGCCGGGGACGGACTGTCCCCATGGAAAAGCTCGACCGTCTCGTGGCCGATCACATCGAACACCGCCTGTTACAACCTGACCGCCTTGAGAAAGTCCTGTCCTCTGTTCTGCACAGGCGTGATGAACATTCAGAACGCCAGGCGACACATATCGCCGAACTGCGCAAGCGGGCGACCGAGGCGGACGCCAAGCTCAAGCGGCTGTATGACGCCATCGAGAACGGTGTCACCGATCTCTCCGACCAAATGCTCAAGGACCGTATCACCGAGCTGAAGGCGATCCGGGACCAGGCCCGTGCCGACACGGAGAGGGCCGAGGGCGCGATAGAACGGCGGGGGCCAGCTATCACCATCCAGTCGATCAAGAAGTTTGCCAGGACGGCCCGCAAGCGGATGCGGATCGAGGGCGGCGGCTACCGCCGCGATTATCTTCGTGCGCTCACACAGCGTGTCGAAGTTGACGCGAAAGAACTGCGCATCATGGGGTCGAAAAGCGAACTGCTGCGTACCCTCGTCGCCGCTTCAAGCGCAAAAACGGCGGGTTTTGGCGTTCCCAGTTCTGTACCGAAGTGGCGCACCCGACACGATTCGAACGTGTGGCCTTCGCCTTCGGAGCAATTTAGCCTGCCTATCCTAAATGCACGACAGGGCACGCTACAATGCGATATGTAACTGAAGATACTAGACAATTCGTATTTCCGCGCCGAACTGTCTATCCAGAATTTCGCTCCGATATCCATCCGGTTGCTTCCGTGGTGCTTCCGCGGAAGCAGCCCCTCACTAGCGAGGGGAACACCTCATGGCAAAGCTGACCAAGCGGATCGTGGACGCTGCCGATGTTCGCGAGAAGGACTATTTTATCTGGGACGACGAACTGCCCGGTTTCGGCCTCCGCGTGTTCGCCTCCGGCAAGCGCAGCTACCTCATCCAATATCGCGCTGTTGGACGCACGCGACGCTACACCATCGGCCTGCATGGCGTGTGGACGCCGGAGACAGCCCGGCAAGAAGCGAAGGTCCAACTCGGGCGCGTCGCGCGCGGCGACAACCCTTCCGAAGAACGTCAGCTCGATCACAAGGCCATCACGGTCAAGGAGCTTTGCGCCCTCTATACCGCTGATCTGAACGCGGGCCTCATTCTGGGTAAGGGCGGGCGACCGAAAAAGCCCACCACCATCGTCACCGACACTGGCCGTATCGAGCGGCACATCATCCCGCTGATCGGCGCGCGCCGGGTCAAGGATCTCACCAAGGCCGACATCAACAAGGTCTTGAAGGACATCATGGCCGGCAAGACGCGCGTCGCCGTCAAGACGAAAAAGCTGCGAGGAAAGGCCATTGTTCGTGGTGGCGCGGGCACCGCCACGCGCACCGTCGGCCTATTGGGCGGAATCCTCACCTACGCTGTCGATGCTGGGATTATAGAGGTCAATCCGGCGCACGGCATCAAGAAGCCCAAGGACAATGTTCGGAATCGTAGGCTGACCGAGGCGGAGTATCGCACCCTCGGGCAAATGCTTCGCGATGCCGCGGCGAACGAAAAATACGCCATGACCGTGGACATCATCCGGCAGATCGCGCTCACCGGCTGCCGCCGCTCGGAAATGATCTCGCTAATGTGGATCGAAGCTGACACCGACGCGAGCTGCATGCGCCTGGTGGACAGCAAGGAAGGTGAGTCCATTCGTCCAATCGGATTGCCCGTCGTCGAGTATCTGGAGGAACGGCGCAAGACCGCAGCGGGCACCTATGTCTTCCCAGGTCAGGGCGAGGACCATGCGTTCGGCAGCTTCCCGAACCATTGGGAACAGATTTTCAGCGACAGTCCGCTCGCCGGCGTCACCCCGCATGTCCTGCGTCACAGCTTTGCCAGCATCGCCAACGATCTCGGTTTCACCGAGGTGACCATCGCGGCGCTCGTCGGCCACTCCAAGGGCTCGGTGACGAGCAAATACATTCACACGCTCGACACTGCGCTCATCATGGCCGCCGACACGATCTCCGGTTACATCCAAGGGCTACTCGAGGGGATCGAATTCAAACAGACGGCCTACGCATTGGATCGTGATTCTCGTCGAGCTGCGCTTGACCTCTTCCTGACCAAAGCGGTTGGAGAGCCGGGGAACGAAGCCGAGGACGAGGAGCGTCGCTTGGCAGCTTGAGGCTTGCGATCAGCCACTGGTCGGCGAGCAATTCATCGCCGCCCACGATGCAGTCGAAAAAGCTTTTTGAAGAAATCGACGATCTTCGGTTTGGCGCCATCGGCGACCAGGTCATTTGCTCCGAACCGGCAGACCATCCTGACACTCCTGCACACCGAGCGCAGCCGTAGCGGCGCGTTGTCTCGTTCGACCGCTTGATCGCCCGCTGCCGCATTGGCTCCGCCAGCATTGGAGACTTTCTGAGGCAGGAACGTCTCGCAGAGGGGGCATCTGACGCAATCGCCTCACGCCCCCGTTGCGCGCAATTTAGGGCACATATACTTCAAGGATCGGGGCGGAAGGCGCCACCGCTTCGGCCCGACGCTTGGCAACGCGCTTCGCCGCATCGCGGACAAGTGCAAGCTTGCGCCTGTCCTTGTCCACGCATGCCAGAATTTGGTCATCAGTTGCGGCGTCGATCTGTTCGGGCTCACAGAGCTGCGCGGCGGCCAAGCGGCAATAGTCGCCCCGCAGCAAATCGGCTCCAGCGAATTGGGCGAGGTCGACGGCGGCGCTGGGCACGCCATATGTCAACCGGATCGCCAGACGTCTCACACGGTCACCGAGATCGAGCGTGGGGTGCAGGATCTCGGCGACGCGAGCCGCGACCGGCATCAGATCGCAAGTCCGCGCTGCGACCGCGCGTATGGGGCCGGCGGCGCCGCCAAACGCACCACCGAACTGCGTCAGCACGCGCTCGATCTCGCTCATGGC
>DATLXL010000021.1:0-249501 GCA_035575905.1 Bradyrhizobium sp. | reverse complement strand
GAGACATCCCGGCTTTCCCCGCGCAATGGCTTTACGGCTTATACGTGATCTCCCCGGTGAGCGGCCTTTGTTGTCACCGTTGCCACGCTGCCACGGGGCTGCGTGGATAGACGCCAGGGTCGCGGCGCCAGGACCACACGATTTCGCCGTACGCTTTCCGCGTTTCGTCCGGTGCTTGATTTGAGCGTGATCCTTGCCGGAAAACCGGATTCCACTTTTCCGGGATCACGCTCCGCACCTGACGCAGCAAGCGTCCATCGCAACCCGCGCCACGCTGCGTGACGATCGCGCATCGTCCCTCATGGCGGCGCGGGCTATCGCCTACATACTTCCGATTTACGTAAATGTCAACCTGGCGAATGCTGATTTATAGAATTATTCGGCAAATGCCGGTTTGCAGAAGCCGCGCGGGAACCTAGCCGGCGTTCTCCTTCGGCCGCCGCAGACGGCCGACGACGCCGGTGGGGAAGAAATAGACGCTGGCGATGAACAACAGGCCCAGCCAGAGCAGCCAGCGGTCCGGATGCAGCAGGCCCGGCAAGAGCGGCAGTCCCGCGTCGGCGGCAGCCTGCGACGCGGTGCCCATCAGCGCCTGCAGGTAGTTCTGCGCGATGATGAATATCCCCGCGCCGATGATCGCGCCGTAGATCGTGCCCATGCCGCCGATCACCACCATCAGCAGGATGTCCAGCATGATGGAGAAACTCAGCGACGTGTCGGGCCCGACATAGCGCAGCCACAATGCATTGAGGATGCCGGCGCAGGCCGCCACCGTCGCCGCGATACAATTGGCATAGGTGAGATGGAAGACGGTCCGGTAGCCGAGCGCCTCGGCGCGGAAACGGTTTTCCCGGATCGCCTGCAGCACGCGCCCGAACGGCGAGTTGACCACGCGCAACAGCGCGAGGATCAGCAAGGCCGATATTGCAAAGACCAGGTAGTAAGTCAGGGTGCGGCCGTTGATCTCGAAGCCGAACGCGCTCTTGTCGATCAGCACCGTACCCGGCCGCAGCAGCTCGGGCAGCCGGAAGGTGCGGCCGTCCTCCCCGCCGGTCAGCCACGACATCTGCGAGGCCAGCACCTGGAAGGCGGAAGCGACCGCCAGCGTGATCATCGCAAAGAAGATGGCCGCAACGCGCAGCGAGAACAGCCCGATGGCGAGCGCAAGCAGCATCGCCAGCGGCAGGCCGACGACGATGCCGGTACCGATCGCCGCCCAGCTCGGGCCCATGCCGTACAGCGCGATCGCGATAGCGTAGCTGCCGATGCCGTAAAACATGGTATGGGCAAACGACACCGTGCCGGTATAGCCGAGCAACAGATCGTAGGACGCCACCAGCACGGCGAAGACGCAGATCTTGACGGCGACGTTCATCGCCTTGGCGCCGGGGAACAGCCAGGGCGTCGCCAGCAGCAGGACGACGATGACGACGAGCAGGAGCGCCAGCACGCGGCTGCGCGGGGGATCGCCGGAAAGGATCATCATCGGCTGGTCACCGCATAAAGTCCGCGCGGCCGCCACATCAGGATCGCGACCATCAGCAGGATATTGGAGACCAGCGCGAGCTTCGGCACCAGGAAGCCGCCGTAATTGGCGACCATGGCAACCAGCAGGGCGCCGATGAAGCAGCCGCTAATCGAGCCCAGCCCGCCGATGATGACGACGATGAAGACGAGCACGGTGAGCTCGTCGCCGATCGAGGCATGCACCTGCTCCCGATACAGCCCCCACATCACCCCGCCAAGACCGGCAAGCGCCGAGCCGACCATGAAGACGCCGAGGAACAGACGGCGGATGCGATAGCCCAGCGCCTCCACCATTTCGCGATTCTCGACGCCGGCGCGGATCAGAAGGCCGATCCTGGTGCGGTTGAGCACAAGCTGGATGGCGATGAAGACGACGAGCCCCACCAGCATGGCCAGCAGGCGATATTTCGCGATCGCCACGTCGCCGAAGATCAACGAGCCGCGCAGCGAGGCCGGCAGCGGCATCGGAATGATCTGTGGCCCCCACAGCGCATAGAGCGTCTGCTCGGCGACGATCAGCCCGCCCGTGGTCATCAGGATCTGCTTCAGGTGCTGGCCGTAGACCGGCAGGATCAGCACGCGCTCGACGAACAGGCCGAGCACCGCGGTCACGCCCATCGCGAGCACGGCGGCCGGCAGCAGAACGGCGAGATTGCTGGCGAGCGAGTCGGCCTGCGACCAGCCGGCGAGCGGCAGGAACACCAGCGTCGCGACATAGGCGCCGACCGCGATGAACGCGCCATGGCCGAAGTTGAGCACGTCCATCAGGCCGAACACCAGCGTCAGGCCGGAGGCCATGATGAAGATCATCATGCCCATGGCAAGGCTTGCCGCCAGCAGCGTCACCCAGGAACTGGCCGAGCCGACCAGTGGCAGCATGAGCAGCGCAAACACGGCCGGCAGCAGCATCGGCAGGAAATCGCGCTTCGGTTTCGGCAAGGCCCCTGCTGTCGTTGTCTCGGTCACTGGTGCGTCTCCAGGCTGAGGCCCAGCAGGCGCTCCTGCAGCGCGACGTCCTCGGCGAGAGCGGCCATCGCGCCGCGATGGACGATGGCGCCGTTGTCCATCACCAGCACGGCGTCGCCGAGCTCGCGCGCGGCATGGAAATTCTGCTCCACCAGGAGGATGGTGGCGCCGCGGCGCTTGATTTCCTTCAGGCACTCGATCAGCGCCATGACGATCGCCGGCGCCAGCCCCTTGGTCGGCTCGTCGATCAGCAGCAGCTTGCGCGGCTCGACAATGGCGCGTGCGATCGAGAGCATCTGCTTCTGGCCGCCGGACAGCGAGCCGGCGCGCGAAAGCCAGAAGCGCCGCAGCGCCGGAAAGAAGCCGAAGATCCAATCCAGCCGCGCATCGTCGAGATCGCCGTCCCGCGCGCCGAGCACCAGGTTCTCCTTCACCGTCAGGTCGGAGAACACGGCCATGCTCTCGGGAACATAGCCGACGCCGAGCCGGGCGATGTCGGGCGTCTTGCTCTGCTCGATGCGCGCGCCGCTCAGGCTGATCTCGCCCCGCGAGGCCGGCCACAGGCCCATGATGGTGCGCAGCGTCGTGGTCTTGCCGGCGCCGTTGCGGCCGAGCAGCATCGTGGTCTGCCCTTCCGGCACCGCGAAGTCGACACCCTGCAGGATGTGGTAGCGCCCGATATGGGTGTGAACGCCGGCCAGCGTGAGGAGATCGCTCATGCCGCGCTCTTCCCGGCAGGCACGCCAAGATAGGCTTCCTGCACGATCGGCGAGGCAATCACTTCGGCCGGCTTGCCGTCGGCGACGAGCTTGCCGTTATGCAAGACGATGATGCGGTCGGCTAGCGAGCGCACGACGTCCATCTTGTGCTCGACCAGCAGGATGATCTTGCCGGCATCCTGCTTCAGCTTCGCGATCAGGTTCAGCACCACCGGGACCTCGTCGATGCTCATGCCCGCGGTGGGCTCGTCGAACATGAAGATCTTCGGCTCCAGCGCCATCATCAGCGCGACCTCGAGCTTGCGCTGGTCGCCATGCGACAGCACGGTCGCAGCGACACTGCGGCGGCCGCCGAGCGCGACCTGGTCGAGGATCGCATCGGCGCGCGCGATCAGGTCGCGCCGCGTCATCCATGGCCGCAGCATGTCGTAATGCACGTTGCTCTGGGCCTGCACCGCCAGGCGAACATTCTCCTCGACGGTCAGGTTCGGAAAGAGGTTGGTGAGCTGGAACGCGCGGCCGAGACCGGCGCGCGTGCGCAGGGGCGCGCTCAGCGACGTGATGTCGGCGCCGTCGAGCAGGATGGAGCCGCCGCTCGGGCGAAGCTGGCCCGAGATCAGGTTGAAATAGGTGGTCTTCCCCGCCCCGTTGGGGCCGACGATGGCGGTCAGTTCGCCGGGCCGGAAGGCGCAGCTGACATGGTCGACCGCGACATGGCCGCCAAATCGAATGGTCAGGTCGCGGGTTTCGAGCGAGAGGGACATGATCTTTGCCGGGCTTTGTCGCTGCCGCCGCACTCTCCGTCGTCATGCCCGCGCTTTGTCGCGGGCATCCACGTCTTTGGTCATTGGCCGAACGAGGACGTGGACGGCCGGGGCAATTGCGCAAAGACGCGCTTCGCGCTTTTGCCCCGCCATGACGAAAGCACGGTTTACCGCTTGTTGCGGATCGGAACGTTCATTTCATCGCTCTTCAGCTCACGCACCGGCTCGAGCACGGCCCAGGCCACGTTTGGATCGACCTTGACCTTGAAATGGTACATGCTCTGCAGCGCCTGATGATCCTCCTTGCGGAACATCATCTTGCCCTTGGGCGTGTCGAACTCCATGCCCTCCATGGCCGCGATCAGCTTCTCGGTGTCGGTGGACTTGGCCTTGGTCACGGCGGCGACGACGGCCATCGCCGCGGAGAAGCCGCCCGCCGTAAAGAAGTCCGGCGGCGCGTTGAAGCGCTTCTGGTGCTCGGCGACGAGCCAGTCGTTCACCGGGTTCTTGGGGATGTCGTAGTAGTAATAGGTCGCGCCTTCCATGCCCGGCAGCCGCTTGTAGGCGGCAAGGGCGGGCAGGATGTTTCCGCCGGTCGAGATCTCGATGCCGTAGCGCTTGGGATCCATGTCCTGCAGCTTGGTCAGGGGATCGCCGGCGCCGGCCCAGATCACCCAGATGATCTTGCGGCCGGGCTTGTCCTTGAGCGCATCGAACAGGCGCTGGCCCGCCGCGGTGAAGTCGGTCGTGTTGGTCGGCACATATTCTTCCGTGGCCAGCGTCGCGCCGGTCTTGGCCAGCGCCTCCTTGAAGGCGGCAACGCCATCGCGGCCGAACGCATAGTCCTGCGCCAGCGTCGCGACGGTGACGCCAGGCTTGCCGATCGCCACCGCGTTGGAGATCGCATCCTGCGAGGAGTTGCGGGCGGTGCGGAAGATGTAGCGATTCCACTTGTCGCCGGTGATCTGGTCGGCGACCGCGGGCTCGACGATCAGGATCTTCTTGTTTTCCTCGGCGACCGGCAGGTCGGCCAGCGCCGCCGCGGACGACGACGTACCGATCGCGATGTCCGCCTTGTCGTCCTGATAGGCTTCGGCCAGCGCCGACTTGGAAAGGTCGGGCTTGCTCTGGTCGTCCTTGGTGATGATGACGATCTTGCGGCCGTCGACCGTCATGCTGCCCTTGGTGGCGTATTCGAACCCCATGCGCAGGCCGGTCTCGGTCTGCTTGGCGTAGGCCTCGAGCGGGCCCGTCTTGCCGTGGATCAGCGCGACCTTCAGATCGTCGGCACCGGCGGCAACGCCTCCGGTCACCGCAAGCACGGCAGTTGCGAGAATAAATGACAAACGCACGACAATTCCTCCCGGTGAAACCCCTGTTGCTCAAGCGTTTGCACCAGAGCGGTGAACTTTGCAATCGGACGTCGGGCTGAGAATCAGTCGCAGAATCCCGCAATGGCACGGCCAGGCCTGGCCCGAAGGCGGTATCCCTGCGCCGGCCCTAGCGCGGCACCACCGCCGTCGCCTCGATCTCGACCCGGGCGGCCTTCTCGACCAGCCGCACCACCTGCACCAGCGCCATCGCCGGATAATGGGTGCCGAAGGCATCGCGGTAGATCGGGCCAAGCGTCTTCAGGTTGGCGAGGTATTCCTCGATATCGACGACATACCAGGTCAGGCGCACCAGATGCTCCGGCCGCGCGCCGCCGGCTTCGAGGATCGCCCTGATGTTGGCGAGCGTCTGGCGCACCTGGGCGACAAAGCCATCGGCAAGGCGCTCGTCCTCATCCCAGCCGATCACGCCGCCCGTCACGATGATGCGGCCGTCGGCCGCCATGCCGTTGGCATAGCCCCTCGGCATCGGCCAGCCGCTCGGCTGCAGCACCTGCGCGCCCTCGCCTTTCGCTGATGGCACTACGGCAAGGGTCGGTCCCTTCGCGCTCGTCACGGGCAAATCTCCATTCGGTCTATTCGGCGGCGATGCCGGGCGGCGTTCCCGCCTGCGCCATCTGGCGCAGCGTGAAGCGCTGCAGCTTGCCGGTGCCGGTCTTGGGCAATTGCGCAACGAACGCGATGGCGCGCGGATATTTGTACGGCGCGATCTCGCGTTTCACGTGATCCTGCAGCGCCCTCACCAGCGCCTCGTCGGGCTCGATGCCGGGCGCGGCCACCACATAGGCCTTCACGATCATGCCGCGCGCATCGTCGGGCGCGCCGACCACGCCGCATTCGGCGACCGCCGGATGCGACAGCAGCGCGGCTTCGACCTCGGGGCCGGCGATGTTGTAGCCGGAGGAGACGATCATGTCGTCGGCGCGGGCGACAAAGGAGAAATGGCCGTTCGCGCGGACGAAGGCGTCGCCGGTGATGTTCCAGCCGTCGCGGACGTAGTTGGCCTGCCTGCTGTCGGCGAGATAGCGGCAGCCGGTCGGGCCGCGCACGGCGAGCTTGCCGACGGTGCCGTCGGGCACCTCGTTCATGTCGTCGTCGACGATCTTCGCCTCATAGCCGGTCACGGGGAAGCCGGTCGATCCCGGCACGGAATCGCCGACGCGGTTAGAGATGAAGATGTGCAGCAGCTCGGTGCTGCCGATGCCGTCGAGGATCGGCTTGCCCGTCTTCTTCGTCCACGCCTCGAACACCGGCGCCGGCAGCGTCTCGCCGGCGGAGACGGCAAGCCGCAGCGAGGAAAGATCGGCGCCCTTGTCCATCGCCGCCAGCATGGCGCGATACGCCGTCGGCGAGGTGAAGCAGATCGTCGCCTTGCAGGTCTCGATGATCTTGATCATCTCCGGCGGCGAGGCGTTCTCCAGCAGCGTTGCCGTAGCGCCGAAGCGCAGCGGAAAGATCGCAAGGCCGCCGAGGCCGAAGGTGAAGGCGAGCGGCGGCGAGCCGACGAAGACGTCGTCGGGCGTCACCTGCAGCACTTCCCGCGCATAGCCGTCGGCGATCATCAGGAGATCGCGGTGGAAATGCATGGTCGCCTTCGGCTCGCCCGTGGTGCCCGAGGTGAAGCCGAGCAGCGCCACGTCGTCGCGGCCGGTCTGCACCGCATTGAAGCGCACCGGCTTGCTCAGCGCGACGCGGTCGAGCTCGGCGTCGTGGTTGGAGGTGCCGTCGAAATTGACGACCTGCTTGAGGAAGCGGCTCGTCTTGGCGCAAGCGACGATCTCGTCGGCGATGCGGCTGTCGGTCAGCGCCAGCGCGATCTCGGCCTTGTCGACGATCTTCGCCAGCTCGCCCGCGCGCAGCATCGGCATGGTGTTGACGACGACGGCGCCGGCCTTGGTGGCCGCCAGCCACGCCGCCACCAGCGCCGGATTGTTGCCGGAGCGGATCAGCACGCGGTTGCCCGGCTTTACGCCGTAATTCTCCACCAGCGCATGCGCGAGGCGGTTGGACCAGTCCGTCAATTCCTTGTAGGTGCGCAGGCGGCCGTTGCCGATCAGCGCGGTGTGATCGCCAAAGCCCTTCTCGACCATGCGGTCGGTCAGTTCGACGCCGGCATTGAGATAATCGGGGTACTGGAATTCGGAGCGCTGCAGCCGCAATTCCGGCCACTGCTCCGCCGGCGGCAGATTGCGCCGCGCAAAATCGTCGACATGCCCCGAAGGGCCGAGATCCAAATTTCCACCTGACATATCGCCCTCGCGATCAAGAGGATGCCCGGCAATGCTGAAATCATTTTATACTTAAAATATCTCGGCGCAAGGCCGGATTGCGCCGGTCGTCGTGGTTTTCAACCGCGGGCCAGTTCCAGCAGCCGCAGCACCATGGCTGAATCGGGGTCCGCCAGCGGGGCGATGGCGGTGAAGTGATTGGCGTCAGGCACGGTGCCAAAACGCGTGGCGATGGCCCTGCCCCAGGCTTCGACAATGCTCCGGCTTTGCCGAAAGTATTCCGCGCTCTCGTTGCCGCCGACGACGGCATCGAGACTGCCGCGCGCGGGCGGCGCGGAAAGCAGCGGGCTTGCGGCTCTGGCCGAGGCCTCGTCGAGCTGCAGCGCCCTGTTGATGGACGTTCCGAGCAGCGGCGGCAGATCGAACAAGCCCGAGATCGCGTAGGCGGCGCTCACCAGGCCTTTCGGCAGCGACGCATCGAACGCGCGCCAGTCGGTGGCCAGCATGCAGGCCGCGAGATGCCCGCCGGCCGAATGGCCGCTCACCACCAGGGGCCGGCCGAGTCTTGCCAGCTCGCAACAAGCCATCCGCATTTGCCCGACGATGTCGGCGACCGTGACCGCGGGACAGAGATCATAGGTCGGCACGGCCACGGAAATGCCGCGGGCATTCAGCCCGCGCGCACAATGGCTGAATGACGAGCCGTCGAGCGCCTGCCAGTAGCCGCCATGGATGAAGACGACCAGCGGGCCATCGCCGTCACCGGCGAACAGATCGATCCGGTTGCGCTCTCCCGGCCCGTAGCGCAGCAGGCGCGGCGGATGGTTTTCGCGATAGGCCGCGGCGTCCCGGACCCAGCCCGCCATCACGGCGGGATGCTCCGGCACGCGGGCGCGGTTGTTGTATTCGGCCTCGTAGTCGATCGCGCTCACCGCGCCTCGCCCGCCCGGCGGCGCGCGGATTTCTGCACCGAGCCTTTCGTCCTGGCGAGCAGGCGCATCAGCTCGCGGACGTCTTTCGGCGAGAGATCGCCGAACATGTCGGAGATCCAGGTCTGGTGCTCGGCCGCCATCCTGCGGAATTCGGCGCGGCCGCTCCTGGTGAGACGAATGACCTGCACGCGGCGATCGGTCTCCGAGGTGCGGCGATCGAGATGGCCGGACTCCACGAGCCGCTCGACCAGCCCGGTGACGTTGCCGTTGGAGACCATCATGCGCTTGGAAACGTCGGACAGCGTCATGCCGTCCGGCGCCTTGTCGAGCTGGGCCATCAGGTCGAAGCGCGGCAGCGTGACGTCAAAGCGCTCGCGCAGGCGGCCGCGCACCTCGCCCTCGATCAGATTGGTGCAGGTGAGCAGGCGCAGCCAGAGCCGCAGCTCGTTGCCATGCTCGTCAGGCTGCTCGACGGCCTTGGTTTCGGAATCGAGGATCATGGAGATACCTGAAGCGGTCTTGCACGTTCTTGAACAGTTCGCGGCGTCCGGCAAGCCAAATCAACGCGAGGACCCGATTTCTTTAGGCTTCAAGTAATTGGCGCGCCGCTTGCATGGCGCCCGCTATCACGGCCGAAGGCCCGTTGCGGTGCGTGGCGTCATCGGAATAAGCTTGCGGCCAGCGAGGGCGGATCAGCCGCTGATGTGGGAGCGTAGCAGCATGAGACAGTACCTGACTTCAGCCGCCGCAGTGGTCCTTCTGGGCCTTTCGGCCGGCACGGCGGCCGCGCAGGAAAAGCTCAGGATCGGCGTGATCGTCACCACCTCGGGGCCGCCTGCGGCGCTCGGCGGCCAGGTGCGCGACGGCTTTGCGCTCGCGGTGAAGGATCTCGGCGGCAAGATGGGCGGCCGCGAGGTCGAGATCGTCAATGCCGACGACGAACTCAAGCCCGACGTCGCGGTCAACAAGGTCAGGGGACTTCTGGAGCGCGAGAAGGTCGACTTCGTAGTCGGCCCGATCTTCTCCAACATCCTGCAGGCGATCCACAAGCCGGTCACCGAGAGCAAGACGTTCCTGATCAGCCCGAACGCCGGCCCCTCCAGCTATGCCGGCAAGGACTGCAATCCGTTCTTCTACGTCACATCCTACCAGAACGACCAGGTGCACCAGATCCTCGGCAAGGTCGCGCAGGACCGCGGCTACAAGCGGATGTACCTGATGGTGCCGAACTATCAGGCCGGACGCGATTCCGTGGCCGGCTTCAAGCTCGACTACAAGGGCGAGATCGTCGAGGAGAGCTACCTGCCGCTCAACACGATCGACTTCCAGCCGGAGCTGACCAAGATCAACTCGCAGAAGCCGGACGCGGTGTTCACCTTCATGCCGGGCGGCCTGGGCGTGAACCTCGTCAAGCAGTATCGCCAGGCCGGCCTTGCCGACCGCATCCCCGTGCTGTCAGCCTTCACCGTCGATGAATCCACCCTGCCCGCGCAGCAGGACGCGGCCGTGGGCATGTTCGGCGGCGCCAACTGGGCGCCCAATCTCGACAATGCGCAGAGCAGGAAGTTCGTCGCCGCCTACGAGGCTGCTTACAATATGGTGCCCGGCACCTACGCGATGCAGGCCTATGACGCCGCGATGCTGATCGACAGTGCCGTGAAGGCGGTGAAGGGCGACCTCGCCAACAAGGAGGCGGTGTCGGCGGCGCTGAAGAAGGCCGACTTCACTTCGCTCCGCGGCGGCTTCAAGTTCAACAGCAACGGCTATCCGATCCAGGATTTCTACCTGACCAAGGTCGCCAAGCGGGCGGACGGGAAATTCCAGACCGAGATCGTCGAGAAGGTGTTCTCGAACTACGGCGACAGCTACGCCAAGGACTGCAAGGCCAGTAACTAGAGTCAAGGGAAGGAACAAGCCGATGACGAGCGAGATCGCGGGCATCACCCGCGCCAATGAAGGCATTCAGGGCATCACGTGGAACATCCTCGGCCAGATCTACGTGCCGAAGAACCGCACCGAGCATTCTTTCTCCTGGCACGCAACCTTCCCGGTCGGCACCTTCGTGCCGCCGCACATCCATCCGGACCAGGACGAATATCTCTACATCCTCGAGGGACGGCTCGACTTCATGCTCGACGGCGCCGATGAGTTCGCGACCGCCGGCGACACCGTGCGCCTGCCGATGGGCAAGCCCCACGGCATCTTCAACAATACGCAGCAGACCGCCAAGACGCTGTTCTGGGTGTCGCCGACGCGGCGGCTCTACGACCTGTTCTGGGCGATCCACAACATGAAGCAGCAAAACCCGGACGACGTCGTGAAGCTCGCCGCCGAGCACAACATCCACTTCCTGCCACCGCCTCCGGGATAGCGGCGCGTCGTCCTCGGTCTGTTCCCTCATCCGAGCGAGCCGCGCAGCGGCGTCGCGAAGGATGAAAGGCCCGCATGTGGCCGTCATGGCCGAGACGCGCTTTGCGCTCCTCACCATGAGGGGCTGGCGCGGCGGCCCGCTACTGCCGCGCCACCACGCGCGCCGCAAATCCCGCTTTCGCCGCATAGCCGCGCACGATCGCTTCGCGCTGCTCGTAGCTGAGCACGGAATCGATATCGCCGAAGCCCTGCGGGGCGAGCTGCTCGACGGCGTCGATCACGCCTTCCGGCCCGCCGCGGCGGTTGGAGGCGACGATGTCCGATGTCATCGGCAGGCGCTGCTTCTCATAGGCCGCCAGCGCCTGGCGCGGATGTTCGGAACGCACCAATAGATCAGCGAGGCACCGCGCATCGAGAATCGCCTGCGAGGCGCCGTTGGAGCCGACCGGGTACATGGGATGGGCGGCATCGCCGAGCAGCGTGATGCGGCCGCTGGTCCAGTACGGCAGCGGATCGCGGTCGCAGCAGGGGTATTCCCAGAATTCCGGCGTGGCGCGGACGAGGCCGGCGAAGTCGACCTGCGGAATCGAGAAGCCCGCCACATGCGGCATCAGCTCGTCGCGATTGCCGAGCCGCGACCAGTCCTCGCGGCGCGGCGGCGGCGAGGTGCCGTCGCCGATCTTCACCAGCACCGCCCAGTTGGTGAGCCGCGTCGCCGGGCTCGTGCCCTCCGCGATCGGATAGACCACGGCCTTGGCGTTGAGGCCGCCCGCGATGATCATCGATTTGCCGGTGAGGAACACCGGCCAGTCCCGCGCGCCGCGCCACAGCATCAGGCCGTTCCAGACCGGCGGCCCCTCCTCCGGAAACAGCGTCTCCCGCACCTTGGAGTGTATGCCGTCGGCACCGATCAGGATGTCGCCGCGCGCGGTGTGCACATGCGCGCCGCTGCGGTCGAAGAAGAAGGCGCTGATGCCGCCCTCGTCCTGGGTGAAGGCGCCGAGCCGGCGGCCGGTGCGGATCGTCTCGGGCCCGAGGCGGTCGACGACGGCCTGGTGGATCACGCCCTGCAGGCGGCCGCGATGCACCGAGAATTGCGGCACCTCGTGGCCGGCATCGAGCCCGCGCTTTTCGTGCCAGACTTCCTGGCCGTGACGCGTGAGATAAAAAAGCTCGAAGGTGCGGATGGCTGCGGCATCGAGCTTGTCCAGCAGGCCAAGCGCGGCGAGCTCGCGGATGGCATGCGGCAGCGTGTTGATGCCGACGCCGAGTTCGCGGATCTGGTCGGCCTGCTCGTACACTTCGCAGTCGATGCCGCGCGCACGCAACATCAACGCCGTCGTGAGACCACCGATTCCGCCGCCGACGATAATCGCCTTCATCGCCCGTTACTCCACGCAAGACCAAGCCCTTAGGCGTTGGTCGAGCGTGCCACGGCCGGTTACTCCGCCGCAAGCGGCTTGGCCCCCTCCGCCTTCAGCTCGACCCGGGTCTTCGGCTTAGCCTTAACCTTCAGATCCTCGAAATCCTGCCGGTCGCGCACGCTGTTGCGGAAAATCTGCTCCTTGCCGGGCAGATATTGCGGCGGGCACGATACGTCGACGCCGTACCAGGCGGCCGCCTTGAGGGTGAAGGACGGATCGACCAGATGCGGCCGGCCGAGCGCGACGAGGTCGGCGCGGCCCGCGGCCAAGATCGTGTTGACCTGATCCGCCGTGGTGATGTTGCCGACGCACATGGTGGCGACCCGCGCCTCGTTGCGCACCTGGTCGGAGAACGGCGTCTGGAACATGCGGCCATAGACCGGCTGGGCGTCGCGGGTGGTCTGTCCCGTGGAGACATCGACGAGATCGACGCCCGCCTCGGCAAAGGCGCGCGCAATCGCCACCGCATCGTCGCCGGTGATGCCGCCTTCGGCCCAGTCGGTGGCGGAGATGCGCACCGACATCGGCTTGTGCGCCGGCCAGACCGCGCGCATCGCCTCGAACACTTCCAGCGGAAAGCGCAGGCGGTTTGCCAGCACGCCGCCATATTCGTCGGTGCGCTTGTTGGTCAGCGGCGAGATGAAGCTCGCCAGCAGATAGCCGTGCGCGCAATGCAGCTCCAGCATATCGAAGCCGCAGCGCTCGCCGCGTTCGGCGGCGGAGACGAACTCATCCCTGATCCGGTCCATGGCGGCGCGATCGAGCTCGCGCGGCACCCGGCTGTCGGGGAAATACGGGATTGGCGATGCCGACACCACATCCCAGCCCCCTTGCTCGAGCGGCCGGTCCATGCCGTCCCACATCAGTCTGGTCGCACCCTTGCGGCCGGCATGGCCGAGCTGCAGGCAGATCTTCGCCGCCGAGTTGGCATGGACGAAATCGACGATGCGGCGCCACGCCGCCTCCTGCTCGTCGTTCCACAGACCCGCGCAACCCGGCGTGATGCGCGCGTCACGGCCGACGCAGGTCATCTCGGTGAAGACGAGGCCGGCGCCGCCGATGGCGCGCGCGCCGTAGTGCACCAGATGAAAATCGCCGGGCACGCCGTCCCTGGCCGAATACATGCACATCGGCGACACCACGGCGCGATTGGCGATCGTCATCTCGCGCAGCCGCAGCGGCTGGAACATCGGCACCACGGGCTTGTCGACATCGACGTCGAAGCCGCGCGCGCGGACCTGCCGTGCAAAGGCCCTGTCGGTCTCCTTGACGAAACCGGGCGCGCGGAGATTGAGATTGTCGTAGGTGATCGCCTTCGAGCGCGTCATCACGCCGAAAGCGAACTGCACGGGATCGAACTCCCAGAAGCGGTCGACATGCTCGAACCAGACCAGCGACACGTCGGCGGCGTGCTGCGTCTTCTCGACCTCCTCGCGCCGTCCGCGCTCGTAGCGGTCGAGCGCCGCGGAGATCGACGGCGCGCCCTTCATGGCATCGGCCAGCGCGATGGCGTCTTCCATCGCCAGCTTGGTGCCGGAGCCGATCGAGAAATGCGCAGTCGCCTTGGCATCGCCGAGCAGCACCATGTTGCCCCTGACCCAGCGCTTGCTGCGGATCATCGGGAAATTGCGCCACATCGAGCGGTTGGTCAGCAGCGGATGGCCGTCGAGAAACCAGCCGAAAATCTCCGCCATGCGGTCGGCGGATTGCCGCTCGTCGAGACCCTTCAGCCCGGCCCGCTCGAAGGTCTGCGGATCGGTCTCGAAAATCCAGGTCGATCGATCCGCCTCATATTGATAGGCATGCGCGATGAACGGGCCCCACTCGGTCTCCTGGAAGATGAAAGTGAAGGCATCGAGCGGTCTTGTGGAGCCCATCCAGGCGAACACATTCGAGCGGAGATCGACCTCGGGCTCGAAATGGCCGGTGTACTTCTCGCGAAAGCGGCTGTTGATGCCGTCGGCGAGGATGACGAGATCGGCGCCGGCGATGCGCGGATCGCTGTCGTCGGCAATCTCGGTCTCGAAATGCAGGCTCGCGCCAAGCTCGCGCGCCCGCTCCTGCAGCAGCATGAGCAGCGTGCGCCGCGAGCAACCGCAAAATCCGTTGCCGCCGACGCGGTGCACCGTGCCGCGGAAATGCACGGCGATGTCGTCCCCATAGGCGAATTCCTGGGTGATGCGCCGGTAGCTCGGCGGATCGTAAGCCTCGAAATTGTCGAGCGTGGCGTCGGAGAACACCACGCCGAAGCCGAAGGTGTCGTCGGCGCGGTTGCGCTCGTAGACAGCGACCTCGGCGTCGGGCCGCTGTTTGCAAAGCAGGATCGCGGCATAGAGACCCGCCGGGCCGCCACCGATAATCGCGATCTTCATGAGGGCCTCCGCCGCAGGCTTGCCTACTTACCGGACCATGGGAGATGTTTTAAGCCTAAAATAATTTCCAGGCAAGGTCCTTGCGGCTCAGTTTCCCTGAAACACCGGCTTGACCTTGTTGGCGAACGCCTGGTAGGCGCGGCCGAAATCGGCCGTGGTCATGCACAGCGCCTGCGCCACCGCCTCGGCCTCGATGGCTTCCTCGACCGACATCGCCCATTCCATCGCCAGCATGCGCTTGGTCATGGTGTTGCCGAAGGTCGGTCCTTCCGCGATCTGGCGGGCAAGCTGCTGCGCCTGCAGCATCACGTGCTCCGGCGTGACGATCCGGCTGAAGAAGCCCCAGCGCTCGCCCTCCTCCGCGGTCATGAAGCGGCCCGTATACAGCAGCTCGGAAGCGCGCGACTGGCCGATGATGCGCGGCAGGATCGCGCAGGCGCCCATGTCGCAGCCGGCAAGGCCGACCTTGTTGAAGAGGAAGGCAACCTTGGCGCCGGTGGCGGCAAGCCGGATGTCGCAAGCCATGGCGACGATCGCACCGGCGCCGGCGCAGATGCCCTCCACCGCCGCCACGACCGGCTGCGGGCAGGCGCGCATCGCCTTGACTAGGTCGCCGGTCATCCGCGTGAACGCGGTAAGCCCCTTGGTGTCCATCTTGATCAGGGGTCCGATGATCTCGAACACGTCGCCGCCGGAGGAGAAATTGCCGCCTGCGCCGGTCACGACGATCACCTTGACTTCGTCATCGAAGGCGCAGGCGCGGAAGAAGTCGGTCAGCTCGCGGTAGCTTTCGAACGTCAGCGGATTCTTCCGCTCGGGCCGGTTCAGCGTCACGGTCGCGACGCCGTCCACCACAGCGAGAAGGAAATGCTGCGGCGTGTAATCGGCGAGCGGCACCGTCACGGGGTTGGCTGGTCTGCTCATGGATGCTCCCTGTTTTCTGCAGCGGTCGATCGCCGCCTTGTTCCTAGATCTCGCCGCCGGCCACCGCGATGGCCTGTCCGGTGATGGCGCCGGCGCCCTCGCCGCACAGCCACAGCACGGTGCCCGCGACTTCCTGCGGCGTCACCAGGCGTCCCTGCGGATTATGCCTGGCAAGCTCCGCCACCGCCTGCTCGCGGCTGCGACCGGTCTTTTTCATGATGTTGTCGATGCTGCCGGCGACGAGATCAGTGTCGGTGAAGCCCGGGCACACCGCGTTGACGGTGATCGGCGTGTTGGCAAGCTCCAGCGCCAGCGAGCGAACGAGGCCGACCACGGCGTGCTTGGCGGCGGCATAGGCGCTGACATAGGGATAGCCCTTGAGTCCCGCGGTCGAGGCGACCGCAACGATGCGGCCAGACGGGCGCGTCTTCATCGAGGGCAGCGCGGCATGGATCGCATGCACCACGCCCATGAAGTTGACGTCCATCATGCGCGCGAACAGCGCCGCGTCGGATTTCGCAAACGGCGCCGATTCCGCCGCCCCCGCATTGGCGATGAGGATATCGATCGGCTGCCGCTCCGCCGCGCGCGCAATCGACGCGCCGATGGAGGCGCGGTCCGTGACGTCGGCGACATCGGCAAAATGCGCATCGCCCGCCGCGACGGCCTCCTCCAGCGCCGCGCGCCCGCGGCCGAGCACCGTGACGGTCACGCCTTGCCTTGCCAGCGCCGCCGCGACGGCGCGGCCGATGCCACGGCCGCCGCCGGTCACCAGCGCATGGGAAGCGTGCGGCGTTGCGGACATGCGCGGTTCTCCCTCGGGCTCCGTCGGAGCGCCGCGCAATATATTTTAACCTTAAAACTTTTGCAATTGCCGCGCTGACGGCGGCTGGCCGAATTGCTACAGCCGCGCCTCGAGCAGGCGCTGCAGCCGCGTGCGGTCCCTGGCAGCCCGGGCGAGGCCGGCGCTGACATCGGTGCGCGCCAGCCCGATGTCGCGCAGTTCGCGGTCGGAGAGCTGGCGCAGAATGGTCATCTGCGCCTGCTGCTCGCGCTGGGCGATGATGTGGGCGACGAAGGTGTTGACGGCGCGGAAAACGCCGCGGCCGACGACGCGGAGCGGCCGCATGGAATGCGATCTGGAGAAATCCGAAGCGGCGTTCGATAAGCTCATGGTCATTCTCATCCTGTCGAAGAGGGCAATGTCCCCTTCCCCGGCCTGCACCATGCCTGCAGGCGACCTCCGTGACTTTCAGACGGGGAGGATTTTTCCTTCAGACAAGCTTGAGATGAGCATGAGAATGGCGGGCATATGCGCGTGCCCGATTGCACCGCGCCGTTCACGCCGCGTACACGCGCGCGTGATGCTGACCGGCTCGACGCCGCGCTCTAGAGATCGAGCACCACCGCGCCGGACACGGCGTCGGTGAGGCCGCGGCCTTCGCCCTGGTCCTCCAGCGTGGCGCGGAAACCGTCGAGCGTCCCGATCATCGCGGCGCGCGCGGCGACCAGCGCTTCCTGGCTGGGCCACATGCCGATCAGGCAAAAACTCCGCTCGCCGGTCTTGATGATGACGCCGCGCTCGAGCCCCGGCCATTTCGCCTTGCCGCCGCGATGCGCGTCGAGGAAGGCGTCTTCCTGGCCCGGCTTCACCTTGAACTTTACGACGTTGCAAACCTGCATTTTCCCCTCCCGAAATTGTCATTGAGCAATGGGGAGGATAGCCGGTTTGTGTTCCCTCGTCATTCCGGGGGGCGCCGCCAGGCGCGCGCCCGGAAGCCACAGCCACCATCGTGAGCATGGATTCCGGGCTCGCCGCTGCGCGGCGCCCCGGAATGACAACAACTACTCGGAGCCGGAGCCGCCCTGCACGATCTTCTCGTTCAGCTTCTGGTCGACGATCTCGACGGTGCGGTCGATCTCGGCGTTGGGGTGGCCGAGCTGATGCGAGATAAGCTTCACCAGCAGGTCGACGCGCTCGATGAAGGGGGCGCCGCTGGCGACCGCACGTGCGGCCGAAGACGGCTTGAGCAGGCTCTCCGCCGCCTTGGCGTATTTGGCGAACGGCACCTGGTCGGCCGGGTCGGCGCCGAGCTTTCGCGCCACCGCATCGACGTGATCGTAGATCGCCTGCGACTGCTTGAGGTCGCCATGCACGGCGTCGCGGATCGACAGCGGCGCGTTGGGCGTGATGCAGCGGTAATTGCCGGTCAGCAGCATCGACCACTTTGCCAGGGGCACGAACAGCGAGTCGAACACCTTCAGCTTCACCGGCACGTCCTTGCCGTCGAGCGTCACCGCGTCGATGTCGGCTTCCAGTTCGCGCAGCAGCGCATTGTGCTTCTCGTCCTCGAATACCGAAGCCTTGAAATTGGTGGGCAGGCCGACATGCAGCACGTTGGCGGCTTCCTCCGGCGGACGGAACGCCTGCGGATCGGGCGAGCACAGCGTGACGAGGCCCGGCTTGAAGCGCTCCCACACCGAGGCGTTGGTGTAGGCCTCGTCCAGGTCCATGTCCTTCAGCGACGGGATGCGCTTGAGATACGGCAGCGGCGGCATGTTCATGATGGAAAGGCACGGCAGGCCGGCGGCCGCGATCTTCACCATCAGCACGCGCACGGTGTGGTTGGTGTATTGCGGCTCCTGCATGGCGAGCGCCACGAGGTCGTAGCGCCTGATGTCGGCGTTCTGCGGCTCGGTGGCATCGAGCTTGCCGGGCAGGTCGCGCGAGAAGATCGCGCGGTGCACGGCTTCGTCGCGCAGCTTGATGCGCACTTCGGTGCCGTCGCGGTTGATCAGCTCGGCCGTCTTCTTGCGGCAGACCAGGGTCACGTTGTGACCGGCCATCAGGAGTTTGGTCCCGAGCAGCGAGCCGTAGGAAGCACCCAGGATCAGGATATTGCGCGCCATGTTGTTCTCTCAAAACGGGCCGAACAGCCCCTCATTGCCGTCGCGGGCGGGCGTGTCTATCGCATCGCAGGGGGCCTGACAATCTCTGGTATACCACGGCACATAGGATGGCGGTATTTTCGCCGCAAGCCTCTGGCAGAAAACGATAATTTGTCGCTTCCGCCGACATCCGCCTGCCGCGCTCCAAAGCAACGCAAGCACAAGGTCTTGCTGCCGCCCGCGCGCGCGATGCTCGATTTTCTCAGCGCCTTGGGGGCACAATTTCTCCCGCGAACCCGCAGCCGGCTTCGCAACAGGCGGCCGCCGGCGCGTGGCTTCGCGCGGATGAAGCCGGACCCCGCGGCTCCGGTCATGCCGCCCTGGCGAGCCCGACCTCCGCCCAGATGTCCGCCAATGCCTGCACCAGATGCTCGATATCGGCGTCGGTATGAAGAGGCGACGGCGTAATGCGGAGCCGCTCGGTACCGCGCGGCACCGTCGGATAGTTGATCGGCTGCACATAGATGCCGTAGCGGTCGATCAGCGTGTCGCTGATTTGCTTGCAGAGCACCGGGTCGCACACCATGACCGGCACGATATGGCTCGGATTTTCGAGATGGGCCACGCCGGTTTCATCAAGACGTCTGCGCAGCCGCGCCACACGGTCCTGATGACGGTCGCGCTCCGCAGCGCTCGACTTCAGATGGCGAATGCTGGTCAGCGCACCGGCAGCGACCGCCGGTGGCAGCGCCGTCGTAAAAATGAAGCCGGAGGCGAAGCTGCGAATGAAATCGCAGATCGTCGCGGAAGCCGCCACATAGCCGCCGATGACGCCGAAAGCCTTTGCAAGCGTGCCCTCGATGACCGTCAGACGATGGCTCACTCCCTCCCGATCGGCGATGCCACCGCCTTTCGGTCCATAGAGACCGACACCGTGGACTTCGTCGAGATAGGTCATGGCGTTGTGAGCGTCAGCGACGTCGCAGAGCTCCGCGATCGGCGCGATATCGCCGTCCATCGAATAGACCGATTCGAACGCGACGAGCTTCGGCGCGTGCGGATCGAGATCGCTCAGCTTGCGCTCCAGATCGCGCGGGTCGTTATGGGCGAATATCCGGGTGTCGCTGCGGCTATGCCGGATGCCCTCGATCATCGAAGCATGGTTCAGCTCGTCCGAAAGTATCGTGCAGCCCGGCATTCGCGACGCCAGCGTGCTGATCGCGGCCATGTTCGAGACATAGCCCGACGTAAACAGCAGCGCAGCTTCCTTGCCGTGAAGGTCGGCCAGCTCGCGCTCCAGCAGCACGTGATAATGGTTCGTACCCGCAATGTTGCGGGTGCCGCCCGCACCGGCGCCGCAGCTGTCGAGCGCCTTGTGCATCGCCTCCAGCACTGCGGGATGCTGGCCCATTCCCAGATAGTCGTTCGAGCACCACACGGTGACCTCGCCGGCGCCGCTCTTGTGATGGTGCTTGGCGCGCGGAAACGCACCGGCCTTGCGTTCCAGATCGGCGAACACCCGATAGCGCCCTTCGCGGTGTAGGCCTTCGACCTGGCGGCGGAAATAGGCTTCGTAGTTCATGGCGTTCTCCCCTTGATGGTTGCCGCCGGCTCGGCGCCGATGTTGAGCGCCGGCGCCAGATCGCTGGTTGCATGTTGCTCGAGAAATCTTTGCCGGAACTGATCCTCGAGGCGCTGCCGCGCGCAGGCCGCGGACGACTTGGCCGGCGCCGCCTCATGGCGGACATTGGCCAGTACGACGAGATTGGGCGGCGCGTTCGACAGCTTCGCTTCCGGCTTCTGTTCCATGGTGGTGTCCTCCCGCGAGAAACCCGAGCGCATGCCCCATCCCCACAGCTTCATGGCGGGCATCGGCAGCAGCATGAACCAATGCTCGGCGACGCCGAGCGCAAACAGCGTCGACACCAGGGTCAGGCCGACGACGTCAAACGGCGTGGCCGCCACCTCGACGATGCGCTGGATCATGATGACGAGAACGCCAGTCGCCACCGTGACCGAGACGGGGTAGAAGACGCTGACCGATTTGCGGGCGAAGTAGCTCCTGAGGAACCGCACGGCGTCCGGCATCAGTTCGTCATTGGTGACGGGCACGCCGAGGAACAAATTGATCTTGGCACTCTGCCGGAGCACCCACAGCGCGGCGAAGGTCCACATCCCGATCTGGTTCGCGCCGCTCCAGGTCAGTACCAGAATCGCCGCGCCGCAGGTCACCAGCGCCAGTTCATGATAAAGGATCGCCTGCAATGCGAGGCCGAGCCGCCAGAGGCCTGTTGCGCCAGCCGGACAAGGTTGCGGACGCGGGCCCGTGACCCAGCCTGCTAGGAAGGCGATCTCCTGCGCGCCCCACAACAGGATGGTGGAGGTGAACGCCGCGTAGGCGCCGGCGACACTGGTGTCATTGGCGCTGAGCGCAAGACCCGAGAGAGAGGCCGCAAGCAGGCCCGCGGCACAACCGATCCGCACGACATCAGCACGCCCCGAGCGTCCCACGAGCAGCAGCACGGCCCCGGTGCTGAACCACCAGACAAAGGCTGCGTAGATCGGAGGGATCAGGTAGGAGGCCATCAACGCGTTCTCTCACCAGGCCGGTTGCAGACAGATTTCGCGCGGCAGTTCATTCGGCTTCGTGGGCAGCAGGAACAGCCGGGCGAAGGTGATCGCGGCGCTGGCGGCCAGCCCGGCGCGCCTGACCTTCGACCACACCCCACCCTTCTCCTTCGCGTCCGCGATCGCCTCGGAAATCATCCGCAGCCGTTCGAGACCGGCGAGGAAGCGCGGGTCGTCGATATCCAGCGTGATCGGAAACACCTGTTTGGAAATTTCCGAGGTGATCCGGAACACGCGCATGTCGTAGTCGGTCGGGTGCATGCCCAGCGCCTCGTGAAACGCCGGCCGCATGTGGTCGCGCACATACATGGTGGCGAATACCGCGAGCAGGAAAAACCGGATCCAGAGCTTGTTGAGGCCCCGCAGCAGCGACGGGTCGGCGCGCATCAGCAGCGCGAACGCCTCGCCGTGGCGGAACTCGTCGTTGCACCACAATTCGAACCAGCTGAAGATCGGGTGGAACTGGCGCTCGGGATGCCGCTCCATCTGCCGGTAGATCGTGATGTAGCGCGCATAACCGATCTTCTCGGACAGATAGGTCGCGTAGAAGATGAATTTCGGCCTGAAATAGGTGTACTTCTTCACCTTGGTGAGGAAGCTCAGATCCACCCCGATGCCGTGATCCTTCAGGATTTCGTTGATGAAGCCGGCATGGCGCGCTTCGTCCCGGCTCATGAAGGCAAACAGCTCCTGGATATCCTTGTTCTTGATCCGCTTCTTGATCTCCGCGTAGAGCACGCATCCGGAAAATTCGGCGGTGAGCGAACTGACCAGGAAATCCTTGAACTCCTTGCGCAGCTCCGGCGGAAGGCTTTCCAGATCGTTCTTGAATTCGTCGGTCTTGACGAAATGCGCCTTGTTGTGGTCGGCGCGCAGCTCCTTGATGACCGCGTTCCATTCGGAGCGCACCAGGCTCACATCAAGGCGATCCATCGCCTCGTAGTCGGTGGTGTAGAAGCGCGGGCTGAGGATGGTATCCTCGCGCGCCTTGTCGAGGCTTTCGCTGCTGCCCTTGATGCCGGGACGCGTTTTCAGACTGCCTTGGGTTCCGCCTTCCATGGGGATCATGCTGCCCTCCCATCCGAGAAACTGACTTCGTAGAGTTCGGTCAATTCGAGGTATCCCTCGATCCGCGCGCGCAGGCGATCCAGCAACGTACCGCGCACCACGGTGGCGGTTCGGCGCACGACGAGCCGCTCGCCGAATTCGACGCTGGTCGGCGCATCATGGACCATGACCTCGTCGCCGGGCTGGATATCGATGTCGCCGTCCAGCACGACATGGGCGTGCAGGGTTTCCGAGGTTTGCTCGATCTCGACGGTGCAGGGCACGTCGAATCTCTTGCGACCGCCTGTCCAGCTCATATTCATTTCTCACTCCGCAAGTTCATCAACCGCGCAAAGGCTTCCGTGTTGGTGGATCCGAAGGCGCCGAGATCGATCTGCTTGCCGGTCGACGTGTCCGTGAGCGTGATCTGGCCGCCGGCATACCGGGTGAGGCGGAACGGCGGTTGCGCGCCGATGTCGCCCAGCCTCCGCTCGCGCGCGAGACCGCGCATCACCACGCGGATGAAGCCGTTGCTGCCCGGCGCAAGCGTATCCACCAACCGGCCATCGTTGGCGTCGAACACCAGAACCGATCCCTTCTCGCCATCCTCGAACCGGAGATCACGGCTTTCCACTGCGGCGGGAAGGGTGAAGTGGGCGCCTCCGACCCCGGTCAGGCGTACCGTCGTCACGGCGGCAAGCGCGAACAGGATGAGCGCAGCCGCGGCAATTATGCCTCCCCTGGGGACGACCGGCTCATGGATGGCTTCGCTCATGCGTCTTCTCCGCTCAGGCTGCCACTGTGGTGGGTGAATGGGCGACGGCATCCGAGGCAGAACCGGCGTCGCTGAACTGCACCAGCGAAATCGCGGTCGGACCGGGCTGCCCCGTCAGCGCCTCCGCAAGTTTCGCCGCGACCGCGGCCGCATCCGGAATCGAGTTCAGCATCGGCTCGGGCGCGCGCAGGTGCCACGGGCGGATATGCGGCCAGAGCAGCAAATACGAGACGCGGCCGCCGTCGGAGAGTTTCAGCGGAATGTTGCCGCTGCCGTCGCGGTAGGTCTTCAGCGCCGCATTGGCGATCTTGCCGAGCGGGATGTTCATGGTCATCGGCAGCGCGACGCCGAACTGAAACAAAATGCGCTTGCTGGTGATGGTGTAGCAGGCCGCCCGGCGAAACAACCACGCCAGTCCGGCCAGCACGGCAACAGCGCTGACGGCCGGAAAGATCAGCCACAGCGCGGACGCCGCCATGTCACTCGCCGGCAGGCCCAGCGACCAGTTCGACCAGCATCTCAAGACCAGAAGGATGGCGAAGTAGATCGCGACTTCCCTGATGTGGAACGCACGAAGCGCCAGCCCCGCGAACGACGGCTTGCCCTGCCAGATCACGCGTTCGCCGACTGGCAACGGCGACGGCAGTTCCTTGAACTGACTAAAATCCTGTTTCACAGAAATGGCTCCTGTCGCGATGGCGTGGCGTACAGTGTGCCGGCGCCGTAATAGCCGACGATCCTGTCTTCCTCGAGCTTGGTCACCTGGTCGGGGCTCTTGGTCACCGGCACGTCGGCGAACTGGCTGCCGAGGATGGCATCGACGGTGACGCGGCCGCGCTTGTGATTGACCAGCGCGAACGGCATCGGCAGCAGCACCCGCTTCGCCCCGCCGGCCGTCGTGACCTCGACCTCGAGATAGCGGATCAGCGCTTCCGCGCGATCGACCCAGACGTCGGTACACACGCCGCCGATCTCGTTGTCCGCGCCGATCACCTTCATGCCGCGCGGGTCGGGATCCCGCGGCTCGAGGTAAGTGCCTTCGGCCAGACGCAGCGGCACGATGCAGGGCACGTTGTCGATGTTGAGTTCGGGAACGTCCTCGCGGTCGGCCCAGGATCCCGGCCCGACGCCGTCGAGCATCGGATTGCCGGTCGGCTCCATCGGAGCGCCCGGCCAAACCGCGATCGGCGCCACGGCGACGTCACGACGATCGTTCTTGTGGTTCGGCAGCGTCGCGATGTGGCCATCGCGCAGCAAATAGCTCTTGGTGTCGGGCATCCGCGGGAAGCCGTGGACCACGCCGCCGCCGCTGGCCGTCGAATCCAGCGGGTAGCCTTCGCGCTTGTCTTCGCGACGCAGATAGAAAATCAGGGATGCGAAGAAGATCCAGAAAACGTAAAGCGTGACCTGTGCAACGTCCAAATATGCGCCTTCTTGCATGGGACGATCCCCCTTTGGTTGACTAACCTGGAAATTCTGCCAGGCCGAACTTTGATGGCGATTGCGGGAAGCCCATCCGTGACCTGCGCACGAGCGGACCGATGGCGACCAGAGTGGCGAACAGCAAGGCGATTTCGATGTGGTAGACGACGCTGTATCCCGTCGACGGATCCGTCAGCGCGCGGCCGAGCGCGCCGCTGGATGCCAGTGACGACACCAGATCGCGAAGCCCGCCGCCGAGTGCGATGCCGCCACCGGCTGCGGTCGCCTGCACGGCGCCCCAGGTGCCCAATGCCAGCCCGCTCTCGCCGTCGCGCGCGATCGCCATTGCCGCCGTCAGCGTTCCCGCGGCGAACAGCCCGCCGCCAAAGCCGATGAGCGCGGTGCCGACCCGGAACAGCAGCACAGAGTCGAGAGGCGCGGCGAAGATCACCGCGGAAAATGCGAACACGCCCGCCACCGCACCGAAGCCCGCGATCCGGTAAGGATCGGCGTTACGCCCGAGCGTCCGCGCGGCAAGCCCGAATCCGGCGAGCGTGCCGAGCGCGAAGAATGCGGTCAGCGCCGTGGTCTGGCCGACGGTGAGCTTGAGGATCTCGGCGCCATACGGCTCCAGCAGAATGTCCTGCATCGAGAACGCCGAGGTGCCCAGTCCGAGCGCGACGAGAACGCGGACCGATCCGCCGGAGTGTCGGAACTTGGCCCAGGAGTTCTGAAATTCGGGGCGCTCGCGCTCGGAGGACGTCAGCGCCGGGTTGCGTGCCTCCTGTTTCCAGAGCGCGCAGATGTTGAGCAGCAACTGCATGACCGCGACGCCCTGGATCACCTGGATCAGGCGGATTTCGTTGAAGTTGCGCAACAGCTCGCTGAAGATCAGTGCGCTGCCGGTCATGCCGAACAGCAGCATCACGTAGAGGAATGCGACGACGCGCGGCCGCGCCTCCGGCGGCGAAAGATCGGTGGCAAGCGCGAGGCCTGCGGTCTGCGCCGTATGCATGCCGGCGCCGACCAGCAGAAACGCCAGCGCCGCGCCAAATTGGCCGTAGACCGCCGGATATTCTCCGGTGCCGGAAAGCACCAGCAGCGCAAACGGCAGGATCGCGAACCCGCCGAATTGAACCAGGGTGCCCATCCAGATATACGGCACCCGCCGCCAGCCCAGCACAGAGCGGTGGTTGTCGGACTTGAAACCGATCAGGACGCGGAACGGCGCGAACACCAGCGGCAGCGAAACCATCAAGGAGACCAGCAAGGTCGAGACCCCGAGTTCGACGATCATCACGCGGTTGAGCGTGCCGTTGAGCAGCACGATGGAGATGCCGGTCGAGACCTGAAACAGCGACAGCCGCAGCAGACGTCCGAGAGGAAGCTCCTTTGTCGCGGCATCGGCAAACGGCAGGAAGCGGGTCCCGAGCCGCATCCATCCTTTCGCCAATGTCGTCGAAATCCGGTTCATCGGGGAATCATCTCCAGGGCGTGGGACTTGTAGAAGCCGCTCGTCACCCGCCGGCTGCGTCCAGGCTCCCATCGCTCGAGGTTCTCGTCCGACAGCAGCAACCGCCGCAATTTCTGTTCGCTCACGGGCTCGATGGCCGGCGCACGGTCGCCGCGCGGGAACAGCCGGCCCACCGCACGCATCACTGCGAGCGCCGGCGTCTTTGGCGCGAACGTCACCAGCAGCGCTTCGCCAGTGCGCGCGGCCAGTCCCGCGATGATGCGGCTGGCATCGGCGGGTCGATAGTGGATCAGCGAATCCATCGCCACCACGAAATCGAACTTGCCAAGCCTCGGATCGAGCATGTCGCCCGACCTGAACTCCAGTGCGGATGAATCCAGATCGGCCGGAATTCGCTCGCGCGCCACGGCTACCAATGTCGGCGACAGATCGACTGCGACCACGCGTGCGCCGCGCCGCGCCGCCTCGATCGACAACGCACCGGTGCCGCAGCCGGCATCGAGCAATCGCGCACCGCTCATGTTCGAGGGAAGCCACGACAGCAGCGTGTTGCGCATCTCGTCGCGGCCAGCGCGTACGGTAGCGCGAATGCGCCCCAGCGGCGCGTCCGACGTCAGCCGGGCCCAGGCGTCGACCGCCGTGCGATCGAAATAGGTTTCGAGTTCTCCGCGCCGTTCAAGATAGGTTGCAACAGACATCAATCGAACCCCAACAGATCGAAGATTTCACGGTCCTTGAGCGATTTGCCCGGCAAGGGCTCGACCTTGCCGTCCCAGAGCTCGGTCGCGAGCCGCATGTATTCGTCCTGCACCGCCACCAGTTCCGGCGTGGGGTCCATCTCGAACAGCGTCGATTTCTTCAGGCGGCTCTTGCGGATGATGTCGAGATCGGGGAAATGCGCGACCCGCTTCAATCCGGCCTTCTCGTTGTAACGGTCGATCTGGTCGGTCGTGACGCTGCGGTTCGCGATCACGCCGCCGAGCCGCACCCCGTAATTCTTCGATTTGGCCTCGATCGCGGCGACGATCCGGTTCATGGCGAAAATCGAGTCGAAATCATTGGCGGCGACGATCAGCGCCCGATCGGAGTGCTGCAGCGGCGCCGCAAAGCCACCGCAGACCACGTCGCCGAGCACATCGAAGATCACGACGTCGGTGTCCTCGAGCAAATGGTGTTCCTTGAGCAGCTTCACCGTCTGTCCGACGACATAGCCGCCGCAGCCGGTGCCCGCCGGCGGCCCGCCCGCCTCCAGGCACATCACGCCGTTGTAGCCCTCGAACACGAAATCTTCCGGCCGCAATTCCTCGGCATGGAAGTTCACGGATTCAAGCACGTCGATCACGGTCGGCACCAGACGCTTGGTCAGCGTGAAGGTCGAGTCGTGCTTGGGATCGCAGCCGATCTGCAGCACGCGCTTGCCGAGCCTGGAGAAGGCGACCGACAGGTTCGACGACGTCGTGCTCTTGCCGATGCCGCCCTTGCCGTAGACCGAGAAAACCTTCGCCGTGCCGATCTTCAGCTTGGGATCGAGCTGCACCTGCACGCTGCCCTCGCCATCGCCGCAACATGACGGGCTCTTGAGCGCGGATGGCTTGGTCAGGACGTTCATGCGGCAACTCCCACGCCTTCAAGGCGGTCTTCCAGCTCTTCGCCTGCCCTGCGCAGGACATCGAGCATTTCCGGATCGGGCGACCAGTATTTGCGTTCGTGCGCCTCGATGAGACGGTTCGCGACCTTTGCGGAGGCCACCGGATTGAGCGACGCCAATCGTTCGCGCATCTCGGGATCGAGCACGAAGGTCTCGGTCAGTTGCCGGTACACCCAGGGCGCGACTGCGCCCGTGGTCGCGGACCAGCCCATGGTGTTGGTGACGTGCTCCTCGATCTGGCGGACGCCCTCATAGCCATGCTTGAGCATGCCCTCGTACCATTTCGGATTGAGCATCCGCGTTCTGGTCTCGAGCGCGACCTGCTCCGACAAGGTGCGGACTGTCCCCGCCCCGCGGGTCTGGTCACCGATATAGACCGGCGCAGCTGCGCCGCCCCTGGCGATGCGCACCGCCCGGCTGATCCCGCCGAGCGTGTCAAAGTAGTGGTCGACGGTGGTCACACCGAGCTCGACCGAATCCAGATTCTGGTAGGCGAGATCGACGGTCGCGAGCGAATTCTTCAGCAACGCCGTCTGCTGCACCGGCTGTCCCTTCCGGCCATACGCGAAACTCTTTCGGCGCGTGTAGGTCTCGGCAAGCTCGTCCTCGTCCTCCCAGCGGCCATTCGCGACCAGATGGTTGACGTTCGAGCCATAGGCACCGTCGGCATTGCCGAACACGCGCAGCGAGGCCGTCTCCAGGTCGCAATGATGCGCGGCCTGATAGGCCAATGCATGCTTGCGAACGAAATTCCGCTCGACCGGCTCCTCGGCGGAAGCCGCCAGGAAGCAAGCCTCGGCAAGCAGCTTGATCTGCAGCGGCAGCAAGTCACGGAAAATGCCGGACATGGTGATGATCACGTCGATGCGCGGCCGCTCGAGCTGATCGAGCGGCATCAGTACGGCCCCGCAGAGCCGGCCGTAGCCGTCGAAGCGCGGCGTAGCACCGAGCAATGCCAGCGCTTGCCCGATCGGCGCGCCCTCATTCTTGAGATTGTCGGTACCCCACAGCACGATCGCGACGGACTCGGGAAATCCGTGGCCCTCGGCGACATGCTTGTCGATCACCCGTTGCGCCTGCAGCGCGCCGTCCTGCACCGCGAACGCGCTCGGGATCCGGAACGGATCGAAGCCGTGGAGATTGCGTCCGCTCGGCAGGATCGCCGGCGTCCGCAGGAGATCGCCGCCCGGCGCCGGGCGTATGAAACGGCCGTCGAGCGCACGCAGGACCGCCGGAATTTCATGATCGCGGGCCAGCAGGGCGTCGATCCCGGCAAGCTCCTTGAAAAGCTTCTCGGCCGTATCGTCGCAGGCCGGCAACGATTCAATCGCTTCGCCGCGAACGATCGCTTCCAGCAGCGCCTTGTCAGGGCGGGCGCCATGGGACGCATCGGCAACAGCCTGCAACATCTCGACGCGCTGCTCCGCCGACGGCGCCTCGCCTACCACATGAAGGCCGTGCGGGATCAGCGAGTATTCGAGTTCGAGCACCGCCGCGGAAAGCCTGGCGATCGCCGCGGCCGGGTCCACCCAGGCCGGCTCGGCATCGGTCAGTTCCAGCGCCCCGGCCTGCGCCTGGATCAGGCGCGATAAGTCTTCGCGTTCCGCCCCGTCGTCGGGCGACAAGCCACGCCAGCGTTCGATCGACGCCTTCAACTCGACAAGGCCCTTGTAAAGGCCGGCATGCGCCACCGGCGGCGTAAGATAGCTGATCAGCGTTGCCGCCGAACGCCGCTTTGCAATCGTTCCCTCCGACGGGTTGTTCGACGCGTAGAGATAGAGGTTCGGCAGGTCGCCGATCATGCGATCCGGCCAGCACGCCCCCGACAGGCCGACCTGCTTGCCCGGCATGAACTCGAGGGCGCCGTGGGTGCCGAAATGCAGCACCGCGCCTGCGCCAAAGTCCTCGCGCAGCCAGCGATAAAACGCCGAGAAGGCGTGCGTCGGCGCAAACCCCTTCTCGAACAGCAGCCGCATCGGATCGCCTTCGTATCCGAACGCAGGCTGAATCCCGACAAAGACGTTTCCAAATCGCTCGCCGAGCACGAAGATCGAGCTGCCGTCGCTCTGCTGTTTGCCGGGCGCCGGTCCCCATTGCGCCTCGATCTGACGCAGCCAACGCTCGTTGCGGACGTGATCGCCGGCGGCAATGCGGGCATGGACATTGGCATCGGCGCCGAAACGCGCGGCGTTGCCGGCGACGATGCGCTCGCGCAACGCATCGGCATCGGCGGGGACATCGACCTGATAGCCATCGTGCTTCATGGCTGTCAGCGTGCGGTGCAGAGATTCAAACACCGACAGGAACGCCGCGGTGCCGGTGTTGCCGGCATTCGGCGGGAAATTGAAAAGCACGATCGCAATCTTGCGATCCCGCCGCGCCGAGCGGCGCAGTGCGACCAGGCGCTCGGTCCGGGATGCCAGCATCTCGGCGCGCTCGCTGCACACCTGCATCTCGCCGCCGATCTCGGACCGGGCGAAAATACAGGCGCGCTCGCAGCCGGTACACGGCAGCCCTGCCCCGTCCGACCGGCCGCCATAGACCATGGGTCCCGATGCGCCATCGAGCTCGGGGATCGCCACCATGATGGTGCTCTCGACGGGCATCAGGCCGCGATCGGACGCGCCCCATTGTTCGAGCGTTTGGAATTCGACGGGGTGCGCGGAAAGATAGGGTACGTCGAGCGTGGCGAGAATGTCTTCCGCCGCCTTCGAATCGTTATAGGCGGGACCGCCGACCAGCGAGAAGCCGGTCAGCGAGACCACCGCATCGACGGCGCAGCGGCCATCCTTCATGAAGTAGCGCTCGATCGCCGGGCGTTGGTCGAGACCACTGGCGAAGGCGGGGACAACGCGCAGGCCTTTCGCCTCGAGTGCCGCGATCACGCCGTCGTAGTGACCGGCATTGCCGGCCAGGAGATAGGAGCGCAGCAGAAGCACGCCGACCGTGCCGCGCTCGCTTGCGATGGCGGGCAGTCCATCGGCCGTTTCGGCGATACGACCCTTCATGCGCGGGTGATACACGCCGACATCGGGATATTCGAGCGGGGCTTCGGCCTTGGCCTTGCCGCGAAGGCCGCGGCGCGGTCCATCGGCATAGCGATCCACCAGCAGCCGGATCATGTTCGCGATATTCTGTTCGGAACCGGCGAGCCAGTATTGCAGCGTCAGGAAATAGGCGCGCATGTCCTGCGCGGTGCCGGGAATGAAGCGCAGCAGCTTTGGCAACTGCCGCAGCATCTTCATCTCGCCCTTGCCGCCGGGCTTCTTGCCGTTGCGATTGCCGCGCAGCTTCTTCAGCCAGGCGATGGCGCCGAGCGCCTCACCGCTCATGTCGAATTTGCCGAGGCGCGTCAGCTTGACGATCTCGGCCGCGGACATGCAGCAGATCATCGCATCGCAGTCGTTGCGGCGGGCGGCCAGCGCCGGCATCACGGCACGGACATGCTCGTCGAGAAACAGCATGGTGGCGATGACGATGTCGCCGCGCGCGATATCGGCGGTGCATTTCGCAAGCGCCGCGTCGTCGGTGCCCCATTCGTCGGCGGCGTGAACCGAAAGTTCCAGTCCCGGAAACTCGCGACGCAGCAGGGCGCGTGCACGCGCGGCCGCGCCGGACAGATGGCTGTCCATGGTCACGACGACGACCCGAAGCGGTGTCGCGTCAGCGGGCGTAGTGCGCTTTGGCATCGTAAAGCGTCTCGACTGTGATGGTGGCGACGCCGTTTTCGTTGGCGAAGCGTTCGGTGTTGCGGCGGGCCTTGCCGCGAACGAAGAACGGAATCTTGCGCAGTTCCAGTTCGGCGTCGGCAGCCCACAGAACGGAGATCTCTGCCGACGGCGCGGGCGCTTGCACGGCTTCGACCGCCGCGACCGCGGTGGCGGGGGCGGCGTGACCCGCGCCCAGATGCGACGGCACCGCGCCATCCTTGAACTCGAAATCGTCCTTGAACATCGCCAGCAGATGTTCTTCGAGCCCCATCATCAGCGGGTGCACCCAGGTGTCGAAGATCACGTTGGCGCCTTCGAATCCCATCTGCGGGGCGTATCGGGCGGGAAAATCCTGGACATGGACAGGTGCCGAGATGACCGCGCAGGGAATGCCCAGGCGCTTGGCGATGTGCCGCTCCATCTGCGTACCGAGCACGAGTTCGGGCTGGAGTTCGGTAACCCTGGCCTCGACCTCGAGATAATCGTCCGTGATCAGCGGCTCGACATCGTAAAGCTTCGCCGCTTCGCGGATGTCGCGGCCGAATTCGCGGGCATAGGTGCCGAGCCCGACCACCTTGAAGCCGAGTTCGTCGGAGGCAATGCGGGCGGCGGCGACGGCATGGGTGGCGTCGCCGAAGATGAAGACGCGCTTGCCGGTCAGGTAAGTCGAATCGACCGAGCGCGAATACCAGGGCAGGCGTGTCGATGACGACGCGAGCACCGCCGCAGCATCGACGCCGGCAAGCTGCGCCACCTCTTCGATAAATTCCCGCGTCGCCGATACGCCGATCGGAATGGTTCGGGTCGACGGCTGGCCGAAGGTCCGCTGCAGCCACGATGCCGTCTGGCCGGCGATCTCCGGGTAGAGCACGACATTGAAGTCGGCCTCCCCCAATCTCGCGAGATCAACGGGTGTTGCGCCCATCGGCGCGGTGACGCTGATGTCGATGCCGAGCTTTGCAAGAAGCGCCGTGATTTCGGTGACATCGTCGCGATGGCGGAAGCCGAGCGCGGTGGCGCCGAGCAGATTGCAGCGCGGCCGGCTGCCAGGGAAACGTTCCGGCCGTTTCGCTCCCGGCGCGGGCGCCGACGGTCCGGCAAGCGCGCGCACCAGTTGATAGAACGTCTCGGCCGCACCCCAGTTTTCCTTGCGCTGATAGGCTGGCAGATCGACGGTCACGACCGGGATCGGCAGATCGAGCGCGCGCGCGAGCCCGCCGGGATCGTCCTGGATCAGCGAACCGGTGCAGGACGCGCCGACGATCATCGCCTGCGGCTGGAACCGGTCATAGGCGTTACGCGCGGCGGTCTTGAAAAGCTCGGCGGTGTCGCCGCCGAGGTCGCGCGCGGCGAAGGTCGTGTAGGTCACTGGCGGCCGGCAATCGCGGCGCTCGATCATCGTGAACAGCAAATCGGCGTAGGTGTCGCCCTGCGGCGCATGCAGGACGTAATGCAATCCCTGCATTGCCGTGGCGACGCGCATGGCGCCGACATGGGGCGGTCCTTCATATGTCCACACCGTGAGCTGCATGGTCATGCCACCAGTTTCGCGCGCCGCACCAGCGGGCGGGCGAACAGTTCGGCGAGATCCGCCGCCTGCTCGTAGCCCTGGATCGGCGTGAACACGAGTTCGATCGACCATTTGGTGGTCAGGCCTTCCGCTTCCAGCGGATTGGCGAGGCCAAGGCCGCACACGACAAGGTCAGGCCGCGCCGCCCGGCAGCGATCGAGTTGCCGGTCGACATCCTGTCCTTCGCTCAGCGCGACATCGGCCGGGAGCAGTTCGAGCTCTTCGGCAAGATGCTCGCGATGCAGATAGGGCGTGCCGACTTCGACCAGTTGCATCGACAATTCGCGCGACAGGAAGCGCGCCAGCGGAATTTCCAGCTGGGAGTCCGGGAACAGGAAAATGCTGCGGCCGGCCAGCCGGTCGCGATATGACGCCAGCGCGCGCGTCGCACGGGACCGGCTAACTTGCGTCACGGCGTTGAATGTTGCCTCCGCGACGCCGAAGGCATCGGCCGCCGCCTTCAGCCACGCCGTGGTCCCCTCGGCGCCGAGCGGAAACGGCGCCGCGAGCCGCCTCGCTCCCCTCGCCTCGAGGGCGCGCGCAGTGTCGGCAAGAAAAGGCTGCGCCAGCAGAAATTTGGTGTGAGGTCCGACCGGCGGAAGCGCAGTCGAGTTGCGCGGCGGCAGGAAATCGACGGGGCCGATGCCAAGCGCATCGAACATCCGGCCGAACTGGTCTTCGACGACGTCGGCCAGCGCACCCACGATCAAGAGCCGGTCCGCGCTCGTTGCAGAGGGGGGTACCGCAGGAACGAGCGAGGCGAGACAGGCATCCTCGCCCTGCGTGAATGTCGTCTCGATTCCACTGCCTGAATAATGGAGGACACGGACCGCGGGCGCAAAGGTCCGGGACAGCCGCAGCGCGGCGCGGGACAGGTCGAGCTTGATGACCTCGGACGGACAGGAGCCGACGAGAAACAGCAGACGAATGTCGGGCCGCCGCGCAATCAGTTGCGTCACGATGCGGTCGAGTTCGTCGTTGGCATCGGTCAGTCCGGCGAGATCCTTCTCTTCCATGATCGCGGTGGCAAATCGCGGCTCGGCGAAGATCATCACGCCGGCGGCGGACTGGATGAGATGCGCGCAGGTGCGCGACCCCACCACCAGGAAGAAAGCGTCCTGGATCTTCCGGTGCAGCCAGACAATGCCCGTCAGTCCGCAAAACACTTCGCGCTGGCCGCTTTCGCGGTGGACCTTCTTGCGCGTGACGTCGGCACCGACGCTGCAGCCCTGCACAAGCGCGTTCATGCCTCGCTCCCGGAAACGGGGGGAGCCGAAACCGGCATCAGACGTTCGTCGCGGCGCGCGGCGCGCAGTTTCAGGACGAATTGCGTGGCGTTGACGAAGTAGGATGCGTAGGCAGCCAACGCGATCATCATCTGCTGCTGCGCATTGCCGAGCCCGGCGAGCAACGCGACCAGGTAGGCGGTATGCAAGCCCAGCACCAGGAAGCTGAATACGTCTTCCCAGAAGAAGGCCGGCGCGAACAGATAGCAGCCGAAGACTTCCCGTTCCCAGATCGAACCGGTGATCATGATCGCGTAAAGCAACAGCGTCTTGGCAATGATCGAGGCTGTTGCGACACCCAATCCCTCACCGCTGGCGAGATAACGGACGACCAAAGCCAGGCTGATCAGGAAGACCGCGAATTGAACCGGCGCCAAAATCCCTTGCACCAGCGTCCATCGTGTTGCGTCGCGGCGAGCACGCTGTTCGGGCGTGTAGAGCGCCTTAACTCTTTGGGCGGGCGAGCAGTCTGCCGATTTCTGCGGACTTGCGGGCGAAAGTCCGTTCGCAGGCGCAGCGACGGTTTCCGACGCGAGACTGTAAAGACTGTTTGACAGTCTTTCGTCGTGGTGATGCGATACCGGAAGGGGAAAGCGAGCTGCAGCCGGCGAGTGTCCGACCAATCGGGGGAAATCTGGTTCTGCAGCTGCTCGAAGATGCACCGCGCCACTCCCTATGTGCGGGCTTGATGTCAGGAAGGCTAAACTCCGTTGTCGAAACTGTCAACTAAACCATACGTAAATTAAACTTGACGGTCGAATAAGACGGACACTTAATGTGCGGGGGGAGTGCGATGACCGACGTGAACGAGCAATCATTCTCAGCCGGCACGACGACAGACAGTGTCACCGCGCGTCATTCGAAAACGCTTCGAGAGAAAGTTCCTGCGCCGATCTGGCGGCTTCGACCAAGGCTGCAGTCGGTCGAGGTGGTCAAGACCATCCTTCCCAGGATCGTCCTCGCGCTGCGAAAGGCGCCGGCGTCAAAGCCCGCCGAATCAAGTGAGCCAAGCGAACCTAATGCGGTCGAACGCTTTGCCGCGCTCGCGCTCGGAAACGACGATGACGCCCCCTTTGCCTGCGTCGAGGAGATGCTGGCGCGAAACATATCCGTGGAGTCGATATTCCTGGACTTGCTCGCGCCTGCCGCCAGGCATCTCGGGAGCCTTTGGGAGTCGGATGCCGCCGATTTTGCCAATGTGACGCTTGCCATGACACGCCTGCAGCGCATCATGCGGCGGCTGGGCGAGCATTTCTGCGAGGAGACCGTCCAGGGCAACGGAGAGACGGCGCTGCTGACCATCATTCCGGGCGAGCAGCACAGCTTTGGACTCTCGATGGTCGCCGAGTTTTTCCGGCGCGCGGGCTGGAATCTCTGTACGGGGCCGTTTTCATCGCATCAGGAACTGACGTCTCTGGTGCACAATCACTGGTTCGATGTCGTCGGCTTTTCCGTCAGCAGCGATCGCAGGCTCGACGAACTGAAGCGGGACATCCACGATATCCGTCGCGACTCGCGCAATCGATATGTGGGCATCATCCTTGGCGGCCCGATGGTGATCGCTCAGCCCGCTCTTGTGGCATCGATGGGAGCCGATATGATGTCGTCAGACGCGACGACCGCGCCGCAACAGGCGCTGGGCCTGATCAGGCAGTTGAAAGGCCGGGCGTGAGCGGCGTGCCAGGGTACGAGCGTCGAAAGCCGTGCGAGCAGGCGTGCAGCGAAAAGCCAGATCGGAGCTTGAGGGAATGACGGTGGCCGCGACGAACAATTCATCGCCGGCCAGCGTTGTCACGGCGCTTTATCTGCGCACCAGGGCCCTCCATCTCGAGGCCGAGCGAACCGGCATCATTCGCGATCTGTTGCGCGGTGAAGCCAGCCGCGACGGCTACGTCCTG
The DNA here is from genome assembly GCA_035575905.1 of Bradyrhizobium sp. GTDB lineage: Bacteria > Pseudomonadota > Alphaproteobacteria > Rhizobiales > Xanthobacteraceae > Bradyrhizobium. The sequence continues at coordinate 213,537 of DATLXL010000021.1, read as the reverse complement.
CTTTTGCGCAATCTGCTCCCCGCCTATCAGGCTATGGAGCACGGGCTTGACAGTCAGCGCGGTTCGGCCCTTCTCGGCGCAATCGCCGATTACAGGCTCGCGCGTGCCGCCGCCATCGAATCTGATCTTGCTGCATTATGCGGCGCGCGCTGGAGGCACGACTTTCCCGTCCTCGCCGCGGGAAAGCTCTATGCAAGCCGAGTTCAGGAAGCCGCGCAGGGCAACGGCGCCAGGCTGATTGCGCACGCCTACACCCGATATCTTGGCGACCTCAGCGGCGGCCAGATACTGCAGCGGCTGCTGGCACGAACGCTGGAGCTTCGCCCCGCAGAGCTGTCGTTCTACGATTTCCCGGATTTTTCCGACCTTGACGCCCTCAAGGCGGATTACCGCAACGCCCTCGATCAGGCAGGCGCTCTCGCGGCGGATCCGGACGCCGTGATCGAGGAAGGCGCCGTGGCGTTTTCGCTCAATATCGATCTTTCCTGCGCGGTCCAGTCGATGGCGAGGGGCGGATCGTCAGTCACGGCCGCCGAGTAAGACGTTTGGATCAAGGCGATTTCTTTGTCTTTTTCTCGCCAGAGGTCCGCGAGGAGTGCCAGATCAGGTGCTCCAGCACCTCGGCGGTTCGCAGCGTCGAATTGCGAACGCTTTCCAGCATCTCGGCAATCCGGCCGGTTTCAACGCCATAGGTGATTTCGAACGCGGCGAGCTGGGCGTTTTCGACCACCGACGACAGCAGGTTCTGATAGACCAGATCGCTCTTGGTATCGAGCCGCACGCTGTTGATCCGGCTGCTCTGGATGATTCCTTCCTGAAAGCGGCTGCGCGCCGCCTCCGCCGCCTTCCGATCGGTGATATCCGAGAAGATCAGCACGAAGCCGAGCGTGCGGTCCCGCGAAGGCTGTACCGGATCGGCGCGTACTATCAGCGGCTTTTCCCGGTTGCCCTCCTCGCGCAACAACAATTCGCCGCGCCAGCTGCGACGATTGTCAATCAGATCTGCAAGCTGCCGCAAGAATCCATCCGATTGCGCAAAGGCACCCGCCAGTTGATCCAGCCGGAGGGCCGCGGCGTAATCCTTCGGCAAGAGCGTCTTGAAGGCATTGTTCATCAACAGGATCTTGCCGTCGATATCGGCAATGATGACGGGCTGCTCCGAGACGCGGACATGGCGGCTGAATTGCTCCAACTGGTCCTGCGCGATAAGCGTCCGTACCGCACGAAATTGAAGGACGATGTCCGCAACGCTCTGTCCGATCATTCGAGCGGCCGAGATATCTGCCGACGTCCACGGCTCGGACGTCCCTTCCACCACTTGATGCCATTGCGCAAACGACCGGCGCGGCGACAAGTCGGAGGGATCGGAGCCGATCACAAACGGTTTGAGCGGATCGCCGCCCCAGGTCACCGTGCGGATACGCTCGGGACGAAACCAGATCAGATATTCGCCGGGATTATTCGAGATCGACGCGACCGCGATCCCGGTCGCAACCTTGGTGATGGTGGCGAACTGCGGCTCATCGAGGCCGAGCGATGCCGTCGCCCAGACGGCGTTATCGCGCTTCGTGTCGAGCCATGCTCCTATCTCCCTGATTTCCTGGGTACCGGGAACCTCGCCCGTCGATATGATCTGGCCCTCGTAAATCAACGCGCTGCCGCTTGCGCCCAGCGGCTGCAGAATCGATTGCGAGCTGTCGAAGATCGCCCCCCGCCAGTCGCCCTCGCGCGAGATCGCCTCGATCATTCGCTGTCCGAGCCGCTGGACGAAGATTTCCGACTGGCTCTGCGCAAAACTCTCGAGCGCCGCGATCCGGGTCGCGATCGCCTCCGCGAGCAGCTCGCAGACCGCGCGCAATTCGAAATAGATGAACCGTGGCTCGTAGTGGTGACAGGCGACAAGTCCCCAGAGCTTTCCGCCGACAACCAGCGAGACCACCAATGTGGCGCCGACGCCCATGTTCTTCAGATATTGAAGATGAATCGGCGACATGCTGCGCAGGAAGCAAAGCGACATGTCGAGATCGCGCCCGGTCAGCGGCGACAGGCGCGGCTCCAGCGGGATCGGCTCGTAGTTCACATCGACCAGCACCCGAACGCGCGTACGCTCGTACAGCCGCCGCGCCATCTGCGGAATATCCGTCGCGGGATAGCGGTTGCCGAGATAGGCTTCGAGCTCGGGCTTGCGGCGCTCGGAGAACACCTCGCCGTGACCCTCGTCGTCGAAGCGATAGACCATCACCCGGTCGTAGCCGGTGCGATCCTGGAACAGCGTCGCCGCCTCGTCGCACAACGCCCGCAGCGAGGTCGCCGTGCGAATCTTCTCCAGCGCCGTCGCGATTTGCCGGGTGAGATCGACCGAAGGGCCGGCGCGCTCCAGTTCGATGATGAGCCCGCCCTCGGGCGGACGGTGCAAGAGGCCATCGAATTCGGCGCCGGGGCTGCCGATGCGGCATCGCACAGCGATCGGCAATCCCTGCGAAGTCGGATCGAGATGCGGCAGGATGCGAAACAACAGATCGCCGTCGAGCTCGGCGAGTGGCATCCCCAAGACCCGCTTGAGATTCAGAAAGGCGGCGGCGTTGGCGCTGGCCTGGATGACGCGATGATCGGGTTCACTGACGACCAACAGCGCGCCGTGCGGTTGGATCGAGCCCGCAAGATGAATCTCCTCCCGTTCGCAGTTCGAAAGATCGGCTTTTCCGAACGCTGGGATAGCGAGGGAATGCGGCGCCAAATCAATCCTCTGGGGTTTCCTCGGTGTCCAGCCCCTTGTCCTCCAGACCGTAACGATTGAGCTTGGCATAAAGGCTCTGGCGGCTCAATCCCAGAAGTTCGGCGGTTGCCGTTCGATTGCCCTCGGCGAGTTCCAGCGCCTGCTTCACATAATGCTGTTCGACGATGCTGACGGTGTTCTTCACCAGCTGGCGCAGCGAGGATTTTCCGATCTGCTCGCTCATCGATCCCAATGTCGAGCGCAGCAGATCGGTCTCGCTGCCGGAGGGCAGCCGGCGGGCGACGTTGCGGATCAGCACCCCGATCTGCCCTTGTTCCGCCTCGCTGGCACCGGCCGAAATCTCAATCTCGGTCTCCGTGCCCAGTTCTCCGCGAATGGTCGTGGTGAAGAGGCGGACGGTCTTGTGCTTGTGGATATTGGCAAGCAGCGCGTTCAGGTCGGCACCGGGCTGCCAAAGCCAGCGCCCCAGCGACTCCCCGATCGCGGATCCCTTCGAGCCGAGTTGCACCAGATCGAGAAAAGCCTGGTTGACGTGACGGATGATGCCGGCGTCGTCCAGGGCGACGAAACCATCGGGCAGCTGGTCGATCAGCTCCTCGACCGCCGAATGCCCGGCCTTGTCGGCCGGCGCCGACAAATCGGTCGCGGCGGTGAATTGCAGCAAGAACAAGTGACCGGGTTCGGCCGTGATCAGCGATCCACGCAGCATCCACGGCTTCGCCGCGGGCCCGAGATGGACGAGAATGCTCAGGGCCTTGCCGCGTTCGCGGATGCGCGCCAGCATCTCGCGGACGGCCTCGCGATCCTCGGCCGCGACGTCGTGCAGCAGTTCGCGTCCCGCCAGGTGCTCATTGCGGCGGCGCGGGCTAGTGAGCGCCTCAATGGCGGTGGGGTTGGCTTCGAGGATGCGCAGATCGGCCGCGGATACGATGACGACGGCTTCGTTCGAGGCGTCGAACACCAGTCGGTAGCGCGTCTCGATTTCGCGAAGCTTCCAGTAGTCCCGCTCCATCGTCTGCTGCGCGGCGATCAGACGTGATTGCAGCTCGGCGACGGCTTGAAGATTCTTTCCGATCGCGAGCATGCCGGCGCGGCCGCCGAGCAGCACGGTCGTATATTCCATCGGAATTTCCAGGCCGCTTGGAAAGCGCTGGTTGATCTGGCGGAAGGCCGAAATGCCGGTGACGCGCGCATCGTCGACCATGCGCTTGACCTTGTCGCCGCCCATCTCGCCCGCGACCTCGACCCATGGGCGGCCGAGCCAGCCGTCGACGCTTTCGGCGCTCATGGCTGGAGACAACGTCGCTTCTCGGATCACGCCTTCCATGTCGAGAAGCAGGGTGATGTCGGGCGGTGCGGTCGGGAGTGCGGCCATTCTTTTAGCTGCCGATCATGTTTGACAAGGCGGAGTTACACGGACTCACCGAACCAGCGACAGTCAATTCGAAGCACGGAATGTGCCAATGCCGCCTGACACTCAACGCCCACCATGTCCCTTTGGGCTCCTTAGGATTGCGCAGAATCCTCTTGGTAAGTCAAGAAACACCTGTGTTTTTAAGGTTTTAGCTGTCAAATTTCCTTTACAGTGCCCAGGAACTGGGCAGCGATATTCGGGTTATGACTTGGCCAATCCGCGGTTCGGCCGCTTGCAAGAGCAAAAATTTGGTCATGCCTGGAGCGATTCCGACAACAGGATTTGATAATTGTGACTGTCAATATATCCTAACAGATAGAACGGCAGCGCCGGTCAAGACGCCAAAATCGAAGTCAGGGAGAGCAATGTGTCTGTCAAAGTTTCAATCCTAGCTCTGGTCATCGCCGCCGCGGCACTTCCAGGCAGCACGGCGTTCGCGCAGGTTTCGGCAGGAGGCGACGCCGCCAAGGGCGAACAGGTCTTCAAGCAGTGCATGACATGTCACCGCATCGGCCCGGATGCGAAGAACCTGGTTGGACCCGCATTGACGGGCGTGATCGGACGGCAATCGGGCACGGCACCCGGTTTCGCCTATTCGACCCTCAACAAGGCGGCGGGCGAAAATGGCCTGGTTTGGTCAGACGATCTCATCTTCCAGTATCTGCCCGATCCCAACGCGTTCCTGAAGAAGTTTCTCACCGACAAGGGCAAGCCCGAGCTCGCCACCGGCTCGACCAAGATGGCGTTCAAACTTGGCGACGAACAGCAGCGCAAGGACGTCATCGCCTATCTCAACAAGTTCTCCGACAAGAAGTAGTGCCGCGATCCCGCGAAGCGGCTTCCGCTGGATGCTAGTTGCGCCAGCGTCGGCCGATGTCGGTCAGATGCGCCAGACCTGCAGCCGCAAGGCAGGCGCTGGCCGTCTGCCAGCCGCCGTCCGCGAGGGTCACGCGCAACGCGAGCAGCAGAAACGCGCCCGCGCACAAACTCGGCAACAGGTCGAGCGGCGCTACGCCGCGGCGCGTGCGGCGCCAATACAGAATCAGGGCCACGGCCTCGATCACAACCAGCACGAGGATGAGATCGACCAGGCGGCCGCTGGCGAACAGGTCAGCCATATCGCAAGCTCGCATGCCAACCATTGGCCGATAAGCGCCGATCACCGGTCACGAGAACGGCCCGTTGAGACGGACGACCGTCAGATTGAGAAACGCCGCGAACGACACCCAAAGCAGATAGGGCACCAGATATAACGAGGCGGGTCTGGCGAAGCGCCAGAACACGATCATCGGCAGCAATATCGAAGCCCAAAGGAACAGAACCTCGATCAACGCCCAGTCCGGCCGGCGCAAGGCGAAAAACAACGTGCTCCACAGCACGTTGAGAAAGCCGTTCAGTGCAAACAGCACGATGATCCAATCCCGTTGCACACGGTTCTGCGCGTCGCGCCACGCGTAGACTGCAGACACCGTCGCAAGCGCGAATATCAGTGTCCACGCCGGACCGAACAGCCAGTCCGGCGGCTGCCATGAGGGCTTGCGGAGATTTTGGTACCATGGCCCGGTGTCGGTCAGGGTGCCGCCGAGCACCGCGACGAAGATCGCAACCGCGGCAGCGATCAGCACCGGCTTCCAGAAGTCGCGCCGTCCCGCCATCAAGCCGAGGCCAGTCCGGCCATGTGCGCGAGGTTCTTGAAGAATATCCGGATATGCGCGATCGGCTTGGCGCGCACCAGTTCCTTGTTCATGTAGGCGTCCCATGTCAGCTTCTGGACATCGCGGTCGCGGCAAATGCTGACAAAGCGTTCGCGGCGCCGGTCGTTGGAATACCAGTACCATTGCATGACGCCGAGGATCCAGAACACGACGCCGTGCATCCGCATGAAACGCTTTCGTGCCGACCGAAGCGCCTTCGCATCACCGGTCTCGAGGAAGTCGTCGACGGCCTCCGCCGACAACCGCCCGCCGATCATCGCGTAGTAGATGCCCTCGCCCGACGCCGGCGCGACCACGCCGGCGGCATCGCCGGCGAGCAGCACGCTATGGCCGTCGTCCCAGCGCGGCAATGGATGCAGCGGGATTGGCGCGCCTTCGCGGCGGATCGTCTCGACCGAGCCCAGTCCCGCGGCGTCCCGCAGATCGCCGACCGAACTGCGCAGCGAAAATCCCTTGCACGCCGAACCGGTCCCGACACTGACGGTATCGCCATGTGGAAATACCCAGCCATAGAAATCCGGCGACACGGTACCGCGATAATAGACATCGCAGCGGGTGCCGTCGAAACTGGAATCGGCTCGCGGCGAGCGAACGATCTCATGATAGGCGAACACATAGGGCAAGCGGTCGGCGCCCGGCAGACACTGACGCGCCACCGCCGACAAGGCGCCGTCCGCGCCGATCAGCGCCCGGGTGCGTACCGACTTTTCCGTCATCGATCCGTCAGGTGCGCGCTCTTCATAATGGACGATGGTTTCCCCGTTCGCATCGCGCTCGAAACGCCTGAACAGCCCGGTCCGCCGTTCCGCGCCGGCCTCCTCCGCACGTTGTCGCAGCCATTCGTCAAACACGTCGCGATCGACCATGCCGACAAACCCGCCATCGATCGGCATGTCGACCTGCTGGTCCGATGGCGACACCATGCGCGCCGAATTGACACGCGCCACCAGCAGATGATCGGGAATGTCGAAGTCACGGATCAGCCGCGGTGGAATCGCGCCGCCGCAAGGCTTGATACGCCCGGCGCGGTCGAGCAGCAGGACGTTACGCCCGAGATTGGCGAGATCGTGCGCCGCCGTCGCACCCGATGGCCCGCCGCCCACCACGACGACGTCGAATAGCTTGGAGTTTGGACGCATATCACCCTCCCGCGATCGCAACTGTGCCGATATCGCCTCGCCGTATCGCGCCCTTTGCCGGTTCGCGATGGATCCAGACCGCCATCGCCGCGGCGACGACGAAGAGACCGGCTTCCGAGGCAAAGACGGCCGAATAAGAAAGCGACGGAGACGACAGCAGATAGCGGGCGACATCGCTCGCCAGCGTTCCGAGGAAGCCACCAAGGCCGAATGCAAAGGCCTGAGCGGCACCCCACAGTCCCATGCGAACGCCTTCGCGCCTTTCGCCGCCGGCAGCGACGAGAGCCATCATCGAGCCGATCGCCGCTACCGCATAAGCGCCGTTGGTCACGCCGAGCATGAATACCGTCTCGCGTAACGGCCAGGCATGACCGACGACGGCTGCTGCCGCCAGACACAGCAAAGCGATCGCCGACGCCAGACAGCCGCCGATAGTCCATATCTGCAAATTGCCGCGCAGTCTCGGATAGAGCGCGCCAATCAACGGCACCAGTGCCATTCCGACCAGCGTGCCACCGTGCTGAACGCCCGAGAGCTTTGTCGTCTCGCCGGGCGTGAAGCCGAACACGGTGCCGGCGAAAGGCTCGAGGATCAGATCCTGTGCGCTATAGGCCAGCATCGAGACGAACACGAACATCGCAAAGCGCCGCGACCGTGGTTCGGCCCAGACTTCCATGAAGGCGGCGCGGAACGAGGACGGCGTCGCAGGTTCTCTGTTGCGCGGAATGAGCGGCGCAGCGTCTCTGCCCTCGATACCCCACACACCCGCTACGGTGAGCACCATCGCGGCAATCGACACACATCCGGAAACCACGACCAGCCGCAGCGGCGAGAACGGATCCAGCATATGACCCGCGACGCCGGTGGTGACGATGAAGCCCGCGATCATCATGGTCCAGACGATCGTGGCTGCCGCCGCGCGCTTGGCGTCGTCGGTCCGCTTGGCCAGCAAGACCAGCAGCGAGGTCCCGGCCGCGCCGACGCCCACGCCGATCAGGCAGAATGCGATAACGGCGAGCGCAATGCCGAACCAGGTATTCGTCGTCATCCACGCCGTTGCGACCGAGGCCAGAAAGCCGCCCGCCGCGAGAACCGACATGCCGCCGACGATCCAGGGCGTGCGCCGCGCCCCGAGGTCGGAACCGTGCCCCCATGCCGGACGGAAGGCCTGTAACGCGTAGTGAATGGCCACCAGCGCACCCGGCAACATCGCCGGCATCGCCAGTTCGACGACCATGACGCGGTTGAGCGTCGAGGTGGTGAGAACGACGATCGCGCCAAGGCCGGTCTGCACCAGACCAAGCCGCACGATACCGAACCAGGAAAGCACCTTGTTGTTCATGGCAGGACCCCTGTCCCAAGCGCCGCCAGCGCAAACGCCGTGATCAGCATGCCGGCGACGTAACAACTTACGCCGGTCCCGTTGTACCAGGGCGCACGCTCGCCCGGGCTCTTGAGAAAATGGGCCATCAGGAAAAATTGCGCCACCAGCAGCGCGCCGACGGCGGCGGCATAGATCGGCCGCTGCCATGACAGCAACAGGGCCACCACGACGACCTGCGGCACCGCCATCACGAAACAGGCGAAGCGCGCGGCGTTGCCGACGCCAAGCAGCACCGGCAAGGAATTGATGCCCATGCGCTTGTCGCCCTCGACCGACTTGAAATCGTTCAAGGTCATGATGCCGTGGGCGCCGACACTATAGAGCAACGCGATCGCAACGATCCGCCAGTCGGGAGCGGACGCGCTCATCACGGCGGCGCCGGTGAACCATGGCAGGCCTTCGTAACAGAGGCCGCAGGCCGCATTGCCTAGCCAGCCGTTCTGCTTCAGCCGGATCGGCGGGGCGCTGTAAGCCCATGCCAGCACAAGCCCGACGACGGCAGCGACAAAACCCCAGGTACCGAGCGACGTTGCAACCACGAGCGACAGCACGGTCCAGAGCACGGCAATGTAAAGACCCCAGCGCCCCGGGATGCGGCCCGACGGAATCGGCCGGTCCGGTTCATTGATGGCGTCGACGTGCCGGTCGTACCAGTCGTTGACGGCCTGGCTGGTGCCGCACACCATCGGTCCGGCGAGCAGCACACCGGCCATGATCAGCGGCCAGCGCTGTGCCGGCGAGACGCCGGATGAGACGATGCCGCAACCCAGCGCCCACATCGGCGGAAACCAGGTGATCGGCTTCAAGAGTTCCAGCACGACAAGCGGCGAAGGACGTTGCGCGGCGTAACTATTCATCTTCGCCCTCTTCATCCGGCGCATGCTCGGCAAGCCCGAAGCGGCGCAGCTTGACATAGAGACTCTGGCGGCTGAGGCCGAGCATTTCGGCGGCCGACGCGCGGTTGTCCCCGGTCAACTCCAGCGCGGCTTCGATCGACAGCTTCTCGATCACGTCGGTGGTCTCGCGCACCAGATCGCGAAGCGGCACCCGGCCGATCATCTCGGTCAGTTGCGCCATCGATCGTGGAAGCTCACGGGCCGAGGATGGCGTCGCCGACAGCCGCTTCTCCACATTCCTGATCGCAAAGCCGAAGCCTGGCTTGTTGTCGTCGGCGGTCATGGCGACCGCAGACACCTCGACGTCGGCGATCGCCCCGTATTCGCCGCGCATCGAGGTGGCAAACAGCTTGATTGAACCGTTCTGGCGGAGATTGGCCAGCGCCACGTTGAAATCGACGCCGGCCCGCCCGAGCCACCGGTCCAGCAATTCCCCCCGCGCTTGCTCGACGCTCGTGAGCTGGGCCATTTCGAGAAAGGCCGGGTTGGCCCTGACCACCCGGCCATCAAATTGCGTGATGACCAACCCGTCGGCCGCCGTTTCGAAATATGCGAGCAACGCCGAGGTCGCCTTCAGCGCGGAGCTTTCGGAAAGCGAGGCCTGCGAGGCAAGGCGAACCAGGAACAGCGATGCGTTCTCCTGACGAAACAGCGAGACGGCAAGGCTGCATTCGCGCCGCCCGTTCGCCAAATGTCCGCGAATGCCGCCATCGCGGCCGGTGGCGCGAACATCGGCCAACAGGGTCTGGATCGCTTGCGCGCTGTCGGGATCGAAACGGCCAATGAACGGCGATTTGAGCAGTTGCGGCGCGCTTTCGTCGAATAACGCCAGCGCTGCCGGGTTCGCATCGAGGATCAAATTGTTGGCGGCATCAACGATCATGACCGCTTCCGACGAGACCTGGAACAGCAGGCGATAGCGCGTTTCGGCATGACGAAGCCGGGCATAATCCCGCTCCATCGATTGCTGAGCGTTGATCAGGCGCTGTTGCATGGCAGCGAGCGGGCGCAGGTCGCGGCCCACCATCACGAAACGGTCGTCGCGGCCGATATTGATGGCCGAGTAGAGCACCGGAATATCCTCTCCGCCGACCGACGGATGGTTGACCTGGCGCCAGCTCGACGACTTCTTGACCTGCGCGTCCTGAAGCAGTCCCTCGGCCTTCGCCCTGGTCTCCGACGTGACGGTCTCCGCAAGCTGCGATCCCATCCAGCGTCCCTGCGCGTCCAGTTCGAGCGACAGCTCCTCCTTGTTGAACGCGACGTCGCGGATGATCCCCTGCCCATCGACCACAAGGGCGACGTCGGTCGCAGCCGCGATCAAATTCGCGACCAACGGCGCCGCGAGATCGCCCAGCGATTCCTTCGGGGATTTGAACACCTGGACCAGGGCAAATATCCTCCACCAACAAGTGACCCTCCACTCCAGCGTTCTTCCAACCCGGCTTCTTGTTCTTGGCGGACGCGTCTCGCACGGAGTTCATCTCCGCCCGCCTGCCGCCTTGTTAGCGAATGAAACGAGCCCGAGCCGACAAGCCGAGGGAAACATGCGCGCGCCTCGATGGCATTCTGCAATATCCGGCGCGCGCATTCGCAATTGCTTTTGGTCCGCCTATCTCGGCAGCGCCAATCCGTGCTTGACGCCCCAGTCGAACCAGTTGTCGACGACGGTGCCGGAGAGCAGGATGCCGATGCCGCCAGTCAGCGGGCAGAGCACGGCAAACCACCAGGCCCAGCGATGGATCGATTCGGCGGTGGCGTTGAAGCCCATGGTCCAGCGCCAGAACAAGGCCGCTCGCTCCAGCGCGGTGCCGCGATCGACGATCTGCTCGATCTCGCGCTCGCCGCCATAACGGCTGACCGCAAGGATGGTGGCGCCGTGCATGGCGAACAGCAGCGCCGAGCCGTAGAGGAACGCGATCGAGAGCATGTGGAACGGATTGTAGAACAGGTTGCCGTGGGTGATCGAGAAGTTGTTGGTCCAGTCGAGGTGCGGGAAAATTCCGAACGGAACGGCCTCGCTGAAATGTCCCATCAACAGCGGTCGGATGAAGCCGAGCACCAGATAGAGCCAGATCGCCGACGCAAAAGCCCACGATACATGCGTGCCCATGCCGAGCGCGCGCGCCCGCCGGTAGGTTCGAATCCACCACAGCAGAATGGATGTTGTCAGGGAAAATCCAGCCAGCAGCCACCAGCCGCCCTCCTTGAGCGGCGGGATACTGATGCCGTATTCCGGCTTCGGGGGATCGAGCGAGAGCCAGGGCAACTGCCTGACGAATTCGATCGGGCTCCAGTTCACCGACGCCAGCATGTTGAGACCGATGATCTCGATCGCGACGATGCCGCATATGATCGAGGCGATCCCGGTGAAGCCGAGATAGATCGGGCCGACCTGCGCGTCGCCGAGCTTTCCCAGCCAGTAATTGAACCGGCCCTCCCCGGACCTGACCCAGATTCCCGGCTGCAGGGGAATTCCCGGATAGATGCTGCTGCGCACTTGCACTTGCGTAAAGAAATTCTGATATTGGGCCATGGCAAGAGTTCTTTCTGATGACCGGGATTAGTTGGAGGACCAGATCGGAAGATTGCGCCACCAGTTCCACCATTCGGACCAGGCGTCGCCCTCGGCCCACAACGGTCCGGAGATCACGATGCAGACGGCGCTCCAGAACACCGCCGACAGCGCCACGAACAGGCCGAGCCGGTGGATACCGATGGTGCCGACGGAGTAGCCGATCAGATCGCGGAAGATCGTGTTTTCATGTTCCGGCGATTTCACCGGCTCGCCCTTGTCCGGATTGGTCGAAGACAGGATCAGGCCGCCGTGCAGCGCCAGTGCCAGGCACGTCGTGAAGAAGAACGTGATGGCGATCATGTGGGCGGGATTGTAGTGGAAGTTGCCGTAAGTGTAGCCGGTGTTCGACACCCAATCGAGGTGAGTGATGATGCCGTACGGAAATCCGTAGCTCCAGGAGCCCATCAGCACCGGACGGATCACCACCAGCGTGAAATAGGCCAGGATCGCGAAGCCGAACGCGAACGGCACGTGATAGCCGATGCCGAGCTTGCGGCAGATTTCGACTTCGCGCAGCGCCCACGAAACGAACGCGCCGAGCGCGCATATCGTGACGATCTGCCAGATGCCGCCTTCCTGCAGCGGCGCGAACGACAATCCGTATTTCGCGTCGGGCGGGTTGATGCTGATCTGCCAGATATTCCAGGTCGGGCCGAGCGCCGCACCCCAGAGGATCATGGCAATGCCGACCAGCGTGAAGAACATCGTCGTCATGCCGAAGAATCCGACGTAGAACGGGCCGACCCAAAAGTCGAACAAGTCGCCTCCCATCAGCGTTCCGCCGCGGACCCGGTATTTTCTTTCAAAGCTGAGCATCGCCATCGATCGTTCCTCCGCCTGCGAATTCAAAATCACCGCTTGTTGCTTGCCGGCACTTGATCGTTAGCTACCGGAAGCGGACGAGACCGGCCGCTCTATCCCGCCTCGCCCGTTCCGGTACGCAGTACGTCATGCCATCAGGACGGCATGCTTGGTGGTGTGTACGGCAGAGAAATCTCCCCCGTCTTCACCGGGCCCTTGCGGGGGCCCTCCAACCAGTTGAACCGGTCGGTCGAGAGCAGAATGAAGTGGATCACGATCGCCAGTCCGAACAGGAACGTGAAGAGCATGATCAACGCACGCCGCGGGTCGAATAACAGCCAGATTCGCCACATATTTGCCTCCCGTTAGGTGAGATACGACAAGGAAACGCTGGCGAGGTGCTGGATGCTGTCCATCGCTGTTTTGTAGCCGCCGGGGCCCGGCAGCCATGGACGCCACATCCAGGCGAGGATGTGGGCAACCACCGCGATAGCCGTGAAGAGCAGGAAGCTCGTCATGAATATCGTGTGGAATTCCTTGGCTTCAGCTTCGGTGAGCCCCGAGAGGGAACCGTCCTTCATTTGGTATTCCTCCTGGTGATGGCCTTGCGGCCGTTCGCCGCCCGAGCGTGGGCGGCAGCGAAATGCCGTTTCGTTGGAAACGGCAGTTTTCCGTCCGGCACCGCCGGACGAATTCCGACCTACAAACCCATGAACGACGAGACGACCACGACCCTCGCCGCACTTCTTGCTTCGCCGAAGATCGACTCGCGATGGCCGGTGTCGCGAACCGCGTCGTGCTCGCGCCGCGGCATCAATCGCCTTGCGAGCGCGCGAAACAGAAAGAGGGCATAGCAGGCGCCGAACACGAGCCTCGTCTCGATCGTACTGCCATCGGCCGACGCTCTCGGATGGTTGCCGGTATGAACGAAGTCGGACATCGACGTCACCTCTCGATTGTTGCATCCCACATGCAGGTATGGAATCACCGGGAACAGGTTTGCTTCGATCATTCTCATGCACTCACCCCGTCCATGAGCGCGGAGCGCGCTTTATCGACGAAATCGGTCGTGACGCGCGTCTCGCCTGCGCGGCGTGCGCCGCGCTCCGCGGCATCGCGCAGGCGCTTGGCCGCGGAGATCCGCACCAGCACCGGATGAGCCTCGAGCACCTCGTCGAGCAGCGCCTTGGCTTCGTCGCTCCACAAGAGTTCGTCGTGCAGCCGCGCAGGCGTCGGATCGACCCGGTCGAGATCGGCGGCCAGCGGCAGGATGTTGAACAGCGCATCGAACAGCGCGTTGCAGACTTCCTGGACCAGGTAGGTCGCGCCGGAATAACCCATGAACGGCGTACCGGTATGACGGCGGATGATCGCGCCGGGAAACGATGCCGGCAGGTAGACGGCGCGGCCGCCGGCCTCGGCGAGATACATGCGCTCGTTGTAGCTGCCGAACAGGATCAGCGGCGGCTTCTCGCGCACCGCGCTGCGGACCGCATCGTTGTCCGGCTTGACGCCGGCCTTGCGCGCAAAGGAGAAGGTGCACGGCAGGCCCATCTCCGTTTCCAGGAAATTCCTCACGCCGCGCGCGTAGGTTTCGCCGGCGACGATGGCGAAACTTGCCGTTCCGAAGAAATCCTGTGTCACCGAACGCCAGAGATCCCACAGCGGCTTGATGGTGGTGTGCTTTTCTCGCTCGATGAACGGCTCGGGATCGAGGCCGAGCAATTCGCCGAGCTTGCGCAGAAATCTGGTGGTGCTGTGCAGCCCGATCGGCGCCTGCAGATAGGGACGCTCGAGCGCCTCGCACAGCATGCGGCCGAACTCGCGGTACATGCAGACATTGACGTCGGCGTTGACGAGCTTTGGGATGTCCGCGAGATGGCTGCCGAGCGGAAACACCATGTTGATTTCGGCGCCGATGCCCTCGACCAGCCGACGAATCTCGGCGAGATCGGATGGCATGTTGAAGGTGCCGTAGATCGGCCCGATGATGTTGACGCGCGGCTTGACGTCAGGCGCGCGAGGCTTGCGCTCCGGAATCTTCTTCGAGCCGTATTCCTTCCAGAGCCAGACGATGGCCCGATCGGCGCTCTGCCACTGATCTTCGTCGATGGTCCGCGGCAAAAATCGCTTGATGTTGGTTCCCTCCGGCGTCACGCCGCCGCCGATCATCTCCGCAATCGAGCCGGTGACGACGACCGCCGGCAGAAAGGGGTCGAGCGCACGATGCGCGCGCTTCATCGCGCCTTCCGTGCCGGTCTGGCCGAGCTCTTCCTCGCCGAGCCCGGTCACCACGATCGGCAACTCGTGCGGCGGGAGCGCGTCGGTGTAATGCAGCACCGAAGTGACAGGCAGGTTCTCGCAGCCGACCGGCCCATCGATAATGACCTGCATGCCCTTCACCGCGGTGAAGGCGTAGACCGCGCCCCAATATCCACCGGCACGATCATGATCGAGGACGAGCATCAGATCATCTCCTCGGCTTTGCGCTTCCTGGCCTGGGCTTCGATCTGCTTCCTGTATTTCTCGCGGAAGGCTGCGTTGTCGTTCGGCGTGTCTTCCCACACTCCGGCGGAGTGACCCTGGCCGACATCGCCGAAGAACGCCTTCATCTCATCGAAGCGGCCTTGGTTGGCGAGCGCGGCATTGACGACCTGGGCCAGCGAGCCTGCACCGGCGACGCCGAACAGCGGCCGCGCCGAGATCAGGTTGGTGAAGTAGAGCGCCGGGATCGCCAGTTGCTTGGCTTTCTGCACCACCGGCGTGGTGCCGATCGCCAGAGCGGGTTTGAACTCGTCGACGGCTGCGAGATCCATCTCGAGCGAGGCGCGATATTGGACGCGCGTGCCTTTGGCTTCGAGCCATTCGCGGTCGACGTCGGACCATTCTGTCCTTGGGCAGGCTGTGCCGACATAGGGCACGCGCGCGCCGCTTTCGATCAGCAGCCGCGCCACCAGCAGTTCGGAACCCTCGTAGCCGGACACGGTGATCCGGGCATCGACCGGCTTTGCCGCCAGCGCCGATTTGATCATCGGCAGGAAACGATTCTTGGCGGCATCGACCTTGTCGCGCGCAACGTTGCAGGCGTCGCCGATCGCTTCGAGCCAGGCGACCGTGCCGTCATGGCCAACCGGCGCGGAGCCAACGATCTTCCGGCCGGCAAGACCGAATTGGCGGAAGCTCGCCGTATAGAACGGATGGATGGCCGCAACGACGGAACAATCAAGTGCCGCATAGAGCTCACGCCACTCCCGCGTGGGCACGACGGGACCGGCTGCGAGCCCGAGCGGCTCCAGCATCATGCCGATCCCGACAGGATCGGCCGGAAACATCTCGCCGACCAGCGTGACCGTCGGCCGGTCGCTCCTGCCACCGCGCGGCGCCTGGACCGGACCCTGCTCGACTTCCTTGCGGGCATAATCGAGCATCGCCGCGGCGAGCACGTCCTTGGCTTCGGCATGAGTCGGCACGCCGAAGCCCGGCACGTCGATGCCGATGATGCGTACGCCGTTGATTTCGTCCGGCAGCAGATCGAGGGGCACGCCGGAGGCGGTCGGCACGCAGAGATTGGTGATGATGATGGTGTCGTAAAGCGCGGGATCGGCGAGCTTGAACACGGCTTCGCGGATGTCCTCGAACAGCTTTCCCGTCACCAGCGTCTCGGAATTGAACGGGACGTAGCCGACCGTGCGCCGCGCGCCATAGAAGTGCGAGGTGAATGTCAGGCCATAGACGCAGCAGGCCGAGCCGGAAAGTATCGTCGCGGTGCGGCGCATGCGCAGGCCGACGCGCAGCGAGCCGAAGGCCGGGCACATGCTTTGCGGCTGGTCGTGCGGCCCCTTCGGATAGTCTTCGGCGTAGCGATCGAGGATGTCGCTCTTGCCTGCGGCTTCGGCTGCCGCCTTCAACCCGGCCGCACCGGCATGGCAGCCAAGGCCGTCGCTTTTCGTTGCTGCAGCGTTGATCGCGACGGACGCAGCCGGCGCGGTCGCCGCGGCCGCGCCGAGTTCCGCCTCGGAATCCGTCACCACGGACTCCGCGATCGCACCGGCGTATCGGGGCAGAATGACGTTCATGTCGCGCTCCGCGTCATTGGGCCCTCACGCTGCGTCGTAAACGACTTCGAGGGAGGGCTTGTCGATCACGGACTTGCCGCACATGTCTTCCATCGTGGCGGGCTCCAGCACGACGCCGCGTCCGACCACCTCGCCCTTGAACAAGCCGAGCAGACCATCCTGCGTCAGCGGCGTGGGACGCACCGGCGGCGCCAGGCCGACATTGGTGGCGAGTTGCTCGAACAGGGAGCTCCACTGCCCGCCAGGAAGGCCGATGATTTCGTAGTTTGCGCTCTTCTTGCGGATATCGTCGTCGGCCGGGATCGCAGCGAGCACGGGAATGCCGACCGTCTGCGCAAAGGCTGCGGCCTCGCCGGTGCCGTCGTCCTTGTTGATGACCATGCCGGCAACGCCGACATTGCCGCCAAGCTTGCGGAAATACTCCACCGCGGAGCAGACGTTGTTGGCGACGTAGAGCGATTGCAGATCGTTCGATCCGACGACGATGACCTTCTGGCACATGTCGCGCGCGATCGGCAGGCCGAAACCGCCGCAGACCACGTCACCCAGGAAGTCCAGCAGCACGTAGTCGAAGCCCCATTCGTGGAAGCCGAGCTTCTCCAGGAGCTCAAAGCCGTGAATGATGCCGCGGCCGCCGCAACCGCGGCCGACTTCGGGACCGCCGAGTTCCATGGCGAACACGCCGTCGCGCTTGAAGCAGACGTCGCCGATCTTCACTTCCTCGCCGGCCAGCTTTTTCTTCGAGGAGGTCTCGATGATGGTCGGGCAGGCGCGACCGCCGAACAGGAGAGACGTGGTGTCGCTTTTCGGGTCGCAGCCGATCAGGAGCACCTTCTTGCCTTGCTGCGCCATCATGTAGGACAGGTTGGCGAGCGTGAAACTCTTGCCGATGCCGCCCTTGCCGTAGATCGCAATGATCTGCGTTTCCTTGGTGACGGCCGCCGTCGCCGGCGCATCCGGCTCGATCGCCGCTTCCGCCCGCAACGCGTCCTTCATGCTGATTTGAGGCACGACATTCATGAGAGCGAACTCCAGTTCAGGACCATTTTCAGACACGCGGAATCCTCGAACGCGATCGGGTAGGCGCTCGATGCGTCGGCGGCGTCATGGTGGTGGGTAATCAGTCCGTCGAGCGACAGTCGTTTCGACTCGATCAGCGCCTTGGTTGCGACGAGATCCGCCGGTTGCCATTCGGCGGCGACGCGAATGCGCGCTTCGCGCATGAAGGCGGGCGGGAATGCAAAGGACAGCGGTTCGCTGTAGAAGCCGGCGAGCACGATCTCGCCGCCGGGCGCGATACGCCCGATCAGCGAATCCAGCAGGCTCGCATCGCCGCTGACGTCGTAGATGCTGTTGTAGTCACGGCGCGCATCGTGCTCGGGATCGAGCACGCCATAACCCACCGCGCCGCTGACACGCGCGGGATTTTTCTCCCACACCGCCGGCGGGTCGTTGCCGACCGCGATCGACAGGCGGGCCAGCAGCCGGCCGAGGACGCCGTGACCGACGATGCAATCCGGCGCGGTGGCGCCGCGCGCTGCGATCGCGTGATACGCCGTCGCGGCGAGCGCCAGCAGGATTCCGCGATCGCCAAGATTTTGATCGAGCGGCACCACGCGCTTTGCCGGCACTACCAGGCGCGATGCGGATGCGCCGAACAGGCCGCGCACCTCGCCGAAGCATTTTGCACCAGGAACGAAGACGCGCTGACCGGGACGGAGCTCGGTGGCCGATCCGGCCTCGACGACGCGGCCGACCGACTCGTAGCCGGGGACCAGCGGGTATCCCATTCCCGGGAACTGCGGCATCCGGCCCGACCACAACAGCCGCTCGGTGCCGGTCGACACCCCGCTCCACTCGACGTCGACGACGACGTCGTCGGCATTCGGAGCGGTCAACGCCAGCCGATGGAGCTCAATTTGCTCCGGCTGCTGCAGTACCACCGCGATGGTATCCATCGCCCACTCCGATCTTCAACGGGGCGCGGAGGAGCTCCGCGACTGTCATGCTAACCTGACGTTTACGACTGTCAAGATTGATTTACGATACTTCGCCTGTTTGTGCCGTGATCACGCTCGCCAACATCGGCATCGGCGTCGGCCGCAATGCGATATCGGCAAAGCCCGCGGCCGCGAGCATTTCGCTCAACTGCGCGAACGACCGGGGCCGACCGCTACCCATGGCCAGCAGATAAAAGGCGAAATACGCATCTGCGATCGGCTCGGCGCCGCGCACGCCGGCGATCGGTTCCGCGATCAACAGGGTGCCGTTCGCCGGCAGCGACCGGCGGACCGCACGCAGCAAATTCATGACGGCGATGTCGTCGTGGTCGTGGATCACCCGCACCAGCGTGACGATGTCCGCCCCATCCGGCAGCCGGTCGGTCACGAAACTGCCGCCGATCGCGACCGCGCGGGAGGACAGCCCCGCTTCACGAAACCTTCCGCTGGCCCGGTCTGCGACCGCGGGCAGGTCGAACAGCACGCAGCGCAGCCTCGGTGCATGCGCGGCGATCTCGGCAATGAAACTCCCGTCGCCTCCCCCGATATCCAGCAGGCAGCGATGTCGGGAGAATGAATAGGCCGCGAGCACCTGCCGGGCGATCATCGGTTGCGAGGCCGCCATCAAGGCGGTGTAAGGTGCGATCGCTTCGCACGAAAGGTTGGCGGGCTTGCCGTTGCCGGCATAGGCCCAGTAAGCCGCGAGCTCCCCTGGCGCGGCCGCGCCGCGCAGCAGCGCCACCGGATCCCTCAGGTCGCCGTACAGCATCGCGTGATGCTCGATCATGGAAATCACGCCGGGATTGCCCAGCAGCGCCGCACCGAGCGGGCCGAGACCGTAGCGGCCCGCACTGCGGCGCTGCGCCAGTTGCAACGAAACCGCGGCGTCGAGCAGCAGGACGGTCGTGTCGACCGGCAATGACAGCCGCGACGATAGTTCCGCGACACCAAGCGGCCCGTCCGCCAACAGTTCGAACAGCTTGAGGCGGACGCAGGCGAGCAGAACCTGCGAATAGACGAACCCGGCGCAAAGATCGAACAGCGCGCTTGCCCGCCTTCGTGCAATCGGCCGCGTCAGCGCAAAAGTGCCTGCAAATCGCTGGAAAGCCGGATTCGACAGGGTCGCGTCGCGCCAGCCCAGCAACCTGTCATACAGCGTCAGCCTTGCCGCGGCGTGAACCGGCGGCGGCGCCGGCCGATCGGGTTGCTCGCCGCCCCGCGCCTCATCTTCGCCAGCGACCCCGCGATGCGCGATCGTGGCCATGGCAGCTAAGCCGCGAACTGCGCGAGCTTGGCCGGCACCAGGCGCTTGGCCTCCGAGAGCATCAGCGAGCGCAGCTCGGCCCCATTCGGACAGGGCGGTATTGCGTCGATCGCACCGCGCACCAATTCATGCAACCGGTAGAGCGCGCCGTCGAGACCAAGCTCGATCACCGCACTGGGGCGCCCGAGTGCAAGATCCTGGCCGACGGGCTTGCCGATCTCTTCTTCGTCGGAGGCTGCATCGCGGATATCGTCGGCGACCTGATAGGCCTCGCCGAGCTTCTCGCCGACCATCCGCCACGGCTCCGCGTCGGCGCCGGCCGACGCCGCGCCCGCAACCGTGGCCGCGGCGAACAGCGCGCCGGTCTTTGCGCGGTGATAATGGACGAGATCGATCTGCGGCTCGCATTCCCAAGCCTGGCCTGCGACGATTCCAAAGGGAACGCCGACCGATTGGGCGACGGTCATGGTGAGAGCCGCCAGCCGCTCGGGCCTGCTCCGCACGCGGGCGAGCGTCTGGAAGGCCAATACGATCAGCGCATCGCCCGTCAAAACCGCGAGCGGTTCGCCAAAGGCCTTGTGCACCGAAGGCCGGCCGCGACGCGTATCGGCCGCATCGAAGCAGGGCAAATCGTCGTGCACCAGTGACGCGCAATGCAAGAGTTCGAGCGCAGCGCCAGCAGCTTCGGTGGCAGCCGGATGGTCCTCCCCGCACGCTGCTGCGACGCTGTGGCAGAGCCGCGGCCGGACGCGCGCGCCCTTGGGAAACACCGCATAGCGCATCGCGGCAGCAAGCCGCGGCGGGCATCCCGGAAGCTCGGCGAGGGATACAGCCTCGTTCAGGGCCCGCTCGATCCGGCTGGAGACGTCCATGGCAAGGCCTCCCGAGTTGAAATGTAAATTTGACTTGTCGATTAGAGTGTAAATAAATATGGACACTTGTCAACGCGGAGCCGGCGCTTCCCATGCCCAGAGATCGTGTTGCCATTGTCGGTGCCGGGATCGCAGGGCTGGTTTCCGCCTTCGCACTCGCAGCACGAGGCCTCGATGTCACGGTGCTCGAGCGCGCCTCCGCACCCGGCGGCAAGATGCGGCAGGTCGCAATCGGCGGTTCAGGGATCGACAGCGGTCCGACCGTATTCACGATGCGCTGGGTGTTCGACGAATTGTTCGCCGCGGCGGGCCGGAATTTCGAACATCATGTTCGTCTGCGGCCGCTGGACATCCTCGCGCGCCACGCCTGGAACGAGCACGAAAGGCTCGATCTCTTTACCGACGAAGCGCGTTCGGTGGACGCCATCGGAGAATTCGCGGGGGCCGCCGAGGCCGCGCGTTACCGCAGCTTCTGCCGCGACACCAAACGCATCTACGACGTTCTCGAAAAGCCGTTCCTGCGCGCACCGTACCCCAGCATGGCCGGCCTGATCGGCGCCAACGGCTTTCGCGGCTTGACGCGGTTGCCGCAAATCAAACCGTTCTCGACGATGTGGTCGGCGCTTTCGCGCTATTTCCACGATCCGCGGCTGCGTCAATTGTTCGGCCGCTACGCCACCTATTGCGGTTCGTCGCCATTCAAGGCGCCGGCGACGCTGATGCTGGTGTCGCATGTCGAGCGCGAGGGCGTCTGGAGCATCGACGGCGGCATGCACGCGCTCGCAAGTGCGCTTGCCGACAGCGCGAAGTCGGTGGGCGCCACGATCCGCTACGATCAGGACGTGAGAGAGGTGATTATATCCTGCGGCCGCACCGCCGGCGTCAGGCTGTCCACGGGCGAGCGCATCGCGGCAGATGCGGTGATCATGAATGCCGACATCGGCGCGGTCGCAGGCGGACTGTTCGGCGCCGCCGCCCGTCCTGCCGGGGCGACGATCCCTCCCCGCGCGCGCTCGCTCTCGGCAATGACATGGAGCGTCGTTGCGAAGACCGGCGGATTTCCGCTGTGCCGGCATAACGTGTTTTTCTCTGGCGACTATGCGGCGGAGTTCGACGACATTTTCGGACGCGATATGCTGCCGCGCGAGCCGACGGTCTACGTCTGCGCGCAGGACCGCGAGGCAGGCGGAGCCGCCGCTGGCGGCCCGGAAAGACTGCTCGTCCTCGTCAACGCGCCTGCCAACGGCGACCGGCATTCCTATGATGCAGCGGAGGTGGAACAATGCGCACAGCGGACATTTGGCGTGCTGAAGCGGTGCGGCCTGCAGATCGCGTTGCAGCCGGGTGCGGCGCGCGTGACGACACCGGCGGATTTCAACCTGATGTTTCCGGCGACGGGCGGCGCGCTCTACGGCCGCAGCTCGCACGGATGGACGGCATCTTTCCAGCGTCCGGGAGCGCGGACCAGGATTGCGGGATTGTATCTGGCGGGGGGCAGCGCGCATCCGGGGCCGGGCGTGCCGATGGCGGCGCTGTCGGGGCGCTCGGCGACAGCCTGCCTGATGGCGGACCTCGATTCGATCAGCCGGTCGGCAGGAATGGCTATGCCTGGTGGTATGTCGACGCGCTGAGCGACGACGGGCAGAACGGCATCACCATCATCGCCTTCGTCGGCAGTGTCTTCTCGCCGTATTATGCCTTTGCGCGACGCAAGGGACCGGCCGATCCGCTCGATCATTGCGCGATCAATGTCGCGGTCTATCGCGGGCGCGGGAGCCGCTGGGCCATGACGGAGCGGCGCCGTTCCGCCGTCAGCCGCACGCGGGATCATTTCATGGTCGGGACGAGCGGTGTTTCATGGGACGGCAGGTCGCTGACGATCAGCATCGACGAAATCACGGTGCCCATTCCCGGGCGCATCCGTGGTACGGTGCGCGTGGTTCCGACCGCGATCACCGGGCAAGCATTCACTCTCAACGAGGACGGCCATCATCAGTGGTGGCCGATCGCGCCGTGCGCGCGCGTGCAGGTGAGGCTCGATCATCCGCAGCTTCGCTGGCAGGGCGACGGCTATTTCGACATGAATCGGGGCAGCGCACCGCTCGAGCAGGGCTTTGTGGACTGGCAGTGGGCGCGCGGCGCGATGCAGGATGGCACGGCAATCCTCTATGAGGCGCAACGCCGCGACGGCAGCCGGACCGATCTTGCGCTGACCTTCGATGTGCAGGGGCGGCTGCGGCGGTTCGAACCGCCCCCCTTGATCGAACTCAGGCGGACCGGTTGGCGCGTCGGGCGGAGCGTCCGGAGCGAGGAGAACGCCCGCGTCATCAGGACGCTCGAAGACGCGCCGTTTTACGCGCGTTCGGTGGTATCTGCTAAACTGCTCGGGGAAACCGTGACCTTGATGCACGAGAGCCTGTCACTCGATCGCTTCAAGCGGCCATTGGTGCAGGCCATGCTGCCGTTCCGGATGCCCCGGACGCTAAGATGAGATTACGCCACCGGCTCCTGTTCCCTGGCACGCTCGGCTTCCTTCTTGCGGTCAAGCCGCCGCCCGACCAGTTCAAGAATGCCCCACGCCGCAGCAAACAACGCCACCACGAAAAACTCGATGAATCCGAGATAGCCGTCCATGGTTCGTCCCTTTGGCTGACCCGAGCCCCACGGTCCAGATAGCGAATCAAAACGGTGCGGGTTTCAAAGCCGTTCAGTGCCAACTCACCAGCGGCGGCATCGAGCTCAGGATGGTCTCGATGTTGCCGCCGGTCTGCAACCCGAACATGGTGCCGCGATCATAGAGCAGGTTGAATTCCACGTAGAGCCCGCGGCAGGCGAGCTGCTGCGCACGCTCGGCGTCTGTCCAGGGCTCCATCATCCGCCGGCGCACGATCCGCGGGTAGACATCGAGCAACGCGAGCCCGACATCCCTGGTGAAGGCAAAATCCCGCTCGAAATCGCCCGTGTCGAGATGATCGAAAAAGATTCCGCCGACCCCGCGCGCCTGGCCGCGATGCGGCAGGAAGAAATAGGTATCGGCCCAAGGCTTGAACTTGCCGTAGTAGCCGGGGTCGTGCGCATCACAGGCGCGCTTCATCGCAGCGTGAAACGTGACGGCGTCCGGCGCGTCCGCGCGGCGCTGCTCCGGCAGCATCGGCGTCAGGTCGGCGCCGCCGCCGAACCAGCCCTGTGTGGTCGACAGAAAGCGGGTGTTCATGTGCACTGTGGGCACGCGGGGACTGCGCGGATGCATGATCAGGCTGATGCTGGTCGAGACATAATCGAGCTGCACGCCATCGCCGGGCAGCGTCTTGGCCATCTCCGGCGTCAGCCTGCCGTTGGCCGACGAGGTGTGGATGCCGATCTTTTCGAACAATCTTCCGCCGCTGAGGAAGCCGCCGGTGCCGCCACCGCTGCCAACGACGCGTGTCCAGGGCTTATAGCTGAAGACGGCAGGCTCGCCCGAAAACAAGTTCGCCGGCGCTTCCCGCTCCAGCGCCTCCACCTCGGCGCAGATCCGGTCGCGCAGCGATTCGAACCAGACTTTCGCGCACCCGCGGTGTTGTTCGGCGATGCCGCTGGTCTCGTCGCTGATGGTGTCGGTAGCGGACATCCCGTTCGTCACGAGCGAAGCGACGCGGTGCGCTGCAACCGGTCGCGCTGTTCCAGCCGTGCGAACAGATCGATCACCCAGACCACACGGTCCTCGATCGAGCGGTTGCGAATCCTCGCCGGGAGCACCGCATCGCGCGGAGACGTCGCTGCGACGGCATCGATCAGAAAGCGGGTTTCCTCAAGCTGATGCATCGGCGCATGTCGCTGCGCAGGATTCCATTCCGTCTCGCGCAACGCCATCGTCCGCGCCAGCACCTTGAACTTGCGGCTCGACGACACCACTGCACGCCCCGAAACCGAATCGAGATCGCGGCGCTCCAGCTCGCGGCCGATCTCGGCATAGAGCGCTCGCGCGGCATAGATGCCGGGACGGCAGGACCGCGGCAGGTTCTCGATGCCGAGCGTGGCGCGGCCGTACAGGGCGTCCGCCACATCAAGCAGGCGCTGCACGATGGCGGCAATCTCGGCGTTGAATACCGGCTCGGCCAGCCAGGCATCCGGATCGATGCCGGCGTCGCGCAGCCATGACAGCGGCAGATAGAGCCGGCCGGCACGGGCATCCTCGCCGACATCACGGGCGATATTGGTCAGTTGCATCGCCACCCCGAGATCGCAGGCCCGCGCAACGATCTCGGGCGCGCGCCGCGCCATCAACAGCGTCATCATCGCGCCGACAGCGCCGGCGACCCGTGCGGCGTAGGCATAAAGGTCCGGCAACGTCTCGTAACGGCGGCCCTCGGCGTCCCACGACAATCCTTCGAGCAGCGCTTCGGGCAATTCGCGGGGGATCGAAAAACCCGCGACGACAGCTGCGAAGGCGCGGTCGGCCGCGTTGTCGATCGGCTGGCCGCGATAGGCGCGATCGAGCCTTTGCTTCAAGCGAGCGACGGCCGCGGCGCGATGGCTGCCGAGATCGACCGCATCGTCCGCCAGCCGGCAAAACGCGTAGAGGGCGATCGCGGGATCGCTCACCCGCCGCGGCAGCACCAGCGAGGCCGCGTGAAAGGTGCGAGAGCCGCCCTTGAGCAGCGCGCGGCAGGCTGCGATATCGGCGGGGTCGAATTGCTTCGTCATGCGGTCACCGGATTCAAGCGCGCGAGGCTGTGGGGATCGGGAACGACGGAATCGAGAATGCGGGCGGAAGACAGCACGCCGGGCAGACCCGCACCTGGATGGGTGCCGGCGCCGACCAGATAGAGCCGGTCGAACTCTTCGCTGCGATTGTGCGGCCGAAACCAGGCGCTCTGCGTCAGGATCGGTTCGAGCCCGAATGCGGCACCGCGGAACGACGACAGCCGGTCCTGGAAGTCCTGCGGGGTCAGCATGCGCGAACTGACAATCTGATCTTCGAGGCCGGGCAGCACGGTGTCGCCGAGCTCGCGCGCGATGGCGCGGCGATATTTTTCGGCCGTCACGCTCCAGTCGATGCCGCTTTGCAGATGCGGCACCGGCGACAGCACATAGAACGCATCGCAGCCTTCCGGCGCCAGCGAGGAATCGGTCGCGGTCGGGCGATGCAGATAGAGGCTGAAATCGTCCGCGAGAATTTTCCGCTCGAAGATGTCCGTCAGCAACTGCTTGTAGCGCGGGCCAAGCAGGATGGTGTGGTGCTGCACCTCGGGATATCGGCGCTGCGTGCCGAAATACCAGACGAACAGGCTCATCGAGTATTTCGCCCGCTCGATCCGCCTGTCGGTCCAGCGCGAGCGCGCCGATTTCGGAAGCAGATGCCGGTAGGTCCAGGCCGAGTCGGCGTTCGACACCACGATGTCGGCTTCAACGATGCGCCCGTCCGCCAGCCTGACGCCGCAGGCTGCGTTATCCTCGATGCGGATTTCGCTGACTTCGTGGCCGCAGAGAACGCGCCCGCCCTGCCCTTCGATCAACTTCACCAGCCCCTCGACAAGACGCCCGGTGCCGCCCATGGCGAAGTGCACGCCCCAGCGGCGCTCGAGAAATGCGATCAGGCAATAGATCGAACTGGCGGTGAAGGGATTGCCGCCGATCAGGAGCGGGTGAAAGCTGAATATGATCTGCAAGCGCGGATCCCGGAAGAATTTCGACACCAGGCCGAAGACGCTGCGATAGCTCGACAGGCGGATCATCTCCGGAGCGATCTTCGCCATATCCGTCCATTGGCTGAACGGCACGTCGCCCAGCCGCTCGAAGCCGACCTTGAAGATCTCTTCGCTGGCCTTCATGTAGGCGTCGTACCCGCCGACGTCGCCGGGCGAAAACCGGGCGATCTCGCTCTTCATTGCTTCGGTATCGCCGGAATAATCGAAGTGCGAACCGTCCTGAAAGCGGATCCGGTAGAACGGCGATACCGGCACCAGGGTCACATCGTCGGAGAGATTGCGTCCGCACAGCTTCCACAATTCCTCGAACAGGAAGGGCGCGGTGACGATCGTTGGCCCTGCGTCGAAGGTGAAGCCGTCCTGCTTGTAGACGTAGGCGCGGCCGCCGGGCGCATCGAGTTTTTCGAAGACCGTGACCCGATAACCCCTGACGCCGAGCCGAACCGCAGCCGCCAGACCGCCAAAACCGCTGCCGATCACCACCGCATGCGGCTGGTGATCGCCACGGCCTCGCACTGTCGACAGGCGGAAGGTCGGATCAAGCATGCCGGCACTGTAACTACTTATTGACAGTTGCCTAGTCCAAAAGTGTAAATTCCGATTTACATTGCCGGCATGTCTTCGCCGGACGCCTTCGTGCGCGCCGCGTACTTCGTGATCAGGTCCGCGATGAGTTGCGGTTGTTCTTCATGCGCCAGATGGCCGAGGCCCGGCACGCGCTCGATCACCGCTTGCGGACAGATCTCGCGAACCTGACGCGCCACGCCAGGCGAAATCGAGCGATCGTTGCTTGCCGCAACCAGAACCAACGCCGTGGTCAGCCGTGGCAAGTCGTGCAGCAAGGGCTCGAGGCGCCAGTTCGCCATCATCCGAAGGGCCGCAGCGACATGGTCGGGAGTGCGCACCAACTTGCCGTACAGCGCGATCCCGTTCCGATCGATCCGCGAGCCGGTGTTCTCGATCAGCCTTTCGACCGCTCCGGCGTTCGACGCCTGCCAGGCAAAAAGGCGCGGCGCAAACGGATTCATGACCAGCAGTTTCGCCAGCGGCGAGAGCAGATGATGGGCAACGCCGCCAAACGGCATGAAGGCGCCGTTGAGGCTGACCAGAAGCCGCGGCGCGATGTTTCGATCGAGGCTCATCCGCGCGAGAATGGCCGCCCCGGCGGAATGGCCGACGACGACGTCGGGCTTGAAGTCGAGCGCACGAAGAAGCTCGCCGAGATCCGAGGCCATCCCGGGCAAGGACAGCCGATGGCCCGGCGGCGATTGGGTGAAACCGTGCCCCGGCAAATCAGGCGCCACGAGGCAAAATTGCCGCGCCAGAATTGGCGCCAGTCCACGCCATGAATGGGTCGCCGCACCGGTGCCGTGAATCAGAAGCAGCCGCGCCCCCTGCCCCATCCTCTGCACATGCCATCGGATGCCGGCCGCCTTCACGAATGAACTGGCGTCCGAATTGGGCCAATCTTTGCCATCCCTGCTCCAGACGAGTTCGGACATGAGCGACGAATCTTCACGGGTTTGAAGCGGCCGATACGCGAGCAAGAAACGCGTCATAGGCCTGGATAAACGCGTCTTTCGCTTCGAAATGCGGCATCGCGCCAGTCGGAAACACCTGGATTGTCCAGTTGGCGCGATCGGCCACCTGCGTCTTGGCGCTGTAGTCAACGAAGTCGCCGCGAACCCCGTGCGACATCCACACGGGCAGGGTCAGCGAGTGATAGAGCCGAATGACGTCCTCACTGAACAGGAATCCCGAGACGAAATAATACGGCGCATGCTGCGCACCCGGCTGATGGGTCGTCAGATAGTCGTAGTCCGCCAAGCCCTCGTCGATATCGGAGGACCCCCAGGTCTTTCGCAGAAAATAACGGATGCTCGGTCGGCTTGTCAGCAGGCGAAAGAATGCTTCGCTCCAAAGCGGAAACTCGAAAAATGCGTGCAGCCACGGCATTCCCCGCGTGCCCTCACGCCACCGGGTCTTCGCATCCCGGCTTCTGAAGCCGGTCGGGCTGACCAGCGCGACGCTGCGAAACTTCAGCGGCGTCTCGGTCACGGCGCGGGCGAGAAACTCCGATGATAGCGAAACCGCCAGGGCGTCGATCGGCCCGCGGCCGTGAACATTCTGGATTTCGTCGGCGACAAGCAGGATCGCGTCGGTCATCATGCGGACGGTATATTCGCGCTTGCCCCGCTCGGAGTGACCGAAGCCGGGAAGCTCAAGCGCGTAAACCGTGCGGCTCTGGCGGTAGTGCTCGTAAAGCGGCTTGATCTCATAGGCCGAACCCGCGGCGTTGATGCTGTGGATCAGCAGCAGCGGCGGCAGTTGGCTTCCGCCCTCCGGCGTCGCCGAGTAGTAGGTCAGCCGCCCCACCGGACTGGCGATCTCATGGCGCTGGCCGGAGACAGGTGCGGGCAAGCCGTCGGCACCGCGCAGCGCCAATGGACGACTGGTCGGCGCGGCTGCGATCATCGCGAAAATTCCTTTTTCCGGCCGGGCGCATCTGGCCGTGGCCAGGATGGTAACAGCAGTGTATCACAAACGACAATCAGGCTTGTCGATCAATCATGGAAACGCCACTTGACAGTTGTTGAGGCCACAAAGCCCTTTGTTGAGGTCCTTTCCGGCCGCAGACAGCCGGTTCCTCCGATCTGGATGATGCGGCAGGCCGGCCGGTACCTGCCGGAATATCGCGAGGTCCGGGCCAAGGCCGGCGGCTTTCTCGATCTCTGCTTCACGCCGGAACTCGCTGCCGAAGTCACATTGCAGCCGATCCGCCGCTTCAACTTCGATGCCGCGATCATCTTCTCGGATATCCTGGTGATCCCCTACGCGCTCGGCCGCGACGTCCGGTTCGAGGTCGGCGAAGGTCCGCGTCTCGACCCCCTCGATACGCCGGACAAGGTCGCCACGCTGTCGACAGAGGGAGACTTGAACAAACTCGAGCCTGTGTTCGAGGCCTTGCGCCGCGTTCGACGCGAGCTCGACCCGAAAATCGCGCTGATCGGATTCTGCGGAGCGCCATGGACGGTGGCAACCTACATGGTCGCCGGACAGGGAACACCCGACCAGGCGCCGGCGCGGATGATGGCCTATCAACACCCGGAGGCGTTCGCGAAAATCATCGACGCCATCGTCGATAACTCGGTCCGGTATCTGTTGGGACAGCTCAAGGCCGGGGCAGACGTGCTGCAGATTTTCGACACCTGGGCCGGCGTGCTGCCGCCGCGCGAATTTCAACGCTGGTCGATCGAGCCGACCAGGCGGATCGTCGAAGGTGTGCGCAAGCAGCTGCCGGGCGCGAAGATCATCGGTTTTCCCCGGGGCGCCGGCGCGCTGTTGCCCGACTATGTGCAAACGACCGGCGTGGATGCCGTCAGCATCGACTGGGCCACCGAGCCTTCTTCGATCCGCGAACGCGTGCAGAACCGCGTCGCAGTGCAGGGCAATCTCGATCCGCTGGTGCTGATCGCCGGCGGCGCGGCCCTCGATCGCGCGATCGACGACGTGCTGGCGAATTTTGCCGGCGGCCGTTTTATCTTCAATCTCGGGCACGGCATTCAGCCGGAGACGCCGATCGCGCATGTCGAGCAGATGGTGAAGCGCGTGCGGGCGTATCGCGCCTGACTACCGTATGCTCGCCAGCACGGCCTTCGACAAGGTCGTGGCGTCGGCATGGGGCAACGGCAGGTAACGCGCGCCCATTTCCCTGGCGAAGGATTCGCCGGAAGCGCCCGGCCGCGGCGATGTATCGACCAGCACGGCGGTGATAGCGGCGGCCCGCAACTGCCGCGCGGCGCTCATCGCATCCTCCTCGGCGCGCGGCCGTCCCTGCCCGCCGTCGCGTGCGACGTTGGCGCGGCCATCGGTCAGAACGACGACCGTCGGCGTCTGTCCCTTGCGGCGGATCGAATCCGACAACGCGAAGGCCGCATCGAGGCCCGCTGCCAGCGGCGTTCCGCCGCCGCCGGGCAGGCCCGCAAGACTGCGCTTGGCCCGTGCCAGCGAGCGGGTCGGCGACAGCAGCAATTCCGCGCCGCTGCCGCGAAACGCGATCAGCGCCACCTGATCGCGCCGGATGTAGCAATCCGCCAGCAGCAATTCGACCGCGCCCTTGGCCTCCGCCAACCTATGCAACGCGGCCGATCCCGACGCATCGACCACGAAGATCGTCGTGGTCTCCGCGCGCTGCTTGAATCGCGAAATGCGAAAATCGTCCTTGCGGATCAGGATGCGTGGCCGGGAGGATGTCCCGGCATTAGCGGCGGCTTCGCGGCGGCGAAGCGGCTGCAACGGCGCCGCTGCGCGCAGAGTCTCGATCACATTGAGCCTTGCGCCGGCGCGCAACCCGCCTCGCAGCACGCCGGCAGGACGACCGCGCTTCCCGGATTTCTGCAAGGCGCCGGCCTTGCCCTGCGAACGCGCCCGGGCCCGCCCCGATGAAGCCCGCAACACCGCGAGAACGTCAGGCGGCAGCGCTGCCTGCACCGCCGCCAGAATGACTTCGTCCAGCGCCCGGTCGATCTCGGGTTTATCGATGCCGCGATGATCATCATTCGCGGCCGGATCCGCTGGCGGCTCGGGCGGCTGCTCCTGCTGTTCCGGTCGATCCGCATGCGGAAAAACCAGCGCGCGCGGCGCCAGCACCAGGCGTGCGGCCGATGCGATATCGTCCTGCTCGACTTCGGAATGACCGGAAAATGCCGCGCTCGCACAGGCGACGCGCAGCGCCAGCAGCGGGGCACGCAACGATATGATGCCAAGCGCGGCGGCCGCCGAGCACATCGCCTCGACCTGCTCATTGTTGGCCCTCAGCGTCTTCAAGCGCTCCCGCGCCATGGAAACCTCGCCGCCATCCATGACAAATTCCTCGGCATCGCCCGTCGACAGCTCGTTCAGGTCGACGTGAAACGCGAACCGATCGCGCAGCGCCGCAGGCGCCAATTCATCGTCGAGCCCCTCATCCAAAGCGACGACGCCGAATCGCGCGGGCATCCGCAGCGAAACCCCGTCGCGCTCCACGATCGTCTCGCGCGCGTCCATCGCCGCGGAGATATGGACCGACGTTGCCGACGACAGGCGTTCCGCCATGGCGAGCACAAGGATGCCGCCGTCGGCCTCCGCGAGCAGCCCGCGTTCGGCGACGGGCCGTCCCGCCAGCAGGGTTGCGTTGAGATCGAGGCCGCCGAGCAGGCGTCCCTCGGCAATTTGCAACGGGATCGTCCTGAGGGGCTCGCCGGCCGGCAACGTCGCACGCAGCATCTTGAGCCATCGCTCGCGCACCGGGCCGGCACGCGATCGCAGCAATACGCCACCCGTCCCGGCAGGATCGACCGCGAACAGTTGCAGGGCCGCGACCGCATCGGACCAGGCAAGCCGGGCCGTCATCCGAATATCTCGGCGATCGCACGGTCGACCCGTACGCTGGAGCCGGCATCATCGAGCGGATTGCGGCGCAGTCGATGCCGCAACGCCGACGGTGCGACCCGGCGCAGGTGATCGTCAGCGACGGTCTTGGCATTTTCGAGCGCGGCCAGCGCGCGCGCGGCGCGCATCAGGGTCAATTCGCCCCGAAGGCCGTCGGTGCCGAGTGCCATGCAAAGCCTTGCCGCGCGTTCCAGCGCCGCGTCGTTTACCGTGACCGACGGCAGCCGCTCGCGGGCCGAAGTTATTTTCTTGCGCAGCTTCGTCTCTTCCCTGGCCCATCTCGCGATAAAGCCTGCGCTGTCATTCTCGAATTCGTCGCGGCGGCGCACGACCTCGATGCGGCTGGGCAAGTCGTCGGGTGTCTTGACGTCGACCGAGAGGCCGAAGCGATCCAGCAATTGCGGCCGCAGTTCGCCTTCCTCGGGATTGCCGGTGCCGACCAGCACGAATCGCGCAGGATGCCGAATGCTCAGGCCTTCCCGCTCGACGACGTTCTCGCCCGATGCGGCGACGTCGAGCAGGAGATCGACCAGGTGATCCTCCAGCAGATTGGCTTCATCGATGTAAAGGAAGCCGCGATGTGCCCGCGCCAGCAACCCCGGCTCGAAAGCCTTCTCGCCGCGCGCCAGTGCGCGCTCGAGATCGAGCGCACCGACCACGCGATCCTCGGTCGCGCCCAGGGGCAGATCGACCACCGGCACCGGCATTTGAACCGATTTCAACGCGCTTTTGCCCGCGCGGTCGCGGCACTCATCGCAAAATTCGGCGGGCCGATCCGGATCGCAATTGTAACGGCACCCCGTGACGACCTTCATCTTTGGCAGCAGCGCCGCGAGCGCCCGCACCGCCGTGGATTTTCCTGCGCCCCGGTCGCCGAAGGCAAGCACACCGCCGACCTTCGGATCGACCGCCGAGATCAGGAGCGCGAGCTTCATCTCGCCCTGGCCGACGATGGCTGAAAAGGGAAATGCGTTTGCCATGCTGTGTCCTCATGGCTCCGGCCGGGAGCGCGCGATGATGTCGGCTGCCCCCTTGTTCAGCAAGTCAAGACCTACGGCGCGGCCAAGTTCGCGCGGGCGATCAGCCGGACCAGAACGAGAGCTCTCGATGAATTGACCATCGGCTTCATCCAGCACCGATGCGGTCAGCGTCATTTGCACGCCTTCGATCGAAGAATAAGCCGCGATCGGCGAGTTGCAATGGCCGTTGAGCACCCACAGCACCTCGCGCTCGGCATCGCAACACAGACGCGCCGCAGGATCGTCGATCAGCGCGAGATAGCTCCGCGTCTGCCAGTCGCCCGCGGCACATTCCACGGCGACAATGCCCTGCCCCGCGGCGGGAAGCATCTCTTTGGGCAGGAAATCGTGGGCGATCCGCTCGGCGAGGCCGACGCGTTCCAGTCCGGAGCGCGCCATGATCAACGCGTCTGCCGGCCCCACTTCACCGCCGCCGGGCAACCGCTGCATTTCGCGCTGGTCCAGCTTTCGAATCCTCGTGTCGGCGGCGCCGCGGAAATGAATGACCTCGATCTCGGGAAACAGAAGCCGCGCATAGGCGGCACGGCGCACCGCGTTGGTACCTACCTTGAAGCCTTTTCCGCGCGAACGCCTGATGTCTTCAATCGACACTCCGGCTCGCAGCACCAGCGCATCGGTCGGCGGATCGCGGGCCAGCGTCGCTCCGATCACAAGTCCCGGCGTGTCTTCGTTGCCTGGCATGTCCTTGAGCGAATGCATCGCCGCATGCAGTTTCCCCGATTTCACCGCGGCGCGAATTTCGGCGACGAACGCGCCGCCCTTGCCGCCATGTTTCAGCAGTTTGCTGGTCTGGTCGGCATCGCCCACGGTTTCAAACTTGACGATCTCGACATCGAGCTCCGGTGCCGCAGCCGACAGTCGACGCGCAATATCCTCGGTCTGGGCAAGCGCCATCGTGCTCTTGCGCGTGCCGATACGCATCGAAACAGCCACAACCGACGCTCCTCCGTCAGCCGCGCGAGGGATCGCGGCGACTTTCCTGCCGACAGGATAAGACCAGCCGCGGCCGGAATGCAAACGCACCTCCTGCGTGGCGGCGCACACCCTCCAGCGTTCGGCAATCGTTCCTGGCTCTATATACGCGCATAAAGTTCATGGCCGTGACCGATCCGCCGCTCGGGCCATCGACGTTTCGCTTCTGTCCGGTACGGCGGAGTGCTAGTCGTGGCGGCGGGCCTATTCGGGGTTAAGGAGACGGCGATGAGCACCGAGGTTCTGATCGGCGACGGCGAAGCGGCACGGCTTGTGCCGCATCCGCTGCGCGCTGCGATCCTCGGTGAAGTGCACGCCCGGCCGTTCACGCCCATTGCCGTGCCGTCCCGCGTCCTGCATTTCGCGTTCGATACCTCGGGAGCGCGGGCGCAGACCGACCGCGCCAATCTGATGGCGTTCTGCGAATCGCGCGGTCTGCCGTCACCGGCGCCTGCCGAGAAGCATCACAGGGCCCCGTTCGGCACGACGGTCCTGCGCTGGGAGCAGCATTCGGAGTTCACCACCTATACCTGGGAGATGCCATCGGACCCCGGCGCAATCCCGTTCTATCCGGACGCGGCATCGCTGGCGTTGCCGATGCGGCTGGTCCCGCAGCCCGGTCCGTTGCTGGTGGCCGTCGACCTTCACCTGCTCGAGGAGGATTTGCCGCGCACGGCGCCGGAGCGGCTGTTCGACACCGCAAGCCTGGCCGTAGCGGAAAACTCCGACGGGGCGGCGATCTACGCCACGGACTTTCAACCGGGCCCGTCCGGCTTCGTCCGCATCCTGGTCGCCAACCGCACGATGTCGGCGGAACGCGCCGGCGCGCTGGTGCAACGCGTGATCGAGCTCGAAACCTACCGGACACTCGCTTTGCTCGGGCTGCCGGAAGCACAGCGTCTTGCGCCCTCGATCGCCGCCGCCGAGCGCCGCCTTGTCGAGGTCACCGAGCAGATGCGCCGTGCCGGCGACCTCGCCGACAACCATCGGCTATTGGATGAATTGACCGCACTGGCCGCCGAGGTGGAAGCCGGCGCCGCCGCCAGCGAGTTTCGCTTCGGCGCGAGCCGAGCCTATGAAGAGATCGTCGAGCAGCGGCTGCAAAACATCGGCGAGCGCAAGGTCGGCGGTCTTCCGACCTGGTCGTCGTTCCTGGCGCGCCGGATGAAGCCGGCGCTGCGCACCTGCGTTACCATCGACGCGCGGCAGTCGAGCCTTTCGCTAAAACTGGCCCGCGCCGCCAACCTGTTGCGTACCCGCGTCGACGTCGAGCTCGAACAGCAGAACCAGGAGCTGCTGAAATCGATGAATGCGCGGACGAGGCTGCAATTGCGGCTGCAGACCACGGTGGAAGGCCTCTCGGTCGCGGCGATCACCTACTATGTGGTGAGCCTGTTCAGCTATCTCGCCAAGGCTGCGCATGACAGCGGACGGCTGGCGCTCGAGCCCAGCATCCTCACCGCGGCCTTTGTGCCCGTTGCCGCGCTTTCGATCTGGTGGACGGTTCGTCGAATCCGCCGCAGGCACATCGCAGGCGAGGATTGATGGCTGCGAGGTGGGTCGTCGCGATCCTGGCGCTGATGTCGGTTGCGGTCGGGCTGTTTGAATTGCGCAGTGCCGGCGACGGGCTGCGCATCACCCGCACGATCGTCGGCGAAACGCCGGTCACGGTTTTCCAGCCGGAAGGGCAACCGGCGGCGCCGGTTGTCATCATCGCGCATGGTTTTGCCGGATCGCAGCAATTGATGCAGCCGTTCGCCGAGACCTTCGCGCGAAACGGCTATGTCGCTGTCACCTTCGACTTTCTCGGCCATGGCCGCAACCCGGTTCCGATGCGCGGCGACGTCGCCAAGGGACACGCCATCACCGAGGCATTGCTGGAACAGCTTGGCCGGATCGTCGGCTACGCCAGGACCATGCCCGGCAGCGACGGCCGCATCGCGCTCCTCGGCCATTCGATGGCCTCCGACATCGTCGTTCGTTTCGCCGTGGCCAACCCGGACGTGCAGGCCACTGTCGCCGTATCGGTGTTTTCGCCCGTCGTGACCCCGGCCAGCCCGCGCAATCTTCTGGTGGTCGTCGGATCGCTCGAGCCATCGATGCTGCAGAACGAGGGGCTTCGCATCGTGGGCCTTGCGGCCGGTGCAAACGCCGTGGCCGGCGAGACCTACGGGAGTTTCGCCGACGGCACCGCGCGGCGGCTGGTGCTGGCGCGCGGCGCCGAGCATATCGGCGTGCTCTACAGCCATGACAGCCTCGCGGAGTCGCTGCAGTGGCTGAACGCGGCGTTCCTGCGCCGGCAAACGGGATTCATCGATGGCCGCGGGCGCTGGCTCGGGCTGGTTTTTCTCGGCGTGATCGCGCTGGCGTGGCCGTTGTCGTCGCTGCTGCCGGTTGCGACCGAAGTGCCCGCCGGGGCCAGCCTCGCGTGGAAGCCGCTGATCGTGACAGCGATCGTGCCCGCGATTGTGACGCCGCTGATCCTGTGGAAGATGCCGACCGATTTTCTGTCCATCCTGCTCGGCGATTACCTGACGCTGCATTTCCTGCTCTACGGCGCGCTCACGCTGGCACTGCTGCTCTTCTGGCGCGGCCATGATCGACCGGCGGCGGCCTCCTGGAAGGCCATCGCGGCTGCCGCGGCCGCCGTCACCATCTACAATATCGCAGCCTTCGGATTGCCGATCGACGCCTATGTGTTTTCCTTCCTCCCGATTGCCTCGCGCCTTCCGCTGATTGCTGCGATCGCCTGCGGCACCCTGCCCTACTTCGTCGCCGACGAGTGGCTGACCCGGGGATCGGACAGCAGGCGCGGGGCCTACGTGCTGACGAAATTC
Organism: Bradyrhizobium sp.; assembly: GCA_035575905.1. Classification (GTDB taxonomy): domain Bacteria; phylum Pseudomonadota; class Alphaproteobacteria; order Rhizobiales; family Xanthobacteraceae; genus Bradyrhizobium. Next base: position 176,692 of record DATLXL010000021.1, on the reverse strand, counting down.
TGCTTCCTGCTCTCGCTGGCCCTGGCCGTGACGCTCAACCCGATGAAGCTGTTTTTCCTGGTCATCATCGTGCCGGCGATCCTGCTGCTGTTCCTGGCGTTCGGATTGATCAGCCGCTGGAGCTACCGGGCAACGCGTCATCCGTTGCCGGGCGCCATCGCCAATGCCGCGGTGTTCGCCTGGGCGATCGGCGTGACGTTTCCGATGATCGTGCGATGATTGGCGCGACGCCAGCCAACGAAGGGAGCTGCGACCATGCCGACACCCAGGCGAATCACACCGGGCCCCGGCCAGGAGTCCGTGTGGGACTATCCACGGCCGCCGCGTCTGGAGAAGGTCGGCGAGCGCCTGCGCGTCGTCTTCAATGGCGAGACGATCGCCGACAGCGTCGCCGGCTTTCGCGTGCTCGAAACCAGCCATCCGCCGGTCTATTACATTCCACCGGACGACATCGCCCGGCGCCATCTGGCGAAAGCGGCCGGAAGCTCGTGGTGTGAGTTCAAGGGGCTCGCCGCCTATTGGACGCTCGACGTCGACGGCCGGCGCGCCGAGAACGCCGCCTGGAGCTATCCGCAGCCATCGCCACCCTTTGCCGCCATCGCGGGCTACCTCGCGTTCTACGCTTCGCGCGTCGATGCATGCTGGGTCGGCGAGGAGCGCGTGCAGCCGCAGGCCGGCGATTTCTACGGCGGCTGGATCACGCCGCGCATTGTCGGCCCGTTCAAAGGTCCCGCCGGAACGCGGGGATGGTAGATCGCCGCAAATCATCGCCCCCGTGCCTGCTGCGCAACGGCAACGGCAGCCCGCAGGCTGCCGCGCCGGATGTTATTTGGGTTGCCCGGTCGAGCCGTTCTCGGAACCTGTCCCGGTATCCGACGACGTCGGCGCGGCACGCGGGTCGGGCGCGGGGTTGACCGGTTGATAGACCTTCGGCTGGTTCGCAGAACCTGCGGGTTGCGCCATGCCGCTCGTCGCGCCGCCGACCGGCCCGGTCAGCGCGGCGGTTTCGGATCGCGATTTTCCGGCATAGCCCATGGCAAGAAGACCCATCACGGCAAGGGCGAGCACGGCAAATCCGATCAGCTCGGGTCCGGCGCCGCTCGGCGTCGCCCCCGTGTCGCCGCTGCGTCCTTCGATGGCCACGGCAGCTATTTCGCGGTTGGTGCGCGAGCGCAGGAAGTAAATGAATGCTCCCGCGACGATAAAGACGGTGGCCGCCAGCGTGAAGAACATCAGCCAGCTGATTGGATTGTCGCCCTGCATTTGCAGCCTCCAGCGTTAAACGGCGTGTCAAGTCTGCCGGACAATTCGGGGCGACGCCTGTTGTTCCTATTGCGTCATGAGACCAGGCTGGATCGATTTGGGATGGTCGGCCGCCTGCGGCTCGAATGAGAGGCCGCGCGCTCGCGGCGGATCGAACGGGCTGGCGAAGGCACAGGCTCTCGTTCCCGCGGCATGGATGGCCCGAGGTTGTGCCGTTCGTTTGCCCTCTCCTGGAAGGGAGGGCGCAGGGAAAGCCGGGCGCCGGCGGCACCCGTAGTTCCGTGTGCGGAAGTCCGGTAGAAAGGAGCACACGGATTAAACCACGAGTACAGCCAGGACATCCCGGCTTTCCCCGCGCAATGGGTTTACGGCTTATACGTGATCTCCCCGGTGAGCGGCCTTTGTTGTCACCGTTGCCCCGCCAGCACGGGCCGGCGGGGATAGACGCCAGGGTCGCGGCGCCAGGACCACACGACTTCGCCGTCCGCTGCCTAAAGCGTTTCGCCCGGTGAAGGATCACCGTCGCCCGCAGCGGCCATCGCATCCCGCGCCCAACGTTACGTGACGATTGCGCATACGCCCCTCCGGAGGGGTACGGGATGAGGCGAGATATAACGGAAATCGGAATTCTGGTAAAGAGAAATATTTTTCTTTTTGGGCTTGACAAATTATTCGATAAAACAGAACGGCCTAGAAGCCAGCACGCCGCAATTGCGCCGCCATTCAGTCCCCCATCGATGGTCCAACTGGTACAGTTGGGTGGGTACCGCTGCCGCCCAGCTTTGCCGCTGATAAACTTAAGCAATTTGCGCGTCTAGTGTCGCCTTTTGTAGCAGGTTTTTGTATTTTCTCCAACGCCAGGAACCAATCAGCTCGACCGAACTGCTCCTCCTTGACGTATGACAACCTCGCATGGTCGTTATCCCTTCGATTGCATTCAATAGAAGAGTATGACGATGACTGTGATTATGACCGGTTCGTATTACTCGGAAGGGCACCAGCACCTTGTAAAGGTTCTGCGGGTAGGCGAGCAGGAGTTTGAGCTTGCGGGACATGCCGCAGGGCCACGCCCCGCCCCTTACAGGCGCCCGGTCACCGTCTGGGAGCTTTTGATCCTATCGAGCGTGGTGTCGTTTCAGCCTGCATAGTTTGACAATAGCGCTAGCAGTTGAATGTCGTCCGCTACAGGGAGACGACCAACGTGTATTCGCTCTACATGCTTATTGCGCTGGTGCAGGGTGGCGATTATGAGCCCGTAGCGGTGTATAGAAATGCAGCAGTATGCGAGCACGCGCGCACAGACAGGTCCGAATGCCGAAGGATAGTAATAGCGCCGCGCTACTCGGAAGGTGCGTATTTTGTAGTAAAGCCGCTCGGCGACGGCAGCCTTAAGGACAAAATGATAGTGTTAAAGCGTCTTCCGTGAACAAGTCATCAAGCCGTTGATGGGGAGTCTGTTTTTCGGTTGCGGAGGCATTTGAGATTGCAGGAGATGGTGGCTTGAGGCCCCCGAACCTTGCAATTTCGTTTTGTGGATTCCCTTTCGTGGCGGACCATGATTCTGTGGTGCATCGGAGGGAACGATGCGGCCGAAGAAGCACAAGACGACGGGATCGAACGATCTGTTCCGGGCGCGGCTGGACCAGATCATCAACCTCAAGCACGAGCTGGTTCTGCTTGCCGGCAAGATCGATTGGGACTGGATCGACGGCGAGATCGCGCCGCTTTACAGCGAGAACGGCCGGCCGGGGATTGAGACCCGCTTCATGATTGGGTTGTTGTTGCTCAAGCACATTTACGGGCTGTCCGATGAGGGGGTGTGCGAGCGCTGGGTCCACGACCCCTATTTCCAGTTCTTCACCGGTGAAGAGTTTTTCCAGCACACCTTCCCGCACGAGCGCTCGGACCTGAGCCATTGGCGCAAGCGGCTTGGCGACAAGCTGGAGTTGCTGCTGGCCGAGAGCCTGCGGGTAGCGCACGCGGCCGGCGCGTTACGTGGCCAGGACCTCAAGCGGGTCACGGTCGATACCACGGTGCAGCCAAAGGCCATCACCTTTCCGACCGATGCCAAGCTGCTGCATGCCGCCATCAAGGGGCTCAACCGCATGGCGAGCAGGCACGGCGTCAGGCTGCGGCAATCCTATTCTCGCATTGCCAAGGCCGCCGCGATGATGGCGGGCCGCTACGCCCATGCCAAACAGTTCAAGCGGCACCAACGGCAGTTGCGGCTCCTGCGCAGCCGCTTGGGCCGGATCATCCGCGACATCCGCCGCAAGATCGAGGGCCAAGATGCGCTCGAAGAGGCGTTCGCACTCCCGTTGAGCCGGGCCAGTCAGATCCGCTCGCAGCAGCAGCGCCAGCGCGGCTGGAAGCTGTATTCCTTCCATGCCCCCGAGGTGGAGTGTATCGGCAAGGGCAAGGCCAGCGCGCCTTACGAGTTCGGCGTCAAGGCCTCCATCGTCACCAACAATCGCCCGGCTCCCGGTGGCTCGTTCGTGCTGCACGCAAGGGCGCTACCCGATAACCCCTACGACGGTCACACCTTGCGGGACGTCATCGATCGTACTGAGGCTCTCACCGGCTGTCCGATCGAGCGGGCCTATGTCGATAAGGGATATCGCGGCCACAACGCACAAAATCCCCGTCGCGTCTTTATCTCCGGCCAGAAGCGCGGCGTCTTCGGTGTCATCAAGCGCGAGCTGCGCCGCCGCTCCGCCATCGAGCCCATCATCGGACACCTCAAGGCCGAAGGTCACCTCGGTCGCTGCTACCTCAAAGGCCGCGCAGGAGACGCTGCCAACGTCGTCCTCTCAGCCGTGGGACATAACTTCCGCCGCGTCCTCGCCTGGCTGAGAGATTTTTTGCGCCTGATCCTGACCGCACTCGTCGAGGCAATCTGCGCCCAGTCAGCCATCAGATCGGCTTCTTAACGGTCGACCGCATAGGCTGCAACGGTCACCATCGGTCCACGCAGACCCAGGGTTCCGCGCGGGGTCAGCAGTATCTCACCTGATATCGCCGAGCCCGGCAGTTCGCGCGGCGCGCCATGCTGGCCGGGCTTGATCGCGGCCGGCGTGCCATCCTGGCCGCGGCGCGCACCGAACATCCCGGCTTCGCCGAACAGATAGACGTCGGTGAGACTTGCCGTCTGCGCGTTCCAGGGCGCGCTGGCGGCGACTTGCTCCGGCGAGCGCCACATCCCGATCACGTTGCGCAGCCCCGGCATCCGCACGGACAGATCCATCTCGTCGAGCCGCAATGCAAGCTGCGCCGGGGCCACCAGTGTGTCGCAGGACGCCTCGTTGAACTGCCGCTCGAGCACCTCGCTGTCGAAGGGATGATGTAGCGCCAGCGTCCCGCCGGTCAGAAGCCACATCGCCAGCGACGAGGCGATGCCGGCGAAAGAGCAGGGCGCGAACGCCGACATGATGGTGGCGCCCTGCGGCACATCGCTCTCCAGCGACAACGCCAGTCCGCCGGCGATCACGCCGAGATGGGTGCGCGGCACGGCGCGAAAGCCGTCCGACGTCGTGTCGAAAGAAACCAGCGCCGCCTTGCGGCCGTCCTGGATCACCGGACGGGTGGTCGCGGACTCCGCCAACAGGGCGCGGTCGAGCGAGGCCATGCCTTCCGGCAGATCGTCGCCGAAACCGCAGACATGGCGGATGGAGAAACATTCCGCTGCGGCGTTCATGGCGATGTCGGCATGGGAGACGCCGTCGATCTTGCTGGTGGTGACGACCGCACGCGCCCCGGTGCGGTTCAGCGCGACCGTCAGTTCCGCCTGGCGCCAGAGCATCGGCAGCACAGCGACCACAAGTCCGGCACGGTAGGCCGCGAGCGCGGTGAGCGCGAATTCAATCGTGTTGGGCAGCTGCACCGCGATCACCGAATTGGCCGGCAGACCGGATTCGATGAAATGCGCCGTCAGCGCCGAAATCGCGCGGTCGGCCTGCGCGAAGGTCAGCCGCTTCGGCGGTTGGCCGGTGATGCGCTGCTTGTTGAGGGGATCGATCAGCGCCACCGCATCCGGCTGTCGCGCGAGGATGCGCTGAAACAGCACTTCAAGGGTCGGCGAGGCATTGGGATGGGTCACTGATTTCGGCTGCATTGCGGGTCGCTGCGTCAGTTCTGTTGCTCGGCCTTTGGCGAGTCGGACCTGGATTGTCCAGATTTGGGCTGATCCGCCTTCTGCCACCAGGTTTCCGGCAGATAGCCCGTCAGCGCGGTGACTGAAGGCTGTTCTATCCGATTCCACCGGGCAATCCATTGCTCCGATACGTTAAACAGGGGGATAGCGTAGAAGCCCGCCATCAGGACGCGGTCCAGCGCCCGCACCGCCGACACGAATGCCGGCCGCTCGCGTGCCTCCAGGATGGCCGCGATCATCGCATCGATCGCCGGCTCCTTGGCACCCATGTAGTTGCGCGTCCCCGGAATGTCGGCGGCTTCCGTGCCCCAGTAGAACGACTGCTCATTGCCGGGCGAGAGCGACTGGTCCCAGCGGTTTTGCAGCATGTCGAATTCGTAAGCGAGCCGGCGCTGGTCGAACTGCACGGGGTCGACGGCGCGAATGGTCGCCTCGATGCCGGCCCGCTTGAGATCGCGCTGGTAGGCGAGCGCGATGCGTTCCTGGTCGCGCGTGGTCACGAGTATCTCGAAGGCGAGGGGCGTCTTGGTGGTGCGCTGGCGCAGCACCGTGCCTTCGAGATCGTATCCGGCATCAGAAAGCAGCGCGAGCGCTGCGCGCAAGCTGGCGCGGTCGCGGCCCGATCCATCGGTCACCGGCAGGCGATAGCTGCCCTCGAGAATGTCCGATGGCACAAGCGCGCCATAGGGCTTCAACAATTCCTGCTCGCGTGCGTCCGCAGCGCGCTCATAGGCCGACAGTTCCGACCCGGCAAAAAAGCCCGCCTTCCGGCCGTACAATCCGAAGAAGTAGTTCTTGTTGATCCATTCGAAGTCGAACAGCAACGTCAGCGCGCGGCGCACGCGGATGTCGGAGAACATCGGCCGGCGCGTGTTGAACACGAGGAATTCGGACGGCTGCGGCATGCCGGGCTTGACCACGTCGCGGATCAAATCGCCGCTGCGGGCGGCCGGAAAATCGTAGCCCTCATGCCAGCGCAGCGGCTCGTGCTCGACGCGGAAGTCGTAAAGGCCGCGCTTGAAGGCCTCGAACTGGCCATTGGCCTCGCGGTAGAAGTCGAGCCTGACTTCGTCGAAATTCCACAGGCCGCGATTGGCCGGCAGATCGCGGCCCCAATAGTCGGGATTGCGGGTCAGCGTGACGCTCGTGCCCGGCCGCACGGCCGTCACGCGATAGGGGCCGGAGCCGACCGGCCCGGTCATGGTGGTCTCCTCGAAGGTCGCGGCATCCACGGCATGCCGCGGCAGCACCGGCATCAATCCGAGGATCAGCGGCAATTCGCGGTCGTTGGCGCCGGCAAGGTCGAACCGCACCGTGAGCGGATCGGGCGCCTCGGCTTTGGCGACCTTGGCGTAGTACTGGCGATGGTTGGGGCGCCCCTTGTCGCGCAACAGCGCCCAGGAGAACAGCACATCCTCCGCGGTGACCGGCTTGCCGTCGGAGAATCGGGCGCGAGGATCGAGGCGGAAGGTGACGAACGTCCTGGCATCGTCGGTCTCGACGGTCTTTGCCAGCAAGCCGTAAAGCGTGAAGGGCTCATCGTTGCCGCGTGCCATCAGGCTTTCGATGACGTAGCCGCGCATCTGCTGCACGGCGAGCCCGCGCACGATCAGCGGATTGAGGCTGTCAAAGGTTCCGGAGAGACCCCAGATGATCCGGCCGCCCTTCGGTGCGGACGGGTTTGCGTAGGGCATGTGGGCGAAGTCGGCGGGCAACTGCGGTGCGCCGTGCATGGCGATGGCATAGCTCTCCGCAGCAGCTGCACGGCCGGGCCAGGTTGCGCCTGCGAGCAGGAGCAGGCCCGCAAGGTGGATGGCGAGGCGCCGGATCAGGCGTGTTTTTCGGCGCCGATCTGATTCGAAACGTGTCACCCGCGAAGCTTTACCATAGGGCCGCGGCCATCGCTGTGACATCGCTCCAAGACGCCTGTCGGCATTGATCTTTTCGTCCGCCGCTGTATTGAAGGCAGGAAATTGACCAGCGGGGCGGCCCCGTCACGCAACCGCCTCAATTGGCTCAGAGACAGCCGCCCCAAAACGGCACAGGGATTTGGTGTCCGCAGCGGTTCGGGCGCCTGGCTTCAGAAAGGGTTTTCCGCAATGAATCTCCGTATCTTGGCCGCGGTTCGGCCGCGTGGGCGGGTTTTCGCCCTGTTGGCGGCGACCACCTTGTCGGCTTCGCTGGCGGTTTCCGTCGTAGAGGCCCAGACGCCGGCCCCGCCGCCCGGCGCACCGGCACCGGCCGCGCCCAAGGCCCCTCCAAAGGCCCCCGCCGCGCCGAAGGCGGCGCCGGCCGCGCCCAAGGGGCCGGCAGCCCAGCAGGCCCCCGCGGCAGGCGGCGGCCAGCCCTCGGCCCAGGCGCCCGCGGGTCAGCAGCCTCCTGAACAGCAGATCCAGCTGATCTACGCGCCCTGGACCAAGTTCTGCCTCAAGGGCCAGGAAGCCGGCGCCAAGCAGGTCTGCTTCACTGGCAAGGACGGCCGCATCGAGTCCGGCCAGCCGGTCATCGCCGCCGTCATCATCGAGCCGGAAGGCGAGCCGAAGAAGATTCTCCGCGTAACGCTGCCGCTCGGCATGCAGCTGATCCATGGCACGCGCATTATCGTCGACAACAACCAGCCGCAGCAGGCGCCGTACGTGATCTGCTTCCAGAACGGCTGCATGTCCGACTATGAAGCCACCCCCGAGACGATCGCGGCGCTGAAGAAGGGTCAGACCCTCGTGGTGCAAGCCATCAACTCCAACGGCGCGCCGCTGACGCTGCCGCTGCCGCTGGTCGGCGAGTTCGCCAAGGCCTATGATGGTCCGCCGACCGATCCGAAGGTGTTCGAGGAAAACCAGAAGAAGCTGCAGGAAGAGCTGCAGAAGCGCGCCGAAGAGCAGCGCAAGAAGCTCGAGGACATGCAGAAGTCGAACCCGGCCGCGAAATAAGCGCCGCACCGGACACCAAAACGAAAGGTGCCCCGCGGGGCGCCTTTTTACTTATTGCTGCAGGATTTCTCGCCTAGTTCAGCGACGGATTGCGCGGGCGGTAGGTGCCGGACTTGTCCTTGATGAAGATCTCTGCGACTTGCGAATGGCGGATAGGCTCGCCGGAATCGTCGGGCAGCAGGTTCTGCTCGGATACGTAAGCGACGTACTCCGTCTCCGAATTCTCGGCGAGCAGATGATAGAACGGCTGGTCCTTGTGCGGCCGCACCTCCTCGGGGATCGAGAGCCACCATTCCTCGGTGTTGTTGAACTCCGGGTCGATGTCGAAGATCACGCCCCGGAAGGAGAACACCCGGTGGCGGACGATCTGTCCGATCTGAAATTTGGCCGTACGCGCTTTAATCATGGCTTCGTCGATAGACCATGATTGTGGCCGATGCTAGGGGCATGTAGAGGAATTAACCTTCTCCGGCATGGCAAGACTCGCTGCCACGCGCCCGGAATCACTGCAGAAAATACCGTTTGCGATGATCGACATTATCAATCTGGCCATTCCGTATTTCGGCCTGATCTTCGTTGGTTACGTTTGCGGCAAGGTCAAAGCGCTGCCGGAGTCCGGGCTCGCCTGGATGAACTTTTTCCTGCTGTATGTGTCGCTGCCGGCGCTGCTGTTCGGGATCATGTCGCGAACGCCGTTTGCCGAACTCAACAACCCGCCATTCCTGATCGCGACCACGCTCGGCACCATGCTCGCCTTTGCGCTGGCCATGATCGTAGGCAAGCTGATCGGCAAACTGACGCTGCGCGAGGCGACGATTGCGGGGCTGTCCGGCGCGTATGGCAATATCGGCTATATGGGCCCTGGACTGGCGCTCGCTGTGCTCGGCCACAAGGCCGCGGCACCGACGGCCCTGATCTTTTGCTGCGACAGCATTTTCCTGTTTTCGGTCGTGCCGCTGCTGATCGAAATGACCGATCGCGAGCATCCCTCGCTGCTGCATGCGCTTGGCGTGGTGGTCAGGCAGATCGTGCTGAACCCGTTGATCATGTCGGCGTGCCTTGGTGCTCTGTGTGCGGCGCTGCACGTCGAATTTCCGGTCGCGCTGAGCAATACGCTGCAATTCTTGCAGAACGCTGCCGCGCCGACCGCACTGTTCGTGCTCGGTGTCACGGTTGCGCTGCGCTCGTTCGAACGGGTGCCGTGGGAAGTGCCGGGCGTGATCGCCGTGAAGCTGCTTGCGCATCCGCTGATGGTCTTTGCGCTGATGCTGGCATTCGGGCCGTTCGCCCAGCCATGGGCGGCGACCGCGCTGCTGCTGGCGGCGCTGCCGCCAGCGCTCAACGTGTTCGTGATGGCACGACAGAACGACACCTGGATCGAGCCGGCCTCGGTCGCCGTGCTGATCGGGACTTTTGCGTCCGTCGTTACGCTGACCGGCGTGATGTGGCTGCTCCAGACCGGCCGGTTGACGTTTCCCTGAGAGCGCTATTGGCTGCGCCAGGACGGCGCCAGCCCTTCGCGCATGGCAAGGCGGCGGAGCGGGCCGACCGCGCCGATCAGGTGCAGGCCGGCGGCGCGAGCCGTCTGCACCGGAAGAAGGTCCGACAGCAGCGACCGATTGGCGATGTCTATCACGAACGTTCGGCTTGCGATGTCGCTGCGCCGCGCGGCGGCATAGCGGCTCAACACCTGCGGCCCGCCGGGATCTTCGCCGAGGCTGAGCGCCTCGCTCACGATGCGGGCCAGGTCGGCGGCATCGCGCAGGCTCATGTTGAGGCCCTGGGCGCCGATCGGCGGCACGACATGGGCGGACTCCCCGACCAGCACGGTGCGGTTCTTGGCGATCTGCGTGGGACGCTCGATCGCGAGCGGGAATTTGTAACGGCCCGGCTCGAGCCTGGTGCGGCCGAGGATGGAGTGCGATTGCCGCTCGAGCGCTTCCGAAAGCTCTTCATCGCCGAGCGCCATCAGCCGCTCGGCTTCATCGGGCCGCATGACCCAGACGACGCTGCAGCGGTTGCCGGGCAGCGGCACGAACACGCAAGGCCCCTGCGGGGTATGGAATTCGGTGGAGATATTCCGGTGCGGCCTCGAATGGCTGACGTTGAAGGTGAGCGCCGTCTGTTTGAGGTCGCGCCGCCGCATCTCGATGCCGGCGGCATCGCGGCACAGGGATTGGCGTCCGTCGGAGCCGACCACGAGGTGCGCACCCAGCGTCTTGTCCTGCCGCGTCACGATGGCGACCGCGCTTTCCTCCGGCACGACCGTGGTGGCTTCGTCGTCGATCCGCGTCAGTCCGGGCAGCTCCGCGGCGCGTGCCTCGAGCGCTGTGAGCAGCGTCCGGTTGTCGATATTGAAGCCGAACTGATCGAGGCCGATTTCCTCGGACACGAAGCGGACCTCGGGTGCGCGGATCAGGCGGCCGGTATCGTCGACCAGCCGCATCACCTTGAGCGGGGCGGCGCTGTCCCGGCAACGCCGCCACACGTCGAGGCGTTCGAGCAGGTCCACGGATGCGCCGAGCAGCGCCGTGGTGCGGTTGTCGGCGTAAGGCGCGTGGCGAGCGAGCAGGGCGGTCCTGGCGCCGGCATCCGCCAGCGCAATCGCGGCGGTCAGGCCGGCCGGCCCGCCGCCCACGACCACGGTGTCGAAAGTCATGGAAGCGTCGTTCATGACAGGGACAATTGACGCTTGCTCCGGTAATTTCAAGGCTTGGAATTGATTCAAGGGTTCCCGAAAGTTACGCGGCCGAACGCCGCAATGTGCAAACGCCCATGATTCCTGATAGCACTGCAGCGCCATGGACCAGGCCAGCCCGCCACTTTCGTCACAATCCTCCTTGCGGATGCGCACCGCGGCGTTTTCCGTGCATATCTTCACCGCGCTGGGGGCGGGCGTTGCGCTGATCGCGATGCTGGAAGCGGTGCGCGAGCACTGGACCAACATGTTCGCCTGGCTCGGCGTCGCGCTCGTCATCGACGCGATCGACGGGCCGATCGCACGGTGGCTCGATGTGGTGCGGCTGCAGCCGAACTGGTCCGGCGACATCCTCGATCTTGTGGTCGATTTCCTGACCTATGTGTTCGTGCCGGCCTACGCGATCACCGCCAGCGGACTCTTGTTGCCGGTGGCCGCGCCGATCCTGGGCATCGGCATCGTGGTGACCGGCGCGCTGTACTTCGCCGACCGGCGCATGAAAGCGGCCGACAACCATTTTCGCGGATTTCCGGCGTTGTGGAACGTCGTCGCGTTCTATCTGTTTCTGCTGCAACTGCCGCCGATGCTCTCGACACTCGCCGTCGCCGCGCTGATCGTGCTGACCTTCGTGCCGATCCATGTGCTGCACCCCTTCCGCGTCGTGCGGCTGCGCTGGCTGACGATGTGGCTGCTCGCGGCCTGGGCCGTGCTCGCCATGATCACGCTGGTCCATGACTTCAATGTCGGATTGCCCATCACGGTCGCCCTCTGCGCCATCGGCCTCTACGTCCTCGGCAGCAATGCCGCCATCCGCATCATCAAATCGCTAAAGGCATGATCGAACTTCTGACCAGCCCGGAAGCCTGGGCAGCGCTGCTCACCCTGACAGCGCTGGAAATCGTCCTCGGAATCGACAACGTCATCTTCATCTCGGTGCTGGTGTCGCGCATTCCCGAGCCGCACGCGACGCGCGCACGGCAGATCGGGCTGCTGCTCGCGCTGGTGTTCCGCATCATCCTGCTCAGCCTGCTGGTCTGGTTGATCGGCCTGACCGAGCCCGTCTTCACGGTGAAGAGCGTCGCGCTGTCCTGGCGCGACATCATCCTGATCGGCGGCGGCATGTTCCTGATCGCGAAGGCGACGCACGAGATTCACGCCGAGGTCGAGGCCGGCGAGGGCGAGACTGACGAGCGGTCCGCCGCGAGCGCGTTCTTCTGGGTGATCATACAGATCATCGTTGTCGATCTCGTGTTCTCGCTCGACTCCATCATCACGGCGATCGGCATGGCGCAGGATCTGGAGATCATGGTCGCCGCGGTCGTGATCGCCTGTGTCGTCATGTACATCTCATCGGGCCCGGTGGCGCGATTCGTCGCGGAGCATCCGACCACGAAAATGCTGGCGTTGGCATTCCTGGTGCTGATCGGCGTTGCGCTGGTGGCGGATGGATTCAAGTTCCACATCCCACGCGGCTACATCTACTTCGCCATCGCGTTCTCGGCCGCGGTCGAATTCTTCAACGTGCTGGCGAAGCGCAACCGGCGGAAGGCCAAGGTGAAGTAGGCCGGCCCCGCGACCATGGCGTCGGTTGACAAGGCAGGCCAGCAGGCGTTCGGTTCTGCTTGGAAATACAAGGGAGAAGGGGTCATGACCAAGGCCGTCCGGGTTCACAAGGTAGGGGGTCCGGAAGTCCTGACCTATGAAAGCGTGGACGTGCCGGCGCCGGGCCCGGGCGAGGTCCGCATTCGCCAGCACGCCATCGGCCTCAACTTCATCGATGTCTATTTCCGCACCGGGCTCTACAAGGCGCCGGGGCTGCCCTTCATTGCCGGCAACGAGGCCGCCGGAGAGGTGATCGCGGTCGGGCCGGGCGTGACGAATTTCCATCCCGGCGATCGCGTCGCATATTATTTCAATCTTGGCGGCTACGCCTCGGAGCGCAACATCCCCTGGGACAAGCTGGTCAAGCTGCCCGACCACATCACCTATGAGCAGGGCGCCGTGCTGATGCTCAAGGGGCTGACGGTCTGGTACCTCCTGCACAAGACGTTCAAGGTCGAGCCGCATCACCGCGTGCTGATCCATGCCGCGGCCGGCGGCATTGGACTGCTCGCCTGCCAGTGGGCGAGGGCGCTCGGTGCCCATGTCATCGGCACCGTCGGCTCGCAGGCCAAAGCCGACCTCGCGCTGTCCAATGGCTGCGACCACGTCATCAACTACAACGAAGAGGATTTCGTCGAGCGGGTGAAACAAATCAGCCGCAACGAATTGTGCGACGTGGTCTATGACGGCGTCGGCAAGGCGACCTTCCCCGGATCGCTGTCGTGCCTGAGGCGACGCGGCATGTTCGTCAGTTTCGGCAACGCCTCAGGGCCGGTCCCCCCATTCTCCATTGCCGAGCTCAACAATCATGGCTCGCTGTTTGCGACCCGGCCGAAGCTCAATGATTATGTCGCCACCCGCAAGGAGTTGCTCGAAGGCGCCGACACCGTGTTTTCCGCCGTCATCAACGGCAAGCTGCATGTGCCGATCAATCACGCCTACGCACTCAAGGATGCCGCGCGGGCGCACAGCGATCTGGAGGGCCGGGCGACGACGGGCGCAGCGATTTTGCGGCCGTAATGCCGCGTCGTTCTCAACGCCGTCATGGCCGGGCTTGTCCCGGCCATCCACGACTTCTTTGCCGCACGAAGAACGTGGATGCCCGGCACAAGGCCGGGCATGACGACGTTGGTAGTATCAAGCGACCCGCCGCGCCACCCCGGACTCGGTCAGGATCGCGTCAAGCCCCTCGATCATTTCGGCGATCTCCGCCCGCGACACGTTCAACGCCGGCATGAAGCGTAGCGCGTCCGGTTGCGGCGAGTTGAGCAAGAGTCCGTGCTGAAATGCCTGCGCCACGATCGCCGCGCCGATCGGCAGCTTCAGATCAAGCGCGAGCAGCAGACCGCGGCCGCGGACCTCGCCAAGGCCATGTCGCGCAGACAGCTTCTGCAGCTCGCTTTCCAGAAGCCGGCCGGCATCCACGGTCGCCTTCAAGAACTCTGGCCGGCTGACATGATCTAGCACGGCAAAGCCGGCCGCGCACATCAACGGATTGCCGTTGAAGGTGCCGCCCTGGTCGCCATGTTCGAAGCAGGAAGCCGCTTCCTTGGCAAGCAGCACCGCGAGCGGCACGCCGCCGCCGATGCCCTTGCCGAGAGTCATGATGTCGGGCTCAATCCCGGCATGCTCGTAGTGAAACAGCTTGCCGGTTCGGCCGACGCCGGTCTGGATCTCGTCGAGAATCAGCAGCAGGCCGTGCTCCCTGGTCAGCGCGCGCAGCTCCCGCAGGAATTGATCGGTTGCGGGCCACACTCCGGCCTCGCCCTGGATCGGCTCCAGCATGACCGCCACGGTTGAGGGCGTAATCAGCGCCTTCACGGATGCCAGATCGTTCAGTTTCGCCTTGCGGAAGCCGGCGACCTTCGGCTCGAACAGCGGCTCGAATGCCTTCTTGCCCGACGCCGACATGGTCGCGAGCGTCCGGCCGTGGAAGCCGCCCTCGAAGGTGATGATCTCATGCGCGCCGCCCTTGTGCAGCGCGCCGTATTTCCGCGCGAGCTTGATCGCGCCTTCATTGGCTTCTGCGCCCGAGTTGGCGAAGAAGACTCGGTCGAGGCAGCTTTTCTCCACCAGCGCTTTCGCCAGCTTCAGGCTCGGCGCGTTGTAGAAGGCCGGGCTCGGCGTCAGCAGCGCCGCCGATTGCACGGCGAGCGCGTCCGCAATGACTTCGGGCGAATGGCCGAGGCAGTTGACCGCCCAGCCCTGCATGAAGTCGAGATAGCGGCGGCCGGTATCGTCCCAGAGGTAGCTGCCCTTGCCGCGCACGAACACGACCTGCGGGCGGGCGGTGATGTCCATCAGCGCATCGAACGAGCGGGTGGCAGTGGTCATGTCGATCTCCTCTTGGGTTGGGGTGAACAAGCAGGCGCAAAAGCAAAAAGGCCGCACCTTGCGGGTGCGGCCTTCTCGAAAACCTGGCTGATCTATTGGTTCAGCTTAGTCGTCGGACATGGCGCGCGCCCGCATCGTCGTGGATACGACGGCGGTCGGCGCGGCGGATGGTCCGGTTCAACTTCATGGCGCGCGCTCATACAGCCGAAATGGCCGCGATGTCAAGACGGGCCAATCGTTGATCGACGACGACCTCGGCAGCGATGCACCCTCAAGGGCCATTAACCTCGCGACGATCCTGCATTAGTTTCACGGTGAAGGAGCATCCTCATGCAGCGGCGAAACGTGCTGGCGCTTCTCGGCGGCCTTTTGCTCGGCGGCAGCCGCATGCTGCGCCGCGCGCTGGCGGCGCCCGCGTCACCGGGAACTGCACCGTCGCTGGCTGCGGTCGTCGATACCCTTTTCCCCGGCGGCGATGGACTTCCTGCAGCATCCAGCTTCGGGCTGCATGAGCGTGTGCTTGCAATGGCGGACCTGCAATCGTCGATACGCGAGGGCCTCGCCTGGCTCGATCGCGCGGCGGCCTCGCGTGGCGCTACAGACTTCGTGGCGCTCGACGAGGCGAGCAGGCTTGCAATGCTCGATGCGGCCTTCACATCGTCCGATGACGGCATCCGGCCGTTCGTGCTCGCGCTCCGGCATCACATCGGAACTGCCTATTATGCGGAGCCCGCGATCAAGAAGACCTTCGCCTATACCGGCCCGCCGCAGCCGGAGGGATTTGCCGACTTTCAGGAGCCGCCCAGTTGAGCGGTGAGGCCAATTGGGACGCAGTGGTCGTTGGCGCCGGCGCCGGCGGGGCCGCGGCGGCGTATGGCCTGTGCCGGCGCGGCTTGTCCGTGCTGTTGCTCGATGCCGGCCCGCGTTTCGATGCGGCAACCGACTATCCACTGACGACGAAGGATTGGGAGACCAGAGGCTTTCCGGAAAAGCCGGGGAGCACAGGCAGTGTGACCTTTGCCGCTGGGCAGAAGCTGACTCGACCGGAGCCGTTGCTGGCATCGGGAAGCCGCGGGCTCGGGCCGATCGTGGCCGATGGCATGCGGCTGATGGAGAGATACGACCACGTTCGCGGCATCGGCGGCAGCACATTGCATTTCACCGGCGAAGCGCATCGCCTGCATCCCGCGGCGATGAAGATGAAGAGCCGGTTCGGCGTCGCTGCCGACTGGCCCTTCGAATACGCCGAGCTCGAGCGTTACTACAACGAGGCCGAGCAATTGATCGGCGTCGCCGGCCCGGCAAGCCAGGGCGCGCGCTGGCGCTCGCAAGAGTTTCCACTGCCGCCGCATGCGCTGTCATATGCGGCCAAGACGTTGGGCAAGGGCGCCAAGGCGCTCGGCCTCGACTGGCAGCCCAACAGCCGCGCCGCGCTGTCGCGAGCCTGGAACGGTCGTCCGCCCTGCAACTATTGCGGCGCCTGCAACTACGGCTGTCCGCGCGCCGACAAGGGAAGCGCCGACGTCACCTTCATCCAGGCTGCACTGGCCACCGGCCGCTGCACGATCCGGCCCGACAGCCCGGTCGTCCGCATCGAAGCCGGCGGCAACCACGTCACAGCGGTTCTGGTCGGGCGGGCCGACGGCAGCATCGAGCGTATCGCGTGCCCCAATCTCGTACTCGCCTGCGGCGCCGTCGAAACGCCGCGCCTGCTGCTGGCTTCCGACGGTCTCGGCAACGAAAGCGGCGAAGTCGGACGTAATTTCATGGACACTTTGTTCGTCGTCGTCGGCGCGCTGCATCCGGAGCCGCAGCATGGACGGCGCGGTCTTCCAAACGACGCCATCTCCTGGGACTTCAATGCGCCCGATGCCATTCCGGGCGTGATCGGCGGCTGCCGCTTCTACAACGCAGCTGGCGAAAACGAGCTTGGCGGGCTTGCCGCCTTCGCAATGCGGGCGATCCCGGGGTGGGGACGCGCGCATGCACAATCGGTCCGCCGCATGTGGGGTCACGCGCTGCATACCGGCGCCATCGGTGAAAGCTTGCCCAATCGCGACAGCCGCGTCGATCTCGATCCGAGCGCGCGCGACCGGTTCGGCATGCCGCTCGCACGCATTGCATCTTCGCTTGGCGAGGCCGACGTCGCGCGGTTGCGCTTCATGGCAAGGAAGTCGCACGAATTGCTGGCTGCCAGTGGCGCGGAGCGCATCTACGAAAGTTATTCGAGCTGGGACCGGTTTGCAGCCAGCCACGTGTTCGGAACGTGCCGCATGGGCAACGACCCACAAAGTTCGGTAGTCGACAGCTATGGCCGCAGCCACAGATGGCGAAACCTGTGGATTGCCGATGCGAGCGTGTTTCCCTCATCCGGAGGAGGAGAGGCGCCCGCGCTGACCATCCATGCCCTTGCCATGCGAACGTCCGAGAGAATTCGGCAGGCCTGACTTTCGAGGTCGCCTGCATCAAAAATGGTAAGGAAGTAATTACCGCGGATGTCGTGGCGCGCGAATTCAGCCCGTTGAGGCTTTTCCGCAACATCCAAGCACCCCTTGGTTTCCTATACTTGCTTCGCAATTGCCGACTACCGGCGCTTCGAATGTGCGGAGATTTCCATGCGCAGCAGATTGAGGGCGTTAGCCTTCCTCGTTTGCGGTCTGCCCCTGTTGCTTGCCATGACCACGAATGCGGGGGCTGGTGGATTCTTCGGAACGCGGACCGTCAACGGTGCGAACTCAGCTAGTGCATCGAGCGCGGTGGGTGGCGCTCATGCCGGTTACAACTGGCAGCAGGGAGGCGCAGTCTTTGGGTTCGAGACCGATCTCCAGGCGACGCGTCTCACCAGCTCGATGAATGGCGGATTGGTATATACTCCGCCCCCGCCCGGTCCGACCGATTTCGCCCGCACGCAGGCGACGCTTGATTGGTACGGCACTTTCCGCGGGCGTCTGGGCGCGACGTTCGGGCCGTTGCTGGTGTACGTCACGGGCGGTGCTGCATATGGCAATGTTGGTTTGAGCAGCGCATTTTCCGCATTCGGCCTCACCACTCAATTCCAGACGTCGCAAACCAAAGTTGGCGGCGTCGGTGGTTTCGGATTTGAATACATCCTGCGGCCCAACGTCATGCTGACGGCCGGTTATCAGTATGTCGACCTGGGAAGAATCAGTGGCGCATCCAGCACATCCGCGTTTGTGGGCTGCTGCACCGCGGTTTCGCTAAGCCAATCTGCGAATGCGCATGCTCAGTTCCAAACGGCGATGGTCGGCATCAGCTGGCGCTTCGCGCCGGCCGGCACCGGCTCAACTTGGGCTGGCGGGTACGCCGGCGTCCATGGCGGCGGAGCTTGGGGCAACGATGCCAATGCGCTCTATCGCGGGCAGGCGATCGACACTGGGGATTAGTCCCGGGCGGCACGGGCAGGGTCGGATGTCCGTCTCAAGCGCGACGTCACGCTGCTGGGCCGGCGCGGCGACGGACCGGGCATCTATGCCTACAGATATCTTTGGTGACGCCGTCCTGCGCAACGATTCGTCCGGCTACATGTCCGTCAATTACGGCATGCTAGGCGGCAACTAGAAGCCGGCGACGCTGCCGTGCATGTCGTATTCGTCGGCGCGTTCGATCTTCGCGGTGACGATCTCGCCGACCTTGAGCGGCCGGCGGCTCGACAGATACACGGCGCCATCGATCTCCGGGGCGTCGGCCTTTGACCGACCTTTTGCAACGGTTGGCCCAACCTCGTCCACGATCACCTGCTGGCGCGTGCCGAGTTTGCGCTTGAGCCGGCGCGCGGAGATCTTTCGCTGCCGGGCCATCAACGCGTTCCAGCGCTCCTGCTTGATCTCCTCGGGCACGGGATTGCCGATCGCGTTGGAGGTCGCGCCGGCGACCGGCTCGTATTTGAAGCAGCCGAGGCGGTCGATCTCGGCCTCTTCCAGCCAATCCAGCAAATAGGCGAAATCGGAATCGGTCTCGCCGGGGAAGCCGACGATGAAGGTCGAACGCAGCGTCAGTTCCGGACAGGCCTCGCGCCACGCCTTGATCCGCGCCAGCGTCTTCTCCTGCGCCGCCGGCCGCTTCATCGCCTTCAGCACCTCGGGGCTCGCGTGCTGGAAGGGGATGTCGAGATAGGGCAGCACCTTGCCCTCGGTCATCAGGCCGATCACCTCGTCGACATGCGGGTAGGGATAGACATATTGCAGCCGCACCCAGGCGCCGAGTTCGCCGAGCTCTTTCGCCAGGTCGTAGAACCTTGCGCGGACCTCGCGGTCCTGCCATTGGCTCGTGGCGTATTTGATGTCGATGCCATAGGCCGAGGTGTCCTGCGAGATCACCATCAGCTCCTTGACGCCGGCCTTTACCAGCCGCTCGGCTTCGCGCAGCACGTCATTGGCCGGGCGCGAGACCAGGTCGCCGCGCAGTTTCGGGATGATGCAAAAGCTGCAGCGGTTGTTGCAGCCTTCGGAAATCTTCAGATAAGCATAATGCCGCGGCGTCAGCTTGATGCCCTGCGGCGGCACCAGATCCAAATGGGGGTTGTGCGCCGGCGGCGCCGCGCGGTGCACGGCCTCCAGCACGCTCTCATATTGCTGTGGTCCGCTGATCGAGAGCACGCCGGGATAGGCGGCCTCGATCTGCTCGGGCTCAGCGCCCATGCAGCCGGTGACAATCACCTTGCCATTCTGCGCCATCGCTTCGCCGATGGCCGAGAGCGATTCCTGCTTGGCGCTGTCGAGAAAGCCGCAGGTATTGACGATGACGAGATCGGCGCCGTCATGCTTGCGCGCAAGCTCATAGCCCTCTGCGCGCAGGCGGGTGATGATCCGCTCGGAATCCACCAGCGCCTTGGGGCAGCCAAGCGAAACAAAGCTGACTTTGGGCGCGGCGGCCTCGCTCATCTGATCCAAATTTCCTGATTGACAGGGTGGAGCTAGTCCCATTCCGCCGCAAATACAAGGCTTTGCGGTCACGTTTGGCGTGGGGTATGCATGCTGGGCCGGGTCATGAGTGAACGATGAGCGCCGAATCGTCTCCAAAGATCGTCATTGTTGACGAGAGCCCGATCCGTGCCGCGATCCTGGAGGAAGGCTTGCGGGAGGCGGGGTTCACCGGCGTCGTCCGCATCGGCGAAATGCAGAGCCTTCTGGCGCAGATTTTCGCGATAGATCCCGACATTATCCTGATCGACCTCGAAAACCCCAGCCGCGACGTGCTGGAGGCGATGTTCCAGGTCAGCCGCGCGGTGCGCCGGCCGATCGCCATGTTCGTCGACCAGAGCGATGCCGCCTCGATCCAGGCTTCGGTGGAGGCCGGCGTCTCCGCCTATATCGTGGATGGACTGAAGAAAGAGCGGATCAAGCCGATCCTCGACCTCTGCGTGTCCCGCTTCAACGCCTTCGCCAAGCTGCAGGACGAACTCGACCGCGCAAAATCCGCGCTCGAGGACCGCAAGGTGATCGACCGCGCCAAAGGCATCCTGATGAAGGTGAAGGGCCTCACCGAGGACGAGGCCTATGTGCTGCTGCGCTCCACCGCCATGCGCGAGAAGAAGAAAATAAGCGAGATCGCCCAGTCGATCATCACCGCGTCGGAGATGCTGAAATGAGTGAGCCCATGCGCATCGGCTTCATTCCGCTGGTCGATGCCGCCGCCCTGATCGTTGCCGTCGACAAGGGCTTTACCCGGGACGAAGGTCTCGACGTCACCCTGGTGCGGGAAGTGTCGTGGTCGAACGTCCGCGACAAGCTCAATATCGGCCTGTTCGATGCTGCCCATCTGCTGGCCCCCGTCGCGATCGCCTCCAGCCTCGGGCTCGGCCACATCAAGGTGCCGATCGCCGCGCCCTTCAATCTCGGGCTCAACGGCAACGCCATCACCGTCTCGCCGGCCTTGCATGCGGCGATCATGGCCGAGCTCGACGGCGACCGCTTCGACCCGATGGCGACTGCCGCCGCGCTGGCGCGGGTCGTCGCCAGCCGCAAGAAGGCAGGCGCAGAGCCGCTGACCTTCGGCATGACGTTCCCGTTTTCCACCCACAATTATCAGCTCCGGTTCTGGATGGCGGCGGGCGGCGTCGATCCCGACGAGGACGTGCGGCTGGTGGTGCTGCCGCCGCCCTACATGGTCGACAGCCTGGCGAACGGTCACGTCGATGCGTTCTGCGTCGGCGCACCCTGGAATTCGGTCGCGGTCGATCTCGGCGTCGGCCATATTCTGCATTTCGTCGCCGACATCCTGGTGCGGGCGGTCGAGAAGGTCCTCGCGGTACGCGAGAGCTGGTCGGAGAAGAATCCGGATGTCGTCGCCGCCCTGATTCGCGCCGCCGCGCGTGCGGCCGAGTTCATTGAGCGGCCGGAGAACCGCACCGAGGCCGCGGAGATTCTTGCGCAAGCCGACCGCATCGGCGTTGACGCCGAGGTGATCCAGCGCACGCTGGTAGGCCGTCTGAAGATATCGCCCGATGGAAAGATGCGCGAAAGCGGGCGCTATCTGCTGGTCGGGCGGGAAGGCGCCGCGCGGCCCGAGCCGGCGCAGGCTGCCTGGCTCTATGCGCAGATGGTGCGGTGGGGCCAAACGGCATACAGCCCGAACGCGCTGAAGACGGCGATGGGCGTGTTCCGGCCTGACCTCTATGATCGAGCGCTGGGGCAGGCCGGTAAGCCCGCCGAGGGGCGCGATGCGATCGGAGCTTTCACCGGTCCGCCGTTCAATCCGGAAGACATTGCCGGCCATCTGGCGGCCTTCGCAATCGGACGTCCGAAGATCCAGGACTCGGGCGTGATCTGAGGTTCAACCGGGAGGCCGGCTGGTCGGGTCCAATAATCGAGCCAAAGAATATTCTCGCCCAAAACAGAACAGCGGAACAGTTTTACTGGGATTTGCGCTCGCGATAGCGTCATTATCACTATTTTCCCGAGCATATTGCATCCGCGAGCCTTCGATCTTCCATGTCATGCACATGCAGCGTTGGAGATCGACCATGCAGCAATTTTCTGCGGAACCACGCCTTCATTTCCGTGCGCGCGCCGTGTCCTCGAAGACGGAGCGGCGGCTGCATACCATTGCGATCTACAGTTCGCTCGCGCTCATCGCGGCCGTCGTGTTCGGCTCGCTTTCAGTGCATCCGTTCTGACGCAAAAAAGCCGCCGCCGAGAGACCATCTCGACGCCCTGCTGCCGGTGCGCCGCGCACGACCACGCCATCAGCGATCGGATTTAATTCGGTTTCTTGAACGGCGCGACGTCGATACCAGCAGTCTTCAGCGCGGCGCGGATGCCGCGGGCGATCTCGACCGCGCCGGGCGTGTCGCCGTGGATGCAGACCGTGTCGGTGCGCATCTTGATGACCTTGCCGGTGACGGAGACGACCGCACCGTCCTGCACCATGCGGACCACGCGGTCGGCGATGGCCTTGGGGTCATGCAGCACCGCACCGGGCTTCTTGCGCGAGACGAGGTTGCCGTTGTCCTCATAGGCGCGGTCGGCGAAGACTTCGTGCACCATCGGCAGGTTGGCCTTCTCGCCCGCCGTCACCAGCCTGGAATTGGCCAGCACCACGAAGATCAGGTTGGAATCAACCGCCTTGATGCCAGCGGCGATCGCCCTTGCCGTCATGTCGTCCTCGCAGGCGACATTGGAGATCGCGCCATGCGCCTTGACGTGGGTGACCTTGTAGCCGGCTGCGGTGGCGATCGCCTGCAGGGCGCCGATCTGGTAGGCGATCAGGTTCTCGATTTCCGATGACGTCAGGCCCGGCATCGGGCGGCGGCCAAAACCGTGCAGGTCGCGATAGCCCGGATGTGCGCCGACGCCGACGCCGCGCGCTTTTGCAAGCTCCACCGTGCGGCGCATGATGTCGGGATCGCCGGCGTGAAAGCCGCAGGCGACGTTGACCGATGTCGCGAGCTCGATCATCGCCGCGTCATTGCCCATCTCCCAGGCGCCAAAACCTTCGCCGAGATCGCAGTTGAGATCGACTGTCTTCATGGTGCCTGCTCGCTTTCTGTCCGGGCAAAGGAATGCCACGTTCCGGCATCGACCGCGCTTACCGCATGGCCTGCCACGTTAGCATCCGCCAGGGCCTCGATGTTGAATTCGCTGCCATCGGCGCGCAGCCGGTCAGGTAGGGTGCGCATGAGTTTCGCGAATTTTTTCGCCTCGGCCTGCGCCTCCGCCATGCTGACGGCCTTGAAGCGGAAGCTGCGGCCGGCAGAGATTTGCGCGAAGCGGCCAAAATCGGCCGAGATGACGGTTGCGATCTTGGGGTAGCCGCCACTGGTGCCGCGATCGGGCATCAGCACGATCGGCCGGCCGTTGCCCGGCACCTGGATGCTGCCGTTCACGGTGCCGTCGGAGACGATGTTGTGGCCGTGCAAATGCCTGATGACGGGGCCTTCGAGCCGGTAGCCCATGCGGTCGCTGGTGGCCGAGATCTTCCACTCGCTGCCGAGAAATGCCGCCTTGGCCTCGTCGGCAAACTCGTCGTCCTGCGGCCCGAGCACCACCCGGATCGGCGCGTCCGACAGCGCCGGCAATTCGATACGGCGCTCCGGCGCGCCGCTGGCGGCGGCAACTTCCAGCCCGTCGCCGGCCTGCAGCGGGCGCGGGTAGGGGCTGCCGAGGCCGGCGCGCGCGTTGACCGAGATACTGCCGAACACCGCCTCGCCGGCGATGCCGCCCTCGATGGCGAGATAGCTGAAAGAGCCGGTGCGGGCGAAACCAAGCGTCAGCGTCTCGCCCTCGGCAATGGTCATCGACGTGTCGAAGGCGACGGGATGTCCGGCGATGTCGCCGTTCCGCTGCGCCCCCGACAGCGCAACGCGCACGGAGCCGCCGCGCGCTGTGAAGGCTGCACCAAACGGGCCAAGCTCGATGGCGGCGGCCATCGGCGCGTTGCCGACCAGCACATTGGCCGCCGCGAGCGACAGGCGGTCCATCACGCCGCTCGGCGGCAGGCCGTAGCGCTGCGAACCCGGACGTCCGGCGTCCTGGATCGAACTTGCAGGACCGATGGAAGTAACAACGAGCTTCGGCATCAGGCGACCAGCTCAGCGACGATCTCGCCCGCCTCGGCGGCCCTCAGCTGCTCAGCGTAGGTAATGGCGTCGATACGGAAAAACGTGACGTAATCGCCAGGCTCGAGCAGGAAGGTGGGATCGCGGTGCAATTGGTAGGTGCGCACCGGTGTGCAGCCCAGCAGATGCCAGCCGCTGGGGCCGGCGATGCATTGCACGCCGGCCTGCACACCGCCGATCGAGATGGTGCCCGCAGGCGTCATGATCCGCGGATCCTGCCGCCGCGGCAGGTGCAGCGATTTGTCGAGACCGCTGAGATAGGACCAGCCCGGGGTGAAGCCGATCATCGCGACGCGATAGTTGCCGCCGGCATGCCGCGCCACGACCTCGTCCGGCGTGGTGCGGAGCGCCTTGGCGACATCCTCGAGATCGATGCCCTGCTCGCCGCCATAGGCCACCGGGATGCGCCAGCGGCGCGCGCGCGATCCGGCGTCGGCCGGCAGCCGCGCCAGCGCGGTCAGACGCGCGCTCAGCGCGTCAAAATCGATCTGGGCGGGATCGTAATGCACCAGCAGCGAGCGATAGGTCGGTACCGCCTCGGTGACGCCCTCGATCGGATCGCGCGCCAGCGCCCGGTCGAGCGCGAGCACCCGCGCATTGGCGGCATCGTCGATATCTCGGGAATATTCCACCGTGATGGCGCGATCGCCGCTCGGCAGGAGACGGGGGAGGTTTTCGCTGGCCATGGCCTTCCAGGATTTTCGCCAGACAGGCTAGCGCGTTTCAATGCCGAGTGGAATTCGTCTTCAGAAAAGTTCTCGCAACTTCAACAAATTGAGCGGTAGGTCGGCGACAGGCAGGGTTGATCCTGTGGCCCTTGACGCTGGGCGCCTTCCCCGCAAGATGCGCCCGCAAAAGTCACCTCACCGGAGCCTGTCCTCTCGATGTCCCTGTCCCCCGAGCAGATCGCAACGCTTTCCAAAGTCTCCACCGCGACCATCACGACGGTGCTGCTCAAAAAGGGCCTGCGCAACATCTGGATGCGCGGCACCAGGCCGCTGCTTCCCGGTCAGAAGCGACTTGTTGGTTCCGCGTTCACGCTGCGCTTCGTGCCCGCGCGCGAGGATCTCGCCACGCCGGAATCATGGTCGTCGCCGATTTCGACGCGCACCGCGATCGAGGCAATGCCGGAAGGCTGTATCGCCGTGGTCGACGCCATGGGGGTGGCCGATGCCGGCATCTTCGGCGACATCCTCTGCGCCCGCATGGTCAAGCGTGGCGTCACGGCCCTCGTCACCGACGGCGTCGTGCGCGACGTTGAAGGCGTGGTCGGCACCAGCCTGCCGGTGTGGTGCAACGGCTACGCCGCTCCGCCCTCGGTTGCGGGCCTGACCTTCGTCGGCTGGGGCGAGCCGATCGGATGCGGCGGCGTCGCCGTGTTTCCGAACGACATCGTGGTCGCCGATCAGGACGGCGCGGTGCTGATCCCGCAGGCGCAGCTCGATCATGTCCTCGCCGAGGGACCGGAACAGGAGCGCATGGAAGCCTGGATCGTCAACGAGGTGAACAACGGCGCCGTTCTGCCCGGCCTCTATCCCATGAACGCCGAGACGAAGGCGCGCTACGCCGCCAGCAAGCAATAACAGCCCCAGGAAGAGGAATCCCCCATGCAAATCCATCTCGCCGGCACCCGGCCTACGCGCCGGGCGCCGAAGGAATCCTTCACCGGCACCGTGTTGCAGGATCCGATCATCCAGACCGAAGCGCCGGCACGGGTGGCCTGCAACCGCGTCTCGTTCGAGCCCGGCGCACGGACGGCCTGGCATACCCATCCGCTCGGCCAGACGCTCTATGTGATTTCCGGCGTTGGCCGCGTGCAGGCCCTGGGCGGCCCGGTGCGGGAGATCCGGCCCGGCGACGTCGTCTGGATTCCGCCGGGTGAGAAGCACTGGCACGGTGCGGCGCCGAACAATTCGATGACCCACATCGCCATGCAGGAAGCGCTCGACGGCAGCTATGTCACCTGGATGGAGCATGTCACCGACAGCGACTACAACGTCGCGCCTTCGGCGTAATCGCGGCGGCGCGCACCGGCGCCGTCAATTGCGCTGGGCGGTCCAGGTGCCCGAACAGGTGGCCGCGCGCCAGGTGCCGGAGCCGGACGAGCCGTTCAGCCGGCCATAGCCGACCGCGCGCTTGATCCCGGAGCTCAGTGTCACGCTGATGGTGCCGGCCTCCGCAACCCGGCCCGACGCCGCTACGCTGGCGGTGTTCGAGGCTACCTGGCCGTTGCTGATGCCGATCGAAACCGATGCGCCATTGGTGCACGAAGAACTCGACGAAGCGATCTGCACGCTCCATTGTCCGTCGAATGCCGTGGCGGCCGCCGCGGCGGGCGTTGCCAGCAACGCGCTGGCGATCAGCAAGCC
This sequence comes from Bradyrhizobium sp., assembly GCA_035575905.1. Classification (GTDB taxonomy): domain Bacteria; phylum Pseudomonadota; class Alphaproteobacteria; order Rhizobiales; family Xanthobacteraceae; genus Bradyrhizobium. The sequence continues at coordinate 150,270 of DATLXL010000021.1, read as the reverse complement.
GGCAAGTCTGGTTTTGCGAAATGCGCTCATGGTCATCACCTTCCCCAATTCGTGTTCCTCGCGGGGGTGAAGGTGTCACGCCGGGAACCCGGCTACCGTGACCGCTGTCACGCATTAAGAAGCCCCCGCCGGCGAGGCGGGGCCCTCAAGATGACGAACGTCACACTGCGCCGCTAGAGCATGATCCGGAAAAGTGTGACGGTTTTCCGAAAAGACCATGCTCAAACAACAACCTAAAGCGCGATCATCCAGATCTCATCGCGCTTTAGTTGACCCGCGTCCAGGTCTGGCCGCCGCAGAACGCGCCGCCGAAGACGCAGCCCTGCACGCGCAGGGTGTCGCTGCCCTTCATGGCGATGGTGGAGTCATAGATGCTGCCGGTGGAGGGGTCGAGGATGCGCCCGCTCCATTTGTCCTTGCCGGGCTTCATGTTGATCAGCACCTGCTCGCCGTTCTGGTTGGTCTTCTTGTCGACGGAGTAGCCGCAGAGATTGCTGCCGCATTGCTCGATGCGGACCTGGCCTTCCTTCTCCTCGGTGAGCCAGACGCCGATCGGTGAATTGCTCGCCACCGGAGCCGGCCTGGGCGGCGGGGGAGCGGGAGCCGGAGGAGCCACGGCAACGGTTGGCGCGGGCGGAGGCGCTGCTGCCGGGGCCGGTGTAACGCTCTGCTGGACCTGCGGCGGCGCACTGGTGGCCGGGCTCACCGAATTGTCGGTCGGCGTTGCCACCGCAGTCGTCGTGGACCCCACTCCGGCAGCGCCAAGCGGCGGCGGAACCGGGGCCTGGATCGGGGGCGCTGCCGGGGCAGCTACTGCGCTGGGTGCTTGGGCAGGTGGCGGCGGTGCCGCGGCGGTGGGCTGCTCAACCGGAGCCGCCGCGGGAGGCGGTGCCGCCGTTGTGGTCGCCGCGGGCTTGTCCTTCGACTTGGCAGCCGGGGCGTCTTCGTTCTTCTTGGCCTTCTTGGTGTTGTCGTAGACACCGGGAATCTGGACCGTGCCGCGATCAGGGTCGATGCGGATGGTCTTGCCCCCATACTCGAAGGTGTACTGGGCTTGCGCTGTGCCGCTCGCCAGCAGCAGGGCGATGGCAGCCAAGAGTTTCTTCATGTTGGCCTCCTGAACAGGAAAATCCTGGCCCAAAGCCTTAAGGCTTCGGCGGCTTCAACCAGAGTGACCTAGGTCACTTTCAAACATAAGTCGTGACCACGCAGGATCGGTTCAAATCTATCCGCAGCCGAATCTAGGTTCAGCCAAATAGGTCGTCAATTCCACGCAATAGCCGCAGGCTCCGCACCATTTTTTGAACCAGCCGATCAGGCTTCGCCGCTTGCCCGCAGCACGTGGGCGACGGCGCTGCGGCCGGCCATCTCGTTGCGCAGATCCTCGAAGCGCCGCCGTGCCTCGGCCTCGCGATCGTCGATCAATTTGACCGCGGCTTCCCGGCTCATCGGGCCCGCTACGATCGGGGTGGAGGTCTCGCCGATGGTCTCATCGACGAAGAACTCGTCGTTGTCGCCACGCCGCATCGACCATTTGAAACGGATCGATACTATCGGCCCAGGGCCGACCTTGAAGTAGTCATCGCCGTTCGGCGTCTCGGGCGCGAGCGGCTCATCGTCGACGACCGCAAGCGCCTGCCTTTCCGCCTCGCGCTCCGGCGGCGGAACTTCCGCGGCTTCCAGGTTTTGCCGCAGCATGCTGGCGATAGCCGCCAGTGCGTGGTCGGTTGGATCACTGCTGTTCACGATCGAGCCCCTGGATTCAAGTACGGTCAGCGGGACAGGTAGCACGGTTCCCGCGCCTGTCTTTCCCTTCGTTGCGTTGCGAATAAGGCTGAGTTTTGGCTGCCTGCCACCCATGCTTACGCGCATACCGGCGGCAATTTGTCCTTCCAGGGCCGCACCTGCTCGAGCTGGGCGGCCAGACGGTACAAGGTCGCCTCATCGCCGAGCCTGGCCGAAAACATCATGCCGAGCGGCAATCCCGCATTGTTCCAGGCCAGCGGTACACTCATGGCGGGCTGGCCGGACATGTTGAACATCGAGGTGCCAGGCATGTAGCGGCGCAGGATCGGCGCGATGTGCGAGAGGTCAGCCGCCATGGTGTCGAGCTCGCCGATCTTCACCGGCGGCGCACACAGCGTCGGACACAGGAAGACGTCGCAGGTCTCGAAGAACTCTGCGAGCGAGCGCGCGATCCGGAAGGCATCGAGCTGAGCCGCGACATAGTCGGTAGCGCTGGTCTTCTGCGAGTTGTGGCTCATCGCCATGGTCAGGACTTCGAAATCCTGGTCGGTCATTTGGCGGCCAAACACCGCTTCCGCCATTCGAACGGTCAAGGCGGTGTTGGAGCCGACGATAACAGCCATGACGGCGGCCGGATCGGCTGGAAGCTTCGGCGCGCGCTCCTCGACGTGGTGGCCGAGCTTGCCCAGCATCGCCGCGACCTCTCGGACGGCCGCAGCGATCTCGGGATCGATGGCATCGCCGTAAGGAGAGCGGTCGGTGAAGGCGAGGCGCAGCTTGCCCGGATCGCGGCCGACCTCCTGCGAGAACGGCCGCTCCGGCGCCGGCGCCACGTAGAGGCTGGTCGTCTCCGGCCCGTGGATGGCGTCCATCATGACAGCACTGTCGCGCACGCTGATGCTGACGACATGGCCGCAGGAGAAGCCGCCCCAGCCCTCGCCCCGGTCAGGTCCAAGCGGGTTGCGCGCGCGGGTCGGCTTCAGGCCGAACACGCCTGAGGCCGAGGCGGGAATGCGGATCGAGCCGCCGCCGTCGCTGGCATGCGCCATCGGCAGGATGCGCGCAGCCACGGCGGCCGCCGCTCCGCCCGACGATCCACCGGAGGAGTGCGCGGTATTCCAGGGATTGCGGGTCGGGCCGAACAGCCGCGATTCCGTGGTCGGCATCAGCCCGAATTCCGGGCTGGAGCTCTTGCCGAAGATGGCCACGCCCGTGTCGAGAAAGCGCTGCGCCAGGGTGCCGGTGTGATCGGCGACGTTGTTGCGGTAGATGCTGGCGCCGAAGGTGGTGACCGTTCCCTGCAGCAGGTCGAGATCCTTCAGCAGGAACGGCACGCCGGAGAACGGGCCGTCAGGCAAGCCCTGGTCGACCTGCTTCTTGGCATAGTCGTAGTGCTTGACCACGACCGCATTGATCTGCGGGTCGACCTTTGCGGTGCGCGATATCGCTTCATCGAGAAGCTCCTGCGCGCTGACTTCTTTCCTGCGGACGAGATCGGCGAGGCCGACCGCATCGTACTTGCCGTATTCCTTGAAGGCCATGGGCACCCGCCTCAAATCAAGGCGCCCGGCGTGCGCCGGACGCGGGTTTGCGAAACAGGATCAGCCGAGCACGTCCTGATTGATGACGTTCTGCCGGATCGGGGAGCCGTCCAGCGCGCTCAGGATGTTGAGCGCGGTCTGCTCGCTCATGCGGTCGACCGCCTCGCGGGTCACGCCGGCGACGTGCGGCGCGGTGATGACGTTGGGCAGCGCGAGGAGCGGATTGTCGGCCGGCGGAGGCTCCTGCTCGAACACGTCGAGGCCGGCGCCGGCAAGCTGTCGCGACACCAGCGCCTCGTGCAGCGCCTTCTCGTCGACGATGCCGCCGCGGGCGGTGTTGACGAGATAGGCCGTCGGCTTCATCAACCTGAGCCGCGCTGCATTGAACATGCCCACGGTCTCCGGATTCTTGGGACAATGGATGCTGACGAAATCGGCGCGCGGCAGCGCCGCATCGAGATTGGTGACCGGCTCGCAGCCCGCGGCCTTGATGTCCGAGGCGGGCTTGTAGGGATCGTAGACCAGGACGGTCATTTCCATCGCCAGGCAGCGCTTGGCGGTACGGGTGCCGATGCGGCCGAAGCCTATGATCAGCACGGTCTTGCCGAACAGGTCATAGGGCAGTGCGCCGAGCCGGGACGCCCATTTGTTGCCCTTGACGATGATGTCCATTTCGCTGGCGCGCTTGGCCAGCGTCAGCATCATGAACATCGCGTGCTCGGCGACCGAGGGCGAGTTCGCGGTGCCCGCCACCATCAGTGGCACCTTGCGGCGGCTGAGCGCGGGGACATCGACCGCATCGAAGCCGACGCCGATCCGCGTCACCACCTTCATGTCGCCGGATGCTTCCAGTTCGGTCTCGCCGAAGCGGGTGGCGCCGAGTGCCACGCCGTGGACCGGCGCGTGCTCGCGCAGCTTGGCCTGGAAGTCACCGGCCGAGATCATGTTGGGGAATTCGATCATCTCGATGTCGTCGCGGTCGCCGAGGATGCTGCGGCCAGCCTGCGAAAACGACTCGGTGATGAAAATTTTCTTCTTGTTGGTCGCCATTTCCTGCCCTTGGTGATGCCTTTTGCGCCGTCAAATAACGACGCCGGTCACCTCGTTTAGCAAATGCATATTATTGAGGTCCACAGCCAATCGGAGCGGGGCGCCATCCCGGGCGCCGGCATTGGGATTGACCCGGCCGCAGACCTGGGCGCCGTTCAGGTTGAAATAGATCAGCGTCTCCATGCCCATCGGCTCGGTGACGTCGAGCAGGGCATCGAAGGCCTCGACGCCGGGCTCGGCATGGGCGCTTGCCTCCGTGATATGCTCGGGGCGAATGCCGAGCAGCAATTTGTCGGTGCGCGAAACCTTGTGATAGCGCGCCGCGCGGGCGGCCGGAAGTGGGAAGGCGATCGTGTCGCTGATGCGAACCTGCAGCTTGCCGCCGGCCTCCTCGAGTGTGCACGGAATGAAGTTCATGGCGGGAGAGCCGATGAAGCCGGCGACGAAGCGCGTGGCCGGGTTGTGATAGAGCTCGGTCGGCGTGCCGATCTGTTCGATGCGGCCATGGTTCATCACGACGACGCGGTCGGCCAGTGTCATCGCCTCGACCTGGTCGTGGGTGACGTAGACTGTCGTGGTGCGGACTTTCTGGTGTACCTTCTTGATCTCGATGCGCATCTGCACGCGCAGCTTGGCGTCGAGATTCGACAGCGGCTCGTCGAACAGGAACACCTTGGGATTGCGCACGATGGCGCGGCCCATGGCGACGCGCTGGCGCTGGCCGCCGGATAGCTGCTTCGGCTTGCGGTCGACCAACTCGACGATGTCGAGCATGCGCGCGGCCTCTTCGATCCGTGACTTGATCTCGGCCTTGGGATAGCGCTTCAGCCGCAGGCCGAACGACATGTTCTCCGCGACCGTCATGTGCGGGTACAGCGCGTAGTTCTGGAACACCATGGCGATGTCGCGGTCCTTGGGCGGCACGTCGTTGACGACGTCGCCGCCGATCAGGATGTCGCCGCCGGAGATGTCCTCCAGCCCTGCAATCATGCGCAGCGTGGTCGACTTGCCGCAGCCGGACGGCCCGACCAGAACAACGAACTCATGGTCGGCGATGTCGAGATCGATGCCGCGGACCGCCTCGACCTCGTCGTAGCGCTTGACGACCTTGCGCAGATTTACCTCGGCCATGCGTCCTCAACCCTTTGTCGCACCGGCGGTCAGGCCGGCAATGTAGTAGTCCATCAGGAAGGCGTAGATGATCAGCGGCGGCGCGGCGCCGAGCAGCGCGCCGGTCATGATCTGCCCCCAGTTGAAGACGTCGCCCTTGATCAGGGTGGTGATGATGCCGACCGGCATCACCAACTGGTCCGTCGAGGTCGTGAACACCAGGGGATAGAGGAACTGGGCCCACGACACCGTAAAGGCGAAGATCGTCGCGGCGATCAGGCCGGGCAGCGCCACCGGGATGAAGATACGCGTCAGCGTCTGGAACCACGAAGCGCCGTCGATGATGGCGGCCTCGTCGAGTTCCTTCGGGATCGAGGCGAAATAGCCGATCATGATCCAGGTGCAGAACGGCACCGTCAGGGTCGGATAGATGAACAGCAGCACATACCAGCGGTTGATGAGCTGGATTCCCGTCCAATCCCCGATCACGACGAACATCTTGAACAGCGGAATGAACAGCAACGTCTCGGGAATGAGGTAGGTCAGGAATACGCCGGTGCCGAGAACCGTGGAGCCCCAGAACCGCATCCGCGACAATGCGAAGGCTGCCGGCACCGAAATCAGCATGGTGATGCTGACGACGAAGATCGAGACAATCGCCGAGTTCCAGAAAAAGCGCAGGAACTGGTTCGACGTCAGCAGGCCGATGTAGTTGTCGAGGGTGGGGTGGTACACCCACCACGGGTTGGTCGCCGCTGAAATCTCCGCGCTGGTCTTCAGCGACGTGATCAGCATGTAAATCGGCGGCGTCAGGAAGAAGAGCGCGAAGATCACCAGGAAGAAGTAGGACCAGCGCAGCGCCCAGGCGCGGTCGCGGCTCATGCTGCCGTACCTGGTCTTGCGGGTGGGGCCGGCCTTGTCGATGGTGATCGTGGTCATCAGGCTTCATTCCCGCGTTTGGAGATGTCACGCAGGATGAAGATCGCTGCAACCGCCAGGATTGGCACCATGAACAGCGAAACGCTGGCGCCGAGCGGAATGTCGCTGCCCTCGATGCCGACGCGGAACGCCCAGGTGGCGAAAATGTGGGTGTGGTCGAGCGGACCGCCTGCGGTCAGGATTCGCACGATGTCGAAGTTGGCAAAGGTGACGATCAGCGAGAACAGCGTCGTGATCGCGATGATGTTGCGCATCATCGGCAGCGTGACGTACCAGATACGCTGCCACCAGTTGGCGCCGTCGATGGCGGCGGCCTCGTAGAGTTGCTCGGGCACGGACTTCAGCGCCGCCAGATACATGATCATGAAGAACGGTGCGCCGACCCAGATGTTGACGAGGATGACCGAGAAGCGAGCCCAATAGGGATCGCCGGTCCACGGGATCGGTCCGATGCCGAAGAACGACAGCGTGTAGTTGAATGCGCTGTAGGAGGGATCGAACAGCCACAGCCAGGCCAGCGTGCTCATCGCCGGCGGGATCACCCACGGCACGAGCAGCATGCCGCGCCATTTGCGCTGGCCCTTGGCCGGGATGTTGTGGACGAAATGGGCGACGATGAAACCGATCAGCGCCTTGAAGACGACGGCCGTGATCGCGAAGATGCAGGATTGCTTCACCACCAGCCAGAACGTCTCGCGCTTGAACAGAAATTCGAAATTGCCGGCCCCGATGAAGCGCGCCATCGACTTGTTCAGCGTGGCAAGGTGTATCGCGTAGAAGGCCGGATAGATGACGAGGGTCGCGATCAGCACGATCAGCGGCAGTGCCATCAGAAACGCGATGGTCGACTTCCGGCCCAGCACATTCCGCAGGCCCGAGCGCTTTTGCGCCGCCCGCGTGGCGGCCGTCTGGCTCGACTGCAATGCGACGTCAGCCATGGTGAATTCCCCGTGGTTCCGGTACCGAAACGCAGGCTCGGCGGGCCTGCCTGCGTCATCGCGCGCAGCGGCGGCCCGCGCAGACGGACCGCCGCAAGACCTGAGGCGTCAGCTCCGCATGAAGCCTTCGCACTCGCCTTCCGCCCAGGCGAGCGTCTTTTCCATCGACTCGCCCTTCGCATAGCGCAGGCACATTTTGGTCAGGGTTGCCTGGGTGTAGATCTGCTGCGCGATCTTCGGAGGCGCAGGCGAAGCTGCGATCGACAGGGTCTGGTGGTTATGCGGGTTCGGGTAGTGGTAGAGCGTCCCCTTCGGCGGGCCCTCTTCCTGCCAGACCTTCAGCGTGGTCAGCTTTTCGTAGCAGGGCAGGTCGTAGCCGCCGCTCGCCACCACCATCTTCTCGATGGAGTCGGGCTTCGACAGTTCCCGCAAAACGCTCTTGGCCGCTTCCTTGTTCTTGGAGAACGACCAGGTGGCCCAGAAGTAGGGCAGGTAAGGCGCGAAGCGGCCCTTTGGACCGGCCGGGAAGCCGTGCGTCCAGCACTGCTCGGCGATCTGCGGTGCGTCACGCTTGGCAACGGCCCACGCGCTCGGTGGATTCATGATGAGCGCGCCCTTGCCGGAGACCAGCCACTTGTTGTTGGAAGCATCGTCCCAGGCGCCGACATCCGGCGGCAGGAACGCGATCAGCTTCTTGTAGAATTCCAACGCCTGTCGCACCGCGTCGGTCTTGACGGTGAGATTGCCCTTCTCGTCGACGAGGGCCGCGCCATGCGCCAGGAAGAAGGCGCCGGCGGAGTCGACATTGTCGCTGGTCTCGCCGAGTCCGATGCCGAAGGGCACGCCGGCCTTGTGGCAGGCTTCGGCGGCCTTGAGGAAAGTCTCGAGATTCCAGTTATCGGCCTTCGGGGGTGCGCCATTGGGATACATGGCCTGCACGTCGATGCCGGCGTGCTGCTTCATCAGGTCGATCCGGGAGCAGGGCCCCTTGATCTGGCTGCCGACGCTGGCGGGCACGCCCAGCCATTTGCCTCCAGCCTGGCCGAGATATTTCACGGTGCCGTTGGGCTCGCCGTTCTGCTTGATGAGATCGCCCATCAGATCGTTCACGGGTTCCAGCAGTTCGGCCTGCGCATGCGGCCACCAAGTCGGCATGGCGAGAATGTCATGGCCGGATTTCGCCTGCGCTTCGGCGGCGATGGTGAGCAGGTTCTTGTTGCCCTGGCTCGGGATGTAGTCGATCTGGACCTCGACCTTTTCCTTTTCGGCCCAGGCATTGACGATGTCGGTGGAGGCCTTGTTGGCGCCGGGAACCCAATGATCCCAGAAGCCGATCGAGAGCTTGCCGGCGGCATGGGCGCTGCGGATATAGGGCGCAGTGATCATCGCAGCGGATGTCATCGCGGTAGCAGCAACAAATTGTCGGCGAGAAAGCTTGTTCCGAGACATGGCGTTTCCTCTTTGCTGTGCCTGATTTTTTGTTCTTATTTCTCCGTTCGTCTCTGCATCGGGCGTTAAACGGCGATGCGGCGCGGAGATTTTGTAATGAGATCAGAGCAGAATTGTTTGCCGCTGTCGAGAAAACTGCTGCGGCGAATTCATTGAACTAACGTTGTGTGCAAGACCGCGGCACCGCGGCGCGGCGAGCTGCGTTAGGCCGATCGTCAATATTTCTGCAGAACATATTGCGCTGCACATGATTGCGGATGATCCGCAATCATCGGCCGCGGGCTGCGCCCCCGGTCGCCATCGACCGGGTGTAACTTGTTCGCCTCACAAGTATTTCCCATTGCGGAGCCACATGGCGCGGCGATGGACGAATTCGCCGTGGTGGCGGTAATCTTGAGGCGTTCGCAGATTCCAGCCGCCGGGGCCCGCATATGCGGGTCCCCGGATCGACCGAGGAGACCAAGCAATGAGCAGTCCTGAACCTGAACCGACCGCGCACACGCCGTCGCGCTTGTGTTTCGTTGTCGGCACCGTCGCGGTGCTGACAGTGGGCGCATTGGTAGCGGGTGCCCCAGCACTGCAAGCGCAAGGACTGGTCGAAGGCGCGCAGAAGGGCGCGCGCGAGGGCAACAAGGCTGCCGGCCCGATCGGCGGCGTGCTGGGCGGTGCGATCGGCGGCGTGGTCGGCGCAGTCGGCGGCGTGGTCGGCGCCGTCACCGGCGCCGGCAATAACAACAACCAGAAGGGCGCGCCGGCCAGGCAGGAGGGCGGAAAGGACGGCACAAAGTCCGCCAAGACCGATGCGGCCAAACCTGACAATGGGAAGTCCGACGCCGCCAAGCCGGATGCCGGCAAGGGCGATGCATCCAAATCGAAGGCGGCCAAGGCCGGCAAGGCCGCCAAGCAGCCGCAGGTGCTGACGCAGGCCGGCGCGCCGCAGCTCACCGCCGACCAGATCGTTTCCAACAGCGATGCGAATATCGAGCGGATCAAGAAGGAGCTTAACCTGACGCCGGAGCAGGAGAAGCACTGGAGCGCCTTCAACAGTGCGATGCACTATCTCGGCCACAACGGCGCCGAGCGGCTGAACCTGCGCATCGCGCGCGCCCAGCGCGATCCGCCGGACGACATCATCGAGCAGATGCGCAACGAGGCCCAGTTCCTCAACGACCGCGCGCTCGACCAGCGCAATGTGGCCGATGCCGCCGAGCCGCTGTTTACCAGCCTCGACGACAAGCAGAAGCAGATATTCATCAATGAGATGGTGCGGCTGAGCCACGAGCGCGGGCTGGATTGATCACCGCCCGTTGCCCGGAAAATAGGCTGCGCCGCTGCGCGAATAGCCGGGCATCCATGCCCTGGGGTAGGTTGAGAGGCGCGGCACCCGGCTATCCTGCCGCAGCGGCGCGGCGTTGCTAAATCTGCGTCCAATCATGATCAAACGCTGACCGACTGGTGCCATAGTGATGGCTTACTCGGGGCCTTCTGGGGAACTTGTGTTTCCCTTGCCGAGTGTTGCACGCGTGCATCGCCAGGACGCGTTCGGCCGGCCCGACGCGCCGGCCAAAGTGTCGAAGCGACGGCAGGATCGAGACATCCGGTCCGGGCGATTGGCTTTACGATTTCGGAAAGTTCAGCTCCACGCCGACCCCGTCGGGATCATGGAGGAAGAACTGCGTGTCGCCGGTGCGCGGCACGATGCTCTCGCGGAATTTGACGTTCTTGCCCTGCAGGCGCTTGCGCATCGCGTCGACGTCTGACGCCGCGAAGGCGATGTGGTCGAGCCGGCCGGTGTCCTCGAACTTCTTCTCGGTGCCGCGCACGATGATGCCTTCGCGCGGCTTGCGCGTGCCCATCAGGTGCACGGTGGCCTGCCCGCCGGAGTAGAGCCAGTAACCGGGAAAATCGAGCGGCGGCCGGTCGCCGATCTCGAGCCCGAGCACGTCGACATAGAATGCCTTGGTGCGCTCGAGATCCTGCGGTTCGATGGTGTAGTGCTGCAGTCCGCCGAGGGGCATTGTTCATCTCTCCCTTAAGGTGATCTTGGCGCCAATGATCGCGCGGACGCGGGGCTCATCAGCACCGCGGCCGACGGGCCGAAGAGGCCGTCGCGCCCAACCCGCCGCGATGGCAAGAGGCTACGCTCGCCTCGCGGCGCACAACAAGCCACACGCCGTGCAGGTCTCCCACGCATAAGCACAACGCGAGGTTCCGCCCGCGTCGCAGCCAGGCGAGGGGTCAGGCGCGCCTATCCCAGATAGTACGGATGTCGTCGCGCAAGCCCGAATAGGCGGCCGTGCGCCACGCCTGTTGCTTTCGCCGGCCGATCCGGCCGCCCCTTGAGCGGAATCTTTAATGTTTGCCGCTATGGTCGCCCGGGTCAGACCGACTGGGCCGAGCGCAATGGAAGAGCGACGCAGGTTTCCCCGAACCGAGATCGACGAGCCCGCCTTTGTCTCATCGGGCGGATCGGTGATGCGCTGCACCGTGCTCAACATCTCCCCCGAAGGCTGCGCCATCGAAGTCAACGAGCCCGCATTCGTGCCGCAGCGCTTTCGTCTCGTGATGGCGCACGACTCCTCGATCGTGCGCGAATGCCAGGTCGCCTGGATCCAGCAGAACCGGATCGGAGTGACCTTTGTCGCGGCGCCGCAGGAGGCCAGGCGCGCCACCGCCGCGCCGACGACGGCCTGAATTCGCTTAGCGCTTCAGCATCGGTTTGAGGATCGCTTCCAGCTCCTCGAACGACATGGCGCCCGAGAGGCGCTGGCCGTTGACGAAGAAGGTCGGCGTGGAGTCCACCTTCAGCGTGTCGAACGCGTATTGCTGGTCCGCCTTCAGCTTGTCGAGCAGCGCCTGATCGGTCTCGCAGGTCGCCACTTCCTGTTCGTTCATGCCATTGAGCTTGCCGATCATGATCAGCGTCTCCTTGGTGCGGGCGAGCAGCGGATCGAGCTGCTGGTAGATGGTCGCGGTCACCGCGAGATATTTCTCGGCATCGTCCTTGGCGATGCAGCGCGCCAGCATCGAGGCGCCGGCGGCCTTGATGTCGAGCGGGAATTCACGGAAGACGAAACGCACCTTGCCGGTGTCGATGTAGCGGCTGCGCAGCATCGGAAACACGTTCTCGCCCCAGGCGGCGCAGTGCGGGCAGCTCATCGAGGCATACTCGGTGATGGTCACCGTCGCCTTGGCCGAGCCGATCGCGATGTCCGGCAGCGACACCGGCTTTGCCACCTGCGCGGCTAGGGCACCCTGCGCGCGGGCAGGCGCCAGGGCCGCGTTTGTGCTGAAGACGGCGAGGGTAAAGCAAAGAAGGGAAAACGCTTGGCGGCGGATGGTCAACGAAGTCTCCGGAGAATTCGGCAGGCCAGCCCGACGTTAAGCCGTGACCGCGCCAAAGACCACGGTCCACAACGGCGTCACCGGGTCGCTCTTGCAAAAGTCGGCTGCCGAACTATGCGGGACATATGCCCTTGTTCCCACGTAAGGTTTCGCCCGGACTGTGCCATATAGCGCTCGCAGCGAGGGAAGCCAGCCTCGACGCGCCAGGCCGGTGCGGAAGGCGGAGCCGACGCCAAAGCCGGCACCAGCGACATGGGCAGATGAGCGCGCGGCTCAGTCGCCGCTCAGCGCATAGGCCTGTTGCAGTTCTTTCTGCATCGCCGCAAAGCGCCGCTGGGCGCGCGGTGTCATCCGCCGTTGGCCCCTCGCTTCGACGACGGCGCGCCAGCCGAGCCTGGAATCCGGGATGACCGCGACGGAAAGTCCCTTCTGGAAATTGCCGTCGTCCTTCATCTGTTCAACGATCATCCAGGTCAGATCGACGCTGGAAACACGCTTCTTTGCCATGTTTTTCCCACAGACTCAGCCCCTAAGAAACGCTAACGCGCGGCAGCGCGCCATGCCAACCACAGTAAGGTTGCAGGGGCGGCCAAGAGCACGCAGGCCATCGCCGGTTCAGGCGGCGAACAGCTGGTCGAGTTCGGCCCGCTCCAGCTTCTTGCCCTCGCTGTCGGTCACCGACACCTCCCAACCTTCCTCGGCCCAGATCCGCGCCTTGGCCGCCGCGATCAGAAGACTGTTCCGCTGGCTGCGGACGGTCACCTCATCCTTTTGAGCAACGATCCTGTACGACATCGACTGGTTCCCCTTGCGCGGAGAAGTGTCATTGACCGTTTGGACCTCAATTGGCCGAAGGCGTGGCGTTTCCAAGACAGTGGATAACTGGGTCGTGCGCGCATGCCGGTGCCAAGCCATTGGCCGCGACCGGGGATTGGTCATTGGTGCGTCGTATTCCGCCTTTTCCGAGGGATCAGTCCCATCGGAGGCTGAACTTGCGATGTTTAGAAGCGGACATCTCGAAAGTTAGACGTGACCCGACCGCCCACTAGGCTATGGCTTTGCTTGGCCTGAAGGGCGGCTGGAGGTTCAACACGCTCTGCAGCGCGTGTGGGTTCTTGACCGCGTCCGCGAGAGTCATTTCATCAAGAACGGCGAAGTAGGCCGCGAGTGCCTTTGAAAACAGTTGGCGCAAATTACAGACACCGTTGATACGGCAGAACCGAGCGGGGCCCATACACTCGACAAGAGCAAAATCCTCTTCGCTAGCACGGATAATGGCGCCGATCGTAATCTCTTCTGGATTGCGCGCCAGCCTTATTCCACCTCCACGCCCACGTTCAGCAAGGACCAACCCGCCCTGTGTGAGGCTCTGAGAAACCTTGACCAAATGATGCTTCGAAATCCGGAACGACTCCGCGATCGTTGAAATCGTCGCGCGGTTTTCCGAGGCCAACGCGAGATAGGTCAAGACTCTTAAAGCGAAGTCCGCGTGGACCGTGTGACGCATTTTCTTCCCTCAAAATACGGACGCGCCAGACCATACAACGTCGATCGAAAACTGTATCTCGACGAAAAAGTTAGCACCAGCAGCCTAAATAAGTAACGAACATACCAGTTTAAAACACGACATACTTCCTCCTGCTGCTTACAAGATATTGATTTATCATCAAAAATAAAAAAGGCCAAAAGTGGCATACCGGTTGCTTCTTCTGCACGGCGAAGCAATTGAGAGGTTCCGCATGACTCCGTCAGAAATACAGCTGGTAAAAACCTCGTTCGCCGCCGTCGTCCCGATTTCCACGCAGGCTGGCGAACTCTTCTACAAAAGACTGTTCGAACTAGACCCGTCGCTCCGCGCAATGTTTGCCGAGGACATGACTGAGCAGACGCAAAAGCTGATGCAGGTGTTGGCTACGGTCGCAAATGGCCTCGACCGACTAGATACTTTGGTGCCGGCTATTGAGAGACTTGGCGCCAAACACGTCGCTTATGGCGTGAAAGACCAACACTACGACACGGTAGGCAAGGCCCTGATTTGGACCTTAGCCCAAGGGCTTGGCGAAGCCTTCACGCAAGAAGTGAAGGAGGCCTGGCTCACCGCCTATTTCGTGCTCGCCTCCACCATGAAAGCCGCCGCGCAGAAGTCCTCTGCCGCTTAGCATTTCCGCAAACCTGTTCACGTCACATTCTTGGAGAGAAAACATGGCCATCGATTTCGAACTTACGTCTGAGCAGAAGAAGCTGAAGTACCACATTCGAGAGTTTGCCCAAGAAGTCGTCGGACCTTGTGCCGCAATAGGCGACAGGGAGGTCGACCCGCAAAAAGCCTTCACCGCGATGAAGCCGGCATTCGAGGAAGCCTACAAGATGGGTCTCCCTATCAGCTTCTTGCCGAAAAAATATGGTGGCGGTGGAGTTACGAACGTCGATTTCATGATTGCCGCAGAAGAACTCTGCGCCGTTGACCCGGGCTTCCCGACCATCGTTCTGGTAAACGGCTTAGGGCTGATGCCATTGACTTGGTTCGGGTCCGAGAAGCAGTGCGAAAAGTGGATTGGGCAGGCAACTTCAAACAAGACCAACGATTATCTCGCTGGCTGGGTCGTCAGCGAGCGGGGTGGTACGGCCAACTTTGACCACCCAAGTCCAAATGCCGGCATCCAGCTTGTCGCAGACTACGATAAGGCCAACGGCGAATACGTACTAAATGGTGAGAAGCACTGGCCATGCAATTCTGCTGGCTGGGATCTCAAGGGTGCGGACACGAATCTCTGTATCGTGCGCACCGATCGAACAAAGGGTGGCAAGGAAGGTTTGAGCGCAATTTTGGTGGACCGCGGTACGCCGGGTATCACCTACGAGGTAATTGATAAGATCGGTCACCGTACCTGCCAGAACGTGACGATGACGTTCAAAAATGTACGGGTGCCTGAAGAAAACCTGTTCGCCAAGGGTAATGGCGACATGTTGATCAACCGCAACTTCACTTGGTCAGGGCCAGTTGCGAGCATTGCTGCTGTCGGCGTGGCGCGCGGCGCCTACCAGT
This sequence comes from Bradyrhizobium sp., assembly GCA_035575905.1. Taxonomy (GTDB): domain Bacteria; phylum Pseudomonadota; class Alphaproteobacteria; order Rhizobiales; family Xanthobacteraceae; genus Bradyrhizobium. The sequence goes on along the minus strand of DATLXL010000021.1, from coordinate 135,106 downwards.
TCGCGCTCAACTGGGCAAAAACGTTTACCGGCGGCGGTTCGTCCCCGATCATCAATTTCCAGGCGGTGGGAAATCTGCTCGCCGAGGTCGCAGCCAAAATTGAAGCCGGCCGCTACATGTGCTGGAAAGCGGCTCACTACATGGACAAGCATGACAGCGAAGGCCAGGCGCTCGGTGGAATGAATAAGACGTTCTGCGCTGATCTTATGCAGAGCGTCGTTTTCGACTGCATGCGCATCGTCGGCGTAAACGCTGTAGACAAGAAGTTTCCCATGGAGCGATTCTATCGGGAGTCTCTTGTGTTCCCTCTATACGATGCAGGCAATCTCGCGATGCAACGTCGCAAGATTTGGGGAGTGATGGCGGACGGCGACTTCACAATCGACAAATTCGTTGACGGGGACGCATTCCCGTTCAAGAAGTCAATGGAAGGGTATGGCGTCATTAGTGACGCTGCATAGTGCCAACCCATGGCGGGCATCGCCATGGTCGCACTTTCGACCGAGTTGGCGAAACGCGCGGGCTATAAAATCGTGCGGGCGAGGCGAAGAATCCAAGAAGCGAAAAAAACGCCAAACTTCGCCCGCACCTTCTTCCGGTCTGCCACAGAAGTGGCATGACACGACGAGGTGACGCTGTTGAGTTTCGAGTGTCGACGGCGCGCGACTCAATGCAGCGCAGCGCCTAGTATTCTTGTGGGTTGCTTTGTAGAACAAGTCATAACGATTATTCAACAAAATCAACGACACTGGCGGAAGGGGTGGGATTCGAACCCACGGTGCCCTTGCAGGCACGCCGGTTTTCAAGACCGGTGCCTTAAACCACTCGGCCACCCTTCCGGAGATAGCGGTACCAATCACTTGCGAGAGTTTCGGTCAAGAACGCCGTGGACCGCCGGCTCTCGGCCGCGGCCGGCATCATTCCGTGGCCTGCGGGGTCCGGCCGATCCGTGCGAAAGCGAGGCTGCTGCAGATGCCGAGCAAGATCCAGAACACGAGGCTGGTCAGCGTCACCACCACCACGAAACGGTGCGAGAGCGCCGCCGGCACATCGCTGTGAAACTCGGGCGCCATCGGCGCTCCGATCAGGTGCGGCAGCACGATCAGGAACAACCCGAGAGCCGCAGCCCAGGTTTCCGAGCGCAAGAACCAGAACGACAATGCCATCGCCGTTGCCCCGGCCGTTCCGATCCACCAGATCTGCCGCGCAGTGAGATCGGCGACCGGCATGCCCGGAAGTTCGGGTGGCAGTCCGAGGCCCGGCGCTATCGTGAACACGGCAAACCCGGCCAGTCCCCAGAACATGCCCTCGCGCCATGACGGCGCCGCGCCGCCCCGGATCGCGTAGATTCCCGTGAGCAGGAGGGCAAATCCGATGGCGGTCAGAATGTTGGCCGCAAGCGTGAAGGCATTTCGCTGCAGGCCGGGTTCCGGCTCCCACTCGCTTTCCGGGGCCTTGTCCTTTTCGGCGTGGCCGTGCGTGGCCGGTGCATGGGCCGGCGCGGATTTGCGTTCGTAGGCCTCGCTCTGCTGGATCAGCGGCACGGTTCCGAAAAACTGCAAGACCGAAATGAGCGTGCCGACGATCAGCCCGGCGAGCGCTGCAGAGATCACGATCGATCGGAAAACCGGCATCCAGTCAGTGGCAGGGAAAAGCGTTCGCGTGGCGCACGTCGTGCGCGGCGTTATGAACGGCGCTGATATGCGAGAAGCCGACCATCCCGATGACAAAAAGGCCAAGCGCCATGGCGAGCGCGGCTTGAACGATCGCGCCGGAGGCTGCTATGCCGGGCGCGCGGGCGGTTTGAGACGGTTGCATGGCGGTCCTTCGTGTGAGGCGGTCAGCTTAGCCGACTTCGGCTGCCGGCGCGACCTGAATTCGGAGCTGGCGGCCGATGTCCCGGCTGGTCAGATGGAAATTGGCCGTTGCCGCGAGCCGCTTCAGGCGCATCTTCTCGCTGGCCGCCGCCAGGAAGGCGGGCTGATGCGTGAAATAGAAGTCAAGGCATTGCTGCGGCGAGGGAAGGGCCCGCAACAGGGCTCTGAAGGCGCGGCGATGCATGACGCAGACCCCCAGGTGGCCGGCTGGTTGAAATGCCAGAGAGTCGATGTCGGATCGCCAGTGCGGAAATTCCGCTTTGCTCACGCTGTTGGTTCCTTGCCGGTTCGCATCAACTTCCCATACTCCTACGCCGATTTGCACGTGCCCGTCGGTGTGGCATTTTTGCTGCGGTCGCTGGTCCCAAGGTCCTCCGTTCCGTTCATGGCTTGACGCACGATGGGCCGGACTGCCTGCGTGGCGCAGCATTCAAATCGTGAACCTGCCCTGGGGCCAGGCTGATGTTCCGCGTCAAGAACCTTACCGACAAGCGCTACGCCTCGTGGGGCAATCCCGGTCATACCGACCGGATCATCCTCGGCGCGTCGCGCAGCGAACCGGGTGCATTGTTCAGATGGTGACGTCGCTTTGGGTCTGTCCGGTGAGCGATCTGAAGCGCGTCACCGGCGAGCTGGATGGCTTCGACCTGCTCACCTTGCTCTCGCCGGATCATGCGGACGAGGACCACCGCGGCCTCGCCTGTGACCGGCACCTTGAACTGCGATTCAACGATATCGTCGAGCCGCAGGCCGGGCTGGTTTCGCCCGACCGGGAATTGCTGGCCGACATCATCGCCTTCGGCCGGCAAGCGCAAAACCCGGTCGTCATCCATTGCTGGGCAGGCATCAGCCGCTCGAGCGCGGCGGCCTATGTGCTCGCCTGTGATCGCAGCGCCGGCCATGAGAGCGATATTGCCGACGAACTGCGCCTGCGCGCGCCGTTCGCGACGCCGAACCGGCTGATGGTCGCGCTTTCGGATCATCTCCTGGGCCGACAGGGAAGGATGGTGGCTGCGATCGACCGCATTGGCCGCGGCGCAGAGGCCGCGCAGGGAACGCCGTATCAGCTGCCGCTGCGCTGGCCGATCAGATAGTGGCGGCGACGCCGAGCAAAAATCCGATCTCGAAAACCTGCTCGGCCGCGCCCAGCACATCCCCGGTATAGCCGCCTATCAGCTTACGCGACCAGAGCGCGAGCGCCGTTGCCAGGACCGCGCCGCCCGCGAGGCCCGCAAAGGCCGAAGGGATCGAAATGAACGCGAGGGGCAGGGCAAAGGCCAGTGCGGTCAGCAACAAGAACAGGAGATCTGCCGAAACCATCCCCGAGCGGTCATACCCAACCTTCATCGCGGCGGTATCGCCGACATAGGCCATGTTGTTCATCAGCAAGGCCGGCGCGGCGCGGGCCGTGGCGTGAACGGCGACCAGCGCTGCGGCGCCCTCCCACGGCGACAGGGTTGCCAGCGCGGCGATGCGGAGCAGGACGCTGAATCCCAGCGCCAGGGCGCCGTAGCTGCCGATCCGCGAGTCCTTCATGATTGCGAGCCGTTTCTCGATGGTCCAGCCGCCGCCGAACGCATCGGCCGTATCGGCCAGGCCGTCTTCGTGAAGCGCGCCGGTCAAGATCACGCTGACCGCTACCGCCATTATTGCTGCAAGCGGCGATCCCCAGATATGGCTCGCCAGCACAAAGACGACGGCGGACGCGCAGCCGACACCGGCTCCCACCAATGCAAAATGCTTCATCGCGCGGGCCAGCCAGTCCGTCTCGGGGGCGGCAGATGAGGGCGGCGCCGGCAGGATCGTCAGGAAGCGTGCGGCGTTGAGGAAATGGTCGAGCCCGGCCATCTCAGAGCTTTCCGGCCAGAACGTCGTTGAGATCGGCCACATCCGTGAGCAGCCGCGCCGCGGCACGAACCAGCGGCACCGCGAGCAGGGCGCCGGTGCCTTCGCCAAGCCGAAGGCCCAGATCGAGCAGCGGCCTTGCCTTGAGCGCGGCCAGCACCACGTCGTGACCTTTTTCAGCCGAGCGATGCGCGAAAATGCAGTATTCGCGAGCGGCCGGACTGAGCCGCACGGCCACCAATGCCGCTGTCGTGGAAATAAATCCGTCGACGACCACCGGCCGCCGGCATGAGGCCGCACCCAGGACGGCCCCTGCCATCATCGCAATTTCGAGTCCGCCGAACTCGGCCAGGACTTCGATGGGCGAGGTGGCATCGCTTCGCGCCGCCGCCCTGGCAATGGCGGCGCGCTTGCGCGCCATGCCGCCTTCATCCTGGCCCGCGCCGATCCCGATGCAGTCATCGAGCGGCGCAGGCGCGAGGCGATGGGCGAGCAAGGCGGAGGAGGCCGTATTGCCGATTCCCATCTCCCCGAGGGCGATGATGTCGGCTCCCCTTTCGATCATCGCGATGGCCAGCTCGCAGCCCCTGGCCAGCGCACCAGACGCATCCTGGACGGACATCGCCGGCTCGCGCGCGGCATTGGCCGTGCCCTTGCGGATCTTCGCTCCGATGAGGCAGGGATGACCAGGCAGTTCGGCCGCGACGCCCGCATCGACGACAACAACTTTCACACCGCTGGAGGCGGCGAAGGCATTGGCGCTGGCGCCGCCGGCCAGATAGGTCTTCACCATCGCAGCCGTCACGGCGGAAGGGTACTGCGATACACCTTCCTCGGTCAGACCGTGGTCGCCGGCGAAAACCATCAGGAGCGCGTTGTCGGCACCGGGCGGGTTTGGATGCGCGATCATGCCGAGCTCGACAGCGATATCTTCGATTCGCCCGAGCGAGCCCGGAGGCTTGGCCTTGCCGTCGATGCGCGCACGAAATGCCGCCGCGAGTTTGGGGTCGAGCGGGGCAATGGCAGGCGGCTGCCACGCGGGTTCTGAATGGGCCGGCATCAGGGTTCCTGTTTGACCCAACGGGCCAGGCACGGTCAACCCAACGGGGGTGCTGGCCGGTTGACCCCGGACACCCCGGCGGCTAGCGTCATCGGCGATGGTCCTCCCCACGGGAGGTGAAAAGGGAAGCCGGTGCGAGCCCTCTCAACTCCGGCGCTGCCCCCGCAACTGTGAGCGACGAGCCGAAAGCCAATGCCACTGGGAGTTCCCGGGAAGGCGGCCGATGGCAACGACCCGCAAGCCAGGAGACCTGCCATCGAGAACTGTGCTTTGGCGGCGTCGGGGCGGGGTGCACCTGATGGGACCGAGCCTGACGGCCTTGCCGCCGTCGCGCGCGACCTGACAAAGCTCGTGGCCGAGAGGCCGTTGCAAGAGCCTGAAGATGGATCGCGAAGCCGCCGACCTCACATCCGATGACTGCGCCGTGGCAACTGCGCCCGGCAGTCCGACCATCGTGAGCGTATGCGTCACCTGCAAGACGGCCGACGGGGTTCTGGTCGGCCCCGACATGTTCGTGGCCGTCAGCGCCGCGATCGCCATGTCCGATCAGGTGACGGTGCGGCAGGTGCAATGCCTCAGCGTTTGCAAGCGTCCCACGACCGTCGCGGTGAGCAGCCCGGATGGATACACCTTCCTGTTTGGCGACCTTGAGACCGGTAGCGGCTCCGCGGCTCTGGCCTCGTTCGTCAGATCCTATGGCACGTCGAATTACGGCCTCGTGCCCTGGCGCGAGCGCGCCGACGTGCTGCGCAAGGGCATGGTGGCGCGTGTGCCGCCGCTGCGCTGGTCGCCGGAAGACGGAAGTGCGCCGAAATGACGGCGCTTGCGACCACGCTGGTCCTGGGCGGTGCGCGCTCGGGCAAATCGGCGTTTGCCGAACAAATGCTCGGCGATGGCGGGTTGACCAAGGTTTATCTCGCCACCGCGACGGCAGGGGATGACGAGATGCGATCCCGCATCGATCATCACCGGAAGCGCCGCGGCGACGGGTGGATCACGATCGAGGAACCGCTGGCGCTGGTCGATGCGCTGACGCGGGAAGCAACGCACGGCCGCGCCGTACTGGTCGACTGCCTGACCCTGTGGCTGTCGAATCTGATGTTCGCCGGGCGCGACCACGACGTGGAAGGAAGCCGGCTGGCGAGATATCTCGGCGTGGCCCGGCACCCGGTCGTGTTCGTGTCGAACGAAGTCGGCCTTGGCCTTGTGCCCGAGACGCCGCTCGGGCGCAATTTTCGCGACGCGCAGGGACGCCTCAACCAGGTCGTCGCTGCCGTCGTTCCCAATGTCGTGTTCATAGCGGCCGGGCTGCCGCTCTGGCTGAAGCGCTCGTCCTAGGAGAATACTGAAATGTCGCGTGTCCCCGTTACGGTGCTCACCGGATTTCTCGGCGCAGGCAAGACCACGCTGCTGCGTTCGCTGCTGACACAGGCGGACGGTCGCCGCATTGCCGTGATCGTCAACGAATTCGGCGATGCCGGCTTCGACGGCGGGCTGGTGGAGGAATGTGCGGCAAAAGCCTGCGCGCCCGGCGACATCGTCGAGCTCACCAACGGCTGCATCTGCTGCACGGTTGCCGACGATTTCATCCCGACCATGGACAAGCTTCTGGCGCGCGACCGTCCGCTGGATGCCATCGTCATCGAAACCTCCGGCCTCGCGTTGCCGCAGCCGCTGCTGAAGGCATTCGAATGGCCCGCCGTGCGCACCCGCGCCACGGTCGACGGCGTTGTTACCGTGGTCGACGCGCTGGCGCTGTCGGAAGGACGGGTCACCATCGACGAGGACGCGGTCGCGGCCCAACGGGCCGCCGATGACTCTCTCGATCACGACGATCCCATCGAGGAAGTGTTCGAGGATCAGCTTGCCTGCGCCGACCTCGTGGTGCTCTCGAAGAGCGATCTCGTTTCGCCATCCATATTGGACGGCATTGAAGCGCGTCTCAAGGCGGTGCTGCGGCCTGGCGTCAATGTCGTTCGCTCCAGGGGCGACCTGGCTGCCCCCGTTCTGATCGGACTGAACGCGGCTGCCGAAGACGATATGGCCGCCCGGGCAGGACATCATGGCGAGGAGGAAGAGCACGACCACGACGATTTCGACAGCATGGTTATTGCGCCGCCGGCAGCGACCAGCGTGGACGCCATGAAGGCGCGGGTGAACGACGCTCTCAATCTGGCGGGCGTGCTGCGGGTCAAGGGGCATGCGCGGGTCGAAGGCAAGTCCGCCCCCGTGGTGGTGCAGGGCGTGGGTGGCCGCGTCGAGCTTGCCTTCGCGCGGCCGGATGTGAAGCAAGCCGAGCAGCTCGTGGTGATCGGATTGAAGGGATTTGACGGCGAGGCGGTTCGCCGCGCCCTGGCGGGATAGCGAGGGCCCCTGAACGCATGCACCTGAAGCTCGACAGCGGCGGCAGTATCGACGACGGCGACGTCGCCCGCGATCTCGGGCAGGAGCCGGCCGATATTGTCGTGCTCTCGGCGGCCGACAGCGACCTCGCCGCATTCGGAAACGCCTATGCAAGACTGGCGGCCGACTTTCCGGACGTGCGGCTGACCAACCTGCTGGCGCTTGGGCACCCGGCTTCGGTCGACATCTATGTCGAGCGCACGCTGTGCCGCGCGAAGATTGTCGTGCTGCGAATGCTCGGCGGCGAGGGCTACTGGCCGCATGGCGTCGAAAGTCTCAGGCGCGACGCCCTGCGCCGCGGAACGCTGTTTGCGTGCGTGCCCGGGGAAATGGACTGGAATGCCCCGCTCGCGGCGCGCGGCACGCTCGGCGGCGAGGATACCCACGAGCTCTGGCGCTATTGCAGAGAGGGCGGCGTCGATAACGCCGAGCTGGCACTGCGCTTCGCCGCACATCTGATCGGTCACGGCGAGGCGCCGCCGCGCGCCAGACCGATGCCGTCGGCCGGCTTTTGGCAGGGCGAGCCGGTCAATGACGGGCGGCCGCACGCCGCTGTCCTCTTCTACCGGGCGCTGCTCGCGGGCGGCGATACCGCGGCGATCGATGCACTGCGCGCGGCGCTGCTCGCGCGCGGTCTTGACCCTGTGTGCCTGTTCGTCACGAGCCTGAAGGACCAGCGGTCGGCGACCTTCCTGCACGCTGCGCTTTCGGCGTATCCGCCCGATGTCATCATCAATGCCACCTCGTTTGCGACGGCGACGGCCACCGATGAAGCCGGCATGCTCGCGATATCGGATTGTCCGATCCTGCAGGTCGCACAGGCTGGAACATCGCGGGCGACCTGGGAGGCCTCAATGCGCGGGCTGAACCCGCGCGACCTCGCCATGAACGTCGTCTTGCCGGAAGTCGATGGGCGCATCTTCGCGAACGCCATTGCGTTCAAGGAGCGGGGCGAATACCTCGCCGGTTTCGCGCCGACGACGTTTCAGCCGGTCGCCGACCGCATCGACGCGACTGCTGATCTGGCGCTGGCCTGGGTGCGGCTGCGCCGGAGCGAACCCGCGAAACGCCGGGTCGCCATCGTGCTGGCCAATTACCCCAATCGAGACGGACGCCTCGCCAACGGCGTGGGTCTCGATACGCCGGCAAGCCTGATGGGCGCGCTACAGGCGATGCAGGCGCACGGCTATGTCGTCGACGGGGCGCCACCCGACGCCGCGGCGATGATGGACCTGCTGCAATCGGGCCCGACCAATTCGCCGGCCGACGGTGCATCCCGCAGCGGTGGTGTGGCGTGGCCACTGGCATCCTACGAGGCCGCCTTTGCTACCCTGCCGGAGAAGGTACGGCACGCGGTGGAGGCGCGATGGGGCAGGGCCGAACAGGACCCGCATGCGACGGCCGGAAAATTTCGGCTTGGCCTGCATCGTTTCGGCAACCTCGTCGTCGGCGTGCAGCCCGCACGCGGCTATAACATCGATCCCAGGAGTACCTACCACGCTCCGGATCTGGTGCCGCCGCATCACTATATCGCATTTTATCTGTGGTTGCGGCGCGAGTTCGACCTGCATGCCATCGTGCATCTCGGCAAGCACGGCAATCTCGAGTGGCTGCCCGGCAAGAGCACGGGCCTGTCGTCCGGCTGCCTGCCCGATGCGGTGCTGGGACCGCTGCCGCATATCTATCCCTTCATTGTCAACGACCCGGGCGAGGGCATTCAGGCCAAGCGCCGCACCAGCGCGGTCATTGTCGATCATTTGACGCCGCCGATGACCCGCGCGGAGCTGCATGATGACCTCGCGCGGCTTGAAGGCCTGGTAGACGAGTACGCGCTGGCGGCCGATCTCGATCCGAAGCGGGCGGCTGTATTGGCCGAGGACATCCTTTCGCTGGCGCGGGCGCAGCGGCTCGATGCCGACGTCAACGTCACGCGGAACACGCCGACCAATGATGCCTTGCGGGCCCTCGATGCCCATCTCTGCGATCTCAAGGAAATGCAGGTTCGCGACGGCCTGCATGTGTTCGGCCGTGTCCCCGCCGAGAGCCGTTGTCACGATCTGATCGTCTCGATCGCGCGGCTGCCGCGTTCGGACCTGAGAGCGCAGGATGCTTCGCTGCATCGCGCGCTGGCGCTGGACCTTGGCCTCGGCGAATTCGATCCGCTGACCCGTGATCTTGCCCATGACTACGACGGGCCTCGCCCGGATGTGCTAGCGAATGCAAGCACCGCGATGTGGCGGACGGCCGGCGATACCGTCGAGCGGATCGAGCTACTGGCACTGCGCCTCGTAGCCGGCGCGGTGCCATGCGACCCGGCCTGGACCCGCACATGCGAGGTTCTGGACTGGATCGGCACCAGGCTGCGGCCGATGATCGAGGCTTGTGGCGCGGCGGAGACCAGCGCCCTCCTTCGCGGGCTCGACGGTCGCTTCGTCCGGCCCGGCCCATCAGGCGCGCCGACGCGAGGACGGCCCGATGTCCTGCCCACGGGGCGCAACTTCTTTGCCGTCGATGTGCGGGCGGTGCCGACGCCCTCGGCCTGGCGGATCGGACAAGCGGCCGCCGAGCGGCTGGTTGAGGCCTACTGGCAGGACGCCGGCGAATGGCCGCGGTCGATCGCGCTCTCGGCTTGGGGCACCGCCAACATGCGCACCGGCGGCGACGACATTGCCCAGGCAATGGCCCTGATCGGCGCGCGCCCGCTCTGGGAGGAGGCTTCCGGCCGCGTCACCGGTTTTGCGATCACGCCGCTGGGCGAGCTGAAGCGGCCGCGGATCGACGTGACGTTTCGTGTGTCCGGACTGTTTCGCGACGCCTTCCCGACGCAGATGGACATCATCGGCAGCGCGGTGAATGCGATCGCGCTGCTCGACGAGCCGGACGAGGCCAATCCCATCGCCGCCAGCGTTCGCATGCGGCGCGCGGCGCTGGAAGCCAAAGGCATGGATGCAGCGACCGCCCAGCGGCGCGCGGCCTACCGCGTGTTCGGCTCGAAGCCCGGCGCCTATGGCGCAGGCCTGCAGGCGATGATCGACGAGAACATCTGGGACCGCCGCGCCGATCTGGCCGAGACATATCTGGACTGGGGCGGATATGCCTACGGCACCGGCATGGAGGGCGAGGGTGCGCGGGAGGATTTTGCCGAACGCATGGGGGTAACCGATGCAGTGGCGCAGGCCCAGGACAACCGCGAGCACGATATTCTGGACTCCGACGACTATTATCAATTCATGGGCGGACTTGCCGCGAGCGTGCAGACCTTGCGCGGAACCGCGCCGCGGATTTTCCATGTCGACACCTCGCGCCCGGAAGCACCGCTGCCCCGGCCGTTGAGCCACGAGATTTCGCGCGTGGTCCGTGGCCGCGCCGCCAACCCTAAATGGATCGCCGGCGTCATGCGCCACGGCTACAAGGGCGCCTTCGAGATCGCGGCGACCGTCGACTATCTCTACGGCTTTGCCGCCTCAACCGACGCGGCCGCAAACCATCACTTCGATCAGCTGTTCGCCTCCTATCTGGAAGACGAACGGGTACGAGGCTTCATGCAGTCGGCCAACCCGGCAGCGCTGCGGGAGACTGCAAGCCGCTTTGCCGAGGCGATCCGGCGCGGACTGTGGACCCCGCGCTCCAATCGCGCCGCGGACCTGATCGCCGAACTCTTGCAAGACAAGCAGAAGGAAATCGCATGACCAGCGCACCGGCATCCGATGAAGCCGAGAACGAGCGGCACCGCGAGAAGGCACGCAAGCACAAGGCGGCCCGCGACAGGATCATGGCCACCAAGACCGGCGAGAAGGGGCTGCTGATCGTTCACACCGGTACGGGCAAGGGCAAGACGTCGGCCGCGCTCGGCATGGTGTTCCGGCACATCGGCCATGGCTTTCCGGTGGCGGTGGTGCAGTTCACGAAATCGCCGGCATGGGATACCGGGGAGGCGAAGCTCTTGGCGAAATTCGATGAGCTGGTGACGCTGCACATCATGGGCGAGGGCTTTACGTGGGAGACGCAGGATCGCGAGCGCGACATCGCCGCCGCCACCAAGGGATGGGAGCGCGCCAAGGAGCTCATTCGCGACGACCGGCATCGGTTGGTTCTGCTGGACGAGCTGAACATCGTGCTGCGCTACGACTATCTTGATATCAACGAGGTGGTCGCCTTCATTCGCGCGGAAAAGCCTGATGACAAGCACGTCGTCATCACCGGCCGCAATGCCAGGCCTGAACTGATCGAGATGGCCGACCTCGTGACCGAAATGACGCTGGTGAAGCATCCGTTCCGCGCAGGCGTGAAGGCGCAGAAGGGCATCGAGTTCTGATGCAACGGCCCGTCCCTGCGCTGATGATCCAGGCCACCGGCTCCAATGCCGGGAAGTCGACGATCGTCGCGGGGCTGGCGCGCGCGCTGGTGCGGCGCGGCTTGAAGGTTGCGCCGTTCAAGCCGCAGAACATGTCCAACAATGCCGCGGTGGCGGTTGAAGGCGGCGAGATCGGCCGCGCCCAGGCGGTGCAGGCGCGCGCGGCGAGGGTGCCCCCAAGCGTTCACATGAACCCCGTGCTGCTGAAGCCGGAGACCGATACCGGTTCGCAGGTCGTCGTGCAGGGCAAGCGCTGGGGCACCTTGCGCGCCAAAAACTATCTGGAGAAGAAGGCGGCCTTGTTGCCTGCGGTGCTGGAAAGCTTTGCCTGCCTTTCGCGCGATGCCGACATCGTTCTCGTCGAAGGCGCCGGCAGCCCGGCCGAGATCAATCTGCGCGCCGGCGACATCGCCAACATGGGCTTTGCCGCCGCGGCCAACATACCCGTCGTCATGCTCGGCGACATCGACCGCGGCGGCGTGATCGCGAGTCTGGCCGGCACGCATCTCGTCCTGGAGGCGGCAGAGCGCGCGCGCATCCACGGCTTCATCGTCAACAAGTTCCGCGGCGACGCCGGATTGTTCGACCAAGGCCTCGCGGCGATTTCGCACCTGACGGGCTGGCCTTCGCTCGGCGTGGTGCCATGGCTGCCCGAGGCAGCCTGGTTGCCGGCGGAAGATGCCGTCGACCTTGACCGGCCGCAGGATTCATCGGCGAGGCGCGTCATTGCCGTGCCCGTGCTGGCGCGCATCGCCAATTTCGACGATCTCGATCCGCTCGGCATGGAGCCCGGCGTGAAGCTGATCTTCGTCAGGCCCGGCGAGCCGATCCCCGCCGAGGCCGAGATCGTCATCCTTCCCGGCAGCAAGTCCACCATCGGCGATCTGGCGTTCCTGCGCAGGCAGGGATGGGACGTCGACATCAAGGCGCATGTCCGCCGCGGCGGTCATGTGCTCGGGCTGTGCGGCGGCTACCAGATGCTCGGCAAAGCCATCGCCGACCCGGACGGCAACGATGGCCGCCCTGGCACCGTCGAAGGTCTTGGCCTGCTCGATATCACGACGGTCATGAGCGACGACAAGTCAACGACACTCGTTGCCGGCACGCACCGTGCAACCGGAGCCGCGATCAGGGGCTACGAGATTCATCTCGGCCGCAGCGAGGGCAACGATTGCGCGCGGCCGATGCTGGAGATCGAAGGCCGGGACGATGGCGCGATCTCGGCCGACGGCCGGGTGCAGGGGACCTACGTCCATGGCCTGTTCACGGTCGACGCCTTTCGCAAGGCATGGCTGGCCAATTTCGGCATTGCGTCATCGGTCGCCTATGAGGCGCGCATCGAACATGCGCTGGATGCGCTGGCCGATCATCTCGAAGCCCATCTCGACATCGAAAAGTTGTTGAAAATCGCGCGCAGCCGTCAAACGGCCAATGCGAGCGCGGCGTAAAGGCCTGCCTGCAGCGTGCAGGCAGCAACCAGCAGATCGAGTGCGCGGCCGATGTCGTCCGGCGCGGCCTTCTGACGGCCTTCGGCATTGAGAAAGGGGTCGTCGACGCTGTGCTCCGCGTAGCGGCGAGGGCCGGCGAGGGCGAGGCCAAGCGCGCCCGCCATCGCGCTTTCCGGCCAGCCGGCATTGGGAGAGCGGTGTCTGTTTGCGTCGCGCCACATCGTCCTGAGCGAAGCGGCGATGTCGCCCTGCGCTACTGGCGCCACACACGCGATCAACAGCCCCGACAGACGCGCCGGAATCAGGTTGACCAGGTCGTCGGCGCGGGCGGCAGCCCAGCCGAAATCCGCATGGCGCGCTGTCAGATGCCCGATCATCGAGTCGGCCGTGTTGATGGCCTTGTAGGCGATCAACCCCGGCAGGCCCAGCAGCGCCAGCCAGAAGACAGGCGCCACAACGCCATCCGCGAAATTCTCCGCGCAGGATTCGATCGCCGCCCGGCAAACGCCGGCTTCGTCCAGTTGCTCGGGATCGCGGCCGACGATCATGGAAACCGCCCGGCGCGCCGCGGCAAGTCCGCCATGGGCAAACGCCGAACGCACCCTTGCGACATGCTGGAACAGGCTGCGCTGCGCGATCAGTGAAGAGGCGATCAATCCCGCCAGCAAATTGCCGTACGGAATTTGCCGGCACACCGATTCAATGAGAATGCCGGCGGCAACCGCAATCGCGCCGAGCAGGACGACAACGCCGATCCCGGCGAGCCGCCGGAAGGCAGTCGAGCGGGTTTCCCGGTTCAGCGCACGATCGAGAAATCCGATCAGCGCGCCCATCAGCGCCACCGGGTGCGGCAGCCGCCGCCACAGCCAATCGGGATCGCCGATCACGGCGTCGAACGCGAGTGCCGCAACCACGACGATGAGGGCATCGCTCCCGCCCGGCACGTCAGCGCGCCACGCGCTCGAGTTCGGCCGCCAGGCGGTCGAGCGCCTCCGCCAGCCGGGGGCCGCCGCATACGGTGAGGCTTTCGGGGATCACGATGCGCTTCTCCACCGGGTAGAGACGCTCCAGCGCCGGATGCAGCATGAAGGCGCGGCCTTCGTCCTCGGCGAAATCGCCGGCTTCGGACACCAGCAAGAAATCCGGCTTCAGGTTCACGATTGCTTCGAGCGAAACAAAGCCGCCGAGCTTGTAGCCGAGATCGGCCGCGGCATTTCCAAGGCCGGCGGTCGCCAGCAGCGAGCTTGTCAGGCTGTCGCCGCCGGACACCCAGCCGCGCCGCGACAGCGCCAGCACGCGATAGCGCTTGCGCGAGGCGACTTCGCGGGCATGCGCGACGGCCTTGTCCAGCCGCGCGATCTCGCTGGCGGCGCGGTCGGGATACTGCACCAGGTCGCCCATCTGGCGGATCTGCTTCTTGACGTCCTCGATCGAACGCGCGGCGTCGAACTCGACGACGCGCAGCCCCTTGTCCTTGAGCAGTTCGCGGGTGGCGCGCTTGGTGAAGCGGCCGGCGACGACGGCGTCCGGCTTCAGGACCAGGATGTCCTCGGCTTCACCCGAAAGCTTCGGAAATTGCGCGGCCTTTGCCGCGTCCCACGATCGGGCCCGATCGCGGGAATAGGGGCTGAGGCCGAGAATTTGCCGGGGGTCCGCCAACGTCACCAACAGCTGATCGGTGCATAGATTGATCGAGGCGACGCGCGGAGGTTCGGCATGCACGGCAGGAGCGATCGACATCAGGACGGCGACCGCCCAAAGCGTTGGTGCCCTCTCGCATTTCGGCATTGATGATGGCATGAAGCGGCCATGAAACATGGCGGCGATCTTACCGAGGCAATGGCCCGCCATGGCGGCACTCCCGAAAGCTGGCTCGACCTGTCGACCGGGATCAATCCCTGGCCCTGGCCGATTCCGGCCTTGCCGGAAAACACGTGGCGCCGCCTGCCATCGCTTGCCGACATGGAGGAGCTGAAGGCTGCGGCGCGCGAAGCCTACGGCATGAGCGGGAATGCAGATGTCGCCGCCGCTTCGGGAACGCAGCTGCTGATCCAGTTGCTGCCCCATCTTGCCGTGCCGGGACCGGTTGCGATTGTCGGGCCGACCTATGGCGAGCACGCGTCGGCCTGGCGCAGCGCCGGTCACGCCGTTATCGCGATTGATCATCCTGACGCCCTTCCAGGGCACGCCGCTCACGCCGTCATCGTCAATCCCAACAATCCCGATGGCCGGGTCATCGATCACGGCGCGCTCGCCCGGATCGCGACGCGACTGAAGGCGCGCGGCGGATGGCTTGTCATCGACGAGGCCTTTGCCGACATCGATCCCGCCATCAGTGCCGTCGCCTTGTCGGCGGATCTGCCCGTGGTGGTTCTGCGCTCGTTCGGAAAATTCTACGGGCTTGCGGGACTGCGGCTCGGATTTGCGATCGGCGCGCCGGCAACCGTCGCGCGCATCTCGGCGGGATTGGGACCATGGCCATGTTCCGGTCCGGCGCTCTTCATCGGCGCGCGCGCGCTTGCAGATCGCGCCTGGGCCGACAGCACGCGCAAGGCGCTTGCCGAGCAGGCGCGCAAGCTCGACGAGGTCCTGATCAAGGCGGGATTCGAGATCGCGGGCGGCGTCCCGCTGTTCCGGCTGGCCCGTCACCCCCGTGCTCTGCGGCTTCACGCCGCGCTGGCGCGGGCACAGATCTGGTGCCGGAGCTTTGACTGGGCGGACGATCTTCTGCGATTTGGTCTTCCACCGGATGACGCCGGCCTTGAACGCCTGTCGGCCGCGCTCGGCACTTAGCCAGACCATCGGCCTACACTCCCGCCCAAGGCAGTATGACCGCCTCGTTGCGATAGGCGGCACGGTAGGCGCTGACGCGAAACACCTCGGCCATGATCTTTTCGGATAGCGCCTCTTCCGGCGTTCCCTGCGCGACGAGGCGTCCGTCCGACAGGACGATGACGGTGTCGGCGAAGCGGGCGGCGAGGCCGAGATCGTGCGTCACCACGATGATGAGCACGCCTTGGTCCGCGGCGCTGCGCAGATTGGCCATGACGTCGATCTGGTAGCGCGGGTCGAGCGAAGCGGTCGGCTCGTCCGCAAGAACGATCGGGGCTTCCACCGCCAACACGCGCGCCAGCGCCACGCGGCTGCGCTCGCCGCCGGAGAGCTCCGTCACCGGCCGATCGGCGAATGCCGCCACGTTGACGGCCTGCATCGCGCGCATCACGGCTTCCGCGTCACGTTCGGGCAGCCGCGCGGGATCGGTCGCGCCATGCGGATAGCGGCCGAGGGCGACCACATCCCGCGTCGGCAGCGGCCAGTGCACGAGATGGCCTTGCGGCAGATAGCCGAAGCGCCTGGCGCGCTCCCGCAGCGGCAGCGACGACAATGGGTCTCCCGCGACCTCGATCGAGCCGGCCGAAGGCACCAGGCCCGCCAGTGCACGGAGCAGGGTGGTTTTCCCGGCGCCGTTCGGTCCGACCAGCGCAACGAGATGTCCCGGCGGCAGCGAGAGCGACACGTCCTCGAGGATGGCGCGGTTGGAGAGCGTCACGCCAAGATGCCGGGCGGCGAGCAGCGGCTTTTCGCTCATGCCACGCCTCCGCCAAGCGAGCGGCGTTCCCGCACGATCAGATAGAGGAAGAACGGCACGCCGATGATCGAGGTAAGGACGCCGACCTTGATATCCGTGGTGGAAGGGATGATGCGCACCGCGATATCCGCCGCCAGCAGCAGCGCCGCGCCGGTCAGCGCACTCGGCAGCAGCAGCCGCGCCGGATCATGTCCGATCAGCGGCCGCACCAGATGCGGCGATACCAGCCCAATAAAGCCGATGGTGCCGCTGACGGCGACCGCGCCGCCGACGCCGAGGGCGACACCCGCGATCACCAGCAGCCGCAGCCGGCCGACATGCACGCCGAGGCTTTGGGCAGTCTCCTCGCCGAGGCTCAGGGTGCGGAAGGCGCTGCGCTGGCTCATCAGGATGATGGCGCCGGCGACGATGAACGGAAGCGCCAGCATCACGTGGCGGAAGCTGCGATCCTCCAGCGAGCCCAACAGCCAAAAGGCGATTTCCAGCGCAGCAAATGGATTGGGCGACAGGTTCATCACCAGCGCGGTGGCCGCGCCCGCGAGGCTCGAGATCGCGAGGCCCGAGAGGATCAGCAAAAGCAGGCCGGCGCGGCGTCCTGCAATGCCGAGCAGGACGAACACCGACAGAAAGGCCATCGCAATGCCGGCCGCCGGCAGCGCATAGGAGCGCACGTCGGCAAGGCCGAGCGAGATCATCAGCACGGCGCCGAAGGCGGCCGATTGCGGCGCGCCGAACAGGGAAGGCGACGCAAGCGGATTGCGCAGCAGGCCCTGCAGGGCCGCGCCGGACATTCCGAGGATGGCCCCGATCGCCGCGGCGAGCACCATGCGCGGCAGACGGATCTCCCGCACGATGATCTGCTGCGTGTCGGCCCCACCACCGAACAGCGCGTCGATGACGGTGAGCGGCGGCAGCCTTACCGGTCCGATGCCGAGCGAGACGACCGCCAGCAACGCCGCCAGCCCGGCAAGCGCCGCCGTCACCGCCATCGGGTGCTTGCGGAGATCCGCGCTCACCATGTGGCGGTGAATCCCGCGTAGGCGGCAGGTCCGGTGGTGCCGAAATTGAACACCTCCTGATAGTGCTCGTTCAGGATATTTTCGCCGCGCGCAAACACCTTCCAGGTCTTGTCGATCCTGTACTCGGTGTAGAGATCGACGCGGGTATAGGCATCGACCCGGCTGGTCTGGCCAGAGCCGGAGAAGCGCTTCGAGACCGTGAGGATGCGCGGCTCGATCAGCCACCGCTCGGTCGGCGTGATGGTCAGCGTGAGGCGCGCGAGGTTCTTCGGCCGGCGCGCGAGAACGAGACCGGTCGAAAGATCGATCGCGTGCAGATAGGTGTAGGCAACGTTGAACTTTACCAGGCTCGGCAGCACGTCGACCGTGCCGCCGACTTCGAGGCCGCTGGTTTCGGCGCGGGCCACGTTGACGTAGCATCCGGTCTGGTTGGCCTGGCACGGATTGGCGGACGGCGTTGCCGAGACGAAATTGATGAGATTGCTGAAGTCGTTGGAAAAGCCGGTGACCGACGCGATCACGCGGCCATTGAACAGCGACTGGTCGATGCCCGCATCGTAGCCAAAACTCTGTTCAGGCTGGAGGCCGGCGGTACCGTTCTGCCTATCATAGAGCTGAAACAATGTGGGAGCCCTGGCGCCGGTGCCGGCGCTGGCGTGAAACTTGGTGCCGGTCTCCGGAATCCTGTAGGCCGCGGTGGCGCGCCAGGTGTCGAAGCGCGCAACGTTGAGGACGTCGTCGGTGCGCCCGCCGAGCGTGACGTCGAAGCGCTCGCCGATCGGCAATTGCCATAACGTGAACAGCGAATTGGTGTCTTGCGTCCTGCCTTGCAGGCCGGGGACGGTCGGGCCGGGCACCGGCCACACATTGGTCGTGGAAGTGTTCGCGGTCTCGTGCTGCGCCCGCGAGCCGACAATGAGCGAGCCAAGCGGGCCGAGCTTGATCCTTCCCTGGTATTCCGCCGACGTGCTGTCGCCGATGAAGTCGGAGCCGACGGACTTTGTGTTCTGCGGCAGCTTGTTGATGCTGTAAGTCACTTCGTTGAAGGAGCGGTCGATGTGGGTTTCCGACACGGTAAGATTGTGCGTGATGATCCCGCCGAGCGTGTCGACGGACCCGCGTCCCCAGACCTGCTGCAGAAGCCGCGTGGCGGTGTTGGGCGTGTCGGGAAACGAGCCCGTCGCCTGATCGTATTGCGAGCGCGTGAACGACGACAGCGTGCCGGATTCCAGCCGCACGCCTTCACCTGCATCGTAGCCAAAGCGCGCAGAACCGCCGATGCGATCGAAGCCGTCGGTCTCCAGCGGGCCGAACTTGGCCTCCAGCGCCGGGATGCGATAGCCGTAGCGTGAAAAGCCATCGCTGTGCTGGGCGCCGCCCGTCAGCGCATAGGACCACGGACCCGTCGACCCCGTCACCGAAGCGTTGGTGACGGCACTGGCATAACTGCCGCCCTCGCTGCGAACAGCGACCTGCGCCGGACCGGAGCCCTTCTTCGTGATGATGTTGACCACACCACCCATCGCATCCGATCCGTAAAGCGCGCTCTGCGGCCCCTTCAGCACCTCGATCCGCTCGATCGCGCTGGGCGTGAACATCGCGAAGTCGAAATCGCCGCTTGCCGCCGAGGGATCGTTGACGCGAATGCCGTCGATCATCACCAGCGTCTGGCCGGTGTTGGCGCCCCGCAGCCGGATGTTTGTCGTCGAACCGGGGCCGCCGCTTTCGGTGATGTCGAGTCCCGGAACGGTGCGCAGCGCGTCGACGAGCGATCCCGGGTTGCTGGTCGCCAGCGTCTCGCCCTTGACCACGCTGATCGAACTGCCGGTGCGGCTGATCGGCTCCTGTTCGCGGTCGGCCGTCACCACGACCTCCTCGGCTGGCGGAGACGGGGCGGGGGCGATCGCGGCGGGACCAACGGGAGCGGCCGTGCGACGCTCCTGGTCACGACGAGCCCGCGGGGGCGGCTTTGGGGGCGTTGAAGGATTGACCTCCACCGGAGGAAGCTGCTGTGAGCTCGACTGAGCTCGCGCAACGCCATGACAGCACACTAACGCAAGAATACCGGCCAAGCCGGCGACGTATCGCAGGAAACCCATCGTGCCCCTTTCGTCGACCCACCGTCGAACGAGTTGATCCGCGTCAGCGGCCGGTCTCCTGGCTCGCGGTGGTCTCGAAAACCGCCTTCCCGGATGCCGAGCATCCAGTGGCGTCTGGCTTTCGAATGCCGCTTACAGTTGCGGGGGCAGCTGCGGCTTTGGGGCAAGCCCCGCACCGCATTCCCGTTTCACCTTCCAAAGGAAGGCACCGATGACGGCTGCAGGTAAGCACACTGCCGCGGCTACTTCAAATCCGGACGCCATTCGCAGGGAGCGCCAAGGCCCACTTGCTAAGATCATGAATTCCGGGCCATTTCCCGGGCAGCGCCCAAACTTCCTGCGATCCGGCGAGTGTGCATGAACGATCCATCTTCCCCACCACATTTCGACGAGGACTTCCGCACCGGCCTGCGTGAGCTGTTTCGTTGGCGCCGCGACGTCCGCCGCTTCCGTTCCGATCCGTTGCCTGACGGCGCGATCGAACGGTACATTGGCGTTGCCTGCAGCAGTCCCTCGGTGGGACTGAGCCAGCCATGGCGCTTCGTGGTTGTCGACGACCCCGGCCGCCGTCGGCGGGTCATCGAGAATTTCCGGTCCTGCAACGCTGATGCCCTCACGGATTACACGGGCGAGCTATCAGCCAGATATGCAGGCCTGAAGCTGGCGGGGCTGCGCGAGGCGCCCTGCCATCTGGCGGTGTTCGCCGACCATTCGGCTGCAACCGGCAAGGGTCTGGGCCGCCGCACGATGCCCGAGACGGTGGATTACTCGGTGGTCGCCGCGATCATGTCGCTCTGGCTCACCGCCCGCGCCGAGGGCGTCGGGACCGGCTGGGTATCTATCCTGGACCCCGCAGCGATTGCGGCAATCCTCGACGTGCCGGAAAGCTGGCGCCTGATCGGGTATTTCTGCGTCGGCTATCCGCAAACGGAAGATGATGTTCCGGAACTGGAGCGCGCCGATTGGGAGCACCGCCGGGCCGCGGTGGACTTCATCTATCGGCGCTAGCCGTTCACGAATTCGGCAAGCAACCAGTTCTCAACCATCTTGCGCTATCGTTGCCACATGACTCGGCCGCACCATGTCGTCGGGAATGCCACAGGACGAGCCCAGCAAGGCTCCGATCTCCTGGAGGTCTGGCTCGACTTTCTGGAAAAGATCGAAGGTCCGAGGCGCAAGCGCGCCGAGGAATTCCGCCGGCGCCGCGATAATCCCCAGCGCAGGGTTTCCAGCCGGGCGCTGCTGTTGCGATCCGGCCGCGCGAGCCGGCCGACTCACATCTGATTTATTCGGATGCGCAGCCAGCGGCAGTGTTCTTCTGGCGGAACACCCCTGTGCGTATCGGGAGCTTACTGAGCCGTCCGATGATTGGTAACGATTATGCGGGGCAGGTGCACAGTCGGGACCGCCGCTGATCCAGCCCCCAGCGGCGGTCCTGCCTGTCATAAACCCGGCTACGGATTACTTGCATGTGACGAAACCCTTGGTTGTCACGAAACCATAGAGTTTGTGTGCTTATCAGCAGCCGCCGGGATTTTGCATCACCCTCCCGGGGCTGGACAGCGCCGCCTTCGCATATTTCGAGAGGGCGGCGTTGTGTCCGTCAGCAATTGCCGTCAGGCGCACGAGGAGCGCGTGGACCGGTCCGATCAGGTCCGGCCGTGGCCGAAACGCATCAGGTGAGAGCGAAGGCCAGGAGGCTGGAGCACAGCAGCACGAGGCTTGCCGTGGTCAGCGCCAGGAATCCGCCGGAAACTGCATCTTGGTTGCGCATGATTCACCTGCCACTTCTCAATGCTGGGCCGAATTGATTAAAAGTTTCGGAACAGGCTTCTTGAACGTGCAGTCGCAATCACTTGCCGGGAAAACTTCAAGCGCGGGAACGATAGCTATCGAAGGCGTGCGCGAGGAAAATTCCCGCGCTGATCAAACCCATCACTGCTGTCACTGTCTCGATCATGCAATTCTTCCTTCCCACCCCGCGGATGACCAAACGACCGCGGCGCTGCACAGTCAAAAAGATTCAAAGGGGACAAAGGAGTTCGGCCGGCGGTGAGGTTTTGACGCAACACACTTGTCCGGGAGCGGGACAAACGGCGCCAGAAAAGTCACCCGTATTTCACCGGAAAGCCCTGCAACCGTTCGTTCACTATACAGCGGCTCTCTGGCGGCTCTCCCCATTTCCGCCGTGTTCGGGTTGCGTTATCGTCATCATCCGATGCGGGACTGGGGAAGCATCCGGAAATTGAGGCTGAGCCGCCCGTGTTCAGGGCACTCAACCGGTGGAATGGTAGCTTGGGGCGAATGGGGATTCGGCGGTCAGATCCGGTATTCCGGGCGGCGCGGTGTGCGGCTGTTGTATTCGCGTGCCTGATGCTCGCCAACTGCGCTTCCCAGGACAAGTTCGCACGGCGCGTCGATCCCAAATATGGCGTGTCGTCCAGCCCGCGCGTGGTCGATCTCGGCGACACCGTGCCGAAGGGCGGCGGGACCTACCGCGTCGGCAAGCCCTATACCGTCGCGGGCCGGGTCTACGTTCCGGAGGAGGACCCGAACTACCGCGCCGAGGGCATGGCCTCCTGGTACGGCGACGATTTCCACGGCCGCCTGACCGCCAATGGCGAGGTGTTCGACATGGCCGCGCTGACCGCGGCGCATCCGACGCTGCCGATCCCCTCCTACGCCCGGGTGACCAACATCAAGAACGGCAAGTCGCTGATCGTGCGGGTCAACGACCGCGGGCCATATCACGGCAACCGGCTGATCGACGTCTCCAACAAGGCCGCCGAACTGCTCGAGTTCAAGAGCAACGGGGTCGCCAGGGTGCGGGTGGAATATGTCGGCCGCGCCCCGCTCGAAGGCACCGACGACCGCCAGTTGCTGGCGACCTTGCGCACCGGTACGCCGGCGCCGGCGCCATCCATGGTCCGGATCGCCGCGGCCCGGCCTTTCGTGCCGGACATGGTGTCCGGCGGACGGCCGATCCGGGGCGAGGTGCCGATGCCGGAGGGACGTCCCTACAGCCTCGGAAATACCTCGGCCGACTACGCGTCGATCAACGCGACGTCTGAAATGTCGGCATCGAGCCGCTCGCGCCGTCGCGTGCCGGAAAATCCGCGTGCCGTCTCCTACGAGGACGACGCGCGCTTCGCCACCCAGCCGACGGCCTACGCGCCGATCGATCCGCGCGGTCCGGGCGACATTCTCAGCGGGCGCGGGCTGTACTGAAGCCAACATTACCGGGTTGAATCCGTCGTGGCGCGGCCCGATCCATCGCGCCGCAAACAGCACCCGTGCGGGTGGACATGGAGCGGGCAATCGGCAGTGGACCCCGCCAAAAGCTTTGTTGTTCCGGTGTCATCCAACTGTTAGAACGCCGCTCCGCAAGGACTTGAGCAATGGCTGCCAAACCTTCGTTTTTGCATCGATTCCGGAAGGTTGCCTTCCACGTCACTTGGCGGCGGCTCGCGGCAGCGGTGCTGTTTCTCGCACTCGCGTCGGGCGGAGCTGTCTATGCCGCCAACAACAGCGTGCAGGGTGCCAAAAAGGACGACAACGCTTTCGACGGCGATGCCCCGACCGCGATCCTGATGGAAGCGGCCTCCGGCAGCATCCTGTTCGAGAAGAACGCGGACGAACTGCGCGCGCCCTCCAGCATGATGAAGCTGATGACGGTCGAAATCGTCTTCAACGCCATCAAGGAAGGCAAGATCAAGCTCAACGACGAGTTCCGCATCAGCGAGAACGCCTGGCGCAGGGGCGGCGCGCCGTCCGGCGGCTCGACCATGTTCGCCGCCATCAACAGCAAGGTTCCGGTCGACGATCTCCTGCACGGCGCGATCATCCAGAGCGGCAACGATGCCTGCATTGCGCTCGCCGAAGGCATGGCCGGCAGCGAGAAGAGATTCGCCAGCGAGTTCATGACCAATCGGGCGCGCGAGCTCGGCCTCACCAAATCGACCTTCGGCAATTCCAACGGACTGCCCGATCCGGCCAACAAGATGACGGTGCGGGAGCTCGCGAAGCTGGCGCGGCACCTGATCCTGGACTTTCCCGAGTTCTACAAGCTCTTCAACGAGCGCGAGTTCACCTGGAACAAGATCCGCCAGCAGAACCGCAATCCGCTCTTGAACTCGCTGACCGGCGCCGACGGGCTGAAAACCGGTTACACCAAGGAAGGCGGTTACGGCATGGTCGGCTCGGCCGTGCAAAACGGCACGCGGCTGATCGTGGTCGTCAACGGTCTCGAAGACCCCGACGACCGCGCCCAGGAAGCCAAGAAGATGCTGGAATGGGGCTTTCGCAATTTCGAGACGCGAACGCTGTTCGCGGAAAACCAGTTCATCGGTTACGCCAAGGTCTTTGGCGGGGAGACGCGATCCGTCAAGCTGGCAAGCCGCGAGCCGGTCAAGGTGATGGTGCCGAAGAGCGGCGGCGAGAAGCTGATCGCCCGGATCGTCTATAGCGGCCCGGTTCGCGCGCCGATCCAGGAAGGGCAGAAAGTCGGCGTCGTTCGCGTCTGGCGCGGCGCCAACGTCGCGATGGAGGCGCCGGTCTATGCCGCCGAGGCCGTCGGCACCGGCTCGACCATGCGTCGCGCACTCGATGGCGCAAGCGAGCTCGTCATCGGCATGTTCCGCGCCAGCGCCGAGAAGCTGTGACCATGAATGACGCAGCAGCGAGGCGACCGGGCGGCGGACGCGGCAAGTTCATCTCCTTCGAAGGCGGGGAGGGCTCGGGCAAGTCGACCCAGATCAAGCTGCTGGCCGACCGGCTGGCCGCAGCAAAACTGCGCGCCATCGTGACCCGCGAGCCCGGCGGCTCGCCGGGCGCCGAGATCATCCGCCATCTCGTCCTCTCCGGCATGGGCAAGCTGCTCGGCCCCGATGCGGAAACGCTGTTGTTTGCCGCCGCGCGTGACGACCATGTGCACACGGTGATCCAGCCGGCGCTCAACCAGGGCACCTGGGTGCTGTGCGACCGCTTCGCGGATTCGACGCGGGCCTATCAGGGCAGCCTCGGCAACGTGTTGCCCGCCGTGCTCAACGCCATGCAGCGGGTCACGATCGGCGATCTCAAGCCGGATTTGACCATCATCCTCGACGTGCCCGTCGATGTCGGGCTGAAGCGCGCCGCGGCCCGGCGCGGCGCCGGCGCGCCTGACCGGTTCGAGGCGGAGGACATCAAGTTCCATCAGGATCTGCGCGAGGCCTATCGGCAGATCGCAGCGCAAGAGCCCGGTCGCTGCGTGCTGATCGACGCGACGCCGGAGCCCAATGTGGTCGCGGCACAGGTATGGAGCGCCTTGCGCGACCATCTGTTCGCGATGGCAACGTCACCGGCATGAGCGCGCGCAAGACCTCGGACGAGATTGCCGTCAGACATCCCCGCGAGACCGCCGAACTGTTCGGGCATCGCGAGGCGGAGGCGGCATTGCTCGCCGCCTATCGCAGCGGCAAGATCCCGCATGCCTGGCTGATCGGCGGCGCGCAGGGCATCGGCAAGGCGACGCTGGCCTATCGCATGGCGCGGTTCGTGCTGGCCAACCGGCATGCCCATGCGCCGGCGGTGCAGCGCGCGCAATCGCTGGCGGTCGATCCCGGCGATCATGTCGCGCGTCAGATCGCAGCCGGCGCCCATGGCGGCCTGCTGGTGCTGGAGCGCGGCCTCAACGATCGCGGCGTGCTGCGCACCGTCATCACCGTCGATGAGACGCGCGAGACGATCTCGTTCTTCGGCTCGACCGCCGCGGTGGAAGGCTGGCGGGTCTGCATCGTCGATACCGTCGACGAGCTCAATCCCAACGCGGCCAACGCATTGCTGAAAATTCTGGAAGAGCCGCCGCAGCAATCGCTGTTCCTGCTGGTCAGCCACGCGCCGGCGCGGGTGCTGCCGACCATCCTGTCGCGCTGCCGCAAGCTGCTGCTGCGGCCGCTTGCGAGCGAAGATGTGGCGCGCGCGGCGGCCGCCGCCGCGAACGTGGCAGCGGACGATCCGGCGCTGCGCGAAGCCGCAGCCGCGTCCGACGGCAGTGTGGCGCGGGCGCTGACGCTGCTCGGCGGCGATGCGCTGAAGCTGCAGCAACGGACCGCGGCCCTGCTGGCGAGGCTCCCGCAAGTCGATCCGCGCGAGCTGCATGCGCTCGGCGAGCAGCTTCCGCTCAGCGATCGCGTGGCGCTCGCCGCCTTTGTCGATGGCGTGGAGCGCTGGATCAGCGAGCGTTTGCATGCGGATGCCGATGCCAACGCAAACCTGCCGCGCCTTGCACGGCTGGCGGAGGTGTGGGAAAAGGTCGCCCGCACGGCGCGCGATACCGCAGACTACAATCTCGAGCGAAAGCCCTTTGTTTTCTCGGTGTTTTCGCAGCTCGCGGAAGCGACACGCTAGCTCAGCGGACAGTTCCCGGGATACTTCCGACCAAGGCGACAAAGGAATTCGTGGTGGCCAAAAAGACGAAATCGTCGAAAAAGAAAAAGGCGAAGAAGCCGGCGGCCGCCGCAACGAAGAAGCGCGCCGGCAAGACTGTCGCAAAGAAGACGAAGAAGGCGGCCAAGAAAACCGTCAAGAGCGCGGCCAGGAAAGCCGGGAAGGCTGCAAAGAAGCCGGCCGCAAAGAAGGCGGCCAAGAGTGCCCCAAGGCAATCCACGAACAAGGCTACGGCTCGCAAGCCAGCGTCTCCACCCCAGACCAAGGAAGCGGCGCCGCCGGCACGAGATTCCGCAGCCAAACCGAAAGCGCCAAGAACCGCGGCACCAAAGCGCAAGCCTGCGCCGCTCGCGCAACCCGCTCCGGTGACTTCAACGGCGCGCGGAAACATCTTCTACATCACAACCGCCATCGCCTATCCGAACGGCCAGCCGCATATCGGCCACGCCTATGAGGCGATCGCGACCGACGCACTGGCGCGCTTCCAGCGGCTCGACGGCAAGGACGTTTTCTTTCTCACCGGCACCGACGAGCACGGCCAGAAGATGATTCAGACCGCGGCGGCCGAAGGCATGACGGCCGCCCAGCTCGCCGACCGTAACGCCGCGCGCTTCCGCGAGATGGACGAAGCCCTCAACGTCTCCTTCGATCGTTTCATCCGCACCACGGAGCCGGCCCACCACAAGTCGGTGCAGGTGGTCTGGAACCGGATGCAGCAGAACGGCGACATCTATGTCGACACCTATTCGGGCTGGTACTCGGTGCGGGACGAAGCCTATTACGCGGAAGAGGAGACCGTCATCGGCGATGACGGCGTGCGGCGCGGTCCGCAAGGCACCCCGGTCGAGTGGGTGGACGAGAAGAGCTACTTTTTCCGTCTGTCCGCCTATCAGGACAAGCTGCTCGCGCTGTACGAAAGCCAGCCCGATTTCATCGGGCCGGATTCGCGGCGCAACGAGGTGATCAGCTTCGTCAAAGGCGGCCTGAAGGATCTTTCGATCTCGCGTACCACCTTCGACTGGGGCATCAAGGTACCGAACGATCCCGAGCACGTGATGTATGTCTGGGTCGATGCGCTGACCAACTACATCACCGGAGTCGGCTTCCCCGACGAGAGCGATCCGCGCTGGCGCTACTGGCCGGCGGACCTGCACATCATCGGCAAGGACATCATCCGTTTCCACGCGGTGTACTGGCCTGCCTTCCTGATGTCGGCCGGCTTGCCGATACAGAAGCGCGTCTATGCCCACGGCTTCCTGTTCAGCAGGGGCGAGAAGATGTCGAAGTCGGTCGGCAACGTCGTCGATCCCTTCAATCTCGCCAAGCAGTACGGCGTCGACCAGGTGCGTTACTTTTTCCTGCGCGAGGTGCCCTTCGGGCAGGACGGCAACTACAACCACGAGGCCATCGTCGCACGCATCAATGCGGACCTCGCCAACGATCTCGGCAATCTGGCGCAGCGCTCGCTGTCGATGATAGCCAAGCAGCTCGGCGGCCTGCTGCCGGAGCCGGGCGAATTCTCCGACAACGACACGGCGATCCTTGAGCGGGCAGATGCCATGATCGGCCTGTCGCGCGCCGCCATGGCGACGCAGCAGATCCATCAATGGCTCAACGCGGTGTGGGCCGTGGTGGCGGAAGCCAACCGCTATTTCGCGGGCGAAGCGCCATGGGCGCTGGCCAAGACCGATCCTGTGCGGCAGAAGACGGTGCTCTATGTCACCGCCGAAGTGGTGCGCCAGATCGCGATCCTGGCGCTGCCGGCGATGCCGGACTCCGCCGCAAAGCTGCTCGATAGCCTCGGCGTGCCCGAAGACGAGCGCAACTTTGCAGCGCTCGGCGGGCACAAGCGTCTCGCGCCGGGAACGGCGCTGCCGGCGCCGGTCGGCGTGTTCCCGCGTTATATCGAGCCAAAAGAGCCAGACAACGGCCAGTAGAACATGCTCGTCGACAGCCATTGCCATCTCGACGTCAAGGATTTTGCCGGGGATCTCGACGGCATCGTCGCGCGCGCCGAAGCCGCCGGCGTCGGCCGCATCGTCACCATCTCGACGAAGGTGCGGCGGCAGGCGGCGCTGCGCGAGATCGCCGAGCGCTTTCCGAATGTCTATTGCTCGGTCGGCACCCATCCGCATGAGGCCGACGAGGAAGACGGCATTCCGGCCTCCGAGCTGATCGAGCTGACCCGGCATCCGAAAGTCGTGGCGCTGGGAGAGGCGGGGCTGGACTACTTCTACCAGCACGGTTCGCGCGAGGCGCAGGAGCGCGGCTTCCGCACCCATATTGCGGCGGCCCGGGCCACCGGGCTGCCGCTGGTGATCCACACCCGCGAGGCCGACGATGATTGCAGCCGCATCCTCGAGGAGGAGGCGGCCAAGGGGCCGTTCAGGGCCGTGCTGCATTGCTATACCGGCGGGCGCGCGCTCGCGATGAAGGCGATCGACCTTGGCCTGTCGATTTCGTTCACGGGCATCATCACCTTCAAGAAGTCGGAGGCGCTGCGGGCGCTGGCGGCAGAGCTGCCGGCCGACCGCATCATGGTGGAGACCGACGCGCCATATCTCGCCCCGGGAAAGCATCGCGGCAAGCGCAACGAGCCGGCCTACGTGGTCGAGGTCGCCAGGGTGCTGGCGGAGACGCGCGGCGTCACCCTTGAAGAAATCTCGCGGCAGACCACCGAAAACTTCTTCCGCCTGTTTTCCAAGGTGCCGGCGGCAAAGGCCGCCGCATGACGCTGACCCTGACGATCCTCGGCTGCGGCTCCTCCGCGGGCGTACCGCGCCCGGCGCTCGGCTGGGGCCGCTGCGATCCCAATAATCCCAGGAACCGGCGCCGCCGCTGCTCGCTGATGGCGGAGCGCAAGTCCGGCGACGGCATCACCCGCGTCGTCATCGACACCTCGCCCGACCTGCGCGAGCAGTTGATCGACGCCGACGTCGATCATCTCGATGCGGTGTTCCTCACCCATGAGCACGCCGACCAGACCCACGGCATAGACGATCTGCGATCGGTGGTGCTGCATCAGCGCCGGCGCATCCCGACCTATTTCAACCAGTCCACCGCCAAGGACATCATGGCGCGGTTCTCCTACTGCTTCATCTCGCCGGAGGGCAGCGACTATCCGCCGATCCTGACCCGGCACGCGATCGAAAGCGGCGGCACCCAGGATATCCTGGGCAAGGGCGGCGCCATCACGGTCACGGCGTTCGACGTGCAGCATGGCAACATCCCGGCGCTTGGCTACCGCATTGGCGACGCCGCCTATACGCCCGATCTCAACGACATCCCCGAAGCGAGTTTTCCGGCGCTGCAAGATCTCGATCTGTGGATCGTCGACGGGCTGCGCTATGCCCCGCATCCCAGCCACTTTTCCGTCGACGACGCGCTGTCCTGGATCGAGCGCTTCAAGCCCAGGCGCGCCGTCATCACCAACATGCATTCCGATCTCGATTACGAGGTGCTGCGGCAGAGCCTGCCGAAAGGCGTGGTGCCGGGCTATGATGGCATGCGGCTGACGCTGGGCGGTGCCGGATAGTCGGTTGTCCGCCGGTCGGGCGAAGAACCGGCCAGGTCGCACGGCGCGGTATCTCGCGGCGGCGCCGTCCGGAACAGGGCTTAAGCCCGGGCCTGTCACTGCGAGCGCGCCTGGCGGGCGTCCTGCCTCGTCATGGAGCACATGAGGATCAGTCGGTGGCACGACTATTTGCAAGGCGCTCTCCGCGACAGGCTGTATGCTCCGCGCATGTCACACTTTTTCGCGAGAATGCCGATGCGGTCAAATAACAGGGCGATCTGCAGCGCCGTAGTCCTCTTGCTGTCCAGCTTCGTGCCGGCGCCGGCGGAGGAGAGGGTGGGAGCGCCTTCGCGCGCGGCCCATCCGATGGATGCGCTGACGGCCGGCGAGATTTCCGCCGCGGCAGGCATATTGCGGGCCGCAGGCAAGCTCGACGGTGGCGCGCGCATCGTCTCGCTCGCCATGGAGGAAAACCCCAAGGCCGAAGTCGTCAGCTGGACCAGCGGCAAGCCGTTCGCCCGCCGCGCCTTCGCCGTCGTGCTGACCGACGGCAAGATCGGCGAAGCCACGATCGATCTCGACAGGCAGGCGCTCAGCAGCTGGAACCTGATCGCGAACCGTCAGGCCGCCGTGACGTTCGACGAGTTCCTCTCGGTGGAGAATATTGCAAAAGCCGATCAACGCTGGCGGGAAGCGATGGGCAGGCGCGGCATCACCAACCTGCAAGACGTCCTCTGCTTCCCGCTCACCGCCGGGCCCTCGCCGGAGCCGGCGCTTGCGGGGCGGCGCCTGCTCAACGTGCCCTGCGTCGACAGATCGGGCACCGGCAACAACCTCTGGGGCAAGCCGATCGAGAACGTCATGGCGGTCGTCGACGTGGCGGCCGGCAAGGTGGTGTCCGTCACCGATCTCGGCGTGTTGCCGCTGCCGCCGGAAACGCCGAGCCATGCCTGGAAGGATTCCGGCCAGGCGCGTCCGATTGCGAAGCCGGTCGAGATCGCCGCACCGCAGGGCTCCAACGTATCGGTCAGCGGCGGCGAAGTGCGCTGGGACAACTGGTCGTTCCACGTGCGCATCGACCCGCGGCTCGGCAGCATCCTTTCGCTGATCCGCTACAACGATCGCGGCGCGACGCGCGACGTCGCCTACCAGATATCGGCAAGCGAGATGTTCGTTCCCTACATGGATGCGGCGCCGACCTGGTCGTTCCGCGCCTACATGGACATCGGCGAGTACGGATTTGGCGGGCTCGCGACCCAGCTGCGGCCGGGGCAGGACTGCCCGGCCAATGCCACGTTCCTCGATCTGACGATTGCGGACACCAAAGGCGAGCCTGTCGCGCTGAAGGGCGTCGTCTGCCTGTTCGAGCGGGCCACCGGCGATCCCCTGTGGCGGCACGACGAGTTCGCCAACAACACCTATGAGATGCGCGCCAACAACGATCTCGTGGTTCGCATGGCGCCGGTCGTCGGCAATTATGACTATCTCATCGACTATGTGTTCGACCGGGCCGGCAACATCGACGTGCGGCTCGGCGCCTACGGTATCGATGCGACCAAGGGCGTTGCCTCGTCCACGCTGGCCGATCCGACCGCGGCCGCCGACACCGCCCATGGCACGCTGGTCGCCAAACGCCTGCTCGCGGTCAATCACGACCACTACATGGCGTTTCGCATCGACATGGACGTGGACGGAACGGAAAACCGGCTGGTCGAGGATCGCATCGTGCCGCGCCGGATTTCACAGGACGGACCGCGACGAAGCCTGTGGCAGGTAGAATGCCGTGCCGTGGCGGTGGAGGGACCGGTCACGACGCCGCTCAACGCCGCCCAGTTCAGGATCGAAAGCACGGCGCGGAAGAACGCCCAGGGCTACCCGACCAGCTATCAACTCATGCCGGGTCACAGCGACGTCTCGATCCTGGCGCCCGACGATCCGATCCAGGTTCGCGCCGGGTTTTCCGCCTACACGCTGTGGTCCAGCGCCTACGCGCCGAATGAACGCTATGCGGCAGGCGCCTATCCGAACGGGAATCCCGAAGCCGACGGCCTGCCGAAATGGACGGCGGCAAGGCGCCCGATCAACGGGCGCGACCTCGTGCTCTGGTACACGGTCGGCTTTCGCCACGTGCCGCGCGCCGAAGACTGGCCGGTGATGCCGGGCCTGTGGCATGGCTTCCGGCTGCGGCCGTTCAACTTTTTCGATCGCAGTCCCGCGCTGGACGTGCCGCCGGTCGAGGCCGCCGCGAAATGAGACGGCTTATCGCGCCTGCTGCGGGCTTGGTGGTGGCATGCTCGGCCATCGAGCCTTTGGCGGGCGAGACGCCGTCGCATGCCGCCCCGCCGGTGTCCGCCAACGCGATGCTCTATCTGGACCAGTCGGCGTGGTCGCAGGCGGACGACGCACGCAAGCTCACGATCGCCGCGGACTTCATGCGCGTGTTCTGCGGCGATCCCGGCATGCCGGCGATCGAACTGGTCGACTGCCTCGATCGGGGCGAAGGCACCGATCCCGATCCCCTGTTCGAGCGCGCGTTGTCCTGCGTCGCCAAACGCCGGCGTTGACGGTCAGGCCGAAATCGCCTTGGCCGAGTCCACCTGGTTGCGCAGCAGGAACTTCTGGATCTTGCCGGTCGAGGTCTTCGGGATGGCGCCGAACACAACGGCCTTCGGTGTCTTGAAGCCGGACATGTGGCTGCGGCAATAGGCGATGATCTCGGCCTCCGTCGCTTTCGCGCCTTCCTTCAGCTCGATGAAGGCGCAAGGCACTTCGCCCCATTTCGGGTCAGGCTTGGCAACCACGGCGGCGAACAGCACGGCCGGATGCTTGTAGAGGACGTCCTCGACTTCGACGGAGGAGATATTCTCGCCGCCGGAGATGATGATGTCCTTGGAACGGTCCTTGATGATGACGTAGCCGTGCTCGTCGAGCACGCCGAGATCGCCGGTGTGGAACCAGCCGCCGGCAAAGGCCTCCCTGGTGGCCGTCTCGTTCTTCAGATAGCCCTTCATCACGATGTTGCCGCGGAACATCACCTCGCCGATGGTCTCCCCGTCACGCGGCACCTCGCGCATGGTGGCGGGGTCGAGCACGGTGACGGCCTCCTCCAGCGGGTAGGGCACGCCCTGCCGCCGCTTCATCCGGGCGCGCGCTTCCGGCGACAGTTCGTCCCAGCCGGGCTGCTCGGCGCAGACCGAGGCCGGGCCGTAGACCTCCGTCAACCCATAGACGTGCGTGAGCTTGATGCCGATGCTCTCGGCGCCCTCGAGCACGGCAACCGGCGGCGCGGCTCCCGCGATCAGGCCGACCACCGGCTTTGCTTTCGCGCCCCTGGGTGCATCGGGCGCATTGATCAGGGTGTTGTAGACGATCGGGGCCCCGCACATGTGGGTGACGCCATGTCGCCGGATCAGCTCGAAGATTTTGGTGGGATCGACCTTGCGCAGGCAGACACTGATGCCGGCCACGGCTGCCATGGTCCACGGGAAGCACCAGCCGTTGCAATGAAACATCGGCAGAGTCCACAGATAGACCGGGTGCTGGCCGAGGCCGCCGGCCAGAATGTTGCTGACGGCGTTGAGATAGGCGCCGCGGTGATGCGTGACGACGCCCTTGGGATTGCCCGTCGTGCCCGAGGTGTAGGACAGCGCGATGGCGTCCCATTCGTCCGCCGGCCGATGGCCGACGAAGTTCGCATCGCCCGTCGCCAGCGCCGCCTCGTACTCGATCTCGCCGATGCGCTTGCCGCCGGTGAAGGATGCATCGTCGACATCGACCACCAAGGGCTTCGGTCCCTTCATCAGCGTCATCGCCTCGGCGATCACCCCGGCGAACTCCGGGTCGACCAGGACGATCCTGGCGCCGCCGTGGTCGAGCTGGAACGCGATCGAGGGCGCATCGAGGCGGATGTTGAGCGCGTTCAGCACGGCGCCGGCCATCGGCACGGCGAAGTGCAGTTCGTTCATCGCGGGGATGTTCGGCAGCATGGCGGCGACGGTATCGCCGCTGCCGATGCCGCGACCGGCGAGCCATGACGCAAAGCGGCGGCAGCGCGCATGGGTTTCCGCCCAGGTAAAGCTCTGGCCCTCGTAGACCGCGCTGACGTGGTTCGGGAATACGGCGGCAGAACGCTCCAGGAAGCTCAGCGGCGTCAGCGGCACGTAGTTGGCCGGATTCTTGTCCAGCCCGATGCTGTACTGGTTTGGCGCTCCACTCATCGGCATTTCCCCGTGCTTGTTTTTTGATGCTACAAGAAGCCGATCGAGATCCAGGGGAACACGGCGACGATGATGAGACCGACCATCAGCGCCAGCAGGTAACCCCAGATCGGCCGGATCCCTTCATTGGGATCGACCCTTCCGATCGCGCAGGCGGCATAATAGCCCACTCCGAACGGCGGCGCGAACAATCCGATGCCCATGGCGAGGATGATGACCATGGCGTAGTGCACCTCGTGCACCCCGACCGTTCTGGCGATCGGAAACAGCAGGGGGCCGAACAGCACGATCGCCGGGATGCCTTCCAGCACGCTGCCAAGGATCACGAAAGCCAGGATCGAGACGGCGATGAAGGTGGCGGAGCCGCCGGGCAGGCCGGTCATGGCGGTGGCCAGCGCGCGCGAGAAGCCGGATTGGGTCAGGCCCCAGGCCATGCCGGTGGCAGCGCCGATGATCAGCAGGATCGAGCCGGACAGGCTCGCGGTCTCGATCAGCATCGGCAGCAGGCGGCGCCAGTCGAGATTGCGGTAGATGAACAGGCCGTAGGCGAAAAAACCGACGAGAACCGCATAAACGATGCCGATGGTAGAGACTTCGGTGGCCGTCGCGATGCCCTCGACCACGGCGTAGCGGATCACGAAGGGCAGCGCGAGCGCAGGCAGGGCAACGACGAAGGCCCTTGCGATCTCGCCGCCGCTGGCGCGCCTGACATGGCTGAGGTCTTCGCCGCGGTAGCGCCACCAGACCAGCGCGGACAGCGTGATCGCCAGCACGACGCCCGGCAGGAGGCCGCCGGTGAACAACGCGGCGATCGACACGCCCGTGACCGAGCCGATGGTGATCAGCACGAGGCTTGGCGGGATGGTTTCGGTCTGCGCGCCGGTGGCCGAAAGCAGGGCCACCAGATCGCCCGGCTTGGCGCCGCGCTGCTTCATCTCGGGAAACAAAACCGGCGCGACGGCGGCCATGTCGGCCGCCTTGGAGCCGGAAATGCCGGTTCGCTCGGCGCGCGTGGGGACAACGATTTTGAGCCGCCGTCGCAGGATTCAGCCGTAACTATCTGATCTGTCGCACCAAACATATATTCCATAATATACCTTATGCGAATCGTGGATGGGCGGTGTTGGCTGTGCTGATTTGCGCTGGGCAACGGTACGAACCTTCGCGCCCCTGTAACAGGAATGCCAAGTCCGCCTGATAGCGAACAAATCGATTGTGCGGCGTGTGGATATCGAGCCGAGAACTTCTGGGGACGACGCGAAATGCTGAAGGCTGGGATTGCTGGTTGTGTACTCGCCTTGGCCGTTTCGGCGGCGGCCAGTGCGACGACGTACAACGTGACGATTCTGGCTCCGCTAGCCGGTGCTACAAACGCCACTCTCACGGGGATCAATGACGCTGGCCAGGTGGTCGGCATTTCCAACGTTCCTGGCCCTCCTCTGCAAACCATAACACTTGGGACGGGCCAAGCGACGATCTGGAACGGCGGCTCGCCGACGCTCCTGGCGGGTTTGCCGGGCAGTACCGGCGCTACGCCATTCGGCATCAACAACGCCGGACAGGTCGCAGGCGTTTCCTGGAGTGCAGGAGGCTTGGCGATTCAACCGGTCGTCTGGAACGGTTCGATACCCACGGCGCTGAGCTCACCGGCCAGCCCTGGCTTTGCCGGAGCAATCAACAATGCTGGCCAGGTGGTCGGGAGCGTAAGGGTCAACGGTAACGATCAGGCCGCCGTGTGGAGCGGGACTACACTTGCGCTGTTGGCCTCGCCCGGTGGTGGCAGCGGCGCGGTGGCAATCAACAACGCGGGACAAATTGCCGGGAACATCGGTGGCGCCTCGACGCTTTGGAACGCTGCGGCTCCTGCAGCGGCTCCCACGGCGCTGGGCGTGCCGACCGGCGCGACGAGCACAACTGTCGCGGCGATCAACAATGCCGGGCAAGTGGTCGGCACGGCCTTTTCCGGCGAGATCGGTGAGATCCGAACCGCCGTGATCTGGAACGGCACAAGCCCCACCGTCCTCGGCTCGCTGGGCGGCACTTCGAGCTGGGCACTTGCAATCAATGACGCGGGGCTGGTGGTGGGTTCGTCCTCGCCGGTAGACAGCACTTCGCACGGCGCCATCTGGGACGGCACCACTGCGGTCGACATCAACACCCTGCTCGCTTCCGACCCGCTCGGGATGATCATCAATGCTCTCACGGGCATCAATTCGAGCGGGCAGATTATCGGATCGGCGTTTAACGACGACGGACTTTACGCCGTCCTGTTGACGCCGGTCGCGCAGACACCGCTTCCTGCTGCGCTGCCGCTGTTCGCATCCGGTCTCGGCGCGTTGTGGTTCGCCGGCCGGCGGCGCAGGACACAAACCGCCAGTGCGCCGTAGCGCGCCTGATCACGGCCAGATGGTCCGGAGGATTTCCGCGAGCCGCGCGCCGCCCTTGGCGAGCTGCCTGCGCTTGATGGCATCCGTCCGGCGCAAGTAGTCCATGTGGTTGTCGAAAGTGATGGACCACTTGACCTTCGGCGGCGGCTGGATGCGCTCGAAGGCGAGCCCGGCGAAGGCGTCGCGCGCCACCAGAAGCGAGTCCGACGCCCACGCCGCCGGCCAGCTTTCCAGCGGTCCCTGGCTTGCCGGGACGCTTCGCGCGTCCGCCAGCAGCTCCCGCGTCGCCGCGTCGCCGATGTCGGTCGGAATGTCGTCCCATTGAAGATGCAGGTTGCGATTTTCGTCCTGGAGGGCGTTGCCGCCGATGGTCTCGGTAGCGGGATCGACCTTGTGTTCGATATCGGGATCGACGAGCTTGCCGTCGGCATCCAGATAGACCGATCCGACATGCAGCGGCTGGTGCAGGTCTCCGATGAAATGGACGAGCAGCAACAGCGCTTCCTTCTTGTCCTTGAAGGAAAACGGGAACGGCGGCGGGACCGGCTTGTCGGCGAGCACGGCGATCGCGGCGCTGATGGCGGCGATTAGATCGTGGTCGTTGGTGCCCTGGAAGGAGCGATCGAACCGGTCGCGCTGGAGGGCGACATCGTCGAAGTGGTAGGTGTTGTGACAGCCGCGCTCGAAGCCGTCGGGCTTGTAGGAGCATTGGGTCCAGTTGCGCCTGGCGTAATCCTCCATCCGGGCCCTCTCCTTCTTCGTGTTGAAGGATGTGCAGGGCACCTCGTATTCGAGATGTTCCGGATCGATTTCATAGTGGTACGTGCCGTCATCGTGCCGCTTGACGCTCTTCACGCAGTCCGGCCAGGGGCCGGCAAGCCGCAGGTCGAGCTTGCTGTCGGGATTGTCGCCGTTGTTGAGAATGCTCTTGATCTGGCTTTCGGCATGGCTGCCCGCCAGCAGCTTGTCGGCGATCGAGCCGACCACGCGGTGACCCTCGTAGCTCCAGGCCAGCGCGACATCCGGAACGAGAAGAACGATCAGGCCGCAAGCGGCAAACAGCAATCGCAACATCATCGCCTCGCAAGCTTGCTGGCTGGGTTGCATCCTGACGACGACGCAACCCCGGAGGCAATGCGATAACGCGGTCGTGTGACGGGAATAATGCGACCCCAATCAGGATCGCGTGAAAGCCGGCTCTAACTGTGCATGGGGTTGTTTTCGAGGTTTTCGATATTGGCCACCCCCGCCACCGGTCAGCGCCCCCTGAACTTCGGCTTCCTTCGCTCCAGGAACGCGGCGACCCCCTGCTTGTGATCCTCGGTGAGGCTTGCGAGGGCGAACTGGTCGACATCCATGTGGCTGGCGAGATCGTCCAGCGCATGCGCGAGGCGGTTGACGGTGAGCTTGGTCATGGCAACCGACAGCGGCGGCTGGGCGGCGACCTTTTCGGCGAGCGTCATCGCGGCATCGAAGGCCTTGCCGGGATCGGCCACCTGCTCCACCAGGCCCCATTCGTAGGCCTCGTCCGCCGAAATGCGCTGGTCGGCAAGGATCACGGCCTGCTTGGTGCGGGCCGGGCCGATCAGATGCAGCATGCGCGGCACGCTCTGCCAGCTCATGTTCATGCCGAGCGCGATCTCGGGCACGCGCATATGGGCGTTGCGCGCCATGACGCGGAAGTCGAGCGCCACCGCAAGCGCCACGCCGCCGCCGACGCAGAAGCCTTCGATCGCGCCGATGGTAACCTGCTCCATGTCCTGCCAGGCGCGGGTCAGCCGCGGCCCGAGCTTGAGGTGCCGGCGCAGCGTGCCGATATCCATGGTCTTGCGCGCGCGTCCTTCGGCATCTTTCAGATCGAAGCCGGCGCTGAAGGATTTTGCCCCGCCGGTCAGGACGACGACGGAGGTCGCAGGGTCGTCCTCGAAGCTGCGGGCGGCATCGGTCAGCTGCCGCAGCGCCTCCGGAGATAGTGCATTGATGCCATCGCCGCGATCGAACCGCACGACCGCGATGCGCCCCTCGGGGCCGTGGCCTTTTTCGATCTTCACATGTCCGGCCAACATCGCCTCCCTGCTCGCTTTTTCTTGTTCTGTCCGGAGCGATGCTAGCAGAGACCACGCCTCGACATAGCCCGCTTTTTGCGCCTATTCTCGGCTCATGTCCGGGCACGATCACGACCATCATCACCACGATCACGACCATTCCGAGCTGTCGGAGACGGAGTTGCGCGTCCGCGCGCTGGAATCGATCCTGACCGAGAAGGGCTATGTCGACCCGGTCTCGCTCGACCTGCTGATCGAGCTTTACGAGAAGAAGATCGGGCCGCGGAACGGTGTCCGCGTGGTGGCAAAGGCGTGGGCCGATCCGGCCTATCGCGACCGGCTGCTCAAGAACGCGACCGCAGCGATCGCCGAGCTCGACTACAGCGGCCGGCAGGGCGAGCACATGGTGGTGGTCGAGAACACGCCGGAGCAGCACAACATGGTGGTTTGCACGCTGTGCTCCTGCTACCCGCATCCGGTGCTGGGCTTGCCGCCGGTCTGGTACAAGTCCGCGCCGTATCGGTCGCGCGCCGTGTCCGATCCGCGTGGCGTGCTGCAGGATTTTGGCGTGGCGCTGCCGGAAGCGACGAATATCCGTGTCTGGGATTCGACGGCCGAAATCCGTTACCTGGTGCTGCCGATGCGCCCGGAGGGCACCGAGGGCTGGAGCGAGGAGCAACTGGCCGATCTCGTCACGCGCGACAGCATGATCGGCACCGGATTGCCGAAGCAGCCCGGCGTGGCCGCCTGATGGACGGCGCGCATGACATGGGCGGCGTCAAGGGATATGGCCCCGTGGTGCCCGAGGCCGACGAGCCAGTGTTTCACGCCGAATGGGAGCGCCGCGCCTTTGCGCTGACGGTGGCGATGTCGCGGCCCGGCGGCTGGAACATCGACATGTCGCGCTTTGCCCGCGAGAACCGGCCGCCGCAGGATTATCTCAGCAAGAGCTATTTCGAACTCTGGCTCGCCGGCCTCGAGACCCTGATGATCGAACGCGGACTGGTGACGCGCGAGGAAATCGAAGCCGGCAAGGTGCTGGCCGCGCCGAAGCCTGGTGTGACGCCGATCGCGCCGCAGGACGTGGCGCCGGCGATCCGCCGCGGCGGCCCGACCGAGCGAACGCCGCCCGCGCCGGCGCAGTTTGCGGTCGGCGACGTCGTGCGGATGAAGGACATCCACCCGGCGACGCACACGCGCTTGCCGCAATATGTCCGCGGCCATCTCGGCACGATCGAGCTCAACCACGGCTGCCACGTCTTCCCCGACGTCAATGCGCTGGGCAAGGGTGAGGATCCGCACTGGCTCTACACGGTGCGCTTCGACGGCCGCGAATTGTGGGGCAAGGATGGCGATGCCACCCTCTCCATCTCCGTCGATGCGTGGGAGCCTTATATGGAGCGCGCCTGATGGTGGAATTGACGCCGCGACAGGCCATGCGCGCCGCCGTTGCCGTGCCCGGCGTGCCGCGCGATCAGGACGGTCCGGTGTTCCGCGAACCCTGGGAAGCGCGCGCCTTCGCCATGGCGCTGGCGCTGCACGAGGCCGGGGTGTTCACCTGGAGCGAATGGGCCGAGACGCTCGGCGCCGAGATCAGGCGCGCGCAGGCCGCCGGCGATCCCGATACGGGCGAGACGTACTACCAGCACTGGCTCGCCACGCTGGAGCGCCTCGTCGCCGCCAAGGGCGTGGCGACCGGCGAACTGCTGCACCGCTACCGCGACGCCTGGGACCACGCCGCCGACCGCACGCCTCACGGCAAGCCGATCGAGCTGACGAAAGAGGATTTTGGGTAGGACGGTGTAGTTTTCGAGGTCCGAAAGCAGTTGGCTCTGCTCTGCGAGAGTATGCTGCTGAAACAACAGATCGACTGGCTCTGTCGCGCGCCAAACGCGAGCGATGGCGGCGCTTACCTCCCCCCAGCATACTCCCGCCAGCCCTTCGCCCGCAGTGAGCACGCCGGGCATTGGCCGCAGCCGTAGCCCCAATCGTGCTGCGCGCCGCGCTCACCGAGATAGCAGGTGTGGGAGTGCTCGCGGATCAGGTCGACCAGCCCTGCTCCGCCAAGATCATGCGCCAGTTTCCAGGTGCTCGCCTTGTCGAGCCACATCAGCGGCGTGTGCAACTCGAAATTCTTCGCCATGCCGAGGTTGAGCGCCGCGTTCAGCGCCTTGATGGTCTCGTCGCGGCAATCGGGATAGCCGGAATAGTCGGTCTCGCACATGCCGCCGATGATGTGGCGGATGCCGCGCCGGTAAGCGAGCGCGGCGGCGAAGGTCAGGAACACGAGGTTGCGGCCGGGGACGAACGTATTGGGCAGCCCATCCTCGCCCATCCTGATCGCGACATCGCGCGTCAGGGCGGTATCGGAGATTTCGGCGAGCGTCGGAATCTCCAGCGTATGGCTCTCGCCGAGCCTAGTGGCCCAGTCGGGATACGCGGCTCGAATGCCCGCGAGCAGCCGGTCGCGGCAGTCCAGTTCGATGGCATGGCGCTGGCCATAGGCAAAGCCCAGCATCTCGACCCGCGCGAAACGGTCGAGCGCCCAGGCAAGGCATGTGGTGGAATCCTGCCCGCCGGAAAACAGGACCAGCGCGGTTTCGCTGCTGTACATCGCCTGCCCTTAGCACCCCGCGATCCACAGGCCAATGCG
Source organism: Bradyrhizobium sp. (assembly GCA_035575905.1). Taxonomy (GTDB): domain Bacteria; phylum Pseudomonadota; class Alphaproteobacteria; order Rhizobiales; family Xanthobacteraceae; genus Bradyrhizobium. The sequence continues at coordinate 94,170 of DATLXL010000021.1, read as the reverse complement.
CCGGTTAAGCTGGGATCGCCGGCCGCGATACGGCATAAAGGGATAAATCCAGGAAACCGGAAACGACATGAAACCTTCCCGCGATATTTCGGGCCTGATCGAGGTGATGGCGGCGCTGCGGACGCCTGTCACCGGATGCCCCTGGGACCTCGAGCAGAGTTTTGCGACCATTGCTCCCTACACCATCGAGGAAGCCTACGAGGTCGCGGAGGCGATCTCGCGCGGCGATCTCGAAGACCTCAAGGACGAGCTTGGCGATCTCCTGCTGCAGGTGGTCTATCACGCCCGGATGGCCGAGGAACAGAACGCATTCGCGTTCGCCGACGTGGTCGAGGCCGTGACACGCAAGATGATCCGGCGCCACCCGCATGTGTTCGGCGACGAGAACGGCCTCATCACCTCAGGGCACGTCGCCGCCAACTGGGATCGCATCAAGGCCGAGGAGAAGGCCGAGCGCGCCGCGCGGCGCCCGCCGGAAGAGGGCGAGCACACCTCCCTCCTCTCCTCCGTCAAGGCCGGATTGCCCGCGCTGATGCGGGCGCTCGAACTGCAGCGCAAGGCTTCCACGGTCGGCTTCGACTGGAACGATCCGCGCGCGGTGCTGAACAAGATCCGCGAGGAAGCCGACGAGATCGAGGCCGCGCTCGATGCCGGCGACAAGGCGCATGTGGCGGAGGAAACCGGCGATCTCATGTTCGCGCTGGTCAATCTGGTCCGCCATGTCGACGCCAATCCCGAGATGGCACTGCGCGGCGCCAATGCCAAATTCGAGAAGCGCTTTGCCTATATCGAGCGCGCGCTGGCTGAGAGGGGACGCTCGCTTGAAGACGCCACGCTGGAAGAGATGGACGCGTTGTGGAACGAGTCCAAGAAAAAGGACTGATTTCGGCGGTCGCGCGCGTTACTTGGCCGGCTTGTCGATGCGGTGGAAGGACAGCGCTCCCTTGAACGTGACGGAGCCCATTTCAACCTGGCGAATGAGTTCTTCCATTCCCTTCAGGTTCGGAATGCGTCGCGCCAGGTTGAGCACCGAATTGTCGATGTCATACCAGACGCCGTTCATGTCCTTTATCTCGTCATTGTCGGAAATGATATTGAGCACGGCAAGGAACGGAAAGCGGGCCGTCGTGATCTGGTTTGGTCCGGCTCCGATCGGCTGTTTCAGCATCAGGTCGTTGTCCTGAAAATAGATCAGCTTCTTCGGCTCGCCGACGAAGGCGATCATCACGTTGGTGATGTCCAATGACTGGTCGGCAAAGATGTCGCTGTCCTTTATCCTGAAGTGCAGGATGAGCTTGCGGCCTACATCCTCGATGCCGATCGTGCAGTAGGTGATGGCCACATCCTCCACGATTTCCGTGCGATCGATCTTCCAGGTTTGCGCCTTGACTTCCCAAATACCGACGAGCTTGTCCCTTATCGGGCTCAGAATGTCTTCCTTGAGCTGCAAGTTGCTCAGATACCCGACGAAAGCGAACAGCAGGCTGAACGACACGAAGATGATCGGAATCCAGGGCGAAGTGGCCTTTTTCACAATGTACGGAAACGAGCCGTCGATAACAAAGATTTCGATCGACCAGCCGATGATGAAGGTGATGATGAGCGAGAAGATGATCCCGTACAGGAGCATCTGAAAAAACGGAATGGCCTTGATGTCGATGAAAATCTTGCCAAACATATCGGCGAATTTTGCCATGCCTCACCCCCATCAAATTGTTCGTCGGTTAAACGACGTGCGCCTGGGAAACCGAGTGCAGAAGTATCCGCCCAATACAACCTTTGGGCGACAATACTCTGCGTCCGCCACCGGTCAAGCCCGGACCAGGCTTGCGACGACGCGGCCCCAGCGCGCTGACTGTAAGGCGGCAAAATGGGGAGAAGTATTAACTAGGCCACATGTGGCACCGCCGCGAAGCGGCTGACCACGATGTCGCGCTTGGTCTCGTCCACGCGCACGGTCATCGCAAAGCGGCCGTCATGGAGCTGCTTGGTCAGCACCTCGGCGTTGCGGTGCAGCCAGCTGATACCCGCGCCGTCGGCGGCGTCGATCGACAGATCAAGCGTGGTACGCTTGGCGGCAAGACGATCCTCGATCGCCGCCAGCAGCACGTCGATCCCCTCGCCGGTATGGGCCGAGACCAGATAGCACGGCCGCTCCGGCGGGCGGCGGGCGGCGATGTTGCGGAGGTTTTCCCGCTCCTCGGAATCGAAGCGGTCGATCTTGTTCCAGACTTCGATGAGGCGCTGGCCGGAGCCGGCCTCGGGATCGATGCCGAGCTGGCGCAGCACGGCGTCGACGTCGCGTTCCTGCGCCTCGGCATCCTCATGGGAGATGTCGCGGACATGCAGGATGATGTCGGCCTCCAACACCTCCTCCAGCGTGGCGCGGAAGGCGGCGACGAGCTGCGTCGGCAGATTGGAGATGAAGCCGACGGTGTCGGACAGCATGGCCTTGCCGCCATGCGGCAGGGTCAGCGCCCGCAGGGTCGGGTCGAGCGTGGCAAACAGCATGTCGGCGGCCTGCACGTCCGCGCGCGTCAGGCGGTTGAACAGCGTGGACTTGCCGGCATTGGTGTAACCGACCAGCGCCACCACGCGGTACGGCACGCGTTGGCGGCCGGCGCGGTGCAGCCGCCGCGTCGCCTGCACCTTCTTCAATTCGTTCTCGAGGCGCGTGATGCGTTCCTGGATCAGGCGGCGGTCCGCCTCGATCTGGGTCTCGCCCGGACCGCCCATGAAGCCGAAGCCGCCGCGCTGGCGCTCGAGGTGGGTCCATGAGCGCACCAGCCGGCTGCGCTGGTAATTGAGATGGGCAAGCTCGACCTGCAGCGCGCCCTCCTTTGTCTTGGCGCGGCGTCCGAATATCTCGAGGATGAGGCCGGTGCGGTCCAGCACCTTGGCGCCCCAGGCCTTCTCGAGGTTGCGCTGCTGGATCGGCGACAGCGCGCAGTCCATCACCACGAGCTCGATGTCGTTGCCCTTGATGAGGCCGAGCACCTCCTCGACCTTGCCCTTGCCGAGATAGGTCGCCGGCCTGATCTGTGCGACCGGCGCGATCAGCGCGTCCACGATCGTCAGGTCAATGGCGCGCGCCAGCCCGGTGGCCTCCTCCAGCCTTGCCTCGGAATCGCGGGCAGCCTCCTGCGTTTGCGCATCGGCCTCGCCGCGGCGCATTCGCACGTAGGGGCCGATGACAATCACCCGCCCGGTAGACCCCCCCTCCGACCGTGGACGGTCGGTCCCAGCGCCAAAAGTCCGGGGTTCCAATCAGGTCCCTCTCAAGCCGACTCCTCGCCGCCTTCAAACAACTGGATCGGAGCGCCCGGCATGATGGTCGAGATCGCATGCTTGTAGACAAGCTGCGAGTGACCGTCGCGCCGGAGCAAAAGGCAGAAATTGTCGAACCAGGTGACAATGCCCTGCAGCTTCACTCCATTGACCAAGAAGATCGTCAGTGGCGTCTTGGTTTTACGAACGTGATTAAGGAAGGTGTCTTGTAGGTTTTGTGCGCGGTCTGCCGCCATTTTTTATCCCGCAGTCTTGTTGCTTTTATTATTAGGCCGACGACAGCCCTCTGTCGGAGCGGTTCGCCGGGTGCCGCGATCCTCTAGAGATCCCCCTCCTGAGGTGCGGCGGTACGATTAGAGGGCAGGTGCCGGTGTTAGGCAAGCAAGTTCGCGCTCCGGGCGCGGTGAACGTGTCCGCATTTCTACGCAAAGCCTCGAAAAGAGACGAATATTCCCAAGCATATGCATGAACCGGATGCAGCCGCGGGCGGCATTATCATGCCAGCCGACTCTTCGTCATACGCCACGCTAGCCGACGCCGAGCGCCTTCAGCTTGCGATGCAGCGCCGAGCGTTCCATGCCGACGAATTCCGCTGTGCGCGAGATGTTGCCCGAGAAGCGGCTGATCTGGGCGATCAGGTAGTCGCGCTCGAACACCTCCCTCGCCTCGCGCAGCGGCAGGCCCATGATGTGCTCGCCATTGTTGCTGGTGGGCATGGCCGGCACCATGGAGCCGACGTCTGGCGGCAGCATATCGGCGGTGATGATCACCTCCGGGCCACCGCTCGCCAGGATCATCACGCGCTCGACGTTGTTGCGGAGCTGGCGGACGTTGCCGGGCCAGACATGGGACTGCAGCACGGCCATCGCATCCTGGCCGATCTGCCGCTTGGGCAGACCGGAAGCCGCCGAAATCTGGTCCATGAAATAGTCGATCAGCTCGGGGATATCCTCGCGCCGTTCCGACAGCGGCGGCACGCGGATCGGGACCACCGAGAGGCGGTGGTAGAGATCCTCGCGGAAATGGCCTGCCGCGATCTCCTCCTCGAGATTGCGCGCGGTGGAGGAAATGATGCGAACATCGACGCTGACCTTCGCCGTGCCGCCGGAGCGCTGGAAGGTCTGGTCGACCAGCACGCGCAAAATCTTGTTCTGGGTCTCGCGCGGCATGTCGGCGACTTCGTCGATGAACAAGGTGCCGCCATGGGCCTCTTCCAGCGCGCCGGCCTTTCGCGGCTCTCCGCCGTTGGTCTGTTCGACGCCAAACAGCTCGACCTCCATCCGCTCCGGCGTGATGGCGGCGGCGTTGATCACCACGAAAGGGCCGTCGGCGCGGCTGGACATATTGTGCAGCGTGCGCGCGGCCAGCTCCTTGCCTGATCCGGAGGGGCCGACGATCATGATGCGGCTGTTGGCCTTGGCGGCGCGGTCGATGGTCTGGCGCAGCTGGTTCATGCAGGCGGAGCGGCCCGTCAGCGTGCTCGCGGCCGGCGCAAGCTGCTTCAGTTCCTTTACCTCGCGCTTGAGCCGCGAGGTTTCCAGCGCGCGGTTGGCGACCAGGATCAGCCGGTCCGACTTGAATGGCTTTTCGATGAAATCGTAGGCACCGCGCTTGATGGCTGCGACTGCGGTTTCGATGTTGCCGTGGCCGGAAATCATCACGACCGGCAGGTCGGCGCTGTCCTTCTTGATCTGTTCCAGGAGTTGCAAGCCGTCGAGCTTGGAACCCTGCAGCCAGATGTCGAGGAACACCAGGTGCGGCCGCCGGTTGGCAATCTCCGCCAGCGCTGAATCGGAATCGCGCGCGGTGCGCGTGACGAACCCCTCGTCATCGAGAATGCCGGCAACGAGATCGCGGATATCGGCTTCGTCATCGACAATCAGAATGTCACTGGCCATGGGTTACACCTGTCTTGTCAGCTGCCGGTCGCGGCTTTGATTTTTTGTTCATCATTGGTCGTGGATGCCGCCGCCATGGTTTCAGAAGGCGGCGACTTTGTTTCCTGATCGTGTTCGGGCTTCTTCGCTCCCCCCGTGACGGAAAAGCGCAGCCGCATCCAGGCCCCGCGCTGGCCGGAACGGAAATCCGAGGCGTCCTTGAGCTCGATGCGGCCACCATGGTCCTCGAGCACGCGACCGACGATCGCGAGCCCAAGCCCGGTGCCCTTCTGGCGGGTTGTGACGTAAGGCTCTAGCAGGCGCTGGCGCGCGACCTTCGGCAGGCCGATACCATTGTCGATGACGTCGATCAAAATATCGTCGTTCTCGCGCTGGGCGACGACGTCGATGCGTCCCTTGCCGAGCTCTTCCGGCGGGACCTGCTCGATCGCCTCGGTGGCGTTCTTGATGATGTTGGTCAGCGCCTGCGAGATCAGGCGGCGGTCGAACTGGGCGGGCATCGGATCCTGCCTGATATCAGCCTCGATCTCGAGCTCGGGATGGGCGACCTTCATCAGGAACACGGCCTGCCGTACCACGTCGGCGACGTCCTCGCCTTCCATGACGGGCTTGGGCATGCGGGCAAAACGCGCGAACTCGTCGACCATGCGCCTGATGTCGTCCACCTGGCGCACGATGGTGTCGGTGCACTGCTCGAAGATTTCCTTGTCCTTGGCCTCGGTGACGGTGCGGCCGAATCTTCTGCGGATTCGCTCGGCCGAAAGCTGGATCGGCGTCAGCGGGTTCTTGATCTCATGCGCGATACGGCGGGCGACGTCGCCCCAGGCCGAAGTGCGCTGGGCCGCGACGAGATCGGTGATGTCGTCGAGCGTGATGATGTAGCTGTCCTGCGACTGGCTGGTCTGCTCGGCGCTGACACGGACCGAAAGATTGCGCTCGTGGCCGTCGCGATTGAGGGTGATCTGCCCTTGCACCAGCTTTTGCGTGCCTTCGCGCGCGGTCTTCATCATGTCGTCGAGCTCGGGCAGCACTTCGGACAGCGGATGGTCGAGCACCTCGGACTCCGCCTTCTCGATCAGCTTTTCCGCCGAGCGGTTGAGGATGCCGATGCTCCCTGAAGCATCGACGCCGATGATGCCGGCACTGGCGGAAGACAGCACCGCCTCGATGAAGCGGCGGCGGCTGTCGATCAGCTCGCTGGCATTGACCAGCTCGTCGCGCTGACTGCGCAATTCCTGCGTCATCTTGTTGAAGGTCTCGCCGAGCTGGGCAAGATCGCCTTCCGACTTCAGCACGGGCACCTGGATGTTGAGGTCGCCGGTCGAGACGATATTGGCCGCGTTCATCAGGCGGCGGATCGGCGCCACGAGGCGGTTGGCGAAGTTCAGGCCAATCAGCACCGAGGCCATCAGGATGGTCAGGGCGATCACCGCAAACATCAACGCGAACGCGACCTGGATGCCGAGCTTGCGCGATTCCAGCGCGGCATATTCGGCTACGCTGGCCTGGGTCTGGCGCAGCTGCGCCACGACGCGCGGGTCAAGCACGCGGGCGACATAAAGGAACGTATCGGTGAAGCCGCGCAGGCGAATGACGGCCGCGACGTAATTGGCCTCGATGAAGACGGCAATCTGCGGCTCATTCTCGTCAACGCCTTTGAGGAATTCCGGCTCCGGCGTGGTGAATTCCTGCTGGATGCCGGTCTGCGCGCTTTCCAGGATATTGCGGTCCTTGTCGATCAGCATCGCGCCCGGCAGGTTGCGCGAGGCGGCGCTGGCCGTGAGCATCTGGCGAAAACTCAGGGGATCGAGCTGGAAGATCGGACGCGCGTGCGAGACGTCGTTGGCCATCCCGATGATGTCGCCGCGGATCAGCTGGGCATGCTCATGCAGATAGGCGTTGGCCACGATCAGCGAGTTCTGGATCACCTCGCGGGTCGGGCCGGAAAACAGCCGGTCAAGACCGCGGTCGATGGTGACGTTGGCGACGATGGCGACCAGCACCGCCGGCAGCACGGCGATGATGGAGAACAGGCTGACCACCTGGATGTGCAGCCGGGCCGCCGCGCTGCCGCGCCGGCGGGCCTGCACGACCTTCCAGACCTCGCGGACGATGATGCCGACGAGCACCAGAATGGTCGCGGCATTGATCAGCAGGAAGCCGTAGACGACGTTGCGCTTCGGCTCGATCGGCGTCAGGCCGGTCAGCACGATGAAGGTCAGGAAGGCCGAGAACAGCGCCAGGCCGATCGCGACCGGACCGACCCAACGGCGGACCGACCAACCCTTCGGCCGCGCGAGCGAAGGGTCGTCCAACTGAAGTGCTACGGTGTCCGAGCTGGTCATTAAGCCAAAAGGGTGAGCTGACTGGGCAGTCCGCCTGCCCGCGGACTGATGCAATCATATCACAATGTTGCCGAATTGCGACAATTCCGCGGCGCTTTTTCCCGCGAACCTTTAGGTATCAACAGGCAGGGAACCGGGGGTTGTCTAGCCTCCGCTCCGGTAGACCTGGATGTCGAGATCCCTGATCTTCTTGCGCAGCGTGTTGCGGTTGAGCCCGAGCAGGTCTGCGGCGCGGATCTGGTTGCCGCGCGTGGCGGCCAGCGCCGCGGTCAGCAGCGGAATCTCGATCTCCTTGAGGATGCGGTGGTAGAGGCCCGGCGGCGGCATGCCGTTGGGGAAGCCGGAGAAGTGCGAGGACAGATAAGCCTCCACTGCTCCGCCGAGATTGTCCACGGTGTGGCTGGTGCCGCCGCTGGCGGAGACCGCGGGAGGCGCGAGCTCGCCGTCGATGACCGAGGACGTGATGACGTCCTGCGGATAGAGCGCCGCCAGGCGGCGGGCGAGGTTTTCCAGCTCGCGCACGTTGCCGGGCCAGCGGTGCTGCTTGAGCCGCTCCAGCGCCTGGGTGTCGAGCTTCTTGGGCGGCAGTCCGTCCTTCTCTGCCAGCGTGAAGAAATGGCGGATGAGATCGGGGAGGTCCTCGATGCGCTCGCGCAGCGGAGGCAGCCGCAGCGGCACCACGTTGAGGCGGAAGAACAAGTCTTCGCGGAACAGGCCCTGCTGGATCAGGATGCGCAGGTCCTTGTTGGAGGCGGCGACGATCCGCACGTCGGTCTTGATCGGCGTGCGGCCGCCGACGGTGGTGTATTCGCCCTGCTGCAGCACGCGCAGCAGCCGCGTCTGCGCCTCCATCGGCATGTCGCCGATTTCGTCGAGAAACAACGTGCCGCCCTCGGCCTGCTCGAAGCGGCCGGAGGCGCGGGTGTTGGCGCCGGTGAAGGCGCCGCGCTCATGGCCGAATAACTCGGATTCGATGAGGTCGCGCGGGATCGCCGCCATGTTGACGGCGACGAACGGACCGTTGCGGCGCTTGCCGTAGTCGTGCAGCGCGCGCGCCACCAGTTCCTTGCCGGTGCCCGATTCGCCCGAGATCATCACCGTCAGATCGGTCTGCATCAGCCGCGCCAGCACGCGGTAGATTTCCTGCATCGCCGGCGAACGGCCGACCAGCGGAATCGCGTCGAACTCGGATTCGTCGTCCGGGCTGGCCACCCTCTCCTTCGGTTCGGCCAGGGCGCGGCCGACGATGGTGATGAGCTCCTTCAGGTCGAACGGCTTTGGCAGATATTCATACGCGCCGCGCTCCGAGGCGCGGATCGCCGTCATGAAGGTGTTCTGCGCGCTCATGACGATGACCGGCAGGTTCGGCCGCATCTTCTTGATGCGCGGCAGAAGGTCGAAGGCGTTCTCGTCGGGCATCACGACGTCGGTGATGACCAGATCGCCCTCGCCCTGGCTGACCCAGCGCCACAGTGTCGCCGCGTTGCCGGTGAGCCGCACCTCGTATCCGGCTCGCGACAGCGCCTGGTTGAGAACGGTGCGGATGGCAGTGTCGTCGTCGGCGACTAGGATGCTACCTGCGGCCATTATTGTTGTTCCTCATCTCGTGTTTTGTGAGGCAGGCGCCGGCGTACCCGGAACGTCGTCGCGTTTGCTCTGGTCGGGTTGTGGTTTGGTGGTGCTGTACATCGGCATCAAGACGCGGAAGATGGTCTTGCGCGGCTGCGACTCGCATTCGATGATGCCGCCGTGGTCACCGACGATCTTGGCGACCAGCGCGAGCCCGAGGCCGCTGCCGGTCTGCTTGGTGGTGACGAAGGGATCGAACAGGTTGGGCAGCAGGTCCTCCGGCACGCCCGAGCCGTTGTCCTTGACGCAGAATTCCAGCGGCAGCGACACCCGCGACTTCTTGCCCGGCACCGACAGCCGCACGCCCGGACGGAAGGCGGTGGTGAGCTGGATTTCCGCGTCGGTGCCGAGATCGGCAACCGCCTCGGCGGCATTCTTCACGAGGTTGAGGAATACCTGGATCAGCTGATCCTGGTTGGCCAGCACCGGCGGCAGCGACGGATCGTATTCCTCGACGAATTTGACGTTGCGCGCAAAACCCGACTGCGCCAGCCGTTTGACGTGGTCGAGCACGGAATGGATGTTGACGGGGCCGCGCGCCACCGGGCGATCGTCGCCGAACACTTCCATACGGTCGACCAGGGTGACGATGCGGTCGGCCTCGTCGCAGATCAGCCGCGTCAGCATGCGGTCTTCGGAGGACGCCTGCTGCTCCAGCAGTTGCGCGGCGCCGCGGATGCCCGACAGCGGGTTCTTGATCTCATGGGCCAGCATCGCGGCGAGCGCGATCACCGAGCGCGCGGCGCTGCGATGGGTGAGCTGGCGGTCCATCTTGTCGGCGATGGTGCGCTCCTGCAGCATCACGACGATATGGCCCGGCCGCTCGGTCAGCGGCGCGACGTGGAGGTCGACTTGGCGATCGCCGCCGATCCGGGGCGTGCCGAGATCGACCTTGTATTCGTTGACCGGCGAGTTGGAAGTGCGCACCTGCTCGATCAGCGCCAGCAAGGGGCTGCCGAACGGCACCAACTCCTTGAGCGACTGGCGCTTGAGGAACTGGGTCGAGATCTCGAAAAACGACTCCGCGGCGATATTGGCGTCGACGATCTTGCCGTCCGGCGCGATCAACAGCACCGGATTGGGCAAGGCGTTGAGAATGGCTTCGCCGAGCGGCGGTACGGGCCGGCGAAATTCTGCGGCTGAACTCATGCAGCAGCACTCCATGCGAAATCGTCAAAGGCTTCGCCAAGCGCGCGGTGCACGCTGGCCGGCTCTTCGGAAGTGAGGATGCGCCGGCGCCAGTCTTTCAGCTTTGCCGCCGGCACCCGGCCATATTGCGCGGCCGTATCAAGCGCCCAGCCGAGATGCTTTCGCGCGTGGCGCAGCCCGACGCGCAGGCCGTAATGCGCGCAGACCTCTTCGTAGAGCGCGCGGACGTGGGTGAGTTGCTCGGCGAGCGGCGGCGGCGCCTCGGTGACGCCGGTCTCGAGCCGGCGGCCGATCTGGCCGGGCAGCCAGGGCTGGCCCTGTGCGCCGCGGCCGACCATGACGGCATCGGCGCCGGATTCCCGGAGCGCATCCATCGCCTTCTCGAACGAAGTGATATCGCCGTTGACGACCAGGGGGATCGAAACGGCGGCCTTCACCGCGCGCACCGCCGACCAGTCCGCCTCGCCCTTGTAGAACTGGCAGCGCGTGCGGCCGTGCACCGTGACCATCCGCACGCCCGCCGCTTCCGCGCGGCGCGCTAGCTCGGGCGCATTGAGCGAACGCTCATCCCAGCCGAGCCGCATCTTCAGGGTCACCGGGACACTGACGGCCGACACCGTCGCTTCCACCAGCCGCGTCGCGTGGTCCAGATCGCGCATCAGCGCAGAGCCGGACTGGCCGCCGGTGACGTGCCGGGCCGGGCAGCCCATGTTGATGTCGATGATGTCGGCACCGGCGGCCTCCGCTATCCGCGCGCCCTCCGCCATCCAATGGGTTTCGCAGCCGGCAAGTTGAACCACATGCGGGCCGATGCCGGCAGCCTCACAGCGCAGCCGCGACATCGGCGTGCCGTTGACGAGGTCATCGCTGGCCGTCATTTCGGAGACGACGAGGCCGGCACCCAGGCGGGCCGCAAGTCGCCGGAAAGGAGCATCGGTCACCCCCGACATGGGCGCAAGAAGAACCCGGTTGGCGAGCTCAATATCGCCTATTTTCAATGGCTTGGGGCCTACGCGTTCCGCGCCGGTCACGGGGCTCTCATTTCTCTGGCTGTCGCGCCATTGCGCCAGCCGCTGCGTATTCTGAGCACAAATGTTGTGCAGTCAAGCTTCATGCCTACACTTTAGACAAAACCCGCACTTGACGCAAGTGCACTGCAACAAGATCGGGATTTCCCACAGGGATGGCTAATCCCGCTGGCTTTGCCGTCCGGGCATGGTAAGGGCTGTGCGGCTTCCAAAGCCGCCACGGCTCATCCAGCAAACCCGATTCGTCCGACAAGTCCTTGAAGACGCATGCCCAGACCGGAGCGCACCGCAGCCATTCTCGTCGCCGCCGGGCGCGGACTTCGCGCTGGCGGTGGGGGACCGAAGCAGTACCGCATGGTCGGCGGCCAGACCGTCATATATCGGGCCATGGCCGCGTTCTGCCGCCACCCCGATGTGGCGATCGTGCAGCCGGTGGTGAACCCCGACGACATCGCCCTCTTCAGCGAGGCCGTCCGTTTGCTGAAGCACGCCCCGTCCACCGACGGCGGTGCCACGCGCCAGCAATCGGTGCATGCGGGGCTCGAGGCCCTTGCCGCTACCAAACCCGATATCGTGCTGATCCACGACGCCGCCCGCCCCTTCGTGACGGAAGCGGTGATCTCGCGCGCCATCGATGCGGCCGGCCGCACCGGCGCTGCGATCCCGGCGGTCGCGGTCACTGACACGATCAAGCTGGTCGGCGCTGCCGGCGACGTCGAGGACACCCCGGAGCGCGCGCGCCTGCGCATCGCGCAGACCCCGCAGGCCTTTCGCTACGACGTCATCCTGGAGGCGCATCGTCGGGCGGTGCGCGAAGGCCGCAACGATTTCACAGACGATGCCGCGCTTGCCGAATGGGCGGGATTGACGGTGGCAACGTTTGAGGGCGATCCTGCGAACATGAAGCTCACCACGCCAGAAGATTTCGTCCGCGAGGAAGCGCGCCTTGCCGCGCAGCTCGGCGACATCAGGACCGGCACCGGTTATGACGTGCATGCCTTCGGCGAGGGCGACCACGTCATGATCTGCGGGGTGCGCGTGCCGCACAACAAGGGCTTCCTCGCCCATTCCGACGGTGATGTCGGGCTGCATGCCCTGGTCGATGCGCTCCTCGGCGCGCTGGCCGACGGCGACATCGGCTCGCACTTTCCGCCGAGCGATCCCAAGTGGAAGGGCGCCTCCTCCGACCGTTTCCTGAAATATGCCGTCGACCGCGTCACCGCGCGCGGCGGCCGTGTCGCCAATCTCGAGGTGACGATGATCTGCGAGCGGCCGAAGATCGGCCCCCTGCGCGACGCCATGCGGGCGAAGATCGCGGAGATCTCCGGCATCGATATCTCGCGCATCGCCGTGAAGGCAACCACCAGCGAGCGTCTCGGCTTCACCGGCCGCGAGGAAGGCATCGCGGCGACTGCCAGCGCCACCATCCGCCTACCCTGGGGCGAATAGCATGAGCGGCAGCGACGCCCGCGCATTGTCCCGCTCGCTGCTCGATCTTTGCCGGATGCGCAAGCTGACCATCGCCACGGCCGAATCCTGCACCGGCGGGCTGGTGGCAGGCGCGCTGACCGACATCCCCGGCTCCTCCGACGTTATCGATCGCGGCTTTGTCACCTATTCCAATGACGCCAAGCGCGCGATGCTTGGCGTCAACGCCGCCACGCTCGCGACCTTCGGCGCCGTCAGCAAGGAGACGGCGACACAAATGGCGGTCGGGGCGCTCGAGCGGGCTGGCGTCGATCTTGCCGTTGCCATCACCGGCATCGCCGGTCCCGGCGGCGCCACCCCCGGCAAGCCGGTGGGGCTGGTGCATTTCGCCGTTGCCGCGCGCGACGGCCGTATCGTCCACCGCGAGCATCGATTTGGCGCCATCGGCCGCACCGCCGTGCGCCAGCGTTCGGTGGTGGAAGCGCTGCGAATGCTGACGGAGCTGGCGCGCGGGCCGCATCAGGTCAAGCCGAAGCGTGCCGCCGTCAGCCGCATCCGCCCGCGCGCAGTGCGAACGCCGCGCCGCCATGCGGTGAAGCGGCCACGGCTGCCGCGGAGTTAGATCCGGAGGTTATCCCCCGCGCGCTCCACGATTGCCTGCTTGAGTCGCGCAATCACGGGCTCCCAGCGCCGGTCGGGGCCCTGACGAAACAGCCGCGCGCTCGGATACCAGGGGCTGTCCTCGCGCCCCAACAGCCAGCGCCAATCCGGCACGAACGGCAGAAGAATCCAGACCGGGCGGCCAAGTGCGCCGGCCAGATGCGCCACGCTGGTGTCGACGGTGACGAAGAGGTCGAGTGCAGCAACGAGCGCGGCCGTATCGGCAAAGCTCGCAAACGACGGGCCGGCCGCCACGATGTTGTCCTGCCCGTGCAAGAACTGCTCATCGCCTGCGCGGAGTTCGGTCTGCAGGCTGACAAAGTCAGCTTCGACGTCGAACAACGGCCGCAGCATCTGCAGCGGGATCGAGCGGTTACGGTCGTTGACGTGGTCCGCGTTGCCGGACCAGACGATCCCGATCTTCCGCAGGTCCGACCGTGCAAACCGGTCGCGCCAGGCATCGGACAGGGCAGGCGGCGTTAAATACGGAACCGCGGCGGGAATGCTGTCCAGCGTCGTGCCGAAGGCGAGCGGCAGGCTCGACAACGGACAATGCATGTCGAAGGCCGGCAAGCGATCGTCCTTGCCAGGACAGAGCGGCAGCCCTTCCATTGCTGCGATCAAAGGACGCAGCGGCTCCTGCACCATCGCGATCACGCGGGCGCCGCGCGCGGCCAGCATCGGGATGTAGCGCGCAAAGTGGATGGTGTCGCCGAGGCCGAGATCGGCATGCACCAGGATGGTCTTGCCTTCGACCGGGGCGTCGCCGAGCCAGCGCGGCTGGGCAAAATCCGCGATCGTCAGGCGCAGCTGCGCCGCCGCTTTCAGCCGCCATTCGGCCTTGGCAAAACCGGCCGGAAGGTCGCCGGTCACAAGCCGCGCGACGGCTTCGTTCCAATGCGCCCGTGCATGCTCGGGCTCCAGCTCCTGCGCGCGAACCAGGCTCCGAATGGATTCATCGAAACGCGCCAGATCCTGCAGCACACAGCCGCGGTTGACGATCGCCTCGACAAAATTGGGGTTGAACGTCAGCGCCTGATCAAAGCACTTCAGCGCTTCAACGGATCGCCCCATGGCGCGCAGCGCGCAGCCACGGCCATTGACGACTTCGGCGACATCGGGCGCGATCGCGATCGCCTCGTCAAAATCCGCCAGCGCCTCCGCCGGACGCCGCAATTCCAGCAGCGCCAAGCCCCGATTGTTGAGCGCGACGATGTCTTCAGGAGCGCCATCGAGCAAACGACCATAATCGGCGACGGCTTCGTCAAAGCGGCCCACCGCAAGCAGGCATTCGGCGCGATGACGCAGGGCAACGAGATCACTGGCGTCCTGCGCCAGTGCCGCGCCGAAGGCGGTGATGGCCTCCTCGCTTCGCCCGAGCGCGCGCAATGTCTGGCCGCGATAGACGTGCGCCTCGCGATAATCGGGCTGCCGGCGCAGTGCCTTGTCGAGCATCGACAGCGCTTCATCGAACCGCCGCTGGTTGTGCAGGGCAAGGCCGAGACTGCACAAGAACAGCGGATTGCGGGAATCGCCGGCAAGGGCCTCCCGAAAGCAGGCCTCGGCCTGGTCCGGCTGCTCATCCAGCAAGCTCGCGCCGAGCAGATGCAACGCGTCGGGCTGGCCAGGCTTCAGCGCAAGCACGAAACGACAGCTCGCGCGCGCCGCCTGCAGATCCCCTGCTCCCAGCTGGCTGACCGCGAGGTTCAGCAGGTTGGCAATTTCGGGCGAGAGTTGGGCGGCGGATTGCCGCTTCGCCTCACGTTGCTTCCTGGGAATCATCTGCGATTCCTGAGCTCCTGCAATTGCCGCATTGTCCCGTGATTGACCGTGAATCTGCGCAATGTTTACATCAGGGACGGCGATTCGTCGCCGCTATCAACCGGGAGACGGCGATGGTCCGCATCGATCGCGAGCAGGCGCTCGCGCGACAGACCGATACTGTGCGTTGGTCGAACCCCGCCTCGCTGGATGCCGCATGGGACGCGCGCGCCGAGGCCGCGGCCAATTTCATAGCAGCCGGGACGCGCGTTCTCGATCTCGGTTGCGGCAACATGTCGTTGCAGCGCTTCCTGCCGTTCGGATGCAGCTATCGCGGCTGCGATCTGGTGCCACGCGATCCCGACACGGTCGTCTGCGACTTCAACGAGGGACAATTCCCGACCGAAGCCGCAGGCGAAGCCGACCTCATCACCATGCTCGGCCTGCTGGAATACATCATCGATCTCGAAGCATTCTTCGCGCATTTGCGCACGAGCCGGCGGGATGTGGTGCTGAGCTATTGCGCGACCGACCTTTCGGGCTCGATCGACCGCCCGGCGCTCGGCTGGCTCAATCATCTCAGCTTCGTTGATCTGGCCGAACTGTTCGACCGCCACGGCTTCCGCATCACGGCCACGCTTGCTGTGGACCACTTGCAGATACTGATGCGCCTCGTGCCGATCGACAGGCAAATGCCGCTGCATCCCTGCAGCGTCGCGGTCATCTCCTACAATGACGTCGGCAATTTTGGCGACCGGCTCGGCTACCACATGATCAATTCGCTGCTGCCGGGCGAAGCAGATGTGCATCATTTGACGTTCCAGACGCTGGATCGCGCGCGCGAAAGTTACGATCTGGTCGTGCTCGGCATCGGCAACAGCATCTACAAGCCGCTCGTCGGCGACGATTTGCTCAACGTCATCGGACGCGGCAAGGCGGCCGTCGGCATCTTCGGTACGCAGTACCGCGAGCTTTTGCCGCGCCGCCCGCTGGAACGGCTGGTCGACCGGCTCGACACCTGGTTCGCCCGCTACGAGGACGACGTGCTGATGTACGGGCGCGGCCGGACCAACGTGGAGCACCTCGGAGACTGGCTGATCGACCAGTTCCCGATGTCGACGCCGACCAGCGACGAGCCGTTGCGCGTCGGCGACGAAATCTGGAAGGAACTGCCGCTCGACCGCACCATCCAGTATATCCAGCGCCACCGCCAGGTGTTCTCCGCCCGGCTGCATCCCCTGCTTTGCGCGCTCACCTCCGCCCACGAGGTCGCCTATTCGGAGCAGCCCGCCGGCGGCGGCACCTCGATCGTGTCAGGCAAATTCCGCAGCATGCTGATCGATATTTTCGGCCGGACCTTTCCGGAGGAGACGTTCTTCGCGGTCGATCGCGACGCGGTGGCGCGCTACAAAACGCGCGTGCACGGCAATGTGGCCCGGGTCGGCACCCGCATCGAGGCAATCCTGCGCAATGTGGCTACACCGCCGCTCTAGAAACGAACGGCACGTGCCTGACGTTGCACCGCCACCGGGCGAACTGATTCTTGCCTGCTTTGACGCGGTCACTCGGGCGGTGCGGAACCTTGGCTTCCGCCGGACGTCATCCTTGCGCCGGACGTCATCGACGAGCAGCAATTCGAGGCGATTGGTCAGAGAAGGACGGCGCAATTCGCAGCGCCTCTATGAGACCGCCCTCGGCCTTCCATAGATCGCGTCCGCCCGCTTCTCGAACGCGGCAGAGAACCGGGCGAACGCCGCGTCGAACATCGATCCCATCAGCATCGCGAGCATGCGGCTCCTGAATTCGTAAGAAAGGAAGAAGCCCACGTCGCACTCGGTCTGCGACTTCGGCTCGAAAGTCCAGCGGTTCTCGAGATTGCTGAACGGTCCCCTGAGATATTCGACGAGAATCTTCAAGTTCGGCCGGTCCAGGGTCACCTTGCTGGTGAACGTCTCCCTGACAAGCTTGAACGACACGGTCATGTCGGCAACCACGACCTCGGTGCCGTCGGGGTTTGGCGTGCGCTGGCGGATCTTCAGCGCCTGGCACAGCGGCACGAATTCGGGATAGCGCTCGACATCCGCGACGAGGTCGAACATCTGCGCTGCGGTGTGATGCACCCTGCGTTTGCTTGAAAACCGCGGCATCTGACTTAGCGGGATTGCGCCGCGCGCGCCGCCTGGAGTTTGGCAAAATCCTCGCCGGCGTGATGCGACGAGCGGGTCAGCGGGCTTGCCGATACCATCAGGAAGCCCTTGGTGTAGGCGACCTTCTCGTAGCCGGAAAATTCGTCCGGCGTGACGTAGCTCATCACGGCGTGATGCTTGCGGGTCGGCTGCAGATATTGTCCGATGGTGAGGAAGTCGACATCGGCCGAGCGCAGATCGTCCATCACCTGCAGCACTTCGTGGCGCTCCTCGCCGAGGCCCACCATGATGCCGGACTTGGTGAACAGCGTGGGATCGAGCTCCTTGACCCGCTGCAGCAGACGAATGGAATGGAAATAGCGCGCGCCCGGCCGGACCGTCAGGTAACGCGACGGCACGGTTTCCAGATTGTGGTTGAACACGTCTGGTTTGGCCGCAACCACCTGCTCCAGCGCGCCATCCTTGCGCAGGAAGTCCGGCGTGAGGATTTCGATGGTCGTCGTCGGACAACGCGCGCGGATGGCGCGAATCGTTTGCGCAAAATGCCCGGCGCCGCCATCGGCGAGATCGTCGCGGTCGACCGAGGTGACCACGACATGCTTCAGCCCGAGCTTGGAGGTGGCTTCCGCGACATGCTCGGGCTCGCTGGCATCGAGCGCGCCGGGCATGCCGGTCTTGACGTTGCAGAACGCGCAGGCCCGGGTGCAGGTGTCACCCATGATCATGAAGGTAGCGTGCCTCTTGTCCCAGCACTCGCCGATGTTCGGGCAGCCGGCTTCCTCGCACACCGTGACGAGGCCGTTCTGCTTCACGATGTTGCGGGTGTCGGCATAGCCGCGGGTGTTGGGCGCGCGCACCCTGATCCAGTCCGGCTTCGGCGGCGATACGCTATCGGGCCGGTTCACCTTTTCGGGGTGACGCGGGCGCAGCGGCGTTGCGGACAGGGTATCGACGATGGTGACCATAGCAATCTTGCAAGTAGCGAGAGTTCTTAGCTAGTCCGTGTTGGCCGGACCCGCAACCCGGTTGCGTAAGGCGCAACCGATATCGCCGAAACTAGCAGAACATGGCATGCTCGTGCGAGCTTTCCAGCCAGTTTCGGCCGATTCCCACCTCAAAATGCCTCCAAGCACCGAATCCGGCCGCGTCGCGGTCCCTGCCCCCGGCAAGCCGCTGAAGCGCGCGTTTTTCGACCGCAGCGTCCATGAGGTCGCCCCCGACCTGATCGGCGCGACCTTTCTGGTTGGTGGCGTCGGCGGCATCATCGTCGAGGTCGAGGCCTACCATCAGAGTGAGCCGGCTGCGCATTCCTACCGAGGGCGGACGCCGCGCAACCAGGTGATGTTTGGCCCTGCCGGCTTCGCCTATGTCTATCGCTCCTATGGCATCCACTGGTGCGTCAATTTCGTCTGCGAAGGCGCGGGCTCAGCCAGCGCCGTGCTGATCCGCGCGGTCGAGCCAACCCATGGCCTCGCCGCCATGCGCCGGCGCCGCGGCGTCGACGACGAGCGCGCGTTGTGCTCGGGACCGGGAAAGCTCTGTGAAGCCATGGGCATCACCATCGCCCACAGCGAGCTGCCGCTCGACAAGCCACCGATCGCGCTGTTTGCACGCAAGCAGAAGCCGGAGATCGCGATCGGCATCCGCATCGGCATCACGAAGGCGGTGGAACTGCCATGGCGCTACGGGCTGAAGGGTTCGAAATTCCTGAGCAAGCCGTTTCCGTCCTAGCGCGACACCGCCCGCACCAGATGCGGACCGGGGTCCGATTGCAGCCCCTCACCAAGATCGCCGCAATAGCGTGCGGCAAGTTTGCTGCGGCATCGCCGCCTACGACGCCTTCTTCAGCCGCTCCAGCGCTTCCTGCAGCTTTTCCTTGCGCGCCACGGCCGCCTCGCGCTTTTCCTTTTCTTCCTCGACGATCTCTTCCGGCGCGTTGGCGACGAATTTCTCGTTGGAAAGCTTGGCGTCGACCCGCTTGATGTCGCCGTCGGCCTTGCCGATCTCCTTTTCCAGCCGCGTGCGTTCGGCGGCGAGATCGATCACGCCCTTCAGCGGCAGCGCCGCCACCTCCCCGCGCACCAGCAGTTGCACCGCGCCCTCCGGCGCCGCGTCCGCGAACGAGATATCGGCAAGGCGCGACAAGCGCTTGATGACGTCGCTCCAGCGCTGCGCCCGCGTCTTGGTCTCAACCGAGGGCGCCGCGAGCACCAGCGGCGTCAATGTCGCCGGCGGGATGTTCATCTCGGCGCGCACCGAGCGGATCGCCGTGATGAGGTCGACCACCCAGCCGATCTCGGCTTCTGCTTCGGGATCGGAAAACTCGCCCGCCTCGATCTCGAGGACCACCGTCGGGATCAGCGCATCGCTGGGGCTCGTGGCCACGACCCCAGCCATTTCCTGCGCGGACAAGGTCTTGCGCGGCCAGGGCGTCAGCACCAGCAGCGCGTCGCGCCTGGCCGTGACGGCCCATAGCTCTTCGGTGATGAAGGGCATGAAGGGGTGCAACAGCTTCAGGATCTCGTCGCGCGCCCAGGCGATCATGGCGCGGGTCTCGTCCTTGGCCGGGCCATCCTCGCCGAGCAGCACGGGCTTTGCGAGTTCGAGATACCAGTCGCAATAGACGTTCCAGACGAAGCGATAGATGGCGCCCGCCGCATCGTTGAAGCGATAGGCCTCGATCGCCTCGGATACTTCCCGGGTCGCGCGCGAAGTTTCATGCGCGATCCAGCGGTTCAGCGTTTCCTTCGCCTCCGCCGGATCGAAATCCTGCGGCAGCACGCAGCCGTTCATTTCGGCAAAGCGGCAGGCGTTCCACAGCTTGGTCGCGAAATTGCGATAGCCCTCCACGCGCTGGGTCGACAGCTTGATGTCGCGGCCCTGCGCCGCCATCGCGGCCAGCGTAAAGCGCAGCGCGTCGGCGCCGTATTCATCGACGAGATGCAGAGGGTCGATGACGTTGCCCTTCGACTTCGACATCTTGGCGCCCTTCTCGTCGCGGACGAGGGCGTGGATGTAGACGGTCGAGAACGGCACCTCGTCCATGAACTGCAGGCCGAGCATCATCATGCGGGCGACCCAGAAGAAGATGATGTCGAAGCCGGTCACCAGCGTGTTGGTGGGATAGTAACGCTTGAGCTCCGGCGTCTCTTCGGGCCAGCCGAGCGTCGAGAACGGCCACAGGCCGGAGGAGAACCAGGTGTCGAGCACGTCTTCATCACGGGTGATGAAACCCTCGCGTTTGGCGGGATCGCGCGCCATCTCGGCGCCCTGCTCCGGCGTGATGACCTCCTGCTCGACGTAGTAGCCGAGCGCGTTGCCGACCGCCTCTTCCTCGGTCTCCGCAACAAACACCTTGCCGTCCGGGCCGTACCAGGCCGGGATCTGGTGGCCCCACCAGAGCTGGCGCGAGATGCACCAGGGCTGGATGTTCTCCATCCAGTCGAAATAGGTCTTTTCCCAGTTCTTGGGCACGAACTGCGTCGCACCGGAGCGCACGGCCGCGATCGCCGGCCGCGCCAGCGTCTTCGCATCGACGTACCACTGGTCGGTAAGATACGGCTCGATCACCGCGTTGGAACGGTCGCCATGCGGCACCATGTGTACGTTCGGTTCGATCCGCTCCAGGAAGCCAAAGTCCTCCAGCCGCGCCACGATGGTTTTCCGCGCGGCATAGCGGTCGACGCCGTGCAGCTCGTCGGCAAGCATCAGCGCGCCCTCGGGCAGGCCGCGCAGGTAGTCCTCGTTCTCGTTGAGCGAGAGGCAGCCTTCCTTGTCGAGCACGTTGATGCGCGGCAGGTTGTGGCGGTTGCCCACGTCGAAGTCGTTGAAGTCGTGCGCCGGGGTGACCTTCACGGCGCCCGAGCCCTTTTCCGGATCGGAGTACTCATCTGCGACGATCGGAATCCGACGGCCGACCAGCGGCAGGATGACGTGCTTGCCGACCAGATCAGTGTAGCGCTCGTCCTCCGGATGAACGGCAACCCCGGTGTCGCCCAGCATCGTCTCGGGCCGCGTGGTGGCGACGACGATGTAGGACTTGGGATCGGCGGGATCGAACTGCCGCCCCTCGATCGGATAGCGCAGGTACCACAGGCTGCCCTTGACCTCGATCTGCTGCACTTCGAGATCGGAGATCGCGGTCAAGAGCTTCGGATCCCAGTTGACCAGCCGCTTGTCCTTGTAAATCAGGCCCCGCCGGTGCAGCTCAACGAACACCTTGATGACGGCCCTCGACAGGCCCTCGTCCATGGTGAAACGTTCCCGCGACCAGTCGCAGGATGCGCCGAGGCGCTTTAGCTGGTTGACGATGGTGCCGCCGCTCTCGGCCTTCCACTGCCAGACGCGTTCGAGAAACTTGGCCCGGCCCATGTCGCGCCGGCCCGGCTCCTGCCGCTCCATCAATTGTCGCTCGACCACCATCTGCGTGGCGATGCCGGCATGGTCGGTGCCGGGCTGCCACAGCACGTCCTTGCCGCGCATGCGCTCGAAGCGGCAGAGAATGTCCTGAAGCGTATTGTTGAGCGCGTGCCCCATATGCAGCGAGCCCGTCACGTTCGGCGGCGGGATCACGATGGTGAAGGTGGACGCATCGTTGCGCTCGGGCCGGCCAGCCCGGAACGCGCCGCTGTCTTCCCAGATCCGGGCCATGCGGCTTTCGATGTCGGCGGGCTGGTAATTCTTCTCAATCATGGCGCAGCAAGGTTTGGGGATTTGAACGGGTAAAGAGCCGCCGCAGCCACGCAAGTCAACACGCGGCGGCCCGGAAAGAACCGGATTAAGCCCAAATGGATGGCTGAATCGGGGCCCCTCGCCCCCGATTTTCCGTGCACGACCTGGGGTCCGAAAACCGGCACCCACTTTTCGGGGTCATGCGCGGGTTAACGGCCGCGTGAAACCCGCTCGATCTCGGCCTTGACGATGCGTTCCACCAGCCCCGGCAGGTTGTCGTCGAGCCAGGATTTCAGCATCGGGCGCAGCATTTCCTTGACCAGGTCTTCCAGGGTCCGCGCGTTGTTCGACAGCACGGTGTGGGCCAGCGTATTGAAGGCGGATTCCACCGCATTCACCGTCGAGCGCGACAGGATCGGCGCCATCGGCATCTCGACCGGCGACGGCTCGGGCATCGGCTGGCGCCGCGGCGCTGCCGCCTTCGTCTCGGTGAATTCAAGATCGTCCTGCGGCTCGATCCTGCTGAACGCGGCGGCTGCCGGCGGTGGCGTGCGCGCCGGTTTTTGCTCGGGCAGCGCCATCTCGTCGGTAAGCTCGAACACGTCGGCTTCCGCCGGCGGCGCACTCACCTCCTCCGCGGCGGTATCTTCCTCCAGGCTGGCCAGCATCGCATCGATGTCGTCCTGGCTGTTGCTGGCGGCAGCTTCCGGCGGCGGAGCCGGTGCCGGTTTCGGCGCGGGCGCCGGTGCGGCGGCCTTGGGGGCCGGTTGCGCAGCCGGAGTCGCCGCAGGCGGAACGTCCTTCACCACGGATTTGGGCGCCGGCGCAGGCTTGGGCGCAGCCGCGGCAGGTGCAACGGGCGCGGAGGCAACGTTCTTGTCGGCGGGTTTGGCCTCGTCATCGGCAATGATGCGACGGATCGACGCCAGAATCTCCTCCATCGAGGGTTCTTGGACCTTCGCAGGTTGCGTCATCTCCGACTCCACATCATCAACGTCGAATCCTACACCAAGCGGCCGCCGATTTGCCGGCTCCGAAAATTAGCCTCGGGCAATTTGATGGAACGCGCCGCACTTTTCCCCAGATCAAACGCTTACAAGTTGCTTTGTGCCCCGTTCTGTCATGCCGCCGAATCGTGACAGCAGGTCAACGAACAGCGCGCCGCGAATCGCTTCGCCGCCTGAAACAAGGCTACGTCATGGCGACAATTCTGCAAGCAAACCGCGGCCCGTTGTTACACGCGGCGCAGCGATTTCACTGCCCGGAGGGCGTGCGCACTCCGACCCAGCTGTCGCGCACCTGATGGTAGTGCACGCTGGCGTCGTAGGTTTCGGTCGGCAGGTTCATCACGATCGGCGACAGGCGGCCGACCGCGTTGAGCACCGAGTACGAGGCGACCACCCGGTCGTGTTGCGCGGTGATCAGCGCGACGCGCGCGTTGACCAGCGCCTGCTGCGCGTTGAGCACGTCGAGCGTGGTGCGCTGCCCGGCCTTGGCTTCCTCGCGCACGCCGTTCAGCGCGATCTCGGACGCCGTCACCTGCGCTTGCGCGGACTGCACCTGCGCCTTGCCGGCTTCGAGCTGGCCCCAGGCCTGCACGACGTTGGCGCGCGCCTGGTCGCGGGTCTGCTCGAGCACGAGGCGCTGCTGCGCCAGCGTCTCTTTCGACTGGCGGATCAGCGAATATTCCGCGCCGCCCTGATAGATCGGCACAGACACCTGCGCGGTCGCCGCGCCGGTGAACGAGCGCTGGATCGTCAGCGTCTGTTCGTAGTTCTGCGTCGCCGAGGCCTGCAGCGACACCGTCGGGAACAGGGCGCCCTCGGCGACCTTGACCTGCAGATAGCTGACGTCGATGCCGAACATCGCGGAGGTCACGTTGGGATTTTCGATCAACGCCAGCTCGGTAGCGGCTGAGAGCGTCGGCGGCAGGTAGCGGTCGACCGGCGAGCCCGGCGCCAGCGCAACCGGCTCGCTGCCGATGATTCGGCGAAAGTTGGCGCGCGTGGTGGTCAGGGTCGATTCCGCCGTCAGCAACTGCGTCTTGCCGGCGGCAAGCTGCGCCTCGGACTGCGCAACGTCGGTGCGGGTGACCTCGCCGACATTGAAGCGGTCCCTGGTTTGCTTCAGCGTTTGTTCGAGCACGCGGACGTTGCTGCGCTGAACTTCGACGTTCGCCGCGTCGCGCAGGTAATCCATGTAGATGGTGGCGCCCTGCAGCAAAACCGTCTGCTCGAGCACGCGCAGCGCCTCGCGCGAGGCAGACACCTGACTCTCCGCTGCGCGCGTGCGGTTCGCGGTTTGCTGGCCGTTGAACAAAGTCTGCGAGATCGTCAGGCCGGCGCTGCGCGGCGCATTGGTGCCATGAACGCCGCTGCGCACGATCGCGGTCGAGGTGCCGCCTGCCGTGGTGAGGACGTCGGTGTATTGAACGCCCGCGCTCGCAGTCACCGCCACCCTGGGGCGATAGCCGGACAGCGCCTGCGGCACGTTTTCGTCGGTGACGCGCACTTGTGCACGCTGCGCATTCAACTGCGGGTTGGTCTGATAGGCGCGCACCAGCGCGGCCTCGATCGTGTCGGCAAGCGCAGGAACAGGCCCCGCCAGAGCAAGCAGAAGGGCTGAAGCGGCAGCTCCGGCGAAGACCTTCGTCCCACGCATCCCCAAAAATCCAATCATTCGTCGTCTTCCGCCTGCCCAACGCATGGGCCGGCGTCGCCCTTGCGGGTGAGTCCCGGCTCACCTTAGTCCGCAGCTAGTCCCGACGGAACACCCAGACAAGCGGGCGGCGCCGAAACTCTCCACAGTGGGGCAATCCGGTCACACTTCTGATTCCGAACAGGATTTAACAGCCGACAAGGGCCAAAAACCGCCTAGAAAACGAATTCGGGGCGGCGTTCCAGTCCAGGCAGCATTGGCGCTGAGGCGTCGAACAGCGTGCGATGCCCAAAATCGCCGCGCGAATGCGTCACTATCATCGCCCGAGGCGGCTTATTCGCGGTAAACACGCCTACCAGCCGCCCACCCTCGGCAAGCTGACCGAACAGCCCGTTCGGCTCGATCTCGGTGGCACCATTGAGCACGATGACATCGTAAGGTGCGGAAGTTGGCTCGCCATCGGCCGCCGCGGCCATCCGAACGGTAACGTTGGAGAGGCCGAGCTCGCTTAGTGTACCGGTCGCCGTGGAGGCCAGCGCCGAATCACTTTCCGTGGCCGTCACTTTCGCCGCGATTTTCGCGACCAAAGCGGCGATATAGCCGGTGGCCGCGCCGACGACCAGCACATGATCCGTGCTCTTGATCTCGGCCGCCTGCAGCAGCTTTGCAGTCAGTGCCGCCTTCAGCAGGTAGCGCTTGGCCGCGCCGCCTCCAACGTCCAGATCGAGATCGAGATAGGCCAGCGGCTGCTTCGCCTCCGGCACGAAGGCCTCGCGGGGCACGGCCAGCATGGCATCGAGGATACGGCTGTCGGTGACGTCGCTGGTGCGCACCTGACCATCGACCATTTTCTGACGTGCGGCCGAAAAGTCCGACATTGGCAGAACCCCGAAATCGAAGCGGAAACCGGTCATCTTTTGGAACAAGCGAGGCGAAAACGCAACATGGCGTGCGCCCGATTCCCGGCGTTGGCGGGATCTGCAAATCCGGCGGGGAATATTGGCTCCCGGAGCTGGATTCGAACCAGCGACCATTCGATTAACAGTCGAATGCTCTACCGCTGAGCTATCCGGGAACAGGCGAACAGGCGTTCGCAAGCGGGCCTGCGTATAACAAAGGCTTTTGCCATTGCAAAGGACCAATTGACCGCCCGGGGCCTGACGCAAGGCGGTGGAAAACCCGCTGCCCGGCAAGGGCTTTCCGAGGCCACGGCTACGGCCTCGGAGCCGCAGCCCGCAAACTTCGGCCCGCCGGGCGCTTACCTCGCACCCGTGACGCGCCAGATGACATCCCCGACATCGTCGGCGACGAGAAGCGAGCCGTCGGGCCCGAGCGCGACGCCGACGGGGCGTCCATAGGACTCCTTCTCGTCGGGTGCGAGGAAGCCGCTCAAGATATCGCGCGCCGGACCTGACGGACGGCCGTTGTCGAACGGGACGAACACGACCTTGTAGCCGCTCAGCGTGCTGCGGTTCCACGAGCCGTGCTGCCCGATCGCCATGCCATCCGGAAAGCCCGGAAGCGTGCCCGCCGGCACCCAGCACAGACCGAGCGATGCAGTGTGCCCGCCCAGCGCATAGTCAGGCGTAATGGCGCGCGCGACCAGCGCCGAATCCTGCGGCACGCGATCGTCGATGGTCTGGCCCCAATAGCAATAAGGCCAGCCGTAGAAGCCGCCGTCGCGGACCGAGGTGAGATAATCCGGAGGGGTCTCGTCACCGAGACCGTCGCGCTCGTTGACGACGGTCCAGAGCACCCCGGTCTGCGGCTCCCAGGCCATGCCGACCGCGTTGCGCAGGCCGCCGGCGAAGATGCGGCTGGTGCCATTCGTCAGATCGAGCTCGTAGATGGCGGCCCGGCCCTCCTCGACCTCCATGCCCATCTCGCCGATGTTGCTGAGCGAGCCGACACCCGCGTAGAGCTTGCGCCCGTCGCGGCTTGCCAGCAGGCTTCGCGTCCAGTGTCCGCCCGCCTTGAACTTGACGAGTTCGCGTCCCGGCGCGGTGATGCGGTCGGCATTCGCAGTGTAGGGAAACGCCACCACGCCATCGGTGTTGCCGACATAGAAGGTGTCGCCGATCAGCGCCATGCCGAACGGCTGGCTCAATCCTTCCATGAAGGCGCCGCGCACCTCGGCAACGCCGTCACCGTCGCGGTCGCGCAGCAGCGTGATGCGGTTCGCGCTGACGCCAAGCGCATCGGCTCGCCGCATCGTGGCCTGCATCGCATAGTGAAACACCGACCGCGGCGGCCCGGCGACCTGCGTCGACTCGGCAACGAGCACGTCACCGTTCGGCAGCACGTCGATCCAGCGGGGATGCTCCAGACCCGTCGCAAACGCATTGACCTGCAGGCCCGGCGCCGCCTGCGGCTTTTGACCTTCGGCCCATCCCCTCGCCGTCGGCATTTTCAAAGTCGGGATGGCGCCCTGGGGCTTGGCTTGCGGAATCACCGGCGCGCTGCCCCAGGCCGGCTCGGGCGCGGCGCCCTGCAGCCGCCGCCAAAGCAGCGCGACGCCGCCGATCAGCGCGACCAGCCGCGCAAAAATGCCGGAAAAATTCATGCAAGGCTCCTGATCGACCAACTTCGTCCGGTTGGTTCGCCAGAGCGGTATCACGGCCGCGCCGGCGGCCAAAGCGTCGATGCAAGGGCAATGCTTACTGCGAGGAAGCCTGATCGAACGCCGCGCGGCAGGCATCGCTCAGGTTTGCCCGGTTACGGCGCAGACAGGATGTGATCGCGCGGACATTGGGGATTTCGCCGGCGCACAACCGATAGACGTCGGGGGTGCAGGCGCGGCGCTGCTCGGGTGTACCCTGGTACTGCGCCAGGGCGGCTCCGCCGGCAAACAGGGACAGGAAAAGGCCGAGCGTGCAGCTCTTGCGGGCGCGGCAGGCGAACCCACGGAAACGAAAAGACATCGGCTTCATGGCGCCGTCTCCCGAATCAGGCTGGCGCCGCTGCGGCGCCTTTGCTAATCACAGGCGATATCGGAAATTAATTTTGCCAAATGTGATTTTCTTCACACTTGGCCTCTCCCGCCGGCGCGTACCGGCTGCATCAAGACTTCGGCATAAAGACTTCCGTAACCAAAATCGCCACGAAGACCGGATAGCTAAAATTCGAGCGATCCGTTCAAGCCGAAGAAAAAGCCGATTTGCGAGCTTCCGCCGCCAGTGAGCGGGAGTGCGCCATGAGTGAAGTTGAGTTCGATCTATTGCTGGATGCCGTGCAGACGGCGATCGCACCTGATTTCGAGGAGGATTTCGTGGCTCAATCATTGCCCATCCGCCCGCAGCTGCCGCGCGCCGCCAACGACAATGACCGCAAGAACTGGCCGCTGATCCCGTTCCCCGACGGCTGGAACGCTGCCTGCTGAGAAGTTCTCGTGGCTTCTCAGGCAATCGGGCCAAGTACTTGATCGCATACTTGATCGCGTACTTGATTGGATGGATGGAGGCCACGTCCGGAATTGAACCGGAGTAAACGGTTTTGCAGACCGCTGCGTAACCACTCCGCCACGTGGCCCCACTGACGGCACTCATATACGGCCAGCCCCGGATAGGCAACTAAGGCCGGCCCTCCTGCCGGCCCGCCCTGATTTAGTTCCGTTTGCGCCTCCGGAAATCCCGCTTCTTCGGCTTCGGCGCCAGCTGCGGCATTTCGCGCTGGACCTCGCGGTAGCGCGCCAGCATCCGCTCGAAGCTTGCATCGAGCGTCGCGGCGATGTCGGGCCGCTTCTCCAGCGCGCCCAGCACGAGGCCCGCGGCCTCGATGGTCGAGAGCCCGTCGCGGCGCGGTTCCTTGCGCAGGTGACCATAGCGCGACGGCTGCCGCGGCCCGAGGATCACGCGCTGGCATTTCAGCATCCAGGCATTGCGCCACCACAGCGCCTTGGCCTGGCTCCACGTGCCGTCGAGCAGCACGATGCCTTCGATCTCCTTCAGGATTGCGCGCTGCCCCTGCTCCATCTCGCCCTTGCGGTTGATGGCGACGATCTCGGCATCGGTGTCGAGCTCGCGGACATTCGCCGAGCCAAGGTAAAGCACGGCCCAGCGCGAGGGATCGGAGACCGGCCGCCCGAGCGCCTTCGACAAGCTTGGCCAGGACAGCCCGATCTTCACGACGGCATGCTGGAAATGCCGCGCCGTCAGCCGCGCGGTGCCGAGCGCACGGTCCTGCTCCTGCGGATGCTGCAGGATCAGGATGGCGATGCGGCTCTCGATCGGCGTCACGCTGTCGCAGATGCAGAGCGGCATCGGCTTGCCGCAATGCGGACAGTCGGCGATCTCCAGCGCTTCGATTGGCTCGGACATTCGCCCGCTATACGCTTTGCGCGGCGGGATGCAAAACTATTCCGCCGGCGCGGCCACCCGGCCCGGCGCGGAACGCCGCCGCAGCCGGTCGATCAAGAGGTAAATCACCGGCGTCGTGTAGAGCGTGAGTATCTGCGACACGATGAGGCCGCCGATGATGGTGATGCCGAGCGGCCGGCGCAGCTCGGTGCCGGGCCCGGTGGCGATGACCAGCGGAATGCCGGCGAACATCGCCGCCATGCTCGTCATCAGGATCGGGCGGAAACGCACGCTGCAGGCCTCGAAGATCGCCTCGGCCGAGGACAGGCCGCGATGCCGCTCGGCGTCGAGCGCGAAGTCGACCATCATGATGCCGTTCTTCTTGACGATGCCGATCAAGAGGATGATGCCGACAAAGGCGATCACGGTGAGCGGCGTGCCCGTCACCTGCAGCGCGAGCAGCGCACCGAGGCCCGCCGAGGGCAGGGTCGAGATGATCGTGATGGGATGGGCAAGGCTCTCGTAGAGCACGCCCAGCACGATATACATCGCCACCAGCGCGCCGAGGATCAGCAGGGGCTGGCGCCCGCTGGTCTTGTTGAAGTCGCCGGCATTGCCGTCGAAGCTGCCGCGGATGCCCTCGGGCATGTGCAATTCCTCGACCGCGCGCTGGATGTTCGAGGTTGCGACCTCCAGCGGCACGTCGGGCAGCAGGTTGAACGAGACCGTGGTCGAGGGAAACGATTGCGAGTGGAACACGGCGAGCGGCGACAGGCTGCGCTCGTAGCGGACCACCGCCGAGAGCGGCACCTGCGCATCACCTGCGCCGGCCACGTAAATGCGCTCGAGGTTGGACGGGTCGGCCTGGAATTTCGGGTCGATCTCCAGTACGGTCATGTACTGGTTGCGCTGGGTGTAGATGATCGAAATCTGCCGCTGCGCAAACGCGTTGTTGAGCGCGTTGTCGATGTCCTGCACGCGCACGCCGAGCGCGGAAGCCCTCTGCCGGTCGATCTTCAGCGTCAGCTGCAGCCCGCCGGGATCGCGGTCGGCGGAAATGTCGGTGATGCCCTCCACCGTCTCCATCCGCTTGCCGACGATCGGCGCCCATTTCTGCAGCAGGCCGAGGTCGGTGCTGGTCAGCGTGTATTGATAGTCGGAATCGCTCTGCCTGCCGCCGGCACGGATGTCCTGCGCCGCAAACATGAAAAGACGGATGCCCGGCACCGGATAAAGCGCCCGGCGCAACCGGTCGATCACGTCCGCCGTCGACACGCCACCGCGCTCCTCCGGCGGCTTCAGGCTGATGAACATGGCCCCGCGATTCGACGTGCCGCCGGCGAAGCCCCCGCTGCCGAGCGAGGAGCCGATGCCGGCCACCGCCGGGTCCTCCATGACGATCTCGGCCATCCGCTGCTGCAGCTTCAGCATCGCCTGGAACGAGATATCGGGCGCGGCGCGGGTCGCCCCGATCACGAATCCGGAATCGTCGGTCGGGAAATAGCCTTTTGGCGTCTTGATGTAGAGCGTCACCGTCAGCGCGATGGTGGCGAAGAACACCAGCAAGGTGAGCAGCGGAAAGCCGAGCACGATGCGCAGCGTCCATTCGTAGAAGCGCACGATAGACGACAGCGCGCCTTCCACCATCCGGTCGAACCAGGTGGCGCGGTCCGAGGTCGCCTCCTTGATGTAATGGGCGCAGATCATCGGCGTGACCGTCAGCGACACCACCGTGGAGACCGCGATCGCAAAGGTCAGTGTCAGCGAGAATTCGCGCAGCAGCCGGCCGACCAGGCCATCCATGAAGATCAGCGGCGTGAAGGCCGCGACCAGCGACAGGCTGATCGACAGCACCGTGAAGCCGATCTGCCGCGCCCCCTCCAATGCCGCCGGATAGGGCGCCATGCCCTGCTCGAGATTGCGGTACATGTTCTCGATCATGACGATGGCATCGTCGACCACGAAGCCGATTGAGATCGCCAGCGCCATCAGCGAGAGATTGTCGATCGAGTAGCCAGCGAGCCACATGCACGCGCAGGTGCCGGCCAGCGCCAGCGGCACCGAGACGCCGGCGGCGATGGTCGGCGTGGCCCGGCGCAGGAACATGAACACCACGAACATCACCAGGAAGGCGGTGGCCAGCAGCGTGAACTGCATGTCCATCACGCTGGCGCGGATGGTGCCGGTGCGGTCGACCAGGGTCGAGACTTCCACGCCCGCCGGAATCCACTGCTTCAGCTCCGGGATCAGCGCGCGCACGCGGTCGACGGTTTCGATGACGTTGGCGTCGCCCTGTTTGGTGATCTGGATCAGCACCGCGGGCTGGCGGTTGAACCAGGCGATAGAGCGGCTGTTGCGCACGGAATCCTCGATATCGGCGACGTCGGACAGCCGGACGAAATTGCCGCCCGAGCTCTTGATGACGATGTCTCGGAACTCGGCAGCCGCGCGCATCTGCGGGTTCATGGAGATCGTCTCGCTCTGCCGGCCGCCATTGAAGATGCCGACCGGCCCGATGGGATTGGCCGCGACGATCGCCGCACGCACGTCGTCGGTGGCGATGCCGGCATTGGACAGGGCAACCGGATTGAGCGCGATCCGCACCGCGGGCTGGTCGGCGCCGGAGACGATCACTTCGCCCACCCCAGGGACCTGCGAGATGCGCTGCGCCAGCACGGTATCGGCGACGTCGTACATCGCGCTTGTCGAAATCGTCTTCGATGTCAGCGCCAGCACGAAGACAGGTGCAGCGGCCGGGTTGGCCTTGCGGAAACGGGGCAGCGACGGCAGGTCGCTCGGCAAATCCACCAGCGAGGCGTTGATCGCGGCCTGCACGTCGCGGGCGGCGCGGTCGATGTCGCGGCCCAGGGCGAACTGCAACTGGATGCTGGTCGAGCCGAGCGAACTGGTCGAGGTGATCTGCTCGACGCCGGCGATCTGGCCGAGCTTGCGCTCCAGCGGCGCCGCCACCGTCGCGGCCATCACCGAGGGGTCGGCGCCTGGCCGCGACGCTTGCACCCGGATCATCGGGAAGTCCACGTTGGGAACGGAGGCGACCGGAAGGTTCCGGTAGGCGACGACTCCGAGAAGGAACAATCCGATCGCCAGCAGCGTGGTCCCGACGGGTCTTTTGATAAAGGGCCCGGAGATCGAAAACATCGCCTACATCCCCTCGGTCGCGCCGGCGACCGGCGGGCTGGTCGGTCCGGGATCGGGCACCGACCTCTCGATGCGGCGGTTGAGCCGGTCGAGCGCGAGGTAAATTACCGGCGTGGTGTAGAGGGTCAGCAGCTGGCTCAGCAGCAAGCCGCCGATGATGGAGATGCCGAGCGGAAAGCGCAGCTCTGCGCCGGTGCCGCTTTCCACCGCCAGCGGCAGGGCGCCGAACAACGCCGCCAGCGTCGTCATCATGATCGGGCGAAAGCGCAGCAGGCAAGCCTGAGTGATGGCCTCGACCGGCGACATGCCCTTGTGCCGTTCGGCTTCAAGAGCAAAGTCGATCATCATGATGGCGTTCTTTTTGACGATACCCATCAAGAGAATGATGCC
Organism: Bradyrhizobium sp.; assembly: GCA_035575905.1. GTDB lineage: Bacteria > Pseudomonadota > Alphaproteobacteria > Rhizobiales > Xanthobacteraceae > Bradyrhizobium. The sequence goes on along the minus strand of DATLXL010000021.1, from coordinate 61,664 downwards.
GATCAGGCCGATGACCGACAGATCCTGACCGCACAGCATCAACGCCAGGATGGCGCCGACGCCCGCCGACGGCAGCGTCGATAGAATGGTGATCGGGTGGATGTAGCTCTCATAGAGCACGCCAAGCACGATGTAGATCGTGACGATGGCGGCAAGAATCAGCCAGGGCTGTCCCGCCAGCGACTTGGCGAACTCCGCGGCATCGCCGGAATAAACTCCGACGATGTTGGAGGGGATGCCGATCTGCTTCTCGATCGCCTTGACCGCCTCGACGGCATCGCCCAGCGCCTCGCCTGGCGCGAGGTTGAAGCTGAGCGTGACCGCCGGGAATTGCGCCAGATGCGAGATCGACAGCGGCGCGGTGGTGCGGGTCAGCGTCGCCACCGCCGAGAGCGGCACCTGTGCGCCGGGCGCGCCGGCGACGGTGCTTGCGGCGCCCGGCAGGTAGAGCTTCGACAGGATCGACGGATCGCGCTGGTACATCGGCAGCGCCTCCAGCACAACGCGGTACTGGTTGGCCTGACCGTAAATGGTCGATATCTGCCGCTGCGCGAAGGCATCGTTTAGCGTGTCGTTGACCGCCTGCAGGCTGACGCCAAGCTGGCCGGCGCGCTGCCGGTTGATGTCGAGCGCGGCGCGCAATCCGCCCTCCTGCGCCTCGGACGAGACGTCGCGGAACAGGGCATCGCGGCGCAGCTCGGCCACCAGCCTGTTGGACCAGAGACTGACCTCGGCGGCATCGGTGCCGGTCAGCGTGTACTGGTACTGCGAACGGCTCGATTGCGTCGAGATCTGTACATCCTGCACCGGCTGGAAGTAGATGGTCATGCCGGGGATCGTGGACGTGCGCTGCTTCAGCCGCGCGATCACCACGGCGATGTCGTCCTTCCGCTCGCCGCGCGGCTTCAACGTCATGACGAGGCGGCCGACGTTGGTGGTCGGATTAACCGAGCCCGCGCCGATCACCGAGACGACACCGACCACGTCGGGATCGGCCTGGATGATCTCCGCCGCCCTGCTCTGCCGCGCCGTCATTTCGGCGAAGGAAACGTCGGCACCGGCCTCGGTCACCGCCGTGATCGAGGCCGTATCCTGCAGCGGCAAGAATCCCTTGGGCGCGATCACATACATCAAAAGCGTCGCGGCAATGGTGGCGAACGTCACCAGCAGCGTGGCGCGCTGGTGCTGCAGCACCCAGAGCAGCGTGCGGTGATAGAACGCAACCATGCCGTCGATGCCGGCGCTGATCGTGGCAAGGCCCGGAACCGTCGTCTCCTCGTGGAGATGTTTCAGCATCCGCGAGCACATCATCGGGGTCAGCGTCAGCGATACGATCGCCGAGGTGACCACCGCGATCGTCAATGTCAGCGCGAATTCGCGGAACATGCGCCCGACGAGACCCGACATGAACAGCAGCGGAATGAACACCGCAATCAGCGAGACCGTCAGCGAAATCACGGTAAAGCCGATCTCGCTGGCGCCCTTCAGCGAGGCCTCCATCACGGACTCGCCGTCTTCCATGTGACGGACGATGTTCTCGATCATGACGATGGCATCATCGACCACGAATCCGGTGCCGATCGTCAGCGCCATCAGGGACAAATTGTCCAGCGAGAAGCCGGCGAAATACATCACGCCAAAGCTGGTGATCAGCGACAGCGGCAGCGCCACTCCGGCGATGATGGTGGCGCGCAGCGAGCGCAGGAACAAGAGAACCACCAGCGTCACCAGGACCACCGCGAGAACCAGCGTGAACTGCACGTCGCGGACCGAAGCGCGGATCGTAACGGTGCGGTCGCTGACGATGTGCAGGTTGACACCGGCCGGGATGATCCGCTGCAGTCTGGGGATTTCCTCGCGGACCTGCCGGACCACCTCGATCACATTGGCGCCGGGCTGGCGCTGAATGTCGATGATGACCGCGGGCGTCCCCTGATACCAGCCGCCGGTGCGGTCATTTTCCAGTCCATCGACGATGACAGCGACATCGCCGATGGTGACCGGCGAGCCGTTGCGGTAGGCGATGATGATCGGCTTGTAGGCGTCGGCCACCGCAATCTGGTCGTTGGCGGCGATCGTGTAGGATTGCTGGCTGCCGTCCAGCGAACCCTTGGGGCCGGAGACGTTGGCGCCGGCAATGGCGTTGCGAAGATCCTCCATGGAGATGCCATAGGCGGCGAGCCGCGCCAGATCGGCCTGCACCCGCACGGCGGGCTTCAGGCCGCCGAGGATGGTGACACGGCCGACACCAGATATCTGCGACAGCCGCTGCCCCAAGATGGTGTCGGCGATGTCGCTCATCGCCCTCAGTGAGATCGTCTCCGAGGTCAGCGCCAGCGTCATCACCGGCGCATCGGCCGGATTCACCTTGGCGTAGACCGGCGGGTACGGCAGCGTTCGCGGCAGGATGCCGGCTGCCGCATTGATGGCGGCTTGCACGTCCTGCGTGGCGCCGTCGATATCGCGGTTGAGATCGAACTGCAGCGATATCTGGCTGACCCCGAACGCGCTGGTCGATTGCATCGACGACAGCGACGGGATCTGCCCGAGTTGTCGCTCCAGCGGCGCCGTGATCAGCGAGGCGACCACGTCAGGGCTCGCCCCCGGCAGTTGCGTCGTCACCTGCACGGTCGGGAAATCGACCTGCGGCAACGCCGAGACGGGCAGCGCCCAATAGCCGAGCGCGCCGCCGATCAGGAGCGCCACGCCGAGCAGCGAGGTCGCGATCGGCCGGCGGATAAAGGGTTCGGAGACGCTCATGGCTATGCGCTCATGGTTGCCGTCACTCGGCTATTGTTTCGGACCGGCGGGAGCTCCCGCAGCCGGCCCCGCCTGCCCCTTCTGGTCGCCCTCGCCGCGCTTGCCGCGGTACTCGCCGTTGCCCGTGCCGGCTTTCGCATCCCCTTTGGCATCGGGCGCGCGGCTACGCTTGCGCGGCGCGAGGTCGGCGGTCGGCGCGCCATCGTCCTTGCCGATGAATACCTTGGCGCCGTCGGAGAGATTGGCAAAGCCGGTGGTCACGACACGGTCCGTCGCCGCGATGCCGCTGGCAATGACGGCATCGTTCTCGTTCTGCTGCGTCACGACGATCGGTTTTGCGGTCGCGATGTCGCCGGGCCCGATCACGTAGCTGAAGGTGCCGGCCGGACCGCGTTGCACGGCGGAAGTCGGAATGACGATCGACTTCGGCAGGGTCTCGACCTTGAGGCGCACATTGACGAACTGTCCGGGCCAGAGCTGGAAATGCTGATTGGGAAACTCCGCTTTCAGCTTCAACGTGCCGGTGGTCTGGTCGACCTGGTTGTCGATGCCCTTCAGGACGCCGGTGTCGACGACGGTGACGCCGTCATTGCCGAACACGTCGACGGCAAGCGTTCCCCTGGCGGCCGCCGCGTTGACACGCACGATCTGCTGCTGCGGCAGGCTGAACCACACGGCAATCGGCTGCAGCTGGGTGAGGATGACGAGGCCGGTCACGTCGGCGCCGCGGATGATATTGCCCTGGTCGACCTGGCGCAGGCCGGCGCGGCCGGAAATCGGCGCCACGATCTTGGTGTAGCCGAGCGTTGCCGCCGCGTTGTCGATCGCGGCCTGATCGGCCTTGATCAGCGCTTCCTGCTGGGCGACGAGCGCCTTCTGCGTATCGGCCTGCTGCTTGGAACCGGCGTTGGATGCCGCGAGCTGCTGATAGCGGGCGAGGTCGAGCTTCTGGTTGACCAGCAACGCCTCGTCCTGCGCCTTCTTGGCGACGGCCTGATCGTACTGCGCCTGATAGATCGCCGGGTCGATCTCGGCGAGCACGTCGCCCTTGGTGACGTCCTGGCCTTCGACGAAATTCACGGCGATCAGCTTGCCGTCGACCTGGGCGCGCACCGTCACGGTGTTGAGCGCACGCACCGAGCCGACGCCGTCGAGGTAGACCGGCACGTCCTGCACGCGCGGCGTGGCGGCCAGCACCGGCACCGGCAGATCGGGCCGCGCGTTGGCGTTGCGGGCCGCGCCCTTCTGCTGCCAGGCGAGCCAGCCGATGTAGGCGAGACCGCCGAGGATCAGGGCCGTGATCAGGAGCGAAACGCTGCGCCGGAGCACGGAGCGCACCACGCTCCTGCCCGCGGCCTTCGCGTTTTCGTTCAGCTCAGGCTTAAAGAGCATTGACCGGCCTTTCCATTCTCGGCTCCCATCCGCCCCCCAGCGCCTGATAGAGGCTGACGATCGCCTGCAGCCGCGCCAGCTGCGCCTGCACCAAAGCGTCTTCAGCCTGAAATAGTGTTATTTGCACGTTTAGCACGGTTACGATGTCGGCTGTTCCTGCCCGCAGCTGGTCGCCGGCGAGCTGAAAGGCCCGCCGCGAGGCCGCGACGACGTCGCGCTGCAGCCGCAGCTTGATGGTGGTCTCGCGGACATTGGTCAGGGCGGTGTCCACGTCGTTGAAGGCCTGAACGACGGTTTTGCGATAGGTCTGCAGCAGTTCGTCCTGACGCGCCTTGGCGAACTCGAAATTGCCAAGAATCCGGCCGCCGTCGAAGATCGGCTGGGTCGCGCTGCCGACGAGGCTGAAGAAGGCGGCATGCGGCTGGAACAGGGCCGACAATGCCGAGCTCTGGTAGCCGCCCTGCCCGGTCAACTGGATGCTCGGATAGAACTGCGCGCGCGCGTTGCCGACATTGGCGGTGGCGGACGCAAGCTGCGCCTCTTGCCGCCTTATATCGGGCCGCTGCGTCAGGATTTCGGACGGCAGGCCCGGCGTGACCCTGGGAACTGCAATGCGATCCAGCGTGCCGCCTTTTACCGTGATGCTCTCCGGCGGCCGCGACACCAGCGTCGCCAAGGCATTGACGTTCTGCTGCAAGGTCTGCCGCAGCGGCGGCACCAGGGCGCGCTGGTTGGCCAGCACGCTTTCCTGCTGCGCAACGTCCAGGTCGGTGCCGGTTCCGGCGCTCAGCCTTTGCTTGATCGCGTCGAGAATGCGCTGGGCACTGGCGATATTCCGCTCGGCGACGCGAATTCGGTCCTGCGAGGACAGCACCAGGAAGTAGGCGTTCGCGACGCTGGTCAGCGTCGTCAGCGCCACGACGTCGCGGTCGAAACGGTTGGCATGCGCCGTCTCTTCGGCGGCTTGCGCGGCGTCGCGATTCTTGCCCCAGAAATCGAGCTCATAGCTTGCACTCAGCGAAGCCGAATAGTTGACGACTTCACGCCCGCCATTGGTGAGGCCGGACGCGCTGGAGCCCGACGTGCGCGAATAGCTTTCCTGTCCGGTGCCGGAGAGCGACGGCAACAGCGGCGCGCCGGCGATGCGCGCCTGCGCGTCGGCCTGGATGAAGCGCGCAGTCGCGGCGGCAATGTCGAGGTTGACGGTCTGCGCCTCTTCCATCAGCCCCGTCAGCTCGGCCGATCGGAAGCCACGCCACCAGTCGAGCGTCGGCGGCGCATCCAGCGGGTTCCTGGTGCCCGCCGCCTTGTAGCCCGGCGGCACGTCGAGCGCCGGATCTGGCAGATCCGATGTGAGCAGGCAGCCTGACGAGCTCAGCGCCATGCCCAATGCGACAATCCAGCGCGCTGCACGCGCGGACGCCGGGGCGATCATGCCCGCAATCCCCGTCCCGGCGAGGCTCTGGATCACACCCCTGCTCCGCCAGAATTCACGCGTCCGGGCAGCCACGCTGATTCGCTCCCGGCGGAAGCGGGAGCGACACGACCAGGGCTGGGCTGCGACGGTTTCACCGGGGAGATGCTTGCATTGACTACGGCCCGCCATCCTAGCCTTGGGATCATGGGGCGGACAGGCCCGCGGCCTTGTTCTGCCGCCATCGATGCAAGCGCGCCACAGGCGTGCCCGTCACATTTTTTGCCTTGTTTTGTAGGCTTTCTTCGATTCCAGGCGGCCGGGTTCACCGCGAATCTTACGAAGATTTCATGGGGGTTTTCCCCTGTTCTGACGCCCGCGAGAGGCCGTTGAAGGCCCATCTCCCGGTCGGCCGCGTCTCCACCTGCGCAGCAAGCAGAGGGCAACCCCCAGCGCCGTGCAGTCGCCGAATAAAGACAATCCGCGCCGAGGTCGCCACCTTGCCCCGTTGGCGAGGGGAACCAATATGCTAGGCTGGCGTTGCCTGCCCGCGCCAAGGCGCTTTGGTCCGGTGGGGTCGAAGCTATTCGGTCCCGTCACGGAAAAGAGGTCGGACCTAGGGCAGCACGGTGGACTGCCAATGGTCGAGTTGATCACAATCACCCCTGAGACGGCGGACAAGCTGCTGCCGGACCTGCCTCGCATGGTGCGCCTGGCGCTGGGTTACGGCTGCAAACTGCAACGCGGCACGCTCGATGTGACGCTGCCCGACGGCCGCACGGTTCGGCTCGGCGGCAATGGGCCGGGACCGGCTGCGGCCATGAACGTTCGCGACTTCGCCTTCGCCTCGCGCCTGTTGCGCGGCGGCGACATCGGCATCGCGGAAGCCTATCTGCGCGGTGAGTGGGACACGCCTGACCTCACGCAATTCCTCTATTTGTTCTGCGTCAATCAGGACTGGATGCAGACCATGCTGGCGGCCAAGCCGCTGATGCGTTCGCTCCAGTTCATCAGGCACTGGTTCAACCGCAACACCCGGCGACAGGCGCGGCGCAACATCTATGCGCATTACGACATCGGCAATGCCTTCTACTCGTCCTGGCTTGATCCGAGCATGACCTACTCCTCGGCGCTGTTCGAGGATCACGCGACGGACCTGACATCGGCGCAGACCAACAAATATCGCAGGCTGGCCGAGGCGATCGATCTCAGGCCCGGCCAAAAACTTCTCGAAATCGGCTGCGGCTGGGGCGGCTTCGCCGAATTCGCCGCCAAGCAGGGCGCGAAGGTCGTCGGGCTCACCATTAGCCGGGAGCAGCGCGATTTTGCGCAGCGACGCATCCATGAAGCAGGCCTCGCGGACAAGGTTGAAATCAGGCTGCAGGACTATCGCGACGAACGCGGCGGCTACGACCGCATTGCCTCGATCGAAATGATCGAGGCAGTGGGCGAAGAGTTCTGGCCGAAATATTTCTCGCAGCTGCGCGACCGCCTGCTGCCCGGCGGGCTCGCCGGCATCCAGGCCATCACGATCCAGGACAAGCTTTTCGCGAATTATCGCCGCGAGGTGGATTTCATCCAGCACTATGTCTTCCCCGGCGGCATGCTGCCTTCGCCCCAAGTGCTCAAGCAGCTCGGCGAAAGCTTTGGCGTGCCGGTCATTCGCGAGCGCATTTTCGGACAGGATTATGCCAAGACACTCGCAATCTGGCGAAGCAATTTCCGCGCGGCCTGGCCCAACCTGATGCCGTCAGGATTCGACGACCGGTTCCGGCGCACATGGGAATACTACCTCGCCTATTGCGAAGCGGGATTCCTGTCGGGGAATATCGACGTCCGCCAGGTCGTGTTCGCGAAATCCGTGTAGCTGCCGCGCAGCCCTCTTGCTTGTGGTCCCGGCCTTGGTCCTTTAGGGTCCACGGCAAGAGGAAACAACAGGCTTTTTCCGATATGAAGTTCAATAACGACGTCGTCCAGGCGATCGGCAATACGCCGCTGATCAAGCTCAAGCATGCTTCCGAATTGACCGGCTGCACCATTCTGGGCAAGGCCGAATTCATGAATCCGGGCCAGTCGGTGAAGGACCGCGCCGGCAAATGGATGATCCTGGAAGCGGAGAAACGCGGCGACCTCAAGCCCGGTGGCCTCGTCGTGGAATCCACGGCCGGCAACACCGGCATCGGCCTCGCGGTGGTCGCAAGCGCACGCGGCTATCGCACGATGATCCTCATTCCCAACACCCAGAGCCAGGAAAAGAAGGACATGCTGCGGCTCTGCGGCGCCGAGCTCGTGGAAGTCCCGCAACTGCCCTACTCCAATCCGAACAACTATCAGCATGTCGGCCGCCGCCTTGCAGATCAGCTACGCAGGACCGAGCCCAATGGCGTGCTGTTCGCCGACCAGTGGAACAATCTCGACAACGCCAAGGCGCATTTCGAATCCACCGGCCCGGAGATCTGGGAGCAGACCGGCGGCAAGGTCGACGGCTTCATCTGCGCGGTCGGCACCGGCGGCACGATCGCAGGCACCACCTCGTTCCTGAAGTCGAAGAACAAGAACATCGTTACCGCCTGCGCCGATCCGCCGGGCTTTGCGATGTACAATCTGTTCAAGAACGGCGAGGCCAAGTCCACGCCCGGCGACTCCATTACCGAAGGCATTGGTCTTGGCCGCGTCACCCCCGTCACCAAGCAAGCCGTGGTGGACACGGCCTTCCTCGTTCCGGACGAAGAATCCATTCCGGTGATCTATGATCTCTTGCAGCACGAGGGCCTGTGCCTCGGCGGCTCCACTGGCGTCAACGTTGCGGGCGCGATCAGGTTGGCAAGACAACTCGGTCCCGGCAAGACGATCGTCACGATCCTCTGCGACTCGGGTAACCGCTATCAGTCGAAGCTGTTCAATCCGGACTTCATGCGCTCGAAGAATCTTCCCGTGCCGGAATGGCTGGAGAAACGCAGCACGATCCAGCCGCCGTTCGAGAAGGTGTGAGCCAGCCGCTGGCGTTACGGCCTCGGGCTACGAGCGCGCGGCGTTGCCGCGCTCCTCGGCATGAGGACCGACCACCGCACGCCCCGCTCTTCAACCTCAACTTCGGGGGGCCGCAGGCCGCGTCTCGAAGGATGCACGCCCGCCAATTTAGAGCATGATCCGGAAAGGTGTGAAGCGGTTTCCGAAAAGATCACGCTCAAACAACAACCTAAAGCGCGATGATGATTCATCCAGATCTCATCGCGCTTTAGTGCCGCAGTATCTGGCTGAGGAACAGCTTGCTCCGTGCGTGCTGCGGGTTGGCGAAGAACTGCTCGGGTGTGTTGGACTCGATCACCTGCCCGGCGTCCATGAACACGACGCGGTTGGCGACTTCGCGCGCAAAACCCATCTCGTGGGTGACGACCAGCATGGTCATGCCTTCCCGGGCGAGATCGACCATGGTGTCGAGCACTTCCTTGACCATCTCGGGATCAAGCGCCGAGGTCGGCTCGTCGAACAGCATGACCTTCGGATTCATGGCCAGCGCGCGCGCAATCGCCACGCGTTGCTGCTGACCGCCCGACATCTGGCCCGGATATTTGTTGGCCTGGTGCGGGATCTTGACCCGCTCCAGATATTTCATCGCGGTCGCTTCCGCATCCTTCTGCGGGATGTGACGCACCCAGATCGGTGCCAGCGTGCAGTTCTCCAGCACGGTCAGGTGCGGGAACAGGTTGAAGCTCTGGAACACCATGCCGACCTCGCGGCGGACGTCGTCGACCCGCCGCAAATTGGGTCCGAGATCGATGCCTTCGACCGTGATCTCGCCCTCCTGGAATTCCTCCAGCGCGTTGATGCAGCGGATCAGGGTCGACTTGCCCGAGCCTGACGGGCCGCAGATCACGATGCGCTCGCCCTTGGCGACGTCGAGGTTGATGTCGCGCAGCACGTGGAAGTCGCCGTACCACTTGTTGAGCTTGTTGATGCTGACGATGGATTTTTCGGCCATGGCACGTTCTCAATTGCGGCGATGGGCGTTCACCCTGTTCTCGACGAACAGCGAGTAACGCGACATGCCAAAGCAGAAGGCGAAGTAGATCAGTCCGGTGAAGGCGAACCCCGTGAACAACGTGGTCGGGGTCGCCCAGTTCGGATCGCTGAAGGCGGCCTGCAGGATGCCGAGCAGGTCGAACAGCGCCACGATCGAAACCAGCGAGGTGTCCTTGAACAGCGCGATGAAGCTGTTGACCAGACCGGGGATGACATGGCGCAGCGCCTGCGGCATCACGATCAAGCCGGTGGTCTTCCAGAACGACAGGCCGAGCGCGCTCGCCGCCTCCTCCTGCCCGCGAGGGATGCCCTGCAGGCCGCCGCGGATCACCTCGGCCTGATAGGCGCCGGCAAACAGCGCGATGCCGATCAGCGCACGGACGAGGCCGTCCACGGTGAAGTTGCCGGGCAGGAACAGGGGCAGCATGTAGGTCGCGAAGAACAGCACGGTGATCAGCGGCACGCCGCGCCAGAACTCGATGAACGCAATGGAGAACACACGGATCAGCGGAATACTCGAGCGGCGCCCGAGCGCCAGCGCGATGCCGACCGGCATCGAGGCGACGATACCCGTTACCGACACCACCAGCGTCACCAGCAGGCCGCCCCATAGCCGCGTATCGACCACCGGCAGGCCGCCGCGATCGAGCCCCATGACGGCGATGACGATGGCGATGCCGGCGAAGACGGCAAGCGTCTTGACGAGCGGGCGGAAGCCGCCGCGCATGCCGCCGCCGAACCAGAACATCAGTCCGGAGACGATTGCCGCGGTTGCAGCCAGGTCGGCCCATAGCAGCATCGGCCCCCCTGCGGTCGACAACGCGCCCGCCGGCATGAGCCGCCCCCCACCGATACTGTCGATGAAGTTAAGCAGGATGTTCAGGGTCCAGCTGATGGCAAATCCTTTGATTCCGCCGCCATGCAGCAAGAAGAAGGCGAGCACGGGAAACGCCACGAAGAACAGCACGGCATTGAGTCCCTTGCCCGGCAGGCGCGGGATCAGCATCGGAATCAAGAGCACGGCCGCGAGCAGGAAGGTCAGGTTGACCCGCCAGCGCTCCGGCTCGGGGTAGAAGCCGTAGATGAACTGGCTGAATTTTGCCGTGACGAACGGCCAGCAGGCGCCGACCGAACGGCCGACCTTGTCGGCAAGGCACGCGTCGCGGTCCTTGCCGGTCCACACCGCATCGATCAGCAGGAACTTGATCGCGGGGCCGACGGTAAACCACAGCAGCAGCGCACCGAGCAACGTGATCAGGATGTTGGTCGTCGTGTTGAACAGGCGCGTGCGCAGGAATCCGATGACGCCGGTGGTCTTCACCGGCGCGGGGCGTTCGGGCACCATATCCTGGCGGACAAAGAACGGAGCGTTCATCGCTGCATGCTCCGGTCAAGCCGCCACCCATAAAGACTCATGATCCCGCTGGTGACGAGCGAGATCAGCAGATAGACGCCCATGGTGATCGAGATGATCTCGATTGACTGCCCGGTCTGGCTCAGCGTGGTACCGGCGAACACCGAGACGAGATCGGGATAGCCGATGGCGACCGCCAGCGAGGAGTTCTTCGTCAGGTTGAGATACTGGTTGGTCAGCGGCGGCAGGATCACCCGAAGCGCCTGCGGCACCACGATCAGCCGCAAGGTCTGGCCGCGCGACAGGCCGAGCGAGGAGCCCGCCTCCATCTGCCCCTTGTGCACGGACAGGATGCCCGCGCGCACGATCTCCGCAATGAAGGCGGCCGTGTATGTGGAAAGCGCCAGCACCAGCGCGACGAACTCGGGAATGAGGCGCGTACCACCGGCAAAGTTGAAGCCGCGCAGCGCCGGTATCTCCAGCGTGAAGGGATTGCCGAAGATCAGGACCGCCAGCAACGGCAGCCCGATGATCAGTCCGAGCACATAAGGCCAAGTCGTGATCTTGCGGCCTTTGTCGAATAGCTCCTTGCGGGCGTAGTACCGCAGCGCGAACGCAGCCACGATGGCGATCGCGGCCGCGATCAGGAAGGGCTCGAGCCCGGCCGCAGCGACCGGTCTTGGGACGACCAGGCCACGATTGCTCAAGAAAAACCCATGCAACCAGGAAGGGGACGAATCCGGCGCTGCCGCGCAATAGCTGCCGAGAAGCGATTTTACCCAGGCTGCGTCCCAATCACACGGAAACAGGAATCCGAAAACCGAGTAGCTCTGCCTTGGGTTTGGCAGCGCGGCGAGCACGGCCTTGTACCAGAACAGCAGTTGGAACAGCAGCGGCAGGTTGCGGACCAGTTCCACATAACCGCCGGCGATCCGCGACAGCAGCCAGTTCGGCGACAGCCGGCCAAGCGCGACGGCAAAGCCGATGATGGTGGCGAAGAAGATGCCGACGACGGCCACCAATAGCGTGTTCAAGAGGCCAACGAAGAACACGCGGACGTAGCTGTCCGATCCCGAATAGGGAATCAGGCTCTGGCTGACGTCAAAGCCTGCATTGTTGGCAAGGAAGCCGAAGCCGGAGGTGACGCGCTGCGCGGCCAGGTTAGCCCGCGCGTTGGCCACGATCTCATGGCCGAGCCAGATCAGTGCAGCGATAAACAGGACCTGGAAGAACACCCCGTTCCAGCCCGCGCGCCCCCCGAGCGCCCGTCGCAGCCTGAGAGCGAACTGCGGCGGAGGACTTCGTGCTTCGATCGCCATCGCGCGCCCCCCGGCTATGCGTTAGCGGATCGGCGGCGCGTACTGGATTCCGCCCTTGTTCCAGAGGTTGTTCAGGCCGCGCGCAATGCCGAGCTTGGAGCCGGTGCCGACGTTGCGGTCGAAGGATTCGCCGTAATTGCCGACGTGCTTGACGATGCGGATCACCCAGTCCTTGGTGAGGCCGAGCTGTTCGCCGAGATTGCCGTCGCTGCCGAGCATGCGCTTGAGGTCCGGCTTGTCGGACTTGGCCATCTCGTCGACGTTCTTCTGCGTCACGCCGGCCTCTTCCGCGTTGACCATCGCAAACAGCGTCCACTTGACGATGTCGAACCACTGATCGTCGCCATGGCGCACCATCGGACCGAGCGGTTCCTTGGAGATGACCTCGGGCAGCACTTCATGATCGTTGGGATTGGCGAGCTTGAGGCGCTGGGCGTAGAGTTGCGAGACGTCGGTGGTGAAGACGTCGCAGCGGCCGGACTCATAGGCCTTCACGGTTTCGTCGGCGCCGGCGAAAGCGATTACCTCATACTTCATGTTGTTGCCCTTGAAGTAGTCGGCAAGATTTTGCTCGGTCGTGGTTCCCGTCTGCACGCAGACCGAGGCGCTGTTGAGCTCCAGCGCGGACTTCACCTTGAGCGACTTTTTCACCAGGAAGCCCTGGCCGTCGTAGTAGGTGACGCCGGTGAAATTCGCGGCGAGCAAGGTGTCGCGCGAAATCGTCCAGGTGGTGTTGCGCGACAGCACGTCGATTTCGCCCGACTGCAGCGCGGTGAAGCGATCCTTGGCGGAAAGTGGCACGAACTTGACCTTGCTCGGGTCGTTGAAGATCGCCGCCGCGATGGCGCGGCAGATATCGACGTCGAGCCCGGTCCAGTTACCCTTGTCATCCGGTGAGGAGAAGCCCGGCAGGCCCTGGCTGACGCCACAGGACAGCGTACCGCGATCCTGAATGCCCTTGAGGGTGGCCTGTGCGGTCGGGGTCTGTGCAGTCGCGGGCTGTGCCGAAAGGGCGGCGGCAGCGGCAAGAGTGAGAACCAGGGATACGCGTTTCATGGGGCAAAGCCTTTCGAGGAGGGGCGTCCGGGTACACGGCATGCCGCCGCAGGTCTGGATGGGCCACCCCGATGATCCCTGGCCGAAAGCGTCGCCAGAGCCCTTGGTTCGGCCCGAACGCTGGTCGCTCAATGGATCCGCGGTCGCGGCAGGCCCCTCAACTTGCGGCGACGTGGATAGACGGCGCCATCACATAGGGACTGGCGAGCCGGGTCAAGGGGTTGACGGCCCACTTCTGTGTCTTGTTATTAGCCAGAGCCCTGCCCCGCCGCCTTATCAGGCACTGCGCCCGTGGTTGCGACAAAAAGTCTTTGGTGAAAGTGCATGAAACCCTCGGGACACGACGGAAAGCCGACATCGCAACAGATCGAGACGCGCCTGGTGACCGGCGGCCGCGATCCCGTTGCGCAAAAGGGCTTTGTGAACCCGGCCGTGTTCCACGGCTCGACCGTGCTCTACCCGACCGCGGAAGACCTCCACGCCCATCGCGGCGAATTCACCTATGGCCGCCATGGCACGCCAACCACCCGGGCGCTGCAGGACGTGTTGATGGCGCTGGAGGGTCCGCAATGCGCGGGTGTCGGCATCGCCCCGTCCGGGCTTGCCGCGATCTCCACCACGCTGCTGTCGGTGACGAAGGCCGGCGACCACATCCTGGTCTGCGACAACGTCTATCGCCCTTCGCGCAATTTCTGCAACGGCGTGCTGGCACGCTATGGCGTCGAGACCACCTATTTTGATCCCGGCATCGGCAGCGGCATCGACAAGCTGTTCAAGCCCAACACCAAAGCCGTGCTGGTCGAGGCGCCCGGATCGCAATCGTTCGAGATGCCAGACATCCCCGCGATTGCCGAAGTGGCGCATGCGCGCGGGGCGCTGGTGATCGACGACAATACCTGGGCAACGCCGCTGTTCCATCGCTCGCTCGATCTCGGCGTCGACATCAGCATGCAAGCCGCCACCAAGTATATCGGCGGGCACTCCGACATCATGTTCGGCACCATCTCCGCCAACGCAAAAGCCTGGCCGATGGTCACGGAAACCATCCGCTTGCTCGGGGTCTGCGCCGGCCCCGACGACGTCTACCTCGCGCTGCGCGGCACGCGCACGCTGGCGGTGCGGCTCGCGCAGCATCATCGCTCCGGTCTTGAAATGGCGCGCTGGCTCGCCGCGCGCCCCGAGGTCGCCCGCGTGCTGCATCCGGGACTCGAGAGCGATCCGGGTCATGCGATCTGGAAGCGCGATTTCACCGGCGCATCGGGCCTGTTCAGCATCGTGCTCAAACCGGTGCAGCAAAAGGCGGTCGATGCCCTGCTCGACGCGGTAACGCTGTTCGGCATGGGCTATTCCTGGGGCGGCTTTGAAAGCCTCGTCATCCCGTTCGACTGCGAGGGCTATCGCACGGCGACCACCTGGTCGCCCGGCGGCCCGACCCTGCGCCTGCATATCGGGCTCGAGAACGTCGACGATCTCAAGGCCGACCTCGACCGCGGTTTTGCCGCACTGAAGGCGGCGCAGTAGCCGCGCACAGCGACAGATTCATTAACCACGTTGGTGCCGTTGCGCGCACACGCGGCGGCGCCTCGTGTCTTGCCGCGCAATTCCAGTGGAAGAACGTGCCCGTCACGGCCGCTGCACGCTCGCGCGCATTTTCGATAACCATCCATTCACCATGGCGAAGAGTTCCGCCGCCTGCGTTCCGCCACGCAAGCGCCCATATACCTTTGCCGCTTAGTCCTCGTTGTCGGGATGGGATGAGAGGCCGCTGTGGGGCTAGTTGGCTTCGCGGCGTGAGAGCGGACAGTAACGCGTATGAAGACCGCACAGATTGTCGTCCTGACCATCGCGCTCGGTGCCGGCGGGGTCGCCGCCTATCTCGCGCGCGGCACGGACGACACGGTGCCTGCGCCTGCCCAGCCCGTCGCGCAACTGCCGACCGTCGAAGTGCTCGTCGCCAAGAACGAGATCGGCCTCGGCCAGTCGGTCAAGCCGGACGACCTCGTCTGGCAGACCTGGCCTACCGCGGCAGCCCACGCCACGTTCATCAAGCGCGGCGATCGCCCCGACGCCAACAAGCAGATCGCGGGGATGATCGCGCGTGCCCCCTTCATCGCGGGTGAGCCGATACGCGAGCCCAAGCTTGTGAAAGCCGATGGCTCCGGCTTCATGGCCGCGATCCTCCCGACCGGCATGCGTGCGATTTCGACCGAAATTTCCGCGGAAACCGGCGCCGGCGGCTTCATCCTGCCGAACGACCGCGTCGACGTGATCCTGACCCGCCGCGACAAGAATCCGGACAAGGGCGGACCCGACGTCATCAACTCCGAGATCATCCTCCCCAATGTGCGCGTGCTCGCCATCGACCAGGCGCCGAAGGAGAAGGAAGGCCAGAACGCCCTGGTCGGCAGGACCGTGACGCTGGAGCTGAAGCCCGACCAGGCCGAGACGCTGGCCCGCTCGCGCCAGGCCGGCACGCTGTCGCTGGCACTGCGCTCCATCACCGACATCAACATGGCCGAGAACAATTCCGAGGACGACGCTGCCGCCCCGAAGAAAGGCGCCAGCATCAACGTTGTGCGCTTTGGCGTGCAGAGTTCGACGACGACACAGAAGTGACGAGTACAAATGTTCAAGAAAAGCGGTGACCACTCGGCGCGAAGCAATCGCCTTCGCTTCCTCTCCTTTTCGGCGGTTGCCGCGTTGGCGCTGACCCCGGCCCTGTTGCCGGCGGTCGCGGCAGAGACCGATGCCAGCAAGGAGCCGGTCAAAGTCGGCCAGCCCGCTGCCCCAGCCGCTACGGGCGATCAAGCCCCACTGGTCACCGGTTCGCTTGGTCCGGTCAGAACGCGCTTCCTGGCGCTCGGCGTTGGCAAGTCCGTAGTGGTCGACCTGCCGCGCGAAGCCAAGGACGTGCTGGTCGCCGACCCCAAGATCGCCAATGCGGTGATCCGCTCGGCGCAACGCGCCTACATCATCGGCGCGGCGGTAGGTCAGACCAACGTCGTGTTCTTCGATGCCGACGGCAACCAGATCACCTCCTACGACATCGCCATCAAGCGCGACCTCAACGGCATCCGCGCGGCGCTGCGCGGCATTTCCGGCGTCCAGATCGAGGGCGTCGGCGACGGCGTCCTGCTCACCGGTTCGGTGTCGAGCCCGATCGAGGCGCAGCAGGCCGGCGACATCGCGACCAAGCTGGTCGGCGCCGCCGACAAGGTCGTCAACTCCATCGTGGTGCGCGGCCGCGACCAGGTGATGCTGAAGGTCACCGTCGCCGAAGTGCGGCGTGACATCGTCAAGCAACTCGGCGTCGATCTCAGCGCCAGCATGAACTACGGTACCGCGGCGGTCGTTTTCAACAACAGCAATCCGTTCACCGCGAACAATTCACCGCTCGTTGCCGGCAACGCACTGACCGCGGCGGCCTTGAACAAGGCTGGGCTGCCATCGGTCACCGCTACCCTGCGCGCGATGGAGAGCGCGGGCATGGTACGCACGCTGGCAGAGCCGAATCTGACGGCCATCTCCGGCGAGTCCGCAACGTTCATTTCGGGCGGCGAATTTCCAATTCCGACCGGTGTGACCTGCCAAACGACGTCGACGGGCGCGATCGGAAATTGCGTCCAGACGGTCACCTTCAAGAAATTTGGCATCTCGCTCAATTTCACGCCGGTGGTGCTGACCGAGGGACGGATCAGTCTCAGGGTCATGACCGAAGTATCGGAAGTGTCGGCCGAAAACGCCCTGACCGGCGGCGTCGGCGGAACCACGATTCCCTCGATCAAGACTCGTCGCGCGGAAACCACCCTGGAAATCCCGTCCGGCGGCTCGGTTGCAATGGCGGGACTGATCCAGGAACAGACCAAGCAGGCCATCAACGGGATGCCCGGCGTCGACCAGATACCGATTCTCGGACAACTGTTCAGGAGCCAGGACTTCATCAATCACGAGACCGAGTTGATGGTCATCGTGACGCCCTATGTCGTGCGCGCGGTTGCGCAGAAGGACCTGTCGCGGCCCGATGACGGCTTTGCGCCGGCCAACGACTCCCAATCGTCGTTGCTGGCACGCATCAACCGGATTTACGGCGTTGCCGCCCGCGTCGAGACCGGCGCCGGCCACCCCGGCTATTTCGGCTTCATCATCGACTGACGGCTTTTGGGGGCTGGGGAACAAGACAATGACAGCAACAGGCAAGACCAGCAGGCTGAGCACGATCACGGTCCTCGCCGTCGTCTCCGCCGCGCTCGGCGGATGCTGGACGTCGCCGGAGATCGTCACCGCAAGCGTGCCCGACGACTATCGTCAGCGCCACCCGATCGCGGTGCAGGAGGGCAATCACGCCATCGTCGTCTTTGTCGGCGCCGGCCGCGGCGGCCTGTCCGGACCGCAGCGCGCCGACGTCTTCGGCTTCGGGCAGAGCTGGGTTCGCGAAGGCACCGGCGGCGTCATCATCGACGTCCCCGTCAACACCCCGAATGCGCGCGCCGCGGCATCCGCCGCCCGCGATATCCGCGGCACCCTGTCTTCCGCCGGCGTGCCGTCCAGCGCCATTCGCGTCAACCGCTATTCGCCCGACGATCCGGAGCGGTTCGCGACCGTGCGACTGAGCTATCCGAAAATCAAGGCGGTCGCCGGTCCTTGCGGCCTGTGGCCGAGCGATGTTGGCCCGTCGATCGAAAACCCCGGCTATAACGAAAACAGGCCGTACCACAATTTCGGCTGCGCCACCCAGCGCAACCTGGCTGCCATGGTCGACAATCCCGCCGATCTCGAGCAGCCGCGGCCGGAAAGCCCTGCCTACACGTTGCGGCGCACGATGTCGTTCGAAAGGTATCGCAAGGGCGACACGACTGCGACGAACTATCCGGAATCCGACAAGGCCAAACTGAGCGACACAGGCAAGTGATGAGCCGCTCCAATCAAAAACCAGAACACGCCGACCTCCCGCCCTCGCCGCAGCACGGCGACGATTACATCTCGCCGGCACCGCGCGTGTCGGTGCAGGTGTTCTGCGTCAACGAGGCGACCGCCACCGCTTCACGCGCCGCGGCCCAGGACCGGCGCCTGGCGAAGGCGCATCTGTCGGTTCACATGGGCGGCATCACGGCCGCGGTCGAGGCCTATCATACGGCGCCGACGCCAAACGTCATCATGCTGGAGACCGAAGGCCATACCGATATCCTCGCCGGTCTCGACGAGCTCGCCTGCGTATGCGACCCCGGCACCCGCGTCATCGTCATCGGCTCCTCCACCGACATCACCCCCTATCGCGAGCTGGTGCGCCGCGGCGTCAACGACTATGTCATCGGGCCGGTCGAAGTGCTCGACGTGGTGCGATCGATCTGCAGCCTGTTCTCGGCCTCGGAAGCCGTCACTGTCGGCCGCATGATCGCCGTCGTCGGCGCCAAGGGCGGCGTCGGCGCCTCCACGGTCGCCCACAACATCGCCTGGCACATCGCACGCGACGTGGCGCTCGATTCCGTCGTGATCGATCTCGATCTCGCCTTCGGCACCGCCAGCCTCGATTACAACCAGGATCCGGTGCAGGGCATCGCCAACGCCGTGTTCTCGCCCGAACGGCTCGACAGTTCCTTCATGGAGCGCCTGCTCGCCAAATGCACCGACAATCTCAGCCTGCTGGCGGCGCCGGCGACGCTGGAGCAGGTCTATGATTTCGGAGCGGACGCCTTCGATTCCATCTTCGACACGCTGCGCATGACCACGCCCTGCATCGTGCTCGACGTGCCGCACCAGTGGACCGCCTGGACGCGGCGCGCGCTGGTCGGCGCCGACGATATCCTGATCGTCGCCGAGCCTGACCTGGCCAACATGCGCAACACCAAGAACATGATGACCATGCTGAAGTCATCGCGGCCCAACGATCGCCCGCCGCTCTACTGCATCAACCAGGTCGGCATGCACAAGCGCCCTGAGATCGAGGTGCCCGCTTTCGCCAGGACGATCGAGAGCCAGCCGATCGCGACCCTGCAGTTCGACTCCAGGACGTTCGGCGAAGCCGCCAACAACGGCCAGATGATCGCAGAGGTTTCGGCCAACCATCGCGCGGCCAAGCTGTTCCAGCAGATGGCGCGGCGCCTGACTGGCCGCAACGAGCCCAGGAAGAAGGACTCGTTCCTCTCGCCGATCATCAACAAGCTGCGGCGCGCGTCCTGACGCGCCGCAACGGCGGCCTGACGGCGGCCTCGCATTATCAGATCAATCACTTTGCTTGGTCGAAGCGACCGGCATTTTCTCGCCGCCTGCGGCTTGCTTCCGCGCCAACAGCTGCCGCAGCGCGGTAACGTTGGCGGCCGCCTCGTCCGGGGGCAGGTCGGCCTTCGCGATGATTTCCGCCTCGTTCATGCGACCCTGCAAACCGAGCACCAGCGCGCGGTTAGCGCGGATGCGCGGATCGGAACCCGCAAGGCTGTAGGCTCGCCTCAAGGCTTCGTCGGCCTTGGGCAACTCCTTTGACAAGATGTAGGACAGGCCAAGGTTACACAGCACGCTGGGCTCGTCGGGCGCGATCTTCAGCGCGCTTGAATAGTACTGGCGTGCCTCGTCAAAGCGGCCGAGCTGGTCGAGGCTTGCGCCCTGTGCCGACAGGATGCTCCAGTCGGGATCCTCTGGCTTGTGGGCGCGGCCGAGCACGTCGAAGGCCTGCTGGAAATTGCCGTTGTCGGCGAGCGCGCGGCCGTAGCCGGCAAGCAGCGCCGGGTTGGAAGGATTGGCCATCGAGGCCTGTTCCAGTACGGCGACCGCCTGCGCCTTCTGGCCGGTGCTGCGCAGCGCCTTGCCGTATTTCAGCGCGGCATCGCTGTCCTTGGGATTGGCCTTGAAGCGCTCACGATAGGTGTCGAGATCGCGCCGCGGATCGGCCGCCCTGGCTTCCGCCTTCTCGCCCAGCGAGCCCGTGATGTCGGGCGGGCCCGAGGTCTGGCAGCCCGAGAGCCCCACCGCCATGATCACGCATGCCACCGGCGCCAGGCGTCCGAAAAGGCTGGTTTGTCCGGGGAATTTGGGGCGCATCTACTCGAGACTCATCGCGGGAGATGGTCCGGATGCTCACAGCTTAAGCCTAACGTGGGGTTAAGTTCCCGGCAGGAACCTCCCGGTCAGACCCGGTCCATGAATTCCGCGCCGAATTCGCAGCCGATCCGCCAGGCAAGGCGGCACTGCCGGGGACGGCCGGTCGCCAGGATGATGGTGAACTCGGAGGGGATTTCCGGGTAATCCGCAATTACCTTGACGCCGCCGTCCGAGATATCGGTGATCTGGCAGTCGCGCGGCAAATTGCCGGTCCCAAACTGAATTTTCGCGACCCTGTTGCAGACAACTCGTTCGCTTTTCCGCCGATTGACGAACATTTCCGGATCCCGCTTCGCTGGTGATGCACTCGAGCCGTGTAAAGCTATAGCGGGTCAGGTGTTGGAATTAGCCTATCGGAACAGATCGCAATTTAGCGTTTTTCGCAGCCGGTCGGTTTACGGAATGCTCAGCGATCCGCGGCCTGCGAGGCACGCCCGCGGTTCTTCCAGATCAGCATGATGTTCCTGATATAGATCAGCGTGGCCAGCCCCTGGCCGAGGATGATGACCGGCTCGCGCTTGACGATGCCGTAGACCAGCGTCATCAGCCCGCCGCCCATCGAGCAGAACCAGAACGCCATCGGCACCACGCTGTTGCCCGCGCGCTCGCTCGCGATCCATTGCACCAGGAAGCGCGCCGTGAAGAACAGTTGCGCGACGAGGCCGAACGCCAGCCAGAAGTCGAACTTGGCGACGAAGACATCGTAGAAATAGGCCGATAGCGCCTGGCCGTACTGGATCAGCATCACTTCACCTCGTGCGCCACGGGCGTCGGCTTCTTGCGGCGGATCAGCCACCACACGCCGGCCAGATCCATGATCCCGATCCAGAGCCGGTCGAAGAAGCCGTAATTCGAGACGCCGGAATGACGCGGACGATCGGTCACGTCGACATAGGCGATGTCAAAACCCTCGCGGCGCACCAGCGCCGGCAGGAACCGGTGCAGCCCGTCGAAATACGGCATCGCCAGAAACACCTCGCGTGGAAACGCCTTCAGCCCGCAGCCGGTGTCGCGGGTGCCGTCGTGAAGGATCGCGTTGCGCACGCCATTGGCGATGCGCGACTGCAGCTTCTTGAAGCCGGTATCCTTGCGGCCGATTCGCTGGCCCGCGGCGAGGCCGATCCGGCCGGCGCCTTTTTCGACCGCCGCGACCAGGTCCGGCAAGAAGGCGGGATTGTTCTGGCCGTCGCCGTCGAGCGTGGCGACGATCGCGCCGCGCGCCGCGCGCACGCCGCTGCGCACCGCCGCTGACTGGCCGCCTGACGCTTCGTGCCTGATCTGGCGAAGCTGCGGATAGCGCTGTTTCAATTCGGCAAGCTTCTCGCCGGTCTTGTCCGTCGAGCCGTCGTTGACGTAGACGATCTCGTAGGCCCAGCGCCCGTCGAGCGCGGCCGCGATCTCGGAGATCAGCGGCGCGAGATTGTCTTGCTCGTTACGCACGGGCACCACGACGGAGACGGCAACCGCAGCTGTTTCAGGAGAAGACAAATCGAGGCTCTTGGTTGGTGAATTTCCGGGAACCCTGGGCGAACCGGCAGCCGCTTTTATGGACCCGGCGCGCCCCGGGCAACCCTTTTGAGGCGCGCCAGGGACGGCCCAGGCAGCGCAACAATGGTGCCGTCGCGCTCGATGGCAAAGCCGAGGCGGCGCGCGGCGAACCAGTAGCGCACCACCATGGCGCCGATCACGCCGACAAGGGCGCCTGCCACCACATCGCTCGGGTGATGCGCGAGCAGGACCAGCCGCGTCGCGCAGATCAAAAGCGCATAGGCAAGCATCAGGAAACGCGACTGCGGCCACAGCGCGGAAACCGCAAAGGCCAGCGCGAATGCCGCATTGGCGTGGCCGGACGGAAAGCTGGCGAAGGCCTCGCCGCCGGCAAAATGCGAGAAGTTGAAGGCGTTGGCCTCGCCGCCGACGAACGGCCTGCCCCGTCCGACCACCCATTTCATCACTTCGCCCGATAGCACCGGCGTCAGGACCGCCAGGAACAGGAACTGCAGGCGCGTGCCGAGCCCAAGCAGCAGCGCGCGCGCCGTGCCCTGCATGGCGGCGGAGGCGATCAGCACGACGGCCATCAGGCCAAACAGCGTCCACAGCACGTAAGCCGACTTGCCGAAATCGGTGAGGATCCGCACCCACCACAGGCCGGGCGTGCCCCGCTTCGGCATCATCTGGATTTCCGCCGCATCGAGCAGATACATCAGCGCGATGATGGCCGCGCCAGTGCAGGCAACCAGCCAAAGCACATGGCGCGCCGCGCGGCGGCCCGCTTCGGCGCGGCGCGAATGCGAAGGCGATCGCACCAGCTGGGCGAACGAAGCGACCAGCGTGCCGAAGAAGCGCCCGGAAAAGTGGGGCGATGCCGCACTCGCTGCCATCGCTATTCCGTCGTCTCGGAACGGAAGATGGCAATCGAAATCGATTTGCCCTGCGAGAAGTTGTAGCCCTCGATCCGCGTCAGCACGTTGTAGCGCAGCCCGATCGCCTCGGCCCGCGCCACGAAATTGCGCTCCGAGCGCGACTCCACCAGCGCAAAGCGGCAGCTACCTTGGCCGAGGAAATCCGCCGCGCGCGAGCCGTCGGTCAGGAGCGTCGACGTATCGGTCATGAACACCAGGCTCGGCTCATGGAATCCGGCCGAAGCGATCTTCGGACCCACACAGGTCACGTTGCGCAGCGCGCGGGCCACCTCCGGGCTCGGGAACACCTTTGTCAGCGCCGGCGCCACCGCGCCGTAGGTGGCAAGCGCCAGGAACAGCGCGCCGACGATCGCATTGAGCAGCGAGCGTTCGGCGTTGCGGTCGTCGTAGAGCCACCACGCGAACAGGCCGAAGATCAGCGCTGCCGCCACGAACGGCCAGGCGAAGAACACCGGCTGGCGCGTCAGCGTGATCGCGCCGACGATGGCAAGCACCGAGGCGCCGGCCGGCACCACGAACCACCAGGCCGTGCCGCGCACGATCCACGGCGAGCGCGACAGCACGCGCCGCTCCATCGCGCCGACGGCCAGGATTGCGATCGCCGGGTAAAGCGGCAGCACGTAATGCGGCAGCTTGGTCAGCACGAGTTCGAATACGATCCAGGACGGGACCAGCCAGGCCAGCAGGTATTGCGCGCCGGGCTCGCGCCGCGCGCGCCACACCGCCGGCGTGGCAAGGCCGGCGAGCACCGCACCCGGCCCGAACGTCACCCAGAACAGCAGCAGATAGACGCCGGGCGGCGCGCCATGGGATTCCTGGCCGACGAATTTGGCCAGCATGTCGCCGCCGACTGAATCGGTGAAGAAGGTCTGCCCCGCCTTGAGGAAGATCGCGGCGAACCAGGGCAGCACCAGCACCAGCGTCCACATCAGCCCCCACACCGGGCGCAGCCGCCACAGCCAGCCAGCGCCGCGGTCGAGGATCGCCAGCATGACGATGGCAAGCCCGACGAACATGAGGATCAGCGGGCCCTTGAGCAGGATGCCGCCGGCAAGCGCCGTCCAGAAGATCGCCGGCCATCGCCAGGGCGGATGCTCCGGATCTTCGCCGCGCTGCCAGGACAGATACACCCGCGCCATCGCGCCCATCGCCGCGATGACGGTCAGCTCCAGCATGGCATCGGTCTTGGCTAGCCGCGCCTCAACGCCGAGCAGCACTGACGAGCACATGATGAGCGCCGCGAGGATCGCCCCGCGCCGTGTCACGAAGGCAAGCGCAGTCCAGTACGTCAGAAGCACTGCGCCGATGGCGCCGATAAGGGACGGGATACGGTAGACCCAGATGCGCGCCTGCGGCCGCGTGAGGCCGAGCGCGGAGGCTGTTTCCACTGCGGCCGCCTGCATCCAGTAGATGCCAACCGGCTTCTTGTAGCGCACGTCGTCCTGGAAGCGGATGTCGACGAAGTCGCCGGTCTCCACCATCTGCTTGGTGGCCTGGGCAAAGCGCGCCTCGTCGCGGTCGATCGGCGGAATCGTGAAAAAACCCGGCAGGAAGAACAGCAGGGAGCAAAGCAGCAGGAAGACCACCGCGCGCGCGTGGCTTGCCTCCGCAAAATCGATCACGCGGGCAAGCCGGCTGCCCGGATTCACCCGGTTCTTCGGCTCACGCGGCTCGCCAAAACGGGGGCGGTGATAGGTGTCGGCCATCGGTTCCGCTTACGCTGAAACCGACGTTCCCACAACCGCTTAGCGGGCATCTACTGAATTCTGATCACAACTGTGTCCGCCGCGCCCGCAGCATCGATGACGGTTAGGCGGGCAAAGCCCGGCCCGGGCGGCTCGACCAGCCGCTGACGGCGGCTGTCGATCTCGCCGGCCGACGCCCCGTTGACCAGCACGGTCATGGGCAACACGCCTCCGGCGACCTTCACCGGCATCGCCGCATTCTGGCCGTCGCCGGAGCGATCGATATCGATGCGGGAGCCGTTGAGCGGGAACTGGATCCGGGGTGCCAGATCGCTGCCGGTCCGCACCAGTTCGCCCATCGGGCGGAACCGGCGCAGCGGCGGCGGCAGTTTGGCGTTGCTGGCAACCAGCGCGCCCTTGGGCGCCCTCGCCAGCGGCGCCGGTATCTTGCCGGTACGGGCGAAGGCATCGAACAATATCGGCGCCGCCGCCGCGCGCCCGATCAGCCCCGGCACCGGAGCGCCATCGGGACGTCCGACCCAGACGCCGATGGTGAGCTTGCCGTCGAAGCCGACCGACCAGGCATCGCGATAGCCGTAGCTGGTGCCGGTTTTGAACGCGATGCGATTTTGCGCGCCGTTCTCCGGCGGCGGCGTGCCGATCAGCACGTTGCCGACCTGCCAGGCGGCGGCCTGATCCATCAGCCGCATCGGCTCGCGTTCGTCCTTGGCATCGGCAATCTCGCGCAGCGGACGCGTCGTGCCGAGCCGCGCCAATCCAACATAGAGCTGCGCCAGATCGTGCAAGGTCACGCCGACGCCGCCGAGGCCCATTGCGAGACCCGGCGCTTCTTCCTTTGGCAGGACCAGCGAGACGCCCGCCTGCTTCAGCCGCGACGACAGCCGGCTCGATCCGACGCGGTCGAGCAGCGCAATCGCAGGTACGTTCAGCGAAAGCTGCAGCGCCCGGCGCACCGGCACCGTGCCCTGGAACGTCATGTCGAAGTTTTCCGGCGCGTAGGAGCCGAACCGGATCGGCCGGTCGTCGATCAGGCTTTCCGGATGGACAAAACCGTCTTCGAAGGCGAGGCCATAGATGAAGGGCTTCAAGGTCGAGCCGGGCGAACGCACCGCGCGGGTCATGTCGACCTGCCCTGCCCGCCGCTCGTCGAAATAATCGGCCGAGCCGACATGGGCGAGCACGTCGCCGCTTGCATTGTCCACCGCAATGATCCCGATGGAGATGTCGGGGCCGAGCGCCAGCGCACGGTCCCGCGCCAGCCCCTCCAGCGCCTTCTGCAGGTTCGCATCCAGCGTCAGGCGGATCAGCGGCGCGTCCTTCATCGTCGCAATCGCCTGGTCGGCGGAATGCGGCGCCAGGATCGGCATCGGCTTGCGCAGCCTGAGCACGATGGTCGCCTTGGCCTGCGCCGCGTCGTCGCTTGCGACGATGCGGTCTTCCACCATGCGGTTCAGCACCTTGTCGCGCGCGGCGCGGGCGCGACCGGGATAGCGGTCGAGCCGGCGCGTCTCCGGTGATTGCGGCAGCGCGACCAGCAGCGCGGCCTCCGCCAGCGACAGCCGCTTCGGCTCCTTGCTGAAATAGGCGATCGACGCCGCGCGGATGCCTTCGAGATTGCCGCCGAACGGCGCCAGCGTGAGATAAAGATCGAGGATCTCGTCCTTGGTGAGCTGCCGCTCAAGCTCGACCGCGCGCACGACTTGCCGCACCTTGGCGTAGACCGACCGTTCGCGCCGCGGCTCCATCAGCCGCGCCAGTTGCATGGTAATGGTCGACCCACCGGACACGATGCGCCCGCTGGTGACGAGCTGGAACGCCGCACGCCCCAGCGCCAGCGGATCGACGCCGGAGTGGGAGTAAAAGCGCTTGTCTTCGAAGGCGAGCAGCAGTTTCAAGTAGGTCGGATCGACATCGCGCCTGGCGTCGACCGGCAGCCGCCAGCGACCGTCTTCCATCGCGTAGGCACGGAGCAGCTTTCCGTTTCGATCCACGACGGTCGTGGAAACCCGTTTGGCCTGATCGAGCGGCGGCGGCCCAAGCGAGATCACCCATGCGGCGAAGGCTACGCCGGCGACGGCAAGACTGATAACGCCGATCAGGGTTTTGCGCAGCCACCCACCGCGCGCGTCATGGCCGGGCTGGTCCAGGCGATCCACGTCTTCGTTTTCCGCGGCCGAGGCCGTGGATACCCGGGACTTCTGGCGCGCAGACGGCGCTTCGCGCGTGTTGCCCGGGCATGACGACGGAGTGTGTGGCGACGTCTCGCTCATTCGGCGCTCATTTGGCCGCGCGCACCTCAACCGCACCGGTGCTGGTGCGGCCGTAGCGCGAGGGGTTGTACATGTCCTCGACATAGGCCTGCGGCAGCACGTATTTGCCGGGCGAGACCGCGCGCACGATGTAGGCCACCGTGAAGATCGACTGGTCGTCAGCGGCACGATCGATCGCCGCCGTGAAGCGGTCGTCGCGGAACTCGGTGTGCTCAGGCTCTTCGCCGTCTTCAATCCAGTCCAGCGTGCCGCTGTCGCCCGATGACACCAGTTTCGGATTGTCGATCTCGAAGCCGGCCGGCAGATAGTCGGCCACCATGATGTGCCCGTATTCCGGCTTTGCTTCGGTGATCTTCAGCACCACGGCAAAGCGGTCGTTCTGCCTGGCCTTGGTGACGTCGGCCGGCTTGCCGTCGAGCGTGAAGTAGTTGCGCTCGATCTTGAAACCGTTGGAGGCGGCCGGCTCCGGCGTGACCGGCGAGCCCGAGACCGAAACCACTGCCTGCACCGGCGCATCGCCGGTATTGGTGATCCGGATCGGCTTGCCGGCCATCTCCGAAGCCTTGTAGCTGCGGAACACTGCCTGCGTGGCAGGCTGGCCGTCGATGTCGAGCGTCATCGTCTCCCTGGCAAGCGCACGCGCCGCCAGCACCATCCAGGCGTTCTCCTGCGTGGAAGTATAGGGCGTGAGCCCGCGTGCTGCCTCGACGCGCTGCACGGCCTGCGTCAGCGTCGCCCGTGGCGCGTTGCCTTCGCCGGCCAGCGAGACCAGCGCCGCGGCATCGCGCAGCGCGCTGCCATAGTCGGTGCGGCCGAATTCGAGCACCGGCTTCGGGTTGAGAGCGTTGACGGCGTCGCCATAAACCCGGTCGGCCCTCGCCTTGTCGCCGACCAGCGCCAGCGCCGCCGCCAGCTGCGCCTTCGAAATCGGCGTCGCCAGCGACGACAGCTTGGTGTCGGCGAGATAGCGGAGGTCGCCGATCGGGGCGACGCCGTTGCGCGCCAGCACATAGAGGCCGTAGGCGAGATCGCGGCCGCCATTCTTCTCGGGCTCCTCGGCATTGACCACCGAGTTGCGGATGCGGTCGAGCGCGCTCTTGAACAGTACATCCGGCACGGCAAAGCCCTTTTCGCGGGCGCGGGTCAGGAAATCCGTCACGTAGGCATCGAGCCAGGCATCGTCGCCGCCCGACGACCACAGGCCGAACGAGCCGTTGGAGCCTTGGCGGGCCAGCAGCCGCTCGATGGCGTCCTTGATGCGCTGGTCGACGGAGGTATCCATCGCAAGATGCGCACCGGCCGCCAGATCGTTGACATAAAGCAGCGGCATCGCGCGGCTCGTGATCTGTTCGGAGCAACCATACGGATAACGGTCGAGCGCCTTGAGGATCGTCGCCGCATCAAGTGCGGTCGACAGGCTGACCGAGATCGACGCGCCGCCGGTGCCGGTCACGAGATCGGAGAACATGTCCGACGTCAGCGTCAGACTCTCGCCCTTGGCCAGCGTGCGGACCGAGCGGCGCGCCAGAATCTGGTTCGCCGGCTTGACGTCGAGCGCGTAGTGCCGCGCCAGGGTCAGCCCGTTCGGCCCCTTGATGTCGACATCGATATTGGCGGTGCCGGCGCCGCCCGCATCGAGCGCCAGCGACAGCGACGTGCGTTGCTTCGCAGCGAGCCTGACTGTGGTCGCAGGGTTGCCCGTGACCTTCACCGGTCCCGTCGCCTTGACGTTGACGGTGTAATCGCCGGCGGCGCCTTCGACGTTGTCGACCTCGAAACTCATCGTGCCCTTGTCGCCCGAGAGCAGGAAGCGCGGCAGCGTCGCCGTCAGCACCACGGGATCGCGCACGGTGACATCGGTCGTGGCGCGGCCTAGCCGCGTCGCGGTCCACGCCACCGCCATCACCCGCGCCGTGCCGGCGAACTCCGGAATGTCAAAGCTGACCTCGGCCGTGCCGTCGGGGCCGACGGTGACGATGCCGGAATAGAGCGCCAGCGGCTTTTGCGTCGGCGGGCTTCCGGTCAGCTCGGCGCCGGCGTCGCCGCCGGACTTGATCTGGCCGCGCGTGCCCTGCATGCCGTCGATCAGCTGGCCATAGAGGTCGCGCACCTCGGCGGTGAGACGACGCTGGCCAAGATAGAAATCATCCGGCGCCGGCGGCTTGTAGTTGGTGAGATTGAGGATGCCGACATCGACGGCGGCGACGACGACCTTGGCGTCCTCACCGGCGTTGAGGCCGCTGAGCTTGAGCGGAATCTTGAGCGTGCTGCCGGGGCGAACCAGCGGCGGCGGGGCGAGGGCGACATCGAGCGTGCGCGCCTTCTTGTCGATGCCGAACCATTTCAGGCCGATCGCACGGCCGGGCATGCGCTGGGCGGCCGCATCAAGCGGACGCCGCAAGGTCGCCAGCACGTAAGCACCGGTGCCCCAGTCCCTGCCGACGGGTATCTTGACCTGGTTGGTGCCTTCCCGGACATCGACGCTCTGCGTCGTCAGCAGCCGGTCACCCAGCACGTTGACGGTGAGCTTGCCGGCAGTGCGCGCGTTGACCGACACCACCATGGTGTCGCCAGAGAGATATTCCGGCTTGTCGATCGACGTTTCCAAGAGGTCCGGCGTGTCGGCGCCGCCTTCGGAGTACCAGCCGACATCGAACTGCACGGAGGTGACAGGACCATCCGCCTCCCCCGATTTCACGTCGAGACGATAGCGGCCGGGCTGCGGCACGAAGCTCAGGCGCGCTGGCTGGTCGGCCGTGAGGTTGATATCGCCGTCACCGACGCGCTTGGTCGACTTGACCGGCTCGTATTCCCAGTAGCTGTTGGTGCGGTACCACTGGTAGCGCGACTCGATCTTCATCAGCTCGTAGCGAAGGCCGCTGCGGGCGATCTGCTTGCCGTCGGGCGCGACGAACACGACGTCGAATTCCGCCTTGTCGCCTTCGGCCACGCTCTTGTCGCCGAACAGCGGCTTGACGCCGATCAGGTTCACCGTCGGCGCCACCGGAATCACCAGCTTGCGCTCGACCGCACGGCCGCCGGCTTCCGCCATGCGGATGAAGAATTGCGCTTCCTGCGGCCGCGTCGAGCTCGGCGCTTTCGCCAGACTGACCGGGAAGGTCGCAACGCCCTTGTCGTCGGCCGTGGGCAAATTCTCGATGGGGGTGCGCTCGTTGCCGGAGGTCTCCTCGTCGGCCACGCCAAACCGGTAGCCGGGATAGCCAGGCCGGCCTGAGGCCGCCGCGGTGACCAGCACGTCGCCTTCGAGCTGCAGGCCGGAGGCCGGCGCGCCATAGAGGAAGCGGCCGTCGACCCTAAGCTCCACAGGAGCTTCCGGCTTGATGACCTTTTCTTTGGAAGTAATCGAGAATTCGATCCGCTCAGGCAGGTAATCCTCGACCATGAAGGTGGTCTCGCCGACCGGGGCCGCCTTGGGATCGGTGAAGGCGCGCACCCGCCAGGTCCCGGTTGGGACCGCGGAATTCAGCGCAATCGACATGGAGCGGCCGCCCGCGCCCTGGTCGGGCAACACGGCGCGGCGATACTCGACGCCGTCCGGCCGTTCGATCACCAGCGTCAGCGGCGTGCCCGAGATGGCATTGCCCTGTCCGTTGCGCAGCAGCGCGGTGAGATAGACGGTTTCGTTCGAACGGTAGACGCCGCGCTCGGCATAAACAAAGGCGTCCGCGCCCGCCGGCACGACGCGGCCGGCGACGCCACGGTCGGTGAGGTCGAAGGCGTTGCTTTTCAGGCTGAGGAAGGCATAGTCCGCCTTTTCGCTCATCACCGTCACCATCGCAGGCGACAACCCGCCCTCGCCGCGTGCCAGCCCGGACTCGAACAGCACGTGACCGGCATCATCGGTCTTGCGGGTGGCGAGAATTTCGTTGTTGCGCGCGATCAGTTTCACGTCGACTTTCGCGACGGCCTCGGTCGAGGCCAGCGAATTGACGAAGATGTGGACCCCGTCATTGCCGGAAAACGCTGTCACGCCCATGTCGGAGACGATGAACCATTGCGTCGCCAGCGACGAGTCGTCCTGGCTGCCGGGATTCTTGGGCGCCGCGGTCATGACATAGACGCCCGGCTGCAGATCGCCTAACGCCTGATCGACCGGAAATGCCGTGGTGACGTCCTGGTTGAGGGTGGCCGCGGTCGCAAGCTCGCCGGACCACACCTTCACGCCGCGCTCGTCGCCGAGCGAATCGAGCTGGTAGCGGCTTAATGCGGCCTGGAAGTCGCCGTCGATCACCGTGCCCAGCAGGTTGCGGTCGCCGATCCGGAACACGTTGACGGTCACGGCCGGCGTATTGACGCTGATCAGCGGGATGCCGCGCTGGCCGGTGCGGGGCAGCACATAGGCGCGGCCGGTGAAGCGCACGAACGGCTTGCGGTCGCGCACATAGATGTTGAACTCGGCCGATTTCGGCAGGCTCTCCTTCACCGACGAAGGCATGCCGGCGCGCAGGTTGATGTTGTAGCGCTCGCCGTGCTTCAGTCCTTCGACGCAAAGCTGCTTGCCTTCCGAGGACAGCGCCGGCTTGTCGGTGCCGGCCAGCGCCACGAAGGGCGAGAAGTCGACGCGCTTGGCAAGTTCCTCCGAGAACTGGAAGCATGCCCGCGGCGTCGCACCGTCGGAATCGACGCTATAATCGAGAAGGCGGAAGCCGTGCTCGTCGCGCATCTTCTCATATTGGCCGCGGACGTCGGCGACTTCGCGCATTTCCAGCGACAGCCGCAGCGCATCCAGCGCCGGCCGCCAGAGTTTGCGGTCCGCCATGGCGCGGCCGAGCACGGCCAGCGCATCTGCCTCCTCGCCCGCATTGCCGGCGCGCTGATAGGCGATATAGGCGGCGGTCGAGGCGCGCTCGAGCAGGAAGGTCTGTTCGGTCGAATTGGCCGGGCGGATCTGAAAGATCGTGCGGGCCAGCCGCAGCCAGTTGCCGCTATCATCGGGCGCGGTGACGGCGATCTTGCCCAGGAGGTCAAGGCCGGAGCGGAAATCGTTGCGCCGGAACGCGGCGTCGGCGTCGGTCTTCAGCGTCGCCGTCGTCTTGGCGATCGGCCCCGCTTCCTTCTTGATCTCGGCCTCCAGCTTGATGGCGGAATCGGCTAAATCATCGCGCTTGAAGGTCTTGTCGGCCGCCAGCGCCGAAGTCAGGCCAAGCGCCAGCGTGGCGCAAACAGAGAAAGCGCGTACCAAACCGATCATGGGAAGCTCCTTGGGCCGCGGCCCGCCGGCCGCACAAGGCATAAAGGGGCGCGAAAAGGTGACGGACTGATGGCGGCATGAGCGGTATGCGAAAAAGTCGCAAAGCATTGCAATCGAGGTCCCTGCGCCGGGCGGAGGGGGCCCGCCTGGCGCGACATGAACGGCCGCCGGACCGCCGAGGATGCAGCCCGCCGCCTGCTTGGTCGCCGCGCCCGCCCCGCCGGTTCGATACCGGCTTGGCGGGGCAGCGGATTTTTCATATTGGCAGTGTTAAAAGCCCGCCTGCGCCGCCGCAACGGTCCGGTCCCGTAGCTCAACTGGATAGAGCATCAGATTTCTACTCTGAGGGTTGCAGGTTCGAATCCTGCCGGGATCGCCAGCGCTTCCTCCCCAAAAGGAGTCGCGGCGTCGGCCACAATCTGCCAAAGGTGCCCGATGAAGACGGTTCAGACCCTGCGCAAGCACCTCAGCTTCGCCAAGCCATTCCTCGAAAAGGTGTTTTCGATCGAAGCCGGCCTCGCCGAACGATGGGCTTCCGCCGCCTATCACCGGCTGTTTCTCGCCCAGTGGGGAATCTATCCCCTGCCCGAGTTCTTTCAGCACAAGATCGGTCACTACTGGTCCTGGGAGGCCAACAACTCGCCATGGTCGGTGGAGCGCGGCGTCTTCTCGCTGCTGGTGATGAAACAGGGCTGCAAGGCGCTGGAGCTATGCTGCGGCGACGGCTTCAATGCCCATTACTTCTACCGTGCCCGCGCTTCGTCGATGATCTGCGTCGACTTCGATCCCAAGGCGATTGCCTACGCACGGAAGCATTTCCGCTCCGACAACATCCGCTACGAACTCGCCGACATCCGAACGCAGATGCCGGACGGCGCCTTCGACAATATCGTGTGGGACGCGGCCATCGAGCATTTCACACAGGAAGAGATCGCTTCGGTGATGGTGAATATCAAGAAGCGCCTTACGGCAGACGGTATTCTCTCGGGATACACGTTGGTCGAGCGAGCCGACGGCAAGAAGCACCTTGAGCACCACGAATACGAATTCAAGTCGAAAGCCGATCTGGCCCGCTTTCTGACGCCGCACTTCATGAACGTTCGCGTATTCGAAACCATCTATCCGGACCGTCACAACCTCTATTTTTGGGCGTCGGACGCTTCGATTCCCTTCGATGCAAATTGGGCCGCCGGCTGAACCTTGCGCCGGCCGCCGTCTTTCCTGTCGCGAGAATTTCACGCCGCTGTCGCGCGCGCGACCTACCATCGCCTGCTGCCTTGGGAGGCGAAACATGCAGCAGGCTGGCCTGCGGTTGGTTCCGGGACGCGAGTGCGGTGACTGCGTCGCCTGTTGCCAGAAGCTGGAGATCGTAGACCCCCTGCTCCACAAGCCCGCCGACGTTCTTTGCGAGCACTGCACGGGACAAGGCTGCAGCATCTACGATACAAGGCCATCTGCCTGCCGCGACTGGTTCTGTCTCTGGCGCGTGGATGGAAATCTTCCGGACGTCATGCGGCCGGACAAATGCGGGGTGGTGTTTTCGTTCGAGACCCACAACCCGCCGCGCACGATATTCGAGAATTTTTACGTTATCGGGCGATCGATGAACAACGATCCGTCCGCCTTCGATGCCCAGCCTGTCGCGACCTTCCTGCAGCTATGGACGCAAAACGGCGCGGGCACGGTGCCGATCTATCGCAGTTGGGAAACCGGCGTGAAACGCCTGATGTATCCAAGGGGACCCCTTGCCAACGCAATCGAGAACCCGGGCACCACGCCGCACCGGGCATTTGTCGTCGAAGCCCTGGCGTGGCGTGCGCGATATGGCGAAATGCTGCGCGGTTTCGGCTTCGTTCCGAAGTTCTGATGCCGAGCAATCGCGGTCCTGCCGAGGCTTCCGCGACAAATCTGCGAAGCCCAGGTCGCCCGCATTGACCGTTATGTTACGTTCGTGTGACACCATGACACCGGTGGTCGTGCATATCTTTTGCCCATGTCCACGCTTGAGGGACGACGGTGCAGACCGACTTTGGTTTAAGGCGGCCCATTGCTGATTTTTTTCCCCGAGAGACCGTTTGATCACAGCTTCGGGAAGCCGAACCTGGCGCGCCTCCGTCAACGAAGGGCGGCCGCTTTCGAAACCGGGGGATACCCATGTTGCGGCGAACAATGATGGCCAGCGCAATTGCGGCCATCACGGCCACGGCAAAATCCACGCAGACCATTTCGAAGAAATGGCGCACCGCGCGTTAGCGCGTGCGCCTCAAGCCCACGCGACGATAATCTTGACGCTCCACGCCAGGAACACGGCGAACATCACCAGCGTCGCCAACATCAGCGCGTTCTCGAAGGAAGCGAACTTCATCACGGCTCTCCGCTTCCTCACCCCGGGCACGAGCGTATCTGATTCCGCACAACCGCCGCCACCGATTTGGTGGCGTGCAACCCTGCGAACCGGTCGTAAGACTCCTCGCCCCGCCGCTCGCAGTGTAGGACAATTCGTGCGAGCCTCGCTGACGCCGGCACGATACGGGAATGCGCGATGTCGGATCGAATGACCTTTGCCGTCGGCGACATCCATGGCTGCTTTCACAAGCTGCGGCGCCTCATTGCGGCCTGCGAGAACGCGGGCGGCGATCCTTCTGCGCGCTTTGTCTTCGTTGGCGACTATGTCGACCGCGGCCCGGACACCAGCAAGGTGATCGCGCTGCTCATCGAACTGCAGCAGCAGGACAAGGACCGCTTCGTCTGCCTGCGCGGCAATCATGAAGACCTGTTGCTGAGGGCGGCGCGAGCCGACCGAAGCGACGCCGATCTCATGACCTGGTGGAGCAATGGCGGCGAAGCGACCCTCGACAGCTACGGCGCCACCGATCCAGGGGACCTGCCGGCCGAGCACCTGGCCTGGATAAGAGCGCTTCCCTTCATGCACAGGGATCGCCGCCGGCTATTCGTTCACGCCGGCATCCGTCCCGGCGTCAGCATCGCGCAGCAGGCGGAAAAGGACCTGCTCTGGATACGCGAGCCCTTTCTCTCCTCCGAGCAGCGCCACGGCGCGCTGGTCGTGCATGGCCACACGCCTACAGGATCCGGACTGCCGGATCTGCGGCCCAACCGATTGAACCTCGATACCGGCGCCTGTTTCGGCCGCGCGCTGACCGCTGCCCTGTTCTCGCGCGACCAGACGACGCCGCTGATGTTCGTCAACGATCTCGGCGCGATCTGGTGCTGATCATCCGCCCAATACGACGAGGGCGAGCATCATCAGCGATACCAGCACCAGCATGGTTTCAAAGGAAGCGAGCCTGATCGCGATGCCCTCTGCTTCCACCCCGCCTGTGCATGCAGTTGATTCGATGAGTGGCGGCACGGCAAGGGTCACGCGCGCACACCGCCTTGCGGGCCTTGCCACCCCGCATTTTTACGGGACGTGCAGTCCCGCAAGTCATGATGCCAGGATCTTAACTCCCCACACCACGACCAACGCCAGCATCGTCAACGATGCAACCAACAACGCGCTTTCAATGGAAGCAATCTTCATAACGCCACCCTGTGCTTCCTACCCCGGCGCGACCCTAGGCGATTCGAATGGGCGGCGGCAACCGCCCGCCAGCCTGTTTTCGCTGTGGATAGCGAGCACCATTTGCACGCGGGGAACCGGAACGCCGCATTCGTTCTTGTCGTACGCCCAGTGAGAAACAGTTCCGGATGCCGCCATGATCAGATTCGCAAGCCTTTCCGTCGCCGCGCTGCTCGCGCTGGCAGCACCCGCGTCAGCCCAGCATGTGATCAGCAACCCTGGTTGGTGCGCACAGTTCTACCCGAACGCCAACTGCCAGAATCTCGGGCGGGGAAATCCCTATACGAGCTATGGCTGGCGCTATGCGTATGGGCGCCAGAATGCACTGGAGCGGGCGTATCCGCCCCGCTACCACCATCGCCATCGCCGCTACTGAGATTGCCGGCCAAGTTGTGCGCCGGGACGTGCCCGGCGCACGTCCCCTCGGAAGGTTCAGTCGTTGTAGGCGGCCCGCCGGGCCCCGCGTGAAGCGGCTTCCCGATCCATCAGGGCGCGACAGCCGGAACTGAGCTGGGCGCGCTTGCGGTGCATGCAGGCGGTGATCCGGCCGACGTCGGGTATTTCGCTCGAGCAAAGCCGCATGGCATCGCCCGAACAGAGTTGCTGCGCTTCGGAAGAGAACGCCAGGCCCGGCGCGGCCGAGAGTGCGATGCCGGAAATGGCGACGGCGAAAGTCAGTGCTAGTTGGCGTGTGATAGAGAGTTTCATGTGCGTCCCCGCATAGGTGTTGCCGCTCTTCTTGGGGGCGCGGTTGGCGGCTTGATGTGCCGCACTTGCCGACTAACACGCGAAGCTCGCTTCCGCTGTTGACGTTCGATCTGTTGCCGCGAATCGAAAGTAACTGCGCTGCCCCGTGCGAAGTATGAGCCAGCGCCAAATCCGTTCAATTCTCGCGTGAGTGAATCCACCATTGTTGCGCGCAAGTGTTGCGCGAATGACCCGAGGGGACGCGTTGCAATGCGGCTAGCAGTGTTGGTTCCGCACGCGGATATTCTCGGAACAATCCAGGGCACGGCGATGAGATCGACACCCCCTGGTGTAGGCGGCTTCCACCGCCGGGATCAGGTCGCCGGCCGTGGTAGCGATCCCAATCCACGTGGCGAGGAACGCTCCGCGGCAGGATCGGCTCCTGATCACGAAGTCTCTTCACTGCTCCGCGCTGGCTTGCCGGAGCGATCGCAGGCTTATGGACTGAGGAAGCGAAAGACCTTGCGCCAAGCCGCCCCCCGCGCACAGGAGGCCGCCTTGCCCTCGGCGGATGCGGCTGCCTTCACCGGCAGGACCCGTGTGCAGGAGGTGAATACCAGGGCAAGCCGCGTGCACTGCCAGTCGGGTCCGAGCACACCGCTCGATACCGGCTCGGGGTTCGTAATCCCGACAGCCATGGCGGTGGCGACGGCGACAAGTGTCACAACCACAATCGACAATGCGAATGGCCTGAGCAGACGAGACGTGCGTGTCATGGTTTGCGCTCCTCATCAGCGCGCCCGCAGCAAACATAAGAGCCGCCTCGCCTTTTCTTTGTGATTGAGGTCACAACGAACGAGAACTTTTTGCACGCCGAGAGGCCTGCCCGTCCCCACCGGCCGCGCGGAACCTTGGGACAACTCGCGCAATCTTGGGACAACTCCGCCGGCGCCGTTGCGGCAACAGCCCCCTTGGGAAACATTTGTCGCGGGGAAGGACGTACGGGGGCGTACGATGAGCAAGCCGGACGCAGGCTACGATTACACGCGTTACCAGAAGTTGCTGGCTGAAGCAGCCGACGAAAAGCGGCGGCTCGAGCTGATTGACATCTTGATCAGGGAGAAGGCGCGCGACCGCCTGCAGGAGCAACGGATGTCCGATCGTATGGCGATGACGACCGCAACCGTCAGCAGGGTTCTCGGCCCCGGCAGACGGCGGGACGCCCACTAGCGGAGCACCGCTGCCGCTTTACAGCTCCGTGGCTCGCATCACCGCGGACCCACCCGGTGCGAGCAGGGCGCAGGCAAGCAGGGAATATTGCCGGAAGGCACGCATCAGCCACGCCGCTCGGGTTGCGGTTGCGATCTCATAAAGCAGCCAGGGCGAGGTGGCTGCGCTGAGCAGCATCACTTTCGGCCATTCGCTATTCACAAAAAACCTCGCG
The DNA here is from genome assembly GCA_035575905.1 of Bradyrhizobium sp. GTDB lineage: Bacteria > Pseudomonadota > Alphaproteobacteria > Rhizobiales > Xanthobacteraceae > Bradyrhizobium. Next base: position 23,932 of record DATLXL010000021.1, on the reverse strand, counting down.
CGCGCTTCTGCCCGCCCTCCTGGAGGCTGGCATTTTGCCGCCGGTTCACCTAGTGAAGCGGCAAAATCGGCGTCTGCCGATCCCACACCCCGGATGACAACGACAGGACTATATTCATGAGTGGATTCAAGGAGCCGGGCTTTGGCGACCGCCAGAAGGCGGCAGCGAAGGCGCGGGCCGATATTTTGGAAAAGTTTCGTGCCAGGCCAAGCGCCGATGATCCGGCGGTGAAGGCGCGCGAGGCCGAACGGGCGCAGGCCGCCGCCAATCGCGCCAAGGCCAAGGAAGCACGCGAGGCGGAAAAGGCGGAGATGAAGCGGCGCGAGGCCGAGGCGGCGGCAGCCGAAGCTGCCCGGATCGCCCGGGAGAAGGAAGAAGAAGCCGCGCGCCAGGAGGCGATCGAGGCCGAGCAAAAGGCCAAGCGCGATGCGCGCTATGCCGCCCGCAAGGAACGCGGCGGCAAGAAGAAGAAATAAGCGTTGCTCAATTGCGAAGGGTCGCGCCTGCTGACGGCGGCCCCTTCGCAAGACCGACGCCGAAGCGCTACTTCTTCATTCCGTCGTCTTTCTTCATGCCGTCGGTCGTCTGGCTCTTGGTCATTCCGTCCTTTTTCATGGCATCGTCCTTCTTCATGCCATCCTTGGACATGGTGTCTTCTTTCTTCATTCCGTCGCCCTTGCCCATCTTGTCCTGGGCGAAGGCAGGCGAAAGCGCCAGGCTGAGCGAAACCAGAGCGGCGGAGGCGCCGAGCGCAATACGGGAGCGGGTGTTCATGGGGGATCGTCCTTCATTGAGACGGGTTGCGTTAAGCGACATTCGCCGCTGTCCTCCCGACGCAACAGCGCGGCCGTTTGTTACCCGCGATCCGCCCGATTTTCGCCTCGTAACGAACTCGTGAAGGGCGCCTTTGCGGGCTCAACAGCTGCGGCAGCTTTGGCGGTTCGACGCGTGTCGCCGGACTTCGCTGCCACGGCCCCTTCCGAATGCCGGTGTGCGCCGCAGCAAACCAACTGGCTGCTTGCGGCCGCACCCGGCTTGGACCTAGACACGTCAGAGGCTTTCAGATGAGAGAAAATCCGCGACCAGACCGGCTAATATGGGCTTCACGGCCGATTGCGCCCCCAGATTTCAATCAATAGCAGCTAAACGGGAGACACTCATGCTGACACGCCGCCACCTTCTCGCCACCGCGGTTGCCGCGCCTGCCATCCTGCGCCTTGGCATCGGCACCGCACACGCCGCCACCACGCTGAAGATTTCGCATCAATTCCCGGGCGGCACCATCGACAAGGGCGACTTCCGCGACCGCCTTTGCCGCATGTTCGCCGCCGAAGTCGCCACGCGCTCGAAGGACGACATCAAGGCGGACATCTATCCCAACTCCTCGCTGATCAAGACCAACGCGCAGTTCTCCGCGATGCGCAAGGGTGCGCTCGACATCAGCCTCTATCCCCTGCCCTATGCCGGCGGCGAATTGCCTGAAACCAATATCGGCCTGATGCCGGGTCTGGTTTCGACCTACGACCAGGGCCTGAAGTGGAAGAGCTCCCCGGTCGGCAAGGCACTGACCGACTTCCTCGCCGACAAGGGCATCATCATCCTGTCCTGGATCTGGCAGGCCGGCGGCGTCGCCAGCCGCAACAAGGCAATCGTGACGCCGGAAGACGCCAAGGGCCAGAAGGTGCGCGGCGGCTCGCGCGAAATGGACATGGTGCTGCAAACCGCCGGCGCTGCCGTGCTCTCGGTGCCGTCGAACGAACTCTATGCCGCGATGCAGACCGGCGCCTGCGATGCCGGCATCACGTCTTCCACGAGCCTGATCTCCTTCCGGCTGGAAGAAGTGGCGAAGTTCCTGACGTCGGGCGCGGACGCTTCTTACTGGTTCATGATGGAGCCGCTGCTGATGTCGAGGTCGATCTTCGACAAGCTGCCCAAGAACCACCAGGACATCCTGCTTGCCGTCGGCAGCGAGCTCGAAGCCTTCGGCAAGAAGGGTGCGCAGGACGACGATCTTGAGGTCGCCAAGGTCTATCAGAAGGCCGGCGCCAAGGTCAGCAAGCTTGACGCAGCTACCGTCGCCAAGTGGCGTGATATCGCTCGCGACACCGCCTGGAAGGACTATAGTGGCAAGACGGCGACCGCCGCCAACCTCCTCAAGCTCGCAAGCGACGTCTCCGCATGATGCATGGTCCGATTACGGATCAAGTCGAACAGAGGCTGCCGGCCACGAGCAACCCGCTCGTGGCCGGTCTTTGCCGCGCGCTTGATATCTGCAACCGCATTATCGTCGTCCTCGCGGGCATTGCGCTGGTCGCGGCCTGCGTAATCCTGAGCTACAGCGTGCTCGGCCGGGCCCTGTTCAAGAGCCCGAACTACTGGCAGGACGAGGCCGCGGTATTCCTGCTGGTCGGCGCCACCTTCATGACGGCGGCCTATGTGCAAAGCCAGCGCGGCCATGTCGCCATCGAGGCCTTCACGACCTTGATGTCGCCGTTCGCCAACCGCATCCGCCTCTGGCTGGTCGACGTCGCAAGCCTGGCCTTCTGCGCCTTCTTCACCTGGAAGTCGTGGACGCTGGCCCACGAGGCCTATGTCGACGGCCAGGTCTCCAACTCCATGTGGTCGCCGCCGCTCGCCATTCCCTATGTGCTGATGGCGCTCGGCATGTCGCTGCTGTGCCTGCAGCTTCTGCTGCAGATCATTCTTCCTTTGACCGGAGCCCAACGCCGATGACGGTTCTTGGTATCGGCATCAGCTACGGGGTTGCGACCCTCGTGGCGATGTTCTCCGGCATGCCCATTGCGTTTGCGCTCGGCGCGGTCGCCGTCGTCTTCATGGCGATCTACATGCCGGCGGCCTCGCTCGATACGGTGACGCAGAACGTCTACGAGGAAATGGCCTCGATCACCCTGCTGTCGATCCCGCTGTTCATCCTCAAGGGCGCGGCGATCGGCCAGTCGCGCGCGGGGCAGGATCTCTACTCGGCGCTGCATGCGTGGTTGCATCGCATCCCAGGCGGCCTTGGCGTCGCCAACGTCTTTGCCTGCGCGCTGTTTGCGGCGATGGCGGGCTCCTCGCCCGCGACCTGCGCCGCGATAGGCTCGGCCGGCATCCCGGAAATGCGCAAGCGCGGTTATTCCGGCGGCTTTGCGGCCGGCATCATCGCCGCCGGCGGCACGCTCGGCATCTTGCTGCCGCCCTCCATCACCATGATCCTGTTCGCCGTCGCCGCTGAAAAGTCGCTGGGCCGGCTGTTCCTCGCCGGCATCGGCCCCGGCCTGCTGCTCGTGACGCTGTTCGGCGTCTATGCCGTATTCCGCTTCCGCAAGGAATTCCGCCTGGCGCAGGAGCTGTACGAGAAGACGGGCAAGGAAGCGGCGATCCTGCAGCGCGACGAATTTACCATGGCCGAGCGCTTCACCATGCTGCCGCGAGTGATCCCGTTCGTGCTGCTGCTGACCGGCGTGATGGTCGCGCTCTATGGCGGCTATGCCACGCCGTCGGAGACGGCCGGCCTCGGCGGACTGCTGGCGCTCGTCCTGATCGCCGCGATCTACGCCGTGTGGAAGCCGAGCGATCTCTCGCCGATCATCAAGGCGACGATCCGCGATTCCACCATGTTGATGCTGATCATCGGCATGTCGCTGCTCTATTCCTACGTGATGAGCTACCTGCACATCTCGCAGTCGGCGGCGCAGGCGATCATCGACATGCAGCTGCCGCGCTGGGAATTGCTCGCCGCGATCCTGCTCATGGTGGTCGTGCTCGGCTTCTTCCTGCCGCCGGTGTCGATCATCCTGATGACGGCGCCGATCATCCTGCCGCCGCTTCGCGCCGCCAATTTCGACATCATCTGGTTCGGCGTAGTCATGACCATCGTGATGGAAATGGGCCTGATCCACCCACCGGTGGGGCTGAATATCTTTGTCATCCGCAACGTCGCACCGGACATTCCGCTGCGCGAAGTGATCTGGGGCACGCTGCCTTTTGTCCTCCTGATGATGCTGGCAGTGCTTCTGTTGTGCTTCTTCCCGGGGATATCGACCTGGCTGCCAGATCTGGTAATGGGACCGGATGGGGGACGTTAGCCGCCCCCGCTCTATGATTTCCGCGCTTTCGCGTTCAACGCCGAGGCCACCCGGCTGACCGGCGGCCGTCCGATCAACCTGCTGATCGTGTTGGTCGCCGCCAGCAATTTCGCCATGTCGACGCCCGTCCCGATCCCCATGCCCTCCAGCATGTAGACGACGTCTTCCGTCGCCACGTTACCGGTCGCGCCGGGCGCGTACGGACAGCCGCCGAGCCCGCCGGCGGCGGAATCGATCACGCGGCACCCCTCCTCCATGCCGGCGTAGAGATTGGCGAGCGCCTGGCCATAGGTGTCGTGGAAGTGCATCGCAAGATTGGCCATAGGCACCTCGCAAGCGACGGCGCGCAAGAGCTGCCGCGCCTTCGCAGGAGTGCCGACGCCGATGGTGTCGCCGAGCGAGATTTCGTAGCATCCGAGCTGCCACAGCGTCTTCGCGACGTCGACGACCGCCTGCGGCTTGATCTCGCCCTCATAGGGGCAGCCGAGCACGCAGGAGATATAGCCGCGCACGCTGATGCCGTCGGCCCTGGCGCGCTCAAGCACCGGCTTGAAGCGCTCGATCGACTCCGCGACGGTGCAATTGATGTTGGCGCGCGAAAATCCCTCAGACGCCGCGGCAAAGACGGCGATGACCCTTGCGCCAGCGGCTTGCGAGGCCTCGTACCCCTTCTGGTTCGGGACAAGCACATGAAACTCGGTGCCGGCATGGCCGCTGATGCCGCGCAGCACGTCGGCCGATCCAACCATCTGCGGAATCGCCTTGGGCGACACAAACGCGCCCACTTCGATCGGGTTCAGTCCCGCGCCGACCAGCGCCTCGATGAAGGCGATGCGGTCGGCAACGCTGACCGCCGTCTTCTCGTTCTGCAGCCCGTCGCGCGGGCCGACCTCGACGATGCGGACGCCCTCCGTCATGGTCAGGACGCCTTCTCGACTTCGGCGAGTTCCACGCCCTCGCCGACGATGTCGCCGACCTTGCACTTGATCTTTTTCAGCACGCCCGCATAGGGCGCGCGCAGGGTCTGCTCCATCTTCATCACTTCAAGGGTGAGGATCGCTGCGCCCTTCTCCAGCCTGGCGCCTTCCTGCGCCAGCAGCGCGACGACCGTCCCGGGCAGCGGCGCCACGATCTTGTCTTCGCCAAGCTGCTCCTCGGTCTCGCCGCCGAACGGATCGACCCAGTGCAGGTCGAAGCGCCCGTTGCGGGTGCGCAGATAAAGCTCGTGTCCCTCGATCACCGACGCCACGCGCGATTTGACGCCGTCGAGGGTCATGTCGACGCCGTCGTCGATGGGCGTGAAGGTCAGCGCGATCTCGTGCTTGCCGACCGACAGCGTGGGCGTCCCGCCGCCATAGTGCAGCGTTACCTTGTGCTCGGCACCTTGACCCTGGCGGAACGCGAACTCGCGCTGCCGGCGGCCGACCGGCTGCCAGCCGAAAGTCTGCCACGGCGAAGTCGCCTGCGCGCGGGCCGCCCTCTGCTCGTCGGCCAGGATCGCCGCCACCGCCGCGCAGAGTTCGTGATCGCCCGCCGGCGGCGAGGTCTCGGTCAGGCTCTTCAGCTCGCGCTCGATGAAGCCGGTGTCGATGTGGTTGGAACGCACCTTCGGATGCGTCACCAGTGCCGAGAGGAACGGGATGTTGGTGACGATGCCGCGAACATCGGTCTCTTCCAGCCCGCGGTTGAGCCTGTCGATCGCGACATCGCGCGTCGGCGCCCAGGCGATCACCTTGGCCAGCATGGCGTCGTAGTAGGGCGAAACCGCATCGCCGCCGCGATAGCCGGCGTCGATGCGCAGGCCGCCGCCCTCCGGCGGCGTCCGCCAGGTCTTGATCCGCCCGACCGAAGGCATGAAATTCTTCTGCGGATTTTCCGCATAGACGCGCGCTTCGATGGCGTGGCCGTTCAGCCTGATCTGGTCCTGGGTCAGCGGCAGTTTTTCGCCGAAGGCGACGCGCAGCTGCCATTCGACGAGATCAAGGCCGGTGATCAATTCGGTGACGGGGTGTTCGACCTGCAGGCGGGTGTTCATCTCGATGAAGAACACATCCTTGCCGTCGGAGACGAATTCGATGGTGCCGGCGCCGACATAGTTCACCGCGCCCGCCGCCTTGCGCGCCGCCTCGCACACGGTCTCGCGCTGCCTGGCATTGAGGGTCGGCGACGGCGCCTCCTCGATCACCTTCTGGTGCCGCCGCTGCAGCGTGCATTCGCGCTCGAACAGCGACAGCAGATTGCCATGGCTGTCGCCGATGACCTGCACCTCGATATGGCGGGGATTGTCGACATATTTCTCGATCAGCATGCGGTCGTCGCCGAACGCCGCCTTGGCCTCGCGCTTGGCGCTGACCACGGCCGGCCCCAGTTCTTCCTTCGAGCGCACCACGCGCATGCCACGGCCGCCGCCGCCGGCCGATGCCTTGACCAGGACGGGAAAGCCGGCCTGCTCGGCCGCTTTCAGCAGCGTCGCCTCATCCTGGTACTCGCCGTGATAGCCGGGCACCAGCGGCACGCCGGCTTTCTCCATCAGCGCCTTGGAGCCGGATTTCGAACCCATCGCATTCATCATCTCGGCGGTCGGGCCGACAAAGACGATGCCGGCCCTGGCGCAGGCCTCCGCGAATTCGGCGTTCTCCGACAGAAAGCCGTAGCCGGGGTGGATCGCTTCGGCACCGGTCTTCTGCGCGGCGTCGATGACGGCAGCGATGTTCAGATACGAGTCGCGCGCCCGCGCGGGACCCAGCAGCACGGCGCTATCGGCCATCGCGACATGCATCGCGCCGACATCGGCCTCGGAATAGACGGCGACGGTGCGCAGGCCCATGGCGCGGGCGGTGCGGATGACACGGCAGGCGATCTCGCCGCGGTTGGCGATCAGGAGCGTACGGAAGCGGCGGTACATCGTGCTCTTCATCTTCACATCCTGAACAGGCCGAATTTCGTCGGCTCGATCGGCGCATTGGCCGCCGCCGACAGCCCCAGCCCGAGCACGAGCCGCGTGTCGGCGGGATCGATCACGCCGTCGTCCCACAGCCGCGCCGTGGCGTAATACGGGTTGCCCTGCTGCTCATATTGCGCACGGATCGGCTCGCGGAATTTCTCCTCTTCCTCCGCCGACCAGGACTCGCCCTTGGCTTCGATGCCATCGCGCCGCACCTGGCTCAGCACCATCGAGGCCTGCTCGCCACCCATCACGGAGATGCGCGCGTTCGGCCACAGCCACAGGAAGCGCGGGCTGTAGGAGCGGCCGCACATGCCGTAATTGCCGGCGCCGTAGGAGCCGCCGATCACCACGGTAAACTTCGGTACGCCGGCGGTGGCCACCGCCGTCACCAGCTTGGCACCGTCGCGCGCGATGCCGCCGGCCTCGTATTTCTTGCCGACCATGAAGCCGGTAATGTTCTGCAGGAACACCAGCGGAATGCCGCGCTGGCAGCACAGCTCGATGAAATGCGCGCCCTTCAGCGAGCTCTCGCTGAAAAGAATGCCGTTGTTGGCGATGATGCCGACCGGATAGCCCCAGATATGAGCGAAGCCGCAGATCAGCGTGGTGCCATAGAGCTTCTTGAACTCGTCGAACTCCGAGCCATCGACGATGCGCGCGATGATGTCGTGCACGTCGAATGGTTTGCGGCCGTCGGCCGAGACCACGCCATAGATCTCCTCGGCCGGGAACAGCGGCTCGCGCGGCTCGCGCATATTGAGCCCGGCCGGCGCCGGCTTCTTCAAGGTCGCGACGATCCGGCGCGCAATGCCGATCGCGTGCGCATCGTTCTGGGCGTAGTGGTCAGTGACGCCGGATTGGCGCGAATGCACGTCGGCGCCGCCGAGCTCTTCCGCCGTCACCACTTCGCCGGTCGCGGCCTTCACCAGCGGCGGCCCGCCAAGGAAGATGGTGCCCTGGTTGCGCACGATGATGCTCTCGTCCGACATGGCCGGCACATAGGCGCCGCCTGCGGTGCAGGAGCCCATCACGATGGCGATCTGCGGAATGCCCTGCGAAGACATCTGCGCCTGGTTGTAGAAGATGCGGCCGAAGTGCCGCTCGTCCGGAAAGATCTCGTCCTGCATCGGCAGGAACGCGCCGCCGGAATCGACCATGTAGACGCAAGGCAGATTGTTCTGCCGCGCGATGTCCTGGGCCCGCAGATGCTTCTTCACGGTCAGCGGATAATAGGTGCCGCCCTTGATGGTCGCGTCATTGGCGACGACGACGCATTCGCGGCCCGAGATGCGCCCGACCCCGGTGATCACGCTCGCCGAGTGAACGTCGCCGCCATAGAGGCCGTTGGCCGCCAGCGGCGACAGCTCGAGGAAAGCGGTGCCGGGATCGATCAGGAGGTCGACACGGTCGCGCGCCAGCATCTTGCCGCGCGAGGTGTGGCGCCTGCGCGAGGCCTCACCGCCGCCGCCGGAGACTTCCTTCAGCCTGTCGCGCAGCTCGGCAACAAGGCCGCGCATCACCTCGGCATTGCCGGCAAATTCGGACGAAGATGGATCGACGGTGGAGTGAAGCGGCATGGGTCGGCGCTTTTCTTCTGGATGCTGCGGAGGCCCGTGGCGGGCGTCAGGACGGCGGGCGCGAGGTGTTCCGCCGGGACCTGCGAGTGGCTGTACCATCTTTGCCGCGCGCCGTCCCCGGGACCATTTTTCCGCTCCCTTGAATTAAACGATCATATGTTTTTTGATCCCGAGCCCACCCTCGCCCGGCCGGCTGGTCGTTGCCGAGGCCGGCTCAACCGAGGCGTCGGAATCTCACCTCTCCCTTGGGAGAGTTCGGCGCATAGCGCCGGGTGAGGGTTGACGGTCCGGCGTCGGGACTGCGGCCCCTCACCCCGATGGCTTCGCAACTCGACCTCCCCGCCGGGGAGAGTACGCACCCGGATGCCTTCAGTGCGTCCAGGGCTCGGCGCGGCGGAAGGAAAAATTGTCGGCATAGGCAACCTGGCGGTGGGCCGACGCCTTCGGCTCGATCACCTGGTAGGCGATGCCCTTGCGCTCGCAATAGGCGACGGCCTCTTCCTTGGTGTCGAAGCGCAGCGTGAGCTGCTGCTTCATGTCGCCGGACGAGGTCCAGCCCATCAGCGGCTCGACCGTCCGCGGCTGCTCCGGCTCGTAATCGAGCTGCCATTCCCTGGTCTTGGCCCTGCCGGATTGCATCGCGTTCTTGGCCGGCTTGAAGATGCGTGCAGTCATGGTCGGACCCCGAGGTCGGCAGGTTGCGGTCGTTTGGCGGAAGCCGCCGGGATAGTATAGAGACATCTTTCAGGGATTTGATCGATGATTCCCGTCCCGACGTCATCGCTTTTCCCGACGGGTATAGTCATTATGCTGCGCTGTGACAATCTGCCATCCGCCCCTGCCCCGCGGCGCCTGTGCTACCTTCCCGAGAACATCCGTTCGAGACGGCATCCATGAAGATAAACGCCATCCTGCCCGATAAGGGACGCGACCTGCGACTGGACCTGTTCCGGGGGGTCGCCAACTGGGCGATCTACCTCGATCACATCCCGGACAATATCGTGGCCTGGATCACGACGCGGAACTACGGGTTCTCGGACGCCGCGGATCTCTTCGTCTTCATTTCCGGCTACACCGCCTCCTTTGTCTATGCGCGCATGATGCTCGACCGCGGCTTCGTCGTCGGCGCCACCCGCCTGACCAAGCGCGTCTGGCAGCTCTATATGGCGCACATCATCCTTTTCGTGATCTACATCGCCTCGATCACCTATCTCGCGCTGCGCTTTGGCGATTCCGAGATGATCAACGAGTTCAACGTTGCGAGCCTGATCGAGAACGCCTCCGAGACGCTGCGGCAGGGACTTTTGCTCAAGTTCAAGCCGGTCAATCTCGACGTGCTTCCGCTCTACATCGTGCTGATGGGCCTGTTTCCGCCGGTGCTCTGGTTCATGCTGCGCCAGCCGGACCTCACCATGGTAGTCTCGATCGTGCTCTGGCTGGTCACGCGCCAGATGGGGTGGAACCTGCCCGCCTATCCGGCCGGCACCTGGTATTTCAACCCGCTCGCATGGCAGGTGCTGTTCGTATTCGGGGCCTGGTGCGCGATGGGCGGCGCGCGCAAATCGACGGCCATCATCAATTCGAAATACACGTTGTGGTTCTGCATCGCCTATATGGTGCTCGGCCTGGTCATGACCATGGCCGGCAAGTTTCCGGATTTCGGCGCACTGTTTCCGACCTGGCTGTATTCGACCTTCAACCCCAACGACAAGACGTTCCTGGCGCCCTACCGCTTCATCCACTTCGTGGTCATCGTGGTCCTGACCATCCGCTTCGTCCCGAAGGACTGGCCCGGGCTGGAGTGGAAGGTGTTCGACCCGCTGGTGGTCTGCGGCCAGCAGTCGCTCGCCGTGTTCTGCGTCGGCGTGTTTCTGTCCTTCGTGGCGCACTTCCTGTTGTCGCTGAGCTCCGGCTCCATCCTGGTGCAGGTTCTCGTCAGCATCGCCGGCATCTCGATCATGACGCTGGTGGCCTATTACATCTCCTGGTCGAAGAAGCAGGACAAGCCGCAGCCCAAGGCCCCCGCCCCGAAGGCGCCGGCCGCAACCGCGGCTTGATCCGCGATGGATGCTCATGCTGAGGAGCCGCGTAGCGGCCGTCTCGAACGGTACAGGCCCGGTCCGTGGCCTCATGGTTCGAGACGCGCCAAGGGCGCTGCTCACCATGAGGGAACAGGTCAAGGCCGCCGCTAGGCCGGCGCCGTGGTCTGCGCCACCACCGCGCCGACATCGGCGAACACCTTCACCAGCGGCGCGACCACGCGGTGCATCGCGTTCTTCGAGATCAGCGTGTCGTGCAGCACCAGGTGGTCGATGCCGGTGGTGAGGAAACAGATCATCGCGTCCTGCGGCGTTTCCACGATCGGCTCGCCCTTGACGTTGAACGACGTGTTGATCAGCACGGGCACCCCGGTCAGCGCGTCGAACTCCTTCAGCAGGCGATAGAGTCTCGGATTGGTCGCCTCCCGCACCGTCTGCACCCGCGCAGTGCCGTCGACATGGACGATGCCGGGAATCCGCTCGCGCCATTCCGGGCGGACGGGCTTTGCGATCAGCATGAAGGGCGAGTCTTCCTCGCCTTCGAAAATATCCTTCATCCGCTCGGCCAGCACGATCGGCGCAAACGGCCGGAACGCCTGCCGGTGTTTGACGCGGCTGTTGAGAATGTCTTTCATCTCGGCCTTGCGCGGATCGGCAATCAGGCTGCGGTTGCCGAGCGCGCGGGGCCCGAATTCGGACGGCCCCTGAAACCAGCCGATCACCTTCTGGTCGGCGAGCAGCTTTGCCGTGTCGCGGCAGATATCGTCGCTGCGCACCGAGGTGATCTGGATGCGCACCAGCGGCTTCTGCTGCGCCCGCTCGATCACGTCCTCGCCATAGATGCGTCCCGTATAGGCGTGCTTCATCACATGGGTGCGCGGCTGCTTCAGGACCTCGAGCCAGCCGTAATAGGCGCAACCAATCGCAATGCCGTCGTCGCCGGCCGCTGGCTGGATCCAGACATTGTCAAATCCGCCTTCGCGCGCGATCCGGCCGTTGGCGACGCAGTTCAGCGCCACGCCGCCGGCGATACAGAGGTTCCTGGCTCCCGTCGCCTCGCGCAGCCAGCGCGTCCGCGCCAGCAGCACGTTTTCGGTGTCGTCCTGCACCCGCCAGGCGAGATCCTCCCAGTGCCGCTTCGACGGGTGTTTTTCCCAGTCGCCCGATCCCATCAGGTAGGGCTGTGTGAATCCGGCGTCCCAACTCGGCACGCGTAACTCGCCGTCCTGAAATTCGACCAGAGACTTGACCTGCCCCTTGCGTCCGTAAGGCGCCAGCCCCATCAGCTCGCCGCACTTGTTCCAGTCGCCGAACACGTAGGTCGAGGCGCGGCTGTAGAGGGCGCCGAGGCCCGGCATGCTGTAGAACTCCTCATTGAGCATGCCGCGCGAGGGCTCGAGCCAGACCTTCTTCAGGCACTGCAGCGCCGTACCGGAGAAGCGGTAATAGCTCTCGGATTCACGGGCGAGCGGATTGCCTTTGTCATCCGCGGGAAGCTTTTCCAACGCGTCAGCGCGGTAGCTGCCGACGCCATCGACGATCATCACCGCGCCCTCTTCGAAGGGCGAGGCGGCAAAGGCGCTGTAGGCATGCGCCAGATGATGCGAGACGGTGACGACCTTGTCGGAATTCGCCCTGAAATACGGATGCTGCTCGGCCTGTTCGCGCTCGTGCGGCGGCAGGAAACCCGGCATGTCCTGATAGGTGAGCCGCGCCTCCATGTCCGGCACCGGCATGATGTAGCAATTGCGCACGACCAGATCGATATCGGCCAGCGTGATGCCCTCGGCTTCGAGGCAATAATCGATCACCTCCTTGTAGAAGCCGGTTGCGTGCTTCTCGCGAGAGAGCCGCTCCTTGCCGATCGCGTATGCGATGGCGCCGTCACGCAACAGGCACGCGCTGACGTCGTGGTCATAGGTGTTGAGACCAAGAACGTAAGTATGTTTTTTCGGCATTGGCACTTTCTGGAAAGGAACACGATCGGGCTAGATGCAAACGATGATGTCGAGACTGGGGTGGCACGATGGCATTCCACATGACGCGTTTCCCGCAACGCACAACCGTTCATCTGCCATTCATCGCAAAATGGAATTTTGCAATGAAGATGAACGGGTTGCGTGCTTGACCTTAACTTGCCCCCTCAATAGAGTCACACGCGACTCCAAGAACCTTCGTCGAAATATTGTCTCCACGCATTTGAACCGGATCCCGATCTCGCGCATATCAGTGGGATCGCATCATGCGGTTTGGTGCGCTGGAAATGCCGGGAGATCTCGATGCCCACACGCTACAATTTCCTGACGCGCTGCCTGGCCACAATCGCGTTGCTCTTCGTCTACGCGATCGGCACGTCGGCGATTCTGGTCGGCGCAACGACCGCGCCGGCGCAGGCCTGGCGCGGCGAACGGGGCTATCGCGGTGGATACGGTCGCGGATGGGGCTATCGCGGCTACTACGCGCCGCGCGCCTATTACGCCCCGCGTGCCTATTACGGTTACGGCGCGCGCTGCTTCTGGAGCTATCGCTGGGGCCGCACCATCTGTCGCTGGTGATCCAACTGGGTTTTCGGCAAGCGCTTGCATCGGGCGCGTCGGACCTCCGGCGCGCCCAATTGTTTTTGCAGACTCCCGGCGTCAGGCCGGCTTCTCTTCGTCCGTCCCGGCGAGGTGATCACCAGAAACAGCAGATCGGCGAGCCCGGAATTCGGGATCGCGTGCTCGATCCCCGGCGGCAGGATGATGAAGCCAAAATGTCCGCGGCCAGTTCCGCTGGACATCCGGGCAAAAAAGTGCCGGCCGTCTGTCGCGGCCGGCAGTCATGCTCTAGGGGTAGAAGGCCGCCAGTATGACCCGTGGCCGGCCGGCCGCGTTTGCGCCAGATCAAACCGGCGCCAGGTTTTGACACTGCGGCGGGAGATGGCCTGATGGCGGGCCTTGGCGTAGCATTCCGCCTGCCTGCGCCACCCCGGCACCGATGTGCCCGCCGACGCGCTGTTCATCGACGTTCACGACCAGAACGGCGAAGCCGTAAGCGTCGATTGATCAAAAACGGAAAATTGGTCGGGGCAGCTGGATTCGAACCAACGACCTGCAGTACCCAAAACTGCCGCGCTACCAGGCTGCGCTATACCCCGATTTCGGAAAACAGCTACACGCTTCACACCCCGCCAGCAAGGCGGAAGGCCTGCTTAGCGCTTGCCGAACAGGGGGTGGGAGACCCGGTCGCCGGGGGCGATGCCGTATTTTTGCGCTGTTCCAGCCGGCACTTCCAGCACCGCCCGGGCGAGGCCGCCGGAGGAGATGATCGCGGTGGACTCGGTCTCGGTGTTTTCCGCGATCCGCGAGATGCGGCCGTCGGCGCGGATGAAGATCATGTCGAGCGAGATGTAGGTGTTCTTCATCCACATCGAGATCTGCTGCTCCGGCGAAAAGTCGAACAGCATGCCTTTGCCGTCGGCGAGCTCCTTGCGGTACATCAGCCCCTTCTGCCGCTCCTCCTCCGTCGTCGCCATCTCCACCGAGAAGATGTGAACGCCGGTCTTGGTCGCGATCTCGAGCGTCGAGAAGTTCGCGGCCCTCGCAGGCGCTTGCGCCGCGAACACGGCGACCAATGCAACAGCCAGCCAAAGGCGCGCCGCGCGCCAGGCAGGATTTCGATCGGAAATCATCGGGAAACGCTCAAAGTCAGCCATCACGGAGGCGGCCAACCTAACCCGGCGATTGCGGCCAGCGCCAGAGGTTTCCGCGGCGCAGCACGGCTCACAATCGCGTCAGGATACAAGGCCTAGTGCGACGACAGCGCCGACGGCCCGGTCTCGGGATGGATTTCCGCGGCCATCATGCCCTTGGAGCCCGGCCCGAAGCGGACCAGCACATACTGGCCGGGCCGCAGCTCGGTCATGCCAAAGCGGCGCAGCGTCTCCATGTGGACGAAGATGTCCGGCGTGCCCTCGCCGCAAGTCAGGAAGCCGAAGCCGCGCAAGCGATTGAACCATTTGACCTGTGCCCGCTCGAGCCCGGAGGTCGCCGTTACCGTGACATGGGTGCGCGGCGGCAGCATCTGTGCCGGATGGATCGCGGTCGATTCATCCATCGAGACGATGCGGAACGCCTGATAGCCCTTGGCGCGCTGCACACATTCGACCACGATCCGCGCGCCTTCATAGGCCGTCTGGAAGCCGTCGCGCCGCAGCACGGTGACGTGCAGCAACACGTCGGGCCAGCCGTTGTCGGGCACGATGAAACCGTAGCCCTTTGAGGCGTCGAACCATTTGATAACGCCGGAGATTTCGATCAGATTGGCCGCGGCATCGCCGAGGCCCGAGAGCGCATCGAGTGCGGGGTCGCGCGCTGCACCGCCTTGAAATTCTGCTGCTTGTCCAAGCCGGTTAGGCCCCACCCCACCTGGTGCCAAACCGAGCTTCTTGGACTCAAATCCGTCCGACCCCATGACCCCGGAACCCCACACCTCTTTTCGGTGCGCCCCGCTGCAGCAACACCGAACGCGCACCCATCCCTCACAACTTATGAGAACGCCGCGCGAATCTTCTCGAATCAAAAGATAACATTTGCGCTTGCGACGCATAGCCAAAAAACAATTGCGGGGGGAACTATGAACAGCTTGCACAGGCGCGAATCGAATTCCGCCTTCAATTTCCCACAAACGGTCCGAGCGTTTCGCCGATATCGTAGCGCAAGACCAGATCGGCCATATCGTCCTGCTCGGTCGGCTCGCGGTTGATGATGACCAGTTTCGCGCCATTGCGTTTGGCCATCAGCGGAAATCCGGCTGCTGGCCACACCACCAGCGATGACCCGATGGCGAGAAACAGGTCGCATCTCTGCGCCAGTTCCGTTGCGCGGCGCATTTCGTCTTCCGGCATGGCCTGGCCGAACGAGATGGTCGCGGTCTTGACCGGCTCGTCGCAGGCGGTGCAGTCGGGCGCACGGCCGCTCTCGTCGAAACGCGCCTTCACCCATTGAAGTTCATAGGATTTTCCGCAGCCGATGCAGCGCGCATAGGTCGTGTTGCCGTGCAACTCGATGACGTCGTTGGCCCTGAAGCCGGACGCCTGGTGCAGATTATCGATATTTTGCGTGATGATTGCCGGCGTCTTGCCGGCCCGGTACAGCGAGGCCAGCGCGCGGTGCCCTCGCCCGGGCCTGGCGGACGCAAACGTTGCATCCATGGCGAAGCGCCGCCGCCACGATTCATCGCGCGCCTCCTGGCTCATGACGAATTCATCGAATGGAATGGGCCGGTTGCGGGTCCAGATGCCGCCCGGCGAGCGGAAGTCCGGGATGCCGCATTCGGTGGAAATGCCGGCGCCGGTAAAGGGAACGATGACGGCGGCTTCCGCGATCATCTCGCCGAGCCGTTCGACACCGCTTTGCAGATCCTTGGCGATCACTGCGCGATCCTCGAAAAGCAAAAAGGGCGCGGCCACTATAGCCACGCCCCAATCGATTGCCAGCCGCGGCAAATAGCGAAGCTCGCGCGGCTTCCGCTCTCCGATAGCAGATGGCACTTCGGCCTGAGCAGCTTGCCCTTCGTGGCCATGGCTGCGGGCACAACATCGCAGGCTTATCCAGATGTTCGAGTTCACCACGCCAACCGCAGTGCACGGCCACAATTGTGCAACCATGCGTTCAAAATCACGCCCCAATCGGAGCCACGATTAGGACAGCAAACGAATCGACCAGCGGATGGGCTCAATGAACGACAAGAAGCCGGAGTGGGTGGCGCGCGAGCGCGAAGAGATCGTAGCGCGCGTGGCACATTTCCGCGCCACGCAGAAAAAATTCGAGAAGGAACGCGAGGAATACTACTCCGCCACGCTTTCCAATGCATGGGACGGGTTCAACAAGCCCGTCGTCTGGAACTAGAAGTTCACTTCACGGCGAAGCCCGGAGCACCGCTCCGGGCTTCTCTCGTCACATTTTACCAATGCCGATAGTAGTAGTGTCGCCGCGGATAGTAGGCGGGGCTGCCATAGTAGGCGTAGCCGGGCGAATAGTAGCGCGGACCGTAGTTGTAGTAGCCATATGGCCCGTAGTACGGATGCGCGCTCGCAGCCGCCGCGCCAGCGATCAGTGCGCCTGCAGCCAGACCGAACCCGAGGCCCGGCCCGAAATGCCGCGCCTCGGCAGGTGACGGCGCCACGGCGGCTGCGCCGACCAAGCCAACGGTAGCCAAAGTTGCCAGCGTCTTCTTCATTGCGACCTCCTGATATCGAGTTCGCGGAGACAACGTGAAGACCATGGCGGCCGTTCCGCGGGAACCCAAAGGCACGGCGCCTTCGGGCATTAAAAATCTGCAATCTTGTTGCAACGTCCGCCTCCGTCGGTCTTGGCCGCAAGCTCGATCCGTCGTCGCCGATCCAGCTTCGGGAACGAACCTCACCGCTTCGGGCTTCACTTGCCAAAGAGGTTCATCATCATGCCAGTCTGGATCGAAGTGCTGCTCAACGTCATCGGCTATGCCGGGTTTGTCGGCGTCGCCACGTTCAACACGTCACCGGACGAGGCCGCAGGGCGCGCGAGCGACATCCGTTAGACTTGGCCGCCGCGGCGGCTCAGACGAACCGCGCGACGAATTCGACCGTGCCTTCGAGCACGGCGGCCACGAGCCCCGCCGAGCAGACCGCCACGCCGAAATCCACGAGGACGCTCAGCGCCTCGCGCTGCTCCTCGTCGAGGAGATCCAAGAGCTTGTGCATCGCCGCCGCTCTCCAAATGGTCGCGATGCAAACGCGCCCGGCGCCCGCCGGTTCCGGCCGCTATATTTGCGCGTTAACCCAATCTGTTTAGAAAGCGTGAACGGGGGATAGGGAATTCTACGGACGAGGAGGTGTCGTGCCATGCTCGTCTACCCCACGCCCCACGCGGTGACGCAAGCCCGGGTCCAGCTAGTTGCGGACCAGACCGAAAAAGCCCCGTCGCACATCATCCAGCAAGACGTGCTGGGCGTCTTTGCGGCGAAGAACGAGGCCGAGCGCCAGGCGCTGGAGGAGTTCAAGGCGGCCCAGGCGAAGGACGCCGAGGCCGAGCAAAATCATCTGGACGTGAAGGCCTGAGACGTGAAGGCCTGACTTCGGCCGGCGGCCCTAGCCGCGGCAGGTCCGCGTCGTTGGCGTCGCGAGCACCGGTTCGCCTGCGTGCTCCTGCGTTGACGTCTCGGGCCAATCGACCCGCGGCCGCAACAGTGTCCTTGCGAATTTGAATGCGCCGCGCAAGGTCAGGTCGAGCACGACCTCATGGTGCCGCAACCCCTTGCCGCCCTTCACCAGACCGAGATCGCGTATCACGCAATAATGTCCGCTGCTCATCTTGGCGAGCCGCGCATTCCTGAACCGACGCATCGCGCAAGCAATGCACCGGCGGGCGAATGAGTCAAATCTTGACGGGCAGCGAATCAAGCAGGGATCGCCGGCGGAAAATCCGGCTCGCAAGCGCCCGCAGTGCACCGATGTTCCGCATCTGATTCCATTTCGTTCGCGAAGAACGAATCGGAATCGAAAAAATCGGCAGAAGTCAGGGCTTAACAATTCGTGTGCAGAGTCTTGCCCAGCGAGCGGACTGCGATCAGCATCTCGCTTCGCTTTTCGTTCACCGCGCGAAGCCCTTCATGGTTGGGTAAGCACCTCGTCGCTAGAATCCGCTTCAGTGAGTAGCGTTGCGTGGAGTAGGCGTATGATTGATTTTGACGAACTGCGCGAGCTCGCAGACGAGGTCCGCACTTTCATCCAGATGTCCGAGGACAAGGCGCTTGCCTTGCGGGCCGTGATCGCCGGCCACGACGTGGTCCTCGGCATCTACCCCTCGCCCGAAGAGGGCGTCGGCCTGCACGTCATCAAGGGCGACGAACTGCTGAGCCAGATCGCCAATTCGAACATGGCCGGCGACTTCACCCATACCGCGATCGCGGTACACACGCTCGAGCAGGCCGCGATGATCAAGGCTCTGGTGGCGTAGGCGGAGGATCG
Organism: Bradyrhizobium sp.; assembly: GCA_035575905.1. Lineage (GTDB taxonomy): Bacteria > Pseudomonadota > Alphaproteobacteria > Rhizobiales > Xanthobacteraceae > Bradyrhizobium. The sequence continues at coordinate 5,294 of DATLXL010000021.1, read as the reverse complement.
CCGCCGCGAACAAAGCGCCCGAAACAAAAAGGCCTCCGCGAAGATTCGCCGGAGGCCTTCAGTTTCGCGAGGGTTACATCCGCCCTCGCTACGCTACCCGATTATCCCTTGGTCTCTCTCGCGAGACGTTCGGCTTTTAATCGCTCATAGTTTGCACGGAAGGCGGCGTCAGATTTCTTGCGCTCTTCCATCGCCTGTTCGGCTTCAACGCGCCGTTTCTCTAACCTCGCCTCCCGCTCCGCGCCGGAGACCGCAGGTTTCATCCGATTCTCATAAGCCATGCATATCAACGCAATGTGACAGGGATAGTTCCCTGTTACCCGGTCATCGTACGAAGCCGAGTTCAACGGGGAAGACGTTTCGGGGATGTATGCTGTGTTTCAGAGGCTGGGATCATGAACGAGGAATTCTTGAGGGACCGCGCCAGGACCGTCCGCGATCTCGCCGACAAGGCCGATCCCTTCACCAGGAAGCGGTTGCTCGAACTGGCGGCCAAATACGAGATCAAGCCCCGGCGGCCCACGCCGCTTCCATCGATTTCCGTCAAGCCGAAGCCGGATACCAAGGACACTGGCGGTAATCGCTGACCTCAGGACCGGCAAGACAGGCAGCCGGTTCTGTTCCTGGCGCCGTCACCGAGCGCAGGCCTTCCAGACGAGCTTGCAGCAACCGGCGATGATGTCTGCCATATCGTCGATACCGGATGTAGGGCCGCCAATTCGAGGGTCCGGGGCCCGCGGTCACCCCCTGCCCTCGCGGTCAGACTTCTGCTATCACGCAGCGCATTAACGAGAACCCTTCAGGGAGCCCCACCCATGCGTTACCTCCACACCATGCTGCGCGTGCGCAATCTCGATACCGCGCTGAAATTCTACCAGGATGCGCTGGGGCTGAAGGAAGTACGCAGGGTCGACAACGAAAAGGGCCGCTTCACGCTGCTGTTCCTCTGCGCCGCTGAGGACCTTGAGCGGCTGAAGAGCCTGCCGAGCACACGCGGGGCGCCGCTGGTCGAGCTCACCTACAACTGGGACGAGGAGAAATACGGCGAGGACCGCTATTTCGGCCACCTCGCCTACGAGGTCGACGACATCTACGCCACCTGCGACAGGCTGATGAAGATGGGCGTCACCATCAACCGTCCGCCGCGCGACGGCAACATGGCTTTCGTGCGCTCGCCCGACTTGCACTCGATCGAGCTGCTGCAGAAGGGCGATCCCAAGCCGCCGGCCGAGCCGTGGGCCTCGATGCCGAACACCGGCCACTGGTGAGCGCCTACGCTTTCTTCATGCACGTCCGCCATGGCGCCTATCGCCTGGTGCTGAAGGCGGACGCGCCATTTCCGCCCGAGACGGATGAAGCTGAGTGGACACGCACGCGCGTCCGCGAAGCCGCCGATGTGAACGCGGAGGTGCGCGAGGCGGTCGATCGCGACGGCTATTCGCTGTTCCGCATCGGCCTTTCGCTCTCGGAGATTCCGAAGTAGGAACCTGTCCTCTCCTGCCGCGTTGTCCCGCCAGCGCACCAACAGGAGGAAATGATGGGACGCGGAATCTTGCTATGGCTATTGGGCGTGCCAATCCCGGTGATTATCCTGCTCTGGCTGTTCTTCGGCCACTAAGCTGAGCTGCGGCCGGCTATCGGGTTGATCGGGTCTCGCCATCGCATGGCGGGACCCGATTTTTGCCGGGCGCGCCATGCGTTAATTTACGCTATGTCAGTTCCAGGCAAGCGGGGGGACGCGCGTGGCGGTGCAATTGACGATCTGGGGCCGGCCCAATTCTGTCAACGTGCAGAAGGTGCTTTGGTGCCTGGCCGAGCTTGACATTGCCTATCAGCGCATCGACGCCGGCATGGCGTTCGGCAAGAACGACACGGCGGAATATCTCGCCATGAATCCCAACGGCCGTGTGCCGACGCTGGTCGACGGCGATTACGTGCTGTGGGAATCCAATTCCATCATGCGCTACCTCAACCTCGCTTATGGCGAGGGCGCTGCGATCTATCCGCAGGCCGCCAGGGGACGCGCCTCGGTCGACCGCTGGCTGGACTGGACGCTTTCGACCTTGCAGCCAGTCGATCGGCCGGTGTTCTGGGGACTGGTGCGCACACCGCCCGAACAGCGCGACATGGCGGCGCTGCAGAAGGCGGCCGATGCGGAAGCCGTGGTGTGGCGCGTGGCCGAGGCGCAGCTCGACAATCACCGCTACATCGAGGGCGAGCAGTTCACCATCGCCGACATCGCGCTCGGCGCATTCGCGCGGCGCTGGTTCGGCGTAGAGGGCGTGACCAGGCCGAGACAGCCGGCCCTGGAGCGCTGGTTCGCGCTGATATCCGAACGGCCGGCATTTCAAGAGTTCATCGCGCCGCCGATGTCGTGACGCGGTGAGGTTCGCGCGCGAGCGCTGGGCCGCAGGAGAGCCGGTACGATGTTGCCTGCCGGCACGCCGGATTTCGCATGCCGGCGCCCGCGCCCGAGAGAGCACGGGACCATCTTCATTCGGTCAAGCGACTGTTACACGACTGCGATAGCGGTCTCGGCTGGACCTTTGGGACCCTGCGTCCTCGAGCACTTTCGGCTGCCGCGATGCCAGTGTCGACAAGGGATGACGGCTCACTCCATGTTGGAAGAGAAGCGTTTAACGTGGACCGAGATTCACCTTGATGCATTGCGGGCGCTGGCGGCACTGCTCGTCGTCTTTGGGCACGCCCGCGGGTTGTTTTTCGCCGCCAGCTTTACTGGCGGCCCGGCCGCCCAGATTGCCATTCAATCGACAGCGGCCGAGACCGTGCCGCAAATCGCGTGGATCCCGACCGCACCAGGCATAACCATCGGTCATGCGGCGGTCATGATCTTCTTCGTGCTGAGCGGCTATCTGGTCGGCGGCAGCGTCCTGAAATCGATTGCTTCGGGCACATGGTCGTGGCGCATCTACTTGACCAAGCGCCTGGTGCGGCTGTGGCTGGTCCTGATACCGGCGGTGATCATCGGCTTGTGCATCGACAGCATCGGCTATCATTTTCTGGCTTGGCCCGGCAGTCTCTACAGCTGCCCGCCGGGGCAGGAATACGCGCTGAACTGGTATTTCACCGGAGCGAACGACATCAAGACGGCGCTCGGCAATATCCTCTTCCTTCAGGGCCTGCTCGTTCCATTGGCCGGCACCAATCTGGCGTTATGGAGCCTGTCCCTCGAGTTCTGGTACTATCTGCTTTTCCCGATGATCGTGCTGGCCGCGCGTTCCGATACTTCCATGATGGCACGCATATTGTGCGCGTTCGGCATCATCGCCATACTGCTGCTGATCGGCCTTCACGGCAGCTACCTGTTCCTGATCTGGGTTCTCGGTGCGGCCCTTGCGATCGTGCCGCGACGAATTCCGGTTCGTCTGGCGCCCTGGGCAGTGCTGATGGCGGCTGGCCTATTGGCTTGTTTCTCAGCGGCGGCCAAGAAACTTGCGCTCAATTATCACGCCGGCGAAATGCTGGTCGCGCTCGCCTCTGCGCTTCTTGTCTACGCCATCAGATGTCACGCCACGATCGGCATCCGATCGATCTACAGCGGCGCCTCGCATTTCTTTTCGAAGATCTCGTACACGCTGTATCTCACCCATCTGCCCTTCGTGATTTTTCTCACCAATCTGGTCAACTCGCCGTGGTCGTTGTCACCGCCGACGCCGATTGTCCTCGGTAAATTCGCGATCGTGATCGCCGCCGCGATCCTGTGGTCGTACGCTCTGTACCTGATGTTTGAAGCGAAAACGGACTCTGTCCGGGCCGCGGTCGCATCGATGATCACCAGGGTGAGCGGCGATCGCGATGCGAAGCAGACGACGTAAATATGCGTTGTCCGGCCGGCTGGCTAGCGCACGAACTTCACGCCGACGGTCTTGCCGCGGCGCCAAACCACTTCGCAGGAGCGGCCGCTGCGCGCATCTCGCGTGAAGGCAAGCCGCAGTTTGGCCGGCAGCGTGTTGTTGTCGTCGACCGTGATCCGGGCGCCGGAGGAGGAGAGATCCTCCACCAGGCAGGCCCGCCTGGCAAAGCCGCCCTCCAGCATGATCCAGCCGGGCTGGCGCAGCGATTTGCGCGCCTCGCGCTTCTTCGCCCCCAGCTTGCTCAGTCCATTCGCCATCGCGGTCTTTCCGTAAAACCCAATTCGATTTACGCCATGCCGCTTTAGATTCCGTTGCCGGAAGCCCGCGGTTTCCGGGCCATTCGGAACCCGGCAAGGCCCGGGGAAATCGGCACGGCCACGACTTGCCCGCCCTCGCAAACGCCACTATACGTTCGCTTCGCAGCCGGCTGGAGGGTTCTCCGCCGCCGGTCGCAGACCGGGTTAAATCCTGCGCCCAAAGCCTTGATTTACCTGAAGTTTTGCTCCCTTCGTCTATCGGTTAGGACGCCACCCTTTCACGGTGGAGAGAGCGGTTCGATTCCGCTAGGGAGCGCCATCCCCAGAAATCGCCTTTGATTTCATTTCGCTTTTTGCGCGATCTGGCAAACCGCAAGGCTGGGTTTGCCAATTTACGATCCCCCATTGTTCTCCTGCTTAGCAACGGCCTGCCGGGCGAGACGCATTTGGTCGGCCTTGCGTGTGTACCGTTCCACCTCTTCCAACGACCTATGGCCGGTAATCGCCTGTATCTGCTTTGCCGTGCAGCCCGCCTCAGCTAAGCGGCGCGCCGCGGCCTTCCGCAACCCGTGGGCCTTGCATCGGGCAGGCAAGTCGGCGGCCCGAATGGCATCCGATACAAAATTGCCGAAGCCCTTGAGGGTGAACGGTTTGCCGAAAGCTGTCGTGAGGATGACGACGTGCTCGCGCTTTGCCAGCGCGAGTTCGCGCCGGAGGTTCCCGTGCATGGGGATGACCAGCTTCTCGTCCGATTCCTCTTGCCCCGTCTTCTGCTGCACGACTTCGATGGTGTCACCCTCGATGTGAGCATAGGACATGCGGAATACGTCGGAGCCACGCTGGCCGGAGTAGAGCAGCAGGGCATAGGCAAGGCGTTGGCGAGACCCCTCCGGCCAGCGAGCCTCGAACTGTGCAAGCTCTTTCTCGGTCCAAGTATGGAATTCCTTAGACCGGTAACTGGTCGCCCCCAAGGTCGGGTCGTGCCGCAGCCACTTAATTGAGACGGCATAGCGGACCAGCGTGGTGCCGTCCGGAATTTGGTTGGAATTCGCTGAGGCGCGTCTCCGGGTAGCATGAAGTTATCGTTTCAGGCGGCAAGGTCAATCGGCTGGTCGATGGGTTTTGTGGCGAGGGTTTGCCAACCGTCGACCTTGCGCATGCT
>DATLXL010000020.1:0-329009 GCA_035575905.1 Bradyrhizobium sp. | reverse complement strand
GCCTTGCGGCGCCTCGCCTCGAGCGAGGCGCCGCGGCTTCTCTCCACGGGATTATGCGGAGTGTCGCCGCCACAAAAGCCCTTGAAAACCGCGGCCACCAGCCAACGACTCCGCATAATCCCGCGCTACGCATAATCGGCCTTATGCGGTGCACCGCATAAGGCTGAAATCGGTGCCGCCTGGTCGAAGCGCTCCGAAGAAGGTCGCGACTACCTTTCGCTCAAGCTCGACGATCCCTCTTTCACGGCACCGATCTACGCCAACTTGTTCGATGACGAGGGTGGCGAGGGCTACACCCTGCTGTGGTCGCGGCCGCGGAAGAACGGAGAGTAAGGTTCGCTCCCACAAAGCCCCGCCCGAACAAATCGGGCGGGGCTTCCTGCTGTTTGGTCCAATATCCACGCAAAGGCCGCGCCAAGAACGAAGCACCCTAACCAACGAACATGCGCCGCAGCGACGCAGGTAGTCGCAATCGCCAGTTAGTCTCCGAGACGATCGGACTGCACCGCCTGCAAGTCGAGCCGTGATTGAAGATCAGACCCGAGTGCAGCGCGCTTTTCATCGAGCGTGCGCCGTGTGGCAAGACTGGGCGGCCTACGATCTGGCCGATCGTCCAGCCCGCCTGACGAGATCTCCCGGTTCGATTCCCAGTGCTTCCGCAATTTGCCCGAGCACAGTGACGCTTGCGGATACATCGCCACGCTCGATAGCGCCAACGTAGCGGGCGCTTAAGCCCGCACGTGCGGCTAACTCTTCTTGCGTCATTTCTAGATCGTGGCGTTTGCGACGCAGGTTCATCGCCATGATCTCCTTGAGATCCATGGCGATATGGGAACTCGAACCGGAATGATCGTTCTAGGAACGATCGTTCCTATTCGTCGCAGAATGTGCTATACGCTGGAGTTATCCTGACAAAATACTGACCGCGCGCTGCTCACTAAAGTTTAACGTTCGCCCCCTTTCGGGAAGCGCCACGCCGGTTTAAACTTTGTCAGATTTAAGGCGTGACGGCATTACAAGACTTGGAAGGTTTATGAAAAAACCACCACGAAATCCAGACGTTGCCGATCTTGCGCCGGCGGATTCCGTGCTCACAGTCTACGACGAAGAGCACATTATTACTTATTTGCGCATGCTCGATGCGGATAAGGAGGGGGCCGACTGGCGTGAAGTGACGCAAATCGTGCTGCACATCAATCCGGAGCTTGAGCCTGATCGTGCGAGACGAGCATTCGACAGCCACCTGGCCCGCGCAAAATGGATGACCGAGCATGGATATCGCCACTTGCTACGTGGCGGAGCTTCAAATCCAAATCTTTGAACACGTCGTGAAATAATTTTCTCGCGGACGCTTGCTATCGCTCCACCGCATCGCGTGATGCACGCTTAGGGACTAGCTTCAACCAGAGCTTGTTATATTTATGCCGCCGCTAGCGCGGTAGCTCAGGTTTGGGGACAAGTGCATGCCAAAGTTCAACTGGAGATCGTTGGACGACACCTACTACGACCACATCGAACAAGCCGAAATGACCGGAATCGCGTGGGAATGCCTGCGCCGCAACGCGTCGTTCGAACGAGATTATCAGACGATCTCACCATCAGATCGAACTTTGAGCGGCCGAATTCGGCAGCACTGGGGGTTGGTTTTTCGCAGCTGATCCCGAACGATCCTTCCTCGAACAGACAATCTTCTGGGCTCCCGAGGCCGTGCCGACCATCGTGCCCGTCCGTCCGGTGTTGCCCGTCGACCCATCTACATACGTCAGGCTGGATCTGAACGAGCTGAACGAAAGTCAATCTCGGCAAGGTCCAGACGGTTGGCACGCCGTGTTGTCTTTGCGCGGCGTAGAGCATCGTATTTGGTTCAAGGAAGCGCCGATCATCGCCGCTGCCTACACCGTCGAATTGCCTCTCGATCGCGACTTTGAATTCAGGGCGGGTGCCGGCATTCGCTTGTGGAAGGGGCTCAACGGCCGGCCGCAGGGCGCGCCTCCGCACGTGATTTCAGCGCATCGCCGGCGGAGAATAGCACTCGCCTTACGGGCGTCGGATGCAAGGACGGACGGCGCTACCTATCGCGAAATCGCCGAAGTTCTGTTGCCCGCCCAACGCATTCCCGAGCGGGATTGGAGAACGCACGAGCTGCGGGATCGGATCATCCGCCTCGTCAAGACTGGATTCGCTTTGGTGCAGGGCGGCTACCGCGCTTTGCTAAAACCGCCTTCGCGAAAGAAATAGACCGCTTGCAAGAGGTATCGAAAATACACCCCCCAATATTCGCCATCCCTCCTCGAGCTTTTCTTCCGCCATGGTCTCCGGCGATCCGCCGGCGGTTTCGTCGGCACTCCAGACCATCACGGGGTTCTTCCGAATGTCCGATTCAAACGCGGAGCTACCGCAGCGATATTTGCGCACGTCCGAAGCTGCACGCCATGTCACCTTGTCTCCCCGGACGTTAGAGAAGCACCGTATTTACGGCACTGGTCCGGAATATTCTAAGATCGGCGGCCGCGTCGTCTACACGGAGGAAGACCTGGACGCGTGGGTCAAACTGGGCAAAAAGAAATCGACCTCAGATCCAGGTACCGGCACCGTCCTCCCAGCGAAACGGCACGCTCCCGTTCCTTATGCAGGAAAGGAGCGGCGCTGACCATGAAGACACGCCCTCATGCTCCCAACAGCTATTCAACGACCGAGGCCGGCGCGGGCGATCTTACGGCGGTTGAACTTTTCTGGATCGAAAAGCGCATCGAGAACCGCGTTCGCTTTGGTCGACCCGTCTCAGAGAAGGTTCTGGACCGCAATCGGCGCGTTCTGTCGTTTTCCCCCGGCAGCGTCTTCGCGTTCGTGCGTTGGACGTCCAACGACTTCGGAACCATCTTATCCCGGATCGATATCCTGCGCGCTGCGACACCCGGGCAACCCTACTCGACCGTGCCCTGGATCACGCCGGGCGGTGAGAGCCTGTTACGACTGTCCGGCTGGCCGAAGGTCGAGCGTGTCCTGCAAATGATCGATGTTGTCGAAGCGCTCGGCGTCGATCCTGCCGATGCCGCACCTGATTATTGGCACCACGTTCACAACCGATTGTCGGTCAACGAAACACCTCGGCCATACACGCGATCCCGCCACCAGGCCTGGCTCCATCGCCGGAGGGTGACGTCATGAACGCCCGGTGTCCGATACTTTTCACGGCAATTGTTGCGACAAGTCTTCTCCTTTCCACAATCGGCGGAACGACACCGCATTACATATGGAACACATCAAACAGCGTTCCGATCGGCCTTTATCGTGTTCAAGCTACGACACGCTTGGCCGTTACTGAACTCGTCGCCGTGCAGCCCCCTGATCTGCTCGCTGCGTTTCTCGATCTCAACGACTATTTGCCGATCGGCGTGCCAATGCTCAAGCGCGTATTGGCGCTGCCCGGACAAACGGTTTGCAGGAATGGCTTAAAGATCGCCGTCGATGGCGTCGATGTAGGCGCGGCCCGCGAACGCGACGGGCGAAACCGTCCGCTTCCAGTCTGGCATGGATGCCGCGTGATTGCGGATGGGGATGTCTTTGTCATGAACTGGCAGTCCGCGGACTCGCTCGACAGCCGATACTTCGGACCGCTGCCTGCTTCTGCGGTTATCGGCCGAGCGGTGCCTGTGTGGACTGACGAGGAGTGATCATGCACGACCGTCACGCTCACACGGTCGGTGGCCGGTCCCCCGAACCGGCTCCGATTTTTCCTTCCCGGCCGTGCTCACCAACCGGAAAGCCTGCCAACGATTTGCAGGGGAAGAGCCGTACACCCGCTACTGCGGGCTCGATCGCATGGCTTGCTACGCGCCGCACACTCATGCATTTCGTCACCGCTATCGCGCCGTTTATCTGCGATGTCGCCGGCGCGGCGTTGCTAGAATCGAGCGCGTGCGCACAAACTGCCGCGCGTTCTGAAGCGGTCGATCGGTTCAGCAAATTCATCGAGGAGGCGTCCGGCCGCTTCGCCGTCCCGGCGCGCTGGATCCGCGCTGTGACGCAGGTTGAGAGTGGCGGGGACGAGCATGCGATCTCGTCTCGCGGCGCCATGGGTTTGATGCAGCTGATGCCCGGAACTTGGGTCGAACTCAGCGTTCGCTACGGTCTCGGCGTCGACCCATTTGACGCTCACGACAACATCGTCGCGGGTGCCGCGTACCTCAAAGACATGCACGATCGTTTCGGTTCGGCAGGCTTCCTTGCAGCCTATCACACGGGTCCAGCACGATATGAACAGCACCTCGCGACAGGCCGACCGCTTCCACAGGAAACGACGGCGTACGTTGCGGCGGTCACGCCATTGCTCGGTGGCGGGCAGGGCGAACATGTGGCAGTTCGCATTAGCCGTGCAGTTCCTTGGCGGGAAGCTCCCCTGTTTGTTGAGCGGGCGGGCGCACCGTGACGGACATTCGGTTTGCATTCGAAACGCTGCAACGCGATCATGACGCTAAGACTTTCGGTCTTGCTACTGAAGGACACTCGCTCACGCGGCAAGAGTTCGCGGACGAGTGCGATATTGACGTGCTGATGGCATACGGGCGATGCCTTCGGCCCGCGCTCTACTCGTCGCTTCGCTCCTCACCGAGCCACCCTGCGGGCGTCTCGGCCCTTCGGGTAACGATCGCTATCGCAAACGCTCGCTTCGCTCGCAAACAGTGGGGGCTCCGCAAGTCAACTGCCAAGTCGCGGCGGCTCTTTCGCAATGATCGGCCACCAGCCGACGTGTTCGGGCAGGCGCTATTGGAGGATCCACCGCAATGACCCGAACCGCATTTTGTCGCAAATCGCCGCGAGTACCGAGAGTCTGTTGGCTTGGAAGTTGGGCCCTGGGAACCAGCGACCGAGGAGGGCAGGATAAAACGCGCAAGGTGCGCGCGGTCGGTCGGGAGGAAGAGAGTAGTAATTTCAATTACGTTCCGAACATTGGGCAATATGGAGCGCACCTTGCAAAGATTGCCAACGCATTGTCGCCGCTCGACTTTCGACACCCTATGAGTCCGAGATGAGCGGGAACGATGATTTTCGCGTCCGTCCGGGTCGCATCCGCTCGACGCGCGCGCCTCGTACAAAACCTTTCCTGGCGCAGGCGCTGCAAGCCGCCCAGAAGGCCGGTGGTCTTTCTCGGGGCGGCCATCGGCGCGGCAGCACGTTTGGACGTGGCCGCGCCGCAAGCCTTGCCGCAGCGCGGCTCCTCAACAACCGGTCCCGCGGCGCCATCGTCAAGGCGCGGGTCGTGCGCCAGATGCGCTCACCGGGCGCGTTGCGCGCCCACATCGGATATCTCCAGCGGGACGGGGTGACCCGCGATAATTCTCCGGGCAAGTTGTTCGATGCCGCTGGAGACGAGGCCGACGGCCGGGCCTTCACTGAGCGCTGCAAGGACGACCGGCATCATTTCCGGTTCATCGTCTCGCCCGATGATGCCGGCGAGCTTGAGAGTTTGCGGACCTTCACCCGCGAGCTGATGGACCAGGCCTCGCGCGACCTCGGCACCCGACTTGATTGGGTCGCTATCGACCATTGGAACACAGAGCGTCCCCACGTCCACATCCTTGTCAGAGGCCGCGGCGACGACGGTCAAGACCTCGTCATCAGCCGGGATTATATTTCGACGGGCTTCCGGGCCCGGGCCGGCGATCTCATCACCCGCGAACTCGGCCCACGATCGCAGCTTGAGGTTCGGCGTGGTCTTGAGAATGAAACGTCGGCCGAGCGCTGGACACGGCTTGATCGGGTGCTTGCCCGGGAAGCGGGGGCGGCGGACGGGGTCATTGATCTCCGACCAAGCCGGGATGCAGCGGGAGACCCGCTGCGGGAAATCCGGGTGGGTCGAATGCGAACCCTGGAGCGGCTCGGTCTGGCTGAACCGGCCGGCCTCGCGCGCTGGGTGTTGGCGGCAGATGCGGAGCAGCGGTTGCGCGAGCTCGGCGAGCGCGGTGATATCATCAAGCGGCTGCACAAGAGCCTTGCCAAGGATGGTGCCACACGTGCTCCATCATCCTGGGCGCTTGAGGGCGAACGCCACGGCGAGCCCGTGATCGGCCGCCTCATCGCCCGCGGGTTGGACGACGAGTTGAAGGCCTCGGCATTCGCCGTCGTTGACGGCGTCGACGGGCGCGTCCATCATCTCAAACTCCCCGATATCGAATCGGCCGGCGATGGACCGATCGGCGGGATCGTGGAGCTCCGCCGCTTCGAGGACGCGAGGGGACGTCAGCGGGTCGCATTGGCGGTCCGATCTGATCTCAGTCTCGATCAGCAAGTCACGGCCGAGGGGGCCACGTGGCTCGACCGGCGTCTGGTCGCCCGCGAAGGTAACGAGCTTTCGCGTGCGGGTTTTGGTGCCGAGGTTCGCGACGCCCTCGATCGGCGGATCGATACCTTGGCAGAGCAGGGGCTTGCCCGCCGCGACGGAGACGAGGTCACGATCGGTCGGAACCTGGTCGGCACGTTGCGCGGCCGCGAAGTCGCTGCTGTCGGACGGCGTCTTGCAGCAGAGACGGGGCTCGCGCATTTGCCTGCTGAAGCCGGAGAGCGCGTCGCCGGGACTTACCGCCAACGGCTCTCGCTTGCATCCGGCCGCTTTGCCATGATCGATAACGGTCTGGGTTTCCAGCTCGTGCCATGGACGCCGTCCCTCGAACGCGAGCTCGGTCGCCAAGTGAACGGTATTGCAGGTCGAGGCGGCGTTGAGTGGACCTTTGGACGCAAACGCGACCTTTCGCTTTGACTTAGCCGATCTCTGCGCCATGGTGCGCATGACTGCGACGGGGGGCGGGTTGCTCTTGAATGCGTTCTGGCATGGCGCATTACCTCTGCACATGTCCGCGACCAGAATACTCTGGGGCCAGCTGCTTCTTGTATCGATAGTCGTGCTTGCCTTCTTGTGGGCCGCGACTGAATGGACGGCTTGGCGCCTTGCTTTCCAGCCGCAACTCGGGCCCACCTGGTTCATGGTCGGACGCTGGCCGATCTATCAGCCGTTCGCCTTCTTCATCTGGTGGTTCCAGTTCGACGCTTATGCGCCAATGATATTCCTGCAGGGCGGAGGCATTGCCGCGAGCGGTGGGATCGCGGCCATGGGCATCGCGATCTTTCTCTCGGTATGGCGTGCCAAAGAAGCCCACCAAGTCACGACATATGGGTCCGCGCGCTGGGCCGACGCGAAAGAGGTGCGCCGTGCAGGACTGCTGGGACCTGACGGCGTCGTGCTCGGACGTCTGGGCGATCGATATCTGCGGCATAACGGTCCCGAACACGTGCTGTGTTTTGCGCCGACCCGGTCGGGAAAGGGCGTTGGCCTCGTCATCCCAACCCTCCTGACCTGGCCCTATTCCACCGTCGTCCACGACATCAAAGGCGAAAATTTCCAATTGACATCCGGTTGGCGCGCCAAATTTGGAACCGTACTCCTATTCGATCCGACCAATGCCGCCAGCGCAGCGTACAATCCGTTGCTCGAGATCCGCAAAGGCGACTTCGAGGTTCGCGACGCCCAGAACATCGCTGACATTCTGGTAGATCCCGAAGGCGCGCTCGAGCGGCGCAATCATTGGGAGAAGACCAGCCATTCGCTATTGGTCGGTGCCATCCTGCATGTCCTTTACGCCGAAGCTGACAAGACGCTCGCTGGCGTCGCCAACTTCCTGTCGGATCCGTCACGTCCGATTGAGGCAACCCTGAACGCCATGTTGGCGACGCCGCACCTTGGCGAGCGAATTCACCCGGTGGTGGCCTCGGCGGCGCGGGAGCTGCTCAACAAGAGTGAGAACGAGCGCTCGGGTGTGTTGTCGACGACGATGAGCTTCCTTGGGCTCTACCGAGACCCCGTGGTTGCCAAGGTGACAGGGCGGAGCGACTGGCGCATCCGCGACCTCGTCGATGGCGACCGCCCGATATCGCTGTATCTGGTGATACCGCCTTCCGACATCGCCCGCACGAAACCCTTAATGCGCCTCGTGCTCAATCAGATCGGACGGCGCCTGACCGAAAGCCTGGATACCGACGGGCGCCGGCAGAAGCTTTTATTGATGCTCGACGAATTCGCGGCCCTCGGCCGACTCGATTTCTTCGAGAGCCAGCTAGCCTTCATGGCCGGTTATGGCATCCGCAGTTTCTTGATTACGCAAAGCTTGAATCAGCTGGAACGCGCCTACGGGCCGAACCATGCGATCCTCGACAATTGCCACATCCGTATCGCGTTCTCCACCAACGACGAGCGTACGGCCAAACGTGTGTCCGACGCGCTAGGGACCGCAACCGAAATGCGGGCGATGAAGAACTATGCCGGACATCGGCTCTCGCCATGGCTTGGCCACTTGATGGTCAGCCGCCAGGAAACATCGCGGCCGCTGTTGACGCCCGGAGAAGTCATGCAGCTCTCTCCGAACGACGCCATCGTGATGATTTCCGGCGTGCATCCGGTGCGTGCCCGAAAAGTCCGATACTATGAGGACCCTCAGTTCCAGAGCCGAATCTTAAAACCATCCTACGCCGTGCCGAGCGCAACGATCGCGCGGTCGGACGAGTGGTCAGGGCATGCTCCAATCGTCCCGCAGGTCAAATCGCTCACTGTCCTTAAGGGCAATGGACGCGACGGGAATGGCGGTCTTCGTCAGGAGCCAGAGCTGCCGCAACAGGAGGAAGTCGCACCCCTGATCGAAAACGAATTCGATGCCGCACCTGACGAGGACGACACCTATGCCCTGCAAACGACAGGCTTCAACCGATCGACGCAGGGACTGGCGCGCGCTGTAAGCCTCGATCCCGACGACGAGATGGGACTATGAACCATTGAGATGAAAAAGGCTCAACTCAGCATCTACCTGGATCCAGAGATATTGGCGAGCTTGGAGGCTTACGCAAGGCAGCGGGGCAAGCCGAAGTCGCTGGTCGTGGAGGCAGCGGTCGGATCGTTTCTTTCGCCTGACGATTCAGACAGGCGAGAGGCGGCGATCGCGAAACGACTCGACCGGATAGCGCGGGTGCTGGAGCGGCTCGAACGTAACGATGGCGTCACACTCGAAACCATCGGTTTGTTCATCCGGTTCTGGCTGACGTCGACGCCGGCGCTCCCCGAGCAGTCAAGCCCTGCAGCGCGAGCCAAGGGAGCCGAGCGCTATGATCGGTTTGTGGAAGCGCTGGGCCGTCGCCTATCCAGCGGATCGACGATCCTCAAGGAAGTCAGTATTGAGCTGCCAGACCTTGGGAATCCACCGGCGCACGTCAAAGGTCAGTCCGGCCTTTCTTGAGGATATGTCGGTCCGGCGCCAGAGCGGCGGCCGCTGCGCCGTATCCTAAATGCAACCGAACCGGACAAGAATCGGGCTTTCGGTCCTACTGAGGCTCGCTCGGTGATCCACTCGTTAATCAAAGCCGCGCTCACGTTCGGCTGAGTTCAGCGCAATTTCGATTTCCTTTTCCTTTCTTTTTCTACGCCAGCACCTGATCACGCGGGCCGGTCCATTGAATCGATCTCTCGCGTGCTCTTTCTGTGATCCCCGTCAGTCTTGGTCGCCTCATTCGTCGTATCGCAACAGCGGTTCGAGTGGGGATTTGGGGAAATGTTAGAAAATGCAGCAATTGTCCGATCAAGATGTGCCGGCCACGCACGTTGGCGTCCCACCGCGCAAGCGCAAGACCTCAGCGCGCCGTAAGATCACCGTTCGGATTAGCGAAGGAGTTTGCGGACGACTCGACGTCGCAACCGACCGACCGGGCGTGGGCAAGAGCATGTTCGTGGAAGCCGCTCTTGAGCATTTTATGAATCCTGCGCCTTCGGTCGAGGACTTGGTTCAAGAGCGTTTTGACCAGATGCATGCCAGGTTCGACCGTTTCGAACAGGACATGCGGACGATGGCCGAGACGGTCGCGCTCCAGGCCCGGTACCAGTTGGCGGTGACGCCTCCGATCCCGCAAGAGCAGCAGCGAGAGGCGGTTCTTCTCGGCGATGAACGTTTCAAGATCTTTGCGGAGCAGGTCGATCGTCGCGTTCGGCAGCATCGGCCTCTCATGCAGGAGACGATCGACCGTCTCAATTCCGAAAGTAGCGGACAAGGGCGGGAGGCCACAAAGCAAGCTCCGCTAGATTTGGGGTTAGAGGGTAGCGGGCTGAAGCATCAACCCAGTCAAGTCGCAAGCGTCCCGGCCCCAGGGCTAACTGCTGGCGAAGCAAGGCCAGATTCAAAGGTTCAGCGCCGACCGACCTCTTCCGCAGACGTCCGCCGTGTCTCTCGGAACGCCGAACCGTATCGGTCTTCGACAACGGAGCACAGCGCACCAAGACCGACGGAGCGGCCTGAAACGGTTGGGACGCGTTCGCTTTCAAAGTGGCGACTGATCCTGGCCGTCTTCCTGCCTTTCGCCGCGGGCTACTACCTCTCCTTCCTGTTCCGCACGATTAACGCTGCAATTTCACCGGCGCTAGCTTCCGAATTCGGCCTCGATGCGACAAACATAGGGCTCATGACATCGGTCTACTTCCTTGTTTTCGCAGGCGCCCAGGTTCCGATCGGTGCTTTTCTCGACCGTTTTGGCCCGAGACGCGTTCAAAGCGTTTTACTCGTCTTGGCGGCTGGAGGAGCAACCCTATTTGGCACCGCGACGGGATTTACGGATCTGCTGGCGGGACGTGCCTTGATCGGGCTTGGCGTTGCGGCCTCTCTGATGGCTGGGTTGAAGGCAACGGTGCTCTGGTTCCCCAAGGAGCGCATCGCACTCGTCAATGGCTGCATGATCATGCTGGGATCCCTTGGTGCCGTTACCGCAACGGCGCCGACCGATTGGATGTTGGAATGGGCCGGCTGGCGCAGTCTCTTTGAGCTGCTAACCATTGCGACGGTCGCGGTAGCTGGCGTCGTTTATCTCGTTGTACCGGAAAAAGTTGCCAATTCAGCAATCTCCGAGGCCTCTGCAAAGCCGCTTTCCGTGTGGTCTGTCTTCTCGGACTCGCGCTTTCTGAGAGTTGCACCGCTTTCAGCAGCTTGCATCGGTTCGTCTTGGGCGCTCCAATCGCTATGGGCTGCGCCCTGGCTTACCGACGTGGAAGGACTTGATCGGCCAAGTCTCATGAAGCAGTTGCTTATCATGTCCCTGCTATTGAGTTTGGGTGCATTGATGCTCGGTATATTCGCCGATCGCCTGCGCAAGCGCGGCATGACCGCCGAGATGCTATTAGGAGTCTTAGCTGCGCTCTTTATGGCCGCTCAACTTGCAATTATTTTCCGCGTACCGTTGCCCTCAACTCTGCCTTGGTGTGTCGTATCTGTCATGGGAGCTGGGACTGTCCTCAGTTACGCGATCATCGCCGAATACTTTCCGCGGGAGCTCGCCGCGCGTGCGAACGGTGCTCTCAACCTTGTGCATTTCGCTTGGGCGTTTGTCGCCCAAGGCGGTGTGGGGTTAGTCGTCGGTCAATGGTCGCCTCAGGATGGTCAATATCCGGCGATGGCCTATCAGACGGCTTTTGGAATCAGCGTCGTCGTTCAGGCAGTCGCATTACTGTGGTTCGCTACGCCTTGGTTGCGAAGTTTGGGCGAGAGTCTTCTTGCAACTATTGCGCGTCCGTCCGCAGACCACGGACTTGCTCTGACCACCGGGTCGGTTCAGGGTGGATTGCTAGATCCGCACGACGCCACAGAATGGTGATGAAGTTGAGCGATCGGACCGATGCCAATTCCAGAAGCCAAAGGCTGGCCCGTCTCGCAGGCGTTCTTTTGAGCCGCGAGTGCAACGGGCCCTCTCACGGGCAAGGGAGCATCAATCGGTGTTCTTGTATTAAAGACTTGTTGGCCATTTTGCCTCGCGAGCAATAGCCATGCATCGCCCATCGTTTGCGCGGCTGCGATGGCTTGCTTTTCCAGCAGGGCAAGACTGGTTGGTTCTGCGGTGTACGAAGCCGCCATCGTGCTTACGGCGGTCGAGTGGCGCGCAACCTCCGAGTCCGCGGCGTTCATAATCGCTTCGGCCGCATGAATTAGCGATTGCTTCCGGCTTTCAACCTCAAGATTGAAAAACCAGAACAGCCTGGAAACCCACAGCAGGGTAAGCATTGCTCCGCTAATGACAACGGCAAGCATCATGCGCTGAGCTATGCGAAAGCGAATATTGTCCCCTCGGCCAAACCCACCCACCGCCTTTCGGTCGGGGTAGCCAACCAATTTTACGGGGTGAGAATCCTACCTGCAATCTGCAAGGCTGGATCGACCCCCAAGCTTTGTTCCAGCACTGCTCCCCGAGGCCTCGCCATGGGGCAAAGCGGAACGCGTTCCAGCCTTGATGAGCCTTCGGGAGTGTGCCAGCCGTCCGACGGTTGGTCGGCGTTTTCCAGATTGACTTGTTTGATCTTTTGTCCGCAGTCCAAACAATCTGTCGTGCGGCCGCGCAACCCGAGGACCAACGGGCCGATCGTTTCTTTTGCTACGCCGGCCTACGCCGCTTCGAAGCTGGTTATTGCGATGAGTCCGTTCCTGCCATTTTAGTCAACCCACTGAGTTCGCTTCATGCGGACTGAGCCGGGGGACAGCAGTGGCAATCCATTCTCATCAGACAGAAGCGATCTCTCGCGGCGCACGGATGCTCCGTACCGCGCTTGGGCCCGCTATCGCCCGGTTTCTGGAAGACGAAGCGATTGTCGAGGTGATGCTCAACCCCGACGGCCGACTGTGGGTTGACCGGTTGTCGAGTGGCTTGGAAGATACTGGCGAAACGCTCTCCCGTTCGGACGGCGAACGCATCGTACGACTGGTCGCGCATCACGTGGGTGCCGAAGTTCACGCGGGCGCACCGCGTGTGTCGGCGGAACTCCCCGAGACCGGCGAACGGTTCGAAGGTCTATTGCCACCGGTCGTCGCAGCTCCCGCATTTGCAATCCGCAAACCAGCCGTCGCTGTGTTTAGCCTGGACGATTACGCTGCGGCGGGAATCATGACGCCGGAGCAGGCGTTAGCGCTGCGGCAAGCTGTTATTTCCCGCAAGAACATCCTGGTGGCCGGCGGAACGTCAACGGGCAAGACGACCCTCACAAACGCACTGCTCGCCGAAATCGCTGAAACCTCGGATCGGGTCGTACTGATCGAAGACACGAGAGAGCTCCAGTGCAAGGCGCCGAACGTCGTGGCCTTGCGAACCAGAGACGGTGTGGTCTCGCTTTCGGATCTTGTTCGCTCATCTCTTCGTCTGCGCCCCGATCGCATTCCAATCGGGGAGGTGCGTGGCGCCGAGGCCCTTGACCTGCTCAAAGCCTGGGGCACGGGCCATCCCGGCGGCATCGGTACCATCCACGCCGGGAGCGCGCTTGGAGCCTTGCGTCGCCTCGAGCAACTCATCCAGGAAGCCGTCATCACTGTGCCGCGCGCCCTGATCGCTGAGACCGTGAACGTCATTGCTGTTCTCACCGGCCGTGGCGCCGATCGCCGACTTTCCGAATTAGCTGACGTCACTGGGCTCGGGACGTCGGGCGACTACAGCCTCACGTCATCATCAGGAGACCAGCCATGAACCATCGATTGTCATTCTCCCGCACCGCCGTAACTGCAGCCTTTGCGACGTCCTGCCTGCTTTCTGGTCCGGCCTGGTCCGCAGGCTCGAACATGCCCTGGGAACAGCCGCTCAACCAGATCCTGCAGTCGGTAGAGGGGCCGGTCGCCAAGATCGTCGCCGTCATCATCATCATCGTGACCGGACTGTCGCTGGCGTTCGGTGACACATCCGGCGGGTTTCGCAGGCTGATTCAGATTGTGTTTGGCCTATCGATCGCGTTTGCCGCATCCAGCTTCTTTCTGTCGTTCTTCTCGTTCGGCGGCGGCGTGGTGATCTGATGGATGGGCAGATCACAGGATTTGTTGCACCCGTGCATCGCGCCTTGACCGAGCCGATCCTGATGGGCGGCGCGCCGAGAGCCGTCGCCATCCTGAACGGCACCTTGGCGGCGGCACTTGGCCTCGGTCTGCGCCTTTGGCTTGCCGGTCTCCTTCTCTGGTTCATCGGTCATATGGCCGCCGTCTGGGCCGCCAAGCGCGACCCTGAATTCGTCGAGGTCGTGCGCCGTCACGTTCGTATCCCTGGTCACTTGTCAATGTGAGCTTCCCATGATGAATCTTGCCGAGTATCGCTCCTCAAACTCACGTTTAGCCGACTTTCTGCCGTGGGCTGCCTTGGTGGATGAGGGCATCGTTCTCAACAAGGACGGGTCGTTTCAGCGAACGGCAAAATTTCGGGGGCCCGATCTCGATAGCGCCGTGCCTGCCGAACTCGTCGGTGTCGCGGCACGCTTGAACAATGCTCTGCGTCGCCTTGGCTCTGGTTGGGCGCTGTTTGTCGAGGCTCAGCGCCACGCCGCAGGGGCCTATCCTCCGAACACGTTTCCGGATGTGGCATCCGCATTAGTCGACACCGAGCGAAGGGCTCAGTTCGAGGAAGCCGGCGCCCATTACGAGTCCAGCTACTTCCTGACCTTGGTTTATCTGCCGCCCGCCGAAGGAGCCGCCGTTGCCGAGCGCTTTCTCTATGAGGGCAGCAACCAAACCGTCGGCGCCGATGCACGGGAACTCCTTGCCGGATTCGTCGATCGTTCCAATCGCGTCCTGCAACTGATCGAAAGTTTCATGCCGGAATGTGCCTGGCTCGATGATCAGGAGACATTGACATATCTGCACTCGACGATCTCGACAAAACGCCAGCGCGTCCGCGTACCCGAAATACCCATGTATCTCGATGCACTGCTTGCCGACCAGCCCTTGACTGGCGGTCTCGAGCCGGTGCTGGGCACGTCCCAGCTGCGCGTGCTGACGGTTGTGGGGTTTCCCACGGCGACCGTGCCTGGAATTCTGGATGACCTCAACCGTCTGGCATTTCCTTATCGCTGGTCGACGCGGGCGCTGATGCTTGACCGCACCGACGCCGTAAAGCTCGTAACCCGAATCCGGCGTCAGTGGTTCGCCAAACGCAAGTCGGTCGCTGGGATCCTCAAAGAAGTGATGACCAACGAGGCCTCGGCGCTGCTCGACACCGACGCCCACAACAAGGCCCTCGATGCCGATGCCGCCTTGCAGGAACTTGGCACGGATCAGATCGGGGAAGCTTTTTTGACCGCGACTTTCACGGTCTGGGACGGCGATCCCCGTGCGGCCGACGAAAAGCTGAGGTTGGTCGAAAAGGTCATCCAGGGGCGTGACTTCACCTGCATGATCGAGACCGTGAATGCGGTCGAGGCGTGGCTCGGCAGTCTGCCAGGACATGTCTATGCTAACGTCCGGCAGCCGCCGGTCTCGACGCTCAATCTCGCCCATATGATTCCGTTGTCGGCGGTGTGGGCGGGCGAGGTGAGGGATCATCATCTCAAGGCGCCACCCTTGTTCTTTGCCAAGACGGAGGGATCGACACCTTTCCGTTTCTGTCTCCACATTGGTGATGTCGGACATACCCTGATCGTCGGACCGACAGGGGCGGGTAAGTCGGTGCTGCTCGGGCTGATGGCCCTTCAGTTCCGCCGCTACCCGGACGCACAGGTCTTCGCCTTCGATTTCGGCCGATCGATGCGAGCGGCCGCGTTGTCGATGGACGGCGACTGGCATGACCTCGGCGGTGCGATTGCTGGGGAATCGGACCAGTTCGTTGCCCTGCAGCCTCTCTCTGGAATCGATGACGCCTCCGAACGAGGCTGGGCGGCAGACTGGGTCGCCTCGATTCTGTCCCGGGAAAAAATCGACGTTACCCCTGAGACCAAGGAGCATATCTGGACCGCGCTCAACTCGCTGGCATCCGCACCGGTTGAGGAGCGGACCCTCACGGGACTTTCCGTCCTGCTCCAGTCGAACGTCCTGAAGCGCGCGCTGCAGCCCTATTGCCTCGGTGGTCCCTATGATCGCCTGCTCGATGCTGAAAATGAGCGCCTCGGATCTTCGTTCGTTCAGGTCTTTGAGACCGATGGATTGATCGGCACTGCCGTTGCGCCGGCCGTCCTGTCCTACCTCTTTCATCGGATCGAGGGTCGTTTCGATGGGCGGCCAACGCTGCTCATCATCGATGAGGGCTGGCTTGCGCTTGATGATGCGGACTTCGCCGGCAAGCTCCGTGAGTGGCTGAAGACGCTGCGCAAGAAGAACGTGTCCGTCGTGTTCGCTACCCAGTCGCTTGCCGACATCGATGGCTCGGCTATCGCGCCCGCCATCATCGAAAGTTGCCCGACCCGGATCCTGCTGCCCAACGATCGCGCCATCGAGCCTCAAATCATGGCGATCTACCGGCGGTTCGGACTCAGCGATCGCCAGATCGAGATTCTGGCCAGGGCGATCCCGAAGCGAGACTATTATTGCCAGTCGCGTCGCGGCAATCGGCTGTTCGAACTCGGTCTTGGCGAGATTGCTCTCGCATTCACGGCGGCTTCCTCGAAGTCAGATCAGGCCCTGATCGAACGCGTTCTGGCCGAGCACGGCCAAGAAGGCTTTGTGACCAATCTGCTCAGGGCACGGGAACTGGCTTGGGCCTGTGACCTCATTCCACAACTGGCAAAGCAGGAGGTCATCCGATGAGGCGTCTCAGAAGCGTTGTCGCAGCGAGCCTAATCGCCATCGCGCTCGGCCAAACACCTCGACCCGCGGCGGCCCAGGCGATCGTGTTCGATCCCAACAACTACGCGCAGAACGTACTGACGGCGGCCCGGTCGCTGCAGCAGATCAATAACCAGATTACCTCGCTGCAAAATCAGGCAACGATGCTGATCAATCAGGCGAAGAATCTCGCAAGCCTGCCTTACTCGTCGTTGCAGCAGCTGGAGCAATCGATTCAGCGGACGCAGCAATTGCTCAGCCAGGCGCAGCGTATTGCCTACGATATCCAGCAGATCGACCACGCGTTTTCGACTACGTACGCGCCAGCGTCATCTGGTGTCTCCGACCAGGCCTTGATCGTCAATGCGCAATCGCGCTGGCAGAACTCGGTTGCCGGTTTCCAGGATACCATGCGGGTGCAGGCCACTGTCGTCGGCAACCTCGACGGCAATCGGACCCAGATGTCGGCGTTGGTCAACGCGAGCCAGGGTGCGACGGGGGCACTGCAAGCGAGCCAGGCTGGTAATCAACTTCTCGCGCTTCAAGCGCAACAGCTAGCCGATCTCACGGCGACGGTCGCAGCCCAAGGGCGGGCCCAGAGTCTGGATCTAGCCCAGCGAACGGCAGCCCAAGACCAGGGCAGGGAGCAATTACGGCGCTTCCTGACGCAGAGCCAAGGCTATCAACCCTCAAACGTTCAGATGTTCCACTGATGAGCGACGTCAACGCATTCAAGGCGCTGTCTCTGGGCACGACAATCTGCCTAGGCATGATCGCGGTCGCCGCCTGTACGATTCATCTGCGGGGCGACGAAGATCAACCTCAGGCCGCTGGATCGGTCGCTCAGGACGCAGATCCCGCAGCGGCTGAGCTCGAGCGATGCCGTACCATCAGCTACGAGCAAAAGGACCGGCTTGCCGAGTGCCGCAAGATCTGGGCCGACAAGCGGCGCCAGTTTCTCGGATCCGACCGGGGGACCGCAGTCAGTCCCGAACGGCGAGATCCAGGCGACCCGCCGTCTGCATCCATCAAGGATCAGAGCCGATTGCCGTCGATTTTCTTCCCCGCGCCAACGCAAAGCGAGCGATAAATGGGTGGTACAGGCATCATCGACCAGTTTTTGGAGACGTTTACCCGCTATATCGATTCCGGGTTCGGCCTGGTGGCAGGAGACGTTGGTTATCTCGCGACGACTCTTGCTGCTATCGACATTACGATGGCAGGCCTTTTCTGGGCCTGGGGCCCGGACGAGGACATCATTGCTCGGCTGGTGAAGAAGACGCTGTTTGTCGGCGTCTTCGCCTTCCTGATCGGCAATTGGAATAACCTCGCTCGTATCGTTTTCGAGAGCTTTGCAAGTCTTGGACTCAAGGCCTCTGGAACTAGTCTATCGTCCGCCGATTTTCTAAGACCCGGACGGATCGCGCAGGTTGGTCTCGATGCCGGTCGGCCGATCCTCGACTCCATTTCCGGACTTATGGGGTACGTCAGCCTCTTTGAGAATTTCGTTCAGATCGTGGTGCTGCTGTTTGCCTGGATCGTGGTGCTGCTCGCATTCTTCATCCTGGCCATCCAGCTCTTCATCACCCTGATCGAGTTCAAGCTGACGACGCTGGCTGGTTTCGTTCTGATCCCTTTCGGTCTGTTCGGAAAGACCGCCTTTGCCGCTGAACGCGTGCTGGGCAACGTTATCTCGTCGGGCATCAAGGTTCTGGTGTTGGCGATCATCGTAGGCATCGGATCGACCCTGTTCGCCCAGTTCACTGCGGGTTTTGGCGGTAGCCGGCCCACCATCGAAAACGCGATGGCACTGGTGCTGGCGGCCCTTTCTCTGTTGGGCCTTGGCATCTTCGGCCCCGGCATTGCCAACGGCATTGTCTCGGGCGGACCCCAACTCGGCGCCGGTGCTGCCGCAGGTACGGCAATGACGGCAGGCGGCGTAGTCGCTGCTGGCGCTGCTCTCACGGCAGGCGGTGCAGGCCTTGCCGCCGGGGCCGTCGGAGGAGCAGCGAGGGGAGGCAGCGCTCTCGCCGGCGGCGCCGCGTCCGCATTCCGATCGGGCGGGCTGTCCGGTGAGGCTGGTGCCTCCGCTACAGCCAGCCCCCTGCGATCGGCCGCGGCTCATTCCGTAAAAGAGAACGGTTCGCCGAGCGAAGCCGGCAGCGCCGATGCGCCTGCTTGGGTACGCCGCATGAAGCGCGCCCAAACGATCCGTCATGGGGTCTCATCGGCCACACAGGCGGTTCGCTCGAGCGATCACGGCGGAGGCGGCGCCTCCGTCGATCTCTCAAATCCCGATCGCTGAGAGCAGGGTTCGAAACCGCCGCCCGAACAGCACCAATCAACTCGCCTGCAATCGCCCCTCACTCCCTCACGAGGTCAAGCATGTTCAAACGATCGGCTGTCCATTACGGCCGCACACCTGAACCGGTTACGCCCTATCAAAAAGCCGCACAGGTCTGGGATGAGCGGATCGGCGCTGCACGCGTCCAGGCCAAGAATTGGCGTTTGATGGCCTTTGCCTGCCTGGCGCTAGCCACTGGCTTTGCCGGCGCTCTCACTTGGCAATCGGCGCTGGGGACCGTGACGCCATGGGTGGTCGAGGTCGATCGGCTCGGTGAAGCGAGAGCCGTCGAGCCGGCAAATGCAGCCTATCAGGTGACCGATCCTCAGATCGCCTTCCACCTCGCGCGTTTCATCGAACACGTCCGCGGCTTACCCCTGGACGCCATCGTCCTGCGCGAAGACTGGCTGCGCGCTTACGACTTTACGACGGACCGGGGGGCCACGGCGCTCAACGACTACGCGCGCAACAACGATCCGTTCGCAAAGCTTGGCAAAACCCAAATCGCGGTTGAGGTGTCCAGCGTCATCAGGGCATCGCCGGATAGCTTCCGCCTGGCCTGGATTGAACGCCGTTATGAGAACAGCCAACTCGCCGCGACTGAACGGTGGAGTGCAATCCTCTCGGTCGTTGTCCAGCCGCCGCGCGATATCGATCGATTGAAGAAGAATCCTCTCGGCATCTACGTCAACGCCATCAACTGGTCCAAGGAGCTCGGACAATGATCCCGACAGCCCTGATGCCGACGCCAAACAAAGCCGGAAAGGCGCTTTCAGCTCTCTTGGTCTGCAGCTATGCACTCGCCGGCTGCACGACGTTCAAGCCGCCGCAGATCAGCTACGACGACGACATCCCGCCGCTCCCCGCTCAGCCGCCGCTGCCAGACGATCGTCCACGATCGCTGCACGTGCCGCCTGCCTGGACCCCAGCGCGTGGCGGCAAGGAAAAGGAGGCCAAAGAGCCGGTTGAGCGGATCGACAGCGCTAATGACGCGGCTCGCGTTCAACCTCGCAAGGCGGGCTACTACAACGCAGTCCAGGTGTTTTCATATAGCCCGGGCGCGCTCTATCAAATCTATGCCGCACCAGGGCAGATCACCGACATCGCGCTGGAGCCGGGGGAGCAATTGATCGGCTCGGGACCAGTGGCGGCCGGTGACACAGTACGCTGGGTCGTCGGTGATACCGAGAGCGGCAGTGGGGACACACGGCGGGTCCATATCATGGTCAAGCCGACACGAGCGGCCATTGAGACAAATCTTGTTCTCAACACAGATCGACGGACCTATCTGATCGAACTTCGCTCCCGTGAAAGGCCTTACATGCCTTCGGTCGTCTGGTTCTATCCAGAGGATCGGGCTGCGCGTGAGCGCGCCGTCCCGCCGAAGCCACTTATTCCGGATGCTGCCCAGCGCCGCTATCGCTATCGCCTCGAGGGTGACAACCCGCCTTGGCGCCCGATCAACGCATATGATGACGGGCGGAAGGTCTACATCGAATTCTCGCCCGGCATCGGGCAAGGCGAACTCCCCCCACTGTTTGTCATCAATTCCGACGGCAAGACGGCGCTAGTCAACTACAGGGCCTTCGGCAACGTCCTGATCGTCGATCGACTGTTTGCGGCGGCCGAACTGCGTCTGGGCGGCGAGGACCAGCAGAAAGTACGGATCATTAGAACGGATGGGAGGCCGCAATGACCGATGCTGATGAAAATGCCGTGAGCCAGGCAACGGTTCGGCCGCAGCCCGGGCCAGAGACAGCCGCTGCCTTCCGACTTCGGCCTGAGCGTGCACGTGTTTCGCGGCTTTCGCGAAAAGCTCTGATTGGGGCTACTGCTTTGTCGCTGACCCTTATCTCGGGTGCTGTCTTCTGGGCGCTCAAAGCAAGCCAGAAGCGGACGCCTTCGTCAGACGAACTATACTCCACCGACCATCACAACGTGGCCGACCAACTTGCCAGCCTGCCAAAGGACTATGCCGGCCTCCCTCGGGAGGTTCCGCGACTCGGGCCACCGTTGCCGGGTGATCTTGGCCGTCCGATTGTCGCGGCACAGACCCAATCTGGTCCGCTTGCGGCCGACGCCGAGCAACAGCGTGCCAACCAGGAGACTGAAGCGGCGCGCACTAGCAAGGTCTTCGCGACCACCGTTGCCCGCCCGTTACCAGGCGCGACGACATCGAACGAGAATTCCAAAAGCGGAGCGGAGTCCTCCGATGACGCATTTGCCCAGAATGGTCAGGATCGCAAGCTGGCGTTCGTCAACGCCTCGGTAGACCGACGAACGACCAGTCCCGACCGGCTGGCAAAACCAGCTTCGCCATTCGTGGTTCAGGCTGGGACTGTAATACCCGCAGCGCTGATTACGGGAATTCGGTCCGATCTGCCAGGACAGATCACCGCGCAGGTAACAGAGAACATTTTTGATACTCCGACCGGCCGCGCCAAGCTGGTTCCCCAGGGTGCGCGGCTGATCGGAATCTACGATAGTCAGGTCGCTTTTGGACAGTCACGCGTCCTGCTAGTTTGGACACGCCTCATTATGCCGAACGGCCGATCCATCGTGCTCGAACGCCAGCCGGGAGCCGATACCGCGGGTTACGCGGGGCTTGAAGACGAAGTCGACAATCATTGGCGCGAGCTGTTCAAGGCGGCGCTACTTTCGACGCTGCTTGGCGTCGGCACGGAGCTCGGATCCAGTTCTGAGGCCGGCAACAACAACAGTGCCATCATCCAAGCGCTTCGCCATGGCGCTGGGGATTCCCTGAATCAGACAGGCCAACAAGTCGTTCGGCGTAACCTCAACATCCAGCCAACGCTGACAATCCGGCCGGGGCTTTCGGTTCGAGTGATCGTCAACCGCGATCTGGTGCTTGAACCATACCGGGGGTGAAAAACATGGCCAAGCTGAAGCTCGGAGCCATCGCCGACGATAAACCAGTCAAGCTTACCGTTGAACTACCGGCGACCGTTCACCGCGACCTGCTCGCTTATGCCGAGATCCTGGGGCGAGAAAGCGCGCAAGCGATCACCGATCCAACCAGGCTCATAGCGCCTATGCTGATCCGCTTCATGGCGACGGATCGTGTATTTGCCAAGACCCGCCGTTCCAGTCGATCAGCCACGAGCTGAACGTGGATAGCGTTCTTCCAACAGGCTGAGAAAGCTTGCGAGCGCGGGATTGTTATTGTCCTCTCGCCAGTGTGCTGCGTAACCAACGTGCGACGGACCAGCGCCATCGCGTACCTCTCGATAAGTTAATCCTGAGAAATTTGCGCCAATATCCGACTCAGTCACCAGGCTAACACCGAAACCGGCACCAATGAGACTCTTGACGATGCCACGGCTAACGTCCTGGCGATCAATCTTAGGTCGATCGCTCGGAGAAACCAGC
The DNA here is from genome assembly GCA_035575905.1 of Bradyrhizobium sp. GTDB lineage: Bacteria > Pseudomonadota > Alphaproteobacteria > Rhizobiales > Xanthobacteraceae > Bradyrhizobium. Next base: position 306,701 of record DATLXL010000020.1, on the reverse strand, counting down.
TTTGCCATCAAAAGATCTTCCAGCTCTCGACCTGGATCACACTGAGTTAACAAAATCGTTTCCGTCCGAAGGTCAGTCCAGTAGACGGAATTTCGCGATACCAGGGAATGAGTTTCGGGTAACGCCACAAGAATGCGTTCGCTCCACAGCGGTAGAGATTCGCCCTCGGTCAATGATATCTCGCCGGCAAAAACCGCAATATCCAGGGTGCCAATGCGCAGTGCCACAAGAAGATCTGGTCGTGATCGCTCGATCATGCCAAGTTCGATCTGTGGGAATCGTCGCCGGAAATCCATCAACGTCGCGCGCAAATTGCCCGCCGACAACGACGTATAAAATCCGACAGTTAATCGGCCTGCTTCTCCCTGGCCTTTGCTGTATGCGGTTGCGACCAGCGCATCCATTTGACCCAAAATCGACCGCGCCATTCGAAGGAAGTCTTGCCCGGCAGGCGTCGGATGCACGCCGCCGCTCGATCGATCGAACAGGTTGACCCCGACTGTCTCCTCAAGTTGACGGATCACACGGCTCAGCGTCGATTGCTTCAACGACAATACTTCGGCTGCTCGACGGAAGCTGCCGTGATCCGAAGCCGCGACCGCGTATCGGAGGTGTTGAAGAGCAATCGCAGATGAACGGCGCTGCACGTGATCATTCTGGCGTAGTGCGGTCATTCCCAATCGCCTGATGTTTGATCAATTTTGAGTCTCCAGTAGAGTTCGTGTATTTTCCGTAATCTCACTTTCAGGTTGCGGCTTTTGTTTGACGGGAGTGTTTTTGGCCAGATCGCGTCCGCGACTCTGCAATCGAAGTACCTTAGTGAAAATGCCTTTCTTCAAATCTCAAAACAATCACTTTGACGCCTCCAATTCAGATCCGATTCACTCTGTTCGTCCGCAGTAACGATGGGAGAATCTCCTCCGATCCAGATTGCAATGAACCAAGGACAAACAGTCGTCATACATCGACTTAGGCACGAGTCTATTCATCGATTTACGCATCCTCGTGGTGTGGCGATGGCGATATCCGCAATCTTTTCGTGCCCTTCCGGCTGCTCGCGCCGGAGGCTATCAAGCAAGTGGGGAACGAGACCATACCGCTCAAAGGCTGACATGATCGTCCGCGTCATGATACAAATGCTGGTTCGTCGTGCGTAACATTAAGCCGCGTTTGGTTTTAAGAAGACCTTATCACGCGGTAGTCGACGAATGGTTTCGCGAAAATTGCGCAACTCATAAACGCGCGAGCATTGAAAACCATCTTTGCAGAGCAAAGAGTGCTTACAGTTCTATCTGCGGTATGGACAGCACGGCGGCGTGCTCCCCTCCACGCGAGGTTTTGGAAAGAGTCTTTGCAAAGCAAAGATAGTTTGCAAATCGCCGTTCAGGCGATCTTGGCTCGACGTTGCTTCGCGCGAGAAGTTCTTCAACATCGTCAAGCGGTTCTGCAATCAATTCATTCGGCACGGGATTTGCTGCTATTGCCGCCGGATGCCGCTCCGATCAAATGGTTGCGGTGCCGAACAGGATTGAGCAACCTTGGGGGGACGTCAATGAGGCGCAGGATATTGCGAAAGTTTCTACTTGAGCCGTCGTTGCTGGTGCTGACAGTGGCGCTCTCCGGAGCTGCACCGACAGCGCAAGCCGCCGACCTTCCTGTCTACCAAAAAACGCCGCCACCGGTCGATGTCTGGAATCCCTGGATGATCCGTATTCGGGCGCTTGCTGTATTGCCCGATGCGTCGGGCAGCTCAGTCAACGTGCTGGGTGTACCGACGCTGTCCTCACCGACTTCCGGACTCTCAATCAGCAATTCGGTCGTGCCGGAGGGTGCCGTCGCGGAGTTGGTAGGAATTGAGGTTGGCGTAGTCTCCGGGGTGATCAACCTCGAATCATCCGGCGTTGAAGCGTCGGACTGGAGACTACGCCATGAACAAGCTTACCACGAAGCCCGTTTCCTTGCTGCCTGCGACTGAGCCGGCTGTTGATCTTTTCGACAACTGGTTTGACCCGATCGAGAGCGAGGTGCGGGTTCGGTCTCGCCAGTTCATCGAAGAGCTGATCCGCGGCGAGCTTGATGCCGCCCTGGCGCGGCCGCGTTACGAACGAAGCAAGATGGCCGGCAACCAAGCAAGAGCCGGCGTCACGGGTCACCGTCACGGCAGCCGGACGCGGTCGCTGACGGGCACGTTCGGGCCGATCGAGATCGCGGTGCCGCGCGCCCGGCTGACCACGCCCGAGGGCAGGACGACGGAATGGAAGAGCCAGGCGCTGCGGGCCTATCAGCGGCGCACGCTGGCCGCCGACGCGCTGATCGCGAGCAGCTATCTCGCCGGCACCAATACCCGGCGGGTGCGCCGCGCCTTGGCGGCCCTGTTTGGCGGGACGGTCGGCAAAGACACGGTGAGCCGGACGTGGCGCAAGGTCAAAAGCGATTGGGATGCCTGGAACAGCCGCTCGCTGGCTGGAGAGCCGATCGTGCGCCTGATCCTCGACGGCACCGTCGTTCGGGTGCGGCTCGACCGCAAGGCGACCTCGATCTCGCTGCTCGTTGTCCTTGGCGTGCGTGCAGATGGCCAAAAAGTGCTGCTCGCGATCAGGAGCATGGGCGGCGAGAGCGCCGAGGCCTGGCGCACGGTGCTCGGCGATCTCGTCAAACGCGGGCTGCCGCGTCCCGAGTTCCTCATCGTCGATGGCGCGCCGGGGCTCGACAAGGCCATTGCCGCGGTCTGGGACGGCGTGCCGGTGCAGCGCTGCACGGTCCACAAGCACAGAAACCTTCTCGCCCATGCTCCCGAGCGCCTGCACGACGAGATCACCGCGGACTACAATGACATGATCTATGCGACGACCCCCGAGGAGATCGCGGCTCGCCGCAAGGCCTTCATTCGAAAGTGGCGGCTGAAGCATCGCGCCGTTGCCGACAGCCTGGAGGAAGCGGGCGACCGTTTGTTCACCTTCGCGCGCATGCCGCCGAGCCAATGGCGTAGCTTACGCACGACAAATGCGATCGAGCGGTTGCACGAGGAGTTCAAGCGACGGATCAAAACCCAAACCGTGCTGCCCTCGGCCGACACTGCTGCGATGATGTTCTGGGCGCTGCTCGCCTCGGGACAGATCAGCATGCGCAAGGTCGACGGTTGGCAAACCCTCGCCACAAAACCCATCGACCAGCCGATTGACCTTGCCGCCTGAAACGATAACTTCATGCTACCCGGAGACGCGCCTCAGCGAATTCCAACCAAATTCCGGACGGCCTCCCTCACGTCGTTTTGGACAACTGAAAACCAATGACGCCGGCCAGATTGCTGACAGAGAGGTGAGATTGAAATTATAACGCTATTTCAATTACATGCGCGTTCGTAGTTTTATTCTGAAGAGCGCGCCATTCAGAATAAAACCACGAACTCCTACGTAATTGAAGTTTCGGTATAATTTTCCGCCTGGACTACGCCGGCTGAGTTTGACGTCGTGATCAGAATGGGTGGCAACCGTTGTCAGGATCGTGCCTCGTTGGGTGGTCTCAGATCGCCCACCAGTATGTGCAGCATCCTTCCCCGTTTTCGCACTACTGCGCACGGGGCTAACTGGGCCAAGGGAAATACCGAATAGTCCGGCCCGTCTGCTCTGAGCCGCTTTCCCTGAAAAGCGGTTTTGCGCAGCAAATCCGATGGTTTGCCTCCTAAAGCGTGATGGGGCCGTCAAGTCCGGAAAGCAAGGGAGTGGTGCGGGCAGCCGCGAAGCGACCACCCAGGCCCCTGCTTCCGCTCCCCTTGGTCTTGGCGGCCAAGAGCCGCAGGCCCCTTGATGAGATCCCGATCTGCAAGGCCTCGCCCTTCACGCGCGATGGGATCATCCCCGAGAGACGCGGCTTCGCGCCTGTCCCTAACGCGCGCGGCGCATTTCATAGTTCGATCGAAAGCGAAATTTCAGTGACTTCTGACCGGGTAACAATCTGGGAATTTGGGCAAGGCCAGAAGAGCCTAGGTCGAGATCAGAAACTTGCAAAATGCGCACCGGCACTTTCCATGGATGGCGAGTCGTTAGCGCGGCGTTTGTGCTCGCCGCATTCGGTCTGGGCTTCGGCTTCTACGGTCCGCCGGTGTATTTGGACGCCGTGCGCGAAAGAAACGGATGGCCCGTATCTCTCGTGTCCGTGGCCGTTACGATGCATTTTCTAATTGGAGCCGTCGTCACGGCCAATCTCCCTTCGCTCTATCGACGCTTCGAGATCGCGACAGTGACGAAGGCCGGTGCCCTAGCGCTCGCTCTTGGTGTCGTTGGATGGTCTGTTGCGGCGGCACCATGGCAACTCTTCGGCGCAACCGTGCTAAGTGGTGCGGGGTGGGTAACCATGGGCATAGCGGCAGTCAACGCCATGGTCTCGCCCTGGTTCGTTCGTCGACGTCCCGCCGCACTTGCTATCGCGTACAACGGGGCCAACGCAGGCGGAATCATCTTCTCGCCATTGTGGGCAGGCGCTATCGGCGTAATGGGATTCCCGGTTGCGGCGACTGCCATCGGCTTGATTATGGTGCTCATAACGTGGGCTCTTGCTGATCTTGTGCTATCTCGCGCACCTCAACAAGCAGCATGCTTACCGGACGAAGCCCCTCCTACCGAGAACGCGGGGTCTGCACCGGTTCAAGCTACCCAACCGCTACCTGGGGCGCTTCTGTGGCGAGACCGTAGATTCTTGACGCTCGCCGTCGGCATGAGCGTCGGCCTATTCGCGCAGATCGGTTTGACCGCGCACTTGTATTCACTACTTTTGCCTCCACTTGGCACACGATATGCGGGGCCGGCGGTGGGATTGGTTACCGCCATGGCGATCCTCGGTCGAACCTTGCTGGGCTGGCTGATGCCCGTACGCGTCGATAGGCGACTAGTCGCTGGTGCCAGCTACGCCGTGCAAATCGTCGGCTCGACCGCTTTCCTCGTTGCAGCAGGCACAAACGTTCCATTGCTGATCCTAGGCGTCGTTCTATTTGGCCTAGGTTTTGGCAATGGCACCTTCTTGCCACCGCTCATTGCTCAGGCTGAGTTTGCCCGGGAAGATGTGCCGCGAGTAGTTGCGCTGATCGTGGCCATTTCGCAGGCCACTTACTCATTGGCGCCGGCAACGTTTGGGATGATACGGGAATTTCTTCCGGCTGGAACAGACTTGGCCAGTAGCGCGGCCCCTAGCCTCTACGTCGCCGCAGCACTCATACAGGGGTTTGCGATCTGTGCGTTCCTGACCGGACGTCGCTAGGATCACGCGCGGCTGGCACTTTCGCAGGGGGCGCCGGACCATCTTCAAGCCCTCCACCCGGAAGCCTATGGAACAGCGCGATCGTCCCCGCCGCCTTATTTCGAGCCACACTCGATTATCGCAAATGTGATCAGGCGCTGCCGCACGGGCGCCCGGCGGGGCACCGTCTTCCGGGGTTGGCAGTTCAGGCGAGCTTCGTCTTTACCACTTTTGATAGTGTCCGAAAACAGCGAGACGAGAGGTGTGTTCCGTGCAATATTTGCGGAATTATGGATCTTGATCACGCCGCATGCTACCGTGCAATAGCGACGAGAGACGTCCGGTTTGACGGTCAGCTGTTTATTGGAGTGCGGACCACCGGCATATACTGCCGGCCGATCTGTCCCGCGCGCACCCCCAAGATCGAAAACGTTATGTTCTTCCGTTCGGCGGCAGAGGCGCAGGAAGCGAAATTCCGTCCTTGCTTACGGTGCCGCCCTGAAACTGCGCCAGACTTCGGCGCCTGGCGGGGAACTGCGAACACTGTCTCCCGTGCCCTGTCGCTGATTGAAGCCGGCGCGCTCGACTCCGCAAGCATGAGCGATCTTGCCAGCCGGCTAGGAGTTGGCGAGCGCCAGCTTCGTCGGTTATTCGACAAGCACCTCGGAGCGTCGCCGATCACAGTCGCGCAAACGCGTAGAGTCTTACTTGCGAAGCAGCTCATTCATGACACGCAGCTTTCGATGACGGACGTGGCTTTGGCTGCCGGGTTCGGCAGCGTGCGCCAATTTAACGAGGTCTTTCAGCGGCTCTACGGACGTCCTCCTAATTCTCTGCGCCGTACCAAACCGCCTGCATCAGCGGCCACCCCCTCCACTGAAATCACACTCCGTCTCAGTTATCGGCCGCCATATGATTGGGCCGCTATTCTCCGCTACCTTCAGACCTACGCAATTCCCGAGGTTGAACTGGTTGACGGGCTTGCCTACTGCCGCACCATCGACCTGGATGGAGCAATCGGGTCCATCACTGTTCGTCCATCGGCCGACCATGCGTTGGAAGCCGTCGTGCAATTCCCACGGCTTGCGACGCTGCCAGCCATCCTCACGCGGCTGCGGCGCGTCTTCGATCTTTCTGCCGACCCCGAACCGATAGCGCGTCACCTCGCGCAAGACACGTTGCTCGCGCCTCTCGTAGCCGCGTGGCCTGGATTGCGGGTTTCAGGCGCATGGGATGGGTTCGAGTTCGCGGTTAGGACGATCCTCGGCGACGGGAATACGGATCCGCAAGCAAAGACCAGCATCAGGAAGGTCGTGAGCACCTATGGGGCATCGCTGGCGGTGACGGGATCAGGGAAAGATGGCCTCAGGCGAATATTCCCGCGTCCAAAAGCTCTTGCGACGGCTGACCTCACTGAACTCGGCATACCCGGCGCCAAGGCGTCGGCGATTTCAGAATTGGCGCGCATGGCATCGAGCGGCAAGGATCTGTTCAGGACGGGGCAAAGTCTCGAAGACATGATTGCCCAGCTTCGCGAAATCCCGGAAATTGGTGATGCGATAGCGCAATACATCGCTATGCGGCAATTCCGCGAGCCGGATGCATTTCCGTCAGGGATCGATGAGTTTTCGCGATTGTTTGGCCAAGAGCGCGTTCCAGCCCACGAATTGTCGACCCATATCGAATCATGGCGACCGTGGCGCGCCTATGCTGCGCAGTATCTATGGTACGCGCAGAACGTTTCCGAGGCAGAGCGGCGGGCCGTTCGATCCTCGGTTACCGCAACGGCGAACCTCGCGGCCTCTTAGCGAAGGTCTGCAGGCGTGCACCAAACGCTACTTGCTTTTCAGCAGATCGCGCCGTTTTGAGCCGATGGCGGCGCATTCTTGGCAAGCCTCATCGCGTTGATCGTTCAGGGATGCCCGCACTTCATGAAGCCCTAGTCGCATGGTGACGCTCGCTGTGAGCTTAAGTCGTCGAATTCGTAGCTCCCAAGCGAACTATCATGCAGGAGCTGAGCGGTTTCAAAATCTACATAGGCGTCCGAATCTCGCGAGCAGCAAGAGAGCGACGCGGCTATTGTGTGCTCCACGTTCGGATGGCTGCGCTGGGAGCGCCAGCGCTTGAAGCATACTTACGATTAGCACGCGCCATCCGTATTGATGACAGTCGGCTATGGAGATTGGGTAATGATCGGCGCCGCCTCCAGCTCGAACGAACGCGATCCTGATTCTACGACCTTGGGCAACTTTCTTGTGCGAGCGGCGGAAGCGTACGCTTCACGGCCTGCTGTCGTGTGGAATGATCGGACGCTGAGTTTTGCCGATTTGCTGCATGAAAGCGCCTGCGTCGCAAACGGCTTATCCGCGCTCGGCGTACGATCGGGGGACCGGGTCGCCATCTGGATGCCCAACGCGCCGGCGTGGCTGGCGCTTCACTTCGCATCGGCAATGCTTGGGGCAATCCTCGTGGCTATCAATCCTCGATTTCGCAGTCACGAAGTGGGCGACATTATCGCGCGATCTGGCTCAAAAATGCTTGTGATATGGCCCAGCTTCAGGGGTCTCGATTTTATCGGCACGCTGCATGAAATCGATCCCAATCTGTTAGAGCCACTCGAAACGGTGGTGCTCTACGGTGAGGACGACGCACATCTGGTCCGCGAGCGCTTAGGCAAGCGCGCGATATCTTACGCGGAGCTTGCAGAGGCGCCCCCGGTTGCCGTCGACTTGGGCAGTTCGATCCTTGGCTCCAACATCTTCACTACGTCCGGTACGACGAGCGTTCCAAAGTTCGTCCTTCATAGCCAACGGGCGATCGTCACGCATGCAAGCTGGGTTGCCAAGGCCGCTGCTTATTCACCCGACAGCGTCCAGCTGCTGTGTTTGCCCCTATGCGGAATCTTTGGATTCGTTCAGGCAATGGCTGCCTTGGCATCGGGCTCCTGTTTGGTGATGCAAGCGAGCTTCGACGCAAAAGGCGCAGCAGAACTTATTCGGGCGAACAGGGTAACGACTCTATGCGCCTCGGATGAAATGCTGGCACGTCTCTTTGCAGAATCGGCGGAACAAATTCCATTCCCCTCGCTCCAGTGGGCTAGCTTTGGAAGCTTTTCCCCTGAGCTATCGGATCTTCCATCGCAGCTCTCGCAAAGGGGAGTACGCCTCATTGGCATCTATGGATCAAGCGAGATGCAGGCGATCTTCACGCATCAGCCGATACGGGCGGAGCTACCTGGAACAGCCGTGGCTGGCGGTCTTTTGGTAGCACCCACCGCTCAGGTTCGCGTCCGCGACATCTCGACGGGGAAATTGGTGGGGCCTGGCACCGCAGGGGAGCTCGAGCTGAAAGGGCCCAGCCTTATGCTTGGATATTTTGGCGATGAGCGTGCAACCGAGGAGGTGTTTTCGTCGGACGGCTTTTTCCGTACCGGCGACCTCGGTCGGGTATTGCCGGGCGGACGCGTCGTATTTTTGGGGCGAATGCGAGACGTCCTTCGCTTGGGGGGGTATCTCGTCGCACCGGCCGAGATAGAGTCATATGTTCAGCAGCACCGTTCGGTTGACGCGTGCCAGGTGGTCGATGTGGCCGGACCATCCGGTACGATCGCGGTCGCCTTTGTAACGCTGCGGCTCAATGAGAGCTTTAGCGCTACCGCGCTGCAGGAGTTTTGCAGTCAAAGGCTGGCCAAATTCAAAGTACCGCGATCATTTGTCTGCATCGACGCGTTCCCGGTAACATCGGGACCGAATGGCACTAAGGTGCAACGAACGAAGTTGCGCGACATCGCAGCCCAGAGGATCGCTGCGGGTCAGTAGCAGCCGTTTCACCCTAGCAAAAGGGAGCTCACCCCGGCGCCTATCGTACGCCCGGGCCGTCGAGGCTTGCCGATACCTAGATGCCTACCGTGTCGCGCAGGCGTTGCCACGCGACGACCGGGCGGAGAAACCAAGGATCGCCATAGTAGAGGGGACGCGTCTGGAACTCGAGATTGTCGTAGGCCGTGCGCCCCTCAGGATCCTGCAGAACCTTCAGAGCAATCTTGTGGCCAAGCCAAGTGGACCGGCCTATCCCCGAACCGCAACAGCCAAGGGCATAGTGAACGCCTGCCACCTCTCCCAGGTGGGGCAGCAAGTCAAAGGTATACGCTATGAGGCCCGACCACGCGAATTCCGCTCTCACGCCAGCCAGCTCTGGAAATACCCGCAGCATGGCGGCGTAAAGATCAAGGCTATTCGCGATAGCCCCGTCTCCTGGCCTTACGGCGCGACCGCCAAAAATGAGACGCGCTCCATCAGGTGACGTTCGATAGTAATAGAGCACGCGGCGCTTCTCTTCTATGAGCCGCCGCCCTGGCATCAAACGTCGCATTTCGCCGTTTGGAAGCGGCTCTGTAGCAATCAGGGCGCTGCTGATCGGCACGATACGCCGGCGAAGATATTGGCTCAGGTTGCCGGTGTAGCCATTCGTCGCGATAATAACATTCCTCGATCGAATTTGCCCACGAGACGTGGTGACGAGGTGCGTGGCGCCCGTAGCGGCGATATCAAGCATAGGCGTATCTGGCACGAGGGATACGCCGGATTTTAGAGCAACATCCACCAATCCGTCATGGTATAAGGCCGGGTTGAGAGAGCTATCGCGCTCGAGGAGCATGCCTCCGTAATAGAGGTCGCTTCCGATCTCTGAGCGTTGCTCGGCACGGGGTATCATGCGTGCCGCTATGCCAAAGCGCTCTTTGAGAACTGCAGCATGATATCCCAGGTCGTCGTAGTCTTTCGGCCTCAGGGCGGCTACAAGGCGCCCTACCTCGGCAAGGCCACATTCAATTCCTTCATCCTCAATGAATCGTCTCGTATACGCCAGGGCGTTCAAACTCTCATCCATGAGAGCCTGGGCCGCCGTGTTTCCATAGGCCTTGATGAGTCCCGACAAGCCAAGTTTCGGAAAGCTCGGTCCAAGCATACCGGAGTTGCGTGAGCTGGCGCCGAATCCAATTTGTCGCGCTTCCAGCACGAGCACGTGGCGCCCCCGCCGGGCCAGCGTTATCGCCGCGACCAGGCCCGTGTAGCCTGACCCGACCACAATGACATCAGCGTTCCCGGGAAGGTCGCAATCCAGCCGCTGGATGCGCGGCCGTCCCGTCCACCATAACGGAGCCCGCGTCGCATCCTGGACAAATTGCTTATACTGCATCCGCTCGAGCTCCGGCCCCAGCCGGGATCGACGTCAGTATCGCTTCCGGTGGCTGCCAGCGATCGAGCCTCCGGATATCGGCCAACCAACGTGCAACGTTGGCGTACTCCGAGAGATCTAGTTTCGCCTGATCCGCCCAAAACAGGTAGCCCGCGCAGGATATGTCGGCAATTGTCAGGGAGGAGCCCACGATGAATTTGGCGCTTTCCAAGTGGGTATTGAGCTGCCCCAACGCCTCCTCTGCCCGTCGCCTGTAGAGCGACACCACGTCTGACGGAGGATCGGTCTCGAACCGAAGGGCAAATCGCAAGTTGGCAACGCCTAGGTTCAATCGGCTCATCTCCCAAAATAGCCATTCGTTGATCGCAGCGCGGCTCCGCCGATCCGTCCCGCCGAACGAGCCCGTTTGCTCGGCCAAATAGGACAAGATTGAGTTTGACTGGCTAATGCACAAACCGTCATGAACCAACACCGGCACCTCACCGTATCGGCTGAGGCGTCGGAATTCGGCGGGACGGCTCGACGGCTCCGCAAAGACGTCAATCATCTTGTACTGATAGCGGAGCCGCGCCAGCTCGAGGAAGAGACAGACCTTGTACGAGTGTCCAGAGTCGTGATGGCCATAGACCGTGTATTCGGGTTGTTCCATCGTAATCGCTCCATATCATTAGTCCACGCACTAAGCAGGATCAGCGTTCCGCTCGCCGACCCGCAGCACGCCATTTTCTGCGCTGCGCGCGGCTGGATTAGAGAGAAACGAGTCTTGGGGTGCTTGAACGAACAGGCTGAACCTCGGACGCCGGCGATCCGCTGAGAACAGACTTTACAATCGCCTCGGCTCGAAGGGCGACCATGCTAAAACTCTGGCCATCGCCGATACCGTGCGAGTGCTCGCAAAGCCCGTTCAGATAGATGCGCGCGCGGGACGGTCTGGTCAACGCGAGACTGTAGTCGCGATTCACGACGGGCTGTCCGCAATCATTCATTCGGATTAATGAGCGCACGTTCTGCAGGAAGCCTGGCAGAGGATTCACATGGAAACCGGTCGCCAAGACGACTACCTCGCCCGATATCACGTCGGCAGCATCGCTATTCACTTCCTTTACCGACAGGTCTATGCCGCGTTGCGTCCTGTGCACTTCAGAAACGGCGCGTCTCGTGAGCAGCGTGATGCGCGGTGCTTGAGCGACGGCATCCTCGTAGATTTGCTGGTACAGGGCTGAGCAGATTTCAGCGTCGAGACCCGAATAGTTGGTCCGCAATGTCTCGGCGAACGCGGCGGCTTTTCGTTCTGGCGGCAAGCCAAAGAAGTAGTCTGTTTCCGGCGGACAGTAGACCCCGTTGCTGAATTGGCTGAGGTCGTAGAGCTTGAAACCCGAAGACCGCTGAATGCCAGTTATCGATGCGTTTGGGAACCGTTGGCGCAAATCAAAGATCGCTTCGCCTGCGCTCTGGCCAGCACCAATGACGACAATCGATTTGACCGTCTGGGGCAAGCGGGCAACACGCCGTTCGTACTCCGACGTGTGAAACACACGATCTCCCAGAAGTGCCTTGAACGGCGTCGGGACCTTCGGCTCGGCACCGACCGATACAACCAGGTTGGTCGTCGAAACACGTCCGGACCGGGCGCCGATTGTGAGCTCGACCAGCTCGTCCCCCTCGAACCGCGGGCTCACGTCTCGGATGGCGTCGTCATAGCTGACGTATGCCGCCAGCTGTGCAGCCGCCCACTGGACGTAGTCTGACCATTCCTGACGGCTCGGCGCCCGACCTAATCGGCCAAAGTCGTAGAGTCGTCCCTTGGCCTTCAAATAATTCACGAACGTGAAGCGACTGCGGGGATCGCGCGGCGTCGCGAGATCGCGCAAGAAGTGATGGTTTATGTCACTGCCAGCCAAAATGAAATTCGGGTGCCATGCACTGGATGTTCTTGCCTCGAAGAATCTCGACGATAGCCGGGTGGGATGAGCCTCGTCCGCGCATTCTTCGATCGCGGCGGCAACCGCTATGCCGGAGGGGCCGAAGCCCACGCAAGCTAGATCCACTCGCTTTTGATCAGGCGCGGCGTCCATCTCGACCTCCGGTGTATCTGTTCCGATGCACGGGCCTTGCTCGCGAACCGCGACACCGACCCGAGAGCGTTGCGATGCTCTTTGCATCGTTTTCGCAGCACATCCGCTTGCTGCCTACCTGTACAATCCAACAGGACCGATTCGCCCATCAGTTGCGCTAGGCTGGGTTGTCTCCGGGCGCCGTTATTGGGCAACCTCAAGTGAGAATTGTCGAACACGGGCGCCAAGCGGGACGGCGAGCGTGAGGAGGAACAGCTAGATGCAGGCCGAGACGCAGAGCGACTTTCAATCAATATGTTGCGTGGATCAGGCGCCGGGGAGCCGGACATCAACCCCTCATGTGCAGCCGATCTACGCGACATCGACATTTGTCTATCCACCCGCCGAAGAGGCGATGGAAATATTCGCCGAGTTGAAGGAGCGGCCGCATCTCTACAATCGCTGGGGAACGCCGAATACCGCGCTTGTTGAACAGAAGATCGCAGCTCTCGAAAGCCACGGTCTTTCAGAGAACGGGAAGCCGCTGCAACTCGAAGCCGTCCTGTTCAGTTCAGGAATGGCCGCTGTCTCGTCACTATTCCTGTCGTTGGGCCTAAAGCCCGGTGATCACATCGTGACACAGGGAAACATTTACGGGACCACAACCGAGTTCCTGGACGCCATGCTCGCGCCGATCGGCGTCCGGATCATTTACGGCGACCTCCACAACATGGAATGGGTCGAAAAGCAGATCCGGGCGTATTCTCCGGTTCGTCTCATCTACCTCGAGACGCCGACAAACGCGACGGCCCGATGTTACGACATTGCGCAGCTTGCTCAGATTGCACACAAGTACGGCGCAAAATGCGCGGTGGATGGCACTTTGGGGACACCCTATCTCCAGCAACCCTTTGCGCATGGCGTGGACTTCGTCGTTCATTCCGCGACGAAATTCCTCAATGGCCACTCGAACTCCCTTACGGGCGTTGTCATCGGGCGCGACGGAGCGTTCGTCAAGACGGAAGTATGGAAGATGCGCAAGCTGCTTGGTGGCTGCGCCGGTTCTTTTGATGCGTGGTTGCTCAACATGGGGCTCAAGACGCTTCCCCTGCGCATGGAGCGGCATTGTAACAACGCCATGCGCATCGCCAAGGCTTTGGAGGGCCACAGCGCAATACGTCGTGTACGATATCTTGGTCTGGAGGGGCATCCCGACCATAAGATCGCCGCGCGTCAAATGCGAGCATTCGGTGGCGTCCTCAGCGTCGAGGTGGCCGGAGGTCTCGAAGCGGCGGTGCGTGTCTTGAGAAACGTGCGCCACTGCACGGTCACAGCGACGCTGGGCGCGATGGACACCTTGATCCAGCATCCCGCAACCATGACACACGTCAAGGTGCCCAGAGAGCAGAGGGAGGCACACGAGATCACGGACGGATTACTTCGGCTCTCCGTCGGTATCGAGGACCCAGAGACGATCATAGCAGACCTTCGGCAAGCGATTGAGCGGCCGTAGAGCTTCAACCTGTGGGACCTTGGACGCAAACACGTTTCCGTGCCTGACGCAGACTAGGCGCGGCCCCGGTGATCACAAAACTGCTGCGATAACCACGACTGGAGATTTCGATGATGGATATCGTTTCAGTGCCTGGATCACAAATCATACAGATTGCCAGAGCTGCAGCGAGGCATCGTGACGTCGCGTTTCTCTGTTTTGGTGAGAGCGACGTCAGCAGTCCCGTATCGGCTCGGGCGGCACTCAAGCGTGCGCTCGACGAGGGGGACACCCGGTATCCCGATGTCCGCGGACTCCCTGAGCTTCGCGAAGCGATAGCCTCGTATTTGACGGATCTTCACGCGCGAGCGGTGTCGGAAGGGCAGATACAGGTCGTTGCTTCAGGAATGACGGCAATATCCGTTGCGTTGGCCGTTACAGCCCGCCCCGGCGATCGCGTCCTTGTGCATGGTCCGGTATGGCCAAATATCCCGAATGCAGCTCGACTGCGGCAAACAGAGGTGACGCAAATCGCGCTTCGCGGGGACGGGTCTGGCAAATTTGCACTAGATATGGATGAACTTTCCTCGGCCCTGCCCGGGCACCGCGCATTCATCTTGAACTCACCAAACAATCCTACCGGATGGACGGCTACGCGTGAGGAGCTCGAGGACATCCTTGCACTTTGCCGGCGCCACGGTGTGTGGCTGATTTCCGACGAGGTCTATTCGCGCTTGGTCTATTCCGGCGCGCGCGCGGCGCCGTCGCTTCTGGATATCGTTTCGGGTGAAGACCGCGTCGTTGTATGTAACAGCTTTAGTAAGACTTGGGCGATGACGGGGTGGCGCGTGGGTTGGCTGGTCTTGCCGAAGGGCCTTCGAGATCCTGTCTCGAACGTAGTAGAGGTGATCCATTCTGGCGTGGCTCCATTCTCCCAGCGCGGCGCGCTAGCCGCAATCGCCGACCACCGCTTCGTGCGCGAGTTTGTTGAGCATTGTGCGGCGGGCCGGTCGCTAACGGCGGAAGCGTTCGCGGGACTGGATCGGATAAGTTACTCTGTTCCCGATGGGAGCTTCTTCGCCTTCATTCGCGTCGATGGCATTCAAAACAGCCTCGAACTCGCCCTGAAGTTGGTCGAGAAGCATGGCGTTGCCGTTGCACCGGGGAGCGCCTTCGGTCCAGCTGGCGAGGGGCATATCCGGATTTGTTTTGGGCTGGAAGGCGAACGGCTAGGTCATGCCCTGTCGCGACTTCGGTCGGCCTTGGATGACGTTTGATGATTGCTACCTGACGAGCCTACTGCGGCAGGTGGTAGATTTCATCCTCTTCCTGGTCGCGGATGAACGGCGCGATTGCTCTTGGCTTCGAACGGGATCGTGTTGCCGATCAGCGTCCGGTCCGCGATCATGCCGCGCATTCGCTATGATGCGATCGCACTTCTGACCACGCTCCTCATCGTCCAATAAGCAGCTTGCGTGGAATGGCATCTTTGCTACATGCGCCGAACAGTGGATTCGGCGACAGCCCCGGCTTCGCGCGAGGTCAACGACGAGGCCGCCGTACGGCAACGATGGGTGGTTCCGAGAAGGCATTTTCTTGCACTGCAAAGGCATGATCACGTCCGAAAACCGCCAGAATTACTTGGCGCCAGCCGTTAAGAGGGGGAAAGGTAAACCGACGGAAATGCCGGCGGCTCTGATAGGAGATCAAGCGCCTAATGCGATCGGAGAACGCCTTCGGGGTCTTGTGTGGTCTGGCAGCCGTCTTTATCTGGTCTGCTTTTATTATCGCGTCCCGTTTTGGCGTGCGGACACACTTGACCCCGTGGGACATCGTTGCGATCCGATTTGCGGTGGCCGGGGCCATTCTGTTGCCGTACCTCATCCGCAGAGGACTTGCGCTTGAGCGGCTCGGCTGGGCCGGCTTGGCCGCGATCGTCATCGGATGCGGAGCTCCCTGCGTCCTGCTTGTCAATGTGGGACTGTTGTTCGCCCCGGCCGCTCATGCGGGCGCTCTTTATCCCGGCGGAACTCCCCTAATGGTGGCGGTGCTTGCGATCGTTTTTCTCGGCGAGACACCATCCCCGTCCAAGACGATCGGGTTGTCTCTAATCGTCCTTGGGGCGCTCTGCCTCGTGTTTGGGAATGGTGGTACTATCGGAACGCAGCAGAACCTCGGCCAGGCGCTGTTCCTCGCAGCCGCATTCGTCTGGGGCGGCTACACGATCGCGATGCGCAGAGCGCAGCTGGATGGCTTGCACGCCGCCGCTATTGCAGCGGTCGTATCACTGGTCCTCTATCTGCCCCCCTACCTGTACTTCAACGGGCTGAGGGTCTTGTCGGCGCCGGCGGCAGAGCTAACGCTCCAGGCCGTTGTGCAGGGCGTGCTGACGGCCATCGTTGCGCTCCTGCTATACGGGCGAACCGTGAGCATTCTTGGCGCTACCCGCGCGGCTGCGTTTGTCGCCTTGACGCCCGTGGTCACCGCGATACTTTCGATCCCCACGCTCGGCGAAAGGCCCTCCGTGGCAGACTGGATATCCGTCGCCATCGTTTCTGCCGGCGTGTACATCGTAGGCGGCGGTCGCCTGCCCGCGAGAATTGCGCGAGCCAATGCTGCATAATCTTCGGCGTGTTTGCGCGCGCTGTTGTCTCGAGTGCAGACTGACGCAGGCGCAAGCACCGACATTTGAGGAAGTGTGCCGCATGGCGCGCGTTGAGATAGGGGGAATCTAGCTTACGGTGGAACGTTATACATCGGAGATTTGGTTAAACCGCATGGCTTCAACGACAGCCTGGGTGATGGTCTGCGCACCTAAGCGTAAGCGAGCATCTTGGAGATGATACAATACCGTGCGCTCCGATATTCCCAATATCGTTCCAGTCTCCCACATCGTCTTTCCCCGAGCCGACCATGTCAGACACTGCCGTTGCCTAGAGGTCAGCGGACGTCCCGCAGCCGAATTCTGTCTGCTCGACCTCATTGTCAACCGTGCGTGAAATTGGAACGCAGTCAGATGGATAGCTGCAAGCGCGGTTTGAATTTCGGATCGGGTCGGACGGTCAGCAATTTTTTCGGCAAAGATCATGGCAGCGAATTTGCTGTATCCAACATAGACTGGGATCGCGAGACCGTTCCGAATTCCATGCCGAGCAGCTTCCTGTGTAAATCGATCGTCAGGAGTCAGTCGGCATGTGGCTTCATCCAAGTCACCCCAGAAGAATGGCATGCGCGCGGTACGGGCATGTCGAACAATCGGATCCACATCACTGAGCTTGTCCTTGACGTAAAGCTGCGCCAGCGAGTCTGGATAAGACGAAATAAGTTCGGGGTTTCCCTCGCTTATGCGCAGATAAGCGAACCATTGAAAGCCCAGGTCTCTCGTGATTTGGACTGCGACACCACGAAGCTCGTCGACCGTACTTTCCAACGGGATCATGTCCCAGATATCTTCTAGGGCAGACGAAATGTTCAAGCTCATTCCCGCACCTCGACGCCAGTATCGCTCGTTCGATCGCCGCCGTTTTGTGTCGCCGACCTGCAGGCGCGTGTATCGCCACCACTCGGTTTATACTACGAGCGAAATGTGTCGGGAGGTTGTCACTCAAAAACGATGCATCCTAAGAGCGAGTTCGAATCTATCTGAGTTTTGTTTCTTGGTGTGTCGAATGCCATCACAGCCCTTGATCGGCTAAACGGCAGCGCGGTCGCGAAGCTGGCTTATCGCTCGCCGATTGCGCGCGCTGGAATCATCCTCCAACGGTACCCTCTAAGGCGTCGCTCTGCGGAGAAGCTGAGCAGCCCAAAGGGCGACTGCCAGGCGTGTCCGAGGATGTATCGCAGAACCGCGAAGGGGTCATCAGACCCGACTTCCCGCCACGCGACGGCGAGCGCTCGAGCTGCAATGTAGCTGGTCTCGAAGTAGGGGCCCGCTGATCTCCCAAGCACCTGTCGTGCTCGGTGGCGCAACTCGTTAACCTGCCGATCTATGAGCATGCCCGATTGCTTCTCAAGGAAGGCGACCGAGCAACGGGAAGCAAGGTCACTCTCCAGGAAAAGGGAAGGTGTGAAGCAGTCGTCGGACATCAGTATCTGACCGAGCGAGACTGAACGAAGTGCGCCGGTAAACAGTCTCGCAGCGAAGTCCTGAGGCCCAAGGATCACCAGCACGTCACTCGCTTCGACGGTCACGGGAAGCCGGCCAGGAGGTTCTTCGTTAAGGTACAAGGCGGCGAGCTTTCGGCAGCAGGGCGTGAGCCGCGGCACAAGGCTCGCTGCCAGGCGAGCTCCATAGGTGCCCGTCTGGCTGAGCAACAGGATTGACCGGCCAAGTTCGATTGCTGCCCTTGCGAGGCACTCCAACTGCTCGTCGTCGGTTCCGAATAATTGTACTGTCGTTGTCGATGTCGACGTGCAAAGGTCCGGCGCGGACGTTCCCGGTGCCAAGAAAACTATCCCCTGGTCGCCATAGATGCGGCTGGCAGCAAGCGCGGCTGGCGTGCTGAAGTGACCAACAACGTATTTGGTCCCGCTGGCTGCGATTTCACTCGCGACTTCCTGAGCGCGTCTCCCGGAGCGCTGGTCGTTGTAGTAGAAGGTGCGAGCTGAGGTGTTTTCATCGCTAAGCCCAAGCTCGATGGCGACTTGGAGGTCTGCTGCGTGCGGACCAGCAGTGCCGCAGACGGCGAGGAGAGGACCGGCGACCGCTTGCGCTTCGGCTGGCTCATGCGCCATGGTGGCGACGCCTTCCAAATCGAATGTCACTGCCCTCTCCGTTCTCATTCGTGCCAACTGTCCGGCGTGGACCCTACGCGCCGACGGCGTAGCGAGCCTCCGTCTTGGGATGAGCTGAATTCTCGCTCTCTCGGACTTGGAACAGTCCATCGGGGATGGGTCTCGGGTGGCTCTCGGGAGCCATATCCAACTGATTCAAATCCTTGCCCGTAAGCGCCCAGAAAAGCCGCTGAGCGTCGATCGGCATCAGGGGGAAGGCCGCTTGGGCAAACACCTTCAGCGCGAAAGCCAGATCATTTGCACTGGAGCCCGGCTTACAAAGCTCTACCCGAATGTACCCAAGGAAGTGCAGGAGATCTTGGGCTGCTTGCTGTAGGTGGAAGCGGTCCAGCGAAAGGCTGTCAAGGATTCGGGTGACCGCCGCCGATGCGGCGTGACGTACTTCGATGGAGACCGCGCCATTTCGGCCGGCGCCTTCCAAGAGCCTGCCGTACGCTTGGTAAACCTCTTGCCAAGGCTGCGACAGCGCAGCGTCTGTCTGCGCAACCATCTCGGCTTCGTTGAAATTGGCCCTTTCGAACCCAGGAGAATTGAGCAGAGTGTGAAACCTGATGAGGTCAGTCGAGTGACGGGTTGCAAGATCGCGTGCCCAAATGACGTGGTTTCGACTCGTCGAGAACTTGCTGTGGTCGAGGTTGTAGAACTCGTTTGTGATGGACCCGTATGGTAGCCAGTCTTGCTCTCCGCTAGCGATGAGCAGCGCGGCGTGAACGATCGCGTAGAAATAGGTGTTGTCGAATCCCAGGAAGTTCACCACTTTTGACGCCGGATATCCGTCCCGCGAACGACGCTTGTGATCCAGCAACTGATGGACGACCAGTTCTGGCCAGGCGTTGATGACCTGTCCGGGGAAATCATCATGCCGTATCGGGATGCCCCAACTGCCTTCGACCGTGACGGGAAAATCAGGCAGCGGCGCAGCAAGCGCATCGGCCACGAGCCATCCGTAGCGGGGGCGGTATCGCCCGTTACCTCGGTAGAACTCGCGAATCTTTTCGCGAAATCGCTCCATCTCGAATACGAGTAGGGGCACCATCCGCACCTGCAGCCGACGGCTGCCAGTCACCGTATCGCGCGGCGCGATGAGACTGTTGGGATCGCATAAGAAGCCGCACGACTCGCAGATGCCACATTTGCATTCGTCAAGGCACTTCGGGCAGTAGCCGGAGACCCCCGCCTCGTCCAAAGCCATGCCTCGATCGGGTGAGAAGAAAGTCGGAAACTCCTTTCGTACGAGGATGCCCCGCCGGTAAAGCTCGAGAAAGAACTGGCGCACCTGCTCGCATTCAGCGGCATCTGGTATTGCGAAATCGCTTACTTCGACTTGATACAGCGCCATGGTCCCGTGAATATCGTTCGAGCATTGTTGCGCAAGCTGGGACGGTTGCACCTTCTGACGCTCTGCGGTAACGCGGACATACGACTGGTTCGCGTCGCTAAACGTCGTATAAGCATAACTCCCACCGCGTAGTTTTAACTGCTTCACGAATGCGTCTGCGGCAAGGTAGGGGCCGCTGAGGTGACCCACATGAAGCCCGCCATTTGGCGTGGGTGGTGGAACGGTGACGATCCAATCGCTATTGCGCATCGCTTCTTCCCTTTCTCTGATCAATATTTTACTGCCCGCTACCGCCAAGATCCCAGTATATGTCCACCATCACGAATGGATCCGGCCCCGCGTTGCGCAGGGAGTGCTTGGCGGCTCTTGGGATGTAGGCCACGTCGGTCGGATAGAGCTCCGTCGTTTTGCCGTCGATTTCCAAGGTTGCGCTTCCGCCAATGACGATGAAGGTTTCCTCTTCATCGTGATCGTGGAGATCGACCTGCTTGCCGGGCTCTAGGGTGACGATCATGCAGCCAAATTCGGTCAAGGGGCGCTTGGTATTCGCGACCTCCATCCAGGGAAACAGGCGACGGGTCTTGCAGTTGTACTCGTAGGTATAAGTGCTGGACGCGCCACGGCGCACGAGCCGCTCTACACCGTTCTCTTCAGGCACTTGATTTGCTCCGTTTTTTAGCCGACGGCGACTACCGCAGGCAGTTGGCGAGAACTCGTTAGATGGACCTGCGAAGACAGATACTGCATGAGCGAGCCGGCAATCATCTGCGAGCGCAGGGAAAGAAGGCTGAATGAGCCGGCATCGCCGAAGCCGTGGCTCGACTCGCAGAGCCCATTGATAAAGATCGGCAGCGGACGGGAGCCATCCATCATTCGATAGTCGCGCGACAACGAGAGGACGGCGCGCTGATCACCGAGGGACGCTGCGACCTGTCGCAAGAGAGGCGGGAATCGTTCTTCGTTTTCACGCAGGCCGAGGTTTCGAAAGCCTGTTGCGAGCACGACGGCATCGACCGACAGAATGGTCCGCTCGAAGCTTCCACGATCCTCCAGCGTCAAATCGAAAGCACCGCTGTTCGCCTGGCCTACGGCGACAATGTTGCAGTTTGTGCGGAGCGATATTTGATGCTGGCCATCCAGATCGTGCTCGTAGAGCTTGCAATAGAGCTGATCGATGACGTCCTGGTCCGCTGACCCGTAGTTGCTGCGGCGTAACTCTGCCCAGAGCTCTCGCCGCCTTAAGTCGCTGGATTGGTAGAATGCATCGACGAATTCCGGGAAGTAGATCTCCTCGGTAAACGGACTGGTATCCTTTAGCTGATAGCCGAAGCCCCGATGCAAGTTAAGTATCTGGATTTGCGGCGTGAGGCTCGCCAGATCGAGCGTGATCTCGACCGCACTTTGGCTGCCGCCGACGACGCAGACCGACTTAACTGCCCCTTGTCGCCGCCATCGCTCCCGAGCGGGCAGATAGTCTGTGAAGTGAACGACACGATCCCCGAGGTGCGGAGAAAACACATCTGGAATCGCCGGAGTTCGGCCCGGCGCGAACGATATCGCTCGAGCCCGGATGGTGCGACCGTCGGCCAAATGCACCGCCGCAATGGGCGATTCCCGCTGCTGGGATACGCTCTCCAGCGAAACATCCACCACGTCAGACTGGTACGACACGCAATGGGTGAAGTGATTGGCAACCCATCTTACGTAGGCCGCATAATCCTTTCGGAGCGGAAAGGCTGTAGGCAGATTGAGAAACTGAAAGAGACGATTCTCGGACTTGAGAAAATTGAGAAAGCTGAATCGGCTTGAAGGGTTGCGCGGCGTAGCGAAGTCTCGCAGCGGATTGTGCTGTATGTCGGCTCCGTCGAGCAACATTCCGGGTTGCCAGTCTGGCGTTGTGCGGCGTTCCAGAAACAATGCGGACCCTTCCCACCCGATCTCGTCTAGAGCGACGGCCAAGCCAATGTTCGCCGGACCGAAACCGATCCCAACGAGATCGTGAAGCTCTGTTTGTTGTCTGGTCATCTGGAGATTTTCCCGTGGGCGGCCGGCGCGGTCAGCCGACACGACGTCGGTCGACGTGGCGGCTGCATTGATTCCTACCCAAGTCCGTCGGCTCTGCTGCCGACGCGAGGGACCGAACGCTAACTGGCCTGCCGCCCTAACGGCTCTGCAACATCAGCCTTCGCCAGACACTCCAGCTCGATGATCTCCTCCAACCGGCCAAGAGCCTCGGTCAGCGTCGCTGATGGAATGTTGAGCGCCGGCAGGAATTTGAGGACGTGGTCCCGACCACCACTTACCTCGATGATAACATCGCGTTGGAATGCTTTTTTGGCAACGATAGTCGCCAGGCCTTCGTCAGCGAATGCCAAGCCTCGCAGCAAGCCGCGGCCACGGGCTTCCGCGGCGCTGGGGGGCAGGCGCTCGATGACGGCCGAAAGCCACTCGTCCAGGATGGCGATGTTGCGGTCCAGACCTTGCAGGAAGTCCGGCTGTCGCCAGTATGCGAGCGCCGCTCGGCCCGCGACGAACGCAAGGTTGTGCCCCCGAAACGTTCCGTTATGCTCACCGGGATCGAACGCATCGTGGCTCGGCTTGATCAGCAATAAAGACATTGGCAGGCCGTAGCCGCTGATCGATTTCGAAAGGCAAACGATCTCGGGATAAATGCCTGCCGGCTCGAAACTCAAGAAGTTTCCTGTTCGACCGCACCCCGCCTGGATATCATCCACGATCAGCAAACTGCCGTGCTTTCTCGCGAGACCAGCGAGGCGTCTTAACCACTCGTCGTCCGCGGCGTTCACGCCTCCTTCTCCCTGAACGGTCTCGACGAGAAAAGCCGCGGGCGGGTCGAACCCGCTGCTGGGATCACTCAAAAGGGTAGCGATCAGATCAATCGTATCGACTTTAGCGCCGAAATAGTTGCAGTACGGGTAGCGATCGCCGAGGGAAAGGGGAATACCGGCACCACGACGTTTGCGCGTAGAGCCTGTAGCGGCGAGCGCACCCAGGGACATGCCATGGAAGCCGTTTGTGAAGCACGCAATGTTGGCTCTCCCCGTCACCTTGCGCGCAAGCTTCAAAGCTGCTTCGACGGCATTCGTCCCGGTCGGCCCCGGAAACATCAGCCTATAATCGAGCTGCTTCGGACGAAGGATCAGGCTGCTGAAGTCGGACAGAAAGCTATTCTTCGCTTCCGTGCGTAGATCCAGCCCATGCACGATTCCGTCGGCAGCAAGATAATCCAGCAGCTGCTGTTTTATTTCTTGGGGGTTGTGCCCATAGTTGAGCGCTCCCGCTCCCGAGAACAGGTCGATATACTGACGCCCGCTCGCATCCCACATGTGGGAACCGCGTGCGCGCGAGAAATCTGTCGGAAATGATCGGCAATAGTAGCGGACGTTCGACTCAAGCTCGTCGCTCACGTGCTGCATTCTTCTCTCCCCGTATGATCTCTCGTGCGTGGAATGCGATCGGCTATATTCTTTGCTCAAGAGTTTATTGTGGCTGGCGTCGTTGATTCTGACCCGACAAGAGCACATCGCAATCCGAATTACGCCTGTCTGAAGCTACAGGTGCCACCGGGTCGACGACGGAGCGGTCATAGATGTCCAGGTGATCTGTTCGGCGGTATTGATTGATCGTGTCCGAAAACCGCGAGATCGGTTTGCAACGACGCGCTAGCATCGAATGCGACGAAGAATGCGCGGGCGGCGCTTGTGCTCAGCTTCCTATTTGCACGTTTGCAAAATGCGAGGGCGTGGGCGGAGCACGAAGAATGACGACCGCGTTCGCACTCCGCATAACAACCGATTGGAACGCCTGGAGAATAGCTATGGATCAAGAGGTTAGAGACCGGACCGCGGACTGCAGCTTCCGTGTCTACCATCGAGACATCGATATGCGGGGACTGGTGCATACCGGAACCTACGTCGCGTATTTCGAGTCCGCCGCTAACGACATGCTTCGACGCGCAGGCGTCCTGGGGTTCTTTAAGCCGCAGCTAGGTGCCTTTGCGTGGGTCGTGCGGCGGGTCGAGCTAACGTTTCACCGCCCCCTCGCAATCGATGACTTGCTCCATGTGAGCGTCACGGTAGCTCGTGTCGGAAAAAGTAGCCTGCTCTTCGACGGCCGAATCGATCGTGACGGAGACAGCCTCGGTGATGATCCCAGCGTGTCGGCGTCAATCGTATGGGTTTATGTCGATACAACCGCGCAGGGGGCCGCCCCCATACCCGAGGAGGCGCGGGCCGCTCTCCTCCCACTCGTGTCGACCAGTTGATGGCGCCTCTTTCGAGCCGAGTACAATAGATATTGATGTGACGACAGGGAAAGGACACCAAAATGGATCAGCAGCCGAGCAGCGAGAGCTATCCCCTGATAAGCGATGAAAAGCTACGTTATGCGGACACGGACCGTTTGGGACACATAAACAATACCGTGTTCGCCATGCTGTTCGAGACGGGTTATGTTGAGCTGCTCTATGGCGACCGCGCTCCCAAGATTGAAGCGCAAAGCCTGTTCAGGATTTCCCGGCTGGCCATCGAGTTCGTCGGCGAAACGGTGTGGCCCGGAGAGGTCAGGATCGGCACCCGCGTCAGCGAGATTGCAGACAGCTCTGTTGAACTCGAACAGGTCATGTTTCAGGAGGATCGCTGTGTCGCGACGGCCAAATGTGCCGTTGTTCTATTCGACAAGGCCACGAGTCGCCCATGCTCGTTGTCTCCGATCATTCGGCAGCATCTCGCGCAATCTATGAGGGGCGAAAACTAAGGTGCTCGGCGAACTTCGAGCGCTGATGAGGTCTGTCCGAACCTGGGGTCTGCTGATCAGTGACAGCGGGCTGGATGTCCAAGAGCCGAGGTTTACGTGCAATGTACCTTCAGTTGACACCGAGAGAGCTTGCGTTTCGCGACGAAGTACGCGCATTTTTGTCGAGTTCGGTGCCGCAAGACATTAGCGATAAGCTCCTAAACGATCGCCGTCTCTCAAAAGAGGATATCGTACGGTGGCAGCAGATACTCAATGCCAAGGGATGGGCCGTCCCGCACTGGCCGGTAGGGTGGGGTGGCACCAATTGGGCGGCGGTGGAGCGTTATATTTTTCGTGAGGAGATGCAGGCGTTTCCAGCCCCTCCCCCTCTGGACTTTGCCGTCGACATGATAGGGCCCCTACTTATTGCCCACGGATCAGATGACCAGAAGCGGAAATTTCTCCCACGCATTGCGAACTTGGATGATTGGTGGTGCCAGGGGTTCTCAGAACCCGGAGCGGGATCCGATCTCGCTGCGCTGAAGACGGCGGCGCGCCGCGACGGGAATGAATACGTCCTGAACGGGCAGAAAATCTGGACAACCATGGCGCACTATGCCGATTGGATGTTCTGCTTGGTCCGAACCGCCCATGGGGAGAAAAGACAGAGCGGGATTTCATTCCTTCTGGTGAATATGAAATCAGAGGGAATTACAGTACGCCCCATCATTACGATGGAGGGCGATCACGAAGTGAATGAAGTGTTCTTTGATGATGTGCGGGTTCCCGCTGCAAATCTCGTCGGGGAGCAGGATCGTGGGTGGGACTATGCAAAAATCCTGCTCAGCAACGAACGAGCGACCATCGCGCGAGTAGGTGTATCGAAGGCCCGCATACGTCGAATTAAGGAGCTTGCAGCTTCGGAGTATTGTATGGGTCGGCCAATGATCGAGGACCGTCGGTTTCGCGAGAAACTGGCCGCAGTAGAGGTCGAACTCAAGGCACTTGAGATGACGCAGTTGCGCCTCGTCGCCGGCGAGGAAAGCGACGGCAGGACAGGCGCGTCGGACGCCACAGCGTCATTGCTGAAGATCAAGGGCGCGGAGATCCAACAGGCGACGACAGAGCTGCTGGTGGAGCTTGCGGGCCTCTTTGCCATGCCTTTCGTTGACGATGAGAGGCAGGAGCTCGTCGGCGACGGCTGGAATGGCCCGTTTGTTACCCCAGAGTGGGCCGCTCGAGCGGCGCCGACTTATTTTCATTGGCGGAAGATGTCGATTTATGGCGGCTCCGACGAGATTCAGCGCAACGTCCTCGCGAGGGGACTTTTTGGCAGATAGGGCGGACAATCATGGATTTCCGGCTTACAGAAGAGCAGCGCTTGCTGAAGGATACCTTGAACCGGCTTATTGCCGAACTGTATCCATTTGATCGACGCAAGCTCTATCAATTTGAAAGAGACGGGTGGAGCCGCGCGACATGGGCACGCCTAGCTGACCTGGGAATTTTGGGGGTCTTGCTCCCAGAGCGCTACGGCGGCACTGGGGGCGGTCCGATCGAAGCCATGATCATCATGAACGCTTTCGGCCGCGGCCTCCTTCTGGAACCCTTTTTTGCAACGGTGGTGCTTGGAGGAAATCTTCTCACGCTAGGTGCCAATGAAGCGCAAAAAGCACTGCTGTTGCCAGCCTTGGCGAGCGGAAAGCTCTTGCTCGCATTTGCTCACACGGAGCGGCATTCGCGACATGACTTGGCAAATGTTGGCACCAGAGCCAGACGGGATGGCTCACAGTGGGTATTGGACGGCGAAAAGTGCGTCGTTCTCCACGGCGACGTCGCAGACAAGCTATTGGTCTCGGCTCGATCGGGGGGCGAAGATCAGTACGACGAGGACGGCATAAGTCTGTTCTTGGTTGATGCTGAGGCCCCCGGCGTTTGCCGGAGAGGCTACCGGACTCAGGATGGATTGCGAGCGGCGTCGGTGTCGTTAACGGACGTTCATGTCGATTCTGACGCGCTGATCGGGACCGCCGGCGCGGCTTTCTCGCTGATCGAGGAGGTCGCCCATCAAGCCATCGCGGCCATCTGTGCCGAGATGGTCGGAGCCATGGAGGAGATGCAGGAACAGACGGTCGAATATCTCAAGACGCGTGTCCAGTTCGGTGCGACATTGAGCAAGTTTCAGGTGCTCCAACATCGCGCCGTCGACATGCTGATGGCGCTGGAGCAGGCAAGGAGCATGACGATGTTCGCGACCATGATGCTCGGCGAGAAGGATTTGACGGAACGCCGCCGGGCGATGTCAGCCGCCAAGATTCAACTCGGCCGCGCGAGCCGCTTTGTCGGTCAGCAGGCCATCCAGCTCCATGGTGGCATCGGCATGACCATGGATTGCAAAATCGGGCACTACTTCAAACGGATGACGATGCTGGATCTGCAATTCGGTGGCGCCGATCTTCATTTGCAGGTGCTTGCGGAGATGGGAGGGCTGATCTCACCGGCCACGCCGTTGCCCCGGATGGATCGTCCTATCGCGGCGCGGCTGTTATAGATGGAAGCGGCGGCGACGCTGCCAGCGCGATGCAGGATGTCCGCGGACCCGTATTAGATTAGGGTCCGGACTCAATTGATCCACCAAGTCATGGCAGCAGCCAAGGGGATTGTGGAGAGGAAGATATCGGCTCGCTTGTTATGGCGGGTTGCGATGCGGCGGAAATCCTTGAGGCGGCAGAACATCCTCTCGATGACATTGCGTCCCTTGTAGGCGGTTTTGTCGTAACGGTGAGGATGCTTGCGGGTCGGGTTTGGCGGGATGACGGCCTTGATCCGCCGCCCGGGGAGCAGCCGAAGTCATAGTACATGCCCGTCGAGCCCGTCAGAGCATAAAAGATATCGGTCCAGATCCCCTGACGGCTCCAGCGGTTGAAGCGATTGTAGATCGTCGTGTAAGGCCCATAGACCTCGGGACGAACGCGCCAGCTCGCCCCACAGCGCAACATGTGGACGATGCCGCCGATCACTCGGCGATCATCGACCAGATGCGCCCCGCGCCGCCCTCGCGGCAACAAAGGCTCAATCCGCCGCCACTCTGCATCGCTCGGCAAGTAAACCTGCTTTGCCATCCAAACCCCCATGCGCTGGAAGTTTGAATCACAATCCCTCAGTCCTGGGAATCTTTATTGAGTACAGACCCTAGTTCACCCCAGTCACAGCGCCTTTGACCACCGGGAACTTGCGTCCTGCGCGATTGTCGGTGACGCCCCGCCACCATGAAAAGTTATGCCTCTCCATCCTCTTGATAACGGCGGACTAACGCTTGATCGCCCCCGACAAACAGCACAAGCGCAGAAGGGCCAGCACGAAGCTGAGCTTTTAGAAGTCCTTCGGAAACAAAAAGCGCGGAGCCGCGCGACATAACGCCCACTGCATAATGCACAGAAACTTCTCACGCTTGCAAACGACATGAAGCGCATCGAATGTGCTCAGCTAACGTACCATTGTCGCGCATCAACTACCTGTGCGTACTAGCGTTGCCGAGTCCATGTCGAACGCTTGCTTTCCCTTAGCCGCCCAAAGCGCACGCGCATGTTCGCCCTGATCGCCCTTGAGCTTGTCTGCGCTCCAGAGTAGTGCGCCGAAGATCGTGGCGCGGTTGTCGCCGGTCAAGTCCACGATACCGGATTTAACAACGAGGCCGCCGAGTTCGATGAGATGCCGCGTGCGCTTGCGGCGCTCGACCTGCCATGTGCGCATGTCATGCCGAGCCCTTGCGGCTTGATGCCAGTTGCGCGCCGCTCGGTTGCGCAGGAGGGCCGTCCGTGTTGCGGTCAGCTGCTGACGCATTTCGCCGCGACCGTCCTTGAAAGAACGCGGCCCCGCGCCTGGCCCATGCCTCCCTCTTTCCGGCCTCTTTTGTCTCGGCCAGCACGATCAGCGCACCCGCCAGTTCGCCGGCGGTGAGTGTGTCAGCCCCGGTGGCGATGACCAGTTCGCCGAGCTGCTGCACTTTGCGGGTTTTCAGCCCGCGCGCCTTTTCGTCGAGCGCCTTCAGTTCGGCATCAAAATCCCGTGGTTTGCGCATTCTCGTCTCCATGAGCGTCGATTGAGAAATCATAGTCGAGCACCCGGCACAATGCTGTAAGGTCATCAGGACGGCCTGAGACGGGATAGTCCCGGCCGAGAACTTTTCGAGGGAGGGCGCGCTTATACGTCGTTCCGACGTGCGCTTTGCCGTGCCACTGATCCGATCGCGATGGCGATCTATCATCTTCACGTCAAGGTCATTGGCCGCAAGTCTGGCTCCAGCGCGGTGGCGTCAGCCGCTTACCGCTCGGGTTCGCGGTTGCGCGACGAGCGACTTGATCGCAGCCACGATTTCTCCGCCAAGCGCGGCGTCGTCCATTCCGAGGTGATGCTCCCTGAAAATGCGCCGGAAGCATGGGGCGACCGTGAACGGCTGTGGAACGATGTCGAGGCGTTCGAGGTTCGCAAGGACGCGCAGCTTGCCCGCGAAGTGGAATTCGCCCTTCCACGCGAGATGACGCAGGCGCAAGGCATCGAACTCGCCCGCGACTTCGCGCAGTCGGAGTTTGTCGATCAGGGCATGATCGCCGATCTCAATGTGCATTGGGACATCGGCGAAGACGGCATGCCGAAACCCCACGCCCATGTCATGCTGACCATGCGGTCAATTGGCGAGGACGGCTTCGGTCCGAAGGTCCGAGACTGGAACCGCACCGAGATGGTCGAGCGTTGGCGCGAACGCTGGGCCGAAATTGCAAACGAGCGGCTGGCCGAACTCGACATCGACGCCCGGATCGACCATCGCAGCCTTGAAGCGCAGGGGATCGTACTGGAGCCGCAAAGCCAGATCGGTGCGCCCGCACAGCGGATCGAGGGCGCAGGGATCGAAGCCGCCGATCGCGCCGAACTCCACCGCGAG
The DNA here is from genome assembly GCA_035575905.1 of Bradyrhizobium sp. Lineage (GTDB taxonomy): Bacteria > Pseudomonadota > Alphaproteobacteria > Rhizobiales > Xanthobacteraceae > Bradyrhizobium. The sequence goes on along the minus strand of DATLXL010000020.1, from coordinate 276,897 downwards.
ATCGCGCGTAACAACGGCGAGCGCATCATCGCCGATCCTTCGGTCGCACTGGATGCGATCACGCATCAGCAATCGACCTTCACGCGCCGCGACATGGCTGTCTTCGCGCACCGGCACAGCGACGGCATCGATCAGTTCAATGAGGTCATGGGCACGATGCGGAACGCGCCCGATCTGGTCGAACTCGGCAATGACGGGCGTGGCGAAGATCGCTTCACGACGCGCGACATGATCGAGGCCGAGCAGCGCCTGCACCGCGCGGCTGAACTCATGGCCGAGCGGGAACGCCATGAGGTGAACAACAGGGATCGTGATACCGCCTTGGCCCAAGCGGAACAGCGCGGTCTTGTCCTGTCCAGCGAGCAGGCCCATGCGCTGGCGCATGTCACGGACAGGCGCGATCTTGGCATCGTGGTCGGCTATGCCGGGACGGGAAAGAGCGCGATGCTGGGCGTGGCGCGCGAGGCTTGGGAGGCCGCAGGCTACGAGGTCCGGGGCGTCGCGCTGTCGGGCATCGCCGCTGAAAATCTGGAAGGCGGATCGGGCATCGCGTCACGCACCATCGCCAGCATGGAACATGCCTGGCAGCAGGGCCGCGACCTGCTCACCGCACACGATGTTCTGGTGATCGACGAGGCGGGCATGGTCGGCACACGCCAGTTGGAGCGCGTGCTGTCCCATGCCGCAGAAGTCGGCGCAAAGGTGGTGCTGGTCGGCGATCCGCAACAGTTGCAATCCATTGAAGCCGGCGCGGCCTTCCGGTCGATCCACGAGCGTCATGGCGGCGTCGAAATCGGCGAAGTGCGCCGGCAGCGGGAAGACTGGCAGCGCGACGCCACGCGCGATATGGCGACCGGCCGAACCGGCGATGCGATCCATGCCTATGACAGAAACGGCATGGTACATGCGGCCGCGACACGCGAAGAGGCGCGCGGCGAACTGATCGAGCGCTGGGACCGCGACCGTCAGGCTGCGCCGGATCGCAGCCGCATCATCCTCACCCACACCAATGCCGAGGTGCGCGCCCTCAACGAGGTCGCACGCGAGCGGATGCGGACCGCGGGCGATCTGGGTGAGGATGTGCGCGTCACGGTCGAGCGCGGCGAAAGAAACTTCGCCAGCGGGGATCGGGTCATGTTCCTGCAAAACGAACGCGGCCTCGGCGTGAAGAACGGCACGCTCGGCACCATCGAACAGGCCAGCGCGCAGTCCATGTCGGTGCGCATCGACGATGGCCGTTCCGTTGACTTCGACCTCAAGGATTATAACCGGATAGACCACGGCTATGCTGCGACCATCCACAAGGCGCAGGGCATGACGGTGGACCGAACCCATGTGCTGGCGACGCCGGGAATGGACGCTCACGGCAGCTATGTCGCGCTGTCACGACATCGCGACGGCATCGACCTGCATTACGGCCGCGACGACTTCGCCGGTCAGGACCGGCTGGTTCGTACCCTGTCGCGCGAGCGCGCCAAGGACATGGCCTCGGATTACGAACAGCGCGATCCGGCCCAAGGCTATGCCGAGCGGCGCGGGATCACCTTCGGCGAGCGCGTTGCCGAAATCGTGCGCAAGGTCGTGCCCGAGAGGGTGCGCAACATGTTCGATGGCCTGCGTCCGTCTGCCGAAGCTGTGCCTGGCACGGACGGCGCGCGGAGGCCGGAACGGGAAGCGCCGGAAAGGAAGGCGGCTGAAGACCCGGAGGCGGCGCTGCGTAAAGCCCGCACCAAGGCTCTCGTCCGCCATGCCCGAGCCGTGGATGCGATCTTCGATATGCAGGAGCGGGGCGGCAAGGCAAGCCCCGAGCAGGTGAAGGAATTGCAGGAGGCCCGCAAGGTCTTCGAGGAGGTGCGGCCCTATGGCTCGCACGATGCCGAAGCCGCCTACAAAAAGAACCCGGAACTCGCCCTGGAAGCCGCTTCGGGCAATCCCGCCCGCGCCATCCGCGCGCTCCAGCTCGAAACCGAAATTCGTACCGATCCAAACCGGCGCGCCGACCGCTTCGTAGAGCGCTGGCAGAAGCTCAACCACACCAGCCAGCGCCAGTATCAGGCGGGCGACATGTCCGGCTACAAGGCCATGCGGTCGGCCATGGGTGACATGGCCAAGAGCCTCGAACGCGATCCGCAACTGGAATCCATCCTCGCCAACCGCAAGATCGAACTCGGCATCCAGATCGAGTCGGGCCGCCGGCTCGGCCTGGAACTCGCCTTCAATCATGGCATCGACCTCGGTAGAGGCCGGGGCCTCGGACTTTAACTCCGCCTATTTTCCGCCGCCTGTACGCCACGGTGCGACGACGCGAAAAACGCTCTTGCGCGGCCGTCACTGCCTGTTCTGTCTGGATCAGCAGCAGTCAGAAACAGCCAGCAGGAGGCAGCGCAACCATGCGTGAGCCAGACCGTATCATCCGCCTCAAAACCGTCCTTGCCCGCACCGGCCTGTCCCGGTCCACCATCTACCGCAAGATCGGCGAAGGGACATTCCCACCCCAGATCAGGATCAGCACCAACGGCGCTGGCTGGCGCGAGTCCGACATCAACCGCTGGGTCGCCGATCCGATATCCTGGCGTCCGAAAAGCGAGGTCGATGAGTTCTGTTGAGGCCGATACGTACTTCCTGGAAGGCCGGCACTCTTGCCGATGACGACGAGGATGGCAATGTGTCCCATCTCCCGCGCGTTCGGTCCCTTACAGCATCGGAGCCGCTTGAACCGCTATTGCTATCTTCCTTCCATGCCATCCGGTTTTCACCCAAACGGAGACTGACACGATGGACCAGCAGCTCGTAGCGCGCATCAAGCGACGTAGCAAATACTGGGGCCAGACCGCACCCAATCAATGGTTCGACATACGTGTCGTAGAGGACACAAGCTACCGCCTCAGAGGCAACAACAATAACTACCGATTGGACGACGTGATTATCGGCGTGCGTCTCGCCAACGGCTTCATCGTCGATCTCGTCAACGGCAAGGTTAGCCGTGGGTGAAAGCCGGATAGGCACACTTCCTTCTTGCCGGCGGCGGCGGCGGCGGCACGGCCTCGTCTGCTCGCGGATATGGAACCGGAGCGCCGCCATCCCGTCAATGCCGAGCCGCTTCGCGGTGGCGCTCCGCGCCAGCATTGACCGGATGCCGTCGCCCCGGTGATGGCTTGTCAAGCAGACCAGGGCGGATTGTGAGCGCCGTCGCGCTCCCATTCCGGAACGAACAAGTAGCGGCCGAGTGGAAATCATTCTTGAAGGATGGGTTATAGGGTGGTACAAATACTCTGAATTGGATTGACGGAATGATCGTTGGCTTTCGGGATGGCTGGTTGCGGGCTTTCTTCGTGGACGATGCCCATTCCCGTAATATCCCGCCGGATCTTGAAGCCCGGTTGTTCAGAAAACTCCAGATGATTGACGACGCAGTGACTGATCAGGACTTGCGCGTGCCGCCCAGCAATCATTTCGAGAAGCTGCACGGCAATCTGACCGGGTTTCATTCAATCCGTGTCAATCAGCAATGGCGGCTGATTTTCCGCTGGGATGGTGAGCGCGGCGAGGCGGACGGGATTTATCTGGACGATCACAGTTACCGATGAGAGCGAGGCAACCATGCTGACCACCAAACGCAAGCCGGCGACGGTCGGAGAGATTTTGACCGAAGAGTTCATGGAGCCTATGGGCCTGACGCAGGGCGCGCTCGCCGAGGCGATGGGCGTGCAGCGCAAGCACGTCAACGAGCTGTGCGGCAACCGCAGGAACGTGACCGCCGCGACGGCCTTGATCCTGGCCCGCGTCTTCGGCAACAGCCCCGACTTCTGGCTCAACGTGCAGCGGCGCAGCGATCTTTGGGAGGTGATGAACACGCCGAAGGAACGCAGGCGCGTGGAGCGCGCACGGCCGTTGAAGCGCGCGGCATGAGTGACGTGATGCGTATGGAGCGACCTACGCAAATGCCGCCGTTCGCAAGTATTTGCCGCCGATCGTACTACGAAGGGAAATCAGGTCTTTTCATTCTGGCGTCGCCGCCGCTTCATGCCTGTTTGTCTCGAAAAACAGTGCGGGAAGTGGCATGGAAGACGACACTGAGCCGGAACGGCTTAAACCGGCGAATGACAATATCGGTCCGCACGGCGAGCCGGACGCCGAGAAACCGAGCGCGGAGACTTGGCGCAAGATCGACCGGGTAGCGCTGACGCTGGCCCGCATCATCGGCCGCCGCATGGCGCGCGAGGATTTCGAGCGGCTGACCGCCGCAAACGACAACAGGCCCATGGTGTCCGAAGGAATGGAGGACGGGGCCGACACCGAGTGAAAGGATCGCCCCGATGACCACCCGTCCGACGCCCCGCGTTGCGCTCTATGCCCGCTATTCCTCCGACAACCAGCGTGACGCCTCCATCGAGGACCAGTTGCGCCAGTGCCGCGAGCGTGCCGCCCGCGAGGGCTGGACCGTCGTGGAGACCTATTCCGACCGCGCCATCTCGGGCGCATCGCTCATTCGTTCAGGCATCCAGTCGCTGCTGGCCGATGCGCAGGCCGGACGGTTCGACATCGTGCTGTCCGAGGCGCTGGACCGCATCAGCCGCGATCAGGAGGACGTGGCGGGCGTCTTCAAGCGCCTGCGCTTCGCGGGCGTCACCATCTTCACCCTCTCCGAGGGCGAGATCAACGAGCTTCATGTCGGCCTCAAGGGCACCATGAACGCTTTGTTCCTGAAAGACCTTGCCATCAAGACCCATCGCGGCATCCGGGGCCGCGTGGAGGCTGGCAAGATCGGCGGCGGCAACGCCTACGGCTATCGCGTCGTCAAGACGCTGGACGCACGCGGCGAGCCGATCCGAGGCGAGCGCGCGATCATCGAGGAACAGGCCGAGATTGTGCGCCGCATCTTCCGCGAATATGTCGCCGGCAAGGGGCCACAGCGCATCGCCGCTGACCTCAACCGCGACGGCATCCCGAGTCCGACCGGCAAGCGCTGGAACGACACCACGATCCGGGGCAACCGGATCATCAGTTCCGGCATCCTGAATTGCGAACTCTATGTCGGCGTCATCCGCTGGAACAGACAGCGAAAGCTCAAGAACCCCGACACGGGCCATTTTGCGTATCGGCTCAATCCTGAAAGCGAATGGATTCGCTCCGAGGCTCCCGAGCTTCGCATCGTACCGCAGGAACTATGGGATGCCGCCAAGGCACAGCAGGACGAATTGACGGCGCGCTACAAGAACCGGATCGAGGCATCGCGCGAGGGCACGAAGCGCAGCCTCGCCAGGAATGGCGCACTGAACGCCACCCACCGTCCGCGCACGCTGCTGTCCGGCCTGTTGTTCTGCGGCTGCTGCGGAGGCTCCTATGCCCGTCGCGGGCAGGACCGCTACGCCTGCACCAACCATGTCTTGGGCAACGGCTGCGACAATGCCCGAACCATCGCTCGCGAGGCGCTGGAAGCCCGCGTGCTGACCGGCCTGCGCGAGCGCATGATGACGCCGGAAATGGCGGCGGAAGCCATGCGCGCCTATACGCAAGAAACCAATCGGCTCAATCGTGAGCGCCGCAATACAGCCGACGCCACGCGCCGCGAGCTTGCCGAGACTGCCAAGGCCATTGCCGAGATCGTGCGCGTCATCGAGCAAGGCGGCTGGCACCGCGCCCTGTCCGAGCGGCTCACCGAGCTTGAGGCCAGGCAGGACGGCCTCACCGCCCGAATGGCGGACGCCCGGCAGGACGTTCCCGACATGCACCCCGGCATCGCCGAAACCTACCGCCGCAGGATCGAACGCCTGACCGCCGCGCTCGCCCACCCCGACGACGCTGCGGAGGCGGCCGAGGCCATCCGTGAGATCATCGACCGCATCGTCATCACCCCCGGCCCGACGCGCGGCGACCTCTCCGTCACCCTGCAAGGCGAGCTGGGCACCATCCTTGACTGGATCGACCGCACCGGAAAACCAGGCTACAAACCCGCGCCTGACACCGCATCATCCCGATTGTCGGCGTCGGTCAAAGCCCGGGCTTGTCCCGGGCATCCACGACTCGCGTCCGCCCGTGGCAACAACGTGGATGGCCGGGACAAGCCCGGCCATGACGGCGAAACTACTTCGATAACGCTGGTAACTCCGTGCTTCTCTACGTCCTCAGACGCATTGTCTATGTCATTCCCATCGTGATCAGCGTCGCGCTGGTGTGTTTCCTGCTGGTGCACATCACGCCGGGCGACCCGCTGGTCGCCGTGCTGCCGGCGGATGCCTCGCAGGAGCTGGCGGCACAGCTCCGCACCGCTTACGGGTTCGACCGGCCGCTGCCGGTGCAGTTCGGCCTTTGGCTGTGGCGCGCCCTTCACGGCGACCTCGGCGCCTCCATTGCGACCGGCCGGCCGGTGCTCTCCGAGGTGCTGCGCGCGGTGCAGAACACCGTGACGCTGGCGATTGCCGCCGCCGTCATCGGCTTCACGCTCGGCCTCTTCTTCGGCCTGATCGCCGGCTATTTCCGCGACACCTGGGTCGACAAGGCCGCAACGTCCGTTGCCATCGCCGGCGTTTCCGTGCCGCATTACTGGCTCGGCATGGTGCTGGTGATCATCTTCTCGGTTCAGCTCAACTGGCTGCCGGCGGTGGGCGCAGGACCCGGCGGTTCCGGCGCCTGGGCATGGGACTGGGACCACATGAAATATCTGGTGCTGCCCGCCGTCACGACCTCGGTAATTCCGATGGGCATCGTCACCCGAACGGTGCGCGCACTGACCGGCGACATTCTCTCGCAGGACTTTGTCGAAGCGTTGCGCGCGAAAGGGTTGCGCGAACTCGATGTGTTCAAGCACGTCGTCAAGAACGCCGCGCCGACGGCGCTGGCGGTGATGGGCCTTCAACTCGGCTACATGCTGGGCGGCTCGATCCTGATCGAGACGGTGTTTTCCTGGCCCGGCTCGGGCCTGCTGCTCAACTCCGCGATCTTCCAGCGCGACCTGCCGCTGCTGCAGGGCACGATCCTGGTGCTGGCGCTGTTCTTCGTGCTGCTGAATCTCCTGGTCGACGTGGCGCAGGCCGCGATCGATCCGCGCATCAAGCGGGGCTGAGACGATGAGCGCGATATCGGATATTGCCCTGCAAGCCGCGCCCGCCACCAAGGCGCGCGGCTATTGGGCCACCGTCGGCCGCCGCATCGTGCGCGACAAGGTCTCGATGGCCTGCGCGTTCGTCCTCGTGCTGATCTTCGCCTCGGCGCTGCTGGCGCCGTGGCTCGGGCTCGCCGATCCCTATCAGGGCTCGATGATCCGCAGGCTTCGCCCGATCTTCACGCCGAACTATCTGCTTGGCACGGACGAGCTCGGCCGCGACATGCTGGCGCGGCTGATCTATGGCGGCCGGCTGTCGCTGATCATCGGCATCCTGCCGGTGATCCTCGCCTTCATCATCGGCACCGGCCTCGGCCTCGTTGCCGGTTACGTCGGCGGCCGGATCAACACCATCATCATGCGTACGGTGGACGTGTTCTACGCCTTCCCTTCCGTGCTGCTGGCGATCGCCATTTCCGGCGCGCTCGGCGCCGGCATCGTCAATTCCATCGTGTCGCTGACCATCGTATTCGTGCCGCAGATCACTCGCGTCGCCGAGAGCGTCACGACCGGCGTGCGCAACATGGATTTCGTCGAGGCCGCGCGCGCTTCCGGCGCCGGTCCGTTCACCATCATGCGCGTGCATATGCTCGGCAATGTGCTGGGGCCGATCTTCGTCTACGCCACCGGGCTTATTTCGGTGTCGATGATCCTCGCCGCCGGTCTTTCCTTCCTGGGCCTCGGCACCAAGCCGCCGGAGCCGGAATGGGGCCTGATGCTCAACACCTTGCGCACCGCGATCTACGTCAACCCGTCCGTCGCGGCGCTGCCGGGCGTGATGATCTTTGCGGTGTCGATCTGCTTCAACCTGCTCAGCGACGGCCTGCGCAGCGCGATGGATATCAGGAACTGAGATGATGTGTTCGGTTGGAAGTGGTTCGGCATGCACCCTTCAGCTCTCCGAGAGGGAGAGATAGAATGAGCGAGCCTGCAAGGTCCGTCGACATGCTGGAACCGGTAGAGGACCGCGGCGGCGCGGCGCAGCCGCTGCTGCAGGTCGCCGGCCTGACCAAGCATTTCCCCGTGCGCGGCGATCTCTTCAGCGCGCGCAAGACGGTGCGGGCGGTGGACGACGTCTCCTTTACCGTTCTGAAGGGCGAGACCGTCGGCATCGTCGGCGAATCCGGCTGCGGCAAATCCACCACCGCGCGCCTCTTGATGCACCTGATGAAGCGCGATGCCGGCGACATCATCTATGACGGCATGCAGGTCGGCCGTGCGCTGTCGCTGCGCGAATTGCGCCGCGGCATGCAGATGGTGTTCCAGGACAGCTACGCCTCGCTCAATCCGCGGCTGACCATCGAGGAATCCATCGCCTTCGGCCCGAAGGTGCACGGCATGGCCGACCAGGCTTCGCGGCAGCTGGCGCGCGAGCTGCTCGGCAAGGTGGGCCTGCGGCCGGAGAACTTCGCCAACCGCTACCCGCACGAGATTTCCGGCGGCCAGCGCCAGCGCGTCAACATCGCCCGCGCGCTGGCGTTGTCGCCGCGGCTGGTGATCCTGGACGAAGCCGTTTCCGCGCTCGACAAATCCGTCGAGGCGCAGGTGCTCAACCTGCTGGCTGACCTCAAGCGGGAGTTCGGGCTTACTTACCTCTTCATCAGCCACGACCTCAACGTCGTCCGCTACATCTCCGATCGCGTGCTGGTGATGTATCTCGGTGAAGTCGTCGAACTCGGCCCTGTCGACAAGGTGTGGGATCACCCGGCGCATCCCTATACCCGCGCGCTGCTGGCGGCGATGCCGTCGTCCGATCCGGACAATCGCACCGAGACACCGCCGATTTCCGGCGATCCGCCGAATCCGATCGATCCACCGTCGGGTTGCCGCTTCCACACAAGATGCCCGTTCGCGGAGCCGCTCTGCGCAAATGCGACGCCAAAGCTCACCGCGGTCGATACAATGGGCCATGAAGCGGCGTGCTACATGGCCATTCCAGGGTCGGGACACAGCCGTGCACCCGCATGATCCGAAAAAGCGGACACCGGTTTTTCGAAAGATCATGCGGAAAAGATAAGCAGGGAGCGAACGCGGCATGACCAAACCGACTGCAAAAGAGATCAAGGCGATGAGCGATGTGGCGGATGTGCCCGTCGATAACGACGTTGCCGCGCGTATCGCCAATTCGATCGGGCCTGCCTTCGAGGGCTTTGCGCCCGTGTCCGGCACGCTGCCGTTCGACCTGGAGCCCGCGACCTATCTGCTGGTGCACACGCCGAAGGTGACGCAATGAGCGGCGAGCCGGCCTTGCTGTCGCTGACGGCGGTCGCGAAGGCGATTGCCGAAAAGAAGCTGTCTTCGCGCGAGGTCACGCAGTCCTGCCTCGACCGCATCGCGAAGTTCAATCCCGGGCTCAACGCCTTCATGGCGATCGAAGCCGATGAAGCGCTGCAGGCGGCCGATGCGGCCGACGCCGTGCTGGCGAAAGGTGGCCTCAGGGGCCCGTTGCACGGCGTGCCGCTGGCGCACAAGGACATGTACTACGACAAGGGCAAGATCGTCACCTGCGGCAGCAAGATCCGCAAGGATTTCGTCGCGCCGACGACGTCGACCGCGCTGCAGCGGCTGAAGGATGCCGGCACCGTGCGGCTCGGCTCGCTGCAGATGGTGGAGTTCGCCTACGGTCCGACCGGGCACAACCCGCATTACGGCCCCGTTCGCAACCCCTGGAATACCGATCACATCACCGGCGGTTCGTCGTCGGGCTCGGGCTCGGCGGTCGCGGCGCGGTTGACTTTCGCGGCACTTGGATCGGATACCGGCGGCTCGATCCGGATGCCTGCGCATTTCTGCGGCGTGACGGGCCTGAAGACGACCGTCGGCCGGATCAGCCGCGCCGGCGCGATGCCGCTGTCGTGGTCGCTCGATACGGTCGGCCCACTGGCGCAAACGGTGGAAGATTGCGCGCTGTTGACGCAACTGATGGCGGGCGCCGATCCCGAGGATCCGACCGCATCCGCTTCGCCGGTGCCGGACTTGATGGCGGCAACGAAGCATCCGATCAAGGGGTTGAAGATCGGCATCCCCGGCGCCTTCTATGTCGACGATCTCGACAGCGAAGTCGCGCGCGCGCTCGACGAGACGCTCGCGGTTCTGAAGAAAGAAGGCGCCGAGATCGTCAAGGTCGAACTGCCCGACCAGCGCCAGCTCACCGCCGCCTGCCAGTTCGTGCTGGCGACCGAAGCCGCCTCGCTTCACAAGCGATGGATGATCGAGCGGCCGCAGGACTACGGCGCGCAGGTCCTGATGCGGCTGCAGAATGGCCTCGCGATTCCCGCCGTGGCCTATCTCGAAGCGTTGCGCTGGCGCGGTCCGGCGCTGTCGGCCTATCTCGCTGCTGTGGAAGGTACCGACGCCGTGCTGGCGCCGGTCGCGCCGATGCCGGCGCCGACCATAGCGGAGAGCGATGTCGGCAACAGCCTCGAGGCAGAGGCGGTGATCCAGCGCGTTACCCGCTTTACCCGGCCGATCAATTATCTCGGCCTGCCGTCGCTCTCGATCCCGTCGGGCTTCACCGGGAGCGGCCTGCCGGTCGGCATGCAGATCATCGGCCGCTCGTTCGATGAGGCGATGCTGGTCCGGATCGGCTCGGCATTCCAGCGCGCAACCGACCATCACCGGAAAGTGCCGAACCTGTCATGAGCAAGCTCGTCGAGATCGACAATCTCAACATCCGCTTCGCCGGCGATCGCACGGTGCATGCGGTAAACGATTTGAGCCTGTCGCTGGCCGAGGGCGAGGTGCTGGGCCTGCTCGGCGAGTCCGGCTCCGGCAAGAGCGTGACCCTGCGTGCGCTGATGCGGCTGTTGCCGCGCAAGCGCACGCAGATTTCCGGCAGCGTCAAGGTGCTGGGACAGGACGTGCTGGCGATGAGCGACGAGGAACTGTCGAACTTCCGCGGCCAGAAGGTTTCGATGATTTTCCAGGAGCCGGCGCTGGCGCTCGATCCCGTCTACACCATCGGCAGGCAGATCGCCGAAACGGTGATGCGGCACGAAGGCAAGAGCGAGCGCGAGGGCATGGCGCGGGCGCTGGAAATGCTGGAAGTGGTGCGCATTCCCTCCGCCAGGCGGCGGCTCGATTCCTATCCGCATGAAATGTCGGGCGGCATGCGCCAGCGCGCCATGATCGCGCTGGCGCTGTCCTGCAAGCCGAAAATCCTGCTGGCGGACGAGCCGACCACGGCGCTGGATGCCACCGTGCAAATCCAGATCCTGCTACTGCTGCGCGAACTGCAGCGCGAGTTCGGCATGTCGGTGATTTTCGTGACCCACGATATCGGGGTCGCCATCGAAATCTGTGACCGCGTCGCGGTGATGTATGCCGGGCAGATCGTCGAGCAGGGCGCCCTGCGGCAGATCGTGCGGTCGCCGATCCATCCCTATGCGAAGGGGCTGCTCGCTTCCACGGTGCACGGCGCCAAGCGCGGCGCCCGGCTGGAGACGATTCCGGGCACACCGCCCTCGCTCGACAAGGCGCCATCGAGCTGCTCGTTCGCGCCGCGGTGCAGCTTCGTGCGCCCCGCCTGCAGCGAGGCTTTGCCGCCGAACGTGAATGTCGGTGAAGGCCGCACGGCGCGATGCATTCTCGCGGAGGCCGTGCCGGCCGGCTAGCCGCCGAGCCCCGGGTCGGCCCAGCGCTCGATCTGCGAGGCGGCAATGACCTGTTTCGGCTGGTACGGATTGAGTGTGCCCGCGGTCGCGGTCCAACCCTTTGCCAGGATCTGCATGGCAAACAGTTTGGCGTCGACCTCCGACTTGAATCTGCGCGTCGATCGCGCCGTGCCGTCATTCAGGTCGCTGTTCTTGTCGGGGCTGAAGGCCACGTACCAGATATCGGGTTTTGTCATGAAAATTATAACGCCCAGATCACGCGAAAGTTTCCTGGCCGGAGCCGCAGCCAACATGGCTAACGCGCATCTTGCACCGCCTCCGCGGCGCACAGGCGCGCGACCGGCGGATCGCTCGGGACGGCGCTGTGACACCAGGCAGACTGTCTCGCCGGAGGCGTGCGGGCGGCCGTCGGGCCGGGGTCGGCACGCTCCGGATGTCGGCGGCGGGATGGCCGCGTCTTGAGGTCGGCGGTGCCGGTGCGGCTTCTGAGGCAGCGATGGCTGCCGGCGGCCGGCGGCCGGTTTAATCGCGAATTCCCGCATTTCGGCCGCATTTGCCACGCCGGCGGGTCCGCGCGGCAGCAAATTGCAGAAGATTAATTCGAGCGTAAATGGACGCTTAAGCCAATCGTAGGTAAAAACAGGGGTCGCGACCCTTTTTATAGAGATCATATTCGATGGCAGCCGCTCCCGGCGTCCGGCGCTCCGAGCTTGGTGACGCATTGCGCACCTGCCGCAACGCCTTTATCGGCGTCGGCATCATGAGCTGCATGATCAACCTGCTGTATCTGACCGGGTCGATCTTCATGCTCGAAGTCTACGACCGCGTGCTGCCGAGCCGCAGCGTGCCGACGCTGGTCGGCCTCGTGGTGCTTGCCGCTTTCCTCTACGCCGCCCAGGGCATTCTGGACATGCTGCGCAGCCGTGTGCTGGGGCGCATCGGCACTGCGGTGGACGAGGCGATGAACGAGCGCGTGTTCGAGACCGTGGTGCGGCTTCCGCTGATGGTCGGCACCCGCAACGAGGGCCTGCAGCCGCTGCGCGATCTCGACAATGTCCGCTCCTTTCTCGGCAGCATGGGGCCGGGCGCGTTCTTCGATCTGCCCTGGCTGCCGTTCTATCTCGCGATCTGCTTCGTGTTTCACTGGCTGCTCGGCGTCACCGCGCTGGCCGGCGCCATCGTCCTGGTAGCGCTGACGCTGATCACCGAGTTCATGTCGCGCCAGCCGGCCAAGGATGCGATGACGCTCGCCGCCCGGCGCAACGAACTGGCCGCCGCCAGCCGCCGCAATGCCGAGGTGATGGTGGCGATGGGCATGTCCGGCCGCATGACCAGGCGCTGGAGCGAGACCAACGAGGAATATATCTCGGGCAACCAGCGCGCCAGCGACGTCACCGGCGGTCTCGGTGCGGTCGCCAAGGTGCTGCGCATGATGCTGCAGTCGGCGGTGCTTGCGGTCGGCGCCTATCTCGTCATCTACCAGGAAGCCACCGCCGGCATCATCATCGCGGGCTCGATCCTGTCCGCCCGCGCGCTCGCGCCGGTCGATCTCGCGATCGCGCACTGGAAGGGTTTTGTGGCGGCAAGGCAGAGCTGGCGGCGGCTCAACGATCTCCTGGAAAAGCTGCCGGCGCCGACGGCGCAGACCCTGCTGCATCCGCCGGAGAAGAAGCTTACGGTCGAAGGCGTGGCCGTGGTGCCGCCCGGCGAGCAGCGCGTCATCGTCGCCGATGTCAATCTCGAGATGGAGGCGGGGCACGGGCTTGGCATCATCGGACCTTCCGGCTCCGGCAAGTCGTCGCTGGTCCGTGCGCTGGTCGGCGTCTGGCGGCCGGCGCGCGGCAAGGTGCGGCTCGACGGCGCCGCGCTCGACCAATGGTCGTCCGACGTGCTCGGCCGCTATGTCGGCTACCTGCCGCAGGATGTCGAGCTGTTCGCCGGCTCCATCGCGCAGAACATCTGCCGCTTCGATCCCGAGGCGAAATCGGATATGATCATCGCCGCGGCCAAGGAAGCCGGCGTGCATGAGATGATCATCAAGATGCGCGAGGGCTACGACACCCAGATCGGCGAGCAGGGCGGCGCGCTCTCGGCCGGCCAGGCCCAGCGCGTGGCGCTGGCGCGCGCGCTGTACGGCAATCCGTTCCTGATCGTGCTCGACGAGCCGAACTCCAATCTCGACGCCGAGGGCGACGAGGCGCTGACGCGCGCGGTGCGCCGCGCCCGCGAGCGCGGCGCCATCGTCGTGATCGTCGCGCACCGTCCGGTCGGCATCGAGGCCGTCGACCAGTTGCTGGTACTCAAGGACGGCCGCATGCAGGCGTTCGGCCCCAAGGAGCAGGTCCTCGGCCAGGTGCTGCAGCGCGTGCCCGCGCCGGCGCCGATCAAGGTGGTCTCCGAAGGCGGAGTGGCAAAGTCATGAGCCGCGAGGAATTGAAGCGATCGCAGCGCTCGATCCGCCGGCATCTCGTCGCGGGGCTTGCCGTGGTGATGCTGCTGGCGGGCGGCATCGGCGGCTGGGGCTCTACCGTGCCGATCTCGGGCGCGCTGATCGCGCCGGGTCAGGTGGTGGTCGAATCCAACGTCAAGAAGGTGCAGCACCCGACCGGCGGCGTGGTCGGCGAAGTCCGCGTGCGCGACGGCGATGTGGTGAAAGCCGGCGACATCGTGGTGCGGCTCGACGAGACCGTGGTGCGCGCCAACCTCGCGATCGTCAACAAGACGCTCTACGGCTTGTGGGCGCGGCAGGCGCGGCTCGAGGCCGAGCAGCGCGGCGACGACAAGATCAAGTTCCCGAAGGCTTTGCTGGATCTCGCCGACGATCCCGACGCCCGCGACGTGATGACCAGCGAAACGAAACTGTTCGAAGTGCGTGTCAACGGCCGCGCCGGCCAGAAGGCGCAGCTGCGCGAGCGCGTCACCCAGCTCAACGAGGAGATCGAGGGTCTGTTGGCGCAGGAAAGGGCCAAGGACAAGGAAATCGCGCTGGTCGAGAAGGAGCTGGTCGGCGTCCGCCAGCTCTATGACCAGCGCCTGGTGCAGATATCGCGCCTCACGGTGCTGGAGCGCGACGCCGCGCGCCTCAACGGCGAGCGTGGCCAATATATCGCCGCGCGGGCGCAGTCGAAAGGCAAGATCACCGAGACCGAGCTGCAGATTATCCAGGTCGACAAGGACGTGGTCAGCGAGGTCTCCAAGGACCTGCGCGAGACCACCGACAAGATCGGCGAGTTCATCGAGCGCAAGGTCACCGCCGAGGATCAGCTGCGACGTATCGACATCCGCGCGCCGCAGGCCGGCATGGTGATGCAGTCGACCGTGCATACCGTCGGCGGCGTCATCACCGCGGGCGATGCCATCATGATGATCGTGCCGCAGGCCGACGATCTCTCGGTGGAAGCCAAGGTCAATCCGCAGGACATCGACAAGCTGCAGGTCGGCCAGAAGACCATGCTGCGCTTCTCCGCCTTCAACCAGCGCACCACGCCGGAGCTGGAAGGCAAGGTCAGCCGCGTGTCGGCCGACGTGACCACGGACCAGCGCACCGGGCAGAGCTACTACACCATCCGCGTCTCGATGCCCGCCGAAGAGGTCGCCCGTCTCGGCGAGGCCAGGCTGGTGCCGGGCATGCCGGTGGAGGCCTTCGTGCAGACCGGCGACCGCACGCTATTGTCCTATTTCCTGAAGCCGTTCAACGACCAGCTGATGCGCGCGTTTCGCGGGCGGTAAGTGATTGGTTGTCACGCCGCCATCCGGCGGCGGCCGGGACGACAGCTCACAGATTGGCCAGCAGCAAGCCCAGCGCGGTCTTCGCAAAAGCCTGCATGTTCGCTTGCCGGTCGCCGCTGGCCGTCTCCAGCGTGATCACCTTCTCGACCGGGCCGGCGATCGCCATGCAGCAGTGCCCGGCAGCATCGCCATAGCGGTTGCCGGTGGGGCCCGTGGCGCCGGTCTCGGACAGGCCCCAGGTGGTGGCGAAGCGCCCGCGCGTCTGATTTGCGAGCAGCTGCGCATACGGTTCCGACGCTGACCGCATGCCCTTCATGTCCTCGTCGGAAATGTCCATCAGAAGCCGCCGCGCATCGCGGGTGTAGACCACGGCGCCGCCGAGGAAGTAGGCGGATGCGCCGGGCACCGAGAGCAGCGCCGCCGAGATCAGCCCGCCGGTCGACGATTCCGCGACCGCAATGGTCTCCTTGCGCGCGATCAGCTTGACCGCGATCTGCCCGGCGACATCAACCAGCTCTGTCATTTTTCAGCTCCACTGCACGGGCCAAATCCCTAGCACAGGAATGCATGGCTTGCCGAGTTGCGGGCGCGGGGCGGGTCTGCTTGAATCGCCCGCTAAAGACGGCGCGGCACAACGCACGCGGAGGAAACCACATGACGTCACCGGTCCCGGGCGGCGTGGATTGCGATCTGCATCCGGCCGTGCCGCATCTGACGAGCCTTCTGCCCTACATGAACGACTATTGGCGCGACCAGGTGACGACGCGCGGCATGACAGATCTCGTCTCTCAATCTTACCCGACCAATTCGCCGATCTCGGCGCGGCCCGACTGGCGGCCGGCGCAAGGCAAGCCCGGCTCGAGCTGTGACGACATGAAGCGCCAGGCACTGGATCGCTTTCGGCTCGCCTACGGAATCTGCAATCCGCTCTACGGCGTGCAGATGGTTTTTTCCGAGGACATGCAGGACGCATTCTGCCGTGCGCTGAACGACTGGCTGGCCACGGAGTGGCTCGACAAGGATGCGCGGCTGCGCGGCTCGATCGTGATCCCGACGCAGAGCGTGGAAAAATCCGTGGCCGAGATCGAACGCTGCGCGGCCGACAAGCGCTTCGTGCAGGTATTGATGCTGGTGATGGGCGACGTGCCGCTCGGCAAGCGGGCGCTGTGGCCGATCTATGAAGCGGCCGACAAGCATGGCCTCGCCGTCGGCATCCACGCCGGCAGCGCCTATCACAACCCGCCGACCTCGGTCGGCTGGGGCTCCTATCACATCGAGGACTATGTCGCGCAGGCGCAGGCGTTCCAGACGCAACTCACCAGCCTGATCGTCGAGGGCGTGTTCGCGAAATATCCGGGCCTGAAAATGGTGATGCTCGAGTCCGGCTTCACCTGGCTGCCGGCCTTTCTGTGGCGCTTGCACAAGTTCTGGCGCGGCGTGCGCATGGAAACGCCCTGGGTCGACCGCGCGCCGCTCGAAATTGTGCGCAGCAACATCCGCTTTTCGCTGCAACCGGTCGACGCGCCGCCGGAACCCGAGACGCTAAACCGCCTGTTCGACCATATGCAGTCGGACGAATTGATCCTATTCTCGACCGACTATCCGCACTGGCAGTTCGAAGGCGACGAGGTGCTGCCGCAAGGGTTATCTTCAGACCTCGTTCGCAAGATCATGATCGACAATCCCCTGGCGACCTACGGCCGTCTAGGTCAGTCCGTGACGAAGGAGACGACGCGATGAACGTGCAACTGCGCGACCGCCCCGAGGCAGCGTCAACGACAACGATCAAGACCGCGATCGCCGATTGCGACATCCATCCCGAGCGCGCGACCAGGCAGGAGCTGTATCCCTGGCTGGAGAAGCGCTGGCATGCGCACCTCGAGACCTACGGCGTGCATCCCTATCAGGGCATGATGGAAGGCCCGCCCTACCCCAAGGCGCAGCCCAATGCGTCGCGCCGCGACGCCTATCCGCCGGAAGGCGGGCGGCAGGGTTCGTCGCTGTCCTTCATGCAGAAGCAGCACCTCGATCCCAACAACGTCGTGCTCGGCGTGCTCAATCCGCTCGGCTCCACGGGCCAGGGCCAGCGCAACCACGATCTCGGCGCGGCGCTGGCCTCCGCCATCAACGACTGGCAGATCGAGAAGTGGACCAGCAAGGACAAGCGCCTCAAGGCTTCCGTCGTCGTCGCCAACGAGGATGGCGTGACGGCCGCGAAGGAAATCCGCAAGCGCGCCGGCGACCCGAATTTCGTGCAGGTGCTGCTGCTCAGCCGCAATGTCGAGCCGCTCGGGCAGCGCCGCTACTGGCCGATCTACGAGGCGGCGCAAGAGGCGGGGCTTCCGATCGGCGTGCACGCCTTCGGCTTCGGCGGCAATCCGATCACCGCGTCGGGCTGGCCGAGCTATTACATCGAGGAGATGGTCGGCCATTCGCAGTGCCAGCAGACCGCGCTGGCCAGCCTCGTGCTCGAAGGCGTGTTCGAGCGCTTTCCGAGGCTGAACATGGTGATGGTCGAAGCCGGCTTCGGCTGGGCGCCGTCGCTGGCGTGGCGGCTCGACAAGGTGTTCGGGAAACTGCGCAGCGAGGTGCCGCATCTGAAGCGCAAGCCGTCGGAATACATCCGCGACCATATCTGGTGGACGACGCAGCCGATGGAAGACCCGGAGCGGCGCGAGCATTTGTTCCAGATGATCGAATGGATCGGCTGGGACAAGCTTCTGTTCGCCACCGACTACCCGCACTGGGACTATGACGAGCCCTCGCGCGTGCTGCCGGCCGGCGTGAGCGAGGAGAACAGGCAGGCATTCTATCTCGACAACGCGCGGAAGGTTTACGGGCTGACCGCATGATCCGGAAAAGTGGTCACCGGTTTTCCGATCAAGATCATGCGCAAGGACAGGTGATGGCGCGGCATGTGGTGGCGGCGGTCGATGAACTGCCGCCGGGGACGCGAAAATTTCTCGAAATCGAGGGCCGGCCGATCGCGGTGTTCAACATCAAGGGCGAGTATTTCGGCCTGTTGAACCGCTGCCCGCACCAGGGTGCGGCGTTGTGCGAGGGCCCGCTGATCGGGCTCGCGCAATCCACCACGCCCGGCGAGATCGAATACACCAAGCTCGGTGAGATCATCCGCTGCCCCTGGCACGGCTGGGAGTTCGATATCCGCACCGGGCAATCCTACTGCGACCCGCGCCGCTTCCGCGTGCGCGCCTATGCGGCGACGGTCGAGCCGGGCGCTGCCGTGGTGAAGGGCCCGTATGTCGCGGAAACGCTCTCGGTATCGGTCGAGAGCGATTACGTGGTGGTCGATTTGTAGAAGCGGGGGCCGCGCCGCATCCTCAGTCGTCATGCCCGGGCAGGTTTTGACCGAGACCGACACTTGTTGGCCGTGGAGATTTAAAGCCTGCCCCTGCAGCCAACTTATTATAACTCAATCACCATCCCGGTCTAACCGCCCGGATGGATATAGCGTTTGCTGGGAAACTCAAGTTCGGCTTGGTGCGGTATTACGAGATCGCCCTCCGAATGTCGGGAGGACGGAGTTCGAATCTTCTCGGGCGCGCCCGATAAGATTCGAACTCCTGACAGACGTCCTCCCGAATTCGAAGGGCGATCAACCACTGCACCTAGCCGAACTTGAGTTTTCCGGCAAGCGCTATATCCATCCCGGCGGTTAGACCGGGATGGTGATTGAGTTATAACAAAAGTGGTTGCAGGGGCAGGGTTTAAATCTCCACGGCTAACAAGTGTCGGTCTCGGTCAAAACCTGCCCGGGCATGACGAACGATAGAGCGAGGCCGACCTCACGGCGTGATCGAGATCGGCGAGAAATCCACGAACCAGCTCTTGGGCTGCACGAAGCCCTTGATCTTCGGGCTCATGGCGCGCGGGGCGACGTCGTGGGCGACATAGAGGAACGCCGCGTCGTCGACGGACGCCGCATGCAGTTCGGCAAGCGCCTTGTCGCGCTCGGCCGGATCGAAGGTCTGCCGCGCCCTGGTGACGAGTTCGTCGAACTTCGGATTGTTGATGAAACCCCAGTTGTTCGAGACCGGCGGGGCCATCGACGACTGCAGGAAGCGCACCAGCGCAAAGAACGGATCCATCGCCGCATAGGTGACGTTGGTGGCGTTGGCGCCGTTCGCGGTCGGGTCCTTGGCGCCGCGGCGCCAGTTGGTGAACAGCGTGTTCCACTCGATCACATCGAGCTGCACATCGAAGTAGCACTCTGCCAGCGCCTGCTGCAGATACTCGTTCATCGGCAGCGGCAGCATCTGGCCGGAGCCCGACGCCGAAGTCTGCGTCTTCACCGTCAGCTTCTTGCCTGGACCGTAACCGGCTTCCTGCATCAGCTTCTGCGCGGCCTTCAGGTCGTACTTGATCTGGAAGGTCGGGTTGCCGCGCCAGGGATGGCCGGGCTCGAAGGTGCCGGTCGCCGGCACCATCAGGCCCGCGAGCAGGCCGTCGCGCATGCCTTCGCGATCGACGCAGAGATTGGCCGCCTTGCGGACGCGGATGTCGTTCCAGGGCGAGCCTTCGATGCGCGAGAACTGCCATGGCCAGACATGGGGCTCCTCGTTGGCGGTGATGACAAATCCGCGGGCCTTGATCTCCTTCACCGCGTCCGGTGCAGGCGCCTCGACCCAGTCGACCTGCCCGGCCAGCAGCGCCGCGGTGCGGGCATTGGCTTCCGGCATCGGCAACAGCACCATGCGGTCGACCTTCGGCACGCGCGCCTTGTCCCAATAGACATCGTTCTTCACCAGTTCGAGCCGCTCGCGCGGGGTGAACTTCGACATCTTCCACGGCCCGGTGCCCGAGGCGTCCCTGGCAAACGCGGCCCAGGCGGCCTGCGACTTCGCCTTGGCGTCGGCGCCATCAGCCGCATCGAACAGCTTCTGCCATTTGGCCGGGCTCGCCATGAACAGGTTGGTCAAATTGATCGGCAGGAAGCTGTCGGGCTCCTTGGTGGTGAGTTCCACCGTCATGTCGTCGATCTTGCGCGCGGAGGCGAGCGTCGGCATGCGCGAGGCGGTGACGCCGACCTGGCTGGCATCGAATTGCGGCGCGTCCTGCTTCAGCACCTTCTCGACATTCCAGACCACGGCGTCGGCATTGAACGGCGAGCCGTCATGGAAGGTGACGCCCGGCCGCAGCTTGAACACCCATTTCTTCTTGTCGTCGTCGTTGACCTTCCATTCGGTGGCGAGGCCCGGGATCATCACGCTCGGCTTGTCGGCCGAAGAGAGGTCCCACATCGTCAAACCGTCATACATGGTCAGGCCGGTGAACCGGTTGCCTTCAAAGCCCTGGTCGGGCTGGCCGAGGGTGCGCGGAATATCGGCAGCGGTCATACCGATGCGCAGCACCGTTTCGGCGCCCGCTGCCTGCGGCAGCGCGACGGTCAGCGCGGTCGCCAGCACCGAGGCCGCTTTTGTCAGCTTCGTCTGAGCCTTCTTGTTACGCATCGCAGCAAATCCCTTTTCTCGACTTCTGGGTGACTATTTTCTATGCAATCGTATGCAACGGCTGTGCCAAGGGAAGAGCTTTCGGGGCGGCTAGGCATTTGGCCGCACACGTTCTTGCGAGCGCGCATGCAACGCGGCTCGTGTGCCTATTCTGGCACCAACCTTGCATTTCGGCTCCATACACCGCCAATGGAGCCTAGTTGATGCGCACCCGAAATTCGATGCTTCTTGCAGCCGCGGCACTTGCCGCCGGCCTTTCGCTTTCAGCGGTATCGGCGCAAGCCGAAACGGTGGTGCGCTATGGCATCTCGATGGCGGACATTCCGCTGACGACCGGTCAGCCCGACCGCGGCGCCGGCGCCTACCAGTTCTCGGCCTACACGATCTACGATCCGCTGGTCGCCTGGGAGATGGACGTTTCCGACCGGCCCGGGAAACTGGTGCCGGGGCTCGCCACCGAATGGAAGGTCGACGACGCCGACAAGACCAAGTGGCGCTTTACCTTGCGCAAGGGCGTGAAGTTCCACGACGGCAGCGAGTTCAACGCCGATGCCGTGATCTGGAATCTCGACAAGGTGCTGAACGAAAAGGCCCCGCAATTCGACAAGCGCCAGAGCGCGCAGGTCAAGACCCGCCTGCCCTCGGTGGCGAGCTACGCCAAGATCGACGACTCCACGGTGGAGATCACCACCAAGACGGTCGATTCCTTCTTCCCCTACCAGATGCTCTGGTTCCTGGTGTCGAGCCCGGCGCAATATGAAAAGCTCGGCAAGGACTGGGACAAGTTCGCCAAGGAGCCGTCCGGCACCGGACCGTTCAAGCTGACCAAGCTGGTGCCGCGCGAACTCGCCGAGCTCACCAAGAACAGCGACTATTGGGACAAGAAGCGGCTGCCCAAGGCCGACAAGCTGATCCTGATCCCGATGCCGGAAGCGCTGACGCGCACCAATGCGCTGCTCGCGGGACAGGTCGACCTGATCGAGACGCCGGCGCCCGACGCCGTGCCGCAGCTCAAGGCCGCCGGCATGAAGATCGTGGACAACGTCACGCCGCATGTCTGGAACTATCATCTCAGCGTGCTGCCCGGCTCGCCCTGGACCGACATCCGCCTGCGCAAGGCGCTCAACCTCGCCATCGACCGCGACGCCGTGGTCGGACTGATGAACGGCCTCGCCAAGCCCGCCAAGGGACAGGTCGACCCGTCGAGCCCGTGGTTCGGCAAGCCGGCGTTTGAACTGAAGTACGATGTCGCCGCCGCGAAGAAGCTGGTGCAGGAAGCCGGCTACTCCAAGGAGAAGCCGCTGAAGACGACCTTCATCATCGCCCAGGGCGGCACCGGCCAGATGCTGTCGCTGCCGATGAACGAGTTCCTGCAGCAGAGCTTCAAGGAGATCGGCATCGACATCGACTTCAAGGTGGTCGAGCTGGAGACGCTCTACACCCACTGGCGCAAGGGCGCGGCCGACGAGATGAACGCCGGCATAACCTCGAACAACATCGCCTATGTCACCTCCGATCCGCTGTATGCGATCGTGCGCTTCTTCCACTCCGGGCAGATCGCGCCGGTCGGCGTCAACTGGGGCGGCTACAAGAACCCGAAGGTCGACGCGCTGATCGACCAGGCCAAGCTGAATTTCGACGTCGCCAGGCAGGACGAACTGCTGGCGCAGGCCCACGCGCTGATCGTCGACGATGCCACGCTGGTCTGGGTCGTCCACGACACCAACCCGCATGCGCTCTCGCCCAAGGTGAAAAAGTTCGTGCAGGCCCAGCACTGGTTCCAGGACTTGACCCAGATCGGGGTGGAGTGAGCAGCGGCACGAATCGCAGGGCGGGAAGGCGTAACCCGCCGATCCCGCCCGAAGGGGTGGATGCGCTTCGCCGACCCAAACCAAGCCCCGACAATCCTCACTTCGTCAGCAGGGCGTACGCGCCGTTCCAGTCTTCCGGAGGCGGATTGTCGATGTAGCTGCGGATACGGGCCTCGTAGAGCCGGTAGAGCGAAGACAGCGCCTGGCCGTCGTCGCTCTTGCGGCCGCGCTCGATGGCCGCAAGCGCGCCTTCCCAGTCGCGGCTGCGGTAGCAGGCCAGCATCTCGATGGTGAGGTTGCGCAGGCGCTGGAAGTGGCCGGACTGCGCGACATCCTCGCGGCCGGCGATCGCATAGATCACCTCCGGCTCCTTCTTGCCCTTCACCATGATGAAGTCGAGCTCGAGGATGGCGAACTTCTCCTTCACCGCCATCGCGGTCCTGGAGCCGACGATGATCGGGAAGCCATATTCCTTGGATTGCCCTTCGAGGCGGGAGGCCAGATTGACGCTGTCACCCAGCACCGAATAGTTGAACTTCAGATCGGATCCCATATTGCCGACCACGCCGAGGCCGGTGTTGAGGCCGATGCCGACGTTGAGCGGGATATAGACGTGACCGCCTGCGGCGGCTTCCTGCTCGCGCTGCTTGTTGACCTCGTCGATCTTCTCCAGCATGTCGATCGCCGCCTCGCAGGCGTTGATCTCGTGCTCCTTGTCGTCGAGCGGCGCGTTCCAGAACGCCATGATGGCGTCACCCATGTATTTGTCGATGTAGCCCTTGCGCGCGAGGATGGCGTTGGTGAGCGGCGTCAGGAAGCGATTCATCAGCGCGGTGAGGCCCTGCGGATCGCTCTTGTAGGTCTCCGAGATCGTGGTGAAGCCGCGCACGTCGGAGAACATGATGGTCATCTCGCGCTCCTCGCCGCCGAGCACGAGCTTTTCCGGCGACAGCGCGAGCTGCTCGACCAGCACGGGCGAAAGATACTGGCTGAAGGCGGAGCGGATCTGGCGGCGCTGCGATTGCTCGCGCACGAAGCTGAAGAAGATCAGTGCCAGATAGATCGCGGTCGTCGACATCAACGGATAGGTGAAATCGATCAGCATCCTGTGCTGGGCGTAGAAATACCAGGACGTGCCGGCGAGCACGGTTGCAAGCAGCCCGCCGACCAGCACCAGGGTGATGGGTCCAAACCCCGGCGCAAAGGCGATGACCAGGAGGCCGAGGATCAACGCCGCCAGGAACTCCAGAGAGATGGCGAAAGCCGGCGTTGAGAGCGCTTCACGGGTGAGCGCGCTCTCCAGCACCTGGGCATGAATCTCGACGCCAGGCATCGACGGCGAAACCGGCGTGGTCTTGATGTCGTTCAATCCGACGGCCGACGTTCCGATCAGAATGATCTTCTTGGAGATCTTGTCGATCGGCACCCTGCCCTTGAGAACGTCGACGGCGGAGACGTAGATCGAGGGATCCTGGCGCGCGAAGTGAACAAAGAGCTGGCCGTTGCGGTCGGTTGGAATCTCCAGGCCCCGCACGCCGACGCTCTTGATGCCGGCCTGGTCGGTCTTTATCACCACCGTCGGGGTGGAAGAGATCACCCGCAAGATCTCGAGACTGAGCGAGGGCATGGTGATGCCCTGCGCCTTCAGCGCCATCGGCACCCGCCGGATCATGCCGTCGCGCTCGGTCTTGATGGTGAAGAGGCCGCGGCCGGCCGCGGCCGTTTCGAGAACGCGAACGTTACGCAGCAGTCCGGGGAATTCGTACAGCGGCGGATCGAGCATCTCGCCGAGCGTGGCAAATCCGGTGGTGGGGAGCGTTTCGTCGAGCTCGGACGCCACCATGGCGAGGCCGGTCTCGCCCAGCACCACCTTCGAGCGCCGGATCGCGTCCGACAGCACCTGGTCGTTGCTCGGCAATTCTCGCAACCGGCGCCGCGTAACCTCGTCGAGATAGCGCATCGAGTCTGCCGCGGTCGCGGGATTGAGCCGGTCGGGCTCGGAAAACACCACGTCAAAGGCGGTCGCGGCCGCGCCGTAATTGGTCAGATTGATGATGATGTCGGCGATATGGGTGCGCGGCCACGGCCACTGGCCGAGCTCCTGCAGGCTCTTCTCGTCGATGTCGACGATGGTGACCGGCCGTATCGTCTTCACCCGGGGCTTGAACAGCTGGTAGTAGTCCCAGGTGCGGAAGCGCAGCTCCTGCACCGGGCGCGGATCCCAGACGCGGAGCGCCGCGAAGCCGACCAGCAGCACGAGGCAGACCAGCCGGGCGAAGCCGAACTTTCGCTTGAACCACCGCCGCAGGGATCTCAGCCGTTTCATGCCGTCTGGGTAACACGCCGGGGGCGGCCGGTCACAGCCGATTCTTGGGCCTGATGGCGCCGAACGGCGTCATTTTGCTCCGTACTTCAGGCGCGGCCGATCAGACGAAATGGAAGTCCGAGGCGTTGAGGTGCGCCTTGTCCACGCCCAGCAACGTGATCGCGTCCGTGGCGCTGACGGTGATGACGGCGTTGCCGTGCGCATCGTTGTTCGTCGCGGCGAGCACGTTGGCGGGATTGTGGTTGAACATCGTGGACGGGAACGTGATCGTGTCGCTGGCGGAATCGAAATCCGTGATCGTGGCACTGACTAATGCCGACTTGAACAGGAACGTATCGTTGCCGCCATGGCCGGTGACCGTCGCGCCGTCGGCGATGTTGTTGAAGGTGTCGTGGCCGGTCGTGCCGTCGACAAACTTGAACGAGGCGAGATTCGTCTCGTTGTCGGCGCCGACCAGGGTGATTACAAGCTGCTGGTTTCCGGTGCTGCCGTGGCCGTCGCTGACCTGCGCCGTATAGATGAGCTTCAGCGTGTCGCCGGCCTTGAGGAAATCGAGATTGGCGCCGTGCGGGTCGTAGCTCCAGTGCAGGACGTCGGTGCCGCCATCGCTTGTCACGCTGTCGAACGTGATGTTGCCGGCCTTGATCAGGTCGTTGACGTTCACCCCGTTCGGCAGGGTCGAGGAATTGTTGTACAGGGCGGTGGCTTTTCCCGTCACCAATCCGGTCAGCGTGTCGCCGATATCCGGATCGTGCACGCTCATCGTCCCGCAGACGGTACCCACCACGGCATGCACCGCCGGGACGACCCCCGCCGAGATATTGTCGACTTCGAACGCGTTGGAGCTGCTGCCGAGCACGACCTTGGTGAAGAAGGGCAGGCCGGCGAACTCGACATACCCGTTCGCGGCAAACGAACCCTGGTTGCCGCTCGCCAGCAGCGGCGCGATATCGGAGCCGGTATAGGACGCAACGACGTGTCCCTGCGCGTCATAGAACTTGATCGAGTTGTAGGGATCGACCGAGCCCCAATACAGGCCGAACGCATTCTTCGCGGACGCAAAGGTGATCGTCTCCGTCGCACCGGCCCCGATGCTCAGATAGTTCGTCGTATCCGCGCCGCCCGGCAACGGTCCCATGAAGGGCGCGGCCGAAACCGAGGACGAGCCATGCACGATTCCGGCATGACCGGAGGCGCTGAACGTCGCGCCGAGGGCGTAACTCGAGAAATTGCCGGTGTTGGTGCCGTTATTCGACGCGGAGCCCGCCGTCCTCTCGTTGAAGTCTTCGGTGCTCAGGCCAAGCGTGTTGGTGTTCTGTCCTGCGGGCTCGATGACCGGAGAAATCGGATTGACGACCATGACGGCGTGGGCGAGCGGGTTGACCTCGCTCACGATCGACGGCGCGTCGTTGGTGCCCGTGATGGTGACCGTCTCGGTCTGATGCACGGTCGCGCCGTGCACGTCCTTGACGTCGTAAGAGATCGAGATGACTTCCTTGACCCCTTCCGCCAGGTGGTTGAACGCCGGATTGCCCGGATCGACGCTCAGCGTGTGTCCGGAGATGCACACGCCGGCCGGCGCTGTCGCCGAGACCGCTCCGCCATCGACCTGATAGTTCACGTTTGAGATCGACAACGTCGAAGTCTCGCCGTCGTCCGGGTCCGACGCGCCACTCAGCAGATTCCGCGCAAATGCCGGGTCGCCCTCATGGGCGGCGGCGGTCAGCGCGGCCGCCACCGTCGGCTTATCATTGGTGCCCTTGATGGTGATCGTCTCGGTTTGATGCACGATCGCGCCATGCGCGTCCTTGACATCGTAGGCGACCAGGATGGTGGTCTCGGCGCCTTCCGCCAGATGATTGAACGCCGGATTGCCCGGATCGACGCTCAGCGTGCTTCCGGAGATCGACAACCCGGCCGGCGCGGACGCCGACGCCGCTCCGTCGTTGACCTTGTAGGTGACGTTGGCGATCGACAGCGTCGCGGTCTCGCCATCGTCGATGTCGGAGGCGCCGCTCAACAGGTCGCGCGTAAAGCAGCTGTCTCCCTCGTAGGCCGAGGCGGTAAGGGCGGCAGTCACCGTCGGCGCATCATTGGTGCCGGTGATGTCGATGCTGAGCGTTGCGGAAGACGTCGAGCCAAGCTTGTCACGCATGACATACTCGAAGACGTCGGCAACATGCTGACCGGCCGTCAACGGCTGCGTTACCGTGCTGTCGTTGGCGAGCGCATAGGACCAGGTACCGTCGGCGTAGATGGTCAGGATGCCGTATCTACCGCCGATCTGCGTTCCGTTCGGGCCTTCCACGATGCACGTCGTCCCGCCGTGAACGACGCTCTGCACCGACTTGGTGTCGCCGGCATCGACGTCGTAGTCGTTGGCGAGAACGTTGCCGGTCGCGGCGGCGACGCCGACAACGGGCGTATTCCCGGGACCGACGCCCGCCTCGACGACGGGCGGCCCTTCATTGACGTCGGCCGCGGCGACCGGCTTGTCGTTGGTGCCGGTGATGTCGATCGTCAGCGTCGCCGTGGACGTGCCGCCATGATGATCGGTCTCGGTGTAGCTGAAGACGTCCGCGACATGCGCGCCCGCCGGAAGCGCGTTGGTGTCGGGGTCGTCATTGTCGAGCGCATAGGTCCAGCTGCCGTCCGCCTTGAGGTTCAGCGAGCCGTAGATGCCCTTGATCGTGGTGCCGACGTTGCCCGAAAGTACGCCGGTCGCCGTACCTGAGGCCACGCCGACGACGTTATGCGTGTCCGTGACATCGACATCGGTATCATTGTCAAGCACATTGCCAGTCGTCGTGGCAACGCCCGGCACAACATTGTTGTTGGCGTCATGCCCGGCCTCGACGATGTGGCCGCTATCGACATCGGCAACCGCAACCGGCGCATCGTTGGTACCCGTCACGGTGATGGTGACCGGCCTGGTCGAGGTCAGGTGGTGCTCGTCTTCGACCGTGACGTCATAGGTGATCGTCAGCGTCTCGCCCTCGGCGAGGAAGTCGAAGTAGTGATCCTCGGCGCTGTAGCTGAAATCGACCGAGCCATGGCCGGTGCCAGTGCTCTCATGCAGCTTCAGCGCGAACGTGCTTGCGGCCGCCAGTCCGTTCATCTCCGAAACGGAGAGAGTCTTGCCGTACGAGTTGTTCCAGGCGAAGGTTGGCGCCGAAATGCCGACGGAGTGCGTGTCGCTCAGATCGACGTCGTTGAAGGTCAGCGAACCGGAAGCGGTGTCCTTGGATTGCCCGTTCGTGGCGCCAACCTGCTCGGTGATGCAATGCAGCGCGGTGTGGTGAACACCCGAAGTATCGGCCGCGAGTTCCGGCGCATCATTGCTGCCGTGGACGGTGACGGTCACCTGCTTCTCGACCACGCCACCATTGTGATCGTCGACCTGAATTGTGTAGGCCAGCACCAGATCCTCGCCGTCAGCGAGATAGTCGAAGTAATAGTCCCTTGCCTTCAAGGTCCAGGCAGTCGAGCCCGTCCCGCCCCCGGTCGCGTCGGTCAGCGGCCCAAGCGACAACCAGTTGAGCATGGTCGCATTGTCGGGTGCGCCACTGGTCACGCCGGACGCCGATACGCTCTTGACCGTCACGTCATGGGTGTCGATCAAATCGACGTCGGTAAAGCTGACCGTGCCGCTCGTCGTGTCGTCGTCGGCCGATCCCGTTGCATCCGACTTCTCGAACACGCAGCCGTCGGTGGTGTACACGACCGGGATGTCGTTGACGCCGGTAATGGTGATCGTGACGTCCTGCGTGACCGTGCCGCCCGGATTGTGCCCGTCGTCGATCGTGACCGTGTAGACCTGCGTGATGGTCTGGCCGGCCGCCAGCGATTGCAGGAAGGGATCGCCGTCAGGCAGCGTAAACGTCCAGCCAACCGAGCCGATCGGGTTGGTATCGGTGTTGTTCTCGTCGACCGGTGCCAGCGCAAACGTGCCGATGTAATCGACGCCGTCCTCGAACCCGGGCAGATGGACGTCCGAAGTCGACGACTTCGGCGCGAAACTCGCCGTGTGGGTATCGATCAGGTCAATATCCTTGAACACGATCGTGCCGTCAGCCGCGATCTGGTTCGACGCATCGATGTCGGTGTCCTCCGTCACCTCGCCGGTGGCGGTGGTCAACTCGCCCACGATGACGGGCGCATGGTTGGGCGTGTCGTTGCTGCCCGTGATCGTGATGGTGACGTCCTGCGTTACGGTCCCGCCATGACCGTCCGACACGGTGATCGTGTAGACCTGAGTAATGGTCTGCCCGGCGGCCAGGGATTGCAGCACCGGATCATCGTCATCGAGCGTGAACGTCCAGCCCAGGGAACCGGTAGTATCGCCATCCCCGGCAATTTCGCTGATCGGGACCAGCGCGAAGGTTCCGATATGGGCAGCGCCGGGGCCGACGCCTTCGACAAATCCCGGAAGATCGGCGCTGGCATCCGACGATTTCAGCACAAACGTCGCCGTATGTGTGTCCGTCAAATCAACGTCGTTGAATACGATCGTGCCGTTGGCAGTGATGTTGCCCGAGGCGTTGACATCGGTGTCCTCGACCACACCGCCCGCCGCATTCGTCGCGTCCACAACGATGGTCGGCGTGTCGTTGGTGCCCGTGATCGTTATCGTGAACGTCTTGAAGGCGAATTCGTTGTTCAACTGGAAATTATTGTCGACGCGCGCGGTGTAGGTCAGTGTCAGCGTTTCGCCGGCGGCAAGGAAGTCGAGCGCGTGATCAGGGACTTGATAGGTCCAGGTCGCAGCGCCGGTATTCTTGGCGGCGGGATCCTGGACAACGGTCAGCGGCACCGACACCGCCGCGATGGCGCTGCGTTGGGCTGCGCTCAATCCGGCGGTGACGTCCTGGCCGTCGGCATTATGAAATTCGAAACGACTGAAAACGGTACTGACGGTCGGCACGTCGCCCGCATTCGGATCGGCATAACTGACTTGGCCCGAAGTCTTGTCGATCAGCGAGCTGCCGGTCAGAGCCGTCTGCTCGGCGACCTGCTTGTCGAATGTCGCAACCAGGGGCGCGCCCGGAATATGGTCCTTCGAAGCCGGTGCACCACCGGTTGAACCGCCGCTCTTTTCTGTAGCGGGAGTCACCGTGATCGTTGCCGTCCCGGTGCCGCCATCGGCGAACTTCACCGGGAACGAAGTCTGCGGGACGACCGTGTCGGTGAAATGGGTGTCCGACTTCGGATTGGTGTTGTCGGTGAACCGCTGCGAGAACACTTCGCTGATCAGCTTCATCGCCTCGGGCGACAATTGCGCGGAGGCCAGGAACGAAACCGTGCCCTGGCCGCTGACGGTCGTGACCGTGCCGGCCTGGTTGACGGTCGCGATCGGCGCCAGGGTCACGCGGTCGAGCAGCACATAGGAGCCGGTGGTTCCGTCCGGCTCGACCAGCACCTGGAAGCGTGCGGGCGGCGCGCTGCCGGGACTGGTCACCTCGAAATCGATCTCCACCAGCACCGCGGTGCCGCGGATGCCCATGGTGGCGACGGGGGTGTCGACCTTCATGTCGCCATGCTTGGCGGTGGCGCCGGCGACGAAGGAGATGGTGCCCGAGACGAGGCTCATCAGCGACGAGTTGTTCGACCCGTTGGGGTCGTACACCATCTCGTTCAGCACCATCTTGGCGTTCGATCCGAGACCGAACACCGAGCCGTCGATGAAAGTGATGCCGAGCGACGAACTGGATCCGCACTGGACCACGTCGCCCTGATAGACGTTGTCGCCATTGTTGAGAATGACCGACACGCCGTTGCGCAGCACGGTCGCGTTGCCGGTCAGCTTGGTGACGTGGCCGATGATCTTGGCGGCGCTCGCACTGGGGTCGGCCTGCGCGACCTGGACGTAGCCGGTCAGCGCATCGACGATCTTACCGGTGAGATAGGCGCCGTCGGGCGAGGCAAGCGCACGCTTCTCGCCCTTGAAATAGTCGGCAAGCACCAGCTCGTGGTCGTCCCTGGTGATGACAAGGTCGCTGCCGGCCCGCTTGAAGTCGCCGTTGAAAAGAAGGTCGGCGTCCTTGACGACAATGGCGTCCGCCGGCGCCTTGGTCGACACCGAGTCAACGTGCGTCTGCGCCTTCGGGTGAGCACCCGCAAAAGGCAACCCGCCATCGAATTTGGAAACGAAATTCAATCCGCCACCAGAAATAGTTAATATTTACGAATTGTTCAGTAAGCTAGACCTGCATACCACTGACGGATTATGGACGAAACCATCCATTGCTTGTGTCGCTGAAATAGGCGGAGCGTGTGGCGTGCAGGTTTTACTTGGAACGGTTTCCAACCTGATGGTATATTTGTCCAATAACATAATAAAAACCCCTACTTAACCACCTTCAATCGGTAAAATCCAAGTATAGCAAGTATATATTGGAACACTTATACTTGCGTCACCCCATTCCCTATTTGTAGACGTTAATCATACCCCGGCCGCGAGGCTAAAACTGTGATCTAGATGACAGATCATCGATTTCTAAGAGTTTCCTGCCGCCATTAACCGAAAACCAACGATAACCGCTAGTTACATAGGTTAGACCTCCCTGCTGGTGGGAGGTTCAGTAAAACTTTCGGCAATCCGCTGACGGCGGCTTCAGCCTGTTTCGCGGTATTCCGCGCCGAATGGCTCGCTTTAAGCCAATTCCAAGCTCCCCCCACGATCCTCGTCCCGTCGAAACGATCCGGACACGCGCGAGGGCCAGTGGGCCCGCCGATGCCCGGGCACGAGGCGTCAGATGGGGTTCTTCGCTCAACCGCGCGCGTGGCGCGCGATCATCGTTGCATGCTGCGTGGCATGGCTTGGACCCATGTCCGGCCTCAAGGCCGAGACGCGCGCCGCGATCGCGCCCGACCTGTCCGCGAAATCGACCGAACCGTTCGGCCTCTACGCCATGACGCTGCCGGCGGGCAGGCTGCGTGACAAATGGGCGGGCGTGAAACGCAGCCTTGACGACGAAATGGTGCAGCTTGCGCTGTGCGACGGCGATCGCGACGGCTGCGCCTCCCCGGCTGCGCTGCGGCTGCTCGTCATCGTCGATGCCGCCCGCCAGCGCGAGGGCCGCGCCAGGCTCGGCGAAATCAACCGCGCCATCAACCTGGCGATCCGCGCGATGAGCGATGAGGCGCAATATGGCGAGAACGACGTGTGGGCCTCGCCGCTCGCCACCTTCCGCCGCGGCGCCGGCGACTGCGAGGACTATGCGATTGCGAAGTTCGCCGCCCTCCGACTGGCTGGCCTGGCGGCGGGCGACCTGCGCATCCTGATCGTGCACGATGGCGTCCGCGGCGAAGACCATTCCGTGGCGGCCGCGCGGCTCGACGGCCGCTGGCTGATGCTGGACAACCGCCGCATGGCGATGGTCGAGGATGGCGAGATCAGGAATTATCGGCCGACTTTCGTTATGGACCGCGACGGCATCCGCAAGTACGGCCCTGTCCCGCTGCTCTCGGGTATTGCGGCTCCGGATGCGGAGCCGGCCGCCTCGCCGGCATCTGCTGCCGCCGCGGCCAAAATTGCCGCAGCGGCGGTGGATTGACAAAACGGTTGCATCCAATTCCATTTCGGCTGCCGGCCGCCTCATGGGGTAGCAGGGCTTTTGCGTGGGTACGCCCCGGAGCGAGGATTGAAATGCGATCGATCGCGGCGGCTTTGCTTGCACTCCAGCTCGTCTGGACCCTGCCGGTCCTTGCGCAGACGCCCAATGCAAGGCCGTCGATGGCCGAAATGCTGCCGCTGTTCGGCAAGAACAAATGCGGCGAGCTGAAGGACACCTCCGAGCAGCTGTTCTGCGGTGATCCCGATCTGAACGCGCTGGCGCCGAAGCTGAGCGCCGCCGTGGAAGCCCGGCTCAGCCGCATTGCCGATCGCCGGGCGGCGGCCTCGGAGAACGTGGAGTGGATCAAGGCGCGCGATTCTAGCTGCGGCCTGTTCGGCCTCCAGCCGGTACAGCCCGCGGCCTTTGCTTCCGTCAAGGCCTGCCTGCTCAAGGCGACGCAGGAGCGGATCGCAATCCTGGGCGACCCGAATTTCGATTGCCTCGCAGCCAACACCACCGCCAGTCTCGTGATCTGCGCCGAACCGGGGCTCGCAATCGCGGACAGGGAGTTGACCAGCCAGGTGGTGGCGCTGATCAGCAAGCTGAAGGAAGACGAAGCCAAGAGCGCGTTTGCGGAATTCGCCAGGTGGACCCGAACGCGCGACCGCATCTGCGAGCTCGACGACAAGGACAACGTGCCGCTGAGCGAGCTCGAAGTCGCCGAGCCCTGCCTCAACGATCTCATCCAGCAGAAGCTGGCGGAAGTCGCCGCCGCCAAGGGCGATCCGAAAAAGCTGTTCGGCAAGGACATGCTGTCGCCCTCGCCCGATGCCGATGCCGTCGATTTCTGTGTCGGCCGCATCCACTCGGCCAACACCTGCGAGAATTTCCTGCGCATCAGCCGCGTCATCCAGCTCGACACCGAGGTGGCCGACCGCGAGGCGATCGTGACGGCCGCGGTCGAGATGAGGGTGATGGCGCCGTTCTCGATCTGCAGCCCGATCGCATCGAACTGCACCGGCACGTGCTGGGATTTGCAGACGCGGCAGCCCAGGGCCGCGGCTGCCAACAGCCGCGAGAACGTGCTGGTGGGCTACCGCCTGACGATCGAGAAATCCTTCGCGTTCCAGAAGAACAAGGACGGCAGCTGGCGCTGCAGCACCGACGCGCTGCGGCCTGTCGAATACGGCACCGCGCAGCGCGGCCCGTAGCGCACATCTTCTTCACCGCGGAATTTGCGCTACCCGCCGATGTTGCGTTGCATCGGCATGCACCCGCATTTCGTTTGGCGAAATGAGGGCGACAGGAATTTTCTCTTTTGTGTTTCGCGTCGCGCGTTTGATTGACGCCGTGCTTTCCCGAGGCATACGATCTCGACACTGATCCGCTAGAGATCACTGGGAGGGATTGAAATGATGCGTTCGCCGCGTGCTGCTTCTGCTTGCCCGTCTTACCCCGATACTCCGCCACAATATGGTCGACCGAAACGCCTTACCGCCGCGGCGCTGTCTTTCGCAGTCGGCATGGCGCTGTCGCTCGGCGGCGCATCCGCGCAAGCGCCGGCGAAGGGATCGGCCGACCACATCAAGGCGGTTACGTCGACCGTTGACGGCGCGATGATCCGCGCCAACACCGCGACGTCCAACGACTGGCCGACCATCGGCCTCGATTATGCGGAAACGCGCTTTTCCAGGCTGAGCCAGATCAACGCCGACAACGTTGGGAAGCTTGGCCTGGTGTGGAGCTATCCGCTGGAATCATCGCGCGGCGTCGAGGCGACGCCGCTGGTCGTCGACGGCATCATGTATGTCACGGCTTCCTGGAGCGTGGTGCATGCGATAGACGCGCGCACCGGCAAGCGGCTGTGGAGCTACGATCCGAAGGTCGACAAGGAGAAAGGCTACAAAGGCTGCTGCGACGTGGTCAATCGCGGCGTAGCGCTGTGGAAGGGCAAGGTGTTCGTCGGCGTCTATGACGGCCGGCTGGTGGCGCTCGACGCCGTGACCGGCAAGGTGGCGTGGGAAAAGGACACGCTGATCGACAAGGAGCACTCCTACACCATCACCGGCGCGCCGCGTGTCTTCAACGGCAAGGTCGTGATCGGCAATGGCGGCGCCGAGTACGGCGCGCGCGGCTATGTCACCGCCTATGACGCCGAGAGCGGCAACCAGGTCTGGCGCTGGTTCACGGTGCCGGGCGATCCGTCCAAGCCGTTCGAGGACGATTCGATGGCGGCGGCCGCCAAGACCTGGGACCCCGCCGGCAAGTGGTGGATCAACGGCGGCGGCGGCACGGCGTGGGACACGATTACCTTCGATCCCGACCTCAACATGATCTATCTTGGCACCGGCAACGGCTCGCCGTGGTCGCGCAACGCGCGCAGCCCGGCCGGTGGCGACAACCTCTATCTGGCTTCGCTGGTCGCGCTGAACGCCGACACCGGCAAGTACATCTGGCATTACCAGGAAACGCCCGGCGACAACTGGGACTACACATCAACCCAGCCGATGATCCTCGCCGACATCAACATCGACGGCACGCCGCGCAAGGTGATCCTGCACGCGCCGAAGAACGGCTTCTTCTTCGTCATCGACCGCACCAACGGCAAGTTCATCTCCGCGAAGAACTTCGTCGACGTGAACTGGGCGACCGGCTACGACGCCAACGGACGGCCGATCGAGGTGCCGGCAGCGCGCGGCGACAAGCCGTTCGACAGCATTCCCGGTCCGTACGGCGCCCACAACTGGCATCCGATGTCGTTCAATCCGCAGACTGGCCTTGTCTACCTGCCGGCGCAGAACGTTCCCGTTGTCGTGGTCGAAGACAAGACCTGGGCGCATAATGCCAACGTCCCCGGACGACCGCATTCCGGCCTCGGCTGGAACATCGGTTTCAATCTTCCCGCCGACCCGCCGAAGAGCAAGCCGTTCGGCCGCTTGCTGGCATGGGACCCGGTCAAGCAAAAGGAAGCTTGGCGCGCCGAATATGTCTCGCCATGGAACGGCGGCACCCTCACCACGGCAGGCAATCTGGTGTTCCAGGGCACTGCGGACGGCCGCTTCGTGGCCTACAACGCGGCGACAGGCGCAAAATTGTGGGAGAAGCCGGTCGGCAGCGGAGCGGTCGCAGCAGCGTCCACCTTCATGATCGACGGCAAGCAATACGTCTCGATCGCGGTCGGCTGGGGCGGCGTGTTCGGCATCATGCAGCGCGCGACCGAAACGCAAAGCCCTGGCACCGTCTACACTTACGCAATCGACGGCAATGCACCGCCGCCCGAGTTCGTGAAGTACCAGACCGAGGGCCTGCTTGCCGGCGTGCCGTACGATCCGAAGCACGTGGAGGAGGGAACGCTGTTGTACCTCAGCAACTGCGTGTTCTGCCACGGCGTGCCGGGCGTCGACAAAGGCGGCAACGTCCGCAACCTCGGCTACGTCTCCAGGGAGACGATCGAAAACCTGAAGGACATCGTGCTCAAGGGACCGTTCCGCGATCAAGGCATGCCTGATTTCACCGGCAAGCTGAAGGAAGCGGACATCCCGAAACTGCAGGCCTTCATTCAGGGCACCGCGGACGCGATCCGGCCGAAATGATGACGGCGACGTAGGGAAGACGAGGATGCGCGGGACAAGCCCGCGCATGGACGAAGAGAAGACAAAGGGCTGCGCGACCATCTCGCGCAGCCCTTTTTCATTCCAGCCAGGAAATCCTCAGAACATCAGGCCTTCCTTCACCAAGACCCAGCGGCCGTTCTTGACCTGCTGGACCTGGGTGATGGTGGTGGCGAGATGGTTGGTCTTCGAGAAGACGGTCGGCGGCGAATTGAAGATATCCTGGAACTTTTCGCCTGATTCAAGCGCATCGAGCATCTTCTGGCCGGTCAGGTCCTTGCCCGCCTTGTTCGCATAGAAAGCAAAGGTCATGACGGCGTTGTAGCCGATGATGGCCTGGGTGTTGGCGTCGGAATTGAACATCTTCTTGTAGTTGACGAGCCAGTCCTTCACCTTGCCCTTGGCCGTGTCCTCGTACGGAATCTCGAAGCCGGACGCGGCGTAGAGGCCTTCGACGGCGTCCTTGCCGAGCGCCGGGACTTCGAGCACGTTGACGGGCGTGGCGCCGAGGAAGGTCACGTCCCATCCGAGCTTCTTGGCTTCGCCCATTGCGCCGATCGGCTCGCGCAGCACCGCGCCCAGCACGACCAGGTCGCAGGCGTCGGATTTCATCTTGGCGATCTGCGCGCTGAAGTCGGATGCGCCGCGCTTGTAGCTGGTGATCGACGCCGGCTGCACGTTCATCGCGCTGAGTTGCTGATTGAAGCCATCGAGCACGTTCTTGCCGTACTCGTCGTCCTGATGCATGATGCAGGGCTTCTTGAACTGCTTCCATTCCATCATGTATTTGAGCGCGGCGCGGGTGCTTTCGACGTAAGGCAGCAGGTTGTTGAACTTCAGCCGCTCCTGCGGCTTGTTCGGATCGAACTTGAAGGTGAACTCGGCCGCCGTCAGCGGGAACAGCTGCAGCACCCCGGCATCGAGCAGAATGTCCTGCGCGGCAAGCACGGTCGGCGAGCCCATCGGACCGACCATCGCAAATATCTTGTCGCGCTCGATCATCTTCTGCGACGCCAGC
This sequence comes from Bradyrhizobium sp., assembly GCA_035575905.1. Lineage (GTDB taxonomy): Bacteria > Pseudomonadota > Alphaproteobacteria > Rhizobiales > Xanthobacteraceae > Bradyrhizobium. The sequence goes on along the minus strand of DATLXL010000020.1, from coordinate 239,660 downwards.
ACGGCCTTCTTCGGATCGTAGCCGCTGTCCTCGATGACCAGCTTGATCTTGCGACCGTTGATGCCGCCGGCGGCGTTGATTTCCTCTACCGCCATCTTCATGCCGTTGGAGACCGGCACGCCCCAGCCCTTGATCGGGCCGGACAGATCCTGATGCGTCCCAATGACGATCTCGCTGGCCGAGATGCCTTCATTGGTGACCTTGGTCTGGGCCGCGGCCGGCAGGTGAGTCAGCGCCAGGGCGCCCACCGCAAGGCCCAGCGCCTTGAACGAATTCGACATTGCAGTCTCCTCTTCATTGGCCCGTGTTGAGCGAAGGATGGGGGCCTTCAGTCCTTCGCCGTTTCGTCGCTCCCGCACTCTTTAATGGACATGACCTTGTTCCGGGAACCGGGTCCCGCTTCCCGGGGTCATGCCCTTCCTGCCCGGGGCGCTTCGCCCTAGGCCACCGCCCGATCGCGATACATGGCGTCGATCTCGGCGGCGTAACGCTTGTTCACGAAGCTTCGCTTCAGCTTCATGGTCGGGGTCAGTTCCTCGTCCTCGGGCGTCAGCTGGCGCTCGATCAGGTAGAACTTCTTGATGGTCTCGACGCGCGCGAAATTGGCGTTGACCTGCTCGATCTCTCGCCAGATCAGATCCTGGATCTCGGCGGCGCGGCACAGGCTCGCATAGTTGGTGAAGGGAATGTTCCGGTCCTGCGCGAACTTCTCGACGTTCTCCTGGTCGATCATGACGAGGCAGGTCAGGAACGGCCGCTTGTCACCGATCACCACCGCGTCGGAAACGTAGGGCGAGAACTTCAGCTGGTTCTCGATCTCCGACGGCGTGATGTTCTTGCCGCCCGAGGTGATGATGATGTCCTTCATCCGGTCGGTGATCTTGACGAATCCTTCATTGTCCATCGCGCCGACATCGCCGGTGTGCAGCCAGCCCCTGGCGTCGATGGTCTCGGCGGTCTTCTCCGGCTGGTTGAGGTAGCCCATGAACAGGAAGTCGCCCTTGATGAGGATTTCGCCTTCCGGCGAGATCATCACCTCGCCCCACGGCACGGTCTTGCCGACCGATCCGAGCTTGGTGCGTCCGGTCGGCATCAAGGTGGCGACACCGCAATTCTCGGTCTGGCCGTAGACCTCGCGCAGGTCGATGCCGAGCGCGAGGTACCAGCGGATCAAATCCGGCGAGATGGGCGCCGCGCCCGTGAACGCGATGCGGCAACGATCGAGGCCGAGCATGCGACGGATATTGCGAAACACCAGCCAGTAGGCGACCTTGTTGGCGATCCGCAGGCCCAGCGGCGGCGCCCTGCCCTCGATCCGGCACTCGGTCACGCGGTTGCCGATCGCGAGCGCCTTGCCGTACATCCACTTCTGGAACGAGGTCGCATCCTTCAGCGCGATGGTAATGCCGGAGTAGAACTTCTCCCACACCCGCGGCACCGCGAGGAACGCGGTCGGCTGCACCTCGCGCAGATTGTCCGGAACGGTTTCCGGGCTTTCGGCGAAATTCATCACCGAGCCGAGCGCCATCGAATTGTAGTAGCCGCCGACGCGCTCGGCGACATGGCAGAGCGGCAGGAACACCAGCCGCTCCTCATCATCGCCGATCGGGAAAAGATCGTTGGCGTGCCGCATCTGGTGGGTGACGCTGCGGTTGGAATGCATCGCGCCCTTGGGCGGCCCCGTGGTGCCGGACGTGTAGACCAGGATCGCGAGATCGCTGGCGGTGCGGCTGCCGATCATTTCGTCCCACAGCTCCGCGCGTCCCTGCTGGTGGTTCTGGCCGAGCGCCATGAATTCGGCGAGCGACAGCACCATCGGATCGGAGAAGCCGGACAGGCCCTCCATGTCGAACACCACGATCTTCTCCAGCGCCGGGCAGCGCGAGCGGCAGGTCAGCACCTTGTCGAGCTGCTCCTCGTCTTCCACAAAGACGACGCGCGTGCGGGAGTCGTTGAGGAGATATTCGACCTGTGCCGCGGAATCGGTCGGGTAGATGCCGGATGAAACACCGCCGGCGCACAGCACGCCCATGTCGGCATAGACCCACTCCGGCACGGCGTTGGCGAGAATCGAGGCGACGTCGCCCGGCCGGAAGCCGGTCGCATGCAGCGCGTAGGCGATGTCCTTTGAAATCTGCAGCCATTGCCGCCAGCTGGTCGGCTGCCAGATGCCGAACTTTTTCTCGCGGATCGCGGGCCTGTCGCCGCGCGTTTGCACGGCGAGCAAAAAGCTCCTCGCAATCGTGTCGGCCACCGTCAGCACTGCCGCTCCGGCCATGCTTCGTCCTCCCTCCAAAGGCCTTGCCCCGCCTGCCGGCTTGTGCCGGTCTTGGTGCGCGGTCGCAGGGCCGAATCTAGCGTCAAGCGCCTCTTAACGCCACGTTTTCTTCTTCTTCCAGCGACGCTCGCCCCGCGCACCCGCTTCCTTGGCGCCAAGGTAGAACTCCTGGATGTCCTGCGACTTCATCAGCCGCTCGCAGGTGTCGTTCATGACGACGCGGCCGATCTCCAGCACATAACCGTAATGCGCCGTCTCCAGCGCCACCTTTGCGTTCTGCTCAACCAAGAGGATCGACGTGCCCTGCTCCTCGTTGACGCGCCGGATGATGGTGAAGATCTCCTTCACCAGCAGCGGCGACAGGCCGAGCGACGGCTCGTCCAGGAGCAGCATGGCCGGCCGGTTCATCAGGGCACGACCGATCGCCAGCATCTGCTGCTCGCCGCCGGACAATTGCCCGGCCGGCTGGTTGAGCCGCTCCTTCAAGCGCGGGAAGTAGCCGTACACCATGTCGAGGTCGCCTGCGACGGCGCCGCGGTCCTTGCGCGGATAGGCGCCCATCATCAGGTTCTCGCGCACCGTGAGGAACGGAAACACCTCGCGCCCCTCCGGCACGTGCGACAGTCCCATGCGCACGATCTTGTCGGCCTCCATGCGCTGGATCGGCCTGCCCATGAACTCGATCGAGCCCTTCAAGGGATCGAGGATGCCGGATATGGTCTTCAGCACCGTGGTCTTGCCGGCGCCGTTGGCGCCGAGCAGCGTGACGATCTGGCCGCGCGGCACCTCGAGGCTGATGCCGCGAATGGCCATGATCGGCCCGTAATAGCTTTCGATATTGCTGATCTTGAGGATGATGTCGGGAGCGCTCATGGCATCGTCCTCATCATGCGCCGAGATACGCAGCAACGACGTCGGGATGGCTCTGCACCTCGGCGGGCGAGCCCATCGCCAGCACCCTGCCGTAGTTCAGCGCGATCACACGGTCGGAGACGCGGTTCACCAGACTCATGTCGTGCTCGACCATCAGGACGGTGATGCCAAGCTCGCTCTTCATGTCGCGGATCCAGAACGACATGTCGTCGGTCTCCTCGACATTGAGCCCCGATGACGGCTCGTCGAGCAGGATCAGCTTCGGCTCCGAGCACAAGGCGCGCGCCAGCTCGATCACCTTGCGCACGCCATAGGGCAGGCCCGAGATCAGCTTCTCCCGATACGGTTCGAGATCGAGAAATTCGATCACCTGCTCGACCCGGCGGCGATGCACCTTCTCGCTCGCGCGCACGCTGGGCAGGAACAGCAGCTCCTGCCACAGGCTGGTGGTGGAGTGGCGGTGGCGGCCGACCAGGAGGTTCGACAGCACGGTGGCGTTCTCGAACAGCTCGATGTTCTGGAAGGTGCGGGCAATCCCAAGCCTAGCGATATCGTAGGACGGCTGCTGGGTGATGTCCTGATCCTCGAAGAAGATCTTGCCGTGGGTCGGCGGATAGATGCGCGAGATCAGATTGAAGATCGAGCTCTTGCCGGCGCCGTTGGGGCCGATGATGGAGAGGATCTCTCCCTTCTCGACGGCAAAGCTGACGGAGTCGACCGCCTTCAGGCCGCCGAAATGCAGCGACAGGTTCTCGGCCCGAAAATAGCTCATCGGTTCCGCTCCGATTTCACGTAGATCTTCTGCCGCTTGAAGGTGGCTCGCTTGTAGAGCGGGAACAACTGGAAGAAGAGCTTTATCTTGAGCCATCGGCCATAGAGCCCGAGCGGCTCGAACAGCACGAAAAGCATGATGATGATGCCGTAGATCACGCCCTTCAGGCCGTTGGCGGAGGCAAAGGCCGCGACGTTGCTCTGGATGTTCGAGGCAGCCGCCTTGCTCGCGCCGAACGCCGACGCGATGCCCGCCATGATGCCGGGCATGTCGTCCTTCAGATAGGTCAGGAACGGATCGATCATGACCAGGAAAATCGCGCCGAGCACGGCGCCATGCAGGCTGAAGGTGCCGCCGATCAGGATCACGATGATGAACTCGATCGAGAGCTGTAGCGTGAACATTTCCGGCGAGATGAACGAAAGCTTGTGCGCGAACAGGCAGCCGGCAAAGCCGGTGATCGCCGCCGAGATCGCGAACGACTTCACCTTGTAGAGCGCGACGTTGATTCCCATGCTGCGCGCCGCGGTCTCCGAATCGCGGATCGCGATGAAGGCGCGGCCGGTCGGCGAGCGCAAAAGGTTGAGCGATCCGATGATGGTGAGGATCAGGAAGCCGAGACACAGGAAATAGAAGGACGGACTGTCGCGCGGCACGGTCTGGCCGAACAGCGACAGCGTCTTGACCCGCATGCCTTCATTGCCATGGGTCACGCTTTCCCAGCGCGCCAGGATTTCCTCGACGATGAAGGCGAACGAGATCGTCGCGATGACGAGGTAGATGCCCTGCAGCCGCAGCGCCGGAAAGCCGACCAGCGCGCCGATCACGCCGGTGAGGAGTCCTGCGGCGAGGAAGTACACCGGGAACGGCACGCTATATTGCTGCAGATAGGCTGCCGTGTAGGCGCCGATCGCCAGGAATGCGGCATGGCCGAGCGAAGCCTGGCCGGTGAAGCCCGAGAGGATCAACAGACCCACGCCGACGGTAGCGTAGATGCAGACGAACACCAGCTGGCTCATGATGTAGCTGGAGAGCACGAATGGCGCGATCGCCAGCACCACCAGCAACGTGCCGTAGGTCCAGAGATAACCCGAATGCGGCCACAGCCGGATGTCGTCTTCGTAATCGGTCTTGAAGATGAATCGCATCGCCGTCAAACCTTCTTGCGCACGTGGAGGCCGAACAGGCCTTCGGGCTTGAGCAGCAGCACCGCGAGCAGCACGATGTAGGGCGCGACGTCCTTCCATCCCTGCGGCAGATAGAAGCCGGCCATGCTTTCGATCACGCCGATCAGGACGCCGCCGACCAGCGCGCCGGGAATCGAGCCGAAGCCGCCGAGCACGGCGGCGGGAAATGCCTTCAATCCCAGCACAAGGCCGACATTGGAGTGGATGAAGGTGATCGGCGCGAGCAGCACGCCGGCGGTGCCGGCGACCGCGGCGCTGATCGCCCACACGATCGACACCACGCGCTTGACCGGAATGCCCATGTAGTAGGCGGCGAGCATGTTCTCCGAACTCGCGCGCATCGCGGTACCGAGCGTGGTGCGATTGAAGAACAGATAGAGCAGCGTGCACAGGATGACGGTCGCGGCGATCACCGAAAGCTTGTCATAGGCCAGCACCAGCGATCCGAGCCTCAGCACCCCCTGGCTGAACGGCGTGTCGATCTTGAGATCGTCGGTGCCCCAGATGATGCCGGCCATCGAACGCAGGAAATAGCCGAGCCCGATCGTCACCATGATGATGGAGAACTGCGGATAGCCGAGGATCGGGCGCACCACCACGCGCTCGGCCAGCATGCCAAACAGCGCCATCGCGATGACCGCGCCGGCAAAGCCGAACCAGTAGTTGAAGCCGAGCATGCCGATGAAGGTGAAGCCGAAGAACCCGCCCAGCATCATCAGGTCGCCCTGGGCAAAGTTAACGACTTCGGTCGCCTTGTAGATAAGGACGAAACCAAGCGCGATCAGGCCGTAAACGCAGCCCAGCGCAATGCCACTCACCAGCTGCTGAACGAAGTCCAGCATTCGCATCCCTCCCCGGACGCGACAGCGGTTCTTGAAGACCGCTTTTCGCATCTTGTGTCCACACGCTACGGCGTCTTGGCGCGCCTGTTGGGCCTGTGTCAGGGCCGCGGCTATACAGCCCCAAAGCGCTGATCCCTGTCAATAAACTCTGGCCGGAGGCGACGCCTACTTCTTGCGGAGAAATGCCGCAGCCAGCCGAATTGTTAATCATTGCGGCTGCGCGATTCACCGCGCCGAAATATTCTCGGTCCATGGTCTGCAATCGTACAGGACATGGATCTTGCGATGACATCAGACGGCGCCGCGCTGGAAGTGCGAGGGTTAACCAAGCGTTTTGACCGGCTGGCAGTCGATGCGCTCGATCTTGCCGTCCGCAGGAACGAATTTTACGCACTGCTCGGCCCGAACGGCGCGGGCAAGACCACGACCTTGCGCATGGTGGCCGGCCTGCTGCGGCCCGATGCCGGCTCGGTGTCGATCCTCGGCATCGACGCGCTCGCCGATCCCGTCGCCGCCAAGCAGGTGATGGCGTGGGTGTCGGACGAGCCGATGATCTACGACAAGCTGACGCCGCTGGAATATCTCGAATTCGTCGCCGGCCTGTGGGGCGTCGACGCGGCAACCGCCGAGAGTTCCGCGCACGAACTGCTCGTCTCGCTCGGCCTCGAGCCGCACATGCACGAGCGCTGCGAGGGATTTTCCAAGGGCATGCGCCAGAAGGTGGCGCTGGCCGGCGCGCTGGTGCATGAGCCGCGGCTCATCATCCTCGACGAGCCGCTCACCGGACTCGATGCGCTGTCGGCGCGCCATGTGAAGGGATTGCTGCAGGCGCGCGTGCGCGCCGGCTGCACCGTGATCATGACCACGCACATCCTCGAAGTCGCCGAGCGGATGGCCGACCGGATCGGCGTCATTGCCGCCGGGCGCCTCGTCGCCGAAGGCACGCTGGACGAACTGCGCCAGCGCAACGGCCGCAACGACACGCTGGAAGACATGTTCATCGCGCTGGTCGACGAGGCCGCCGCGGCATGAGCTCGGCCACCAGCCTCTCCTGGTTTGTCCGGCACGAAGTGCGCCTCGCCTGGCGCGAATGGACCGCCATGCTCACCGGCGGCCGGCGCGGCCGCACGCGCGCCGCGATGATCGGGCTGGTGGCCTTTGCCGCACTCATGCATGTGCCGGCCTGGGCCGTGGTCGGCCGCTTCGCCGATTTGCACATGCCGCTCGACAAGACCTCGCTGATCGTACTGACCGCCACCATCGCGCTCGCTTGGGCGCTGATGCTGTCGCAGGCCATCGAATCGGTGACACGCGTGTTCTACGCCCGCGCCGATCTCGATCTGATCATGTCCTCGCCGGTGCGGCTCACCAACATCTTTTCGATCCGCATCGCTGCAATCGCCCTCTCCGTCACCACGATGGCGCTATTGTTCGCCGCGCCCTTCGTCGACGTTCTCGTCTTCAGTGGCGGCGCCCGCTGGCTGGCTGGGTTCGGCGTCGTGATCGCGATCGGAATGTCGGCGGCGGCCGTTGCGATTGCCGTGACGCTGATCCTGTTTCGCCTGATCGGCCCCGGGCGCACCCGGCTGGTGGCGCAAATCGTGGCCGCCGTCGTCGGCGCCGGCTTTGTCATCGCGCTGCAGATCGCGGCAATCCTGTCCAACGGCACGCTGTCGCGCTTTGCCGTGCTGACATCCGATTCGGCCATGGGCTTTGCGCCCGGTGCCGACAGCCTGCTGTGGTGGCCGGCCCGCGCCGCGATGGGCGATACGGAAGCGCTGCTCATGCTGCTCGCCGCCGGCTTCGTCATGCTCGGCGCGGTGATGGCGATCTTTTCACCGCGCTTTGCCGACACCGCCATCAACGTTTCTGCCGCCGGCACGGCGAGCCGCGCCGGCCTGCGCGCGAAATCGTTCCGCAACGGGTCGCGGCAGCATACCCTGCGGCGCAAGGAATTCCTGCTGCTCAAGCGGGATCCCTGGCTGCTGTCGCAGAGCCTGATGCAGCTGCTCTATCTGGTGCCGCCGGCCCTGCTGCTCTGGCGCAGCTTCTCCGACAGCTCCGCCGCCGTGATGCTGGTGACGCCGGTCATGGTGATGGCGGCGGGCCAGCTCGCGGGCGGGCTTGCCTGGCTGACCATTTCGGGCGAGGACGCCGCCGATCTCGTCGCCACCGCGCCGCTGCCGCCCGCCAGCGTCATCCGGGCCAAGATCGAGGTGGTGGTGATCGCGATTGCCGCGATCTTCGCCCCGCTGCTCCTGGCGATTGCATTTGTCTCGCTCACCCAGGCCGCGATCACCGCACTTGGCGTGATCGTCGCCACCGTGTCGGCCACCGCGATACAGCTCTGGTTCCGCGTGCAGGCCAAGCGCAGCCAATTCCGGCGCCGCCAGACCTCCTCACGCATCGCCACCTTCTCGGAGGCCTTCTCCTCGATCGGCTGGGCCGCCACCGCAGCCCTGGCGCTGGCCGCGCCGATAGCTGCCGCCGTCACCGGTATTCTTACCTCAGCCATCATGGCCGCCACCTGGAAGATCAGCCCGCGGCGCGAGTGACGCATGCACTCCTGCCGTCATGACGGCGGCCGGATTCGACGTTACAGTGCCTGAAAACGTCCCCTCGGGAATGGGCCAGTCATGTCGAGATTGATCGCCGCGCTTGCCTTGCTGTGTTCGTTTGTCCTTCCCGCCGGCGCGCAGGGCCCGCAGCGCAGCGAGTGCCTGGCGATGGCTGGCATGCCGCGCGCGGTGCCGGTGGCCTGGCGGCAAGCGGCCAAGGCCGAGGACGTCACCATCACCTATGCCGGTCATTCCACCTATTACATCGACACTCCGCGCGGCGTTCGCATCGCCACCGATTTCAGCGGCGCCTACCATGCCGGCGGCAGGCTGCCCGACATCGTCACCATGAACCGGGCGCACTCCACGCATTTCACGCTGTTTCCCGATCCCAAGATCCCGCACGTGCTGCACGGCTGGGGCGAGAACGGCAAGCCGGCGCTTGTCGACATGCGCCTCGGCGATGTCTATGTACGCAACGTCACCACCGACATCCGCCGCTACTATGGCGACTTCTCCGGCGGCGACATGATCCGGGACGGCAACTCGATCTTCATCTTCGAGGTCGCGGGCCTGTGCATCGGCCATCTCGGCCACCTCCACCACAAGCTCGACGAAAGCCATTTCGCCCAGATCGGCCGCATCGACATCCTGATGGTACCGATCGACGGCGCCTACACCATGTCGCTCGACGGCGTCTCCGAGATCACCAGGCGCCTGCGCTCGTCGGTGGTGCTGCCGATGCACCGCTTCGCCACCCCGCTCGAGGAGTTCATGCAGAAGATCGGCCAGCAGTTCCAGATCGACCAGCGCATGGAGCGCTCGCTGAAGCTCTCGCGCGACAGCCTGCCGTCACAACCGACGGTGATCATACTAGACGGGGTGTGAGGCGGGACTGCCAACCAACAAGAACAACGACGTCGGGGAGCGACCATGACCGCCAGCACCGTGGCCATATCGAGCGGCCTCTATGCCGATCCGCGCGAGGACTGGCTTGCGCAGCACAGCGAGGAAATCATCGACCCGGCGCGCCCGATCGTCGACCCGCATCACCATCTCTGGCATCGCGGCGGCCTGCACTACATGATCGAGGAGATGGCGGCCGACATCGCCTCCGGGCACAACATCATCGCCACCGTCTACGTCGATTGCCGATCGATGTACCGCGCGCACGGCCCGGAAGCGTTCCGCCCCGTCGGCGAGGTCGAGTTCGCCAATGGCGTGGCGGCGATGAGCGCCAGCGGCGGTTACGGCAAGGCGCAGATCAACGCCGGCATCGTCGGCCATGCCAACCTCCTGCTCGGCGATGCCGCCCGGAGCGTGCTGGAAGCCGAGATCGTCGCCGGCAACGGCCGCTTCCGCGGCATCCGCCATTCCTCAGCCTGGGACCCCGAGCCCGACGTCGCCGGCATGTATGCAACGCGGCCGCAAGGCCTTCTGCTCGATCCTGCCTTCCGCGAGGGCTTTGCCTGCCTCGCGCCGCTCGATCTCTCCTTTGATGCCTGGCTGTTTCATCCGCAGATCGGCGAGCTTGCCGATCTCGCCCGCGCGTTCCCCGGCACCAAGATCGTGCTCGACCATTGCGGCGGGCCGATCGGGCGCGGCCGCTTTGCGGGCAAGCGCGAGGAGACTTTCAAGGTATGGAAGGCCTCGATCCAGGACATCGCCAAATGCCCGAATGTCCACGTCAAGCTCGGCGGACTCGCGATGTGCCTGCTCGGCTACGACTTCCATCTGCGACCGAAACCGCCCTCCTCGGAGGAAGCCGCTCAGGCCTGGCGTCCCTATATCGAAGCCTGCATCGAGGCGTTCGGTCCCGACCGCGCGATGTTCGAGAGCAACTTTCCGCCCGACAAGGGCCAGTGCAGCTACCAGGTGATATTCAACGCCTTCAAGCGGATCGCCGCGCAGTACAGCGAGGCCGAGAAGACCGCGCTGTTCTCGAAGACGGCGACTGATTTCTACCGGCTGCAGCTCGCATAGTGAGATGCAGCGCAAGCCTCACTGCGCCACCATCTTGCACTTCGAGGTCGACAGCGGCTGGAAGGCTTCGTCGGCGGGGATGGTTTCCTTGACGTTGTAATAGTCCCATTTCTGCTTGACGTCGCCGGGCGACTTGACCTGCACGAGATACATGTCGTGGACCATGCGGCCGTCGGCGCGAACCTTGCCGTTGCGCGCAAACATGTCGTTGATTGGCGTCGATTTCAAATGCTTCATCACCGCCGCCGCGTCGTCGGTTTTCGTGGCCTGGACGGCCTGCAGATAATTGGTCACTGCGGAGTAGGCGCCGGCCTGCACGAAGTTCGGCATCTTGCCGAACTTGTCGTAGAAGCGCTTGCTCCAGGTCCGCGAGAGGTCGTCGAGATCCCAATAGAACGGCTCGACCAGGAACATGCCTTGCGTTGCCGCGGCGCCGAGCGCGTTCACTTCCGTGATCGTGCCGACCAGCGGAACGATGGTCTGGCCGGGGGTGATGTTGAAATCCCTGGAGGCCTTGATGGAGTTGAGCAGGTCAGCGCCCGCATTGGCGAAGCCGATCACCTTGGCTTTCGATCCCTGGGCCTGCAGCAGGAAAGATGAGAGGTCCGTCGTGCTGATCGGATGATAGACGGTCCCCACGATCTTGCCGCCCGATCGTGTCACGGCATCGGAAGCCTCCGCCACCAGCGACTTGCCGAGCGCATAATCGACGGCGACGAAGTACCAGGTGTCGAGGCCCATCGACTTGACGATGCGCGACTGGCCGTTGGCGAACGAATAGGTGTCCCAGGTGTAACTGATCGTGTTCGGCGAGCACTGCTCGTTGGTCAGCCGCGTCGAGCCCGAACCTGTGACGATCAGCATGCGGTTCTTGGATTCGGCAACGCTGGAAACCGCAAGCGCGACGCCGGAATTGATGACGTCGGTAATGAGGTCGACACCGGCGGTGTCATACCATCGCTGCGCGATGCCGGTGGCGATGTCGGGCTTGTTCTGATGGTCGGCCGAGACGAGTTCGACCTTGAAAGGCGGCTTCTCCTTCTCGACGAAATCGTCAATCGCCATCTGTGCGGCCGTGACGGCGCCGGCGCCGGCGAGATCGGAGAACACGCCTGCCATGTCGGTCAGCACACCGATCTTCACTGCGCCATCGGAAACACCCGGGGTCTGCGCGTTGGCCGCGAGACCGCCCATCGCGAGCGTAGCCGCGGTGACGGCCGCAAATATATTTCCTACCCTCATTGCATCCTCCTGTTCGCACGACTGTTGCGCGCGTTGTTTGTTTTCCGATGCGGGATTATTCGGCGGCTTGCGGCCTTGTATCGTTGCGGCGCAGCTTGCGCTTCGCCCAGGCCGCAACCTCTTCCATCGTGCTCCTGGTCTCGGGCAGGAACGGAAAGATCGTGTAGACGTGCACCGAGTCCTCGACCAGGCGCAGCGTCACATCGACGCCCGCCTTCTCTGCCCGCTCGGCAAGACGCGTGGAGTCGCTCAGCAGCATCTCGCCCTGCGTCGCCGTCACGAACAGCGGCGGCAGGCCGGTGAGATCGCCGAACACCGGCGAGACCAGCGGATCGGTCGGCTCGTGCCCCTGGAAGTAGGAGGCGCCCATAAAGGTCAGCAGGTCGCGGCTGGCTGCGGGATCGTCGCCGTTGAAGGCCGTGATGGTCGGACCCGACAGGGTGAGATCGGCGAAGGGCGCGGCCGCAAATATCGCTGCAGGCAGCGGGTCACCCGCGTTGCGCAGCGCCAGCGCCAGCGCCACGGCCAGGCCGCCGCCGGAAGATTCGCCCGAGACGAGGATGGAACTCGCCGGAATGCCGCGCGCCAGCAGCGCACGATACGCCATGACGGCATCGTCGATTGCAGCCGGATAGGGATGCTCGGGCGCGAGGCGGTAGTCGACGGTGTAGCAGACGCCTTCCACAGCGCCGGCGAGGCGGCCGGCATACTCGAGCGAACCCCTGGCCGAACCGATCAGGTAGCCGCCGCCATGGAAGTGCAGCACGACATTGCCGCGCGGTGCCTCCGGCGCCGACACGCGCCATGCCTTGACGTCGCCCAGTTCGTCCTCGACGGCGTTGATGCCGTCCGGCAGCGGGAAGTTCGTGGTGAGGAAGCGGTCGTATGCTTCGCGCAGCCCGTCGTGGCCCCGCGCGACATCCTCGGGACGAAACGCATACTTCCACAGGTCGAAGGCGCGCTGACCTTCCGGGCGCTGCAGGCGCTTGCCCTCGCGAAGGCCGGTGACATTGAGGACCTCGCCGGGAGGCCCCTCGACTGCCTTGACGACGTCATATGACCACGCGAGGCCCCAACTGGTTTCGGCCATCGAATCGATGCGCGCCATGCCTTTCCAGCGGCCGTTACGATCGCGCACGCGTTGTTGTTCGGATTCATGCATCAGCTTCACGGCAGCGCGCGCGCCGGCCTGAATGCGCGTGGTGCGCGGCAGACGGCGCTGCTGATACTCCATCAGGGCGCCATGGACATCGTCCTTGCGGCGCGCCAGCACCCGCGCGAAGGTCCAGGCATCCTCAATGCTCTGGCCGGCGCCTGCGGCAAGGAACGGCACCATCGGATGCGCCGCATCGCCAAGCAGGGTGATGCGTCCGTCGGTCCAGTTGTCGATGGGATCGCGATAGAACATGCCGGTGATGAACACGCTCGGGCACTGCTCCAGCATCTTGCGGGCGCGCGGCTCGGCGTCATCGAACGAGCGCAGCATCTCGGAGATATCGCCGCTGTCGTCCCAGGATTCACGCTGCACTTCGTTTGCAGGCACCGAAGCGAGGATGCTGTAGAGCTTCTTCGGCCTCACCCAGTAGGTGATCAGGGTGCGACCCGGCCCGAACCAGTAATTGCCGCGCTCCTCCAGATTGAGGCCTTCCAGCCGCTCGGCAGGGATCAGCGAGCGCCACATCAGGATGTTGGCGAAGTGCTTCTGTTCCTCGCCGCGCAGATGCTTGCGCACCGAAGAATGAATACCGTCGCAGCCGACCAGCACGTCGCCGCGCACCTTCTCGCCGGTCTGCAGCGTCACCTCGACGCCGGTGTCGTCTTGAGCCACCGCGACGCAGCGTGCGTTGAGACGCTTCGATTCCGCGGGCACGGCGTCGAAAAGCAACTGGACCAGGTCGGCGCGGTGAACGTTGTACATCGGCGCGCCATAACGCCCCGCCGCTTCGTCGCCGAGCGGCGCCTGGTACAGCATGCGCCCGGTACGCAGGTCCCGATAATCATAGGACTGCGGCTTGGTGCCCATCGCGCGCATCCCGGCCTCGAGGCCGAGCTCGCGCAGCACGATTGCCGCGTTGGCGGCGATCTGGATGCCGGCGCCGATTTCCGACAGCACCGGCGCCTGTTCCAGCACCAGCACGTCGATGCCTTGATGGCGCAGCGCAATCGCAGTAGTTAGTCCGCCAATGCCACCGCCCGCAACGAGTACGCGCATGGGCCTTCTCCTACCCGTTTTATAATTAAGCGATTTCGCTTAATTTAGTCAGGAACGATATTCATGTCAACCAGGACGCGGGAAGGCTCCCGCGCGGCGTCGGAAGACACCAGGAATCAAATCAAGGCAGCGGCACAGCTGCTGTTCGCCCGCCATGGTGTCGACGCGGTCACGGTGCAGCAGATCGTTACCGCCGCGGGACAGCGCAACAACGCTGCGCTGCACTACCATTTCGGCTCCAAGGAAGAACTGATCCGGCAGATGGTGGTCGACGGCGCTGCCGTGCTCGACGAGCGAAGGCGCGGCATGCTGCTGGAAATCGAATCCCGCGGCGGCCCGGCCTCGATCCGCGAGATTCTCAACGTGCTGGTGATGCCCGTCATCGAGCTCGCCGATGACGAGCGCTGGCGCGGCTACATCCGCTTCACCTCGATCCTGCAGGCGTCCGACAGAAAGACCCTGCGTGCCGCGCTGGGCAACCGCTGGAACACCGGCTATGTCGAATGCTTTGATTACCTGAAAGAGATGCTGCCGCTGCCGGCAAGACTGATCGAACAGCGACTGACCCTGTTTTCCATCTATGCCAATGCGATCCTGTCGGCGCGCGAGGCCGCCCTGGAAAGCAAAAGCCGCAGCGACCGGCTGTGGGACCGCAAGTTCACCATCGACAACATCCTCGACACGATGGAAGCAATGATCACTTCGCCGCCCTCGGCGCAAACGCTGATCCGGCTCAAATCCGAGAAGGACTAGTGCTCGAACAGCGTTCTGACCGGCGTGCCGCAGAACGGGCAATAGCGAACGGTTTGCTCCTTTTCCGCTTCGCCACCGTCGAGCAGCGGCGTATGCGAGACCAGTAATCGCAGCTCACCGGCCTCGACAAAGAAATGACGGCCGGTTTCGGAGGACAAGGCAGCCGCCATGTCCTTGCAGCATGGTTCAATCGGTTCCTCTCCGGTGGACATAATGCGCCCCTGTTCCAAGAATCATCTCAATAACTCCGCACGCACCCAGCTTCCGTTACGCCCACTCACCCTTTCGGAACACCGGTACGACCCTGCCATCGGCATGGATGCCGTCGATGTCGGTCTCGCCAGTGCCGATCATCCAGTCGATGTGGATGAGGCTCTGATTGCCGCCCCGCGCCGCAATCTGCTGCGGCGTCAGCCTGGTGCCGTCGACGAAGCACTTCGAGTAGCACTGACCGAGCGCGATGTGCGAGGCGGCATTCTCGTCGAACAGCGTGTTGAAGAACAGCAGCCCGCTTGCCGATATCGGCGAGGAATGCGGCACCAGCGCCACTTCGCCAAGCCGGCGCGCGCCCTCGTCGGTGTCGAGCACCTTGTTGAGGACCTGTTCGCCGCGCGAGGCCTTTGCCTCGACGATGCGGCCTTCCTCGAACTTCACCTGGATATTGTCGATCAGCGTGCCTTGGTAGGATAATGGTTTCGAACTCACCACATGCCCGCTGACACGCCGGCAATGCGGCGTGGTGAAGACTTCCTCGGTGGGGATGTTGGCATTGCAGGTAATGCCGTTCTTCGCAGTGGACGCACCGCCTTCCCATTGATGGCCGTCGGCAAGGCCGATGGTGAGGTCGGTGCCGGGCCCGGAATATTTCAGCGCATGGAAACGCTGGCCGTTCAGCCATTCGGTGCGCTCGCGCAGCCTCGCGTTATGCGCGTTCCAGTTCGCCACCGCGCCGTCCTTGTCGACGCGCGAGGCGGAGAAGATCGCATCCGCAAGCTTTGCGATCGCGACGTCCTCGGGATCGTCCGGAAACACCTGCTTGGCCCAGGACGTGCTGGGATAGGCAATGATGTTCCAGTTGGTGTCGAAATTGACGATCTTCTCCAGTGCCGGCTGATAGGCGATCGAATTGGCCTTGCTGGCGCGCGCGACCTTCGCCGGGTCTTCACCCGACAGCAGCATCGGATTGTCGCCGACCACCGCCAGCCGCGCCGTATTGCTGGAGAATGCCTTGGCCATGCCTTCATACAGCCAGCCGGCGGCGCGGTCGAAACTCAGATCGTGGCCGGACCGGTAGCGCGCCAGCGTCAGTTCCTCGTCCGAGAAGAACGTCGTCACAATACCCGCGCCGGCCTTGTAGGCGTGTTCGGCGATCCGCCGCACCAGCGGCAGCGCCGCCACCGGCGCCGTCACCAGCAGGTCCTGGCCTTCCCGCAGCTGCAAGCCGACCCTGATCGCGACTTCGGCGAGGCGGTCGAGCCTTACCGGATCGATCGCGGCGGAGAGATTGCGTTGGTGGGCGGTCATGGCAGGCCTCAAATCAGTTGTGGGTCACAGATAAGCCAACCGGCGGGTTCCTTCAACGCTGTGCTGGATAGGCCAGCAGAAATGCGGATGCCGCCCGCTCCGCGTGCGCCGCGATCGATCCCCGCGACGCCAGATACAAAGTGAGCGAGGCAATCCACACCGCAGGGGGCGCCAGGCCGAAATCGCGCGAGTCGTTCGTGCGGGAGGGCTTGAGCGGGTTGATAGCGAAGGCGAGCCAGCGGCGGCCTCGAATTCAAACCGCGTAAGGGGCGCTGAGTGACAAGGTTCCCTCCCCCCTTGCGGGGAAGGGCTGGGGAGATGGGTGGCCACGGAGGGACTGCCGCTGCGGCTCATGGATGCTTCGTCGCTTTCGCTCCAATGACGGCAGAGAGTGGCAAGTGTCGCAGAATGGGTTCGCTGCGCTCAACGCATCCTGCTTCTTCGTCAAACCAGTCTCGTCAAATCACGAAAAAACCATGCGTGCCGTCGCGGCGGAGCTGCTCGACGAGGCCGAATTCCCAGTCGAGATAGGCCTGCATCTTTTCGGCGGAATTGTCGGTGCCCTCATAGGGACGCCCGTAGCGGTGGGCCGGATCAGGCTTCGGCAACGCAGCCGGCGCGCCGGTCTCCAGTGCGCCGTCATAGCCGCCGTCGAGCACGAAGACTTCCCAACCCATCTGCGCGAGCCATGACGCCGTCATGTCGGCGCGCACGCTTCTGTCGTCGGTCAGCACGATCCGCGCGCCGCGCACGGGCGCGGCCATGTCGATCTCCTGCACCAGCTGGCCGCCGGCATAGTGGCGAAAGCCCTTGAGATGCCCGGCGGCATATTCCTCGGCGTCACGGACATCGAAGCAATAGAGCGTGCGGCCGGTCGCCGCGCGCAACGCGGCGAATGCTTCCCGATCGAGCCGGCGGACGCCGGCGCGATAGGCGACGTCGCGGGCGTTGTCCGCGGCACCTTCAAACAGGCCGATCGCGCCGCGGCGGCCGGCGCCGTGCTCCAGCGAATGCTTCGCCAGGGTCCAGCCGATGGTGCCGTTGCGCAGCGCCAACACCTTGTTGGGAACGCCGGCATTGATCAGCGACTGCGTGCCGATGATCGAGCGGGTGCGGCCGGCGCAGTTCACCACGATGGTGGTGGCGGGGTCGGGCGCAGCCTTCGCGGCACGCAGCACGAGCTCGGCGCCGGGCACGCTGACCGAGCCCGGGATGTTCATTGTGGCGTATTCTTCGAAACGGCGCACGTCGAGAATGGCGATGTCGGCGCCGGAAGAAATCAGCGCGGCGACATCGTCGGCGGGCAGCGAGGGCGTGTGGCGGCGCGACTCCACCAGTTCGCCAAAGGCCTTGGCGTAGGAATTGACATCCTGGAAGATCTCATGGCCGGCGTCGCGCCACGCCTTCAATCCGCCGGCGAGTTCGCGCACGTTGGAATAACCGAGCCGCGCAAAAGTTTGGCGCGCCGCAGCCACAAGGCCTTCGCCATTGTCATAGACGACAACCGGTGCGTCCTTGCGCGGCAAGCGCGTCTCCGCCTCCAGCGCGATGCGGTCGGCGGCCATGTTGGCGGCAAACAGCGGATGGCCGGTGGCGAACTCCGCCTCATGCCTGAGATCGAGCAGCGCGATTTCCTCGCGCAGCAAGAGAGCGGTCCTGATTTCGCGGGGCTCGACGATGCAAGCTGTCATGGGCCCGCGCAGATGTAGCATTCCGCATGGCCGTTTCAAGGCGGTATAATGCGGCGAACCAAGCGGCGGGAACCGCGACATACGGAAAGGAGTGCGTTTGATGATGGCGGCAGTTGCGAAATCGCTTCGAGGGGCCGGCCTCGCTGTCGCCGTCCTGCTGCCTGCCGCGGGTCCGGCGATCGCTGCGACCGATGCCATTCCCTGCGATGCCTCGCTGCGGACCAGGCAAGTCGCGCAACTGCTGTTCGGCCGCAACGTCGAGGACCAGCTTCGCGTCAGCGACGCCGAGTGGAGCGATTTCGTCGCGCGCGAGGTGACACCGCGTTTTCCAGACGGATTCACCGTGGTCGATGCGGCCGGGCAGTGGCGCGACGCGCAGCGCGGCAGCATCCTGCACGAGAGCTCCAAGTTGATCGAGATCGTGCTGCCCGGCGCCGGCGACGACCGGATCAAGATCGAGGCGATTGCAGAGGCCTACAAGCGCCGCTTCGAGCAGAAATCGGTCGGCCTGATCATCAACGCGGCCTGCGTGCGGTTCTAGCATGGCTCTCGCGCGGCCGCGCGGGCTAGCCGCCGCTTCGCGGGCCAAGTAGCTTCGCATCGATGTTCGGGTTCGCGGGTCGGCGAAATTCGAACCGCGACGGAGGTAACCACGGTGAAAGCGTTCGAACTGCAGGGCCCAGGCGGGATCGACGCCATGGTGCTGGTGGAGAAGCCCATGCCGGTAGCCGGCCCTGGGCAGGTGCTGGTGAAGCTGAAGGCCGCGACCATCAACTATCGCGACCTGCTGACGGTGAAGGGCGGCTACGGCTCGCGGCAGAAGTTTCCGCTGGTGCCGCTGTCCGACGGCGCGGGCGTGGTGGAAAGCATCGGTCCAGGCGTGACGCGCTTCAAGCCGGGCGACCGCGTGACCGGCAGCTTCTTCGAAGGCTGGCTCGGCGGCGAGCCGAGCGAGGAGAAGATGCGTTCCAATCTCGGGGGCGCGCTCGACGGCGTGCTGTGCGAGCACCGGCTGTGGCCGCAGGCCGCGCTGGTGCGCACGCCGGACCATCTCAGCGATGTCGAGGCGGCCTCGCTGCCCTGCGCCGGCCTCACCGCATGGAGCGCGGTGGTGAAGCTCGGCGACATCAGGCCGGGGCAGACGGTGCTGACGCAAGGCAGCGGCGGCGTTTCGATCTTTGCGCTGCAGTTCGCCAAATTGAGCGGCGCGCGGGTGATCGCGACATCGTCGAGCGAGGCGAAGCTCGGGAAGCTGAAGGCGCTCGGCGCGGACTCTACCATCAACTACAGGACCACGCCGGAATGGGGCAGACTGGCGCGGCAGATGACCGGCCACGGCGTCGACCTTGTCGTCGAGGTCGGCGGCGTCGGCACGCTGAACGAGTCGATCCGCGCCACGCGCATCGGCGGCAGCATCGCCTTCATCGGCGTGCTCGCCGGCAAGCCCGACGCGGAATCGCGCCTGCCGCTGATGGTGATGCAGCAGCAGCGGCTGCAGGGCGTGACGGTCGGCTCGGTCGAGGATCTGCAGGCGATGGCGGATGCGCTGACGGTGAACCGCGTCAAGCCGATCGTGGACAAGGTATTTGCCTTCACCGAGGCCAAGGCCGCGTTCGCGCACATGGCGAGTGGTGCGCATTTCGGCAAGGTGGCGATCGCGACCGGGTGAGTGCGGCTTTTGCGCAGGCGGCCAGTTTGAAGACGCTTGACGTATCCGGCCATCTGTGATGTTCAGCGCACGGAAGGCGCGAGCGCAGCCTTCATCAAGGAGCTGATGCGGCGCATTGCCCAGTCCAGCCTCGTGCGCTCCGGCGGGGCAACGATCGATACCGGCGACATCGGCGAAGCGATCGACGACATGCTGTTTGCCGGCGGCAGGCTCAATGTGCGCCTGCTCGGCGGCGCGCAGCAGATGGCGAGGGCCGGCGGCTGATTACCGTCCGTCAAATTCGGCCCAGCAATCCGGCGTCTCGTAGACACGGACGGCGGAAATCTGGGCAAAGCCGGGCTTGAGGCGGCCCCAGATCCAGACCGCGATATTCTCGGCGGTCGGATTGGTCAGCCCCTCCACCTCGTTGAGACAGCGGTGGTCGAGCGCCTCCATGATGCCGGCAAAGGATTTTTCCAGGTCGAAGAAATCGACGACGAAGCCGGTATGTGGATCGACGGGCCCCTCGAGCTGCACCTCGACACGGTAGGAATGGCCGTGCAGCCGGCTGCAGCGGTGCGTGGCGGGCACGCCCGGCAGGAAGTGTGCCGCTTCGAACTTGAACGCCTGCGATATCTTCATCTGGTTCCCAATCGGGGCAAAGCCCGCCCGCGATAGGCGGACTGGCGACCAGATGCAATGCCGTTCTGACCCGGGCGGCGCTGCGAATCGGGCTAGACTAGGCGGCCCTGGTCTTCTTCGAAGCCGTCCGCCCCGGAGCTTTCTTCGGCGCGCCCGTCGCTTTCGCGACGCCAAGACCGCCCACGGACGCGGCCAGCACTTCGCGCTGTGCGGCAAGCCAATGCGCTTCGGCCTTGCCGTCCTGGCAACCTTCTTCCACCCACAATTGATAGGCGCGCTCGCGGATCGCCTGTTCAAGATGCTGCATCTCTGAACTCCTGCTGTGCGTTGCAGCAACTCAACCCAGATATGGTTAAGAAAGGGTAAACGAGCGGTTTGGCGGCTTCCCCGCATCGGGCAAGGCGGCGCGCCCGGGGAAAGACATCGCCGATCGCGGGCGTGAGGGCCAAGGGGTTCTGCCGCACGTTGCCCGGTCCGCTGGATACGTGCCGTTATTCGCTTTCGATGTCTTCGAGCCTGGTCCCACGTCCCGCGCGCAGGCTGGTTCGCGCCTGTTCGATACGACGCAGGAAGCGCGGGTCGTGTTCGAGGCGGTACTCGAACCAGTCCTCTTCGGACTCGAAACCGATCAACACGCCGGCGGGCTTGCCATGGCGCGTGATAACGATCTCCTGCGTCTCAGCTTCTCGAAGAAAGCGGGACAGATCATCCTTGATCTTGGATAAAGGAACTTCCTTCACTCCGGATTTCCGAATTGTGCGAGCCATGACTCGGCCTCCGAGTTGGGCACTATTGCCAGAACCTCGACGGTCGTGCCGGATATCGAATATCCCTTCCATGACAGGGCTGCCACCGTCACGACCTGCGGACGCATCTGCTTCAATCGGCAGAAGATCAATCTCAGCCAGGTGTTCGCCGGCCAGACCGTCGGAATCAAACAAACCGACGAGCGGATATGGCTCGTCAGCTTTATGGACTATGATCTCGGATACTTCGACGACGAGACTTGCAGGCTCGAACCCCTTGCAAATCCCTTCGGACCAAAAGTGTTACCTATGTCGTCAGTATAAAACGTAACCCATGTGTCCGGAACGGACCGTTATAAAATGGCGCGCCCGGAACGATTCGAACGTCCGACCCTCAGATTCGTAGTCTGATGCTCTATCCAGCTGAGCTACGGGCGCGTTTTCGCTGATCATATGGGGCTGAAGCAGCCCGGATGCATCAAAAAATTTCGATGCCGCGAAGAGCGCCCTAGCTACCGGCTTCCGCTTGCGTTTGCAAGGTCGGAAACCGCCGCCTTTCACGCCGCGGTAACATGGTCGCCCGGCCGCTTCGCATCGCCCGGGAATGGCGGAAAAGGCTGCGGTTTGAAGCCCTTATGCGCTCACCCGCTCCTTGCGCACGCTCTGCAGTTCCACCGGGCGGTCGGGGATTGAAATGCGGAAGGTGGCGCCGATCGTGCCTTCGACAAGATGGATATCGCCGCCATGGGCGCGGACCAGCTCGGCGGCGATGGCAAGGCCCAGCCCGCTGCCGCCGGGGCGGCCGGAGGTCTGGAACGCCTGGAACAGGTTCTCGCGCGCCTTGGCCGGCACACCGGGGCCGGTGTCGGAAACCTCCAGGATCGAAACCGCGCCCTCGCGGCGGCCGGTGATTCGAATTTGCATCGCCGCGGTGCTGCCCTGCGGCTGGCTCTCCAGCGCCTGCGCCGCGTTGCGCACGAGATTGAGCAGCACGCGGAACAACTGGTCCGGATCGGCATCCACGGAAAGCCCGCGCTCGATCGCGGCAACCCAGGTGATCGAGGCATCCGTCGCCAGCCCGGCCGATTCGCGCACTTCCGCCACCACCGGCTCGACCAGCACCATGCGGCGGTCCGGCTCGGCTTCCTGCGCGCGGCCGTAGGAGATCGTGGCCTGGCAGAAGGCGATGGCGCGCTCCAGCGAGCGCATCAGCTTCGGCGCAAAGCGCTGCACACGCGGATCGGGCACGCTCGCCAGCTGATCCGACAACAGCTGCGAGGAAGCCAGCAGGTTGCGCAAATCGTGGTTGATCTTGGAGACGGCAAGTCCGAGCGCGGCGAGCCGGCTCTTCTGGTTGAGCATCGAGACGAGGTCGCGCTGCATGTCGCTCAATTCGCGCTCGACAAGCCCGATCTCGTCGCCGCGCGGCTTCGGCGAGATGATGCGCGCCGGATTTTCCGGGTTCTCGTGGAAGCCGACCAGATTGGCGGTGATGCGGCGCATCGGCCGCACGAACAGGTAATGCAGCGCAAGGTAGACCAGCGCCGAGACGATGCCCGCGATCAGCAGCGACACGATCAGCACGTTGCGCGAGAAACGGTACATCGCCTTGCGCAGCGGCGCCTCGTCGATCACCACTTCGATGAACTGCGCCGCGCCCGGCGCCTTGCCGACGACGCGGATGGCGTGGTTTTCGGTTTCCAGCATCGTCTCGAACGCGTCGTGGATCGCCGCCCACACCGTGATGTTGCGGGTGTCGATGTCGTGGTCGATCTTCGGCGGCAGGCCGAAGCTTGCCAGCAGGCGGCGCTGTTGACCCATCTTGATGGCGACCGCGCGCGCGTCGATGCTGGTCAGGATCTGGCGCGCCAGCGAGTCCGGCACCATGCCGAGCGGCGCGGCGTCGAGCACCAGCGCCGCGGTGTTGGCCGCAGCCAGGCGATCGTTGAGGCGATTGACGCGGAAGTTGGCGATGGCGGGCACGTAGATCATCATGCCGGCGATCATCGCCAGCGGGATGGTCATCAGCAGCAGCTTGCCCGACAGGCCGAGCTGGCGCGGCCCTTTCGGGGGGCGCGCGCTGTCGCGATCCTGCTCCTTGTCGGTCGTCGCTGACACGATAGCCGCCCTCGATTTGCAGCGGGAGCATGCGTTTGCACCCCGAACCGGTCAAATTACCGATCGCTAATGTGCGCCGGTTCCCTGCATCTAGTGTTCGGGTCCGCCACGCGCCATCGCCTGCCCCCTTAAACACCGCAGAATCAATAATATTTACACGGATTGTGCCGTTTCGGAGAACGGCGTCCGGAGCACCCGATAGCGTTGACGAACGGGGGTCCCTCGCTTATAAGCCGCGCCAATTGTCCGCGATGGCCCGATTTTCGGGCGGCGGCTCATTGGGGCCGCAAACGGCCGTTTTGGGCCTGCCAGCATCACCGGACGCCTTCTCAATTCAACGGCAGATTGTCCCATTGGGGCGAATTGCCATGTCAGCGGAGATCGACCCGTGAAGCGGACCTATCAACCCAGCAAACTGGTGCGCAAGCGCCGCCACGGTTTCCGCGCGCGCCTGGCCACTGCCGGCGGCCGCAAGGTTCTCGCCGCCCGCCGTGCGCGTGGCCGCAAGCGTCTGAGCGCCTGAGCCGGGCCGAGCCTGGGACAACAAGACCTGGAACAACAAACATGGATCGGCTGAGGCAACGGGCGGACTTCCTCGCCGTTGCCAATGGCGCGAGGGTCTCCAGCGCGGCCTTTGCCCTCCAGGCCCGCCGCCGCGACGACCAGGGCCCGATCCGGGTCGGTTTCACCGTCACCAAGAAGAACGGCACCGCCACCGAGCGCAACCGCATCCGCCGCAGGCTTCGCGAAGTGGTGAAGCGGCTCGATGCCCTATCCATGCGACCGCACCATGATTATGTGCTAGTCGGCCGCCGGGAGGCGCTGACACGGGACTTTGCGGTCATGCTGGACGATCTGCGCTCGGCGCTGAGGCGCCTCGACCGGCCCGCCAAGGCCGTCTCGAAGCAGAGCGCATCACCGACAGACGCACGGCGCCCCACCCCGACCTGAATGACGAGACCGCAAAACCGATGACCGACAATCGCAATACGATCCTTGCCGTCATTCTGTCCGGCCTCGTGCTGATCGCGTGGCAGTATTTCTACAACGTGCCGCAGATGGAGAGGCAGAAGGCCGAGGCACAGAAGCAGGCCGAACTGCAGAAGCCGCAGGCGAGCCCCGGAACCACCCCCGGCGGCACTACGCCGCAGCCGGGCGCCGCACCGTCCCAGGGCAACCCGACATCGGCCTCCACCGTCGTGGTGCCGCGCGAGACCGCCATTGCGTCCACCCCGCGGGTCAAGATCGAGGCCCCCAAGATCACCGGCAGCATCTCGCTGAAGGGCGCGCGCATCGACGACGTCGCGCTGACCCAATACCGCGAGACGGTCGATCCGAAATCGCCCGCCATCGTGCTGTTTTCGCCCTCGCAGACCGCCAGCCCCTATTACGCCGAGTTCGGCTGGGTGCCGGCGGCCGGCTCGCAGCTCCGCCTGCCCGACCAGAACACGATGTGGACGCAGGAAGGCTCGAATGCGCTGGCGCCGTCGAGCCCGGTGGTGCTGAAATACGACAACGGCGAAGGCCTCACCTTCAAGCGCACCATCTCGATCGACGAGCGCTATTTGTTCACCCTCAAGGACGAAGTCAGCAACATCGGCACCACGCCGGTGACGCTCTACCCTTACGCGCTGATCTCGCGGCACGGCATGCCCGAGGTTTCCGGCTATTACATCCTGCATGAAGGCCTGATCGGGTATCTCGGCGACAAGGGCCTGCAGGAATATCCCTACAAGAAGATCGACGATGCCAAGCAGGTCGAGTTCGACGTCACCGATGGCTGGCTCGGCATCACCGACAAATACTGGGCCTCGGCGCTGCTGCCCGACACCACGGCGAGGCTGAAGGCGCGTTTCTCGTCCAACCCCGTCGGCAAGATCCGCACCTACCAGACCGACTACCTGCAGGACCCGCAGACGATTGCGATCGGCGGCACCGGCTCGGCCAGCGCGCGGCTGTTCGCCGGCGCCAAGGAAGCCGGCGTGGTCGGCCTGAACTTCCCGCTGCTCGGCCTTGCCGGCTACAACAGGCAGCTCGGGCTCAATCACTTCGACCTGCTGATCGACTGGGGCTGGTTCTACTTCATCACCAAGCCGATGTTCCTGGCGCTGGACTGGTTCTTCCACATGTTCGGCAATTTCGGCGTCGCCATCCTGCTGGTGACCGGCCTCGTCAAGCTGATCTTCTTCCCGCTCGCCAACAAGTCCTACGCCTCGATGGCGAAGATGAAGTCGGTGCAGCCGCAGCTGGCCGCGCTGAAGGAGCGCTATCCCGACGACAAGGTGAAGCAGCAGCAGGAGATGATGGAGATCTACAAGAAGGAGAAGATCAACCCGGTGGCGGGCTGCCTTCCGATCCTGCTGCAGATCCCGGTGTTCTTCTCGCTCTACAAGGTGCTGTTCGTCACCATCGAAATGCGGCACGCGCCGTTCTATGGCTGGATCAAGGACCTCTCGGCGCCCGACCCGACCACGATCTTCAACCTGTTCGGGCTGATCCCGTTCGATCCGGTCGCCCTGCTCGGCCCGCATATCGGCGCCTATCTGATGCTCGGCGTCTGGCCGATCATCATGGGCATCACGATGTGGGTGCAGATGAAGCTCAATCCGGCGCCGCCGGATCCGACCCAGAAAATGATCTTCGACTGGATGCCGCTGATCTTCACCTTCATGCTGGCCGGCTTCCCGGCGGGCCTTGTCATCTACTGGGCGTGGAACAACCTGCTCTCGGTGATCCAGCAGAGCTACATCATGCGCAAGAACGGCGTGAAGGTGGAGCTGTTCGACAATCTCAGGGCCACCTTCGCGGTGAAGAAACAAGAAGCGAAGGCGGAGTCGAAGACGTAGCGATCCACGTGTACCGCATTCAGACGTCATGCCCGGCCTTGTGCCGGGCATCCACGTCTTTAGGGTGCCGCCAATGAAAAGAAGACGTGGATGGCGGGGACACTTGGGTGAAGACGCGCTTCGCGCTTTCGCCCGGCCATGACGGGATCTGGAACATTCGCATGACCGCCGACATCGATGCGGAGCTGATCGAGCAGGGGCGAAAGCTGTTCGCCGGCGACTGGCATTTCATCTGGGCCTCGCCGTCGATCGAGACGCTGCCGCCGATGGCGGGACTGGAGATCGCCTTCGCCGGCCGCTCCAATGTCGGCAAATCAAGCCTGATCAACGCACTGACCGGCCGCAACGCGCTGGCGCGCACCTCGCACACGCCGGGCCGCACCCAGGAGCTGATCTTCTTCGAGGGACCGGACAAGAACGGCCTGCGGCTGGTCGACATGCCCGGCTATGGCTACGCGGCGGCGGCCAAGACCAAGGTGGCGTCGTGGACGACGCTGATCCACAAATTCCTGCTCGGGCGCGCCAGCCTTGCCCGCGTCTACGTGCTGATCGACGGCCGCCACGGCCTGAAGGATGTCGACGAGGATATCTTGAAGACGCTCGACAAATCGGCGGTGAGCTATCAGATCGTGCTGACCAAGGCCGACCAGGTGAAGGCCGCGGAGCTTGCCTCGCGGATCGACGAAACGCTGGCGGCGCTGGCAAAGCATCCCGCGGCTTTTCCGGAAGTGCTGGCGACCTCCTCACGCTCGGGCCGCGGCATGCCGGAGCTGCGCGCGGCGATGGTGCGGTTGATGAAGGAGCGCGGGCAATGAACCGGATATCGCGGGTCTTGATCGTGCTGGCGGGCATCATGGGCGCCGACGGCGTGATGCTCGCGGCCGCTTCCGCCCACCAGGCGGATGCATCGCGGCTGGCAGCGGCATCGACCATGCTGCTGTTTCACGCCTGCGCGGTGCTGGCCACCGTGGCGCTGGCCGAGCGTGCGCTCGTTCATGTCGGGATCGGGGCTGGCGCTGCGATCGGCTTCGTCATTGCCGCTGTATTGTTCGCCGGCGACCTGACGCTGCGGCAGTATGCCGGCCACGGGCTGTTTCCGATGGCGGCGCCGACCGGCGGCGCGCTGTTGATCGCAAGCTGGCTGGCGCTCGCCGTTGCCGCCGCGTGGCCGAAGCGACGATGACCCTTCCACCTTCTCCCCTTGTGGGAGCAGGTACGCCCGAGGCACTTTGCGCCTGCCCGGCAATCGGATAGAAACCGCCCACCATCCGGCCCTGCCCCGCCCGCCAAGCGAGACCGTCCCATGACCGAAGAAATCAGCCCGCTCGACAAGGCCCGCATCCTGTCCGAGGCGCTGCCGAACATGCAGGAGTATGACGAGGAAACCATCGTCATCAAATATGGCGGCCATGCCATGGGCGACGACTCCACCGCGAGGGCGTTCGCGCGCGACATCGTGCTGCTCGAGCAGACCGCGGTCAATCCGGTGGTGGTGCATGGTGGCGGGCCGCAAATCGCGACCATGCTGAAGCGCCTCGGCATCCAGTCGGAATTCGCGGCAGGCCTGCGCATCACCGACGCCGCCACCATCGAGATCGTCGAGATGGTGCTGGCCGGCTCGGTCAACAAGCAGCTGGTCGGCTACATCAACGAAGCCGGCGGCAAGGCCGTGGGCCTGTCCGGCAAGGACGCCAACATGGTGAAGGCGTCGAAGACCAAGCGCACCGTGGTCGATCCGGATTCCCATATCGAGAAGGCGGTCGATCTCGGCTTTGTCGGCGATCCCGACAAGGTCGACCTCACGCTGCTCAACCAGCTGATCGGCTACGAGCTGATTCCGGTGCTGGCGCCGCTCGCCACCTCGGCGGACGGACAGACGCTCAACGTCAACGCCGACACCTTTGCCGGCGCCGTGGCGGGCGCGCTGAAAGCCAAGCGCCTCCTGCTGCTGACCGACGTGCCGGGCGTGCTCGACAAGTCCAGGAAGCTCATTCCGGATCTGTCGATCAAGGACGCACGCAAGCTGATCGCCGACGGCACCATCTCCGGCGGCATGATCCCGAAGGTCGAGACCTGCATCTATGCCCTGGAACAGGGCGTGCAGGGCGTCGTCATCATCGACGGCAAGACGCAACATGCGGTATTGCTGGAGTTGTTCACGAATCAGGGCACCGGCACGCTGATCCACAAGTGATGGCGAAAGCGGCGACGCAGATCAGGGCCGTCATGGCCGGGCTATTCCCGGCCATCAACGCCTTGTTGCCTCGCCGCCTCAAAGACGTGGATGTCCGCGACGAGCCCGGGCATGACGGGTTGAGACAACGCCGGCATCGTCGTTCGATATTGACTCGCTTCATGCTGCCGTGGCCGGCCGCCAGCATATCGTTTCTCTTCTCGTCGCTGCCCGCCCATGCGGACCTGAAACTCTGCAACCGCATGAGCTATGTGATCGAGGCCGCGATCGGCATCGACCACCAGTCGGCGACCGCTACGCGCGGCTGGTTCCGCATCGATCCGGCCGCCTGCCGCGTGGTGGCGCAGGGCACGCTGACCGCGGATCGCCTGCTGCTGCACGCGCGCGCGCTCGGCCTTTACGGTTCCTCGCCCGCCCCGCAGGGCGGCGGCGACACGCTGTGCATCACGGAGAAGGATTTCGTCATCGCCGCCGCGCGGCAATGCCGCGGCGGCCAGACTCCGGCGCCGTTCACTCAGATCAATCCGACGCGGACCGACGACGGCCACCTGATTGCCTATCTCGCCGAAGACTCCGAATATGACGACGAGCAGGCGCGGCTCGCCGGCATTCAGCGCCTGCTGGTCGTTGCCGGCTATGACGCTTCCCCGATCGACGGCACCGACGGGCCGAAGACGCAGGCCGCGCTCAATGCGTTCCTGAAGAGCCGCGGGCTCGGCGCGGATGCCGTGCAGCAGCCGAACTTCTTCGCCAAGCTGATCGAGGCGGTCCAGTCACCGTCGGCGACCGGGCTGACCTGGTGCAACGACACGCCGCACAAGGTGATGGCGGCGGTGGCCACCGACGACGGCAAGACCGTGACCAGCCGCGGCTGGTACCGCATCGATCCCGGTAAATGCCTGCATCCCGACGTCACCGGCCAGCCGAAGCAGATCTTCAGCTTTGCGGAAGCGGTCGACAACGAGAACCACACCGTCAAGTACAAGGAAAAGGCGCTGATCTGGGGCGGCGCCACGCAGCTCTGCACCCGCGAGAGCAAGTTCGAGATCAACGAGCAGGGCGATTGCGGCACCCGCGGGCTTTCTGCCGCCGGCTTTGCCGCCGTCGACATGAGCGGCGGCGGCAAGACGCTGCGCTTTGCGATGCCATGACACAGCGCGGCTTTACCCATGTCGACACCTGGGTGTTCGACCTCGACAACACCCTCTATCCGCATCACGTCAATCTGTGGCAGCAGGTCGATGCGCGGATCGGCGAGTTCGTCTCCGATTTCCTGAACGTGTCGGCGGAAGAGGCGCGCCGCATCCAGAAGGACTATTATCGCCGCTACGGCACCACCATGCGCGGCATGATGACCGAGCACGGCATCAGCGCCGACGACTATCTCGCCTATGTGCACAAGATCGACCATTCGCCGCTGGAGCCCAACCCGGCGATGGGCGCGGCGATCACCAAGCTCCCCGGACGCAAGCTGATCCTCACCAACGGCTCGGTCGATCACGTCGATGCCGTGCTGGAGCGGCTTGGCCTCGTCGGCCATTTCGAGGCGGTGTTCGACATCATCGCCGCCGAACTCGAGCCCAAGCCCGCGCCGCAGACCTACCGGCGCTTCCTCGACCTGCATGGCGTCGATCCGGCGCGGTCGGCCATGTTCGAGGACCTCGCGCGCAATCTGGTGGTGCCGCACATGCTCGGCATGACCACGGTGCTGGTGGTCCCCGACGGCACCAGGGAGGTGGTGCGCGAGGACTGGGAGCTGGAGGGGCGCGACGCCAGCCATGTCGATCACGTCACGGATGACCTGACCGGGTTTCTGGAGAAGCTCTGCTAGCTCTCCGCCGCGGCGCCTGCCGGCAGGTGCCTTGACTCTCCCCGCCCAAATCCCGAAAAAGCGCCGTTCAAAAACCGCGCCCGCCAAGGAAACACCCATGTCCCTCACCCACCTCGAGTCCACCGTCAATGCCGCGTTCGACGCCCGCGAGGGCATTTCGACCGCGACCAAAGGCGAAGTCCGCGAGGCGGTCGATCATGCGCTGGAGCTGCTCGACAAGGGCGAGACGCGCGTGGCCGAGCGTGAGGCCAGCGGCAAGTGGAAGGTCAATCAGTGGCTGAAGAAGGCGGTGCTGCTGTCGTTCCGCCTCAACGACATGGGCCAGATCGCCGGCGGTCCCGGCAAGGCCTCATGGTGGGACAAGGTGCCGTCGAAGTTCGAGGGCTGGGGCGAGAACCGGTTTCGCGACGCCGGCTTCCGCGCCGTGCCTGGCGCGATCGTGCGCCGCTCCGCGTTCATCGCCCGCAACGTCGTGCTGATGCCGTCCTTCGTCAATCTCGGCGCCTATGTCGATGAAGCGACCATGATCGACACCTGGTCCACCGTCGGCTCCTGCGCGCAGATCGGCAAGCGCGTGCACATTTCCGGCGGCGTCGGCATCGGCGGCGTGCTGGAACCGCTGCAGGCCGAACCCGTGATCGTCGAGGACGATTGCTTCATCGGCGCGCGCAGCGAAGTTGCCGAAGGCGTCATCGTGCGCAAGGGCGCGGTGCTGGCGATGGGCGTGTTCCTCGGCGCCTCCACCAAGATCGTCGACCGAGACACCGGCGAGACGTTTGTCGGCGAGGTTCCGGAATACGCGGTCGTGGTGCCCGGCACGCTGCCGCCCAAGCCGATGAAGAACGGCCAGGTGGGTCCCGCAACCGCCTGCGCCGTCATCGTCAAGCGCGTCGATGAGCGCACCCGCGCCAAGACCAGCATTAACGAACTCCTGCGCGACTGATCGCTCGCACCGGACCGATTGACGCAGCTTGACTTGAACTGCGCGCGAGCGTGCCATCGCATTGCGCCGATTGCACTCGCTCGTGGCTTTGGCGCAACAAACACCCTGCAGTTTGGCCACATTTGCGGGCGATGCACGCGCACCCTCACCGTGCCCGACATCACCGTGGGCGCTGTCCATCACACGTAATGTTTCGATGTCGTGAACTGGATAGCGGCAGGCGCACGTGGTGAACCATCGGCGGCACCGATAGACTCAAACAGGGTCGGGGAA
Source organism: Bradyrhizobium sp. (assembly GCA_035575905.1). Lineage (GTDB taxonomy): Bacteria > Pseudomonadota > Alphaproteobacteria > Rhizobiales > Xanthobacteraceae > Bradyrhizobium. The sequence continues at coordinate 208,504 of DATLXL010000020.1, read as the reverse complement.
GAAACCGGTGAGCTTGAGAATGCGTCCATTTTTGCTTGAGTAATTCGCAAGATTTGTTGGGGGCCGACGACGGATGAAATTTTTCTTTTCAAATCAAGTACTTGATACAGACACGCGGGAGTTGAGCCGGGAGGATATGCCGGTTTCGCTGGAGCCGCAGGTGTTCGACCTCGTGGTCCATCTGATGGAACATCGCGATCGCGTGGTGACCAAGGAAGAATTGATCGAAAAAATCTGGCATGGGCGACATGTCGCCGAATCGACCCTGACCAGCCGCATCAATGCCGCCCGCAAGGCCGTTGGCGACAGCGGCGCCGAGCAGGCGCTGATCCGCACCATCGCGCGCAAGGGCTTTCGTTTCGTCGGCGCGGTGCAGACCGCAACGGAAGACAGCGTGCCGGCCGAGCCGGCCGCGTCGCATCGCGAACTGGAGCCGCAGACCGCCCTGCTCGACCGTCCGGGCATCGCCGTGCTGCCTTTCATCAACATGAGCGGCGACCGCGGGCAAGAATACTTTTCCGACGGCATCAGCGAGGATCTCATCACCGCGCTGTCGAAGCTGCGCTGGTTCTTCGTGATCGCGCGCAACTCGTCGTTTACCTATAAGGGGCGTTCGGTCCACATCAGCGAGATCGCGCGCGAGCTTGGCGTGCGCTATGTCGTCGAGGGCAGCGTCCGCCGCAGCGGCGACCAGGTGCGCATTTCCGCGCAGCTCAACGACGTCCGCACCGGCAGCCATCTCTGGGCCGAGCGCTACGACCGCAGCATCGAGGACGTGTTCGCCGTGCAGGACGAGATCACCGAGGCGATCGTCGCCGCGGTGGAGCCGAACCTCTATGCCGCCGAGAGCTTCCGCGCCCGGCACAAGCCGCCGGGAAGCATGGACGCCTGGGATCTCCTCATGCGCGCGCTCTCGCATTACTGGCGGGTGACGCGCGAGGACAACACCGTGGCGTTGGCGCTGCTGGAGCAGGCGATCGAGATCGATCCCCATTACGGCAAGGCGCTGGGTCTGCTCGCCAACGGCCGCATCTTCGGCGCGCATATGGGCTGGGCCCCCATGGGGAGCGTGATCGAGAAGGCAACCCGCGAGGCGCTCGCCGCCGTCGAGGCCGACAGCGAGGACGCCTGGGCGCATATCGGGCTCGCCTATTCCTATCTGTTCGCGCGGCGCTTCGACGATGCCATCGCCGAGTTCGAGCTGGCGCTGCGACTCAATCCGAACTTCGCGTTCTCGCACGCTTTCTACGCGGTGACGCTGTGCTATGCCGGGCGCTACGAGGAAGGCGACGCGGCGATCCGCCGGGCGTTGCGGCTCAGCCCGCGCGATCCGATGGGCGCGATCTACCAGGGCGTCGGCTCCTACATCCAATTTGCCTGCCGCCGCTACGACGAGGCGATCCGCATGGCGCGCGAGTCGCTGCGCCAGCGCGCCGATTTCGTCGGCGCCCATCGCGTGCTGACGGCATCGGCCGGCATGTCGGGCGACCGCGAGCTCTCGGCCATCGCCCTTCACGGCCTGCGGCAGGCGCAGCCGGGCATCTCGCTGCAATGGATCGCCCGCGAGCTGCCGATGAAGCACGCGGAGGATCGCGAGCACTATCTCGAAGGCTTGCGCCGGGCGGGATTGACGTAAGGCAGGCGCGGCGCAAGTTTCCCGGGCCGCCGGCCGGCGTCCCTCGAACGAGCAGGCATCCACTGAAATGGAGTCGCCCCGGCGCAGGCCGGGGCCCATAACCACCGTCGTCGGCGATGCAGCGGGCTGGAGCCACACCGCCTTTGAGACAACGCCCGGCGTGAGTATGGGTCCCGGCCTGCGCCGGAACGACATTGGCGTACGCGGCCGCGACGCCGCGCTACTCCGTGACCATCTCGCCGCTGCCGCCGAACTCGGCGGGAAAGTCCTTCAGCTTGGGCAGGCCGTCGCGCATCGGCAGCACGGTCTCGGCGTAGTTGACGTGGACTGCCGGCGAAAACGGCAGTGTCGGCAGGGTCGCTGCAAACACGTCGATCATCTTGAGCGGCGGATGGTTGGTCATCAGATGGCCGCCGCACTTCCTGCAGTATTTCCGCTCGCTGAGCGGAGTCTTGGTGAAAGTCACGACGTCCTGCTCGCCCTTGGTGATGCGCACCGCCTCCGGCTTCCACAGGCTGAAGGCGTTGACGGGGCCGCCCGACCAGGAGCGGCAGGAACGGCAATGGCAGTAGCCCATCGCCTCCGGCGCGCCGCGCACTTCGATCTCGACGGCGCCGCAAAAGCAGTTTCCGAAATGGTTCATGGCTGTTTCTCCTCCTGCCCTCTGTTCACCACGTCTTGCGCCAGGGAATAAGCATCGAGACGCGTTGCTTGTATTCGCGGTACTGGTCGCCGAACATCTCGACGAGGTCGCGCTCCTCCAGCCAGATGCCGACGAAGATGTAGGCCGTCGTCACCGCGGCAAACAGCAGATGGCCGACGGTCATGGTGGGCGCGGCCCAGAACGCGATGATGAAGCCTAGATAGATCGGATGGCGCACGAACTTGTAGAGCATCGGCGTGCGAAAGCGCGGCTCGGCCACCTTCCTGTCGACCAGATGACCAGCGACCTGCGACAGGCCGAACAGCTCGAAATGGTTGATCAGGAACGTGCTGATGAATACCAGCACCCAGCCCGCCAGCGAGAGCACCGCGACCGCCGCGGCCATGTCAGGGTCGGTGACCTGCCAGACGACGGCGGGGAGCGGACGCCACTGCCAGAACAGCAAGAGCAGGCACAGGCTCGCCGCCAGCACGTAGGTGGAGCGCTCGATCGGCTTGGGGACGTACTGCGTCCACCATGCCTTGAAGCCCTTCCGCGCCATCACGCTGTGTTGTACGGCGAACAGCGACATCAGGAGTACGTTGACAATCACGGCTTCGACCGGCGACGTCCGGGCGCCGGTGTCGATCGTCTTCGGCACCACCAGGCCCATCACGAAGCCGATGGCGTAGAGAGTGGTAACGAAGAACAGCAGGTAGGACGCCATTCCGTAGACGAATGCGAAAAACTTGAACAATCTTGAGCCCGTGGTATCCGGGCCGAATGACTGGACTTGGGACATAGGCAGCTCCATTGGGCCGCGGACTGCGGCGAATGACGGCAAAATGCCTTATTGAGCCGCCCAGGGCTTTTGCGGATGGTTGCCCTTAGCCTGAGATATCGCTGATTTTTGCTTGAGAAGCCTGCCTTGCGATTCCGTTTTGAAAATCACGAACTTGAGAGCGAGCTTCGCGAGCTGACGCGCGACGGCGTGGCGATTCCCATGCAACCTCAGGTATTCGATCTCCTGCTGTTCCTGGTCGAAAACCGCGATCGCGTCGTCAGCAAGGACGATCTGGTTGCCAAGATCTGGGACAACCGGCCGATTTCAGATTCCGCGCTGAACAGCCGGATCAACGCGGTCCGCAAGGCGCTGCAGGATGACGGCAAGGCGCAGCGCCTGATCCGCACCGTTCCGCGCAAGGGCTTTCGCTTCGTCGGCGAATGCGCGGAGGTCGCTCCCGCCGCGCCGCCGGCGGCGGCACGCCTGCCGGCGGCCGCGGCCTCCGACCGTCCGGCCATCGCCGTGCTCGCCTTCCAGAACATGAGCGACGACGAGGAACAGGAATATTTCTGCGACGGCATCAGCGAGGACATCCTGACCGCGCTGTCGAAGGTGCGCTGGTTCTTTGTCATCGCGCGCAATTCGTCCTTCACCTACAAGGGCCGCAACGTCCACATCCGACAGATCGCCGAAGAGCTGCGGGTCCGCTACGTGGTCGAAGGCAGTGTGCGCAAGGCCGGCGACCGCGTGCGCATTTCAGCGCAGCTCAACGACGCCGCCACCGAAAGCCACATCTGGACCGAGCAGTTCGACCGCAAGCTGGTCGACGTATTCGCCGTGCAGGACGAGATCACCAACGCCATCGTGGCGGCGGTGGAGCCGCAAATCTACGCCGCCGAGAACTTTCGCGCGCAGCGCAAGCCGCCGGCGAGCCTCGACGCCTGGGATCTCCTGATGCGGGCGCTGTCGCATTACTGGCGCGTGACGCGCGAGGACCATCTGGCGGCGCAGGAGCTGCTGCAGAAGGCGATCGCGATCGACCCGGATTACGGACAGGCGCTGTCGGTACTGGCCACCAGCCACATGTTCGGCGTTCACCTCGGCTGGGCCAGGCTGACCGAGGCGGCGCCGCTCGCCGAGCAGGCCGCAACGAAAGCGATGCAGCTCGACAGCGAGGACGCCTGGGCGCATACGGCGCTGGGCAGCGTTTATTTCTCGACGCGGCGGCTCGCCGATGCGCTGTCGGAGTTCGAGACCGCGCTGCGGCTCAATTCCAATTTCTGCCTTGCGCAAGGCTATTACGCGCTGGCGCTGTCCTATGCCGGCAGAACCGAGGATTCATTCGCGGCGGCGATGCGGGCGGTCCGCCTCAGCCCGCGCGATCCTTCGCTCGCCATCTATTACGGCATCGCCGGCTACGCCCGCTTCATGACGCGGCAATATGACGAGGCGATCGCGCTGGCGCGCGAGGCGATCCGCCACCGCGGCGACCTCACCGGCGCCTACCGTGTGCTGGTGGTGTCCGCCGGCATGATCGGCGATGCGGAGCTCGCGGGAACCGCCCTTGCCGAGCTTCGCCGCACCCAGCCGAGCATCTCATTGTCCTGGATCGCGACCCAGTTGCCCTGGAGCAACGAAGCGGACCGGGACCACTATCTGGAGGGGTTTCGCCGGGCCGGCCTGACCTGAACCGGCGCCCGCCGGCGGGCGACCAATGGCAGAACGCGGCACGTTGCCGACGGAGCATTACGGCATGAACTGGACCTGGTATCTGTTCGGCTTTCAGGGCCGCATCAACCGCGCCAAATGCTGGCTGGCCGGTCCGATCATGCTGGCGTTGCTCGCGGTCTTTTTGACGCTGATCCATCTGTGCCTGACCATCGACTTTGTCGCCAATGCCATGACCACTGCCTACGGCAAGGGGGAAGTCTCGCTCCGCCTTGGCCTCGACGATGTCTACAGCGTGTTCGATACGGCGGCATGGCGGGCGCTGTCGCTTGGCATCCTGCCGGTGGTGCTGGCCAAGGCCGCCGGCATCGTGCTCGTGCTGTGGATATTCCTCGCCACCTCGGTAAAGCGGCTGCATGACCGCGACAGGAGCGGCTGGTGGATCGTGCCGTTCTTCTCCTTGCCCAACCTGTATAACCACTACTCGGACCCGCTGCCCGATTCCTATTTCATGCTGATCCCGAGCCTGATCCTGTTCGTGCTGATGATCTGGGGTTTTGTCGAACTCTACTTCCTCAGGGGCTCGCGCAAGACCAACCGCTTCGGGCCGAACCCGCTTGCTCCGGTCAGGACCGAGAAGCGCTGGGAGCAGCACCGCGAGATCGAAACGGTACCCCATAAAGCTGGTCCGCCGCCGGTTTGGCGTGTTAAGCCGGGCGTATGACCGAACCCGTCCGGCCTGACGAAAGGCTTTCATCATGCCCGGCTCGATGAAACCCAAGCCCGTCAACGAGCTCGCTGTATCGAAATGATTGTTTCCGCCGACGCCCTCTCCATCGCCCAGGCCCTTGTTCGCTGCCCCTCGGTCACGCCGGCCGACGCCGGCGCGCTCGGGGTGCTGGAGGAATTGCTCAAGGCAAACGGCTTTGAGACGCACCGCGTCACCTTTGGCGAGCCCGGCACCGCCGACATCGACAATCTCTATGCGCGCATCGGCAGCGAAGCGCCGCACATCACATTTGCCGGCCACACCGATGTGGTGCCGGCGGGCGATGAAAGCGCGTGGACGCATGGCGCCTTCTCAGGCGACGTGAAGGACGGCATGCTGTACGGTCGCGGCGCGGTCGACATGAAGGGCGGGATTGCCTGCAGCGTCGCTGCGGTCTTGCAGTACCTGAAGGACAATGGCGGCAGGCCCAAAGGATCGATCTCCTTCCTCATCACCGGCGATGAAGAGGACATCTCCGTCAACGGCACCATCAAGCTGTTGAAGTGGGTGGCCGAGCGCGGCGAAAAGTTCGATCATTGCGTGCTGGGCGAGCCCTCCAATGTCGAGGTGCTCGGCGACACCATCAAGGTCGGCCGCCGTGGCTCGCAGTCGGGTACCCTCTATGTCGATGGCGTGCAAGGGCACGTCGCCTATCCCCACCGTGCCTCGAACCCGGTGCCGGATATTTCGCGGCTGATCGTGGCGATATCCGACGAGCCGCTCGATCACGGCAGCGCCCAGTTTCAGGCCTCCAATCTCGAATTCACCTCGGTCGATGTCGGCAACAGCGCCAGTAACGTCATCCCCGGCCAGGCCCGCGCCAAATTCAACATCCGCTACAACGACCTGCACACCCAGCGGAGCCTGCGTGATCTCGTCGACGGCCGGCTGGCAAAGGCTTGCGGCAACCGCATCAAGGCCCGCATCGTCTGGGAGCCGTCGAATTCCAATGTGTTCGTCACCAAGCCCGGCGCATTCACCGATCTCGCGGTCGCTGCCATCGAGGAAGTGACGGGGCGCAGGCCCGAGCTGTCAACCTCGGGCGGCACCTCGGATGCCCGCTTCATCTGCGGCTACTGCCCCGTGATCGAGTTCGGCCTGGTCGGCCAGACCATGCACGCGGTCGACGAGCGCACGCCGGTGGCGGATCTGGAGAAGCTGACAAAGGTGTATCGCGGAATACTGGATCGGTACTTTGGCTAGGCGCACGGCATGGCGTGTCTCGCACCGTTAACTACGTCTCCAGCCGCCGCACCCCGTTCATCAATCAAGCCTTGAAGGTAACGATCCATTAGGGTTGATTGAACGGCGAGCCACGTAGCGGCGTGGAAGTTCACAAACCTGGATCGGACCGGGGCGTGCCATGCAGTGGTATGTCTACCCATTGGCGACTTTTGCGACCGTCTTCCTGGGTTTCATCTTGTTCGAACTCTTCGGCCGGCCGATACGCAGTTTGCTGCGGCTTCGGCGCATGGCTCTCGAGCGCCTGCGCCTTTCGCAAAGGCTGATGCTGCCGAAACCACGCGAATTGGCCGTCACCTCGCAGGCGATCCATGAACACGATCTGGCCGTGCGCAACCGGCGCGCGGCAGAAAGCATGTTCTGCGATCTCGGCATGCGCCTGCTTGCGCTCGGCGAGAGCGAGCCGACCGTCCGCATCCTCTTGAACTTTTTCGGCTTCAATGTCGTCCTGGCCGGACACGCGGTGATCCGGCTATCGCAGGTCTATGCCGCGGCCACGATCGACAGCAAGGAAAACCGTCAAGCCATCGCTCGAGCAATTCAGGAAAGCCGGATTGCGTTAGGCGCCTGCCGCCCGCAATCGCGCGGCGACCTCACCAACATCCGGCTTGAACCCATCCATCTGCGCGAGGTGCCCTATCGGCAAAGCCGCAAGAGGCCGGGTCGGCCGCCGATGCCCTCCCGGCACGCAGCACGAAGCCCGTTCCCGGTTCGCCAGCCATTGCGGCCGACCATGGTAAATGCGCGCTGAACACACCCCGTCGAATGCAAGCTGGTTCTGCGGCGGCGCCTTAGGCTTTTGGCCCTATCGTACGCCGACAAACGGGAGCGCACGATGGGCCAGTCCGGCGAACCAAAACTCGACAGCCTGCATTGCCGCGCTATTTGCGAGGAGATCGGCGAACGTCTCCGGATCATGCTTGATGTCGAGGCATCCGCGTTGCCGCCCCGCCTGCAAGTGCTGATGCTGCGGCTTGCGGCGCAGGAAATGGCCGAATCACCCTCGATCACACCGTCCATCGCCGACATGGCGGCAGCCTGAGCCCGTCGCAGCAGGCCCCCTAGTCTGAAGTGATGAGGTCCGCATGAATCATCAACGCGCTTTAGATTGTTGCGTGCGCATGATCTTTGCGGAAAACCGCTTCACACTTTTCCGGATCATGTTCTAGTAATCCACCTGCATCAGATACAGCCCCTCCGGCGGCGCGACGGGACCGCAGGCGCCGCGGTTTTTGGCGGCGAGTGCGGCGGCGAGATCGTCCGCGCTCCAGCGGCCCTCGCCGACCCAGACCAGCGAGCCCACCATCGAGCGAACCTGGCTGTGCAGGAACGAGCGCGCCGAGGTCACGACCCGGATCTCGGTGCCGTCGCGGACAACGTCGAGCTGGTCCAGTGTCTTTTCCGGCGATTTGGCCTGGCACTCGGTGTCGCGGAAGGTCGTGAAATCGTGCTTGCCGAGCAGGCGCTGCGCGGCCGCGTGCATGCCGTCGCTGTCGAGCCGCCGCGGCACCCGCCAGATCCGCCCGACATCCAGCGCGAGATTGGCGCGCGTATTGGCGATGCGATACACATAATGCCGCTTGATCGCGGAAAAGCGCGCCTCGAAATCATCGCTGACGACTTCCGCCGCCAACACCGCCACCGGATGCGGTCGCAGATGCGCATTCATCGCATCGCGCAGGCGGCTTGCCGTGAATGGCTTGGTAATGTCGCAATGCGCGACCTGGCCGCGCGCGTGCACGCCGGCATCGGTGCGCCCGGCGCCATGCACGCGGACGTCCTCGCCGCAGGTTGCCTTCACGGCGGCTTCCAGCACGCCCTGCACCGTCGGATGATCAGGCTGCAGCTGCCAGCCGGCAAACGGCGCACCGTCGTATTCGATGGTGAGCTTGTAGCGGGGCATCAGGCGAACCGCGCGCCGGGCTTCAGCGGCGTGCCGCGCAGAAATTCCGCCGCCTTCATCGGCGCCTTGCCGGAGCGCTGCACTTCGACGATGCGGATGGCGCCCTCGCGGCAGGCGATGGTGAGCTGATCGTCGAGCAGCGCGCCCGGCTCGCCCGTGCCTTTCGCCGGCTCACAGCGCAAGATCTTCACCCGTACCGCTTCGCCGTCGACCGGCACTTCGCTCCATGCGCCGGGGAACGGCGACAGCCCGTGAATGTGCCGCAGTACGTCATGCGCAGGCTTGTTCCAATCTATCCTGGCTTCCGCCTTTTCGATCTTGGCGGCATAGGTCACGCCGTCCTCGCTCTGCCTGGTGAGGCGCAAGCCGCCGCGCTCCAGTGCCGCCATCGCGCGCACCATCAGGTCGGCGCCAAGCCGCGCCAGCGCATCGTGCACGTCGGAGGCAGTCATCCTGTCCGTGATGGTCAGCCGCTCGGCCATCGCGACGTCGCCAGTGTCAAGGCCGACGTCCATCTTCATCACCATCACGCCGGTCTCGGCATCGCCGGACATCACGGCGCGGTTGATGGGGGCCGCGCCGCGCCAGCGCGGCAGCAGCGACGCGTGCAGGTTGAAGCAGCCGCCCTTCGGCGCATCGAGAATGGCCTTTGGCAGGATCATGCCGTAGGCAACGACGACAGCCGCGTCGGCGTTATGCGCCGTGAACTCCTGCAGCGACTCCGGAGTCTTCAACGTCGAGGGCGTCAGCACGGGAATGCCAAGACGGCGCGCTTCCTGCTCGACCGGCGTTGCCTGCAGCTTCATGCCGCGCCCAGCGGGCTTTGGCGCGCGGGTGTAGACCGCCGCGACTTCGTGGCCGTGGGCGACGAGTTCGAGCAGCGTCGGCACCGCGAAGTCGGGCGTGCCCATGAAGATCAAGCGGAGCGGCATATGACGAAATGCTCTCTCTTGTCGTCGTGCCCGGGCTTGCTCCGGGCATCCACGAACTTTTTTCGCGGTACCAAAAACTTGGCGGGCCGTGACAAGCCCGGCCATGACGCGGATGAAGCGAGACTTACTCCCCGGCGCGCCTCGCGGCCTTGGTGAACTTCTTCAGCACGCGGTCGCGCTTGAGCTTGGAGAGATAGTCGACGAACAGCACGCCGTTGAGGTGATCGATCTCGTGCTGGATGCAGGTGGCGAACAGCCCCTCGGCGTCCTCTTCATGCACCTTGCCGTCGAGATCGGTGAAGCGCACGCGTACCCGCGCAGGGCGCTCGACCTGTTCGTAATATTCGGGGATCGAGAGGCAGCCTTCCTCGTAGACCGACAATTCCTCGGATCGGGCGACGATCTCCGGATCGATGAAGACGCGCGGCTTCGGCGTGGTTTCGCCGTTCTCGTCGCGCTTGGCCAGATCCATGGTGATCAGCCGCAACGGCTGCGCGACCTGGATCGCGGCAAGCCCGATGCCGGGGGCGTCATACATGGTCTCGAACATGTCGTCGGCGAGCTTGCGGATTTCCGCGGTTACCTCTCCGACAGGCTTCGACACCAGCCGCAACTGCTTGTCCGGCAGGATGATGATCTCTCTGATGGCCATGAGGCGCGATTTAAGGGCTTGGTTTGCCGTGGTCAATGCGAGCGGGAACGCGTTAACACCCTGCTAACCATGATTTTTAAGGCGGCGTTAACCATAAGAATTAGCCTGGCGTTAACCATAAATGTTCTCACTTCGTTCGCGCCCGGCCGCGAATCGGGTTACATGGGCGGCATGAACGAGATTCTTTTCCTGATCGGCGACTGGCCGGTTCGCGTCGCTGACGGCCTGATCGGCATCAGCGCGATCGCACTCACCCTGTTGCTGGCGCTGGTCGTCATCGTGGCAAAGTCGAGCCGGCGCGGCGCGGAACTGGCGATGGCGCAGGCCATCCGCGCCGATGAACTGGAAGAGCGGCTGAGCGACATCGTGCGCGCGCAGAGCGAGCAGACCGGCCGGACCGATGCGATGGCGCAGGCGCTGGCCGGACGGCAGGCCGAGATGGCCCGCGCGGTCAACGAGCGGCTGGACTCGGTGACCCACCGCGTCGGCCAGTCGATGGAAGCGACCACGCGCAACACGATGGATAGCTTGCGCAAGCTGCATGAGCGGCTTGGCATCATCGACCATGCGCACAAGAACCTCACCGACCTGACGACGCAGGTGACGACCCTGCGCGACGTGCTCGCCAACAAGCAGTCGCGCGGCGCCTTCGGTCAGGCACGGATGGAAGCGATCGTCCAGGACGGCATGCCGAAGGGGTCCTACGAATTCCAGTTCACGCTCACGACAGGAAAACGCCCGGATTGCGTGGTGTTCCTGCCCGACCAGCGCCCGCTTTGCATCGACGCCAAATTCCCTCTGGAGGCGATGACCGCGCTGCATGACGCGCGCAGCGACGAGCAACGCCGCATCGCCGCGCAACGCCTGCGCAGCGACCTCATGAAGCATGTCAGCGACATCGCCGAAAAATATCTGGTTCCCGGCGAGACCCAGGACACCGCGCTGATGTTCGTGCCGTCGGAATCGGTCTATGCCGAGATCCATGACGGCTTCGACGACATCGTGCAGAAGGCCTACCGCGCCCGCGTCGTGCTGGTGTCGCCGTCGCTGCTGATGCTGGCGATCCAGGTGATGCAGCAGATCTTGAAGGATGCCCGCATCCGCGACGCCGCCGACCAAATCCGCAACGAGGTGATGCATCTCGGCGACGACCTCGGCCGCCTCAGGGATCGCGTGCTGAAGCTGCAGAAGCATTTTGGCGACGTCAACGAGGACGTACGGCAGATCCTGATCTCCGCCGACAAGATCGAAAAGCGCGCGGGCCGGATCGAGGAACTGGATTTCACCAAGGAGCCGCCGGACGCGCCGCGGCTTGTCAAGGGTGCGACCGAGCTGTTCCCGCTGCAAGCGCGGAAGCTGCAGGCGGGGGAATAACGCGGTGTTTTGCCGCCCGGGGCGATGACAGCCCTAGAATCTGCTAGGGGTAGGTCATGCCCGCCCCCGATACTCCGGCCGAAAACACCGCTCCATCCCCCACCTCCTGGCGGGACGGGCTCCTCGTCTATCTGCAGCGTCGCGTGCTCGTCGTGCTGTTGCTCGGCTTTTCGGCCGGACTGCCGTTTTCGCTCGCCGGCCAGACGTTGCAGGCATGGATGACGGAGAGCGGCGTCGACATCAAGACCATTGGCCTGTTCGCATTTGTCGGCACACCCTATTGGACCAAGGTGTTCTGGTCACCCGCCGTCGATGCGCTCGACGTCCCCGTGCTGACACGCCTGCTCGGAAGACGGCGCGCGTGGCTGTTGCTGACGCAGCTGATGCTGCTGGCTGCCACCGTTCTCCTTGCCTATTGCGATCCGCGGTCATCACCGCTCGGCGTCGCCTTTGCGGCCTTGCTGGTCACGACCGCCTCGGCCACCCAGGACATCGTGATCGACGCCTTTCGCGTGGAGAGCCTTCAAAGCGACGAACAAGCCGCCGGCATGGCCTCCTATGTGGCTGCCTACCGCGTTGCGGCGCTCGTCTCCAGCGCAGGCGCCCTGCTGCTGGTCAGTGTGTTCGTCAGTTATGGCTTCGATCAGCAGAAGGCCTATAGCGCAACCTACGTTGCGATGGGGACTTTGGTCGTTGTGGGCATGCTGGCGACACTGCTCGCCGTCGAACCGGAGGCTTCGGCCCTCGCCGCCGCCGACCACGCCGGCTCCGCCCAGGATCACGCGTGGCATCGCCTGATGAGGGTTGCGACCATGAGTCTGAAGGATTTCCTCTCGCGCGATGCGGCCGTCGCCATCATCCTGTTCGTCGTGCTGTTCAAGCTGGCGGATGCGCTGGCTGTCGCCATGAACACGACCTTTGCGCTGAAGATGGGATTCACGCGCGTCGAGCTCGCGGCCATCCTCAAGGGTGTGGGCTTTGCTGCGGCGCTGCTCGGCGGATTCGCCGGTGGCTTCATCGCCCGCTCCTTCCCGCTGAACACGAGCTTGTGGATCGGCGGCATCCTGCAAGCGGTGGCAATCCTGCCGTTCTCCTGGCAGGCCCTCGTGGGGCACGACGTGGCCTGGCTGACTTTCGCCATCACGGCCGAACAGTTCACGGCAGGCCTCGGCACGGTAACATTCGTTGCCTATCTCTCCGCGCTATGCGGCAACCCGTTGCACACCGCGACTCAATATGCGCTGCTCACGGCGCTCACGGCGCTCGGCCGCACGGTGTTTGCGGCCGGAAGCGGATATCTTGCGGAGGCAACCGGCTGGTTCGGTTATTTCCTCGTTTGCACGGCGTCCGCGATACCGAGCTTCATCCTGCTCGCCTACCTGCAGCGGCGCGGGCATTTCGAAACCCTGGGGCCGGCCAGGAAGTAGCGCCGGAGCGTACGACTACTTCACCACGCTCCACTTGGTGACGACCGCCTCGGTCATCTGCCCCGCATCCTGCGCGCAGGAGACTTCGTCCACCTTCACCGAGATCGGCTTGCCGATGAATCCCTTGAGCTGCGCGGCCTGCGCATCGCTAGCGATGACGAGCTGGAACGTTTCCGGGCCGGTCTCCAGATTGCAGAGCCCGTTCGGCGGCGGCAGCCGGCGCGGCTCCGAGGTGATCTGGTAGGTCGCTAGCTTCGGTCCCCGCTTGCCGCCGCGCGTCTTGATGGTGCTGAGTTCGCCGGAAAGGACATCCCCGGCATTGATCAGCTTGCCGGCCTTGGGCGGCACGGGTTCCGACGGCTGGGGGGATTGGGCGGACGCCGCGGGGGCCGCAAAGGCCATGGCCATGATCAACGCAAAGCCCGAGCGCTTGGCGAATTGTTTCGTCATTTCCGGTTCCGTTTATGAAAGCGAATCAGAACAGCGTCCGCTGCCGCATGGCAGCGGATAGCGTACCTTCGTCGAGGTAATCAAGCTCCCCGCCGACCGGCACGCCATGCGCGAGTCGCGTCACCCGCACGTTGGCGTCCTGCAGGAGATCGGTGACGTAGTGCGCGGTGGTCTGGCCGTCGACGGTTGCATTGAGCGCCAGCACGATTTCCTTGACCGGTTCCTCGTGCGCGCGCGCCACCAGCGCGTCGATCGTCAGATCCTGCGGCCCGACGCCGTCGAGCGGCGACAGCGTGCCGCCGAGCACGTGATAGCGGCCGGACGTGGCATTGGCCCGCTCAAGCGCCCAGAGATCGGCCACGTCGGCGATCACGACGATGATCGAGGGATCGCGGCGCGGATCGGTGCACACCGTGCAGGGATTTTGCGTGTCGATGTTGCCGCAGGTCTTGCAGACCTGGATCTTGTCGATCGCCACCTGCAGCGCTGAGGAGAGCGGCGTCATCAGCGCCTCGCGCTTCTTGATCAGATGCAGCGCGGCGCGCCGCGCCGAGCGCGGCCCGAGGCCAGGCAGGCGCGCCAGCAGCTGGATCAGGCGTTCGATCTCGGGACCGGCAACCGCGGGCATGGTCTTACGAGCCGAGCCCCCCGAGCATGCCCGGCGGCAGGCCGAGCCCGCCGGTGAGCGAGGCCATCCTCTCCTGCATCGCAACTTCGGCCTTGCGGCGCGCGTCGGCAAACGCCGTGGCGATCAGGTCCTCGACGATCTCGCGCTCCTCGGGCTTGAGCAGCGACGGGTCGATCTTCACCGCCTTCACATCCATCTTCGCTGTCAGGCGCACCGATACCATGCCGCCGCCGGAAATGCCCTCGACTTCGATGTTGCCGAGTTCTTCCTGCATCGCCTGCATCTTCGACTGCAGCTGCGCCGCCTGCTTCATCATGCCGAGAAAATCAGCCATTGCCTTTTCCTTATGTATCAGTCGTCGTCGCTGTCGGGCATTTCGCCGGGATCGTCAGCGATAAGATCGGATTCCGGCGGCTCGACGGCAAGGCGGCGCACTTCGACGACTTTGGCGCCGGGAAAGCGCGCCAGCACTTCCTGCACCCGCGGATCGGCCTCGGCCGCCTTTTCCCGCGCGCTCTTCTCGGCGATATTCTGCGAGCGCACGGTCGGCTGGCCGGCCTCGTTGGAGACGATCACGGTCCAGCGCCGGCCGGTCCACAGTTCGAGCTTGCGCGAGAGGTCGGTGACGAGCGCGCGCGAGGCGCTGGGCTCGAGCCCGATCTCGAGCTTGCCATCCTCGATGCGGACGAGCCGCATGTCGGCTTCCAGCGCGCCCTTGATGATGAGATCACGCTTCTCGCCGGCAAGCGCAATGAGCTGCGGGAAACTGGAGATGCGCAACGCAGGCGCGGATTGCGGCTCCCTGCTCGCCATGGGCTGGGGCCGCGCTTCGGCGCTGACACGGGGCGCTCCAGCGGAGGCCCGCACCGGCGGTGACGGCATGGCAGACATCGTGGGGGCCGGAGTTCCGCGCGGCGCGCCGTTGCCGGAGACGACCGGCGATGCCCCGCCATTCTGCTCGATCATCCGGATCGCTTCATCCGGCGTCGGCAGGTCCGAGACATAGGCGATGCGCACCAGCACCATTTCGGCAGCTGCAGCAGGCCGCGTTGCGCTCTGCACCTCGGTGATGCCCTTGAGCAGCATCTGCCACATCCGCGACAGCACGCGCATCGAGAGCTTGGCGGCGAATTCGCGGGCGCGCACGCGCTCGGTCTCGCCGAAGGCGACGTTGTCGGCGGTGGCCGGCACGATCTTCACGCGGGTGACGAAGTTGACGAATTCGGCGAGGTCCGACAGCACGATGATGGGATCGGCGCCGACGTCGTATTGCTCGCGGAATTCCTTGAAGGCGCCGGCGATGTCGCCGCTCGCGAGCTTCTCGAAGAGATCGATGACGCGGGTGCGGTCGGCAAGCCCGAGCATCTGCCGCACCGCATCCGCTTTCACGACGCCCGCGGCATGGGCGATCGCCTGGTCGAACAGCGACAGCGAGTCGCGCACCGAGCCCTCGGCCGCACGTGCGATGATGCCGAGCGCTTCGCTCTCGACCTCGACGCCTTCCTTCTTCGCGATGTTGGACAGATGCCCCATCAGCACGTCGGCTTCGACACGGCGCAGGTCAAAACGCTGGCAGCGCGACAGCACCGTCACCGGTACTTTCCGGATTTCGGTAGTGGCGAACACGAACTTGGCGTGCTCCGGCGGCTCCTCCAGCGTCTTCAGGAAGGCGTTGAACGCCGCCGTCGACAGCATGTGGACTTCGTCGATGATGTAGACCTTGTAGCGCGCGCTCGCCGGCGCATAGCGCACGCTGTCATTGATCTGGCGGACGTCGTCAACGCCGGTATGGGACGCCGCGTCCATCTCCAGCACGTCCATGTGCCGGCTTTCCATGATGGCCTGGCAGTGCACGCCAAGCTTCGGCATGGCGATGGTCGGCCCCTTCACCGAGCCGTCGGGTAATTCGTAGTTCAGCGCACGGGCGAGGATGCGCGCGGTGGTGGTCTTGCCGACGCCGCGCACGCCGGTGAGGATCCAGGCCTGCGGGATTCGCCCGGTCTCGAACGCATTCGAGACCGTGCGGACCATCGCCTCCTGGCCGATCAGATCGTGAAAGCTCGAGGGGCGGTATTTCCGCGCCAGCACGCGATAGGGTTTTGCGGCATCCGGCGCGCCGCCGAGATCGAAGCCGTCCTGATCCTCGGGTGGGGGAGCGCCAGCATCGGTCATCGGTCGATCCGCAATTGAATGTCTCTCAGGCCGGGCTTTGCGGAAAGGAGCGCGCGCGGGACGGACACAAGGCCCACTCCCAGCGCGATTCGCTCGGAAAACAGGTAGGAGACTGACGAGCGACCCGATCCGGACCTCGTTAGGGCTGCTTCCTTCCGGACCTGACCCGGTTGGCGAGTGGCTCGTCCACCGCCAATCTCCCGGTCCCTATTTGGGGCCAAAAGGGCCGGAAAGCAAGCGGGATGGCGGCCCTATCCCTGGCTCGTCCGGCCATGCAGAAAAGCGTGGATACCCCGCCCAAAGCCGGGCATGACGGGGTGTTGTTCGCGGGCCAAGTCTCTGCGACCTTCGAAGGGAACCACACGAGACACCAATGCCCGCCGCCTGGTCGCTGCACAGACAACTTACCGAGGACACCATCGACATCGGCGACCTGCCGCTGTGCCGCGTGCTCGTCATCAAGGACGCCAACTATCCCTGGCTGCTGCTGGTGCCGCGTCGCGAGGGCGCCGTCGAAATCATCGATCTCGACGACGTGGAGCAGGCGCAGCTGATGACCGAGACCTCGCGCGTGGCGCGTGCCGTCAAGGAAATCACCAAATGCGACAAGCTCAACATTGCCGCGCTCGGCAATGTGGTGCCGCAGCTTCACGTCCACGTCATCGCCCGCCGCAAGAACGATGCGGCCTGGCCGCGCCCGGTCTGGGGCGTGGTGCCGCCGCTCGCCCATGATGCGGCGGAGGTGCAGAATTTCATCAGCGCGCTTCGCCGCAAAATCTGGCTCGGTTGAGAACAACAACATGTCCGCATTCGACGCATATCCGCTGGGCAAGCCTGCCTTTGTCACCAACGTCCTCGATCGCGCCGCGCATCTGCGCACCAACGACGAAAAGCTGTTCGCGATGGAAGGCCAGAACAACGCACGCGCCTATGTGGTCTATCGCGACTCGCTGGTCGTGACGCAGGACGAGGGCGGCCCGCGCGCGCTGCTGTCGATCAAGGAGGCCCTCGGCTACGGTGCCAATCCCGGCACGATCTTCCTGGGTTTGCGCGACGGCGCACCAATCTTCGGCATGGGCATTTCGCCGGCGGCCGCAGAGAAGCTGGTCGGCCGCAACGACGTTGCGGTGACGGAGCTGCGCGGCATGGCGATGCAGGGCGTGCTGCCGCCGGAGCAATTGTCGGCAGTCGCGATGGCGAAATCGCTGGTCGGCTGGCATCAGCGCCACGGCTTCTGCGCCAATTGCGGACAGCGCACCTCCATGAAGGAGGGCGGCTGGAAGCGCGAATGCCCAAGCTGCAAGGTCGAGCATTTTCCGCGCACCGATCCCGTCGTGATCATGTTCGTCAGCTCGGGCGAGCGGGCGCTGCTCGGCCGGCAGAAGCAGTTCATGCCCGGCATGTATTCTTGCCTGGCCGGCTTCGTCGAAGCGGCGGAAACCATCGAGGACGCGGTAGCCCGCGAGATCTTCGAGGAATCCGGCATCCGCGTCACCGACGTGAACTACTACATGACGCAGCCCTGGCCCTACCCGTCCTCGCTGATGATCGGATGCACCGCGCGCGCGACCAACGAAGACATCGTGGTCGATCGCAACGAACTGGAGGATGCGCGCTGGTTCGACCGCGCTGAACTGGAATTGATGCACAAGCGCAAGCATCCCGATGGACTGTTTGCCGCACATCCCTTTGCGATCGCCCATCATCTCATCGGGAAATGGCTGCATGACGGCCGCGCATAGCGTGGAACTGCCGTCGTTCTGCCCGATTAGCCAAGGACCTTGAGCGGACATGACGGACGAACGCATGAACTTTCAGGCCAACGCGCCCAAAATCGCGCCGCGGATCCTTTGCATCGGCATGCCGGTGCGCGATCTCACGTTCAATACTCCCGGCGTTCCCGGCCGCGGTTCCAAGGAGAACGCGACCGGGTTTGACGAAATCTGCGGCGGCAACGCGCTCAACGGCGCGATCGGCATCGTGCGGCTCGGCGGCCGCGCCTCGATCTGCGGGCCGATGGGCGATGCCAAGGAAACATCGAGCCGGTTCATCTTCGAGCAGATGGCGCATGAGGGCATCGAGACCAAGCATCTCATCCACATGCCGGGGCTGGTGACGCCGATCTCGGCGGTGATGATCGATCCATCCGGCGAGCGCACCATCGTCACCTTTCGCGATCCGAAATTGTGGCACGTGAAGCTGCCGGACTTCGACACGCTGCTGGACGACTGCAACGCCATTCTGACCGAAAGCCGCTGCGCGGAGTTCTGCACCGAACTGTGTGCGGAAGCGGTGCGGCGCGGCATTCCCGTGATCGTCGACGTCGACCGCGCCATGTCGCTGCGCGAGGGGCTGCTCAACGCCTCGACGCACCTCGTGTTCTCCAGCGAGCCGCTGCAGGAGACCGCCGACGAGAGCGACGACGGCGCGGCGCTGAAGAAGGTCGCGCGGCTGACGAACTCGTTCCTCGCCGGCACGCGCGGGGCGCGGGGCACGATCTGGCTCGACGAGCACGGCGAACTGCAGGAGACCCCGGCTTTCCCGGTCCATACGGTCGACACGCTGGGCGCCGGCGACGTGTTCCACGGCGCTTTCGCGCTTGCCATTACCGAGGGCCAGCCGCTGCGGGAGGCGCTTCGCTTCGCCTCGGCCGCCGCGGCGCTGAAATGCACCCGTTTCGGCGGCGCTTTTGCTGCCCCGCAACGTGATGAAGTTACAGCGCTTTTGGGCCAAAGCCAGGACGCGCGGCCGACCTGACCTGCGGCAAACACGGCCTTGCGTGAGAAGATTTTTCTCTATATGAGGGTTGCTAGCCATTCATATGGAACTTTATTCTCATGACGATGACTGACACCGCAGCTCCCCTGCACGAGCCCAGCCGCCGGCTCGATGCCATCGACCGCAAGATCCTGACCGTGCTGCAGGAGGACGCCTCGCTGTCCGTCGCCGAAATCGGCGACCGGGTCGGCCTGTCCTCCACTCCCTGCTGGAAACGCATCCAGCGGCTGGAGACCGACGGCGTGATCCTGCGCCGCGTGGCGCTGGTGGATCAGAACAAGATCGGCCTCGGCATCTCTGTCTTCGTCTCGGTCGAGAGCTCGGACCATTCGGAAGCCTGGCTGCGCAAGTTTGCCGACGCCGTCAGCGCCATGCCGGAGGTGATGGAATTCTACCGCATGGCCGGCGATGTCGATTACATGCTGCGCGTCGTGGTCGCGGACATGCCGGCCTACGATGTCTTCTACAAGAAGCTGATCAGCGCCGTGCCGCTCAAGAACGTCACCTCGCGCTTTGCGATGGAGAAGATCAAGTCGGTCACCGCACTGCCGGTGCCGGCGGCGTAGCAAAGCCGCACTGCCTCTCCCGCTTGCGGGAGAAGGGCGCCAGGCTTCAGATCTTCTGATTGTACTCGCCGACTTCGGGATGCGTGCGCAGCACCGAGTCCATCGCCTCGAACATGTCGCGCATGCGCTGCTCGGCAACCGGGCTTTCCACCACCACAACCAGTTCCGGCTTGTTGGATGAGGCGCGGATCAGGCCCCAGCTGCCGTCCTCGACGGTGACGCGCACGCCGTTGACGGTGACGAGATCGCGGATCGCCTGCCCGGCGACCTTCTCGCCGTTGCTCTTGGCTGCTTCGAAATGCTTCACCACCTGGTCAACGATGCCGTATTTTGCTTCGTCGGCGCAATGCGGTGACATGGTCGGCGACGACCAGGTCTTCGGCAGCGCGTTCTTCAGGTCGGCCATCGACTTGCTGGGGGCACGGTCCAGCATGTCGCAGATCGCGATCGCGGAGACGAGGCCGTCGTCATAGCCGCGGCCGAACGGCTTGTTGAAGAAGAAGTGGCCGGACTTCTCGAAGCCGGCGAGCGCACCGACTTCGTGCGTGCGGCGCTTCATGTAGGAATGGCCGGTCTTCCAGTAGGTCGCCTTGGCGCCCTGCTGCAGCAACACCGGATCGGTCACGAACAAGCCGGTCGACTTCACGTCGACGACGAACTGCGCGTTCTTGTGGATCGCCGACATATCGCGCGCCAGCATGACACCCACCTTGTCGGCAAAGATCTCCTCGCCGGTGTTGTCGACCACGCCGCAGCGATCACCGTCGCCGTCGAAGCCGAGGCCGACATCGGCCTTGTGCTGCAGCACCGCGTCGCGGATGGCGTGCAGCATCTCGAGGTCTTCCGGGTTCGGATTGTATTTCGGGAAAGTATGGTCGAGCTCGGTATCCAGCGGGATCACCTCGCAGCCGATCTTCTCCATCACTTCCGGCGCAAAGGCGCCCGCGGTGCCGTTGCCGCAGGCGACGACAACCTTCAGCTTGCGCTTGATCTTGGGGCGGTTCGTGAGATCGGCGATGTAGCGCGCCGGAAAGTTCTCGTGGAACTCGTAGGAACCGCCCACCTTGTTCTTGAACTGCGCGTTCAGAACGATCTCCTTCAGCCGCGTCATCTCGTCGGGACCGAAGGTGAGCGGGCGGTTGGCGCCCATCTTGACGCCGGTCCAGCCATTGTCGTTATGCGAGGCGGTCACCATGGCGACACAGGGCACATCGAGATCGAACTGCGCGAAGTAGGCCATCGGCGTCACGGCAAGGCCGATGTCGTGCACCTTGCAGCCGGAGGCGAGCAGGCCCGAGATCAGCGCATACTTGATCGACGCCGAGTAGCCGCGGAAATCATGGCCGGTGACGATCTCCTGCTTGGCGCCGAGTTCCGAAATCAGCACACCAAGGCCCATCCCGAGCGCCTGCACGCCCATCAGGTTGATCTCCTTGCCGAACAGCCAGCGCGCGTCGTACTCGCGAAAGCCGGTGGCCTTCACCATCGGTTCGGATTCATAGGCGTAGGTATTGGGAACCAGCGCGGATTTCGGCTTGGGAAACATCTGAAAGGGCCTCGGAAAAATAGCTGAAGGGACCGCGCACCCATAGCGGATGCGCAGCCGCAGCGGAAGGCGCGAAGCGTGCTTTGGCGGTCAAATAAGGCGGATTTGGCCGGAACGTTCCAAGCCCTGCTTAAATTTTAGCGTGTGATTTCCTGCTCGATGACCTGCCGGAGGGGCGGCCGGGAGAGCACTTACTGTTCCAGCACCAACTGGCCGTTGGCGTACTCGAACCGCTTCAGCCGGGACAGGAAGGACAGGCCGAGCAGGTTTTCCGAGAGCGCCTCGTCGGGCAGCACCATGGCATCGACATCGCGCACGATCAGCCCGCCGACATCCATCATGGCGATGCGCGTGCGGGCGGCCTTGATGGTGCCATTGGCCGTTGTCACAGTAGCGTTGTAATCGCCGCGCGACGGGCGCAAGCCAAAGCGTGCCGCCGATCGTTCGTTGAGCGCGACGACGGAGGCGCCGGTGTCGACCATGAAATCGATGCGCTGGCCATCGATGCGGGCGTCGGTCTGGAAATGACCCCGGGCATCGCGCGGGATGGAGATGCTGCGGGCCGCCGTCGGTGCCGCGGCGACGCCGACCGTCAATTCCTTGCGCGGCGCGTTGTTATGGGCAGAGGCAGGCGTCATCCGGTCGGCCATCTGGGCCATGACAACACCGGCAACGGCAATTGCTCCGGCCACAAACAGGATGTCACGCATCACGCCACTCACACGGGGGTTCGAGGACCCGCCAATTTCACCACGCTGCCGGCCAAACCGCGACCAGGCCGCGAAGCCGAAGGCCGCCATTTTCGTGAAAAGGATGAGCGAAGCGTTAACGGACTGCTCTCACGTGCCGCGCGGTTTGACACGGCGGGTCGGAATTGCGCTGGCAGGGTCTTCCGGCCACGGATGGCGCGGATAGCGGCCGCGCAGGTCGGAACGCACAGCGGCGTAGCTGCCGCGCCAGAAGCCGGGCAGATCGCGCGTCACCTGCACCGGCCGCTGCGCGGGCGACAGCAGTTCCAGCACCAGCGGCACCGCTCCCCTGGCAATGCTCGGATGGGTGTTGAGGCCGAACAGCTCCTGCAGGCGGACCGCGATGGTCGGGCCCTGCTCGGCTTCGTAGTCGATCGCCAGCATGGTGCCGGTCGGCGCCTCGAAATGCGTCGGGGCCTCGCGGTCGAGCCTCGCGCGAAAATCCCAGGGCAGTAGAATCATCACGGCATCGGAGAGGTCGCCCGCGGAAAGCTCCTTCAGCGAAATCTTGTCGTAAAGCGCAGGCGCGAGCCAGTCATCGCCGGTCGCGGCGAGCGCCGCGTCGGACAGATCGGGCCAGCTCTCGCCTTCCGCCTTGCGCAAAAACATGACGCGGCCGCGCCATTGTTTCAGCGCCTTCGTCCACGGCAATTTGTCGAGGCCGGCGGCGATCAGACCGGCGGCAAGAATCTTCGCGGTCTCCGTGGAAGGCGCCAGCGACATCGGCGCTTCCGAGAGCGTCACGGCATGCAGCGTTCGCTTGCGTCGACCGCGCAGCGCCATCGCGCCGCGGTCAAAACTGATCTCCTCGGCGTTCTCGATCTGGCCGGCGAAGTGATGCTCGATCTCGTCCTGCGCGATCGGGGCCGCCAGCAGGATACGCCCGCTCGCGGCCGTGCCGGTCAATTCGCCGACGGCGATGTATGGCGCGCGGGCGAGTGCGGAGGTCTGCTCCACGGCAGCGCCGCGGCCGTTGGCGAGCACAAAGCTGCCGTTGCCGCGGTTGCGCGCGACGCGGTCGGGGAAGGCGAAGGCGAGCATCACGCCGGTGGAGAGATCGCCTGCGCCGGCCGGCTTCCCGGCGGCCTCGACCTGCTGTGCCCAGCGCCGCGCCAGATCGCGGGCGCTGGTGGCGCGCTGCGAACGGTCGCGGCGGAACTGGTCGAGCCGCGCGTCGAGATCGGCGCTGTCGCCGCCAAGGCCGCGCTCGGTGAGAACGGCGGCGATTTCGGCGGCTTCCGCGCCGCAGCCATAGCGGCTGGAATCCACAATCATGCGCGCGAGCCGCGGCGGCAGGGCCAGCGCACGCAGGCTCTTGCCTTCCGCGGTGATGCGACCGTCGGCATCGAGCGCCCCGAGTTCGTCGAGCAGGTTTTTTGCTTCCTTCAGCGCCGGGGCTGGCGGCGGATCAAGGAAGGCAAGGCCGGATGGATCGGCGACGCCCCATTGCGCGAGATCGAGCACGAGGGTGGAGAGATCGGCGGACAGGATTTCCGGCTGGGTGTAGGGGGCGAGCGAAGCGGTCTGCGGCTCGTCCCACAGGCGGTAGCAGACCCCGGGCTCGATACGTCCGGCGCGGCCGCGGCGCTGGTCGACCGCGGCGCGCGAGGCGCGCACGGTCTCCAATCGCGTCAGCCCGATGTCAGGCTCATAGCGCGGCACCCGCGCCATGCCGGAATCGACCACGATGCGCACGCCTTCGATGGTCAGCGAGGTCTCCGCAATCGACGTCGCCAGCACGACCTTGCGCGTGCCCTTCGGCGCCGGCGATATCGCGCGGTCCTGCACGGCGGCATCGAGCGCGCCGAACAGCGGCACGATTTCGATAGACGCATCCTGCACGCGCTCGCGCAGAAAATTCTCGGTGCGGCGGATTTCGGCTGCGCCGGGCAGGAAGGCCAGCACCGAACCGGCATCGGCGCGCAGGCTCGCGGCGATGGCATCGGCCATCTGCCGCTCCAATTGCACATCGGCCTTGCGGCCGAGATAGCGCGTCTCCACCGGGAAGGCGCGGCCCTCGCTCTCGACGACAGGCGCATCGCCCAGCAGCTTTGCGATCCGCGCGCCGTCGAGCGTCGCCGACATCACGAGGATGCGGAGATCCTCGCGCAAACCCGTCTGCGCGTCCCGTGCCAGCGCGAGGCCGAGATCGGCGTCAAGCGAGCGCTCGTGGAACTCGTCGAACAGCACGGCGGCGACGCCGTCCAGCTCGGGATCGTCGAGAATCTGCCGTGCGAAGATGCCTTCGGTGACGACCTCGATGCGGGTCGCGCGCGAGACCTTCGAGCCGAAGCGCACGCGGTAGCCGACGGTCTCACCGGCGCGCTCGCCCAGCGTCCTGGCCATCCGCTCGGCGCTGGCGCGCGCCGCGATGCGCCGCGGCTCCAGCACGATGATCTTCCTGTTCCTGGTCCAGGGCTCGTCGAGCAGCGCCAGCGGCACGCGCGTGGTCTTGCCGGCTCCGGGCGGCGCTACCAGCACCGCGGTGTTGCGGCCGGTGAGCGTGCGCGAAAGCTCGTCGAGCACGGCATCGATCGGCAGGGGCGTGTCGAAGGCGCGAGGCAAATACCTATCCATCCGTCATGGCCGGCATAGCCGTTCGAAGAACGGCGTCGCTTTGCTCCGCCTATGTCCCGGCCATCCGCGAGCGAGCTGCTTCCTCTACGATCAAGAAAGACGTCGATGTCCGGGTCAAGCCTGGTCAAGCCGGGGCATGACGACGACTACCCATCTTCGCGCCTCACACCTGCGGCTCGGGGGCGCGGCCGACGCTTTCGTAGGTGAAGCCGTGCGCTTCCATGTCGGCGGGGCGGTAGATGTTGCGGAGGTCAATGACGACCGGCCGCGCCATCTCGGCCTTCAGCCGGCCGAGATCGAGCGTGCGGTACTGCACCCATTCGGTGACCACGACCATGGCGTCGGCGCCCTTCACGCAGTCGTAGGGGTCGTCGCAATATTCGATATCGGGCAGTTCCTTGCGCGCCTGCTCCATGCCGACCGGATCATGCGCGCGCACCTTGGCGCCCATGTCGAGCAGCCCGGTCACCAGCGGAATGGACGGCGCATCGCGCATGTCGTCGGTGTCGGGCTTGAAGGTCAGCCCGAGCACGGCGACCTTCTTGCCGCGCAAATTGCCGGCGACGTTCGCCACCTTGCGCGCCATCGCGCGCTTGCGGTTCTCGTTGACGCTCAGCACCGCCTCGACGATGCGCAGCTGCACGTCGTTGTCCTCTGCGGTCTTGACCAGTGCGCGGGTGTCCTTCGGGAAGCACGAGCCGCCGAAGCCGGGCCCGGCATGCAGGAATTTCGAGCCGATGCGGTTGTCGAGCCCGATGCCACGCGCGACTTCCTGCACGTCGGCGCCGACCTTTTCGGAGAGGTCGGCGATCTCGTTGATGAAGGTGATCTTGGTGGCGAGGAAGGCGTTGGCGGCGTACTTGATCAATTCCGCCGTGCGCCGCGCCGTGAACATGATTGGCGCCTGGTTGAGCGACAGCGGCCGATAGATGTCGCCGAGCACTTTCTTCGCACGCTCGTCGGACGTTCCCACCACGATGCGGTCGGGAAACTTGAAGTCGCGGATCGCCGCGCCTTCGCGCAAGAATTCCGGATTGGAGGCGACCGCGAAATCGGCTTTCGGATTGGCTTCGCGAACGCGCCGCTCCACCTCATCGCCGGTGCCGACCGGCACGGTCGACTTGGTGACGATGACGGTGAATCCCTCCAGCGCTTCGGCGATCTCGCGCGCAGCCGCGTAGACGTAGCTGAGATCGGCATGGCCATCGCCGCGCCGCGACGGCGTGCCGACTGCGATGAACACGGCATCGGCTTCCGCGACCGGCCCCTTGAGTTCGTTGGTGAAGTCGAGGCGTTTGGCTTTCACGTTCGCGGCGACCAGCGCATCTAACCCCGGCTCGAAGATCGGAATCTCGCCGCGGTGAAGCGCTGCGATCTTGCTCGCATCCTTGTCGACGCAGGTGACCTGGTGGCCGAAATCCGCAAAACAGGCGCCCGAGACAAGCCCCACATAACCCGTGCCAATCATGGCAATCCGCATGGAATCAACCTGCTCTTGATGGTTAACGCGCCCGCCTCTTAGGAAATTCGCGAGGCCAAGGGAAGTCCCAAGGGAAGGCCCGGTTCCGGAAAACCGGCATGGGATTTGATCGGATAAAGGAGAAAGAAAGGGATCGGGCCGATGATGGCCCTTTGCCGCACCGAAACAGAACAGCCATGACAGTTAACGGCACATCCGCCATCGCCGCCCGTCCCGCAGCAAGCCGCGTGGACTGGGTCGATTATGCCAAGGGCATCTGCATCGTCATGGTGGTGATGATGCATTCGGTGCTGGGGGTGGAGGCGGCCGCCGGCCAGACCGGCTTCATGCACGCGCTGGTGGCCTTCGCAAAGCCGTTCCGGATGCCGGATTTCTTCCTGATTTCAGGGCTTTTTCTATCAGTTGTGATCGACCGCGACTGGCGCACATATCTCGACCGCAAGGTCGTGCATTTCGCCTATTTCTACGTGCTGTGGGTGACCATCCAGTTCGGCTTCAAGGCGCCCGGCTTTGCGGCGGAAGCAGGCTGGAAGCATGTCGGCTATCTCTTCCTGGAATCCTTCGTCGAGCCGTTCGGCACGCTGTGGTTCATCTATCTGCTGCCGATCTTCTTCGTTGTCACAAAACTGACACGTCGAATTGAGCCGATTCTTGTCTTCGCCATTGCGGCCCTGCTGGAGAGCGCACACGTGGTCACCGGCTGGACCGTGATCGACGAGTTCTGCGCGCGCTTCGTCTATTTCTTCATCGGCTACTGGCTGGCCTCCCATGTGTTCGCGCTGTCCGATCGCGCACGCGGCAATCCGATGCCGGCGGTGGTCGGGCTCGTGGTGTGGGCGTTCATCAACGGCGCGCTGGTTGAATTGGGCGTCAGCGAATGGCCGGTGATCTCGCTGGCGCTGGGCCTTGCCGGAGCATGCGCCATCATCGTCACCGGCACGCTGCTCGCGCAGATGCGCTGGCTCGACATCCTGCGCTATTGCGGCGAGCATTCCATCGTCATCTATCTCGCCTTCTTCCTGCCGATGGCGGCGACGCGAACGCTGCTGCTCAAGACCGGCGTGATTGCGGACATCGGCACCATATCGCTGATCGTCACCTGCGCCGGCGTTGCTGGCGCGCTCATGATCTGGCGCGCGGCGCTCGCCATGCGCGCCGACTTCCTGTTCGAACGCCCGGCAGCGTTCTGGATCGCGCCGAAGAAGCCGGCTACCGCGCTGCAGGCGGCGGAGTAAGTCGCTGCCGCCCAAACGTGGCGGCTGATGACAGTGGGGAAACAAGCCCAAAATAGCATGGTCAAGGCTGTCATTCCGCGCAAAAATCCCTAACTTTCGGCCATGCCGAAAACAGCCCCCAAGACGGCCGAAAAGCCCGCAAAACCCTCCCCGCAGCCGGTCGCCGGAAAGGCGCTCACAAAGGGCGACCATCTGTTCCTGGTGGACGGTTCCTCCTACATTTTCCGCGCCTATCACGCGCTGCCGCCGCTGAACCGCAAGTCCGACGGGCTGCAGGTCAATGCCGTGCTCGGCTTCTGCAACATGCTTTGGAAGCTGTTGCGCGACATGCCCGAGGACAACCGGCCGACCCATCTGGCCATCGTCTTCGACAAGTCCGAGGTCACGTTCCGCAACAAGATCTACCCGGACTACAAGGCGCACCGTCCGCCGGCACCGGACGACCTGATCCCGCAGTTCTCACTGATCCGCGACGCCGTGCGCGCCTTTGACCTGCCCTGCCTGGAACAGCCTGGCTTCGAAGCTGACGATCTGATCGCGACCTATGTCCGCCAGGCCTGCGAGCGCGGCGCCAGCGCTACCATCGTCTCGTCGGACAAGGATTTGATGCAGCTCGTCAGCGACTGCGTCCACATGTACGACACCATGAAGGACCGCCGTATCGGCATAGCAGAGGTGATCGAAAAATTCGGCGTGCCGCCGGAGAAGGTCGTGGAAGTGCAGGCGCTGGCCGGCGATTCCACCGACAACGTGCCGGGCGTGCCGGGCATCGGCATCAAGACCGCGGCACAGCTGATCACCGAATATGGCGACCTCGAACAGCTGCTGTTCCGTGCCCCCGAGATCAAGCAGCCCAAGCGGCGCGAGGCACTGATCGAAAACGCCGAGAAGGCGCGCATCTCGCGCAAGCTGGTCCTGCTCGACGACAAGGTCGATCTCGAAGTACCGCTCGACGACCTCGCGGTGCACGAGCCGGACGCGCGCAAGCTGATCGCTTTCCTCAAGGCGATGGAGTTCTCCACCCTCACCCGCCGCGTGGCCGACTATTCGCAGATCGATCCATCCGAGATCGCCCCGGACGTCGGCGGCGGCGATGAGCGCAAGGCCGCCAAACCGGCAGCAGCGCCGGACGCCTCCGACGATCTCTTTCCGGGCGACAAGCCGCTTCCCGCGGCCAAGAAGTCCGGCGATCGGCAGGACAAATCCTCCAGTCTGAAAGGCACGCCGGTTTCGCTGGCGGAAGCGCGCGCCGAGGCGATCAAGAAGATCCCGGTCGACCGCAAGAAGTACGCAACCATCGGCAAACTCGATGCGCTCGAGGCCTGGGCCGCGCGCGCCACGGATGCCGGCCATTTCGTCATCGACGCGATGTCTGATTCGATCGATCCGATGCAGGCGGAGATCTCCGGCCTTGCGCTGGCGCTCGGGCCGAATGATGCGGCCTATGTGCCGCTCGGCCACAAGCAATCCGGCGGCGGCGCCGGGCTGTTCGATGCCGGGCTTGCGCCCGACCAGATCAAGGCCGCCGATGCGCTGGCCGCGCTGGCGCCCCTGCTGGAGTCCGCCGGGATCCAGAAGGTCGGCTTCAACATCAAGTTCACCTCTGTCGTGCTGGCACAGCATGGCATTACGCTGCGCAACTGCGACGACATCCAGTTGATGGCCTATGCGCTCGATGCCGGACGCGGCTCCAATGCGCTGGGTCAGCTCGCCGAGCGCTGGCTCGGGCACGCGGTGATCGAATACGGCCCCCTGGTCGGCAGCGGCAAGGGCAAGCTCACCTTCGACCAGGTCGCGATCGACAAGGCGGCCGAATACTCAGCCGAATACGCCGACGTGATCGTGCGGCTGTGGCGCGTGCTGAAGCCACGGCTTGTCGCCGAGCACATGGCCTCGGTCTACGAGACGCTGGAGCGGCCGCTGGTGAGCGTGCTGGCGCGCATGGAGCGCCGCGGCATCTCGATCGACCGTCAGGTGCTGTCGCGCCTGTCGGGTGAGTTCGCGCAAACGGCCGCGCGGGTGGAAGCCGAAATCCAGGAGCTGGCAGGCGAGCCGATCAATGTCGGCAGCCCCAAACAACTCGGCGACGTCATTTTCGGCAAGATGGGGCTGCCCGGCGGCAGCAAGACCAAGACCGGCGCGTGGTCGACCTCGGCGCAGGTACTCGACGACCTCGCCGAACAAGGCCACGAATTTCCGAAGAAGATTCTGGAATGGCGGCAGGTCTCGAAACTGAAATCGACCTACACCGACGCGCTGCCGACCTACGTCAATCCGCAGACCCATCGCGTGCACACGACCTACGCGCTTGCGGCAACCACCACGGGCCGGTTGTCGTCGAACGAGCCCAACCTGCAGAACATCCCGGTGCGCACCGAGGACGGGCGAAAGATCCGCCGCGCCTTCATCGCCACACCCGGCCACAAGCTGGTATCGGCCGACTATTCGCAGATCGAGCTGCGGCTGCTTGCCGCGATCGCCGATATCCCGCAGCTGAAACAGGCGTTCCAGGATGGTCTCGACATCCACGCCATGACGGCCTCCGAAATGTTCGGCGTGCCGGTCAAGGACATGCCGGGCGAGGTGCGCCGCCGTGCGAAAGCCATCAACTTCGGCATCATCTACGGCATCTCGGCGTTCGGTCTGGCCAACCAGCTCGGCATCGCCCGCGAGGAAGCCTCCGCCTACATCAAGAGATACTTCGAGCGATTCCCCGGCATCCGCGCCTACATGGACGAGACGAAGGAGTTCTGCCGCAAGCACGGCTATGTCGAGACGCTGTTCGGGCGCAAGTGCCATTACCCCGAGATCAAGGCCTCCAACGCCTCGGTGCGTTCCTTCAACGAGCGCGCCGCGATCAACGCGCGCCTGCAGGGAACCGCGGCCGACATCATCCGCCGCGCCATGACCCGCGTTGAAGATGCGCTGGCCGAGAAGAAACTGTCGGCGCAGATGCTGCTGCAGGTGCATGACGAGCTGATCTTCGAGGTACCGGACAGCGAGGTCGCGGCAACGCTGCCGGTGGTGCAGCACGTCATGCAGGACGCGCCGTTCCCGGCGGTCTCGCTGTCGGTGCCGCTGCATGTCGACGCGCGCGCGGCGAACAACTGGGACGAGGCGCATTGAGGCAGCGCAAGGCCGCGCCCTGCCGATATGCTGGGGTCGCGGGATGGACGGCATCAATCCGCTGCTCGCCTTTGCGCTCACGGCGCTGATCATCGAGATCACGCCCGGGCCGAACATGACCTATCTTGCGGCGGCGAATTCGTTTTTTCCTGAAGCGCCCCGCACCCAACCTTCTCCGCAAGAGCGGGGCGAGGGTGAACCTCAATCCAGCTTCGCTTCCATGCCGCGCTTGGTGGCCGGGCGGGCCATCAGCTGGTTGTACCAGCGCTCGACATGGGGAAAATCCTTCAGCTCGACCTTGTGGCGCGGATGGCGCCAGGCCCAGCCGAGGATGGCGAAATCGGCGACCGACAACGGACCGGCGACGAACTCATGGGCGGCAAGGCGCTTGTTGAGCACGTCATAGAGCCGGCGCGTTTCCTTCATGTAGCGGTTCAGCCCGTAGGCGCGGTCGTGCTCATTCTCCAGCGCAATGAAGTGATGCACCTGGCCGGGCATCGGGCCGAAGCCGCCCATCTGCCACATCAGCCATTCATAGACCGGGATGCGCCCGGCCAGCGGCCTGGGCAGGAATTTGCCGGTCTTCTCGCCGAGATAAAGAAGGATCGCGCCGGATTCGAAGATGCTGACCGGCTTGCCCTCGGGACCCTCGGGGTCGACGATCGCGGGGATCTTGTTGTTGGGGCTGATCGCAAGGAACGACGGCGCCATCTGCTCGCCCTTGGTGATGTTCACCGGGACCACCTTGTAGGGCAGCTCCATTTCCTCCAGCGCGACCGAAATCTTGCGGCCGTTCGGCGTGTTCCAGGTGTGGAGTTCGATGGTCATCTTGTTTCCCCCAGAGGTGTTGGCATTGTTGGCGCCTCCCCTAGCCCGGAACTGGCCGGCCTTACAAGGCGCGCACGCGCGGGGGTGCGTTTCGCAAAACGGCCTGCTTCGCTTTGCCTATTGTTGATGGGGCCTGATCGGGCTGGAATGTCGCCGAGAGCGCCGATAGATTGCGCCACCTCTGAAATGTTCGGGAAACAGCTTTGTCCAAGTCAGCCGCCCGCGCCCGTCTCGCCGAAATCATCCGCAAGCGCTCGTTCGGGCGCGGCGAGATCACGCTGGCCTCGGGGCGCAAGAGCGACTTCTATTTCAACCTCAAGCCGACCATGCTCGACCCCGAGGGCGCGGCGCTGCTGGCGGAACTGACCTATGAGGCGCTAAAGGACGACGGGCTCGATTTCGTCGGCGGGCTCGAGATGGGCGCGGTACCGCTCGCCGGCGCGATCGCCCAGCTCTCCTGGATCAAGGGCCATCCGATCGCGGCGTTCTTCGTGCGCAAGAAGCCGAAGGAGCATGGCGCCAAGCTCGCGGTGGAAGGCCTTGCCAAGGGCGAGACCCTCGAGGGCAAGCGCATCGTCATCGTCGAGGACGTCACCACCACGGGCGGCTCGGCGATGAAGGCGGTGGAAGCGGTGCGCGAGGCCGGCGGCAATGTCGTGCTGGTGTTCACCATGGTCGACCGCGAGGAAGGCGCCACGGAAGCGTTCGCCCAAGCCGCCTTGCCGTTCCGTTCGCTCTACAAGGCCGGCGAGTTCCTGAAGGGATAGGCCCGGCTCCGCTCGCCGTACCTGACAAGTTGAGCGTACCACTTTTTCAACTTCCTCTGCGACCACCCTCGCTGCACTCACGGGTCATTTACCAACCTTCGTTATGGTGAACGATGACCGAAGGCGCGTTCGCCTCGGCCTGCATGTGCATCGGGTGGAGTGAGCGTTGCGTACAGAGTTGAGTTTTCGGCCGCTGCCGCGCCGGGCGCTGCTGGCTGCCGCCATCCTTGCCGGCGCCGCGCTGACCGTGCCGGACGTCGCGTTCGCCGAGAACTTTTTCGACATGCTGTTCGGGGGCGTGAAGCAGGCGGCGCGGCAGGCTGCCCCGCAGGCAAACCTCTTCGCCGATCCCACCAGCCCGCAGGGCACGCCCGCACCGGCCGCGCGCATCGCCGGCGGCTCCGGACCCGCCTTCTGCGTGCGCAGTTGCGACGGCAAGTATTTTCCGATCAACGCGCGCGGCACCGCCACGCCTGCGCAGCTCTGCCAGGCGTTCTGCCCGGCAAGCGCGACAAAGGTCTATTTCGGCAGCAATATCGACTACGCCACATCGACCAACGGCGACCGCTATGCCAGCAGCGAAAACGCCTTCGCCTACCGCAAGGCGTTGCGCGCCGACTGCACCTGCAACGGCAAGGATCCCGGCGGCCTCGCGCCGATCGACATTTCGCTCGACGGCTCGTTGCGGGCCGGCGACGTTTTGGCGACGGCCAGCGGCCTCGTCGCCTATTCCGGCATCCGCGTCGGCAATGATCAGGCCGCCGACTTCACGCCGGTGTCATCCTATCCGGGACTGACCGCCGAGGTGCGCGCACGCCTCGGCGAAATCAAGGTCGCGCCCGTCAATGCCGAGGTGATTGCGGACGCGCCGCCGCCGCAACTGCGCGACGATCCCGTGACCACCGGCTCCCTCCCGAAGCCGAAGGCAAAGAAGGCAGAGCTGAACTAGGGTCGGACCTCATGGTGAGGAGCGCCACTTGGCGCGTCTCCGGACGATGCTGCGCATCGCCGGGAGAACCATGAGGCCACGCTGGTGCCATTCATCCTTCGAGACGGCGCTGACGCGCCTCCTCAGGATGAGGGAGAGAGTTCACCGCCCCACGATCACGCCGATCACGTTCGGCGCGGCGAGATATTTCTCCTCGATCGCGGCGCGCGCGGCGGCACGGTTCTCCGCCGTCAGCAGGCCGCGCTTCTCGGCCAGGATCATCCAGCAGAAGCCCCACCAGTCGGTCAGCATGCCCTGATCGTCGACGAGGTCATAGCCCTGCTCCGCCGCGAAGATGCGCGCATGCGCCTCGTCCAGCGAATCCAGGAAGCCGTGATCCTCGACGGAGAACAAATCGTCGCCGATGTCGTCGGTGGTGTAGCCCCAGATCGACATGCAGACCGCGTTGAACTCGCGGTCGATCTGGTCGTCGTCGATAGCCTGCCGGCGCGAGACTCTGTGCAGCCGCGACAGCTGGCGGGCGAAGTCGGCAATGCGCGTCAGCGCGAATTGATCAAAGGCGATGGTGGACATGTAGTCCTCGCTGGGGCGGATAGACCATAGATGTTGTGTCGTCACTGCACCGAATCGCTATGATATATCAAAGACTTGCTAAAGTGTTCTTAATTCGTTCTAGTATCCAAGAATCAAATGTCGCCCCGGCGAAGGCCGGGGCCCATAACCACCTCTGGGAGTGACCAGGCGAACTGGACGAACGAGTGACAAGCCGATGAGCTACTTCGTCTACATCCTCGCGAGCAAGAAACACGGCACGTTGTACATCGGCGTCTGCAACAACATGCGCGTCCGGCTCGAACTCCATCGAACGGGTAGGGTTCGCAGTTCGTCAAGAAGTATGGCGTAACGCGCCTCGTCTACATGGAAGAATACGCGACGCCGCTGGAAGCCATTCAACGCGAGAAGCAATTGAAGGAATGGCGCCGCGCCTGGAAAATCCGGCTGATCGAGGAGAACAATCCTGATTGGAGGGACCTGTCCCACCTACTATAAACAGCCGTGGTTATGGGCCCCGGCCTTCGCCGGGGCGACCCAAAAATAATTACCCCTTAGTGCATCGTGGAACTGGAAAACAGGTTGATCACGACCACGCCAGACACGATCAGGCCCATCCCGCAGAGGGCGGCGGCATCGAGCCGCTGACTCTGGAAGACCCAGGCGATGGTGGCGATGAGGACGACGCCGACGCCCGACCACACGGCGTAGACGATGCCGGTCGGCAGATTCCGCAAGGTCAGCGACAGGAAATAGAACGCGATGGCGTAGCCGACCACGGTGACAAGCGACGGCAGCGGCTTAGAGAACCCGTCCGACACTTTGAGGAACGTCGTTGCGATGACTTCCGCGATGATGGCGAGCGCAAGATAGAGATAGGTCATGCGGCCTGATCAGCAGGGCAAACAGAGCTTTGCGCTGTATGCTGATTTGATGGCAGTGGCGTGACAGCCGTCAGGCGGCGAAGATCGGGGCTCCTACCTCACCGCCGAGACGAGCCGGTCGCCGCAATAGTTCGCATAGAACTTGCCGCCGCATTGCCGCTTGATGGCGGCACAACGCGCGGCCGGCGAAGCGCCCTTGGGCGCGCTGAAGGAGCAGGTCACGCCATCGCCGGCGGGGCCGGCATAGGCGGCGGTGGAGACGCTGATGCAAATGATCAGGAACGCCGCGGCGGCGATTTGGATCAAGAGTTTCATCGGCACTGCCCTCCTCGATTCCTGCTTCCGGCGGCGATCCTAGCAACAAAAGACGCCGCGCGGAGGCCGCCGGACCGGCCCGTTCCTTGCATATTTTACTGGCAGTTCCATGCACCGCAATCGCCCGGTGGTTTCGGTTGCCGAGCAAGGGGCGTACATTTGTGCGATTCCAACGGGGACCCAGCGGCTTGTCTGACCAACCCATCCAGCACTACCCGGCCCCTGGCCAGCCGATCGACGAGCTGCAGCTCGCCGAAATCAAGGGCGCGATCCTCGCCAAGCTGAGGCTCGCCATCGGCAAGGATGCCGGCATGGCGACCAAGCGCGACTGGTACATGGCGGCGGCGCTGGCGTTGCGCGACCGCATCGTGCACCGCTGGCTGGTGGCGGAGAAGCAGAGCTACGACGCCGGCCGCAAGCGGGTCTACTACCTCTCGCTGGAATTTTTGATCGGCCGCCTCTTCACCGACGCGCTCAACAATATGGGGCTGCTGCCCGTGTTCGAGACCGCGCTCGGCGATCTCGGCGTCGGCCTGCCGGAATTGCGCCGGCTGGAGCCGGACGCCGCGCTCGGCAATGGCGGTCTCGGCCGCCTCGCCGCCTGCTTCATGGAGAGCATGGCGACGCTCGCCATCCCCGCGGTCGGCTACGGCATTCGCTACGACTTCGGCCTGTTCCGCCAGATCATCTCGCATGGCTGGCAGCAGGAATATCCGGACGAATGGCTTTCATTCGGCAACCCCTGGGAATTCCAGCGGCCGGAGGTGGTCTATCACGTGCATTTCGGCGGCAAGGTCGAGCATGCCGACGACCGCGGCCGCGACCGCGCCACCTGGCACCCGACGGAGACCGTCGTCGCCATGGCTTACGACACGCCGATCGTCGGCTGGCGCGGCCAACACGTCAACGCGCTGCGGCTATGGTCGGCGCGCGCGCCCGACCCGCTCAATCTCGATGTGTTCAACCGCGGCGACTACACCTCCGCGGTCGCCGAGCAGTCGCGCGCCGAGGCGATCTGCAAATTCCTCTACCCGAACGACGAGAGCGCAGCGGGCCGCGAACTGCGGCTGCGCCAGGAATATTTCTTCGTCTCGGCCAGCCTGCAGGATCTGGTGAAGCGGCACCTGGCC
This sequence comes from Bradyrhizobium sp., assembly GCA_035575905.1. Taxonomy (GTDB): domain Bacteria; phylum Pseudomonadota; class Alphaproteobacteria; order Rhizobiales; family Xanthobacteraceae; genus Bradyrhizobium. Next base: position 172,742 of record DATLXL010000020.1, on the reverse strand, counting down.
GCCGACGGGCAGCTGCGCAGCCTCGCGCAGAAGGTCGCGGTGCAGCTCAACGACACCCATCCCAGCCTTGCAGTGACCGAGCTGATGCGCATCCTGGTCGATCTGCACAATTTCCGCTGGGAGGAGGCCTGGAAAATCACGGTCGCGACCTTCTCCTACACCAATCACACGCTGCTGCCGGAGGCGCTGGAAACCTGGCCGGTGGAGCTGTTCGAGCGGCTGCTGCCGCGGCATCTGGAGATCATCTACCGCATCAATGTGCAGCATCTGGCGCAGGCCGAAGCGCGCTGCCCGGGGGACGTCGACTTCCGCGCCTCGGTATCGCTGATCGACGAGCGCGGCGGCCGCAAGGTGCGGATGGGGCAGCTCGCCTTCGTCGGCTCGCACCGCATCAACGGCGTCTCGGCGATGCATTCCGACCTGATGAAGGAGACCGTGTTCCACGATCTCAACCATCTCTATCCCTCGCGCATCACCAACAAGACCAACGGCATCACGTTCCGCCGCTGGTTGATGCTCGCCAATCCGAGGCTGACCGCGCTCTTGCGCGAGACCTGCGGCGAGGCCGTGCTCGACGACTTCTCGCTGCTGGAGAACCTCGAGGACTGCGCCAGCGACAACGCCTTCCAGCAGCGCTTCCGCGACGTCAAGCTGCACAACAAGCTGGCGCTGGCGCGGCTGATCGGCGAGCGGCTAGGCACCAAGGTCGACCCGTCGGCGCTGTTCGACGTGCAGATCAAGCGCATCCACGAATACAAGCGGCAATTGCTCAACATCGTCGAGGCGGTCGCGCTATACCAGGCGATGAAGGATGAGCCGGACAAGAACTGGGTGCCGCGGGTGAAAATCTTCGCCGGCAAGGCGGCGGCGAGCTATCACTACGCCAAGCTTATCATCAAGCTGATCAACGACGTTGCCGACACCGTCAACCACGATCCGGACCTGAAGGGCCGGCTGAAGGTCGCGTTCCTGCCGGACTACAATGTAAGCTTGGCGGAGATCATCATCCCCGCCGCCGATCTCTCCGAGCAGATATCAACCGCCGGCATGGAGGCTTCCGGCACCGGCAACATGAAGCTCGCGCTCAACGGCGCCATCACCATCGGCACGCTCGACGGCGCCAATATCGAAATCCGCGACCATGTCGGCGTCGAGAACATCGCGATCTTCGGCATGGAAGCCGGCGACGTCATGATCCGCCGCAAGCAGGGGCTCGATGCCACCGACATCATCAAGCGCTCGCCGCGGCTGTCGCGCGCGCTGGCCGCGATCGAGAACGGAGAGTTCTCGCCGGGCGAGCCCAATCGTTTCGCGCGCATCGCGGATGCCATCCGCCATCACGACCCCTACATGGTCGCCGCTGACTTCGATTCCTATTACGAGGCACAGCGCGGCGTCGATGCGCGCTGGCAGGTGATCCCGGCCTGGACGCGGGCCAGCATCCTCAATGTGGCGCGGATGGCGTGGTTCTCCTCCGACCGCACCATCCGCGAATATGCCGAAGATATCTGGCACGTGCCGGTGCGGCCCTCGCCTTCGGCCGAGCCGCAGCGCGGCGCCAGGCGGGGCACCGGCGGCTAGGCCGAATATTCGTGGCCGGGTCAAGCCCGGCCACGACAGAGCATTCATTACCTGCGATGTCATTGTATTCGGCCGCGGCAGCCGCAATATTGCATGACAAACGTCATGACAAATGGCTGGAACCCGTATGCTCGCCAAAGCTCAGCATCTGTTCGACGATGCGACAAAGGTCACCGCCGGCGACAGCCGCTGGCTGGGGCACACCAGCGACGATTACTGGGCCTTTGTCGGCCCGTTCGGCGGCTGCACCGCCGCCACCATCCTGCGCGCGCTGTTGGAGCATCCGCAGCGCGCCGGCGATCCGACCGCGATCACGGTGAATTATTGCGCGCCGGTCGCGCAGGGGCCGTTCGATCTCGACCTGCGGCTGGTCAAGGCCAACCGCTCCAGCCAGCACTGGTGCGTGGAGATGACGCAAGGCAATGGCGACGTCGCGACGCTGGCGACCGCCGTGTTCGCGGAGCGCCGGCCGTCCTGGTCGCATCAGGAGGCGAAGTATCCGAGCACCAAGGCGTACGAGGAAACCCTGCCCTACCCGCCGCTGGCGGCGTCCTGGGTCAAGCAATATGAATTCCGCTTTGTCGAGGGCGAGCCGAAGCGCGGCGGCCTGCCTGCGGATGCGCCGCCGGAGACCTTCTCGAAGCTCTGGATCAGCGACCGCGTGCCGCGCAGGGTCGATGCGCTGTCGCTGCTGGCGATGTCGGACGCGTTCTTTGCCCGCATCTTCCACGCCAAGCGGGAACTGGTTCCTTTCGGCACGGTTTCGCTGACCACCTATTTCCACGCCGATGCCGCGGATCTTGCGGCGGAAAACACCACCCGCGTGCTTGGGATTGCGGATGCGAGGATTTTCCACAAGAGCTATGGCGACCAGAACGGCGAATTGTGGTCGCCACGCGGACGCCTGCTGGCAACCACGACCCAGATCGCCTACTTCAAGGCGTAGAGCGAGATGCCGTAGGGTGGGCAAAGGCGCACTTGCGCCGTGCCCACCTTCCAGGTCCGCGCTCGTGAAGGTGGGCACGCTTTGCTTTGCCCACCCTACGCAGTCGAGGTCCGCGATGTCCGACGCCATGGCCAACCAGCGACGCATTGCACTGCTCGGCGTGCCGATCGAAATCGGCGCCTCGCAGGCCGGCACCCTGATGGGACCGGCAGCGCTGCGCACCGCCGGCATCGCACGGCTGCTGCAAGAACTCGAATTCATCGTCGAGGACCACGGCGATCTGGCGCGGCCCAACATCGTTGCCGACGAACCGCCGCCGGAAAGAGCCAAATACTATGACGAGGTGAAGAGCTGGATCCGCGTGCTCAGCGAGCGCGCCTTCACCATTGCCCGCTCCGGCGCGATCCCGATCTTCATGGGCGGCGATCACTCGCTGTCGATGGGCTCGGTCAACGGCGTGGCGCGCTACTGGCGGGAACATGGCCGGCCGCTGTTCGTGCTGTGGCTCGATGCGCATGCCGACTACAACACGCCAGCCACCACCATCACCGGCAACATGCACGGCATGTCGGCGGCCTTCCTGTGCGGCGAGCCCGGACTCGACCAGCTGCTCGGAAATCAAGTGCGCGCCTCGATCACGCCGGACCAGCTCGACCTGTTCGGCATCCGCTCCATCGATCCCCTGGAAAAGAAGCTGGTGCACGAGCGGCGCATCGCGATCGCCGACATGCGCGCCATCGACGAGCATGGCGTCGCGGTGCTGATCCGCCGCGTCATCGAGCGCGTCAGGGCGAAGAACGGCGTGCTGCATTTGTCCTTTGACGTCGACTTCCTCGATCCTGGCATGGCGCCCGGCGTCGGCACCACGGTGCCGGGTGGCGCCACCTATCGCGAGGCGCACCTGATCATGGAGCTGCTGCACGATTCCGGCATCGTACGTTCCGTCGATATCGTCGAACTGAATCCGTTCCTCGACGAGCGCGGCCGCACCGCGCGCACCGCCGTCGAGTTGCTCGGCAGCCTGTTCGGCCTGCAGATCACCGACCGGCGCACGCCGACCAACGCGATACTGCAGGGCAGGTAGGAAAGGGCGGGCCGCAAAAACAAAAGGGCGGCCCGAAGGCCGCCCTGCGCATCCGCCGATTTAGTTCAGATTATTCTGCCGCGAGCTTCACTTCCGGCGCGGCGGCGCGGACGTCGGCATCGACCTGGGCCTCGAACTTGGCAAAGTTCTTCTGGAACATGCCGACCAGCGCGCGCGCCGTCTTGTCGAACTCGGCCTTGTCCTTCCAGGTGTTGACGGGATCGAGGATCTCGCTCGGTACGCCCGGCAGCGCCGTCGGCACGGCGAAGCCGAAATACTTGTCGGTGCGGAATTCGACGTTGCGCAGCGAGCCATCGAGCGCGGCCGTCAGCAGCGCGCGCGTCACCTTGATGGGCATGCGCGAGCCGACGCCGTACTTGCCGCCGGTCCAGCCGGTGTTGACCAGCCAGCAGTCGACATTGTGCCGGGCGATCAGCTCGCGCAGCATGTTGCCGTAGACGGACGGATCGAGCGGCAGGAAGGGCGAGCCGAAGCAGGTCGAGAATTCTGGCTGCGGCTCGTTGCCGAGACCGCGTTCGGTGCCTGCGACCTTGGCGGTGTAGCCGGACAGGAAGTGGTACATCGCCTGCGCCGGCGACAGCTTTGCGATCGGCGGCAGCACGCCGAAGGCATCGGCCGCCAGCATCACCACGTTCTTCGGCTGGCCGGCGCGGCCGGTGCGCGAAGCATTGGGGATGAAATCGAGCGGATACGCCGAGCGGGTGTTTTCCGTCTTCGAGCCGTCGTTGAAGTCCACCACGCGGGTGTCCTCGTCGAGCACGCAGTTCTCCAGCACGGCGCCGAAGCGGTTGGAGGCCGCGAAAATCTCCGGCTCGGCCTCCGGCGACAGCTTGATGCACTTGGCGTAGCAGCCGCCTTCGAAATTGAAGACGCCGTCATTGCCCCAGCCGTGCTCGTCGTCGCCGATCAGCGTGCGGTTCGGATCGGCCGACAGCGTGGTCTTGCCTGTGCCGGACAGGCCGAAGAAGATCGCGGTGTCGCCCTTCGGTCCGACATTGGCCGAGCAGTGCATCGGCATCACGCCCTTCTCGGGCAGATAGTAGTTCAGCGTGGTGAAGACCGACTTCTTCATCTCGCCGGCATAATAAGACCCGCCGATCAGGACGATCTTGCGGGCGAAATCGATGGCGACGACGTTCTCCGACTTGCAGCCATGGCGTTTCGGATCGGCGCGGAAGCTGGGCATGTCGATGATGGTGAGCTCCGGCACGAAGCTCGACAGTTCGACCGCCTCGGGGCGGATCAGGAGCGTGCGGATGAACAGCGAGTGCCACGCCAGCTCGGTGAAGACGCGGGTCCTGATGCGATAGGCCGGATCCGCGCCGCCGTAGAGGTCCTGCGCGAACAGCTGCTTGCCTTCGGCGTGCTTGAGAAAATCCTGGTAGAGCGTCTCGAACTGCTCCGAGGTGATCGACTGGTTGCCGGCCCACCACATCTTCTTGTCGGTGGTGGCGTCGCGCACCGTGAACTTGTCCTTCGGGCTCCGTCCGGTGAACTCGCCGGTATCCGCGCAGAGCGCACCATCGGCCGACAGCACCGCCTCGCCTGCAGCCAGCGAGTACTGGTAGAGCTGGGGAGCACCCAGGTTCCAGTGCAGCGTCTTGAGATTCTTTAAGCCGAATTTGTCGGCGCCAAAGGCACCGTTGCGCACGCCCGTCTCTTGCACGAAGGATCCTCCTAGAACCCGCGGTTGCAAGGCGCGCCTGTCGACAAGTGCGCCCGCCGCGGTGACCTCCCACTATAGCCATCCGGCTTCGATGCGGCGACCTATTACTTGGCAACGCGCGGCTTGCCAAGCCGATCCAGTGAGATTTGGTTTATTCGACGGCCCGGGCTGATGGGTCAGACATCTTCGGCACTTGGCGGCCCGTCTTGGGCCGTGGAATCGCGCGGCCGACGGTCGCGCGACATATTCTTTTCTTCATTTTTGCGGTGCAAAAAAAGTCCCGTATGCGACCAATATCGGCCTTAGCGGCCGACGCCCTCGCCGATCAGGGCGAACGGGCCCCAGAAGGCGGGGTAAGCGTTACGCGGCGAGGAAACATCGTTGAGATAGGCCAGCATGGCCTGCCGCAAGGCCTCGGCGCGGCCGAGGTTCGGATCGGCGGCAATCCGGTCAAAGGTGGTCGTGGTGAGCCGCGTCGCGGCGGCCGAATCCACCGCCCAATGCGTCACCAAGAGCGCCCGCGCACCGGCATAGAAGAACGAGCGCGCAAGGCCCGACAGCGCCTCGGCGCCCGGCTTGTCGCCGGCAATGGTGTTGCAGGCGGAGAGCACGACCCAGTCGGCATTGAGCTTGAGCTGTGCGACCTCGCTTGAGGTCAGAAGGCCGTCATCCAATGCGGAGGGTTGTGCGGGAATGCTGAGCGCCAGCGATGGCTCGGCGACGCCCTTGACGTCGCCGGCGACCAGGCCGTGGGTGGCGAAATAGACGATCGAATAGTCGGAAAGCCGCGTGCGCTTCAGCGTAGTCTCGCTGGCGTCGCTGCCGAGATGAATATCGCTCTCGGCAACGCCGAGAGCCTTTGCCACCGCGTTGAGCTCGTCGGCAGTATCGGGCAGTTGCGGCAGCGCCTCTGCGAGCCTCCTGCGGTCGACGCCGGCGCCGCGCCAGAATTCGGTGTAGGCGACGCTTGCCGCGCTGCGCGAGGCGGTCTTCGCGGCGGCGCGTTGATTGCCGCCCTGCGCCGCCGGATCGAACAGCGGATCGCCGAAGCCGGTCATCGGCTTGATGTTCTGGTCACGGCGCGCGAAGGCCCGCAGCGCCTTAAGGCTCGTGACCGACGGCAATACCGATACCGCATGGCGCTTCAGCAGCCACGCGGCACTGCGATAGCCGTCAAAGCTATCGGGAATGGCCATCGCAGGCCGCTCGCTCACCAGCAGATGGAACGGCAGCGCCGTCAGTGCGCCGGACGGCACCACCAGCAGGCTGCGCTTGTCGCGGATCAGCGGCTCGACCGGGAGAAGCAGCGTGGCATAGAGATCGTTCGCGACAGCCAGATCGAACAGCCCGGACTTGCCGGAGGCATCGCTCGCCTTGGCAATGTCAAGGCCGCGCCGGAACGCGACGATTTTACCGGACAGCGCGTCAGTGCCGATCGGCAGCGGCTTCCAGTCGAAGGAATCGCGTGTCAGCGCAACGACAAAACTTTCCTTCTCGGTGACCGCGAACAGCACCATCGCCTCGTCGGCCGTGAGCAGGGACTGCACCTCCTTGCTCGTCAGCGGCAGCGGATTCGATAGCGCGGAGTAATCGGGAAATTCGGCGGAAAGCGCCTTCTGCAATTTCGCGCGCTCGCCAGCGATCTCGGCAATCCGCGCACGGGCGCGCTGCTCGGCGGATGGATCGCGCTTGGCGCGTTCCTTCGACACCGCGGCCATCAGCGATTTGTCGAGCGATTCGGCTTCCGAGCCGAGATCCTGGTCGCGCCGCACCAGCTCGGCGAGGCGGTCATTGCCGGCCGCCAGGCGCACCGCGAGCTTGTTGACGGCGGAGGCCGCCGACGACTGCGCGCTGTGCTGGACAACGCTCAGCGCATCGTCCAGCGCCGTGCCCGATGCCACAAGTTGCTGCCGCTGTGCTTCGTACAGCGCCGGCAGCGCAACGCGCACCTGGGCGCGGCCGGTGACGATCAGCCGCGCGAGCAACGGCATGGCATCGCTGGTGCGGCCTTCCAGGCGCAGGAGATTGACGAGATTGTTGGTGGAGATTGCCGCCTCCGGGTGATCGGGGCCGACCGCGCGCTCGCGGATGGACAGCGCGCGCCGGTACAGCGGCTCGGCATCGGCGTAGCGGCTCTGCCGCTCGTAGAGATCGGCCAGATTGTTGAGCGAGCGCGCCACGTCGGGGTGATCCGGCCCGAGCACCTTTTCGCGAATCGCCAGCGAGCGGCGGATCATCGGCTCGGCTTCGCCATAACGGCCGGTCACTTTTGCCACCTGGCCGAGGTTGTTGAGCAACGTTGCCGCCGCCGGATTCTCCGGCCCGGCCGCCTTTTCGTAGATCGCGAGCGCGCGCCTGAACAACGGCTCGGAATCCTCGTGCCGGCCCAGCTTTTCATAGCAAGTCGCGAGATTGTTCATGGCCCGTCCCGTATCGGGATGGCCGGGCCCGGCGGTCCGCTCGCTGATCACGAGCGCGCGCCGAAACAGCGGCTCGGCCTCGGCAAAGCGGTCCTGCCGCTGATAGACGGCGGCGAGATTGTTCATGGTCGCCGACACGTCGGCGGAATCAAGGCCGCCCGTCTTCTCGAAAACCGTCAGCGCGCGCTTGTAGAGGGGCTCCGCCTCGTCGTCCTGTCCGAGATTGGCATAGGCATGGCCGAGATTGTTCAACACTGCCGCGACGTCGCGATGCACGGGGCCGCGCGCCTTTTCGGCATCCGCGAGCGTCTTCTTCGCCAGCGTCAGCGCTTCCTGGAATTTGCCGGTGCGCTCGAGCTCGATGATCCTGGTGGTCTGGGCGCCTATGCTTTGCGCGAGCGCAGGCGTCACGGTGCAGGCGCTCGCGGCGAGCGCCAGTCCCACCAGCGATTGCAGATATTTGCCCGATTTCATGCTGCATGGGTCGCGCCACGGGAGCCCTGCGTTCAAGCCGGGAAAAGCTAATTATCTGGCCCGCGCCTCGCCCGCCAGCCGCACCAGAATCTTGCGCAATTCGGTGCCGGTTCTCACCCGCTCCGGGAAGTCCAGCCGCAAGGTGCGCCCGTCCGCCTGCATGTCCATGCCCTCGGGATCGCATCCGCTGCAGCGCCAGTCGGCGCTTTCGGCGCCCAGAAGCTTCGTCGCATAGAGATTCATCGCCTCGCGATGATCCTCGTTCATGTGCGCCACGGCGCCGGCCTCGGCCTCGAGCAGGTCGGCCGCATCGGTGATGTCGGTCAGGAATTGCCCGGGCTTCAGGTCGATGATGCGGCCGAAGCCGGCAACGAGATGCAGGCCCGACGGCGCGATACGGAAAAAGGAAAAATCCTTGAAATCGGCGAACGTTTCCGCCGAAGGATGTGCCGCCAGATAGCGGCGCCGCGCCGTCGCGGCCGCTTCGCCCGAGAGCTCCTCGGCGCTTCCCGCCACCATGATGCGCGCCCCTTCCAGCGGATCGCCGGCGACGCGCTCGTCAAGCATCAGCGAGACCCTGGAGTCGGCGAGGATGTTCTTGGTGTGTACGGCGAGCCGCGAGATCAACAGCAGCGGCGCGGCATCGGGATTCGCCGCGACATTGACCAGCGAGCAATAGGGGTCGCCGCTGTTAACCATAAGGGTGGCGAGCGCGCCCTGCCGGCTCCGCCGGAGCAGGGATTTGGCTAATCCGGAAGGGTTGAAATCAGGCGTGGGCTGCATCAGGAATTTCCGGCCATGTTGTTGCAATTGGTCTGTTTTTCGGGCTACACCAGCTACCAGATGGGTTGGGACGCGGTTCCATCGAACAGCGTTTTGACGGAACTCGGTCACACTTCAGCCCAGCTTGCATTGCTCGTTGACCGAGTTCGAAAGCCCCATTGTGCGGCGGACCGCTGGATTGCGCGCCGTTTAAGGCCACACTCAGTACCGAAAGCAGGCTCATGCCCACAATCGCCCTGGTCGATGACGACCGCAACATTCTCACATCCGTGTCGATCGCGCTCGAAGCCGAAGGCTATCGCATCATGACATACACGGATGGCGCATCGGCGCTTGACGGCTTCCGCACCAGCCAGCCGGACCTCGCCATCCTCGACATCAAGATGCCGCGCATGGACGGCATGGAGACGCTGCGGCGGCTTCGCCAGAAGTCCGACCTGCCGGTGATCTTCCTCACCTCCAAGGACGAAGAGATCGACGAGTTGTTCGGCCTCAAGATGGGCGCCGACGATTTCATACGCAAGCCGTTCTCGCAGCGACTGCTGGTGGAGCGCGTCAAGGCCGTGCTGCGCCGCTCGCAGCCGAAGGACCCGGCCGCGGCGCCCAAGGAGCCCGATGCCCGCGCGCTCGACCGCGGCCTGCTGCGGATGGATCCGGAACGCCATACCTGCACCTGGAAGAACGAGCCGGTGACGCTGACGGTGACCGAATTCCTGATCCTGCAGGCGCTGGCGACCCGTCCGGGCGTCGTGAAGAGCCGCAACGCGCTGATGGATGCGGCCTATGACGACCAGGTCTATGTCGACGACCGCACCATCGACAGCCACATCAAGCGGCTGCGCAAGAAGTTCAAGATGGTCGACGACGAATTCGAGATGATCGAGACATTGTACGGCGTCGGTTACCGCTTCAAGGAAACCTGACACGCGCATGACGCGTGCCTGTATTGACTGACATCGGCCGCGCATCCGGGGTATGGTGCGCTTGCAATTGCATCGCGTGACCAGAACAACAACCGGCAGTCTTGCCTGTGCTTGATCGAACGCCGCCCCAACCGGGACTGCAAGCCGAGGACGTCGCCGCGTCGCTCGATCAGCACGATTCCGCCGCGCAACCGCCGGCGCCGGCAGGCTGGCGGCGACCGCTGAGCTGGCTCAGCCGTGCCTGGCAGTTCTTCTTTGCGCTGTCGTTCTCGAGCCTGACGCGGCGCATCGTCTCGCTCAACCTCGCCGGCCTCGTCGCGCTGGTGGCGAGCATCCTCTATCTGTCGCAATTCCGTGCCGGCCTGATCGAGGCCCGCGCGCAGAGCCTCGTGGTGCAGGCCGAGATCATCGCGGTGGCGATCGCGGCCTCCGCCACCGCCGAAACCAACACGCCCACGCTCGACGTCGACAAGCTGCTCGATCTCAAGCCCGGCGAGAGCATGGGCATTCCGGACGAGTATTCCGACTTCCCGATCAATCCCGAGCGCGTCGCGCCGATCCTGCGGCGCCTGATCCTGCCGACCAAGACCCGCGCCCGCATCTTCGACCGCGACGGCGGGCTGATCGTCGACAGCCGCAATCTGTTCGGCCGCGGCGACGTGCTGCGCATCGAGCTGCCGCCGCCGTCGAGCGACAAGCCCAACGTCGTCGAGCGCGCCCTGATCGGGATGCGCACCTGGCTCAACCGCGGCGACCTGCCGGCCTACCGCGAGCTCGACAACGGCAAGGGCTATTCCGAAGTCGCCCAATCGCTGGAGGGCCAGAAGAGCAGCGCGGTGCGCGTCACCGAACGCGGCGCCGTCATCGTCTCCGTCGCCGTGCCGGTGCAGCGTTTTCGCGCGGTGCACGGCTCGCTGCTGCTCTCCACGCAGGGCGACGACATCGACCAGATGGTGACCAACGAGCGGCTCGCGATCCTGAAAGTTGGCGGCGTCGCCTCCGCCGTCATGATCATGCTGTCGCTGCTGCTCGCCAGCACCATTGCCGGCCCGGTGCGGCGGCTCGCCGACAGCGCCGAGCGCGTTCGCCGCCGCATCCGCACCCGGGTGGAGATTCCCGACTTCACCCGCCGCCGCGACGAGATCGGGCATCTGTCCGGCGCGCTGCGCGACATGACCGACGCGCTATACAACCGCATCGAGGCGATCGAGATGTTCGCCGCCGACGTCGCCCACGAGTTGAAGAACCCGTTGACGTCGATGCGCTCGGCGGTCGAGACGCTGCCGCTGGCGCGCAACGAGGCCAGCCGCGCCCGGCTGCTCGAAGTGATCGAGCATGACGTGAAGCGGCTCGACCGGCTGATCTCGGACATTTCCGACGCCAGCCGCCTCGACGCCGAATTGCAGCGGCAGGACATGACGCTGGTCGATATGCGCCGGCTGCTGACGACGCTCACCTCCGTCGCCAACGAGACCCGTCTCGGACACGACGTCTCCGTCGAGGTCCGTTTCGAGGGTCGCGGCACCTCGGACACCTTTGCCGTGCCCGGCCACGATTCGCGGCTCGGCCAGGTGATCTCGAATCTCTTGTCGAACGCGCAATCCTTCTCCGAGCCCGGCAAGAAGGTGCGGATCACATGCCGCCGCGTCCGCTCGGAAATCGAAATCGTGGTCGACGATGACGGCCCCGGCATCCGCGACGATGCGCTGGAGCGCATCTTCGAGCGCTTCTACACCGACCGGCCTCACCAGGGCTTCGGCCAGAACTCGGGCCTGGGGCTGTCGATCTCCAAGCAGATCGTCGACGCCCATGGCGGCCGCATCTGGGCGGAGAACCGTCCCGGCCCACCCGACGAAGATCAGCCGACGGTGGCCGGCGCGCGCTTCATCGTCCGGCTGCCGGCGCAATGACGGAGCGGCCCACCGTGCACGCCTCGGCCGTCCTGGTCGGCGATCGCGCCGTGCTGATCCGCGGTCCCTCCGGCGCCGGCAAGTCCCGCCTGGCCTTCGACCTGATCCTGGCCGGCCGCTCCGGGCAGGTTCCGCCGGCCATTCTGGTCGGCGACGACCGTGTCCACCTCGACACAAGCGCCGGAAATCTGATCGTGCGGCCGGCGCCTGAACTGGCCGGCCTGATCGAAATCCGCGGCCTCGGCATCCGCCGAATCGACCACGTCGGCGAGGCCATTGTCGGCCTCATCGTCGATCTCGCAGCCGGGGATGCGGAGCGGATGCCTGCGACCGAATCTCTCACCACTCGAATTGATGGTGTGCAAATACCCCGAATACCCGTAAATCTACGGTATTCGCCATTGCCGATGATTGTAGCTGCACTAACAACAACCGGTGATACCGGCGCAGACCAACCTTCGACGGATTGCCGGAAAGGGATTGCTAACCATATAAGCCCCACTATCGCGACGGATTAACACCGGCGCGTCCTCCCGAAGCGGCCCCAATTTTCCGGGACGAATCGCAACGACCCCCTCTTGCGCCGGGGCTCGGGATGGTCAAAGTGGCGCGTTCGTGCAGTGCACCAAAAGGCACGCGCGAGGAGTTTCCAAGATGATTGGTCTAGTCCTTGTGACCCATGGGCGCCTTGCCGACGAGTTCAGGGCGGCGCTGGAACACGTGATGGGTCCGCAAAAGCAGATCGAAGCCGTGACGATCGGTGCGGAAGACGATTCCGACCTGTGCCGAAATGACATCATCGAGGCGGTCAACCGCGTCGATAGCGGCGACGGGGTTGCCATCCTCACCGACATGTTCGGCGGCACGCCCTCCAACCTCGCCATCTCCTGCATGAGCCGTCCCAAGGTGGAAGTGCTCGCCGGCATCAACCTTCCCATGCTGGTCAAGCTCGCCAAGGTACGCGAGGAGCGCTCGCTGCCCGACGCCATTGCCATGGCCCAGGAAGCCGGCCGCAAATACGTCACCATCGCCAGCCGTGTGCTTGCCGGCAAATGAGCGACGAGGCGGCCCCCGCAAATAATGCCGGGGCGGCCGTGCCGTCCGATGCGATCTCCAGGGAATTGCTGATCGTCAACAAGCGCGGCCTGCATGCGCGGGCCTCGGCGAAGTTCGTGCAACTGGTCGAGAAGTTCGAAGCCGAAGTCTGGGTGACCCGCGGCGGCGAGACCGTCGGCGGCACCTCGATCATGGGCCTGATGATGCTCTCGGCCGCGCCCGGCACGACGATACTCGTTTCGGCCAAAGGCCCGCAGGCGCAGGCGGCGCTCGATGCGATCGCCGCGCTGGTGGCCGACAAGTTCAACGAGGAAGGGATTTAGATCCGCGCTCCGCCATGGCCCGGATAGCACATCAGCGTCAAAACGGATTGGTGACGATGCCGCCGTCGGCGCGCAGCGCGGCGCCATTGGTGGCACTCGATGCTTTCGAGCAGAGATAGCAGATCAGGTTCGCGACCTCTTCCGGCCTGGCGTAGCGCTGCAGGAGCGAGGCCGGCCGCCGCTCGGTGAAGGTGCGGGCGACGAGATCGTCGACCGTCGTGCCCATGCCCTTGGCGCGGGCGGCAAGGCGCGCCGGCGCCATCTCGACCCAGGTCGGGCCCGGCAACACCGAATTCACCGTGACATTCGTGCCCTTGGTCTGCTCGGCGGCGCCGCGCGCGATCACGAGCTGCGCCGATTTGGAGAAGCCGTAATGCACCATCTCCTTGGGTATGAAGATGCCGGACTCGCTGGAGACGAACACGACGCGGCCCCAATCTTTCTTGTCCAGCATGCGCTGCAGGTAATGCCGCGTCAGGCGCACGCCGCTCATGACGTTGACCTCGAACATTCTTGACCAGTCGCCATCCTCGATCTCGAAGAAGGGCTTTGGCTCGTAGATGCCGAGATTGTTGACGAGAATGTCGACCTCGGGAAATTGCTTGATGATTCCGGCGCATCCTTCTGCGCCGCCGAGATCGAACGCAGCCGCCTGCAGCTTCGCGTTCGGCGCGGTCATTCTGATTTCCGCGATCGCCTCGTCCACTGCGGCGCGCTCGCGCCCGTTGACGATCACCTCCGCGCCCATCCCGGCGAGGCCCTTGGCGGCCGCAAGGCCGATGCCGCGCGTCGAGCCGGTGACAAGCGCGAGCTTGTCCGAAAGATCGAGATCCATGCTTCAGCCTCCCCTTTGCGCGCGGCGCTATTTCGCCGGCGGCACGATATAGACTTTCCAGTTCCGCGACGGCCCCGGATGCCCCTGATAGAACCGCCTCGTCGTCATCAGGATTTGCTCGGCACCCGCGGCGTTCTTCGCCATCCACTCCTCGCATGCCGGCAGATTCCAGGTGGTGGCGGTGTCGCAAATGCCGATGAAGCCCGACCGCCTGGCCTGCGCGAGCGACATCAGGCCCGACGACCAGGCTTCGCCATGCACGAACGGCACCGGATGGTCGGGGCTGTAGAAGGCGAGCGGATTGGAGACATCCATGTTGCCGACGACGACGGCCCAGGGCGTGCCGAACCGCGAGCGCCAGTACTGCGTCAATTCACGCGCCAGCTCGGCCCGCGCCACATAGGTCGCCGGTCCATCGGAGTTGGACACCATCTCCTGCCTGGCGATCCAGGGCGAGGCGATCAAAGTGGCCAGCGCGACCACGAGCCAGATGGCCGTGATGTTGAACAGCGCAAGGCGCCGCAGCCGCAGCACCGGGAGCGCCACCAGCGCCAGCGGCGTCAGGAAGAACAGCGATATTCCCCAGTCGGTCTTCAGATAGACCGTGAAGAACAGCGCGCCGAGCGGCGGGCCGATCGCGACGATGGCCTGAATCATCCAGACATTCAGCGCCTGCGAAAGGTTGACGCCCGGATTGGGCCCGCGCGACCAGGTGCGCGCGGCAACGGCGGGCGGCGACCACCAGCGGGGGCCAATGCTGAGCGCGAGCAGCGCCAGCACAACGGGGATGGCGAGCAGCGCGAGATTGTGCGCGGCGTAGCCGATCGCCAGATGCGTGGCCGTCGCGGGCGTGAGGTCGCTGTAGATGTCGCCGGCATAGGTGAACGGCACGAAGTCCACCTGCTTCAGCCAGACGAGGTGCGGGATCATCGCAACGACGAGCGTCGCGATCGCGGTCCACGGCGCCGGCGAGGCAAGCAAGCGCAGCCGCTGCGGATGGATCAGCGCGGCAAGCCCGACCGCGCCGATCATGGTCGCCACCCAGTACTTGGTCATCAGCGCCAGCGCGCCGGCAAGGCCGAGCCAGATGCCGGATCGCGCGTCGCGCTTCTCGAACGCGTTCAGATAGGCCAGCACCACAAGCGGCAGCGTGACGAGCTGCAGCAGGTCCGGATTGTACTTGAAGCCCTTGAAGTTGAAGATCGGATAGAGCGCGAGCATCACGACGACGAAGAAGGCGCGGCGGCGGTCGACCACGCGCAGCGCCGTGAACCAGGAGATCACGAGGCCGGCCGCCAGCACCGTCATGGCCAGCGCATAGGTCGACCAGTCGCGCACCGGGAACAGCTTGAACCAGAGGCCCGCGACCCAGCCGGAGAGCGGCGGGTGCTTGCCATAGCCGAGCTGCAATTGCTGCCCCCAGGCGTAGGCTTCTGCGACGTCCATGTGAACGTCCTGCGCTGCCTTCAGATTGATCAGGATCAGCGTCCACAGCACGGCATGCGCGGCGGCAAAGCCGATCACCACCGCCGGCCCGTCCACGGGATCGACGGCGCGCGCGTACAGCCAGGCCGCCAGGCGGCGGAACGAAATCCTGGGCCTCGCGCGCGCTGCGGAGGGTGAAATTGAGGCGGTCGACATCGCTCCTGCGTAGCGGGTTTTTCGCCACAGGGGAATCAGCTTCCGGTGAACGAAACGCCTTTGAAAACGGCGCGGTAATGGTTGCCCCGGGAGGGCCGCGGGTGCTATCCCGCGCCCCATGACGACTGCCCCCATTCCCAACATCCGCAACTTCTCCATCGTCGCCCATATCGACCATGGCAAATCGACGCTGGCCGACCGCCTAATCCAGATGACGGGCGGGCTGTCGGACCGTGAAATGGCGGGCAAGGAACAGGTGCTCGATTCCATGGACATCGAGCGCGAGCGTGGCATCACCATCAAGGCGCAGACCGTCCGCCTGCACTACAAGGCCAAGGACGGCAAGGATTACATCTTCAACCTGATGGACACGCCCGGCCATGTCGACTTCGCCTACGAAGTCTCGCGCTCGCTGGCGGCCTGCGAGGGCGCGCTGCTCGTGGTCGACGCCAGCCAGGGCGTCGAGGCGCAGACGCTGGCCAACGTCTACCAGGCGCTCGACAACAATCTCGAGATCGTGCCTGTCCTGAACAAGGTCGACCTGCCCGCGGCCGAGCCGGAAAAGGTGAAGCAGCAGATCGAGGACGTGATCGGCATCGACGCCTCCGACGCGGTGCCGATTTCGGCCAAGACCGGCCTCGGCGTGCCCGACGTGCTGGAGGCGATCGTCACGCGGCTGCCGCCGCCGAAAGGCGACCGCGACGCGACCTTGAAGGCGCTGCTGGTCGACAGCTGGTACGACGTCTATCTCGGCGTCGTGGTGCTGATCCGCGTCATCGACGGCACCATGAAGAAGGGCCAGCGCGTGCGCATGATGGGCACCAACGCGGCCTATGACGTCGAGCGCGTCGGCTTCTTCACGCCCAAGATGGAGCAGGTGGAGGAACTCGGCCCCGGCGAGATCGGCTTCATCACCGCCGCGATCAAGGAAGTCGCCGATACCCGCGTCGGCGACACCATCACCGATGACAGGAAGCCGGTCAGCGAGATGCTGCCGGGCTTCAAGCCGGCGATCCCGGTGGTGTTCTGCGGCCTGTTCCCGGTCGATGCCAACGACTTCGAGACGCTGCGCGGGGCGATGGGCAAGCTGCGCCTCAACGATGCCAGCTTCTCCTACGAGATGGAAACCTCCGCCGCGCTCGGCTTCGGCTTCCGCTGCGGCTTCCTCGGCCTGTTGCATCTGGAAATCATCCAGGAGCGGCTGTCGCGCGAGTTCGATCTCAACCTGATCGCGACCGCGCCGAGCGTGATCTACAAGATGCGCCTCACCGACGGGCAGGAGATCGAGATCCACAATCCCGTCGACATGCCCGACGTGGTGAAGATCGCCGAGATCGAGGAGCCCTGGATCGAGGCCACCATCCTCACGCCGGACGAATATCTCGGCAGCGTGCTGAAATTGTGCCAGGACCGCCGCGGCGCGCAGAAGGAACTCACCTACGTCGGCACCCGCGCGATGGTGAAGTACGACCTGCCGCTCAACGAGGTCGTGTTCGACTTCTACGACCGCCTCAAATCGGTGTCGAAGGGCTACGCCTCGTTCGACTATCACCTCACCGACTACAAGCCCGCCGATCTCGTCAAGATGCAGATCCTCGTCAACAACGAGCCGGTCGATGCGCTCTCGATGCTCGTGCACCGCACCCGCGCGGAGGGACGCGGCCGCGCCATGGTCGAGAAGATGAAGGAACTGATCCCGCCGCACATGTTCCAGATCCCGATCCAGGCGGCGATCGGCGGCAAGGTGATCGCGCGCGAGACGGTGCGCGCGCTGCGCAAGGACGTCACCGCGAAGTGCTACGGCGGCGACATCACGCGCAAGCGCAAGCTTTTGGAGAAGCAGAAGGAAGGCAAGAAGAAGATGCGGCAGTTCGGCAAGGTCGACATCCCGCAGGAAGCCTTCATTGCCGCGCTGAAGGTCGATAGCTGAGGCCGCTGCCCGGCCGCCGCGGGCCGCCGGCCAAAATATCGAAAACAACCCCATGCAAAGTAACCGGCGGGCGCCGGTGCAGCCACTTCGTATTTGGCGAAATAACTTGACCCGTCGGGCAAATCAGTGGCATGATGGCAAAATCCCACAGCGCCGGCGGTTGCGTATGCACACCTCGATTTGAATCGCGCCCGCGCAATGCGCCGGCTATGCTGCCGTAATGTTTCGCATCCTCTCCCTCTCCATCATTGTCGCCCTGTTGCTGCTCCCCGCGGTGACGTCCGCCGCTCCCGCCGGCAAGCAACGCGCCGCGCGCTGGCACGGCTACGGCTTCCTGCCCGGCTATCGTCAGCCGCCCAACAACACGATTCCGGTCTACGGCGTGAATCGTCCGCGCGGCGGGCCCTATTACGTGCCGAGCTATTGGTACGGCGGCGAGCGCTATTATTTTGGCCAGCCCGGCTTCTACCGCGGCCGCTACAACGGCGGCAGCTTTGGTCCGTGCTGGACCTGGACGCCGATCGGCCGCGCGTGGAATTGCGGGTAGCTTCGCGAGGATCGCGGTCCGTGCGACTGCAACTCACAATCAGCTGATCCCGGAATGAAAGGCATGCTGCCCGTCATATTGCCCGTGGGCTGCGAATAGGCCACCATCCCCCTCGCGCGCCACAACAACACAACAGCGCAGGGGAAACGCATGAGCACATCATCCCGCTTCGAATACGGCTGGGTCATCGTCGCGGCGGGTGCGCTGATGACCTGTGTCGGCTTCGGCACCATGCTGTCGCTCGCCGTGTTCCTGGCGCCGATTTCCGAAGCGATGGGCTGGTCGCGTGCCGGCGTGTCGGGCGCGGCGACGCTGGACTTCCTGTTCATGGGCTTTGCCGCCTTCTTCTGGGGTGCGCTTTCCGACCGTTACGGCACGCGCATCGTGGTGCTGGCCGGCAGCGTGCTGCTCGGCATCGGGCTCGTCACCGCGAGCCAGGCGCAAACCCTTTGGCAGTTCCAGCTCTGCTTCGGCGTCGTGATCGGCATCGCCGCCGGCAGCTTCTACGCGCCGATGATGGCGCTCGCCAGCGCCTGGATCGACAAGCACCGCAGCCTTGCGGTGGCGCTGGTCTCCGCCGGCATGGGCATGTCGCCGGTGACGATCGCGCCTTTCGCCAGAGCGCTGATCTCGGCCTACGACTGGCGCATCGCCATGCTGGTGATCGGCATCGCGGCCTGGGCGCTCTTGATCCCCGCCTGCTTCCTGATCCGTCCGGCGCCGCAGCCGGCGGGCAGCGCGGGTGCAAGCGGTGACGTCGCGCCGGAGATCGAATGGACCGCGGCACGGGCGCTGCGCACGCCGCAATTCATCACGCTGGCGCTGGCGCACTTTGCCTGCTGCGCCGCGCATTCCGGCCCGATCTTCCACATGGTGAGCTACGCCATGATCTGCGGCATCGCGCCGTTCACCGCGGTGACCGTCTACAGCGTCGCCGGCTTCTCCGGGCTTGGCGGACGGCTGCTGCTCGGCGCGCTGGCCGACCGCCTCGGGGCCAAGCGCGTGCTGGTCGGCGGGCTGATGGTGCAGGCGCTGTGCATCGCGACGTATCTCGCCGTGTTCCGGCTCGGCGAGTTCTACGCGCTCTCCGTCGTGTTCGGCCTCGCCTATGGCGGCGTGATGCCGCTCTATGCCGTGCTGGTGCGCGAGTTCTTCGGTGTCAAGATCATGGGCACGGTGTTCGGCGCGGTCTCGGCCTTCGCCAGCCTCGGCATGGCGCTCGGGCCGTGGGCCGGCGGGTTCGTGTACGACACCACCCACGCCTACACCTGGCTGCATGCCGGTTCCTTCGCCATCGGCCTGGCGGCGGTTGCCGTCGCGCTCGGTTTCCCGTCGAACCGGCGGCAAAGTCTCGATCTGGGCCGCGCTGCCGCCTGACATGCGCCTCCGCCCGCTTGATCGGGCGAAGCGGATTTGCCACCATCGCCCGGCCCGCCCAACAGCAAACAAGAAGGGCACGGGGAGACACATGAACAAGGCCACCGCTATCGACCTCGTCGAACGCGCGCGGGCGCTGGCGCCCCTGATCAGGCAGGAAGCCGACAAGATCGAACAGACGCGCCGGCTGACCGAACCGGTCGTCAGCGCGCTGATCGACAACGGCCTGTACCGCGCGCTGCTGCCGAAGAGCCTCGGCGGCGCCGAAGTCCCGCTTGCCACCTTCATGCAGATGCAGGAGGAGATCGCCAAGGCCGACGCCTCCACGGCCTGGTGCCTCGGCCAGTGCAGCGTCTGCGCCGTGATCTCGGCCTATCTCGACCATGACGCCGCCGATGAAATCTTCAACTCCACGCCCGGCATCCTGGCCTGGGGCGCGATCAACCATGAAGTGCGCGCCGAGCCCGGCGGCTATCGCGCCAATGCGCGCTGGGAATTCGCCTCCGGCATCCGCCAGGCCAACTGGCTCGGGGCCCATGTCCGCATCGTCGAGGCCGACGGCACGCCGCGCAGGAAGGCGGACGGCTCGCCGGAAATCCGCACCATCCTGTTCCCGCTCTCCAGCGCGACCCTCTACGACGTCTGGGACGTCATCGGGCTGCGCGGCACCGGCACCGATTCCTACTCGGTCGACAACCTCTTCATCCCCGACAAGTTTGCCGCGCTGCGCGACGACCCTTGCGAGCTGCGCGAGAAGGGGCCGCTCTACAAGATCCCGACCAATACGATCTACAGCATGGGCTTTGCCGCGACCTCGCTTGGCGTTGCCCGCGCGCAGTTCGATGCCGCCGTCGAGCTTGCGCGCAAGAAGACGCCGCAGGCCCTGTCCGCGATGAAGGAGAACAGCGCGGTACAGGGCCTGATCGGCCTCACCGAGGCAAAGCTGCGCCGCGCCCGCGCCTATCTGTTCGCCACCGCCGCCGAGATCTGGGACGATCTCGTGCACGGCCCCTACACCGAAGCCCATCGCGTCGCGCTGCGGCTCGCCGCCACCTCGACCATCCACCAGTCGACCGAGGTCGTCGATGTCGCCTATCACATGGCCGGTGCCACCGCGGTTTTCCGCGCCAACGGCTTTGAGCGCCGCCTGCGCGACATGCACGCCATCAACCAGCAGCTCCAGGCCCGCGACGCCCATTACGAGGAGATGGGCAAGGTGATTCTGACGGGAAATCTGGCCGGACCAGCGACGGCGCGGTGACATAACACCGCACCTCGAGTAGTTCTACGGCAGGCCCTGGATCGTTGTTTATTAAGCAGTTTCTGCGAGTTTGCACGGACATCTGCTTCGTGAAATTCGTGGAACCCCGTGATGTTCAAGATTCGCTCGATTGCCGTCCGCCTGATCCTCGCCATTGCGCTGACGGTGTCGGCCGCCTGCGCCATCCTCGGGACCTTCTCGATCCTGCAGCAGCGCTCGCTGACGCGGCTGGCGCTCGATCAGCAGCTCAAGCTGCAATATGACAGCGTGATCGCCGCGATCGACTACGAAGGACGCGCCACGCTTGCGGTATCCTCGGTGTTCGCCGCGCTGCCGCCGGTCGCCGACGCCATCGCCAAGGGCGACCGCGAGAGCCTCGCCGCCCTGCTCGGCGGCGCCATGACGGCCCTGAAGGCGCAGGGCATTCCGGTGTCCACCTTCCAGGTGCCGCCCGCGACGGCATTTTACCGGCTGCACGAGCCGAAAATCTTCGGCGACGACGTTTCCGGACGCCGCAGCACCGTTGTGGAGGCCCTGCGCGCCGGCAAGTCCATCGTCGGCGTGGAGCCCGGCCGCGAGGCACTCAGCATTTTCGGCATGACCCCGATCGTGCGCGACGGCAAGACGCTTGCCATTGCCGACGTCGGCGCCGCCTTCGGCAAGGAATTCGTCGAACGCGCCAAGAAGCGGTTTGGCATCGACATCGCCGTGCATTCCTGGGACGGCAAGGCGTTCAAGAAGCTCTCCTCGACATTTGGAGAAACCGCCGTCGCCACCGAGGCCGATCTCAAGGGCGTCATCGACGGCCCGCCGCTGCGCCGCGACGCGACGCTGTCGGGCCGCCCGGCCGCCCTCTATGTCGGCCAGATCAAGAACTATGCGGGCCAGCCCGTCGGCGTTCTCGAAGTCGTCAAGGACACCACCGAATATGAGGCCGCCGCCGCCAGCGCCCAGCGCGACCTCGTGCTTGGCACGATCGCGATCCTCGCCGGCGCGGTGCTGCTTGCCTTCCTGCTCGGCCGCGGCCTGTCGCGCCCGCTGACGGCAATCACCGCGGTGATGAACCGCCTCGCTCAAGGCGAGACCGACATCGCCATTCCCGGCAGCGAACGCCGCGACGAGCTCGGCAGCATGGCGGTCGCGGTCGACGTGTTCCGCCGCAACATGATCGAGGCGAATTCGCTGCGCGAGGCGCAGGAGACCGACAAGCAGCGCTCTGAGGCCGAAAAGCAGGCGCTGCAGCGCCAGATGGCCGACCGCTTCGAGGCCGACGTCAAGGGCGTGGTCGCGGCCGTTGCCGGCGCCACGCAGGACATGAAGCGCGTGGCCGGCGAGATCACCACCAGCGTCAACGGCACCTCCGAGCGCGCAGCCGCCGCGGCGGCCGCTTCCGAGGAAGCCTCGACCAGCGTCAGCACGGTGGCGGCCGCGACCGAAGAGCTCGCCTCTTCCGTCTCCGAGATCGGCCGCCAGGTCACCCACTCCACCCATGTCGCCGACAGCGCCGTGGTGAAGGCGCGCGAGACCACCGAGATGGTCGGCAGCCTCGCCAAGGCCGCTGAAAAAATTGGCGACGTGCTGCAGCTGATCAGCGCGATCGCGAGCCAGACCAACCTGCTGGCGCTGAACGCCACCATCGAAGCCGCGCGCGCCGGCGAAGCCGGCCGCGGTTTTGCCGTGGTCGCCGCCGAGGTGAAGGAGCTGGCGAGCCAGACCGCGAAGGCGACGGACGAGATCGCGGGCCAGGTCAACGAGATCCAGGCAGCCACCGGCAATTGCGTCACCGCGATCGGCTCGATCAGCGACACCATCCGCGAAATCTCCGGCATTGCCACGACGATTGCCGCGGCCGTAGAACAGCAGGGATCGGCGACGCGCGAGATCGCCCGCAGCGTGCAGCAGGTCTCCACCGGCACCAGCGAAGTCTCGCAGAATGTCGCCGGCGCCAGCCATGCCGCCGATCAGTCGCGCAAGCTGGCCGGCAACGTGCTGACGGCATCGGGTGAGTTGTCCGAGCAGGCGGATACGCTGATGAAGAGCATCGACACGTTCCTCGCGGGGCTGCGCAACGCGGCGTAGCTTCGATGCCGGAACTACCTTGATCTGCCGGGCATTTCCTCCGCGAAATTCAGGACACTTTCGGTGGTTGATGGAATGAAGCGGCGCGAATTGTTCGCAGCCGCCGGGCTGCTGGCGTCGATGGCCGCCTGCTCTCCCGCGCCTGCGCCGAATGATCCGGCCTCGAAATGTGTCGCGAGCAATTTCCCCTCCTACAATGCGAAGGACCGCGATCAATGCATCGCCGCCTGCATCAAATGCGACAATGGCGTGACGACGACATGCGCCACGGCGTGCAGCCTGAAGGGCACGCGCTGAACTGCGCCACTGCCTGGCACTGGCGCTGACCTATCATTTGCGCAAGCGGAAGCCGGTTCTGTGAAATAGGCGAACCACGCTCCCGCTCGTCGTCATGGCCGGGCTTGTCCCGGCCATCCACGCCTTCCTCACCAGCGGCCCCGAAGAACGTGGATGCCCGGGACAAGCCCGGGCATGACGAGAGTTCTGGCTGGCGGATCGGCCCTCAGTAAATCTCGATCCGCATGCTGCCGCGGCCGTTGCGTTCGAGGGCGCAGAGTGTAGCAGCGCTGGCCGATCCGGCGCACGCATGCGAGGGCAGCCGGGCCACCACCCACTCTCCGTCATGGCCGGGCTTGTCCCGGCCATCCACGTGCTTCATCATCCGCAGATGTCCGGCGGTTACGTTTACATCATGGCGAGCGCACCCAACGGCATCCTCTATGTCGGGGTGACGAGCGATCTCGTGAAGCGCGCTTACGAGCACAGGAACGGTTTGGTCCCCGGTTTCACGAAGCGATATGGGATCAAGCGTCTTGTCTATTTCGAGCAGCACGACACGATTCAGGCCGCGATCCAGCGCGAGCATAACATGAAGCACTGGCCGCGAACCTGGAAGGTGCGGCTGATCCTCGCCAATAATCCCGAATGGAAGGACTTGTACGATACGATCGTGCAGTAGTGGCTGGCGCAAACTCTCGCCGCGTCATGGCCGGGCTTGTCCCGGCCATCCACGCCTTTCTCACCAGCGGCCCCGAAGAACGTGGATGCCCGGGACAGGCCCGGGCATGACGAGAGTTCTGGGCTGGCGGATCGGCCCTCGATCCGCATGCTGCCGCGGCCGTTGCGTTCGAGAGCGTAGAGAGTAGCAGCGCTGGCCGATCCGGCGCACGCATGCGAGGGCAGCCGGGCCACCACCCACTCTCCGTCATGGCCGGGGTTGTCCCGGCCATCCACGCCTTTCTCACCAGCGGCCCCGAAGAACATGGATGCCAGGGACAAGCCCGGGCGTGACGAGAGTTCCGGGCTGCCGGATCGGCCCTCAGTAAATCTCGATCCGCGTCGAGCCGCGGCCGTTGCGCTCGACCAGGGCGTAGAGCGTGGCGGCGTTGGCCGGGTGCAGCCGCACGCAACCATGCGAGGCCGGACCGCCGAGGCGGCGGATGTCGGTGGTGCCGTGAATGGCAAAGCCGTGGTAGAAGAAGATCGAGTGCGGCATCGGCGAGTTGTAGTATTTTCGCGAGAACCAGCTGCGCGCCATCATCTGCGGGGCGAACACGCCGCTCGGCGTGCCATAGCCGCTGCGGCCGGTGGAGACCGGCCAGGCATAGCGCGGCTGGCCGTTGACGCTCACCGACATGCGCTGCGAGGACTTGTCGATGTGAACCACGACGTCGGCGAGCGCCGGTGCGATGGAAAGACACGACACAAGAAATGCAGCCGCAATGGCCGGCCGCCAGCCCGACAACAAAACCATGAAACGCCCTGCCCACTTAAAACCCGGGCATGATCTTGCCGAAAGCGGTACCCGCTCCCGGATCGTGCCCGCAGTATTTTGCCTGCCATTGTTGGGTTCCCGACGCCGCTTGTAAAGGGCGCACGCGGCCCCTTGCCGGGGTTAAGCTTACCTTGCGGCGTTCGCGTCAAATTGAGCGGGGATCGTGATGCAGCGCACTGGCCGGTACGGCCGCCTTGCGTGTAACTTCGTACAACATGCAGCCTTGCCGATTCCTCATCCCGCTTCTGATCCCTGTCGTCCTCGGCGCTTCGGCGGCGCTGGCGCAGGACAAGGGCACGCTCCATCCAAAGCCGCTGCCGCCGCTGGCCAATCCGAACGATCCCAAGCTCGGCGCCAAGCAATTGTTCGCCCGCAAATATCTGCCAGCGGCCGCGGACAAGCCGCGGGTGATCGGCTTCTACGCCCATGGCTGCATCGCCGGCGCCGAGGGACTGCCGATCAACGGCGAGGGCTGGCAGGTCATGCGGCTGTCACGCAACCGCTACTGGGCGCATCCCGACATGGTCGCGCTGGTGAAGCGGCTGGCGGCGAAGGCGAAGAAGGACGCGGGCTGGCCCGGCATCCTGGTCGGCGACATGTCGCAGCCGCGCGGCGGGCCGATGCTGACCGGGCACGCCAGCCACCAGGTCGGGCTCGATGCCGACATCTGGCTGACGCCGGCGCCGGACCGCCGCCTCTCGCAGAACGAGCGCGAGGAAATGTCGGCGACCATGATGGTGCGCGACGACCGCCTCGACGTCGATCCGCGCGTGTTCACCCCGTCCCATCTCATCGTCATCCGCACGGCGGCGCAGGAGCCGGCGGTGCAGCGCATTTTCGTCAACGCCGCGATCAAGAAGGCGCTGTGCCGCGAGGCCAGGGGCGACCGCAGCTGGCTGCACAAGGTGCGGCCGATGTACGGCCACGACTACCATTTCCACATCCGCATCAAATGCCCGCCGGGCTCCGGCGAATGCGAGAGCCAGCCCGATCCCGGCGACGGCGAAGGTTGCAGCGCGGGCGATCTGGCCTTCTGGTTCAAGGATTCGGTGCTGCATCCGAAGCCCCCGAAAGAGCCGCCGAAGCCGAAGCCGCCGATGACCATGGCGCAATTGCCGCCGGCCTGCCGGGCGGTGTTGAACATGCCGGATGCGCGGCAGTAAAGACGCTGCTATTTCGTCTGCTTTTCGTCCCGCCCGGAAATGCGCTATAAGGCCCCTGGATCGCGACATCCCGCCCGGCCGTACGCCGATGCGGGATCGCCGGAACGGCGCTTCCGCCTGTCGCTGACCGCAAAATCAACCAACGCCTGCTACGGGCGCGGAAAACGCGCGCGAGACGCATGGAGCGCCACAATGAATCGCCTCACCGGACTCTTTCTTGCCTTTGTCGTCCTCGCCGGCGCCGCCATGCCCGCGGCCGCGCAGGACAACACCATCACCGTGTTCGCCGCCGCCTCGATGAAGAACGCGCTCGACGATATCGACGCGGCCTATACCGCCAAGACCGGCGTCAAGGTCACCGTCAGCTACGCCACGAGCTCGGCGCTGGCCAAGCAGATCGAGCAGGGTGCACCGGCGGACGTGTTCATCTCGGCCGATACCGACTGGATGGACTACGCGACCTCCAGGAAGAGCATCAACGAGCCGACCCGCGTAAACCTGCTCGGCAATTCCATCGTGCTGATCGCGCCGAAGGATTCCAGGGTCGACAATGTCAGCATCGGCCAGGGCTTCGATCTCGCAAAGCTCGCCGGCGACGGCAGGATCGCGACCGGGGACGTGAAATCGGTGCCGGTCGGCAAATACGCCAGGGCGGCGCTGGAGAAGCTCGGGTCATGGCAGGCCGCCGAGCCGAAATTCGCGATGGCGGAAAGCGTGCGCGCCGCGCTGACGCTGGTGGCGCGCGGCGAGGCGGCGCTCGGCATCGTCTATTCGACCGACGCCAGGGTCGAGCCGGGCGTCAAGGTCGTCGGTACCTTCCCGGCGGACTCGCATCCCGCGATCATCTATCCGGTCGCCGCGACGGCGACGGCCAAGCCCGGGACGGCGGATTATCTCGCCTTCCTGCGCTCGACCGCGGCGAAGCACATCCTCGAGAAATACGGCTTCAAGTTCCTGGTCAGCCCGACCACCTGATGTTCGATCTTTCTCCGGCCGAATGGACGGCCATCCTGCTCTCGCTCAGGGTCGCCGTGATCGCCACGCTGGTGGCAACGCCGTTCGGCATCGCGCTGGCGTGGCTGCTGGCGCGCCATGATTTCTGGGGCAAGTCGCTGCTGGATGCCGTCGTGCATCTGCCGCTGGTGCTGCCGCCGGTCGTCACCGGCTATCTGCTGCTGCTGACGTTCGGCCGCCGCGGCCTGGTGGGCGCGTGGCTTGCGGATCATCTCGGCATCGTGTTCGCCTTCCGCTGGACCGGCGCGGCGCTGGCCTGCGGGGTGATGTCGTTCCCGCTGCTGGTTCGCCCGATCCGGCTCTCGATCGAGGCGATCGACCGCAGGCTGGAGCAGGCCGCCAGCACGCTCGGCGCCGCGCCGTGGCGGGTGTTTGCAACGGTAACGCTGCCGCTGGCGCTGCCGGGCATTCTGGCCGGCATGGTGCTCGGCTTTGCCAAGGCGATCGGCGAATTCGGCGCGACCATCACTTTCGTCTCCAACATTCCGGGCGAGACGCAGACGATTTCCTCGGCGATCTATTCGCTGATCCAGACGCCCGATGGCGACACCGCCGCGGCGCGGCTGGTCGTCATATCCATCGTGCTGGCGACCGGCGCGCTGGTGGCCTCGGAATGGTTCGCGCGCCGCGCGACGCAGCGGCTGCACGGGAACTGACATGCTGCGGGTCGATGTCGTCAAGAAGCTTGGCGAATTCACGCTGGAAGCCGCTTTCAGCAGCGAAGGCCGCGTCACCGGCCTGTTCGGCGCGTCCGGCGCCGGCAAGACCTCGCTGGTCGGCATGATCGCCGGCCTGCTGCGGCCGGACCGCGGCGTCATCGCGCTGGATGACCAGATCCTCGACGACATCGCCGGGGGCGTGCACGTGCCGCCGCACCGCCGCCGCATCGGCTATGTGTTCCAGGACGCGCGGCTGTTTCCGCACATGAACGTGGCGCAGAATCTCGACTACGGCAGGCGGATGAACGGCCTTGCCCGCGACGGCGCGCTCGAGAAGCGCGTCAACGACCTGGTCGATATCGGCCACCTGCTCGACCGCCGCCCGGGAAAGCTCTCCGGCGGCGAGCGCCAGCGCGTCGCGCTCGGGCGCGCGCTGTTGTCGAAGCCGCGCCTTTTGCTGCTCGACGAGCCGCTCGGCTCGCTCGACGAGGGCCGCAAGGTGGAGATCCTGCCCTACCTGGTGCGGCTGCGCGACGAGGCCAATGTGCCGATGGTCTATGTCAGCCACGACGCCGCCGAGATGCGCCAGCTCGCCACGCAGATCGTGATGCTGCGCGGCGGCCGGGTGACGGCGCTCGGCGGCGTGAAGGTGCTGTCCGGCTGACGGGACGCGCTAGTGGATGCGCGCCCCGGCCGGCGCGGCGCGCCGCGGCCACAGCGTCGGCTCCGACATCAGCGGCGCGGTCTTGCTCTTGTCGAGCTGCGTCTCCTGCAGCTCTTCCACGAAACCGGCGAACCACTGCTGGATGGTGCCGCTGCGCAGCCTCGCCATCATCGCCTCCCAGCGCATCCGGCGCTCGGTGAGCGGCATGGTCAGCGCGGTCGTGATCGTCCGCGCCATGCCGTCGATGTCGTGCGGGTTGACCAGCAGCGCGGCATCGAGCTCGTTGGCCGCGCCGGCAAACTTCGACAGCACCAGCACGCCGGGATCGGCGGGGTTTTGCGCAGCGACATATTCCTTGGCGACCAGGTTCATGCCGTCCTGCAGCGGCGTCACCACGCCGACCTGCGCCGTGCGGTACAGGCCGGCGAGCACGGCCTGGCCGAACCCCTTGTTGAGATAGCGGATCGGCGTCCAGTCGATCTCGCCATGGCGGCCGTTGACGTCGCTGACGAGTTTTGCGACCTCGCTCTGCAAATTGCCGTAGGCCTCGATCGCGCCGCGGGAGGGCGTTGCGATCTGCAGCAGCGAGGCGGTGCGCAGCAGCTGCGGCTGGTCGCTCCACATCTTGTCGAAGGCGCGGATGCGGTTGGTCAGGCCCTTGGAATAATCGAGACGGTCGACGCCGATCGCGAGCCGCTCGCCGTTGAGGCTGCGGCGCAGCCGCGACACTTCCGGATGCGACGCGGATTTTGCGGCGTATTGCGCGAACAGATCGACATCGATGCCGATCGGGAACACCGCGGCGCGGGTGCGGCCGTGGCGCGACAGCACGAGGCCGTCATGCACGGGCAGGTCGAGCTCGTGCTGGACGCAGCTCAAGAAGTTCTCGCGGTCCTCCTCGGTCTGGAAGCCGACAAGATCGTAGGCCAGCATGGCCTCGATCAGCTCGCGCGCATGTGGCACGCTGCCGATCACGTTGCGCGCCGGCCAGGGCGTATGCAGGAAGAAGCCGACCGGCCCGGTGACGCCGAGCTCGCGCAGCTCCGCGCCGAGCGCCAGGAAGTGATAATCCTGCACCCAGAACGCGGTGTCGGGCTTGTGGAAGCGCAGCAGCGCGCGCGCCATGAAGGCGTTGACTTCCCGGTAGGAGACATAGTCCTCGCGGGAGGCGCGGATAAGGTCGGGCCGCGAATGCATCGCCGGCCACAGCGCCGAGTTGGCAAAGCCTTCGTAATAGCCGCCATAATGCGCGGCCGGCAGGTCGAGCAGCGCCAGCGCGCCGGCGCCAAGGGATTCGATCTGGGCGAACGGCTCCTGGTTCCCGTCGCGAACACGGCCGGAGGAACCGACCCAGATCGCACCGGAATTTTCGACGACCGGCAGCAGCGCTGCCGCCAACCCGCCCGTCATGGGCTCGTTGGCCTTGCCGCGTGCTACGCGATTTGAAACGACGACGAGGTTCAAGGTCCCCTCCTGAAGTCAGTCCATCGTTTAACTGATATTCATCAATATGGTTCCTGATCACGATCTTTTCGAATTGAAACCAAAATCGGGCGCATTGCATGGAACTCGCGTTCGCGCGCGAAAAGAAATTTCAGAGCTCGCGAGTCTTCATGCGAAAAATAATCGCAATCGCCGGACGCGCGGCGCAAGCCGCCTGACATTGCGGCACAAGTTGGCGCTTTATGGCAGCGGTGCGTCCCTTTTATCGTCAAGCAGGCGCGCAAGGAACTCGCGGACATCGCTGGGCGCATCGAAGTGGCCCGCCACGCCCTTGGCCCTGCGTCCAACCGAGAAGGCCAGGCCGTCGAAATCGGGCATGATCGCAAACACCGATTCGTCGGTGACGTCGTCGCCGAGGAAGAACGGCTTGCGGCCCCTGAAGGGCGGATGCGTCATCAACTCGCGCACGCCCGTCGCCTTGGTGAACCCCGAATGCTTTATTTCGCAGACCGCCTTGCCCGGCAGCACCTCGATCGGCGCGCCCGGCAAATCGGCCCGGATCAGTGAAACGGCATCATAGATCGCCTGCTCCGCATGCGGTGCGAGGCGATAATGCAGCGCCAGCGAGTAGCCCTTGTCTTCGAGCAGGATGCCCGAGCTGAGCCGTGCGATCGCGGCGAGGCGCCGCTTCAGCTCCTTGTCCAGCGGCGGCGCGTGCGCAGTCACGGCTTCGGACTCGGCCGCCAGCCGCATCTCCGCGCCATGGCCGCCGACGGCGGGGAATTGATCCGGCGCAAAGATCAGGTCGAGATCATTGATGGAGCGGCCGCTGACAAAGGCAAGCGCCCCGCCGGTCCGCTCGTGCAGCAGCCTGAGCGTGCTGGCGAGCCCCGGCGGCACCCACACCTCGCGCGGCGTCGGCATCAGATCGAGCAGCGTGCCGTCGACATCGAGCAGGACTGCGGTCTCGCTCAGCTGCGGCACCAGCGAAGCCGGTACCGGAACGGCTTCCGGAGCTTGCTCGTCGTGGGGCACGGCGTGTTCCAGCGGCTTGATTGCGAAATTCTGATCCATCCTATCCTACTCCACAATTGCCAGCGGCTTTGCGACATCTTCCAGCGAGCGCCGCTCGGCGGCGACGGCATAGCGCCAGGCGACGGCCGCCGCCGCGATCATCAGGGCCGACCCGAGCAGGTAGCCCATGAAAAGACTGGTGCGCGATCCGGTATCGATGAGAGCGCCGAACAAGGCCGGCCCCGCGACACCGCCGATGCCGGTGCCAATCGCATAGAACAGCGCGATCGCGAGCGCGCGCACTTCGAGCGGAAACGTCTCGCTCACGGTGAGATACGCCGCGCTTGCCGCGGGCGAGGCAAAGAAGAAGATCACCATCCAGGCGATCGTCTGCTGCTGCGCGGTGAGCGCCCCGATCGAGAACAAATAGCCGGAGATCGCCAGCAGCACGCCCGACACGCCATAGGTGAAGGTGATCATGGTGCGGCGTCCCAGGCTGTCGAACAGGCGTCCGAGCAGCAGCGGTCCGAGAAAATTGCCGGCGGCAAAGGGCAGGATGTACCAGCCGACATGGCTGGCGGCGATGCCGAAGAAGTCGGTCAGCACCAGCGCGAAGGTGAAGAAGATGGCGTTGTAGAAGAACGCCTGCGAGGCCATCAGTACAAGGCCGACCATCGAGCGCTGGCGATAGGTGGTGAACAGGGTATGCGCGACCTCGCCCAGCGGCGTGTGGCTGCGCATCTTCAGTTTCATCTTCGCAAATGCCCGGCCGGCCTGCGAATGCCCCAGCGCCGATTTCTCGATCCCGTCGACGATGGCATGCGCTTCATCCGGGCGGCCGTGGATCATCAGCCAGCGCGGGCTTTCCGGAATCCACATCCGCATCACGAAGACGATCAGGCCGAGCACCGCGCCGGTAAGATAAGCGAGCCGCCACCCCATATCGACGCTGACCACCGCAGGGTCGAGCAGCACGATGGCGCTGACGGCGCCGAGCGCGGCGCCGAGCCAGAAGCTGCCGTTGATCACGAGATCGGTCCAGCCGCGATAGCGCGCCGGCACCAGTTCCTGGATGGTGGAGTTGA
Organism: Bradyrhizobium sp.; assembly: GCA_035575905.1. Classification (GTDB taxonomy): domain Bacteria; phylum Pseudomonadota; class Alphaproteobacteria; order Rhizobiales; family Xanthobacteraceae; genus Bradyrhizobium. Next base: position 141,069 of record DATLXL010000020.1, on the reverse strand, counting down.
TCGCGGTGTACTCGCCGCCGATGCCGGCGCCGGTGAGGAAACGAAACAGCGCGTAGCTCGCCACGTTCCACGACAGCGCGGTCGCCGCCGTCGCGACAAGATAGAGCGCGAGCGTGATGAAGAACAGCTTTCGGCGGCCGATGCGGTCGGTCAGCCATCCGAAGCCGAGCGCGCCCAGCACCGCGCCGGCAAGATAGGCGCTGCTGGCAAGCCCGACATCGAAATTGGAGAATTTCAGCGTCGGGCTTTCCTTCACCGCGCCCGACAACGCGCCCGCGAGTGTGACTTCGAGGCCATCGAGGATCCAGGTGACGCCGAGCGCAAGCACGACGCGGGTGTGAAAACCGCTCCAGCCGAGACTGTCGAGCCGTGCGGGGATGCTGGTTTCGATGATGCGCGGCGCGTCCGCGGAATTGCCCTGCAAGGAAGCTGCGGAAGCAACCGCTTGCACTTGTGCCGGACCGTGCTCGAGCTTTGGCAAGTTCATTGCGACCAATGAGAAAGCACCCTCGGGAAGCAGCGCCCCCAGGCTGGCTCACCTCTGTTCGGCGTCAGCCATTCCAGCCACCGCGAAAACAACGCTCTGACGGCGGCGCGGTTCCAGCGGGGCGCCACAGGAACCGATGCGATTTTCCCCTGTTTTCACGGCAATCGCTCTGGGAGCAGACCATGGCGCCACGTCACAAAGCTGCACCGCGCAAATCCGGCGCAGGCCGCAAGGCGGGCAAAAGGAAGACCCCCGCAGGAAAGGCCCCCACGCGAAAATCCGCGGCCCGAAAAGGTTCAAACCGCCGCTGGTCGCAGCGCGTGACGCGCGAGAGCGATGCGCTGGACCTCAAGAAGGGCGTGTTCAGGCAGACCAGCGCAAGGAAGATCGCCTCGTCGCTGAAGCGCTCGGCCGAGCAGAGTTCGCGGCGCAAATCCGGCGCCTACCGCTCGGCATTGTCGATGCTGACCTTCTACATCAACCGGGCGGGCAAGACCTTGCCGAAGACCCAGCGCATGCGGCTGGAGCGCGCGAAGGTGGAATTGAAGCGTCAGTTCGGCAGGGAATAAGCAGGGTGTCGTCCCGGGCAAGCGAAGCGCGACCCCGGACCCATCACCACAGGACTTCTTTTGGCGAAGGCTGGAGCTACAGCCCGCCCATCGACTCGATACTGTGGTTATGCGTCCCCGCCTTCGCGGGGAAGACAGCGATGAGAGCTGCGTCTCACGCCGCGCGGATATTCGCCATGAAGCGGTCGAGCTCTTGGCGCAAGCGCGTGCTTTCGCTGGTCAGCGTGCGCGCGGAGTTCAGCACCTCTTCGGAGGCCGAGCCGGTTTCGGTGGCGCCGCGGTTGACCTGCATGACGTTTTCGGAGGCCGCTTGCGTCCCGCGCGCGACGTTCTGCACGCTGCGGGCGATCTCCTGCGTCGCCGAGCCCTGCTCTTCGACGGCGCTGGCGATGGTGGAGGCGATCTCGGAGATCTTGCCGATGGTGCCGCCGATCTCCTTGATCGCGGCCACCGACTCCTGCGTGGCGCCCTGCATGCCCGAGATGTGACTGGAGATCTCGTCGGTGGCCTTCGCGGTCTGGCTGGCCAGCGATTTCACTTCGGCAGCCACCACGGCGAAGCCGCGGCCGGCCTCGCCGGCGCGCGCCGCCTCGATGGTGGCGTTGAGCGCCAGCAGGTTGGTCTGCTCGGCGATTGCGGTGATCAGCTTGACCACGTCGCCGATCTCCTGCGCCGCCTTCGACAACTTGCCGATGCGGTTGTCGGTCGCTTCCGCCTGCTTCACGGCGGCCACCGCGATGTCGTTGGACTCGCGCACCCGCCGGCCGATTTCGTTGACGGAGGCGGAAAGCTCCTCCGTCGCCGCCGCTACCGACTGCATGTCGCTGGATGCCTGGCCCGAGGAGTCCGCGACCTGGCTGGACAGCGACTGCGTCGTCTCCGCCGTGCGCGTCAGCGTGCCGGCAGCGGCTTCCAGCTGCGAGGCGGATGTCGAGACATTGGACACGATGGAGCCTACCGCCGTCTCGAACTCGTCGGCGAAACGGATCAGCTCGTTGCGGCGCGCGGCGGCGCCCGCCTTGTTCTGCGCCTCGAGGCTGGCGGCATCGCGCTCGGCCTTGGCGATGGCCTGCACCTTGAATTCTTCCACCGCGCTTGCCATCTCGCCGATCTCGTCGCGGCGGCCGAGGCCCGGCAACACGACGTCGAAATTGCCCCCCGCCAGCTCGCGCATCGCCTTGCACATCGCGATCATCGGCCGCGAAATGCCGCGCGCCAGCATGAACGCCCAAACGGCGCCGAGCACGAAGCCGCCGATCGCAAGCATCAGAATGAGTCGCTCGGTCGCGGTGATGGTGGCGTTGGATTCCTGCTCCATCCGTGTCTGGTCCGAGAGCAGCGCAGTCTTCATCGCGGCCGCGCCCGTGCTGATGACGTCGGCGGATTCGCCCATTTCGACGGTGAGGTCGGCAATCAGCTTGCGGTTCGCGACCAGCTTGGCAAAGGACTCGCGATAGGTCTTCAAGAGCCCATTCATCTCCTTGACGACCGGCTCGATCTTCTCGTGCGTCGCCGGGATGTTCTTGAACGCGTTCTCCAGGAAGGTCAGGCGGCTGGTGGCGCTGGTCGCCGCCGCCTCATCGCCGCTGACCACGAAGTTGTTGATGAAGACCTTGATGGCCTGGAACTGGGTGCTGATGGTCTTGGCCTGGAAGCCGACCGTCTGCAGCTCGGCGTCCTCGCTCGCGGCGCTGGCGAGATCGTCGAGCTTGTATTCCAGCGACATCCCGCTGCGCATCAGCCCGTTCTTGGCTATGTACTCGCTGTCGTCCTTGGTCTTGAGGATCTCGGCGAAGATCTTGGTGAAGGCGCGGAACTCGCGCGACAGTTTTGTGATCTGTTCCAGCCGGGCCGGATTGGTGGTGCCGCGCATCGAGGCGTCGATGGCCTCCTTCAGCCCGGTTTCGGCCGCAATCGCCGCCTTGCTGTCCTCTTCCTTGCCGGTCGCGACGTAGTAACGCACGAGCGCGCGGTAGGAGATCAGCTCGCGGTCGATGTTGCGCGCAAGATCGGCCTCGGTGACGCTGTTGCGGTAGGCGGCCACGCCCTCGGCCACATGCTCGAAGCCCAGCTGGGCAATGCCCATGCTGGCGGCGGAAATCGCCAGCGTAACGGCAAAGCCGAGCACAATCTTGCCGCGGAAACGAAGGGTCGGCAGCTTGACCCACCGCAAACCGCTGCGCTCCGAGACCCCCATCCCCGCCCCCGTCTTCAGATCATGACAAGCCGGACCGGGGGCCTGTGCCCCCAATCGCTCGGTAACTTACGGACAAATGGATAAAGGTGCGTAAATCCGGTCCCTCCCCAAAAGGTCGCAGGGCCGCCGCCGGCCGGGCTTGCGCGCAGCGCCCGTCGCCGCGCCTGCTCATGCGTCAACCATCACATCCGCATCCCGGATGAAAATCCTAGTTGCAAGTTCCGCGCGCGCTGTCTCTAATTAGAGCCAATCAAGAACACCCATCTGGGAGGAGTGAGCGTGTCTAACATCAAGCTGACGGTGAACGGCAAGGCGGTCTCGGTCGACGTCGAAGACCGGACCCTGCTGGTCCATCTCCTGCGGGAGAATCTCAATCTGACCGGCACCCATGTCGGCTGCGATACCAGCCAGTGCGGCGCCTGCGTCGTCCATGTCGACGGGCGTGCGGTCAAGTCCTGCACCATGCTGGCGGGCCAGGCGGCCGGCAGCAACGTCACCACCATCGAAGGCATCGCCAAGGGCGACGAGCTGCATCCCATGCAGGCCGCCTTCCGCGACAATCACGGCTTGCAGTGCGGCTACTGCACACCGGGCATGATCATGTCGTCGATCGACATCGTGAACCGTCATGGCGGCAAGCTGGATGAAGCCACCGTCCGCCACGAACTTGAAGGCAACATCTGCCGCTGCACCGGCTATCACAACATCGTCAAGGCGGTGCTGGATGCGGCCGGACGCATGAATGTCGCGCAGGCCGCCGAGTAGCGTCCCGCCATCAGACGAATCCTATCCGCCGCAGGTCATGCAGCGGGTCATCAAAAATCTCCGGTTGGGAGGATCAGGACCATGGGCGTTGAAGGCATTGGCGCAAGCGTCGTGCGCAAGGAAGACAAGCGGTTCATCACCGGCAAGGGCCGCTACGTCGACGATATCAAGCTGGTAGGGCTCACCTACGCGCATTTCGTCCGCAGCCCGCATGCGCATGCCAAGGTCAAGAGCATCGACTCGTCCGCCGCGATGAAAATGCCGGGCGTGGTCGCCGTGCTGACCGGCCAGCAACTGGTCGACGACAAGATCGGCAACCTGATCTGCGGCTGGGCCATCACCTCCAAGGACGGCTCGCCGATGAAGATGGGCGCCTGGCCCGCGATGGCGCCGGAGACTGTGCGCTTTGTCGGACAGGCCGTCGCCGTGGTGATCGCCGAGACCAAGAACCAGGCGCGCGATGCGGCGGAAGCCGTGGAGGTCGGTTACGAGGAATTGCCGGCGGTGGCCGACGTCCGCGCCGCGATCAAGCCGGGCGCGCCGCAGCTGCACCCCGAGGCCCCGGGCAACATCATCTATGACTGGCACATCGGCGACGACGCTGCCGTCAGCGCCGCCTTCGCCAAGGCGGCGAACGTGGTTTCGCTCGACCTCACCAACAATCGCCTCGCTCCGAATGCAATGGAGCCGCGCGCGGCGATCGCCGATTACGACGCGGCCGAAGAGCACTTCACGCTCCACACCACGTCGCAGAATCCGCATGTCGCCCGCCTCGTGCTCTCGGCGTTTTACAACGTGGCGCCCGAGCACAAGCTGCGGGTGATCGCCCCCGACGTCGGCGGCGGATTCGGCTCGAAGATCTACATCTATCCCGAAGAGATGGTGGCGCTGTGGGCGTCGAAGAAGACCGGTCGCCCGGTGAAATGGACCTGCGACCGCACCGAAGCGTTCCTCACCGACGCGCATGGCCGCGACCACGTCTCCCATGCCGAGATGGCGTTCGACAAGGACAACAAGATCCTCGGGCTGCGGGTAAAGACCCACGCCAATTTCGGCGCCTACATGTCGCTGTTCTCCTCGGCGGTGCCGACCTATCTCTACGCGACGCTGCTGTCGGGCCAGTACGTCATCCCGGCGATCTATGCCGAGGTGATCGCGGTCTACACCAACACCACTCCGGTGGATGCCTATCGCGGCGCCGGGCGGCCCGAGGCGAGCTACCTGCTCGAGCGCATGATGGAGACGGCGGCGCGCCAGCTGAAGGTCGATCCGGCCGAACTGCGCAAGAAGAACTTCATCACGAGCTTCCCGTACCAGACGCCGGTCATCATGGCCTATGACGCCGGCGACTTTCACGCCTCGATCGACGCCGCCATGAAGGCGATCGACTATGCCGGCTTCGCGGGCCGCAAGGCCAAGGCAAAGTCCGAAGGCAAGCTGCGCGGCATCGGCGTGTCCTGCTACATCGAGGCCTGCGGCATCGCGCCCTCCAAGGCGGTCGGCAGTCTCGGTGCCGGCGTCGGCCTGTGGGAATCGGCCGAGATCCGCGTCAACCCGGTCGGCACCATCGAGGTGCTGACCGGCTCGCACAGCCACGGCCAGAGCCACGAGACCACGTTCAGCCAGTTGATCGCCGAGCGTCTCGGCGTTCCCATCAGCCAGGTCTCGATCGTGCATGGCGACACCGACAAGGTGCAGTTCGGCATGGGCACCTACGGCTCGCGCTCGATCGCGGTCGGCGGCACCGCCATCATAAAGGCCATGGAGAAGATCGAATCCAAGGCCAAGAAGATCGCGGCCCACGCGCTGGAAGCGAGCGAAAACGACATCGTCATCGAGAACGGCGAGTTCAAGGTGACCGGCACCGACAAGTCGATCGCGCTGCCGATGGTCGCGCTCGCCGCCTACACGGCGCACAACCTGCCTGACGGCATGGAGCCGGGCCTGAAGGAAACCGCCTTCTACGACCCGACCAACTTCACCTTCCCCGCCGGCGCCTACATCTGCGAGGTCGAGGTCGATGCCGCCACCGGCAAGACCTCGTTCGTGAACTTCGTCGCCGCCGACGATTTCGGGCGCCTGATCAACCCGATGGTCGTGGAAGGCCAGGTGCATGGCGGCCTCGCGCAAGGCATCGGCCAGGCACTGCTCGAACACGCCGTCTACAACGAGAATGGCCAGCCGATCACGGCGTCCTTCATGGACTACACCATGCCGCGCGCCGACGACCTGCCCTCGTTCAAGGTGTCGCACACCACGACGCTGTGTCCCAGCAATCCGCTCGGCGTCAAGGGCTGCGGCGAGGCCGGCGCGATCGGCGCCTCGGCCGCCGTCATCAACGCCATCACGGATGCGATCGGCAGCAACCGGCTGGAAATGCCGGCGACGCCCGATCGCGTCTGGCACGCGATTCACGGTTGAGGGAGCAAGCACCATGTACGAGACCACTTACCACCGCGCCTCCTCGGTCGACGAGGCCGCTGCCCTTTACGCCAAGGGCAAGGAGGCGAAATATCTCGCCGGCGGCCAAACGCTGCTGCCCGTCATGAAGCAGCGTCTGGCGTCACCTTCCGACGTGATCGATCTTGCACGGATCAAGGATTTGGTCGGCATCGAGACGAGCGGCGACACGTTGACCATCAGGGCGGCGACGACCTATTTCGACATCATGAACAGCGCCGAGGTGAAGAAGTCGATCCCGGCGATCGCTTATCTGACCTCCGTGCTGGGCGATCCGGCCGTGCGTTATTGCGGAACCATCGGTGGTTCCATCGCCAACAACGATCCGGCGGCCGATTTTCCGGCGGCGCTGGTCGCGTTGGGCGCGACCGTGAAGACCAACAAGCGCGCGATCGCGGCAGAGGATTTCTTCAAGGGCCTGTTCACCACGGCCCTTGATGACGGCGAACTGATCACCGCCGTGTCGTTCCCCATTCCCGCAAAGGCGGGCTATGCGAAATTCCGTCATCCGGCCTCGCGCTTTGCCTTGACCGGGGTGTTCGTGGTGAAGACAAGAACCGGCGAGATACGCGCTGCGGCAACCGGCGCCTTCCAGAACGGCGTCATGCGGGTTCCGGCAATTGAGACCGCGTTGAAGGCCGACTGGTCGGCCGGCGCACTCGACAACGTGAAGGTATCGGCAGATGGAATTATGGCCGACCTGCACGGTTCGGCCGAATACCGCGCCAATCTGGTGAAAGTAATGGCGCAGCGTGCGGTGCAAGCCGCCGGCTGATCCTATCCCGGTCCAAGCCATGCATGCGGCGCGCAGCGATGCGCGCCGCATTCGTTTTAGGGCAAGAATTGCTTGCCAGTGAGCGGCGAAGGCGCGAGAACTTGGCTAATCAGCTAATTAAGATCATTCGAGGAAACCACCGTGCTCGACAAGTCAGCGTCTCACGCCGCCACCACGGCCACCGGTCCGCTCGCCGGCTTCCGCATCGTCGAATTCGCCGGCATCGGTCCCGGTCCGTTTGCCTGCATGATGCTCGCCGACATGGGCGCCGAGGTGGTGACGCTGGACCGCGTCGGCGCCGGCAAGAACCTGAAATCCGTCGCCGGCCGCGGCCGCAAGGTGGTGGAGCTTGACCTGAAGGACAAGGCCGCGGTGGCGCAGGTGCTCGATCTGCTGGCGGGCGCCGATGCGCTGATCGAAGGCTTTCGCCCCGGCGTGATGGAGCGGCTCGGGCTCGGCCCCGATGTCGTTCACGCGCGCAACCCGAAGCTGGTATACGGCCGCATGACCGGCTGGGGCCAGGAAGGCCCGCTGGCCAACGCCGCCGGCCACGACATCAATTACATCTCCATCACCGGCGCGCTGGCCGCGATCGGCACCCGGGAGAAGCCGGTGCCGCCGCTCAACCTCGTCGGCGATTTCGGCGGCGGCGCGCTTTACCTCGTGGTCGGCGTGCTGGCCGCGCTGCTGGAAGTCTCGAAGTCCGGCAAGGGCCAAGTGGTGGACGCCGCGATGTGCGACGGCGCCGCCTCGCTGATGTCGATGTTCTTCGACATGACCGCGACCGGCCGCTGGACCGAAGGCCGCGATCAGAATTTCCTCGATGGCGGCGCGCATTTCTACGGCGTCTACGAATGCTCCTGCGGCAACTTCATCTCGATCGGCTCGATCGAGCCGCAGTTCTACGCGCTGCTGCGCCAGCACGCCGATCTCACCGACGCCGATTTCGACGCGCAGATGGACCGCAAGGCCTGGCCGGCACTGAAGGAAAAGCTGACGAAGGTGTTCAAGAGCAAATCGCGCGCGGACTGGTGCAAGATCATGGAAGGCACCGATATCTGCTTCGCGCCGATCCTCACCATGGCGGAGGCGCCGAAGCACCCGCATATGGCCGCGCGCAACGTGTTCGTCGAACGTCATGGCGTGACGCAGCCTGCGCCGGCCCCGCGCTTCTCCCGCACGCCGTCGGCCATCCGCGAGCCGGAGAAGGCCGATATCGGCCAGCTCGCGAGCGCATGGAAGCGGTAAAGAACGCAGGTCGGGTTGGGCACAACCCACCGCCCGGCAGCGCAAGTGACGGGTGGCGCTTCGCAACCCCACCTTTGCAGCAAATTACGCCGCGCTCTCCACCTTCAGCACGCCGCGCCTGATCTGGTCTTCCTCGATCGATTCGAACAGCGCCTTGAAATTGCCTTCGCCGAATCCGTCGTCGCCCTTGCGCTGGATGAATTCGAAGAAGATCGGCCCGATCGCGTTCGCCGAGAAAATCTGCAGCAGCACCTTGGTCTGGCCGCCGTCGACCACGCCCTCGCCGTCGATCAGGATGCCGTTCTTCTGTAGCCGCGCCACGTCCTCGCCGTGGCCGGGCAGGCGCGTGTCGATCTTCTCGAAATAGGTCGAGGGCGGCGACGGCATGAACGGCAAGCCATCCTCGCGCAGGCTCTCGATGGTGCGATGGATGTCGCGCACGCCGCAGGCGATGTGCTGGATGCCCTCGCCCCGGTAGACGTTGAGATATTCCTCGATCTGCCCGGAATCGCCGGCGTCCTCGTTGATCGGAATCCGGATCTTGCCGTCCGGGCTGGTCAGCGCGCGGGAGAACAGGCCCGAGGCGCGGCCTTCGATGTCGAAGAAGCGGATCTGGCGGAAGTTGAACAGTTTTGCGTAGAAGCCGGTCCACACATCCATCCGCCCGCGATGGACGTTGTGGGTGAGGTGATCGATGTAATAGAGCCCGGCGCCGGCGGGGCGCGGATCGCGCGCGCCGAGCCACTCGAATTCGGCATCATAGGCCGAGCCCTTTGCGCCATAGCGGTCGACGAAATAGAGCAGGCTGCCGCCGATGCCCTTGATGGCGGGAACGTCGAGCGTCTTCTCCCGCGCCGACATGCCGGCCGGCTCGGCGCCGAGCGCAACCGCGCGCTCATGGGCCTGCTTCGCATCGACCACGCGGAACGCCATCGACGGCGCGCAGGGGCCGTGCGCGGCGACGAAGTTGAAGCCGTGCGTGCCCGCCTCCTCGTTGACGAGGTAATTGACGTCGCCCTGGCGGTAGACCGTGATCTTCTTGCTCCGGTGGCGCGCGACCGGCGCAAAACCCATCAGCTTGAACAGCGCGTGCAGCTTCTGCGGATCGGGATGGGCATATTCGACGAACTCGAAGCCGTCGGTCCCCATCGGGTTGTCCGGGGTGATGGCGGCGGGCGGCGCGTCGTGCGGGAACGGACCCATCGGCAGATCTCCAGCGTTGATTTCGGTCATCTTCGGCCGCAATCGGCGCAAGGTGCGTGCAAATGAGGGCATATATTGCTAGCTTGATGCAAATTTCGTGCATCAAACAGGCATTTTGCGCATGATACCGACGGACGCCTTCGATCTCAGGATGCTGGCCGCGCTGCAGGACGACGGCCGGCTCACCAACCAGCAACTGGCCGATCTCGTCGGCCTGTCCGCCTCGCAATGCTCGCGGCGGCGGATGCGGCTCGAGGAAGCGAAGGTGATCGCGGGCTATCACGCCGACCTCTCGGGCGAAGCGCTCGGCTTTGGCCTGATCGCCTTCATCCAGGTGACGCTGGCCACCCACTCGCCCGACAACGCCAAGAAATTCCGCGCGCTGGTGGGCCGGGTCGACGATATCCAGGAGGCCTATTCGCTGACCGGCGACGCCGACTACGTGCTCAAGGTGGTGCTGCGCGACCTCAAGGGCCTGTCCGATCTCGTCAACAACGTGCTCATGCCGCACCAGAGCGTGGCGCATGTGCGCTCCTCGATCGTGCTGGACAGGCTGAAGGAAAGCACCCGGCTGCCGCTGCGCGGCTGAAATCGAGGGAAATCCGGCATTCGGATTTCGGCGTTGGTCTGCGATGATTCCCGGCAAACCGATCCCGAGAGACCCGTCATGGCCCTGCAACTGCGACCGAACTGCGAATATTGCGACAAGGACCTGCCGCCATCGGCGCTCGATGCGCGCATCTGCTCCTATGAATGCACCTTTTGCGCCGACTGTGCCGACAACAGGCTGAACAACGTCTGCCCGAACTGCGGCGGCGGCTTCGAGCGGCGGCCGATCCGCCCCGCCAGGGAATGGCGGCCGGGAGTGTGCACGGCGAAACAGCTACCGTCCGACAAGCGCGTGCACCTGAAATACAGCCTCGATGATGTCGCCGCGCATTGCGCGCGGATACGTGGCACGCCACCTGAAGAACGCTGACCTGTCCCCGTCGTTGCGAGCGACGCGAATCCACCTATTGCTGCGCCGCCATGGATCGCTTCCTAGCAATGCTCCTCGCGATGACGGTAGTGGCTAGCCTGCGGGCGCAATCGTTCCCTCCACCTCGCCGAAGCCGACGCGGTAGCCGTCGCCCTGGCACCAGCCGCGCATCACGAGCGAATCGCCGTCTTCAAGGAACGAGCGCGAGATGCCGGCGGCCAGTTCCACCGGCTCGGTGCCGTTCCAGCTGATCTCCAGAAGGCTGCCGCGCTGCTGCTTCTCCGGGCCGGAGATGGTGCCGCTGCCGAGGAGATCGCCGACATTCATGGCGCAGCCGCTTGATGCGTGGTGCACGAGTTGCTGCACCGACGACCAGTACATGTACTTGAAATTGGTGCGGCAGATGTTCTTGGCCTCATTCATGGAGCTGGCGCGCAAGGCAACGTCGAGCTCCATGTCGAAATTGTTCGCACCCGACTGCTTCAGGTAAGCCAGCGGCTCCGGCTCCTGCCTGGGGCCATGCAGGCGGAACGGCTCCAGCGCCTCGCGCGTCACGACCCACGGGCTGATCGAGGTCGCGAACGCCTTGGCCTGGAACGGGCCGAGCGGCACATATTCCCATTGCTGGATGTCGCGGGCGCTCCAGTCGTTGAGAATGACGAAGCCGAAGATCATCTCCTCGGCCTGCGCCTCGGTGAGCATCTCGCCCATCCTCGAGGCCTGGCCGACCACGACGCCGATTTCCAGCTCGAAGTCGAGCCGCTTGCACGGCCCGAAACTCGGCGCGTCGGCATTCGGAGGCTTGAGCTGACCGCGCGGCCGCTTCACCTTCGTGCCGCTGACGACCACGGTCGAGGCGCGGCCGTTATAGCCGATCGGCATGTGCAGCCAGTTCGGCTGCAGCGCATTGTCCTTGCCGCGGAACATGACGCCGACATTGGTGGCGTGCTCCTTCGACGAGTAGAAATCGGTATAGCCGGAAACCGCGATCGGCAGGTGCAGCGTGACATCGCGCATCGGCACCAGCGCGCGCGTGCGCAGCTCGTCATTATCGCGCAGTTCCGGATGATCGTCACGCAGCAGCTCGCTGATGCGCGCCCGCGTGCTGGACCATGCTTTCGGACCGAGCGCCATGAACGGATTCAGCGAGGAGGCGGCAAACACGCCGATGTCGGCCACATCGATCCGGCAATCCTGCGCGAGTTGCCAGAGATCGAGCACGCAGTCGCCGATCGCGACCCCGACGCGCGGCGCAAGACCGTCCCTGGCCGAGAACACGCCATAGGGCAGGTTCTGGATCGGGAAGTCGGAGGCGGCATCGACCGGGATGAAGGAGCGGAGCCGGGAGTCGTTGGGGTGGGGCAAGTCTTCCTCCTACTATTCCGCCGTCATGGCCGAGCTTGACCCGGCCATCCACGACTTTTCTTCCTGGCCAGGACGTGGATGCCCGGGACAAGCCGGGGCATGACGACGTGCGTTTGCGGTGTACCTACGGCTTGTTCGGGTCGAACCGCTTCTCCAGTCCCTTCCAGCAGTCCGAATAGTCGCCCTGCAGCGCCGACGAATTCGCAGCGTATTCGGTGACCCGCTGCGGGAAGCGCGTCTCGAACATGAAGGCCATGGTGCCCGTCAGCTTCACCGGCTTCAATTCGCCATTGCTGGCATGGTCGAATGCCTGGCGGTCCGGGCCGTGCGGCAGCATGCAATTGTGCAAGGACGCGCCGCCGGGGACGAAGCCTTGCGGTCGCGCATCATAGACGCCGTAGATCAGGCCCATGAACTCCGACATGATGTTCATGTGATACCACGGCGGGCGGAAGGTATTGTCCGCCACCATCCAGCGCTCCGGGAAGATCACGAAATCGATATTCGCGGTGCCCGCCGTCTCCGACGGCGAGGTCAGCACGGTGAAGATCGAGGGATCGGGATGATCGAAGGCGATGGCGCCGACCGGCGAAAAGGTGCGCAGGTCATATTTGTACGGCGCGTAATTGCCGTGCCAGGCGACAACATCGATCGGCGAATGCGGCAGCTCCGTCTTGAACAGCGAGCCGCCCCATTTCACGAAGAGCTCGGTCGGCGTGTCTTTCTCCTCATACGCCGCCACCGGCGTCAGGAAGTCGCGCGAATTGGCCAGGCAGTTGGCGCCGATCGGGCCGCGCTCCGGCAGCGTGAAGGCACCGCCGTAATTTTCGCAGAGATAGCCGCGCGCCGGGCCGTCCGGAACTTCGACGCGGAACTTCACGCCGCGCGGGACCACCGCGATCTCGCCCGGCTCGATGTCGATACGGCCGAACTCGGTGACGAGCCGCAGGCTGCCCTGCTGCGCCACGAACGTCAGCTCGCCGTCGGCGTTGTAGAAGTTCTGGTCCACCATCGAGCTGGTGATCAGGTAGATGTGCGCCGCCATGCCGGCTTGCGTGCTGGCATCGCCGGCTGTCGTCATGGTGTGCACGCCCTGCAGGAACGTGACGTCGCCCTTGGGCAGCGGCGCCGGATCCCAGCGCAATTGCGCGATCGGGAGGTCGTATTCATGGCAGGGCGCGGTGCGCCAATAGCCCATGTCGACCTTTGTGAAGCGCCCGGAATGCTTCACCGACGGGCGGATGCGATAGAGCCAGGAACGCTCGTTCGTGCCGCGCGGCGCGGTGAAGGGCGAGCCGGAAAGCTGTTCGGCATAGAGCCCGTAGGCGCAGCGCTGCGGCGAGTTGCGCCCGACCGGCAGCGCGCCGGGCAGCGCCTCGGTCTCGAAGCTGTTGCCGAAGCCGGACATGTAGCCCGGCGCGATCTGCGTTACGCCGCGGCTGATGGTGTCGGGCGAGGTGTTGATGTTCATGGCTATCCTCCTCCTTGCAGGGCCGCCCACATTTCGCGGTCGCGCGCGTCGGTCCAGATCACGGGCTCGTCGATGCCCGAGGCCTCGTCATAGGCGCGCGAGACGTTGAACGGCAGGCAGTGCTCATAAATGGCGAATGTCGAGAATTTCGGGTCCATCACCTGGCGCGTTGCCGCCATCGATTCCTTCAGGCTGCGGCCTTTTGCGATCGAAGTCTCGGCAGCGCCGTAAAGCGTGGTGACGAAGTCGCGGGTCATGGCGATGGCATCGCGCACGGTGGCCGTGCCCTTCAGCGCATCGCCGCGGCCCGGCGCGATCGCCTTGGGATTGAAGGCGAGGATTTCGTTCAGCGTCACAGGCCATTCGCGCAGGTAAGCGTCGCCGCAATAGCAGGCCGAGTGATACTCGATCAGATCGCCCGAGAGCATCACCTCGGCATCCGGCACCCAGGCGACGATATCGCCGGAGGTGTGGCCGGCGCCGAGCGACATCAGCCGCACCTCCCGCTTGCCGAGATAGATGGTCATGTCGGTTTCGAAGGTCAGCGTCGGCCAGGTCAGACCGGGAATGCTTCTGGCGTCCTGGAACAGGCGCGGGAAGCGGCCGTACTCGGAATCCCAATCCTGCTGGCCGCGCTCCTGGATCAGCCGATAGGTCTCCTGCGAGGCGACGATGCCTTGCGCCTTGTAGGCGGAAGCGCCGAGCACGCGCACGGCGTGATAATGCGACAGCACGACATATTTGATCGGCTTGTCGGTCACGGCGCGCACGCGCTCGATCACCTTGTTGGCCATCGCCGGCGTTGCCTGCGCGTCGAACACAAGGCAACTGTCGTCGCCGACAACGATGGCCGTGTTCGGATCGCCCTCGGCGGTGAAGGCGTAGATATCGGAGCCGATGTCGGAAAAGGTGACCTTCTTTTCCGCCATATCTCCGGTGGATGCAAAACTGGCCATCGATACGATTTCCCTCAACTCTTATTGTTGTTGCTGTTGTTGCTGCTGGTCCGCGTCCAGCATGCGTCGCTTGGCGAGCATGATCGCCTCGCGAAGCACGTCGATGTCGCCGATGTGATTGGCGAGCACCAGCACCAGCGCGGCATCGAGATCGGCGCTCTGCGCGTCGCTGAGGCCGCGATGCGCCTCGACGACGGCGCGGAAAGCGTCATCAGGCCTTGCGAAGTTCGAATTGGTTGAAAGCGGCATCGCCAAACCTCAATTGAGTCCGCTGGCGCGGGCCAGAGCTTTCACGATGAGCGACCGGTCGGCCTGGCGGAAGCGCGCGGCGACGTAGCCATCCGGCCGCAGCAGATAGGTCGCGCCGGTCTCGGCGTCGTAGCGCTTGCCGGCGAGGCCCGCAGCGTCGATCAATCCATCCTCGCTGCCGACGCGGATCGCGCCTACGTTTCCGGGCGCATCGACTGCCTTGCCATTGCCGAACGTCAGCAGCGTGAAACGCGTTCCCTTGCGGACGAAGGCCTCGGTGAGGAACATCGGATTGCCCGCATGGTCCGCCACCGGCGCATCCGGCATCGATGCACCCGGCCGCGGGCCGCCGCGCCAATCATCGGTATCGGCGGTGGACAGCGGCGTGTCGTAGACCGAAGGCACCGACAGCCTGCCGCCATTGACCATGCGCTTGCCGAACTCGGTTTCCTTGGCGAGCGACAGCACGGCCTTGCGCAGCCGCGCCTCCTGCTGGGTGGCAGGCGCCATGAAGTCGGTCGATCGTGTCGACTCGCGGATATTCTCGTCCGCCGCTGCACTACGCTCGGTGTGGTAGGTCTCCAGCAGGCTTTCCGGCGAACTCCCGCGCAACACGAGGTCCAGCTTCCAGGCAATATTCTCGGCGTCTTCCAGCCCGGAATTGGCGCCGCGTGCGCCGAACGGCGAGACCTGATGCGCGGCATCGCCGGCGAAGATCACGCGGCCATGAACGAAGCGGTCCATGCGCCGGCACTGGAACTTGTAGAGCGATATCCATTCGAAATCGAACTTGTCATGGCCGAGCATGCGCGCGATCCGCGGCCGCACATTTTCCGGCTTCTTCTCGACGACGGGATCGGCATCCGGACGGAGTTGCAGGTCGATGCGCCAGACGTCGTCGGGCTGCTTGTGCAGCAGCGCCGAGCGGCCGGCATGGAACGGCGGGTCAAACCAGAACCAGCGCTCGGTCGGAAACGCCGCGGTCATCTTGACGTCGGCAATCAGGAACTGGTCTTCAAACACCTGCCCGGCAAATTCCGCGCCGACCATCTGGCGCAGTGAGGAACGGGCGCCGTCGCAGGCAACGACGTATTGCGCATGGAGCTTATAGGGACCCTCGGGCGTATCGATGGTCAGCGCGACGTGGTCGTTGCGCCGCTCGAGCGCGCTTACCTTGTTGCTCCAGCGCAGATCGATCGCGGGCAGCTGCGTGACACGATCGACCAGATAGGCTTCCGCATAGAACTGCTGCAGGTTGATAAAGGCCGGCCGCTTGTGGCCCTGCTCCGGCAGCAGATTGAACTGGTAGAGCTGCGAGGCGCCGTGAAAAATCCTGCCGACGCTCCACACCACGCCCTTGTCGACCATGCGGTCGCCGACGCCGAGCCGGTCCCAGAACTCCAGCGAGCGTTTCGAGAAGCAGATCGCGCGCGAGCCCTCGCCGATGCGGTCGGCATCATCAAGCAGCACCACCTTCTGTCCGCGCTGCGCCAAGTCGATCGCAAGCGACAGACCGACAGGTCCGGCACCGACGACGGCGACCGCATGCTCAGCCGTCGCCGTCCGGTCCTGGTCGGGATGACGCCGATAGCCGAATTGGACTTTGCTCTGCGGCATGGATTTGCTCTGGCCAAAGTTCGGCGAGGCTGCTAAATTAGTCGCATCTGCAACTATCTTCCGTCAGCGCTCCGGCGTCAACCCGATTGGAGCAATATATTTGGCCAAGCCTCTGTTGAGCGAGCCGGCCGACCTTCCGCGCGACGAATCCGCTGCGAACAAGAGTGCGCGTCTCGATCTCTTCAAATTCGTGCCGTTCCGCCTCAACCGGCTGGCTGCGGAACTGTCGCATGCGCTGTCGACCGAATACCAGGAGCGCTACGGGCTCGATATCCCAGGCTGGCGCGTGCTGGCGACGCTCGGCTTCCGCAAGGAACCCTGCAGCGCGCAATACGTCGCCGAATGCACGCGAACGCACAAATCGACCATCAGCCGCGCGGTGACCGCGTTGATGAAGCGCCAGGTGATCGAGCGCGTCGAGAACGAGAACGACCGCCGCGAATTCCGGCTGCGCCTGACACGCAAGGGACGCACGCTGTATGAGGAGCTTTTCCCGCGGCTGTTGCAGCGCGAGCAGGAAATCCTCACCGGGCTTTCCGCACAGGAGCGCCGCGATTTCGCGATGCTGCTCGGCAAGCTCGAGGCTAGCCTCGATCTGGTGCAGACCAGCGAGGAAGCCGACGCGAAGGACGTGTATTGACCGGCCTATTTCACGGCCGTCACCACGATTTCCACGATGTGCGGCGGTTCGAGATCGACGCCGAGGCAGGCACGCATCGGCGGATTTTCGGTATCGACCCACTCATCCCAGGCGCGGTTCATCTCGCCCTTGAGCTCGATGTCGGCGATGTAGACGATCGCGGTGAGAATCCTGCTCTTGTCGGAGCCGCATTGCGCGAGGCTTTCGTCGATACGCGCGAGCGCCTTGACGCTCTGCTCGTACATCGAAGGGCTGACCGGATCGGGCGAGACCGCCACGGTGAACACCAGGTCGTCGTGCGCCACCGCGCGGCTGCGGGTGGGTGTGTGACCGGCAAGGCGCGTGATCATGGATTGTCCTCGTGGATTTCAGCTCTCTCCACGTCATTGCGGAGCGAAGCGACGAAGCAATGAGGGTGATTATGGCTTGCCGATGTGCCTGGCAATCACCGGAAAATAATTGTCGCCCGACCCCGCATCGATCGCTTCCTGCAGGATCGTGCCGATCAGCTCCGCGCCGCGAATCTTGATGCCGGCGTCGGCCGCAAGCTCCAGCGCATAGGACAGGTCCTTCAGCGCATATTCGGTCGAGAATGCGCGCTCCGGAAACACGCCGGGCAGGATCGCCTTCATGCCGTGGTTGCGTAGCGCGAAGCTGTCGGCCGAGCCTTTTGACAGCGTCTCCAGTAACAGCCTGGCATCGACGCCATGGTGCCGGGCGAGCGCAACAGCCTCGGCCAGCGCATTGACGGTTTCAAACAGCACCATGTTGTTGAGAATCTTCGTCACCTGGCCCGCGCCGACGTCACCGCAATGGGTGACGTCGGTGGCAAAGCAGCGGATGAGCGGCTCGATCGCCGCATAGAGCGGCGCGGTCGTCCCGACCATGACGCTGAGCGTGCCGTCCTGCGCCGCCTGCCGCGTGCGCGCGATCGGCGCGTCCGCCCAGGCGCTACCCTTTGCAGCCAGCCGGCTGGCGAAATCGCGGGTCTGACCCACCGACGACGTGCCGAGATCGACGATCACCTGGCCCGGCCTGATGTTCTCGAAGATGCCGTCGCCTTCGAACACCGCGCGCACATGCCTGGCGCTCGGCAGGCACAGGAACACGAGATCGCTTCGTTTCAGCACGTCCGCGACGGAAGCCGCGGCCTCGGCGCCCTCGCCGCGCAGCCGCGCCAATGGCTCGGCCGACAGATCGAATGCCAGCACCGGCCGGCCGCTCTTCTTCACCAGATTGCGGCAGATCGGCTCGCCCATCACGCCAAGGCCGACGAAGCCGATGGTCTTGTACTCAGCCATGTTCCTAAGATCTTTTGTTTGACGCGTTTTCTTCACGCGAACCGGCATCCACTTCGCTCGAAAAAGCTACGCTATTTTACAAACGAGCGCGACGGCGCCAGATGCAGCGCATAGGCATCGACCTTGTCGCCGGCGCGTGGATAGATTTCGCGCACGATCGGATCATGGCCTGGAATGAAGCGGTCGGGATGACCGGCAAGCCGCTCGACGATCTCCCATCCGGTCGCCATGTCGCCGATATTGTAGACGATCGGAAAAGGGCTGCGCTTCTGCAGGTTCGCGTAATAATGCGCTGCATCCGAAGCCAGCACCACCGGACCCCGCGCGGTTTCGACCCTCACCACCTGCAGCCCGTCGGAATGGCCGCCGACGCGATGCACCGTCACGCCGGGCGCAACTTCGCCGTCACCGGAGTGGAAGGTGACGCGCTCGCCATAGACATGGCGCACCATCAGCGTCACATGCTCGATCGAAAACGGATGCCGCAGCAGGCCGTTGCACATGCAGCGCCCGGTGGCATAGCTCATCTCGCGGTCCTGCAAATGAAACCGCGCATTGGGGAAGCGGTCTAGATTGCCGGCGTGGTCGTAGTGCAGATGGGTGACGATGACGTCCTTGATGGTGTCCGCCTTGACGCCGAAATTCGCCAGCGCATCGACCGGATTGAGCGTCAGCTTGCGAGCCCGCGCCGTCGCTTCCTCGGCGTTGAAACCGGTGTCGACCAGGATATCGCGCCCCGCCCCGCGGATCAGCCAGACGAAATAGTCGAGGTCCTGCGCGGCGGTCTCATGCGGATCGGGGCTCAGGAAATTCATGTTGGGCGTGCGCGGCGTCATGGTGGCATAGCGCAGCGCGTAGATTTCGTAGGCGTTTCCCATCGGCTGTTGCTTTTTGATTGTTGGAGAACTCGGCGGACCGCACCAAGCCATTGCGGCGCATAAAGGTCAAACCGCGCCGGCGCATGTCAGGCGTGTGACTGCACGGACCTGCAATGTGAGGGCAAATCACACTGATTCGGCGGGACTATCGGCCCGGAACCGGTTTTCCGCAGCGATCACCCTGATCGCGCGCCGATTATTCCGGGTGCCTCTGCTACTTTTGTCGCGGTGAACTGTCGCAATTACGAGTGCCGCGGCAAGCGGTTGACGGTCCGGCGGACGGGTTTGATAATCGGGTTTTCGTCGAGTAAGGTCGCCGCGGCGCAAGCTGGATCGGCGCCTTTTGGGCTGGACCGCCGCCGCTATGAAAATCCGCGTCTTTGTTCTCTCACTGCTCCTTTCAGTTTCATCGGCCGTGCCGTCGCTCGCTGCAGGCGAGCGGCTTGCGCTCGTCATCGGCAATTCAAAATATCCGGACGCCGAGGCGCCGCTGCGCGAGCCGATCAACGACGCCCGCGATATCGCCGACGAGTTGAAGCGCGACGGCTTCACCGTCGAAATCGGCGAGAACCTGAACGGCGACCAGATGCGCCGCGCCTTCGACCGCCTGTACGGCAAGATCAAGCCCGGATCGGTGGCGCTGCTGTTCTTCTCCGGCTACGGCATCGAGTCCGGCCGCCAGAGCTACATGATCCCGGTCGACGCCCAGATCTGGACCGAGCCCGATGTGCGCCGCGACGGCTTCAGCCTGGAAAAGGTGCTGGGCGAGATCAATAGCCGTGGCGCCGGCGTCAAGATCGCGCTGATCGATGCCTCAAGGCGCAACCCGTTCGAGCGGCGCTTTCGCAGCTTCTCCGCAGGTCTCGCACCCGTCATCGCGCCGAACGGCACGCTGGTGATGTATTCGGCCGCCCTGTCCTCCGTGGTGGCCGACAATGGCGGCGACCGCAGCCTGTTCGTGCGGGAATTGCTCAAGGAAATCCGCGTCCCCGACCTGACGGCCGAGGAAACGCTGAATCGCACCCGGGTCGGTGTCACCCGCGCCTCGCGCAGCGAGCAGGTTCCGTGGATTTCGTCCTCGCTGGCGGAGGATTTTTCGTTCATTCCCGGCGGCGGCGCGCGGCCTCAACAGCAGGCCGCCCGGCCCCAGCAACCGCAGATCCAGGAGCGGGTCGAGCCTCCGCAGCGGATCGAGCAGCCGCAGCAGCCGAAGCCGATCGAGATTCCGCAGTTGCCGAAACCGGCCGAGCAGCCGCCCAAGGTCGAGATTCCGCCGCAGATCCTGCCGACCCCGCAGCCGCCGCGGGAAAACACGCTGTCCGACGATCCGACCATCAAGAGCCTGACCCAGAAGCTGAACGACAATCCGGACGACGCGGCAGCGCTGTACCGGCGCGGTCAGGTCTATGCCAGCAAGGGCGCCTACGATCTGGCAATCAAGGATTTCAACAATTCGCTGCGGCTGAACCCCAAGGACGTCGAGGCCTACAACAACCGCTGCTGGGCCCGCACCGTGATCGGCGACCTCCAGGCGGCGTTGAAGGACTGCAACGAGGCGCTGCGGCTGCGGCCCAATTTCGTCGATGCGCTGGACAGCCGAGGCCTGCTTAACCTCAAGAGCGGCCAGACGAAAAACGCCATCGCCGATTTCGACGCGGCGCTGCGGATCAATCCGCGCCTGACCTCCTCGCTGTACGGGCGGGGGCTCGCCAAGCGGCGCAACGGCTCGCTCGCCGAGGGCGACCTGGATATCGCAAATGCCAAGGCGATGGATCCGAATATTGTCAAGGAATTCGCGGATTATGGGGTGCAGTGAGGTGTTTTGAGGCGGCGCGGCCTTCGAACCGCGGGCGGCCGCCGGAGACTAATGAGAATCAACGCCGCGACCGTTCGGGTCGGGCCGTTAATTGGTAAGGTGATTTTGAACCGCGCGGGCAGCGCAGGAGGGACTGGCAAATGGCGAACTTTTCCGGGAGCACGAATTTGACCGCGATCGTGGCCCTTGCGGCCGCGCTTTCCTTTGGCATCGGCGCAGCACGCGCCGGCGACGATGTCACCGAGGACCAGATCCTCAAGGCTCTGTCCCCGACCAAGAAGCCGCTGACCCGCGGCCTGTCCATCGGCGGTTCGGCCGAGCCCGCCGCCAACCCGGCCGAGACCAAGTTCGTCAGCAGCGTCCGCGGCCGCACCACCCGTTCGCTGTCCGCCAGCGAGCGCGAGGAAATCGCCGCCATCGTCCAGGACAAGCCGAAGATCGATCTGGAAATCACCTTCGACTACAACTCGGCCGACATCAGCGCCAAGTCGATCCCGTCCGTGCAGGCGCTTGGCCGCGCGCTGTCCAACGCCGAACTGAAGGGCTCGACCTTCGTGGTCGCCGGCCACACCGATGCAGCCGGTGGCGAGGAATATAACCAGAGCCTGTCCGAGCGTCGCGCCGACGCGATCAAGAAGTATCTGATCGAGAAATACGGCATCAACGGCAGCGATCTCGTCACCGTCGGCTACGGCAAGAGCAAGCTGAAGGATCCGAGCCAGCCGCTCGCCGAAGCCAACCGTCGCGTGCAGGTGGTGAACATGGAAACCAAGGTCACCGCACAGAAGTAGCGCAAGCTGACGGGCGTGCCGCATTCGGTATTTCGCGAAAAGCCTCCGTCCGGAATCCCGAACGGAGGCTTTTTGCGGTCTGTTCCGGCGCTTTGCCGCGGCCCGATGGTATCCAAACCCACGCAAAACGCGCTAACATGCCGAGCCTGCCCCGCGCGACGGCACAGCTCCACTCGAATCTGGTTTCTGGAATGATCCGGCGATGAAGCCCCTCACCGAATATATCAAGCCTGCGCTCGGAACGCTGGCCTTTGCCGCACTCGTCGGCGGGTACTATTGGTGGGAGCATCGGCCCCATCGCGAGAAGCCCGAGACGACCGGCACCGCCGTTGTCGTGGTCGCCAAGACCGTCAATGCCTGCTTCTCCGACATGGTGCGGGTCACCGGCTTCATCGTCCCGAAGCGCGAGGCCGTGGTCGGCGCCGACCAGGAGGGCTCCAAGGTTACCGATCTCTTCGTCCGCGAGGGCGACCTCGTCACCGAGGGCCAGGAACTGGCGCGCCTGTCGGCGCCGCCGCAACAACCGGGCCAGCAACAGCAAGGCCGCACCGGCCCGGTCTCGTTGAAGGCGCCGGCAGCCGGGCTGGTGACGGAAGTGCGCACCATCGTTGGCGCCCCGGCCTCGCCGCAGGCCGGGCCGATGTTCCGCATCGCCATCAACAACGAGATCGAACTCGACGCCGAAGTGCCGAGCGTCCACATCCTCAAGCTCAATCCCGGCGCGACCGCCCGCATCAGCCGCGACGGCGCGCCTGATCTCGTCGGCCGCGTCCGCCTGGTGTCGCCGCAGATCGACCGCACCAGCCAGCTCGGCAAGGTGCGGATTGCGATGACGTCCAATCCCTCGCTGAAGGTCGGCATGTTCGCCCGCGCCAATATCGACGCCAAGCGCAGCTGCGGCGTCGCCGTGCCGCACACCGCGATCGACCGCCTTACCGTTCAGGTCGTGAAGGGCGGCAACACCATCGAGACGCGCAAGGTTCGCGTCGGGCTGTCGTCCGAAACCTCAACCGAAATTCTCGAAGGCCTCGATGTCGGCGAAGTCGTGGTGGCCGATGCCGGCACCTCGCTGCATGACGGCGACCAGGTCAAAACCATGTTTGCTGATGAACTCGATCGTGTGCGGGTACGCTGATGGCTCTCAATATTTCCGCTTGGTCGATCCGCAACCCGCTTCCCTCCGTCGTCTTCTCGATCATCCTCCTGGTGCTGGGCTGGGTGTCGTTCACCAAGCTCGCGGTGACGCGGCTGCCCTCGGCCGACATTCCCGTGATCTCGGTTGCGGTCTCGCAGTTCGGCGCCGCGCCTTCCGAGCTTGAAGCGCAGGTCACCAAGACCATCGAAGACGGCGTCTCCGGCGTCGAGGGCGTGCGCCACATCTCGTCCTCGATCACCGACGGCCTGTCGGTCACCACTATCCAGTTCGCGCTGGAGACCAACACCGACCGCGCGCTGAACGACGTCAAGGACGCGGTGACGCGCGTGCGCGCCAACCTGCCGCAGAACGTCACCGAGCCGCTGATCCAGCGCGTCGACGTCATCGGCCTGCCGATCGTCACCTATGCGGCGATCTCGCCCGGCAAGACGCCGGAACAGCTTTCCTATTTCGTCGACGACGTGGTCAAGCGCGCGCTGCAGGGCGTGCGCAACGTCGCCCAGGTCGAGCGTATCGGCGGTGTCGAACGCGAAATCCTCGTCTCGCTCGACCCGGACCGGCTGCAGGCCGCGGGCCTGACCGCGGTCAATGTCAGCCAGATCCTGCGCGGCACCAATGTCGACGTCGCCGGCGGCCGCGCCGAAATCGGCAAGAACGACCAGGCGATCCGGACGCTGGCCGGCGCCAAGACGCTGAACGAACTCGCCGGCACCATGATTCCGCTGTTCTCCGGCGGCGAGGTCCGGCTCGACGATCTCGGCACCGTCACCGACACCATCGCCGACCGCCGCACCTTTGCCCGCTTCAACGGCGAGCCGGTGGTGGCGCTCGGCATCAAACGCTCCAAGGGCGCGTCCG
The DNA here is from genome assembly GCA_035575905.1 of Bradyrhizobium sp. Lineage (GTDB taxonomy): Bacteria > Pseudomonadota > Alphaproteobacteria > Rhizobiales > Xanthobacteraceae > Bradyrhizobium. Next base: position 117,288 of record DATLXL010000020.1, on the reverse strand, counting down.
ACGTGGTGGTCGCCGCCGCCGTGCAGAAGCGCATCGATGCGCTCAAGGTCGCCTACCCTGACGTCGATCTGAAGCTGATCGACACCTCGGTCGACTTCACGAAGGGCAACTACGAAGCCGCGATCTCGACTCTTTTCGAAGGCGCCGTGCTTGCCGTCATCATCGTGATGCTGTTCCTGCGCGACATCCGCGCCACGCTGATCGCCGCCGTATCGCTGCCGCTGTCGATCTTCCCGGCGTTCTGGGCGATGGACATATTGGGCTTCTCGCTCAACCTCGTGTCGTTCCTCGCCATCACGCTGTCGACCGGCATTCTGGTCGACGACGCCATCGTCGAAATCGAGAACATCGTGCGCCACATGCGCATGGGCAAATCGCCCTATCGCGCGGCGCTGGAAGCGGCCGACGAAATCGGACTCGCGGTGATCGCGATCTCGCTCACCATCATCGCGATCTTCGCGCCGGCCAGCTTCATGTCGGGTATCGCCGGGCAGTTCTTCAAGCAGTTCGGCATCACCGTGTCGGTCCAGGTGTTCTTCTCGCTGCTGGCGGCGCGCTTCGTCACGCCGATGCTGGCGGCCTATTTCATGAAGGACAACCATCACGAAGACCCGCCGCCGGGCTTCATCCTGAACAGCTATCACAAGCTGGTGACGCTGTCGGTGAAGCACTACTTCATCACCATCCTGGTCGGCTTCGGCATCTTCGCCGCCTCGATCTGGAGCATCACGCTGCTGCCGCAGGGCTTCCTGCCGGCGCAGGACACGGCCCGCTCGCTGATGGCGCTCGAATTGCCGCCCGGCACGCAGCTCGCCTACACCGAAAAGGTCACCGAGGAGATCGTGGCGCGCCTGCGCAAGCGGCCCGAGGTGAAGAATGTCTTCGTGGACGGCGGACGCGTGCCGCCCGGCACGCTGGAAGTTCGCCGCGCCGCGCTGATCATCAATTACACGCCGAAGACCGAACGCACGATCACCCAGCGCGAGCTCGAGCTTTCGATCAGCAACGAGCTGACCAATATTCCCGACATCCGTTTCTGGTTCCTCGACGAAAACGGCCTGCGCGCGATCTCGCTGGTGGTGACGGGAATAGACAGCAACATCGTCAACAACGTCGCCAGCGAGCTTGCGACGCAGATGAAGCGCATTCCGACCATCGCCAACGTGATCTCGGAGACTTCGCTCGACCGTCCGGAACTGCGCATCCGCCCGCGCGCGGAACTCGCCGCGCGCCTCGGGGTATCCACCGAAAGCCTGTCGCAGACCGTCCGCGTCGCCACTATCGGCGACGTCGGTCCGGCGCTGGCCAAGTTCGACGCCGGCGACCGCCAGATCCCGATCCGCGTCCAGCTCGAGGATTCCGCGCGCGGCGATCTGTCGATGCTGCAGCAATTGCGCGTGCCGTTGGGACAGCGCGGCGAACGCGGCGGGGTGCCGCTCGCGGTCGTCGCCGACATCCAGCTCGACCAGGGCCCGACCAGCATCAACCGCTACGACCGCGAACGCCAGGCCACCGTCGCAGCCGACCTCGTCGGCAACGCCGCGCTCGGCGATGCCACCAAGGCGATCTACGACCTGCCCGTGATGAAGAGCCTGCCCAAAGGCGTGAAGGTGAGCCCGTCGGGCGACGCCGAAAGCCTCAACGAGCTTTCGGAAGGCTTTGCCACCGCGATCACCGCGGGCCTGATGATGGTCTATGCCGTGCTGGTGCTGCTGTTCGGCACCTTCCTGCAGCCGCTCACCATCCTGTTCTCGCTGCCGCTCTCCATCGGCGGCGCGGTCGGCGCGCTGCTGCTGACCGGCAAGCAGCTGACGACGCCGGTGTGGATCGGCATCCTGATGCTGATGGGCATCGTCACCAAGAACGCCATCATGCTGGTCGAGTTCGCGATCGAAGCCATCAAGGAAGGCAAGACGCGCCAGGAGGCGATGATCGATGCCGGCATGAAGCGGGCGCGGCCGATCGTGATGACCACGATCGCCATGGTCGCCGGCATGATGCCGTCAGCGCTGGCCGTCGGCGCCGGCGGCGAGTTCCGCTCGCCGATGGCGCTGGCGGTGATCGGTGGCCTCCTGTTCTCGACGGTGCTGTCGCTGGTGTTCGTGCCGGCGATGTTCATGTTCATGGATGACGTCGGCAACCTGTTCTGGCGCTTCGGCAAGCGCCTGATCGTATCGCACGGCGAAGACGAGGAGCCGCCCGCGGGCCATCACCATCAGGCCCCGCCCGCGAAAGGCCCTCCATCGGTGCCGCCGGCGGTGGCTCCTGCGGCGGAGTAGCCACCGTCCGCGCGGGTGTCGCCCGCGGGCGGGACGGGTGGGGGCGGCTATTGGGGATTCGACGCGACGACGAGGCGACAGGACAAGAGCGCGGCTCCTTCGCTAGTCGTTCCGCGCCACGGCGGTCAGCTTGTTCAAATTCTGCAGCAGGATGCGGCCGCGCTGCAGGTCCAGGATGCCGTCCTTGCGCCAGAGCTGGAGCTGGCGGTTGACGCTCTCGCGGGCGGCGCCGACGAAGACGCCGAGCTGCTCCTGGGAAATGTGAACCTCGGAACCGAAATCGGCAGCCAGCGCGCAGAGGCGGCGGGCGAGGCGCACCGCCAGCGGCTGCAGCATGGATTCCTCCATGCGCTCGCTTTGCCAGCGGATGCGCTGGCACAGCAGCATGATGATCTTGATGGCGATCTTGGGCTCACGTTCGAGGAAGCTCAGAAAATCCTCACGGCGGAGCACGAACAGTTCCGAGGCTTCGCCGGCGGTGGCGTCGGCGCTGCGGCTCTGGCCGTCGAGCACGGCGACTTCGCCGAAGAGATCGCCGGGGCCCATGAAATTAAGCGTCAGCCTGCTACCATCGGACGCACCCGTCTCGATCCGGACCTGGCCGCGGCGCACCCCGAACAGGGCATCGCCGGGATCGCCCTTCTGGAACAGAACCTCGCCCGCGGCCATCTGCTGGGTGTGGCACAGGCCCGCAATGCGCTGCAGCTCGTCGGCCCCGAGATCCGCAAACATCGGATTCATCTTCAAAATGACCGCAAATTCGGCCTGTTTACTCATCGCAATGCCTTTTCAAGTCCGGCTTCCGGAACGGGAGCTGTCGCATGGTTCGGACCGGGCGAAGTGTGCCATAAGTCACATAACTTTGCAGTCCCCCCGGATTATTTTTGCCTCCTTTGAGGCTGCCGCCTGATCCGCGGTAAACTCGCCCTTGCCTGTCTGGAACGTCGAAATGAGAGCACTGAAAATCGCCGGCGCCGCCCTTGCTGCCGTGATCGTCGTGATCGCGCTGCTGCTGATCGTGGGCCTCCCCTCCGGATTCCTGACCTCCGCCATCCAGGAGCGGGTCGAGCGCGATACCGGCTATGTCCTGACCATCAACGGCGCCACCAAGGTCGGCATCTGGCCGTCGCTGAACGTGACCCTGAAGGACGTCACGCTGTCCGACCCGAAGGACCGCGACATCGCCAACCGCCTGTCCGCCGCCAGCATCGAGGCCGACGTGACGCTCGCCAGCCTCTGGTCCGGCAAGCCCGAGATCACCGAGCTCGTCATCGTGCGGCCCGTCGTAAACCTGCCGCTGCAGCGCGAACGCGCGCGCGAAACTCCCGCAAGGACGGCCGGCACGGCAGCCGCGCCGGCGTTCTCGATCGAGCACGTCGTCGTCACCGGCGGCACCATCGTGTTCTCCAACCTGCGCGACCGCGTCGAAAGCAAGATCGAAGGCCTCAACGCGGACGCCATGATGACCGCCGACCGCAAGGTCCGCATCACCGCCAATGCCCGCAGCGGCGAACATCCGATCAAGCTCGACATCAAGGCGACCGCGCCGGGCGCGCCGCTGGAGCGGCAGAACATCCCGACCGAATTCACCATCGAGGCGCCGGCGCTGCTGCCGGGCTCTGCCGTCGGCAAGGCCGAGGTGCGGTTGAGCGGCAACGTCATCCAGATCAACGGCCTGTCCGGCATGCTCGGCGAAGGCGCGTTCAATGGCTACGCCTCGGTCGACATCGCCAGTAAGCCGCTGGTCAAGCTTGATCTCGACTTCCACCGCCTCAACGTGGCGCTCGGCAAGGGCGCGGCCGGTTCGGCGAAGGCGCCATGGAGCAGTGCGACCTTCGACATCAATGGCATCAATTATGTCGATGCCCAGGCGCGCATCTCGGCGGCGCAGCTCACGCTCGGCGACACGCACTTCGCGCCGGCCGCCATCGAGGCAAGCCTCTCCAGCGGCGTCCTGAAGCTGCGCCTCGCCAATCTCGGCACCTATGGCGGCCAGGCCAACGGCGATCTCACCGTCGACGCCTCGACCGCCGTGCCGAGCTACACGCTGCAGACCGATCTTGCCGGCGTGCGCGCTTTGCCGATGCTGCAGGGCATCGCCGGCTTCGACAAGATCGACGGCAGGATGCAGGCGAAGATCGCGGTGCGCACGGCCGGCAACAGCCAGCGCACGATCATGAGCAACATGAGCGGCAGCGCCTTCGTGCTGTTCCAGGACGGCCAGATCCTTGGCCTCAACGTCGCGCAGATGATCCGCTCGCTGACCGCCTCGCCGCTGAGCGGCTGGCAGGAGAACAGCCAGCAGGCCACCGACCTCACCCAGTTCTCCGCCTCGTTCAAGCTCGACAAGGGCCAGGCCACCACCTACGACCTCAACCTGATCGGACCGCTGGTGAAGGTCACCGGCGTCGGCACGATCGATCTCGGCACCAAGCAGATGGGGTTTCGCGTCGAGCCGAAGCTGGTGCTGACCACCGAAGGGCAGGGCCGCGTCGCCGATCCCGTCGGCTTCGGCATTCCCGTGATCATCGACGGCTACTGGTCGGAGCCGCGCATCTATCCCGAGATGAGCGGCATCCTGGAAAATCCGGATCAGGCCTACGCCAAGCTGCGCGAAATGGGCAAAGGCCTGTTCGGCAAGGACGGCGCCGGCCTTGGCGCGGCGATCGGCGGCCTGCTCGGCGGCATCCAGCAGGGCGGCGCACTCCCGGGCCAGCAAGGTGCTGCGCAACCCGGCCAGCCAGGCGGCGCGGCCGGCCAAGCCAACAATCCCCTCGGCGGCGATCTCGGCGCCACCATCGGCAATCTGATCCAGCAGGGTCTCGGCGGGCTCAACCAGCCGCAGGCGGCGCCCGGCCAGCAGCCGCAGGCGCAGAGCGGTGCCCGTCCGCAGGGCCGCAGCCTTCCCGCGCCGGGCGAGAACCCGGCGCCCTCGCCGCAGGCGCAAACGGCCTCCCCGCCGCCTGCCGCATCGACCGCGCCGGTGCCCGGTCAGCAGGACAGCCCGGCGATGAACGACGTGCTGCGGCAGCTGTTCAACCGCTGACCCGCGGCAACGGGCCGAATTGCCTACAATGCAGGCTAACCATGCCGGGCGATACCCGGCTTGCCCCCTCGATCCGTGCTAGAATCCGACAGGCAAGGCCGCCGAATTGCCGGCCGCCAGGTGCATTTGGCAGCCCGATGCGCGCCCCCCGATGCAGGGGGCCCAAGGGATGTTCGCGGGGTTTGATGAACGCGGTCAAGGACAAGAGTTCGCTGCGCGGCGGCCTGTTCGCCAAATATGTGATGTCGCTGGTCGGCCTCGTCGTGTTCGTGCTCGCCGTCAACGGCGTGATGGAAACCTGGATCAGCTACCGCGCCACCCGCACCTCGCTGATCGACGGCATGGCCGAGAAGGCGGAAGCCACCTCGCGCCGCATCGCGCAGGCGATGAGCGACCTCGACCGGCAAACCAGCTGGGTGACCCGCGCCAGCGCCAACCAGTTCACGCCGGAGCAGCGCCGCGTCGACTACACCCAGCTGCTCAACCAGGTACCGGCGGTGAGCCAGGTCTCTTTCATCTCCGCGCAGGGCCGCGAGGAACTGCGGATGTCGCGCGGCGGCAGCTTCTCGTACGGCTCCAGCGTGGACTTCTCCCGCGACGCCCGCTTCAGCGAAACGCTGGCGCGCGGCGCCACCAATTTCTCCCAGGCCTATTTCCGCGACGGCCGTCCCTTCATCTCGCTGACCATGGCCCATACCGGCTACAGCGGCACCGGCGTCGGTGTCACCGTGGCCGAGATCGACCTGCGTTTCCTCTCCGACTATCTCGGCGATGCGCAGGTCAGCCGCAACGCGATGGCCTATGTCGTGGATTCCCAGGGACTGGTGCTCGCGAGTTCGAGCATCGGGCCCGAGATCGACAAGGATCTCTCGGCGCTGCCGCAGGTCGCCGCCGCGCTTTCCGGCTCTCGCCAGGCCACCGGCAAGGACTGGAACGGGCGCGACGTGCTGACCGCCTCGTCCACCGTTCCGAACTTCAAGTGGAACGTGTTCTTCGAACAGCCTACCGCGCAGGCGCTGACGCCGATCCACGAGCAGCTGGTGCGCGTTGCGCTCTTGATCGGGCTCGGCCTGATCGTCGCCATCCTCGCCGGTACCGTGCTGGCGCGGCGCATGCTGATCCCGATCAACGCGTTGTCCTCCGGCGCGCAGCGGCTCGGCGAGGGCGAATTCGGCCACCGCATCGAAGTGAAGACGTCGGACGAGCTGGAGCAACTGGCCGGGCAGTTCAACAGCATGGCCTCGCAGCTGCAGGAGACCTATGCCGATCTCGAATGGAAGGTGAAGGAGCGCACCCGCGACCTGGCGCAGTCCATCAACGAATTGAAGGTGCTGGAGGAGGTCGGCCGCGCGGTCGCTTCCTCGCTCGATCTCGACGCCGTGCTGCCGACGGTGGCGGCGCGCGCGCTCGAAATCACCCACGCGGACGCGGTGCTGATCTACACCTTCGACGCGGCAAACGACTGCTTCAACCTGACCGAAGCGATCGGCATCGACAAGGACGCCGAGGGCAGCCATCGCGCCATCGGGCGCGAGGGCTCGACGCTCGGCGAGGCTGCGAGCACCGGCGAGCCGATCGCGATCGCCAATCTGCACAAGGCTGGCGACATCCCGCTGCGCGACGTTGCGGTCGAGGCCGGCTTCTATTCGGTGCTGGTGGTGCCGCTGGTGGACCAGACCGGCGTGCTCGGCTCGCTGGTGGTGTTGCGGCGCAACGCCGGCGACTTCCCGCCGAACCTGATCGGCCTGATGACGACCTTCGCGCACCAGGCGGTGCTGGCGATGCGCAACGCGCGGCTGTTCACCGAGGTCAACCAGAAGAGCCACGAGCTGGAAGTGGCGCACGCCACGGTGCAGCAGCAGGCCGCGACGCTGCAGGAGCAGCGCGACCAGCTCAAGGACTGGAACAAGTCGCTGGAGGACCGCGTCGAAACGCAGCTCGCCGAGATCGAGCGCATCCGTCGCCTCGAGCGCTTCCTGGCGCCGCAGGTGGCGCAGCTGATCGCCTCCTCCGACGGCCATGAAGGCCTGCTCGACAGCCATCGCCGCGAAGTCACCGTCGTGTTCTGCGACCTGCGCGGCTTCACCGCCTTCACCGAGCAGACCGAGCCGGAAGAAGCGATGAACGTGCTGCGCGAATATCACGCCGCGCTCGGCGAATTGATCTTCCGCTACGAGGGCACGCTCGACCGCTATGCCGGCGACGGCGTGATGATCCTGTTCAACGCGCCGATCCAGTTCGAGGACCACGTCAAGCGCGCGGTGAAGATGAGCGTCGAGATGCGCGACACCATCGGCGCGCTGACCCGGCGCTGGCGCAACCGCGGCCACAATCTCGGTTTCGGCATCGGCATCGCGCTCGGCTACGCCACGCTCGGCCAGATCGGCTTCGAGCAGCGGCTGGAATACGCCGCCATCGGCAGCGTCACCAACCTCGCCTCGCGGCTCTGCGACGAGGCCGAGGCCGGCCAGATCGTGGTCAGCCGCCGCGTCTACGGCATGGTCGAGCAATGGGTCGAGGGCAGGCCAATCGACGATCTCAACCTCAAGGGTTTCAATCACCCGGTGCTGGCCGCGGAGATCTTGAGCTGGCGCGGCGAAGGCGACAACGTCGTGGATGCGTCGGCAGCGATGCGGCGGAAGAAGTAACCTGTTCTGATCTCGGCCGGCGAAGCGAAGCGATCCACGCCGCTACCATAAATGCACGTTATCGAAATCCTCACAAACGGCCCGCTGTGTTCACTATGGGGCAGACGGGAACCGCGGAACGGCAGCAACTCGCAAGGTGCTGGCTATCGACCTGACCGAGCGCTGCGTTAACGAGAATGGAATGCGTGCTAGTGTCGCGCCTGCGTCGGGCAGGACGCGTGCCTGAAATCACGTCCGGGCAAGTGCGAAACGCTAGGCGAAGCTAACGGAGTTCCCGATTGAGTGTTGCCTTTACCAAGGAAGAGAGCGCGGAGACCGCATCCGAAACGCTGTTGCCGGATCGGCCGATTTCGCCTCATCCCAATCTGGTCACCGAGTCAGGTTTGAATGCCCTGGAACGCCAGCTTGAAGAAGCGCGCGCCGCCTATCAGGCCGCCCAGGCCACCGAAGACGTCAACGAACGACGCCGGCTTTCCGCGATTCCCCTGCGGGACATGCGATACCTTTCCGAGCGGCTGCGCACCGCCCAGGTGCTGCCCGATGCCTCGTCTTCCGATGTCGTCGCATTCGGAAGCACCGTGACGTTCAGCCGGCCGGATGGACGCGTGCAAACGTTTCGCATCGTGGGCGAGGACGAAGCCGATCCCAGGGCCGGCTCGATTTCGTTTGCCTCGCCCGTCGCGAAGTCGCTCATGGGCAAGGCCGCGGGCGACTCAGCAGGCTGCGGCAGCAACGAAATCGAGATCGTCGCCATCTCCTGAACCCGCCCGGAGGTGGCCCGCTATCCCATCCGGGGACGCACGCGCGGCTGCGCCGTGTCGGCATCGCGGCAATTTCGTGCAGCCTGTGTCCGCCCAGACACAGCCCAAGCCAAATCCGCCAATGATTCCATGGCACGACACGGTCCTGCCCCGATTGCACAACCGACTGCGGCAAACGGAGGCGCAGCGTCATGTCTCGATTCCCCAGGGTTGCATTGATCATCGCCGGCACGGCGACGCTGGCTGCCTGCGGTCAATCGCCGTTCGGAGCGCAGCAATCGGGACTGCGCGGCACCGCGGTCCGGCAAGCGGCGATCGAGCCGCCGCGCCGGCCGGTGGCGGTGGCATCGGTCGTGCGGCGCAAGCCGGCGCCCGAGACGAGCGAAGCCGTCACGGGCGACAACTCAAAGGGCGGCGTCGCGAGCTTCTACTGGCAGGGCACCAAAACCGCGAACGGCGAAAAATTCGATCCCACGGAGCTGACCGCCGCCCACCCGACCCTGCCGTTCGGCACAAGACTGCGCGTCACCGACACGCAGACCGGCCGATCGGTCACCGTCCGCGTCAACGATCGCGGGCCGTACGTGCCGGGACGCGTGGTCGACGTGTCCTACTCGGCGGCCCAGGAACTCGGCATGATCGACCGCGGCGTCGCCAAGGTGAAGCTCGACGTCGTGCAGTGACTGAAATCATCGCTTCATCGCCGCCGACGGGCGGCGCTTGCCGCCTGGCGAGACGGCGCGCGCCGGAGGCCGCACTTCGCGGAGCAACCTTCATTCGACGAAGGGCAAACGCGCGCGAATGGCCAGATTGATCCCGAGCGCCTATCTTGCGGAGCGGCGGTAGAGCCAGATCGCCACCAGGACCAGCAGCGAACCCAAGACCGCGGCGACGATGTCGCGCAGCGAGACCGATATCTTGTCGAGGCCGGGCAGCAGATCGAGCCAGCGGAACAGCAGGCCGCCGACCAGCGCCCCGACGAGACCGAGGCCGAGATTGCGGAAGCTGCCGAAGCCCTCGCGATCCCAGGTGATCAAACGCGAGGCGAGCCCGCCGCCGATCAGGCCGATGACGATCCAGACGATCATTTGCGCGATGGTCGGCATTGCCATTGCTACCTCCCGGTTCTCGTCACTCCGGCTTGATACCCGCCGTCTTCATGATCGGCAACAGCCGCGTCTCCTCCTTGTCGCGATAGGCCCTGGCTTCATCGGGCGTGGTCGGCCAGACCGTGGCGCCGAGCTCGGCGTAACGCTTCTTCACGGCCTCGTCGGCGAGCGCGCGCACCGTCAGCGCATTGATGCGTTCGACCACATCGCCGCGGATGCCGGCGGGACCGATCATGGTGGTCCATGACGTCATCTCGTAGCCCGGCAGGATTTCCGCCATCGCGGGCACGTTGGGCAATTCGGGAATGCGCCTGCTCGCGGTAACCGCGATGGGGCGGATCAGGCCGGCCTGCACCGAGGGCAGCGAGCCCGGCAGATTGTCGAACAACATGTCGACGCGGCCGCCGAGCAGATCGTTCAGCGCGGGCCCGGCGCCCTTGTACGGCACATGCATGACCTCGACGCCGGCCATCGCGTTCATCATTTCGCCCGACAGATGCAGCGTGGTGCCGAAGCCGGCCGAGGCGTAGGTGTATTTGCGCGGCTCTTTCTTGAAGGCGGCAAACAGCTCCTTCAGGTCGGCGGAGAACAGGTCCTTCTTGCCGACCAGGATGTTCGGCAACTGCCACATGCCGGAGATAAAGGTGAAATCGCGCACGGGATCGTAAGGCAGTTTCGCGTAGACGCCGATCGAAAGGACATTGGTGGAGATGCCTCCGAGCCCGAGCGTGTAGCCGTCGGGCGGCGATTTCGCCACCGCATCGCCGCCAAGCATGCCGCCGGCGCCGGCCTTGTTCTCCACCACGATGGATTGCCCCGACAGTTCGCTCATGCGCTGGCAGAGGATGCGCGAGAGCACATCGGTGGCGCCGCCGGCCGGGAAGGCGTTGACGTAGCGCACCGGGCGGGCCGGCCAGTACGCCTCCTGGGCGCGGATGCTTGATGAAAGAAGACAGGGCGCAGCCGCGGCGCCACCGGCAAGCGCGAGCAGTCGGCGGCGGTTGATGGGCGCAGGCATCGGCATCCTCCCGGAGACGGTGTTTTCGCGGCTGCCGTTTCTTCTTGCTTGTTGCCGCGGATTGAAGCGGCGGATGCGGATTCGGTCAACCGTCAGATGCGCGATGCGATGCACGCGCCGCAGCGCACCAGGCGCATCCAGTTGCACCGCACGGAAAAAGCAGCCAGCATCTGACGAAAACCCAAAAGAGGAAGCCCCTGCGTGAAGATCGTCGATCTCAGCCGCGAGCCCCGTCGCCGCACGCCAAGCCGCGCTGCTGTGCCGCGGCCATCACGCGCGGACGTTCCCGCGCAAGGGGCAGGGAGCCCTGGCAGCGTGCGTCCCTCACGTTGTTCACCGTCGAACCAATCGATGCGGCAAAATACCAATCCTGGAGACCCGGAAGGACAGGGCCCGTGCTTTGCCGCCCGCCCCCGTTCTGCTATCGAAGACGGCGGAAAACCCATTGGATTGCCGATGAATCATTGCAGGACGCCTGACCGTTCCCTCAAGCTTGCGGCGTTGCTCGCGGCTGCGGTGCTTTCCCTCACCGCCGGCGCCGTGCGCGCAGCCGAAGACGCCGAAGGCGCGCCGCGGGGGCCGGCCGTCACCGTGCTGAAGACGGCAAAATACTGCTTCAACAACAATGTCGAGGTGTCCGGCATCGTGCTGGCGCGCGAGGAAACCTCCGTGCGCCCGGAACGGCTCGGCGCCAAGGTCTCCGAAATCATGGCCGATGCGGGCGACACCGTCACCGCAGGCCAGGTCCTGGCGCGGATCACGCCGCCCGAGGGCGGCAGCATCACGGTGCAGGCGCCGGTGGCCGGGCTGATCTCGCAGTCGACGGCACAGATCGGCGGCATGGTCGGCGCCAAGGGCGAGGCGCTGTTCAACATCGTGGCGCGCAGCGAATACGACCTGGTCGGCATGGTGCCGGTAAAGGACGTCGCCAAACTCCAGGTCGGCCAGCCGGCGCGGATCAAGATCGTCGGCGCCGGCGATGTCGATGCACGGGTGCGCCGTATCGCCCCGACCATCGAGCCGAACAGCCAGCTCGGCCAGGTGTTCATCGCCATCACGCCGGCACGGCGCTTCCTGATCAACTCGTCGGGCCGTGCCCTGATCAAGACCGGGGAGAGCTGCGGCATCGCCGTGCCGCTGACGGCCATACTCTACGGCCCGGCCGGCACCGTGGTGCAGGTGATCCGCCGGGGCCGGGTCGAGACGCGCCGCGTCGAGACCGGGCTGATGGCCACGGGCCAGGTCGAGATCAAGGAAGGCCTGCAGGAAGGCGACATCGTCGTCGCCCGCGCCGGCGCGCTCCTGCGCGAAGGCGACCCGGTGCGCCCGGTCGAGGCCGTCGCGAACGCGAAGTGAGCCCGCCGTCGTCCCTGCCAACCGTCTTCGCCAGGGCTTCGCCGGGGCGTACTTGGCGGCGCGCCGAAAGCTCCAGCGAGGGCGGCACGCAGGCACCCATGCCCGCGCAATCTATCGCGGCAGTTCGCAAGCCGGATCACGTTGCGCCAATCAGCCCTGCTCGTCTCACCCGCCGATGCGGATTTCATCCAGCAGCGAGGACGACACGCTCGGCACCTGCGCGCCTTCGGAGGCGCGGGAGATGGCAACGCGGGTCTTGTTGAAGACGCCTTCGATGCCGCCGGCGCCATGCGCGCCGAGATTGTTCAGCAGTTCGGAGACCAGCACGCTGTTCTGGCCCCTGGAGTCGTCGGCGACCTTGCCGGGCGTGGCCGAGGTCAGGATCAGCGCATTGTCGGGCGCGGCGAGCGGGGCCAGGCCGTGCGAATAGGAACGGAAGCGGCGCTCGTAGGGGTTGCGGCGCGAGGCGTCGAGCACGACCAGCTTGGCGCGCGCGCCCTTTTCCTTGATGCCTTCGAGCACGGACTCGACCGAAATGCCCTCGCGGCGGACGTCGCTTTCCTTCCAGATCCGGGCATCGACCGGGATCATGTAGCTCTCGCGGCCGGCCTGGATGCCGTATCCACCGAAGAACAGCATGACGACGGAGTCGGGCTTGATCCGCGACTTGAGCCGGCCGACGGCGCGCTGCATGTCGTCCTTGCTGGCGTCTTCCACGACGTCGACGTCGAAGCCGGACTGGCGCAGCGTCATGGTGAGCGCGCGCGCATCGTTGATCGGCTGGTTCAGGGGAGCGGCGGCATCCGGATAATGGCCGTTGCCGATGACGAGCGCGAGGCGCGCGGGAGCCTTGCCGGAATCGGCAGCCTGCTCCGTACCGATCGCCTTGGCGGCATCCAGCGCGCGCTTGTTGAGCGCGGCATGGGCGCCGATCGCCAGCGACACCACGCCGACGAAGCCGACAATCACGGCAACCGAACGCGGGGAGATGAGCTGCCTGACATTCATCACTATAACTTCCTGTCATCGTCAAAGGGCGCGGCCGAACTGTAGTCGCGCCAATCAGATTGAGGGTTTGAGGGGTTGCGCGCTTGGTGCCGCCGAATTGCGATCAATTTGCGGCGTCGCAACAAACATTCACTTAACCCGCAATATCCCTCCCGGCAAGGCGAAACGTCCACCCCTCTTCAAGCTATTGTTTTCATGCCTGAAATCGATCCGCACCGAGATCATTCAAGGCCATTGAAAAGGAAAAATCGGGGTCGTTCCGTGATCATCGTCACATTTGGTAAATTCCAACCGTTCGTATAGCTTTTCCAACAACTTGCAGTTCCAGCCTCGTTTCGCCGTCCGGCGCCAGAAAGAATTTCATGGGGTTTCACTCTTTGGCCGGCGCTGCATTCCGGGCGCTGACCGCGCATAAGGACGGGCCGTCGCTCTATGACATCTGCGATCCGCTGCTCCTGAAATACCAGGGCGGCGATGCCCATATCGGCCAGTTCTACCGGACCGCGCTCGGCAACCCGGTGCTGCGGTCGCTGCTGCGGCGGAGCGGCCTGCCGGCATTGAAGGACGAAAAGCGGCTTGCCGAGCTGCGCGCCGCCATCACCCGCGCGCGCGACGACGACACGCCCGACTGGTCCGCGGTCGGCGCCCCCGTGGCGGCGCTGATGGACGGCATCGGCGTGCAGCATCCAAGGCCGGCGCCGGCGCCGGCCGCGGCGGCCGCCCCCGGCCTTGCAGAGATCGAGAAGGTGATTTGCACCTGCGCGTCGCACCTGTTGCGCTCCTATTCCAGAAACGGATTCCTGCCGACCTATGCCGCCTTCAACCTGATCGGCGATGCCGACATGGGCGGGCGCGAGATGGTGATGGCGCTGACCGGGCTGAATTCGCGCGGCTACAAGAACTCGACGCTGTTGTTCTCGCTGGCGCGCATCTTCATCGCGCATTCCCCGGCGCGTGCGCTGATCAACCCGCCCTGGACCGGCATCGCCGAACCGATGTGGCAGCCGATGCAGATCCGCCACCGCTCGGCCTATTACGATGCGTTCTTCACCGAGGCGCTGCTCAGCTATATCGAAAGCGGGCTGGCCTCGCCGAAGGAGACGGCGCAGGCGAGGCGCGCCATCGACGACATGGTGAACTTCTGCCTCACCGTCAGCCGCGAGGAAGTGCCCTCGCATGACGGCTCGACCGTCAACGTGATCACGGCGCTGGCGCCGGGGCCGCATCCGCGCTTTTCCCGCTTCTTCGCCCAGATCAAGCAGGATCTCGGCTTCGGCATCTATGTGCCGGACTGCGATACCACGGCCTGCTCGTTCTCGGCGGCGACGCAGGCGGGATCGAACGATCCGATCCTCGCCCAGCCGCTGCTCGACTTCTACCGCGGCTACCAGGTGCGTGCCGGCGCCAACGAGCCGCGCGTGACGGTGCCGATCAACGACAACATCGATTATGACGGCGCGGTGGTCACCTGGATCGACAACATCAAGGGCGAGCGTCCGTACGGCAACGACCTCGATCCGACCCTCAACCTCGACATCCTCGAAGTCTCCTTCCGCAACCTGTCGCGCTGGAAAATCCTGGAGACGCCATCGCGGCTGGAGACGGTTCACCGCATCATCGCCTTTCAGCGCAGGCTGGCCGAGAGCGGCGCCTTCGCCAACCCGCGCTCGCATATCTACTACCTTCCCGAACTCTACAGCGCCTATTTTGGCCGTTGCCATGCCGCCTTCACGGCCCTGCCGGTCGCGGCACAGCGCGCACTCGATCCGGACGGCTCGTTCGCCGTCATCCGCATGCACGTGCTGGCCTATGTCGAGCGGGAGCTGATCAGGCGCGAGATGAATGCGTTCGATGCGGCGCTTGCCCTGATGGCGCTGGTGCATCTCGGCGCGGACAGCGCCACCTTCGCGGCGCCGCTGCATGTCATCGTCACCTCGCTCGGCGAAGGCGGACGGCACGGGCCCTACAAGGCCTATGAGTGGAATAAGATGAAGACGCCGACGCGCATCCTGGTCGGCGGGCCGGAAGTCACTTCCGCCTTCGTGCTGATGGGACTGGCGCTGGCGCGGCAAGCCCTCAAGCGGCACGGCTGAGGGCCGCGGCGATGCAAACGACGGCTGCCCGCAAGCCGGTCTCCCGGTCTGTTCGCCGTCGGCAACGATGCGGCGTCCATCTTCTGCGGCAGCCGTCCCGATGCCGGCGCAGCGCTCGGCCGGCATGACGTTCGGCTATGTCTGCGGGCAGCACCTGAAAGGACGGGATCGCCCGGCCGCCGGCCTCTCCGCTTGACTTCCAAGCCGTCTGCCTAGAAAGACGCGTTCACCCGCCCGCGCGCATCTGACCGGGGTATCAGCCGGACCTGATTGCACGCTAAATCGTTGAAGCCACAACACTTCTTACCAAACGGCAAAACCGCTTCGCCTGACCATGCCGTTGTCCCTATATTGATTTGATGCCGGACCAGATGCGCAGCTACCTCGACTTCGAAAAGCCCGTCGCCGAACTCGAGGCCAAGATCGACGAGCTGCGCACGCTCGCGGCCAACGGCAGCGACATTGGCGACGAGATCGCCAGGATCGAGGAGAAGTCGGCGCAGGCGCTGGCCGAGCTCTATGCGAGCCTGACGCCGTGGCAGAAGACGCTGGTGGCGCGGCATCCGCAGCGGCCGCATTTTTCCGATTTCACCAGCGCGCTGATCACCGATTTCACGCCGTTCGCCGGCGACCGCAAGTTCGGCGAGGACGAAGCGCTGGTCGGCGGCTTCGGCCGTTTCCAGGGCGAGCCGATCTGCGTGATGGGCCAGGAAAAGGGCAACTCGACCGAGAGCCGCATCAAGCATAATTTCGGCATGGCCCGCCCGGAAGGCTATCGCAAGGCGGTGCGGCTGATGGAGATGGCCGACCGGTTCGGCATTCCCGTGCTCTCGATCGTCGATTCCGCCGGCGCCTACCCCGGCATCGGCGCGGAGGAGCGTGGCCAGGCCGAGGCGATCGCACGCTCGATCGATGCGTGCCTGTCGCTCGGCGTACCCAATGTCGCCATCGTCACCGGTGAGGGCATGTCGGGCGGCGCGATCGCGATCACCACCGCCAACAAGGTGCTGATGTTCGAGCACGCCATCTACAGCGTGATATCGCCGGAAGCCGCCTCCTCCATCCTCTGGCGCGACGGCACCAAGGCGCAGGAAGCCGCCAACAGCATGAAGATCACCGCCCAGGACATGCTGAAATTCGGCGTCATCGACCGCATCCTGGCCGAGCCGCCCGGCGGCGCCCACCGCGACCCCGCCGCCATGATCGCCCGCACCGGCGAAGCCATCGCGCAGGCCTTTGCCGAGCTGCATAATCTCGACGCCGCCAGCATCCGCCAGCAGCGCCGGCAGAAGTTTCTCGATATCGGCCGGAAGCTCGGCTGAATTTTCGGTTTCACTTCGTTGCGTTTGGCTTTCGGCAATTGCGGCAACATCTGGGCAGCAACAACCGGTCTGGCCGCAATTAGGCCCGAAGCGCGCTGTTTAAGCTCTGTTGACCATGGCTCTGCTAGAGGGCGCGGAACGGCCTAGTCCGGGTTGCGACGCAGCCGTGTGACAGGTAATATTTTAATTAATGGCTTCAGGGCGATGAAGCGGATGTTGGGGTTGCCGACATTGCCCGGTGGGTGTGGAGCTTCTGGCTTGATTTTCAGCGTTCCTGTTCGCGCGCTCGTGACTTCGGCTGTGCTGGCAGCCAGCGTGATGCTGGCCGGCTGCAACAGCGACGAGATTTCGCTGGCCAACAACGCCAAGGCCAACCAGCCGGTGCCGCCAAAGCTGATTCAGACCATGGTCGAGAAGAACATGGACCTGAACTCGCCGATCCTGGTGCGCATCTTCAAGCAGGAAGCCGAACTCGAAGTCTGGAAGCAGGACCGCGACGGCCGCTTTGCGCTGCTAAAGACCTACCCGATCTGCCGCTGGTCCGGCGATCTCGGCCCCAAGGTGCGCGAAGGCGACCGCCAGGCGCCGGAAGGCTTCTACACCATCACGCCGGCGCAGATGAATCCGCAGTCGGCCTACTATCTCTCTTTCAACACCGGCTATCCCAACGCCTTCGACCAGGCGCTCGGCCGCACCGGCTCGCAGCTGATGGTGCATGGCGACTGTTCCTCGCGCGGCTGCTACGCCATGACCGACGAGCAGATCGCGGAAATCTACGCGCTGGGGCGCGAATCCTTCTTCGGCGGCCAGCGCGCCTTCCAGCTGCAGGCCTATCCGTTCAAGATGACGCCGATGAACATGGCGAAGCATCGCAACAACCCGAACATGCCGTTCTGGCGGATGATCAAGGAAGGCTACGATCATTTCGAGGTGACGAAGCAGGAGCCCAAGGTCGATTTCTGCGAGAAGAAATACGTCTTCAACGCAATCCGCGCGCCGAACGCCAAGAACGACCCGGTGTTCAATGCCTCGGCGAAATGCCCCGCCTATGCGATATCGGATGAAGTCGCCGACGCGGTGCGCGCCAGGCAGCAGGAAGAGCAAAGCGAGACCAGCAAGCTGGTGGCCCGCGGCACGCCGGTGGCGCGCATGAACACCGGCATCGACGGCGGCATGCACAAGGTTTTCGCGGCGAAGCTGCCCGATGGCAATACGGGCCTGTCCGAAGGCGGCGACAGCCAGGGCCTGTCGCTGCTGGCGCTGTCGCGCGCGCCCGGCACGATCCCCTCTCATGTCAATCCGCCGAAGCCGAAGCTTACGCCTGAAGAAGAGCCGGTGTCGGCGACGTCGAGCAGCGCCGCGCCGGCCACCCGCGTCGCTGCGGTAACGCCGGTGCAACAGCCTGCGCAGGAGTCGGAAGGCTGGTTCTCCAGCCTCAAGCGCAAGGTCGGCCTGGGCGGCTCCGAAACCACCGACGGCGCGCCGCCGCCGGCTGCAGCCAAGCCGAAGGCGGAGAGCAAGCCGGCGCCGCCCTCGATCGTGCGCGCTCCCGCCACCACGGCGAAGCCGGCCGAGCCGAAGCAGGCCGCCGCCAAGCCCGCCGCGCCCGCGCCGAAGCCGTCGGTCGCCGACGCTCCCGCGCCGGCCGCTGCGCCCGCCCCGGTCGCCGCCAATGCGCCGATCGCCGGTGCCGCGCCCGTCGTCTCCTCGAACTCGTTCGAGAGCCGCTTTGGCGCGATGAAGTAGGCGGCATTCTC
Source organism: Bradyrhizobium sp. (assembly GCA_035575905.1). GTDB lineage: Bacteria > Pseudomonadota > Alphaproteobacteria > Rhizobiales > Xanthobacteraceae > Bradyrhizobium. The sequence continues at coordinate 98,891 of DATLXL010000020.1, read as the reverse complement.
GTCGGGACGCGAAGACGAACAATGCGTGATCCAGATCACGGAACGGCCTCATGATTTCAACTAAACGGCGCGTGTGTTATGCTTGACATCGGCAGGGGGAACGCCGCATGCGCCGTTGGATCGTCGTCTTGGCCTCCCTTGCTGGCCTGACCCTCGGCAGCACCACGGTACGGGCCGACGATCGCGAAGCCTGCATCAAGTCTGACTCCGCTAGTTCGGTCGCAGCCTGCACGCGGTTAATCGCCTCTCGACGGTTTAAAGGACGCATGCTTGCTTCGGTCTACGCACTCCGCGGCAAGGCCTGGCTGGAGCTGAACGATCCCGACCGTGCCATCGCCGATTTCACGCTCGCGCTCGATGCCGATCCCAAAAGTTCCGATGCCTACTTCTATCGCGCTAACGCAAAGTGCGTGAAGCAAGACCTCGACGGCGCGTTGACCGACTACAATCTGGCCATCGCTATCAACCCGAAAGAGGCCGCTGCCTTCCACAACCGCGGTAATTTGCAGTTCGACAAAGGCCACATCGATCGCGCGATCGCCGACTACGACGAAGCGATCCGGCTGGATCCGGGGCATACCGCCGCGTACACACATCGCGGCATGGCCTATGCGCGCAAGAACGACATGGTCCGCGCACGCGCCGATTTTGAAGCCGCGCTGGCGGTCCCTCAACAATACAACAACGGCAAATGGGCGCAGGATACGGCGCGCGCACGTCTGGCCGAGATAGGAAGGCCTCCCGTTCCTGCGTCCGCGTCTCAATCACCGAGCTTTCCTCCGCCAAGAGGCGATAATCCGTCTGGAAATGCCGAAGCGCCGCCTCAAGCCTCCGTGCCTACGGCATCGGCTGCAGCGGCACTTCCGCCGCCGGCGGCAGCTTCCGCGTCCGCGGCATCCGGCCGCCGCACCGCGCTGGTAATCGGCAATTCGGCTTACGCCACGTTTCCGAAGATACCCAATCCACGAAACGATGCCGAAGACCTCGCCCGCACGCTGACCAACCTTGGATTCGAAGTCGTGCTCGGCACCGACCTCACCCGCTCCGAGATGGAAGAGCGGCTGATACGCTTCTCGCGCCAAGCGCGATCCGCCGACACGGCGCTGGTGTTCTACGCGGGCCACGGCCTCCAGCACCTTGGTATCAATTACCTTGCGCCGATCGACGCCAAGCTCGAGGACGAGAGCGATCTGCGCCGGCTGATCAATCTGCAGGACGTGATCACCGACCTTCAGGGCGCGAGCCGGGTGCGTATCTTGATGGTCGATGCCTGCCGCGACAATGAGGCCGTCCAGCAACTGGCTTCCAACCTGCCGAAGACCCGTGCCGCAGCGTTCAGCCGCGGCCTCGCCAAGGTGGATGCCGACGGAACGTTGATCGCCTTTGCTACCCAGGCCAACCGCATTGCCGCCGACGGCGACGGCCGCAACAGCCCATTCACGACCGCCTTGCTGACGCACCTGCCGGCTGCCGGCATCGAATTGCGAACCGTGATGACCCGCGTCCGCGCCGACGTTGTCCAGGTCACCGGAGGCAAACAGCGACCGGAGGTGTGGGACAGCCTGGTCGGCGAGTTCTCGTTCACCACGTCAGGTCCGTAGCGCACACCGGAGAAGTTCGGCAGGGCCATGTCTGAGAAGACACGCCCTTGCGGCCACAAAAAAAGACAGGCACGGCGTTTGCGCGCTGTTGCCCACCCTGCGCAGCCGTCGTCCGGCTGGCGCTTAAGCGTACTTGCCGTGGCAGTGCTTATACTTCTTGCCGCTGCCGCAGGGGCAATCTTCGTTGCGGCCGACCTTGCCCCAGGACGCCGGGTTCTGCGGGTCGCGCGCCGCGCCATTGCCATCGGCGGGGACCAGCGAAGCGCCGGCAAAGGCCATCTCGTCCTCGCCGGTGTCCGGGTTGATCTTGTGGCCTTCCATCATCGGCAGCGGCTCGGGCGGCTGCTCCGGCGGCACGATCTCGACCCGCATCAGCTGCGCGGTGACCGCCTCGCGCAGGTGCGCGATCATGGTCTCGAACAGGTTGAAGGCTTCCGACTTGTATTCCTGCAGGGGATCGCGCTGGCCATAGCCGCGCAGGCCAATGACCTGGCGCAGATGGTCCAGCGTGATCAGATGCTCGCGCCAGAGATGGTCGAGCGTCTGCAGCAGGATGGTCTTCTCGACGTAACGCATCACGTCGGGGCCCCACTGCGCCACCTTGGCCGCCATGTGCTCGTCGACATGCTTCTCGATGCGCGACAGCATCTCCTCGTCCGCGATGCCTTCTTCCTTGGCCCATTCGTCGACGGGAAGCTCGATGCCGAGCACGCGGGTAAGCTCTTCCTTCAGGCCCGCGACGTCCCACTGTTCGGCATAGGCGTTCTCGGGGATGTGCTTGGTGACGATGTCGTCGACAAAGGCGTGGCGCATGTCGGCCACCGTGTCGGCCACGCTTTCGTCCTTCATCAGGTCGATGCGCTGGTCGAAGATCACCTTGCGCTGGTCGTTCTGGACGTTGTCGAACTTCAAGAGGTTCTTGCGGATGTCGAAGTTGCGCGCCTCGACCTTCTGCTGCGCCTTTTCCAGCGCCTTGTTGATCCAGGGATGGATGATGGCCTCGCCTTCCTTCAGGCCAAGGCGCTGCAGCATGGAGTCGAGCCGGTCGGAGCCGAAGATCCGCATCAGGTCGTCTTCCAGCGACAGGAAGAATTTCGAGCGGCCGGGGTCGCCCTGACGGCCGGAACGGCCGCGCAGCTGGTTGTCGATGCGGCGGGACTCGTGGCGCTCGGAGCCGATGATGTAGAGGCCGCCCGGCTTCTGCTCGGTGCGCGCGGGTTTTGACCCCTTGGCCGGCTCGATCTCGACGGTCTCTTCCGCCTTCAGCACGATGTCGCGGAAGCGCTCGATGTCGGCCTTGATCTGCTCGATCTTTCTGGCCTTCTCGGCCTCGTCGGTGATTCCTGTGGTCTCCTGCTGGATGCGCATCTCAAGTGATCCGCCCAGCTTGATGTCGGTACCGCGGCCGGCCATGTTGGTGGCGATGGTGATCGCGCCGGGCACGCCGGCTTCGGCGACGATATAGGCTTCCTGCTCGTGGAAGCGCGCGTTCAGCACCGCGAACAGCTTGGCGGGCTTGCCGGCGCGGGCGGCGGCATAGAGCTTGTCCATGCCGGACCCGGGGCCGAAATCGATCTGCTTGTAGCCGTTCTTGCGCAGGAAGTCGGCGAGCACCTCAGACTTCTCGATCGAGGCGGTGCCGACCAGCACCGGCTGCAGGCGCTTGTTGGCGCGCTCGATCTCGGCGAGGATCGCCGCATATTTCTCGTTCTGGGTCCGGTAGACCTCGTCGTCTTCGTCCAGGCGGGCCACCGACAGATTGGTCGGGATCTCCACCACTTCGAGCTTGTAGATGTCGAACAGTTCGTCGGCCTCGGTCGCCGCCGTGCCGGTCATGCCGGCGAGCTTCTCGTACATCCGGAAATAGTTCTGGAAGGTGATCGAGGCGAGCGTCTGGTTCTCCGGCTGGACCTGGACGTGCTCCTTGGCCTCCAGTGCCTGGTGCAGGCCTTCCGAATAGCGACGGCCCGGCATCATGCGTCCGGTGAACTCGTCGATGATGACGACCTCGCCGTCGCGGACGATGTAGTCCTTGTCGCGGGTGAACAGCGAGTGGGCGCGCAGCGCCTGGTTGATGTGGTGAACGACGGAGACGTTCTCGACGTCGTAGAGCGAGTCGCCCTTGAGCTGGCCGGCATCGCGCAGCAGCACCTCGATCTTTTCCATGCCGGCTTCAGTCAGGGTCACCGTGCGCTGCTTCTCGTCGACCTCGTAATCGGCGCCCGGGCCCCTCTGCAGGTTCGGCATGAAGGTATCGATGGTGTTGTAGAAGTCCGAGCGGTCGTCGAGCGGGCCGGAGATGATCAGCGGCGTGCGCGCCTCGTCGATCAGGATGGAGTCGACTTCGTCGACGATGGCGAAGTAGTGCCCGCGCTGGACCATGTCCTCGAGGCGATACTTCATGTTGTCGCGCAGATAGTCGAAGCCGTATTCGTTGTTGGTGCCGTAGGTGATGTCGCAGGCGTAGGCCGCCTTGCGCTCGGCATCGTCGAGCCCGTGCACGATCACGCCGGTGGTCATGCCGAGGAAGGCATAGATCTGGCCCATCCAGCCGGCGTCGCGGCGGGCGAGGTAGTCGTTGACGGTGACGACATGGACGCCGCGGCCGGCGAGCGCGTTGAGGTACACCGCGAGCGTTGCCACCAGCGTCTTGCCTTCGCCGGTCTTCATCTCGGCGATGTCGCCCTCATGCAGCACCATGCCGCCGATCAGCTGCACGTCGAAATGGCGCTGGCCGAGGGTGCGCTTGGCGGCTTCGCGCACGGTGGCGAAGGCCGGCACCAGGATGTCGTCGAGCGTCTTGCCCTCGGCGAGCTGCTTGCGGAACTCTTCGGTGCGCGCCTTCAGCGCCTCGTCGGAGAGCTTTTCGATCTCGGCTTCCAGCGCGTTGATTTCGCTGACGCGGGATTGGTAGCCCTTGACGCGGCGGTCATTGGGGGTGCCGAAAAGCTTGCGGGCGAGCGCGCCGATCATGCGACAGTCCTGTTCCTGCGGCCCTGCAGCGCCGCGGTGTATCGTAGTCTCGATCACCCGGATCAACCCACCGTGACGCCTCGCGGTGCCATTCCGGTGGCGAGGGGGGCATCCGCAATTGAGTGGGAAACGGGCAATCCAAGGTTCGACGGCAAAAACGCCAGCAAAACAAACGCTATCGCCATCGCGCCGATGCGGCAGAGATATGGCCGGCCCGGGGCGATGTCAACGTGGCCGGAAGCGCGCGGCGAATTGCAAGAAATTCATCATTTTGACAGGTTTTTCGCGTTGCCAAGCCCCCTCGATTGGGCGAGTGTCCCGCCGCCCCACAACCCCCGTGTAAGCTTAAGGATTTTGCATGACCACCTCGTTCCCGGAAACGAAAACCGGCCTGCGTCTCGGCTTTGCCGCAGCCGTCGCTCTGGCGCTTCTTGCCGGCTCGCCAGCGCGCGCCGACGACAAGGTGCTGGCCAAGGTCAACGGGGTGGAGATCAAGGAAAGCGACGTCGCGCTGGCCGCAGAGGAACTGGCGCCGTCGCTGCAGCAGATGGACCCGGCCAGCCGCAACGAAAACGTACTCGGCTTCCTGATCGACCTGCAGATCGTGGCCATGGATGCCGAAAGCAAGAAGATCGAGAACACCGAGGACTTCAAGAAGCGCCTCGCCTTCACCCGCAAGCGGCTGATGATGGACAGCCTGCTCGCCTCCGAGGGCAAGAAGGGAACCACCGACGAGGAAATGAAGAAGGTCTATGACGACGCGGTGAAGCAGGTCACCAGCGACGTCGAGGTGCACGCCCGTCACATCCTGGTCAAGACCGAGGAAGAGGCCAAGGCGGTGGTCGCGGAGCTGAAGAAGGGTGCCGACTTCGCCGAGCTCGCCAAGACGAAGTCGACCGATCCGGGCGCCTCCGACGGCGGCGATCTCGGCTTCTTCACCAAGGACCAGATGGTGCCGGAATTCTCCGCGGTCGCCTTCACGCTGGAGCCGGGCAAGATCTCCGATCCCGTGAAGTCGCAGTTCGGCTGGCACGTCATCAAGGTCGAGGAAAAGCGCAACCGCGCCGCTCCCCCGATGGACCAGGTCAAGGGCCAGATCGAGACCTACGTGACCCGCAAGGCGCAGGCCGAATACGTCGCCAAGCTGCGCGCCACCGCCAAGGTGGAGCGGATGGACAAGCCGGCCGATGCCGCCGCCAAGCCCGATGCGAAGCCGGCCGAAGCGGCCAAGGATGCGCCGAAGCCGTCCGATTCCAAGATGGCGCCGCCCGCCAAGAAGTAAATCGACTTCGCAGGCAAATTTCATTAGCTTGACGTCATGCCCGGCCTTGTGCCGGGCATCCACGTCTTAAGAACATCATCAATGGATGCTGAGGACGTGGGTGGCCGGGACAAGCCCGGCCATGACGATTCCTCCTGCCTGGATTTGCCCCATGTCCACCGCTGTCTCGCCGCTCGCGCCCACTGACGTGCCCGCCATGCCCGAGATCGCGGGCGTGAGGCTTGCGACGGCGGCAGCAGGTATCCGCTACAAGGGCCGTACCGACGTGCTGCTGGCGGTTCTGGACAAGGGCACCACGGTCGGCGGCGTTTTCACCAAGTCGAAATGCCCGTCCGCGCCGGTGGAATGGTGCCGCAGCAAGTTGAAGCGCGGCGGATCCAAGGGGGCATTTGCGCGCGCGCTGGTGGTCAATTCCGGCAATGCCAATGCCTTCACCGGCAAGACCGGCAAGCAATCGACGGCGTTGACGGCCCAGATCGCCGCGAAGGCCGTCGGCTGCAGCGTCAACGACATTTTCCTCGCCTCGACCGGCGTGATCGGCGAGCCGCTCGATGCCACCAAGTTCGACGGCGTACTGGCAGAACTCAACGGAACGGCTGAGCCCGGCGACTGGATGAGCGCGGCGCGCGCCATCATGACAACCGACACCTTCCCCAAGGTTGCCACCGCCACCGTCAAGCTCGGCAAGGCGAGGGTCACCATCAACGGCATGGCCAAGGGCGCCGGCATGATCATGCCCGACATGGCAACCATGCTGTCGTTTGTGTTCACCGACGCGCCGCTGTCGGGCGCGGTGCTGCAGTCGCTGCTCAAGAGCGGCGTCGAGGACACCTTCAATGCCGTCACCATCGACGGTGACACCTCGACCTCGGATACGCTGCTGGCGTTTGCGACCGGCGCCGCCGCAGCGAACGGCGCGCCGAAGATCACCCGCGCCAGCGATCCAAGGCTGAAAGCCTTCACCAAGGCATTCTACGCCGTGCTGGCCGACCTCTCCGAGCAGGTCGCGCGCGACGGCGAAGGTGCCCGCAAGCTGGTGGAAGTCGTGGTCGAGGGCGCGACGACAAAGGCGTCTGCGCGCAGGATCGCGATGTCGATCGCCAACTCGCCGCTGGTGAAGACCGCCATTGCCGGCGAGGACGCCAATTGGGGACGCGTGGTGATGGCGGTCGGCAAGGCCGGCGAGCCGGCCAACCGCGACAAGCTCTCGATCTCGTTCAACGGCATCCGCGTCGCAAAAAGCGGCGCGCGCGATCCGTCCTACAACGAGCAGGAAGTCTCGGAAGCGATGAAGGCGCCGAAGGTGCAGATCAAGGTGTCGCTCGGCCTCGGCAAGGGCCGCGACCGCGTGCTGACCTGCGACCTCACCAAGGAATATGTCGCGATCAATGGCGACTATCGGTCGTGATCATCACCGTCATTGCGGTGACGGCTGGGTGGATACGGGCCAATGGCTGAATTAAAGCTCACCCTGGTCGTCGCCTGTGCGCTGGTCGATGCCGACAAGCGCATCCTGCTGGCGCAGCGCCCCGAGGGCAAAACGCTGGCCGGGCTGTGGGAATTTCCGGGCGGCAAGGTCGAGCCGGGCGAGCGGCCCGAAGAGACGCTGATCCGCGAATTGCGGGAGGAGATCGGCATCGACGTCAGCGAGCCGTGCCTGGCGCCACTGACCTTTGCCAGCCACGCCTACGAGACGTTTCACTTGCTGATGCCGCTCTACATCTGCCGGCGCTGGGAAGGCCAGGTGATGGCGCGCGAGGGCCAGAGCCTCGTCTGGGTGCGCGCGAACAAGCTGCGCGACTACCCGATGCCGCCCGCGGACATTCCCCTGATCCCGCATCTGGTCGATTTGCTGCTCTAGCGAGGCGCTCTCACGACGTGTTCCCCCTCCCCACTTGCGCGAGAGGGAACCCACCATTCTGCGTGCCTAACGCTTCACGTTCCTCACCGCCGCCTCCAGGCTCGCCTTCGCCGAACCCGGGCGCAGCGGCTGTTGCTGGCTTTCGTGCGGGGCCCAGGCGGAGAGCCAGACGATGTCGAAGGTGGCGCGGATGCGGCCGTCGGGATCGGCGAAGCGTTCGCCGTAAACCTGCGCCATGCGCAGCAGGGTGGCGCGGCGGGTCGGTTTGCGACGGCGCTCGATCAGGATGTTGGTCGCGCCCATGCGGCGCAGGTCCTGCATGAGCGCGAAGGCATTGTCGTAGCGCACCGTGACGCGGTCTACGTCGGTGACCGGCAGCGCCAGGCCCGCGCGCGGCAGGAGCTGCCCGATGTCGCGCAAATCCGCCGACGGCGCAACGCGCGGCGAGACGCCGCCCTCGCATTCGGCCTCGGCCGCGGCAAACGATTGCCGGAGCTCGGTCAGCGTGTCGCCGCCGAGCATCGCCGCCAGCAGCAGCCCGTCCGGCCGTAGCGCGCGGCGGATTTGCGCGAGCACACCGGGAAGATCGTTGACGAATTGAAAGGCGAGCGCGGAGACGGCGAGATCGATGGTTTCCGGCTGCAGCGGCAGAACCTCGCTGCCGGAATCAGGCGCAATCCGCGTGACCGACTTGAAACGACCCGCCAGGGGCGGCCGAAGCGCCTCGTCCGGCGACCAGATATCGGCAGCATCGGCAAAGCCGCGCGTCACCGCGGCAAGACGATCGGCCAGATCCTCCGCGACGCGGTCGAAGAGAAAGGTCACCTCGCCCAGCCTGCGCGCACGCGCCTGCCGCGCGCAGAGCAGCGCGCGGTCGAACAGCACGGGCGTGGACTTGACGGATGCCGGAGCCATGCGCTGGCTCATAGCGCAATTTCGCGGCTCGCTCGCCGAAAAATTTCGCCAACGACCTGCCGCCGGGCCAGAATATCCGGCGTATCAGAAGAACGGCTTTCCCTTCTCCAGCAGCGCGCGGAGCTGGCTTACGGATTTGCCGGTTGCCAGCTGGTAGTGGGGCTTGTCGACGAACGACTTCCAGTCCCCGCCCCATTCCAGGCCCTTGACCTTTTCCTTGATAAGCTCGCCGAGCTTCAGGTAGGCCTTGTCCTCTTTGCCAGGCTTGCCTTCATAGTACTTTCCATCCTCGAAGATGCCGATATCCCAGGCAATTCCGAAATTGTGGTTGCTCTGGCCGCCCTTCGCGTTCGTCACCTTCGGCCGCTTGGCGAACAGCGCGTTCTGCTCGTCATAGGTGCGCGTCCCCGAGATGATCCTGTAGGTCAGCGGCCCCTTGACGGCGTTCATGAACTCCCTCGCCTTGACCTGCGCCTCCGGGATCATCATCTGGATATTCCGTTCGGTCCGCACGTCGAATTCGCCGAGCTTTTTCTTGATCGCCTCATATTTCTTGAAGAATTTTTCCTCGGCATCATCGACCTTGCTGGTGAATTTGCCGTTGAACGGCCCGTCGTAAAAGCCGGAAACCGCCAATATCCGCTGCAGAAACAGGACGTCCGTCTTGAACAATCTCTCGCTCATGGAAATCTCCGGTGGCTGATTGTTGTTGTGGGATCGCTGGCGCCGCAGCGCTTAGCCTAGTTGGGACGCGGAGATATTGCAACTTTTGCGCGCGTTACGGCAGTCGCCTGCTTGAGCGCCGTGCGGCGTGGCGCTAGCCTCGCTTGATGGAAGCCAATGCACCTTCCCGCTCGATCACCGGCAGGCTCCGCGGCGCGTGGGCGTCGGCGGCAAAACTCGCGCTCGACATCGCGCTGCCGACGCTATGCGTTTCCTGCCGCGAGCCGGTCGACGGCGAGGGCGTTTGCGCCGAATGCTGGGCCAAGCTGTCGTTCATCGAACCGCCCTACTGCCCGCGGCTCGGCATTCCCTTTGTCTACGATCCCGGGCCCGAACTGCTGTCGATGGAGGCAATCGCCAGTCCGCCCGCCTATCAGCGCGCCCGCGCCGCGGTGCGCTATGACGATGTCGCCCGCACACTGGTGCATTCCCTGAAGTATCACGACCGCACCGACCTCGCGCCGACTATGGGACGATGGATGGCGCGGGCCGGCCGCGAATTGCTCGAGGAAGCCGACGTGCTGGTGCCGGTTCCCCTGCACTGGCGGCGCGGCTGGAGCCGGCGCTACAACCAGTCCGGCGCGCTGGCCCGCATCATCGGCCGGCAAAGCGGGGTGAAAGTGGCCACCGAGGCGCTGCGGCGGGTGCGCGCCACCGAGCAGCAGATCGGCCTGTCGCGGGCCGAGCGCGCCAGCAACGTGCAAGGCGCGTTCAAGGTGGCGGCGGATCGCATGGCTGATATCCAGGGCCGCCGCGTGGTGCTGGTTGACGACGTCTTGACCTCCGGCGCCACCACGGATGCCTGCGCCCGGGCGCTGCTGCGTGCCAAAGCGGCGCAGGTGGACGTGCTGGTGTTCGCCCGGGTTGTCGACAGCCATAAAGCGCCCATATAGTCAGGTCATATTCGCATCAACCGAGCGCGAGAATGACAGCTGCCATTGAAATCTACACCCGACCGGGCTGCGGCTATTGCACCGCCGCGAAATCGCTGCTGACGCGCAAGAACGCGCCGTTCACCGAGTTTTCGACCTCGGCCGATCCCGCCTATCGCGAGCAGATGTATCAGCGTGCCGGCGCGGGCGTGACCTTTCCGCAGATCTTCATCGGCAAGACCCATGTCGGCGGCTGCGACGAGCTCTATGCGCTCGACCGCGAGGGCAAGCTCGACGGGCTTCTCGCAAGCGAGGGAGTGCTCTGATGGCTGACGGCGACAAATTCACCGCTGCGATGGTGCAAATGCGCACTTCGCTGTTGCCCGAGCCGAGCCTCGAGCAGGGCATCAAGCTGATCCGCGAAGCAGCGGCGCAGGGCGCCGACTATGTGCAGACGCCCGAGGTCAGCAACATGATGCAGCTGAACCGCAAGGCGCTGTTCGAGCACCTGGCCAGCGAAGAGGACGACAAGTCGCTCAAGGCCTATCGCGCGCTGGCAAAGGAGCTGAAGATTCATCTGCATGTCGGGTCGCTGGCGCTGAGGTTCTCGCCGGAGAAGGCGGTCAATCGCTCCTTCCTGATCTCTCCCGAGGGCGCGGTGCTGGCGAGCTACGACAAGATCCACATGTTCGACATCGAGCTGCCCGACGGCGAGAGCTACCGCGAGTCCGCCAACTACCAGCCGGGCGAGACGGCGGTCATTTCCGACCTGCCCTGGGGCCGCATCGGGCTCACCATCTGCTACGACGTCCGCTTCCCGGCGCTGTACCGCGCGCTGGCCGAGAGCGGCGCGGCCTTCCTGACGGTGCCGTCCGCCTTCACGCGCAAGACCGGCGAAGCGCACTGGCATATCCTGCTGCGCTCGCGCGCCATCGAGACCGGCTGTTTCGTGTTCGCCGCGGCGCAGGCCGGCATGCACGAGAACAAGCGCGAGACCTTCGGGCATTCGCTGATCGTCGATCCATGGGGCGTCGTGATCGCCGAGGGCGGCGTCGAGCCCGGCGTGTTCATGGCCGAGATCGATCCGGCCAAGGTCACGTCGGCGCGGCGGGCGATCCCGTCGCTGCAGCACGGCCGCCGCTTCGGCATCGCCGATCCCAAGGCGGGGCCCGACCATCTGCATCTCGTGCGGGGCTCCGCATGATCCGCTACACGCTGCGCTGCGAGCAGAGCCACGCCTTCGAGAGCTGGTTCCAGGACTCCGGCGCGTACGATCAGCAGGTCAGGCGCAAGCTGGTGAGCTGCCCCGTGTGCGGATCGGCCGAGATCGAGAAGGCCATCATGGCCCCGCAGATCGTCAGCAAGAAGGGCCGCGGCAAGGCCGCACCGCCGGTCGAGGCGCCTGCCACGGAAGCACCGGCCACGGAATCCACATCGCTGATGATGGCGCAGGAGCGCGAGCTGCGCGCCAAGATCAAGGAATTGCGCGACCACATCGTCAAGAGCGCCGACAATGTCGGCGAACGCTTCCCGAACGAAGCCCGCGCGATGCATTACGGCGACAAGGAACACCGCCCGATCTACGGCGAGGCCTCGCCAGAGGAAGCGCGCGCGCTGATCGACGAGGGCGTCGAGGTCTCGCCGCTGCCGACGCTGCCGGAAGACCGCAACTGACGCTCCTCGCCACTTGCGCTCCCCGCCACTGGCGCTCCTCGACATTGCCTGCGACAAACCCGAAGCGTTTGCGGAAGGGAGCAAGAGCGACCAAGCAATCCATCTTTCCGCTCGCCGCAAGGTGGATTGGTTCGCTTCGCCCGCAATGACGGATGAGAGACACGCATGTCCCCCGAATCCCTTTCCTCCTGGCAAGTCTGGGCCGTGCTGGCGGCGGTATTCGCCGCGCTCACGGCGATCTTCGCCAAGGTCGGCGTCGAGGACGTCAATCCCGACCTCGCCACGCTGATCCGCACGGTGATCGTGCTGATCACGCTGGCGCTGATCCTGTTTGCCACCGGCAAATTCTCCGAGACCGGGCCGATCCCGGCGAGGAGCTGGCTGTTCCTGCTGCTGTCCGGCCTCGGCACCGGCGCATCATGGATCTGCTATTTCCGCGCGCTCAAGCTCGGGCCGGCGACGCTGGTGGCGCCGATCGACAAGCTGAGCGTGGTGCTGGTGGCGCTGTTCGGCGTGGTGTTTCTGGGCGAGCGGCCTTCCTGGAACGGCTGGCTTGGCATCGCGCTGATCGCCGCCGGCGCCGCGCTGATCGCGTTCAAGCGCTGATCACGCCGCTACCAGCAGCGCCACGCCAATCACGATCAGCACAATGCCAGACGCTTCGCGCGCCGAAATCGGCTGCTTGAACGAATAGTACGACACCGCCTGCGCAAACAGCACCTCGACCAGCGCCAGCGTGCGGACATTGGCGGCCACCGTTAGCCCGAGCGCCAAAAACCAGAACTGCGAGGCGAAGGCGCCCATGAAGCCGGCCAGCATCGAGGGCCGCCATAAGCCGAGGATCGCCTTCAAGATATGCGGCGCGCGTGCCAGCAGATAGATCGTCAGCACCAGCGTCTGCACGAACAGGCCGAACACGAGGGTGTAGGATGCCGCCGTGACGAAGGAGACGCCGGGCACCACGATGACGGCGCCACGGAATCCGACGGCCGACAGTGCAAAGCCTGCGCCTGCAACCAGGCCGATGATGGTCGGCCGCAGTTCGGCAAAACCTTTTGTGCCACCCGGCCGCAGCGCCGTGATGACGACGCCGATGGTAGCGATGACGATCGCCAGCACCTTCAGCCAGGTCAGGTGGTCACCGAGAAACACGAAGCCGAAGATCGCGGTCTGGATCGCCTCGGTCTTGATGTAGGCCGTGGTGACGACGAAGGAGCGGTCGTTCATCGCCACCAGCATCAGGCCGGTTGCGACGATCTGGCTGAGCGCGCCGAGCAGCAGCCACGGCCAGAACTCCGCCGTCGGCCACGGCACCGTGTCGCCGCTGACCAGCACGACCGCGGTGAAGAAAAGGATCGAAAACGGGAAGCCGAACAGAAAGCGGATATTGGTCGCGCCCCAGGTGCCGAGCGGCTTGGTCAGCGATCGCTGCATCGCATTGCGCGCGACCTGGCCGAGCGCAGCAACGATGGTGAAGGGAATCCAGAGCGAGGCGACGGAGAACATGGAAGCGACCGGCTGGCGGGACGGTCACCGTGCCGGGCGCGGGGTGCGCGGTCAACCGGGGCGGCGCATGACAGGATTGCGCCGCGGCGCAAAAGGCCGGCCGGCTACATCTCCTCGGCCACCACCATGTAGTTGACGTCCATGTCGGCGGAGAGGCCCCATTTGTCGGCGAGCGGGCTGTAGACCACGCCCGTCTCCTCGGTGATGGCGAGCTTGCAGGCGGCCAGATGCCGGGCGAGTTCGTCGGGGGTGACGAACTTGCTCCACTGATGGGTGCCGCGCGGCAGCCAGCGCAGCACGTATTCGGCTCCGACGATCGCCAGCGCAAAGCTCTTCCAGTTGCGGTTGATGGTGGAGACCACCATCAGCCCGCCGGGCTTGAGCATCGCCGCGCAGCGCGAAAGGAACATGCCGACATCGGCGACATGCTCGACCACTTCCATCGCCAGCACCACGTCGAAGCGCTCGCGATGGTCCATTTCCTCCACCGTGGTGCAGCGGTAGTCGATCGACAGGTGCCCCTTGTCGGCGTGCAGCTTGGCGGCGGCGATGTTTGTCGCGGACGGATCGATGCCGATCACCTGCGCACCGAGCCGCGTGAACGGTTCGCACAACAGGCCCGCGCCGCAGCCGATGTCGATCATGCGCAGGCCCGACAGGCAGTTGAGGCTCTTGGCGTTGCGCGAGAATTTCCGGCACGCCGCGTCGCGAATATAGGCCAGCCGCAACGGGTTGATCTTGTGCAGCGGCGCCATCTTGCCGTTGGGGTCCCACCACTCCGCAGACAACCTTGAGAACTTTGCAACCTCGGCCGGATCGACCGTGGGGCCTGTGGCGCCGGTAGAACTCATGGACATGTCAGGCTCTTCTATCGGGCGGTAATGGAATTGCGGAACGCAAGCGGGGAGGCGATGGTCTGGATGGTTTCCTTGCCCTCGCCCACCCCCATGATGGTGACGTCGCCGTAGTCGAAGATGCGACCCGCGATGGATTGCGTGACGTCCACGCTCTCGACCTTGTCGAGGCTCATCTCGAAGGTCTTGCGCGAGATGAAGCCGGTCTTGTGCACCACGCGCAGATTGGTGACATCGGTCTCGGTGGTCCAGCGCTGGAACCAGGCCGTCACTGTCTTGTAAAGCGCGAGAAGCGCCACGATCCCCGCCAGGACCAGGCATGCCAGCGACAGCGGATCAGCCAGCACGGCCATTCCCCACAGGGCCAGAAACGCGCCGGCCACGATCCAGAGCAGTATCGCGGGCGAAAAGAATATCCAGTGCGAATTGGTGGAGTAGAGCACCTTTTCGCCGGGCTGCAGAATAGCGTCGATATATCGGCCCATGCCTTACCTCAGTTACCCCTGCGCCACAGTCTCTCGCGGGTGCCCCTGACCGCCGCAGGAACCCGCTTGCCCCCGGGCGCGGCGCTATGTATACGCGCCTTTCGGGGGCTGCGCTGCCGTTTTAAGCGGGTCACCTGATTTATCCCTTTATCTGAGGAATGCACGCGTCGTCATGGGCCGCCTCGTGATGAAATTCGGCGGCACGTCCGTCGCCAATATCGACCGCATCCGCAACGTCGCACGCCATGTGAAGCGCGAGGTTGACGCCGGCCATGACGTGGCCGTGGTGGTATCGGCGATGGCCGGCAAGACCAACGAGCTCGTGGCCTGGTGCACCGACGCTTCGGCCATGCATGATGCGCGGGAATATGACGCGGTGGTGGCATCCGGCGAGCAGGTGACCTCGGGCCTGCTTGCGATCGTGCTGCAGGGAATGGGCATCCAGGCCCGTTCCTGGCAAGGCTGGCAGATTCCGATCAAGACCAGCGACGCGCATGCCTCCGCGCGCATCCTCGAGATCGACGGCTCAGAGATTATCCACCGTTTCAAGGACCGCAAGGAAGTCGCGGTCATCGCGGGCTTCCAGGGCATCAACCCGCAGACCGGGCGCATCACCACGCTCGGCCGCGGCGGTTCCGACACGTCCGCGGTGGCTGTGGCGGCCGCCATCCATGCCGACCGTTGCGACATCTATACCGACGTCGATGGCGTCTACACCACCGACCCGCGCGTGGTGCCGAAGGCGCGCCGGCTCGACAAGATCGCCTTCGAGGACATGCTGGAACTGGCCTCGCTGGGCGCCAAGGTATTGCAGGTTCGCTCGGTGGAACTCGGCATGGTGCACAATGTTCGGGTGTTCGTGCGCTCCAGCTTCGACAAGCCCGAGGATATCGACCCGCACGGCACGCCGCCGGGCACGCTGATCTGCAGCGAGGAGGAAATCATGGAAAGCCACGTCGTCACCGGCATCGCCTTCTCCAAGGACGAGGCGCAGATTTCCTTGCGCCAGATCGAGGACAGGCCGGGCGTAGCGGCGGCGATCTTCGGGCCGCTGGCGGACGCCAACATCAACGTCGACATGATCGTGCAGAACGTCTCCGAGGACGGCAAGACCACCGACCTCACCTTCACCGTGCCGACCGCCGATTACAATCTCGCCAAGGAGACCATCGCGGCGTCCAAGGCCGAGATCGGTTACGCACGGTTCGACAGCGCCACCGATGTCGCCAAGGTTTCCGTCATCGGCAGCGGCATGCGCAGCCATGCCGGCGTGGCGGCGAAGGCGTTTTCGGCGCTGTCCGGGCGCAACATCAACATCCGCGCCATTACGACCTCCGAGATCAAGTTTTCGGTGCTGATCGACGCCGCCTACACGGAGCTCGCCGTGCGCACGCTGCACACGCTCTACGGGCTCGACCAGGTCTAGAAAAACCTTCTCTTAGCGGTCGCAGCATTGCCCCCACAGAGACGTCATTGCCTGTGGCAGGCGTTTTGCTTGGCAAAACTGGCTTTGATTGGCTATACGGCCGGATAGGTGAGCTGCCGCAGGCTGTGTCCACAGTTTTGCCGTTCCTGATTCGGCCGGGAGGGGCTCTCGCCGTGCCGAAATGAATAAAATTGTTCTGTTCGACGGTTACGCCAGCGGCCGGCCAAATGGGCTGGTCCTGCGGGGGAGGATTGGCTGATCATGCGGAGCGCGTCGGGAGGTCCCCGCGTCTTGCTGAGACGGCTCCGCGAAACCATGGCGGAGCAAGTCTCCGCGCAGGAGCGCCTCGACAAGGTGGTGGTGCTGATCGCGGCCAACATGGTGGCCGAGGTCTGCTCCTGCTACGTGCTGCGCATCGACAACACACTCGAGCTCTACGCCACCGAAGGCCTCAAGCGCGAAGCCGTGCACCGCACGGTGTTGACCGCGCATGAAGGCCTGGTCGGCCTTGTCGCCAGCGAAGCGACGCCGCTGAACCTCTCGGACGCGCAGAGCCACCCGGCCTTCTCCTATCGCCCGGAAACCGGCGAAGAAATCTACCACTCCTTCCTCGGCGTGCCGATCCTGCGCGCCGGCAACACGCTGGGCGTGCTCGTGGTGCAGAACCGCGCCAAGCGCACCTATGTCGAGGAAGAAGTCGAGGCGCTGCAGACCACCGCCATGGTGCTGGCCGAGATGATCGCCTCGGGCGAATTGTCGGCCCTGGCGCCGCCCGGCGCCGAACCCGCGGCGCGGCACTCGCTGCACAAGAGCGGCGCGGTGCTTTCCGAAGGCATCGCGCTCGGTCACGTCGTGCTGCACGAGCCGCGCGTCGTCATCATGAACTATATCGCCGAGGATCTTCCGAAGGAGATCAAGCGGCTCGACACCGCGCTGGCGAAACTGCGCGCCGATCTCGACCGCATGCTGGAGCGCGGCGACGTTGCCGAAGGCGGCGAGCACCGCGACGTGCTGGAAGCCTACCGCATGTTCGCCAACGATTCCGGCTGGTCGCACAAGCTGCACGAGGCGGTCGGCACCGGCCTCACCGCGGAAGCTGCGGTGGAACGCGTGCAGTCCGACACCCGCGCGCGCATGCTGCGCTCGACCGATCCGTATTTGCGCGAGCGCCTGCACGACCTTGAGGATCTCGGCCACCGGCTGATGCGCCAGCTGGTCGGCCGCGACCACGCGCCGTCGCGCGAGCAGCTGCCTGACAACGCCATCCTGATCGCGCGCGCGATGGGCCCGGCGGCGCTGCTGGACTACGACCGCAACCGCTTGCGCGGCCTCGTGCTGGAAGAAGGCACCGCCAATTCGCATGTTGCCATCGTGGCGCGCGCGCTCGGCATTCCCGCGGTCGGCGAGGTGCCGAATGCGCCCGGCATCGCCGACCCCGGCGATGCCATCATCGTCGACGGCACCTCCGGCTCGATCTATGTGCGTCCTTCCAGCGAAATCGAATTGGCCTACGCCGAGCGGGTGCGGCTGCGCGCCCGACGCCAGGCGCAATATTCGGCGCTGCGCGACCTGCCCTGCCAGACCAGGGACGGCCAGAAGGTCGAGCTCCTGATCAATGCCGGCCTCGTCATCGATCTTCCGCATATCGAGGACACCGGCAGCGCCGGCATCGGCCTGTTCCGCACCGAGTTGCAGTTCATGGTGAGCCCGACCCTGCCGCGCTCCAGCGACCAGCTTGCGCTGTACCGCAGCGTGCTCGATGCGGCCGGTGAAAAACCCGTCACCTTCCGCACCCTCGATATCGGCGGCGACAAGGCGCTGCCCTACATGGAGACGGTGATAGAGGAGAATCCCGCGCTGGGCTGGCGCGCGATCCGGCTCGGGCTCGACCGTCCCGGCCTCTTGCGCGGCCAGATTCGCGCGCTGCTGCGCGCCGGCGGCGGACGATCGCTGAAGATCATGTTCCCGATGGTCTCGGAGGTCGCCGAGTTCGATGCGGCCAAGGCGATCGTCGAGCGCGAGCTGACCTATCTGCGCCAGCACGGCCACTCGCTGCCGGAACGCATCGACATCGGCACCATGGTGGAAGTGCCGGCACTGCTCTACCAGATGGACGAGCTCCTGAAGAAGGTCGACTTCGTCTCGGTCGGCTCCAACGATCTGTTCCAGTTCATGTACGCGGTCGACCGCGGCAACGCCAAGGTGTCCGAGCGGTTCGACATCTTGTCGGCGCCGATCCTGCGTGCGCTGCGCGACATCGTCCGCAAGGCGACCGCGGCGCGGAAGGGCCTGTCGCTGTGCGGCGAGATGGCCTCGAAACCGCTGGGCGCGCTGGCGCTGATCGCGCTCGGCTATCGCTCGCTGTCGCTGTCGGCGACCGCGCACGGCCCGGTCAAGGCCATGATCCTCGATCTCGACGCCAAGAAGGCCGAGGCGATGATCATGCCGCTGCTCGACGCGCCGGCCGGCAGCGTTTCGATCCGGCAGAAGCTGACGGAATTTGCGGAAGCCGAGGGGCTGACCTTGTAGCGGGCCTTCTCCCGCCGCTGCCGCCCTTCCCGCTTTCTGCTATCAAAGATCTGCCATGCTGCCCGAAGCCAAACTCGACATCCTGCTCGCCCGCCATGCCGCGCTCGAAAACGAGCTGCTCGGCCAGGTCGGCTCCGACCGCTATGTGCAGATCACGCGGGAACTCGCCGACCTCAATCCGTTGATCGAAGGCGTAAAGGCCTATCGCGGCGTGCAGGCCGAGCTTGCCGGCGCGGAGGCCTTGCTTGCCGATCCCGCGACGGATGCGGAAATGCGCGGCATGGCGGAAGCCGAGCGCGAGGAATTGCAGGCCAAGCGCGACGAACTCGAGCAGAAGATCCGCGTCGCGCTGCTGCCCAAGGATGCCATGGACGACCGTAACGTCGTGCTGGAAATCCGCGCCGGCACCGGCGGCGACGAGGCCTCGCTGTTCGCGGGCGACCTGTTCCGCATGTATGAGCGCTTCGCCAGTCTGCAGGGCTGGAAGGTCGAGGTGATCTCGGCCAGCGAAGGCACTGTCGGCGGCTTCAAGGAAATCATCGCCGAAGTGCAGGGCCGCGGCGCCTTCGCGAAACTGAAATTCGAATCCGGCGTGCACCGGGTGCAGCGCGTGCCCGACACCGAGACGCAGGGGCGCATCCACACCTCCGCTGCGACCGTCGCCGTGCTGCCCGAGGTCGAGGACGTCGACGTCGAGATCAAGAACGACGATCTGCGGATCGAGACCATGCGGGCGGGCGGCGCCGGCGGCCAGCACGTCAACAAGACGGAATCGGCAATCCGCATCACCCATATCCCGACCGGCATCGTGGTGATGATGCAGGACAGCCGCTCGCAGCACAAGAACCGCGCCTCGGCGATGAACATCCTGCGCTCGCGCATCTATGATGCCGAGCGGCAGCGCCAGGACGCCGCGCGCTCGGCTGACCGCAGGGAAAAGGTCGGCTCCGGTGACCGCAGCGAGCGCATCCGCACCTATAATTTTCCGCAAGGACGCGTCACCGACCACCGTATCAATCTGACGCTCTACAAGCTGCCGCAGGTCATCGCCGGCGAAGCGCTGGGCGAGCTGATCGACGCGCTGACCACCGAGCACCAGGCGGCGCAGCTCGCGGCGCAAGGTGCGGCGGCGTGAGCGCCGCGGCGTTTGCCGGACAAACCATCGAGGCGGCGCGGCGCGCGCTTGCGACGCGCCTGCAGTCCGCCGGCGTCGAATCAAGCGAGCTCGATGCACGCCTGCTGGCCGGCGACGCGCTCAAGCTCGATCTCACCGGCATGATCGCGGCGGCGCATCGGGTGCTGACGGCGGAAGAAGCCGGTCGCCTTGATGTGCTCGCCCGCCGCCGCCTTGCCGGCGAGCCCGTGGCGCGCATTCTGGGCGAGAAGGAATTTTGGGGACTGCGACTTGCGCTGTCACCGGCGACGCTGGTGCCGCGGCCGGACACGGAAACCGTGGTGGAGCTGGCGCTCGAGATGCTGCGCGAGCGGCCCGCGAACAAGCCGCTCTCGATCGCCGATCTCGGCACCGGCAGCGGCGCGATCCTGCTCGCACTGTTGTCGGAGCTGCCGGATGCGACGGGCGTCGGCACCGACATATCGGTGGAGGCGCTTGAAACGGCGACCGCCAATGCCGTGCAGCTTGGCCTCGCCAGCCGCGCCAGCTTCATCCGCTGCGATTATGCCTCGGAGTTGAGCGGCCCGTTCGACCTCATCGTGTCCAATCCGCCCTATATCGCGTCGACCGCCATCGCCGGACTTGCCGGGGAGGTGCGCGATCACGATCCCAAGGCGGCGCTCGATGGCGGGCCGGACGGGTTCAACGCCTACCGCGCCCTGATCCCGCAATCCGCGCGCATTCTGTCACCGGGTGCCGCATTGGTTGTAGAGTCCGGACAGGGGCAGGCATCCCAAATTGAAGCTTTGATGACGGCCGCGGGCCTTGTTCCCCGGCGGCCTCCGAAAGCGGATCTGGCCGGTATTCCGCGGGCGGTTGGAGCCAGCAAAATGCCCCGATAAAGTCCTATTGGAACGCAAAAACTTCTTGGAATCACCCCCGGGAACGACTACGTTCCGGCCAGAAAAACGGTTCAGGGTCGCTGACTGGCCCCGCGAGAGAAGCGGGAGGAAACCAGCGGTAGATTAGCCCGCCGACACGGTTCCGGAACGCAATGGTCTTTTGAGCGCGATGGCTGAAGCTGTGCTGCTCTCGACCGCAAAGCGAACGAAAGCCTGATATTGCGCTTGATCTCTTACGCAACAGAGCTGGTCTTGTTTCGGCAAGGTGAATGATTCGACGCCGGCGACGAGCGCCGGCGGTTGGGGAACGCGTCGTTGTTGAACGCGAATGTCGGCAAAATCGGCAGGGTTCGGGACTGCGCACGATCCGGCGAACGCGAAGCTGTGCCGCGCACTGCACAGGCAATCTTCGAACAGCTTCGACGACGCAGGTGATTTGCCGAACGACGAGCCGAGCAACTTGCCAAGTGACTGCCAAGGCAACTGCCAGGAAACTTCCGAAGTAACTTCTTTAGGGCTGGAATAAAGGCGACACATGAGAAACGGTCAAAACAACAAGCGGATGCGCAACCGGAACAACAATAACAACAACAATAACCGGCGCGGCCAGAACCCGCTGACCAGGGTCTACGAATCCAACGGACCCGATATCAAGATCCGCGGCACCGCCTCGCATATCGCCGAAAAATACGTTCAGCTCGCACGCGACGCGCGCTCCTCCGGCGACCCCGTCGCGGCCGAAAACTACTACCAGCACGCCGAGCATTATTTCCGCCTGATCGCCGCTGCACAGGAGCAGTTCCGGCAGAACCAGCCGCAGCATCAGCAGCAGCCGCGCACCGACAACGACATGTCGATGGACGAGGGTGAGGACGAGGGCGACGGCTTCTCGCCGTTCGGCCAGGAGCCCGGCTTCGCGCCGCAACAGCAGCAGCCGCAGCCCTATACGCGCGACAACAACCAGCAGCGCGACCGCGGCGAGCAGCAGCCGTATCATCGTGACCAGCAGCAGCCGCGCGAGCATCGGCTCGAGCGCGAGCATCGCCAGCAGCCGCAATATCAGCCGCAACCGCAGCCTGCCGTTGCCGACAGCGTCGATCGCCTGCCCTCCTTCATCACCGGCCCGCAGCCGCAGATCAATGGTGGCGGCGAGCGCGCCTATGAAGGCGGCGGTGGTGGCGGCGAGCGCTATCCGCGCCGGCGCCGCCGGCCGCATGGCGGCCCGCGTCCCGACAACAACATGGCGGGCGCAGCGCCTGCCGGCTCCGGCGACGAATTCAATCAGGGCAACGAGTAGGCGAGTTTCGCATTTGGAATTTGGGGCGGGCGCGCGCAAGCTGCCCGCCCTTTTTCTTTGCGTTTTCCTGGCGCATCGGCGCGCTACAGTCGCGTCCGTGCCCGCGTGCTTGGCGAGGGCACCAGCACCGGCCGCAGCGAAGGGATCAGCCGCACGCGCTCGCGATGGGCGGGCAGCGCGCGATACACCTGCTTGGTCGCTTCCACGATGTGCACGCCGGCCAGCGGCATCGCCAACATCTCGCCGGCGCGCTCCCATGCCATGGCGGAACGCAAAAACCAGCTGTTGCCGAACGGCGGCATGAACAGCGCCTCGCCCCAGGACGCCGGCGTGAACCAGGTCTGGCGCAAGAGCTGGGTGATCTGCGCGCGCGAATAGGGCCGGCCGTGCCCGAACGGCGTCGAGTCGGTGCGCGTCCATACGCCACGGCGATTGGGAATGACCGCGATCATGCGGCCGGACGGCGCCAGCACGCGCCACACCTCGCGCAGCAGGTTCTCCGGGTCGTCGCACATCTCCAGCGCATGCACGAGCAGGATGCGGTCGAAGGCGGCGTCAGGCAGCGGCAGCGAGAATTCGTCGACCAGCGCGGCAAGCGCAGGACGCCCGGTCGGCCACTTGAGGACGCCTTGCGCCGCCGGCATGAAGGCGATGCAGCGCTCGCTGTTGTCGCGGAACAGCCCGAGATAGGGCGTGGGATAGCCAAGGCCGAGCACGCGCTGGCCCTCCGCATCCGGCCAGCAGGCATGGATGCCGCGATTGATCAGCCGCCGCGCCACGATGCCGAGGCGCTGCGAATAGAAATCCCTTAGATCAATGACGTCCATGTGAGTACCATAACGTCTTCAGGCGAGGCCTGTCCCGCAACGATGCGGGACGGGTATCCGCTTCGCGTGAAGAAAACGCGTAAAATTGAAATCTATCATGCTCACGTTCCCGGCGAAGCGGCCAAAATGGCATTGCCGCGGATGGGTTAACGCCATATCTGTGAGGCCGGCCTGGCGTAATATTTCGTGGAGAAATCATGGCTGCCGAAATTCGCGTGTTCAACTGCCTGTCCGACAATTTCGGCTATCTGATCCACGATACCGAAACCCGGGCGACCGCCTCGATCGACGCCCCGGAAGCCGGTCCCATCCTGAAGGCGCTGGCGCAGGAGAACTGGGCGCTGACGGATATCCTGATCACCCACCATCATCACGACCATGTCGGCGGCGTGGCCGAGCTGAAGCAGAAATACAAATGCCGCGTGGTTGCGCCGCATGACAACAAGGCCGCGATCGCCAATGCCGACCTGCGTGTCGGCAATGGCGACGTGGTGAAGGTCGGCAATCTCCTGGCGCGGGTGCTGGAGACGCCGGGGCACACGCTCGACCATGTCTCCTATGTCTTCGACAAGGAGAAGGCGGTGTTCGCCGCCGACACGCTGTTCTCGATCGGCTGCGGCCGCGTGTTCGAGGGAACGTATCCGATGATGTGGGATTCGCTGCTGAAGCTGCGCGCGCTGCCGGATGATTTCTCGCTCTATTGCGGTCATGAATATACCGCCTCCAACGTCAAGTTTGCGCTGACCGTCGACGGCAACAATGCCGCGCTGAAGGCGCGCGCCGAGGAGGTGGCCGGGTTGCGCGCGCAGAACAAGGCGACGATCCCGGTCAAGCTCGGCGAGGAGAAGAAGGCCAACGTGTTTCTGCGCGCCGACGATCCGTCCATTGCGGCGGCGCTGCACATGAAGGGCGCGGCCGCGGCAGACGTGTTCGGCGAGCTGCGCGAGCGCAAGAACAAGTCCTGATCATGGCGACTGCCGCGAACATCATCGCGCGGCTTGAGCTCAAGCCGCATCCCGAAGGTGGATATTATCGCGAGACGTTTCGCGACGTGCGCGCCGATGCGCAGGGCCGCGCCATGTCGACCGCGATCTATTACCTGCTCGGGCGCGGCGATCGCTCGCACTGGCACCGGATCGATGCGGTGGAAGTCTGGCATTATTACTCCGGCGACGCGCTGACGCTGCGCATCGCCAATGAGGGCTGCGCCGCGCACACCATCACGCTCGGCCCCGATGTCGCCGCGGGCCAGCGGCCGCAGGCGATCGTGCCGGCCGGCGCGTGGCAGGCCGCCGAAAGCACCGGCGACTGGACCCTGGTCGGCTGCACCGTGGCGCCGGCGTTCGAATTCGCGAAATTCGAGATGGCTGGAAAGGACTGGGCGCCAGCCTAGCGCATGATCCGCAAAAGCGTGAAGCGCTTTTCCGGAAAGATCATGCTCGAACAACAACCTAAAGCGCGATGATGATTCATCCATATCTCGTCGCGCTTCAGTTCAGCGCATTCGCTGGTCGGGAATCGGGTGGGTTGCGAGCACCCGCGACAATAGAGTCCGCTCACAGCAAGAGGAGCGGAACATGCACGGGACATTCACGCCGGCCAGCATCGAGATCGAGCCGGCCATTCTTTATTTCGGCACGCCGGTCGTGCTGATCGGCACCTGCAACGAGGACGGATCATACAACCTCGCACCGATGTCGTCGGCCTGGTGGGTCGGCTGGCGCTGCATGCTGGGCCTCGCCGCAAATTCCAAGACCACGGTGAACATGATCCGCACCGGCGAGTGCCTGCTCAATCTGCCGTCGGCCGATCTTGTTGCCGCGGTCGACCGCCTCGCGCGCACCACCGGCTCCGATCCGGTGCCGCCCGGCAAGGTCTGGCGCGGCTATCGCCACGCGAAGGAAAAGTTCGAGCTGTGCGGATTGACGGCGGAGCGCGGCGAGACCGTCGCGGCGCCGCGCGCGCTGGAATGCCCGGTGCAGATCGAGGCCAAGGTCGCGCATGTCCATGGGATGGCGCAGGAAGACGCTGTGTGGCGCGGCAACATCGCCGCCATCGAGGTGCGGATCACGCGCGTGCACGCGCATCCGCACATCATGATGGAGGGCGAAGCCAACCGGATCGATCCGGACAAATGGCGGCCGCTGATCATGAGTTTCCAGCAGTTTTACGGGCTCACGCCGGAAAAGCTGCAGCGCTCCGAGCTCGGGCAGATTCCGGAGAGCAAGTACAGGCCGCCGGGCTGGAAGCCGGCCGCTTAAGCGCGCGTGCGAAACATGTCCCTTGCCGCGATCAGGCCGCCTCCGGCGATCAGGATCGCGGCAACGGCAATCGTCGCGGTCGGCCTGGCGTAGCCGCCGAGGATCAGCAACGCGGTCGACAGCAGCGGCGTGGCGTAGGAGGCCGCGCCCAGCACGCGGATGTCGCCGCGCTTCATGCCGATGTCCCAGGTGAAGAACGCAGCGCCCACCGGGCCGACGCCGAGCGCAATGATGGCCAGCCACTGCGCCGGCGTTTCGGGCCACACGGTCTTCTCGATCGCGACATGCACGATCGCGGCAAGCAGCGCGGTCGCCAGACAAAAGCCCGCGACCGCATCGGTCGGCACCGCCTTCAGCCGGCGCGACATCACCGAATAGGAAGCCCAGACGAAGGCGGCCACCAAGGCCGCGAACAGCCCCGGCAACTGGCCGGCCTCAAGGGAGCTGCCGCCCCCGCCCATCAACAACAATACCGTGCCGGCAAGCCCGAGCAGCGCGCCGAAGATGTGATGCGGCAATAGCCGCTCCCCCGGCAGCAGTGAGGAGAACAGCACGATCAGGAGTGGCCAGAGATAGTTGAGCAGTCCGGCTTCCGCCGGCGGCGCAAAGCGCAGCGCCAGGAAATACAGCGCGTGATAGCCGAACAGCCCCCCGACGCCGACCACCCAGGCGACCGGCGGCTGCTTCAGCGCCGCAAACCCCGAGGGGCGGAACAGAAAGCTCGCGAACGCCACCAGCGCGCCGATCGCAAAGGTCATGGCCGCAAGCTGAAACGCGGGGATCGTGCCGGTCGCGACCGTGAGCACTGCGAGCAGCGACCACATCAGGATGGCGGAGAGGCCGATCAGGGTAGCGGTGCGGGGAGTCATTGGAATTCCCGTCATGCCCGGGCTGGAGCGCGAAGCGCCCCTTCGCACGGATGTCCCGGGCATCCAAGCCCTGGACAGCGCGACCGCATGTACGGAAACGTGGATGGCCGGGACAAGCCCGGCCATGACGGCGTCCTCATGCTGCGGCGTCGCAGCGATCCTGTCACACCTGATACTGGCCGCCGTTCACCGTCAGCGTCGACCCCGTGATGAAACCGGCGTCATCGGCCGCGAGGAACACGACGGCACGAGCGATCTCCTCAGGCTCGCCGAGCCGGGCGACCGGAATCTGCGGGATCACGGCCTTTTCCAGCACGTCCTTCGGCACCGCCTGCACCATCTCGGTGTTGATGTAGCCGGGGCAGATCGCATTGACGGTGATGCCGCCCTTGGCGTTCTCCAGCGCCAACGCCTTGGTGAAGCCGATGTCGCCGGCTTTCGCGGCGGAATAGTTGACCTGGCCGAACTGGCCCTTCTGGCCGTTGATCGAGGAGATGTTGATGATGCGGCCGAACTTGCGCGCGCGCATGCCTTCGATGACCGGACGCGTCATGTTGAACAGCGAGCCGAGGTTGGTATTGATCACCGCAGTCCACTGCTCCAGCGTCATCTTGTGGAAGGCGGTGTCCTTGGTGATGCCGGCGTTGTTGACCAGCACGTCGATCGGCCCGATATCCGCCTCGACCTTCTTGATCCCTTCGGCGCAGGCATCGAACGAAGAGACGTCCCATTTGTAGACGGGAATGCCGGTCTCGCTCTTGAACTTCTCGGCGGCTGCGTCATTGCCGGCATAGCTCGCCGCGACCTTGTAGCCGGCAGCCTTCAGCGCCTTGCTGATCGCAGCGCCAATGCCGCGCGTTCCGCCCGTGACCAATGCAACTCGTGCCATGTCGTCTCCTCCTTGGACGTCTTTCATAGCCGGAATTTTTCCGGTCTTTTTGAGGCTTCTCAAACATCCGATTCAAACAGGCGCTTGAGACGAAAATGCCCGGTACGAGACCGGGCATTTCTTTCTTAGCAGCTTGAACCGCGTTTGACAGATGATGTTTTCATCACGCAGCGCACAACGATGGTGCTCTTCTCCAACAGATCCTAGTCACGCGCGATACACATTGCGATGCCCATGCCGCCGCCGATGCACAGCGTGGCGAGGCCCTTCTTGGCATCGCGCTTCTGCATTTCGTGAAGCAGCGTCACCAGCACGCGGGCGCCCGATGCGCCGATCGGATGGCCGATCGCGATCGCGCCGCCGTTGACGTTGACCTTGGCAGTGTCCCAGCCGAGGTCCTTGTTGACGGCGCAGGCCTGCGCCGCGAAGGCCTCGTTGGCCTCGACCAGGTCGAGGTCGCCGACATTCCAGCCGGCCTTCTTCAGCGCGGCGCGCGAGGCCGGGATCGGGCCGGAGCCCATGATCTTGGGATCGACGCCGGCCTGTGCCCAGGAGACGATGCGGGCGATCGGCTTCTTGCCTTCGGCCGCGGCCTGCTTGGCGCTCATCAGCACCACGGCGGCGGCGCCGTCGTTGATGCCCGATGCGGAGCCGGCGGTGACCGTGCCGTCCTTCTCGAAAGCGGGCTTCAGCTTGGCCATGGCGTCCAGCGTCGCGCCGTGACGGGGATATTCGTCGTCGGCGACGATGATGTCGCCCTTGCGGGTCTTGATGGTGACCGGAACGATTTCGTCCTTGAACCGGCCGGCCTTCTGGGCGGCTTCGGCCTTCTGCTGCGACTTGACCGCGAACTCGTCCTGCTGGGCACGGGTGATCTGCCACTGCTTGGCGACGTTCTCGGCGGTGTTGCCCATGTGGTAGCCATTGAAGGCGTCCCACAGCCCGTCCTTGATCATGGTGTCGACCAGTTCGAGGCCGCCCATCTTGACGCCGCCGCGCAGGTATTGGGCGTGCGGGGCCATGCTCATGGATTCCTGGCCGCCGGCGACGACGATGTCGGAATCGCCGTTGAGGATGGCTTGATAGCCGAGCGCGACCGAGCGCAGGCCCGAGCCGCACAGCTGGTTGACGCCCCAGGCCGGGCTTTCGACGGGGATGCCGGCCGAGATCGAGGCCTGGCGAGCAGGGTTCTGGCCCTGGGCGGCGGTCAAAATCTGGCCCATGATGACTTCGGTGACGCGGCCGGGCTCGATGCCGCCGCGCTCGAGGGCCGCCTTGATGGCGACCGCGCCAAGGTCGTGGGCCGGGGTGGTCGCGAACGCGCCGTTGAAGCTGCCAACCGGGGTGCGGGCGGCGCTGACGATGACGACATCGTCTGACATGGACATCTCCTGTTTGTGCTTATTGGGTTGGTTTTCTGGACGGCGGGCGAGCCGGAGCGGCGGGCCAATACTAGTTCCCATCCTGTTAACGTCATTGAGGCATGTCAATCGTCGCTGCGGCGAAAAGCTCCCGCGCCGCATTCAAATTGAACGGCTTGGCCGTTTACTCGGCAGCGCCCGCGCCTCGGAATTAACCGTGCCGCACAAAACGGTAGCCGAAGCCCTTTGAAAATGCTTACCTTTGCTGCGATGCGTCGCATTTGGCCCTGCGGCTATGCCGCCGGGTTCCCGCTTCCTGCTGGTTTTGTGTGAGCCCATGGCAAAATCTGAAACACCCACCACGATCAAGAAGTACGCTAACCGGCGGCTCTATAATACCGGTACAAGCACTTACGTGACGCTCGAGGATCTCGCGTCGATGGTGAAAAGCGGCGAGGACTTCCTCGTCTACGATGCCAAGACCGGCGAGGACATCACGCGCTCGGTGCTGGCGCAGATCATCATGGAGCAGGAGAACAAGCCGGGGCAAAATCTGCTGCCCACCACGTTCCTGCGACAACTGATCCGCTTCTACGGCGACAACATGCAGATGGTCGTTCCGAAATATCTGGAGCAGTCGATCGACACGTTGACGCGCGAGCAGGAGAAATTCCGCAAGCAGATCGCGGGCGCGCTCGCCGGCACGCCCTTTGCGCCGCTGGAGGAACAGGTCCGCCGCAACATGGAACTGTTCCAGCAGACTTTCTCGATGTTCAAGCCGCTGACGCCGCGTTCGGGGGAGCTGGAAAAAGTGGCGGAGCCCGCGCCGGAGAGGGACACCGGCAACATCGACGATCTGCGCAAGCAGATGAAGGACATGCAGGACCGGCTCGAGCGCATGTCGAAAGACACGAAGAAGGAAGAGTAGCTTTCGTCCGCCGCCGTTTCTGTTTTTCGTCATGGCCGGGCTTGTCCCGGCCATCCACGTTTTTGGCTGCGGAGATAGTCGTGGATGCCAGGGCCAAGCCCCGGGCAAGACCAGCATATGGTGTCGTGGATCAGCCCGCGGCGGGCACCGCCGATACAACTCCCGCCGCCCATGGCCGTTGCGGCGTCGCCAGCCCGATCAGCCGGCCCTGGATGTAGTCGCAGCCCCATCCGCGCAGCATCATGGCGGCCTCCTCGTCCTGTACCCATTCGGCCACCGTCTTGATGCCGAGGCGGCGGGCGAGATCGATCAGGGTCTGCACAAAGGCGCGGTCGTCGGCCGAGCGCACGATGTTCTGAACGAAGGCGCCGTCGATCTTGACGATATCGACGCCGAGCTTGCGCAAATTGCGGAACGAAGTGTAGCCGGCGCCGAAATCGTCGATCGCGATCCGGCCGCCCAAATTCTTCAGCCGGGTGATGAAGCCCCTGACATCGTCGACGTCCTGGATCGCCACCGTCTCGGTGATCTCCACGATCAGCCGCCTGGCGATGTCGGGATGGCTGCGCATCAGCGACTCGATCGTCGCCGACCAGTCCGGATCCATGGTGGTCTCCGGCGAGATGTTGAGGCTGAGCTGCACATCGGGCGAGGCGATCAATTCGGCCATCACCAGTTCGAGGATGCGGTGGTCGACCAGGCGGATCAGGCCGAGCCGCTCGGCGACCGGGACGATGTCGGGCGCGAGCAGCACCTGGCCGTCGCCCAGTTCCATCCGCACCAGGCACTCGTAGAACGCCGGCTCGCGTGAGCACGCGGTCACGACAGGCTCGAAGGCCGCGACGATGCGGCGGTCGTTGAGCGCGGTGACGATCTCGTCGGTGACACGGATGTTGACGCGGCGCTGCGCATCGCGCTCGACATTGGGCCGCCACAGCGCGAACGAGCCGGCGCGCCGCCGCTTGGCCGCATCGAGCGTTTCCTGGGCCCGGTTGATCGCTTCGCCCGCGTTGCGGGCGTAACGCGGCACGCTCACCGCGCCGATCGAGGCCGTCACCGACACCGGGCCGGATCTGGTCGGCACCACCTCGTCGCGGATGCCGGCAAGGAAGCGCGCGGCGGCAACGTTGGTGTCGTCGACGGTGCAGTTCTTCAGGATCAGGCCGAACTTGTTGCCGGAGAAGCGCCCGAGCACGTCGCCGGCGCGCAGCCGCGTGCGGATCCGTCCGGCGACCTCCGCGATCACGGCGTCCGCCACGTCGAAGCCGAAGGCGTCATTGACGCGGGCGAGATGATCGATGCCGATCAGCATGAAGGCGCATGCGGAGCGAAAGCGCGTGTTCTCTTCGATGGCCTCGGCGAGCGAGGCAATCAGATGCGTGCGGTTGAGCTCGCCCGTCAGCGGATCGTGCCGTGACAGCTTCAGGAGTTGCTCGTCACGGGCGTGGCGCTCGTTGTTGATGCGCACCACGCCCTGCGCGCGCCATGGGCGGCCGTCGGAGCCGGCGAACCAGACGCCGGTCTCCTCGATCCAGATCGCCGGCACCGCGGTGGTGGCGCGCACGGCATATTCGATACGGTAGGGCACGCCCTCGGCGGCGCGTCCCGGCGGCGCATGGGTCAGCGCATCCTGCCGGATGGAACGGGCAGGCTCGATCAAGCTGGCGAATTCGGCGCCGCTGGCGAGTTGCTCGGCAGGAATGTCGGCGAACATCTTCGGCGCGTTCTCGCTCCAGGTGAGGCGGTCGCTGCCGATATCCCAGACAAAGCTGGCCTGGCCGAGCGAGGCGAGAATGTCGGCGGCTTGCGGGACAGCACTCATCGGGTCGCCTCGTTTCGGGACAGCATCGGGGGCGCTCATCGCCCCGCAGCAGCATAACGCGCGACCATGACCCTAGTTAAAGTTGCTTAACACTTCACAAACCATGTTTTTCGACAGGCAGGAACCAACCGGCGCGCCCAGGCACATCTCTTGCGAGGGTCGTTGAAAGGCGGCCCAAGCGTCCCGAAACGTGACAGATCAGCGATGGCAAGCAGACGGCATCAGGAAGTGTTCGAGGACGCGGAGTTCGTGGACATCCCGGCCGCCACGGTGCAGATGGTGCCGCTTTCCGCCCGCGCGGACGTTCCGCCGAAGACGCCGCTGAACCGGCCGGATGCCAGCTTTGTCACCCAACTGATCGCGACCGCCGAGCATGTACCCCAGACCTGCAGCCTGCGCCGCGGATCCTGTGCCGATGCGCAGGCCGCCTATGGCCCGCACGACAGCGAGCGCCGCAGCGTGATGCGGCGAACCAAGCAGATCATATAGCGAATAGGGAAGTCAGCGCGGCGGGTTATCCGGCGACGGCTGCGTGCCGTTGCCCGGCTGGATGCCCGGCGAGGGTACGGCCGGCGAAGGATGATCAAGCAAGACGGATTCGGCGACTGAAGCGGCGGACGGCATCGGCGCTGGTGCAGGCGTCGCCGCAGCCGGCGGCGGGGCCGCCGCAGGCTCGCGCGCCGGCTCGAAGGCGGCCGGCTCGGCCTCCCGTACGGCTCGCTTCGAGACCGGAGCGGGCGCGGCGACATAATGCCGGCGGCGCAGCGTCACCCCGGCGAGAAAGTCGACCAGCGCAAACAGCGTCAGCAGGAAAAAGATGGAAGTGCCGAATCTCGGCAGCAGCAGGAATTCCGCCGCGGCCGCGCCGAACACGATCAGCGACAGCAGATGGTCCATCAGGTATTTCGAGCCGGGCCGCGCGCCCTTGACGATCTCCATCAGCAGCATGAGCGCGGCAAAGGCGAGCAGCATGTCGCCAAGCGAGACCGGCCACTCCGCGCCCGACAGCAGCGGCAGTCGCAGCACCGGCTCGCTGAGCGACACGTCGCGCATCAGGAGGACGACGATGTTATAGACCGCGAGCGGAATCAGGAGCAGCGGAAAACCGACCATGGCCAGACGGGCCCTTTGCGAAGGGGAAGTAACGCGCGATTGCCGAGGTGGGAGCCACCCAGCCTCTCGGGAACCGGCTTAGCGCACTCGTTGGCTGAATTGGGGCACGGCCAGCGCCTGCCCACTGCTTTCGGCAGGAAGCGCAAGGCTTCCTGCCTCAGACTTGCGGCCTCACGCTTCCTTCTTGGGCTTCAGCACCTGCCGGCCCTTGTACATGCCGGTCTTCAGGTCGAGGTGATGCGGACGGCGCAGTTCGCCGGAGTCCTTGTCCTCGACGTAAGTGGGCTTCTTGAGCGCATCGGCCGAACGGCGCATGCCACGGCGCGACGGCGAAGTTTTTCTGCGGGGAACAGCCATTTCGGTATCCTCAAAGGGGTATCGCGGAGGCACCGTCCAAATAAGACGGCCCGCAGCTTACAAAAGCGCGGGCTCGAGATGCCGACAGGCCGCGCTTATAGAGGAAGGACTGCGGTAAAGCTAGGGTGGAAAGCCCGGAAAATCGCGGGCTGGGGCGACGAATGTCGCTGAAATCCGCCCGGCGAGCCGATTTCAAAACGGACCAGATTCCGCCCTGAACAAAACGTGATCATTACTATTCCTGCCCAGGGCAGGAGGGGCGTCGCAAATGACCGGCCGCTGCGGACGATATGCGTCCCGGCCGATCCTACAAGATTAGGGGTCCGCGAATACGCGGAAAAACTCCGCACCGCAGAACCAATGACGTCCGCTCAATAGGCGCGATTCTCGCTCCAGCAGCGCTGTGCGCTCTGGGCGCGGGCCATGTAGATTCCGGCCAGCCGTCGCACGCCGGGCCGGGGATTTCTAGCGCTGCGCTTGATCGGGTTCGGCAGCGTCGCGGCAAGCAGCGCCGCCTCGCGCGGCGACAGTTCGGAAGCCGGCTTGCCGAAGGCGTAGGCTGCGCCCGCGCCCGCGCCGAACTGGCCCGACGGGCCAAGCTCGGCAATGTTCAGGTAGATTTCCAGAACGCGCTGTTTTCCGAGCACGAGGTCGAGCCACATCGCCAGCGGGATCTCCAGCGCCTTGCGCACCACGCTGCGGCCCGGCCACAGGAACAGGTTCTTGGCGGCCTGCTGGGTGATGGTCGAGCCGCCGCGCGTCACCTCGCCTTCCTCGGCATCATCCATCACCTCGCGCAGCGCACCCCAATCGATGCCGTGATGGCTGCAGAATTTGGCGTCTTCCGATGCCACCACCGTGCGCGGCAGATAGGGCGACATCGCAGTGAGATCGACCCATTGCCGCTGCACCGGCGCGCCCATCAGCCAGCGCCAGGCCATCAATGTCGAGACCGGATGGCCGACGCGATAGAACGGCGCCACCAGATAGGGCAGCAGCAGGAGCGAAAGGACGATCGCGAGCAGGATGCGGACAATGCGCAAGTGGGCGGCTTCTGGTTCAAATGCCGGGGATCAGCAAGCCCGACGGAAGCGACATGGTGACGAGATCCGGCGGATTTTCCAGCACTTTCAGGGCGCCCTGAAGCCGCATCCGCCAATTGACGAAGCCGGTCCCATCAACGATTGTCCGGCCCCGAAATCGATCTAGAGACGTTCCAGGAGCCCTTCTGAATGACGATCGCCGCCGCCGACTTCGCCAAGCGACTGGACCAGACCGCCGAGGAAACCGAGCGGCTCCTGGAGCGGCTGTTGTCGGATACGCTGTTGCCCGACGAGATCGCGCGCCCGAAGCGGCTGATGGACGCCATGCGCTATTCCAGCCTCGGCGGCGGAAAGCGGCTGCGGCCCTTCCTGGTCGTCGAGAGCGCGACCGTGTTCGGCGTGCCGCGCGAAGCTGCGCTGCTGGCCGGCGCGGCGCTGGAATGCATCCACTGCTATTCGCTGATCCACGACGATCTGCCGGCGATGGACAATTCGGACCTCCGGCGCGGCCGCCCTACCCTGCACAAGAAGACCGATGATGCGACGGCGATCCTGGCCGGCGACGGCCTGCTCACGCTCGCCTTCGACATCATCAGCCGCGACGAGATCCACCGCGATCCCACGGTCCGGCTGCTGCTCACCCGCGGGCTCGCGCGCGCTTCGGGGCTCGGCGGCATGGTCGGCGGCCAGATGCTCGATCTAGCCGGCGAAGGCCGCTTTGGCGACCGCGAACCGGTCGACGTGGCGCGGCTGCAGCAGATGAAGACCGGCGCGCTGCTCCGTTACGGCTGCATCGCCGGCGCCATTTTGGGCCAGGCCTCGCAGAAGGAATATCAGGCGCTCGACGATTACGGCCGCGCGCTCGGCGAAGCCTTCCAGATCGCCGACGATTTGCTCGACGTCGAGGGCGATGCGGCGGCCCTCGGCAAGCCGGCCGGCGCCGATGCGGCGCTCGGCAAGACCACCTTAGTCACCCAGCTCGGCATCGACGGCGCCAAGCAGCGCGTGCGCGACCTGCTGGCCCGCGGCGATTCCGCGCTGTCGATCTTCGGCGCCAAGGGCGACGTGCTGCGCGCCACCTCGCGCTTCGTTGCGGAGCGCAAGAGCTAAGCATGGCGGAGAGCAAGCAGCTCGATCACGAATTTGAGGAGCGCCTTGCCCGCTTTCGCAAACTGCCGATGTTCCTGCGCGTGGTGGCGTCGCGGCCACGCACCTTCGTCGCCCTCGCTGTCGCGCTTGCCGTATTCTTCCTGATGCCGGAGCAGCGGCGGCTGGTGACCCGCGCGCTGCTTGGTTGGGATCTGTTCGCGGCGATCTATCTCGTACTGGCCTACGCGATGATGTTTCGCTGCGGCCAGTCCCACATCAAGCCGAGCGCGGCCATGCAGGACGACGGCCGCATCCTCATCATGATGGTGACGCAGCTCGGCGCGCTGGCCAGCATTGCGGCGATCGTGTTCGAGCTCGGCGCCTCCAACAAGAGCGGCCCGGGGCTCACCTTTGCCGTGGCGACGATCGCGCTATCCTGGGCGCTCGTGCATACCAGCTTCGCGATCCACTACGCGCATGAATACTATCGCGGCAGCAAGCCGGGCGGATTGCAATTCCCGAGCGGCGACAGCAGGGAAAAGCCCGACTACTGGGATTTCGTCTACTTCTCCTTCGTCATCGGCATGACCGCGCAAGTCTCCGACGTCGGCATCACCGACAAGATCATCCGCCGCACCGCCACCGTGCACGGCATCATCTCGTTCGTGTTCAACACGGCTTTGCTGGCGCTGATGGTCAACATCGCGGCGAGCGCGATCTGAGAGCGATCGGCGCCTTGATCGCTTCGCTTACGGGCAGACGCCCGACATGATGGCGCCGTAGCCGTTGCAGCCCTGCTGGCGCTCCTGGCCGGTGAGCACCTGGCCGCGCTGGCCGAGGCCGGCGCCATTCGGAGGCCCGGCACGTCCGACGCCGGCCTGCTGTCCATACGGAGCAACGGCTGCCACCGGCGCGCGCCGCTGCCGGGCTTCGGGAGCCGGCCGCTCTTGCCGCTCCTGCGGTTCGCGCTTGGCAACCGGCTTCTTCTCGCGGCGCTTCTCGCACTCGTTGTCGTCGTTGAGGAACGAACCCTCGGCACAGACGATCTTGACGCAGGACTCGCCTTGCGGCTTGAAGCCGTGATCGCAGACCAGCGGGCAGACCCGCGTCGTCCTGGTCTTGATCGTGTCGAGCGCGTCGGTTGACGCGAGCCTGGTGTCCAGCCTGGTATTGGCGTAGCGGTTGAACAACGACAGCGAGCGCTGCGAGGCCGAGTTCCAGTTGCCGTCCGCATCAGCCGAGAGGCAACCGACGCGGCGCAGTTCGCTCTGCACTGACTTGGTCACATCAGCCTGCGGCGCGACCGCGCTTAGCGAAGCGAGATTGGGTTTGTCGCCGGCGGCGGGCGACGCCAGCGCCGCAACCCGGGCGCCGGTATCGGCCGCAGCCTTCTCCGCTTCGATGCGCTTCTGCTCGGCGGCAGCAGCCTGGGCCTGCGCGACCTCCTTGGCCTTCTCGGCCGAGATGCGCGCCTGCTCGGCGGCCCTGGCGTCGGCTTCGGCTTTGATCTGCGCCGTCTTCTGCGCGCCCTCGGCGGCAAGGCGCGCGCGCTCCTCTTCGGTCACGCGCGCCTTCTCGGTGGCGGCGACGCGGGTCTCTTCGGCCGCGAGCTTCTCGAGCTGCAGCTTGGCGAGGCTGGCGTAGAAGCCGTCGGGGTACTGCGCGAGGAAGGCATTCAGCGCGGACTTGTTGCCGATCTGCAGCGCCAGCTCATAGTCATGGCGCATGTCGGCGCGTGGGTTCGCGGGCGGCGCAAGCGCCGCAACCTTCGGCCCGGGCACCAGCGCCACGTCGTCACCGCCGAGCGAGCCGTAAACGAACGGCTCCTGGCGATTGCTGGTGGTCTTGAGCACGTCGTCGCGCACGTAACCGAACGCGCGGCGCACGTCGAGGCCCGGTGTGGTGAGATGCTTGGACAGTGCCGTCGTGAACGGGCTGTTCTTGCCGTCGCCGTCGGCCGCGGTAGAGCCCGCTTTCGCCGAATAGGCGATCAGCAGATTCGGGCTGGTCGGCTCAACCTTGGCGAGGCCCTGGCCGATCGCGCGGGTGGCGACGGTGCGCTTCATGGACTTCGCGAATGGATTGTCGCGGCAGGCGTCCAGAATCACCAGGCGCAGCTTCTTGGCCGGCTCGATGGCGAGCAGCACGCGGTCGAGCGACAGCGCCTCGTCATACACGTCGGTGTCGCGCTCGAGCTTGGCGTCGATCGGGATGAGATAGTTGCCGCCGTCCACCTCGATACCGTGGCCGGCATAGTAGACCACCGCGATGTCCGCGTTCTGGGCGAGGTCGGCGAAATCGCGCAACGCGCGGCGCGTGTCGGCGGCGGACAGGTCATGGCGGTTTTCGACCACGTCGAATCCGGCATCCTTCAGCGTCGCGGCAATGGTGTTGCCGTCGTTGACGGGGTTGCCGAGCTTCGGCGCATTCTGATAGGCGCCATTGCCGATCACCAGCGCCACGCGCTTTTCCGCAAAAGCCGGGCTTCCCGCCAGCAGCAGCGCCGCGGCCAGGAAGAAGGAATAAAATTTCGTACGTCGGAACAGGCTTGTCATGGCGACACCGCAAAACTGGCATTTCTTGGCGCCCAGATTAGCAAGGCCAAAGCCGGGCTTTGTGAGGCCGGTCACCCAATGGGCAGACTAGCCTCCTCCTGGATTTAGTACCCCGGCGCACGTGCCGGTTCGCCGGAAACACCTTTGCAATGCCTCCAGTTTGTCTTGAGGTTTCCGCTGCGTGACCTGGCCCACATTCGTTGCGGCGGATTGCCCGGCTTCCGCGGCCGGAATCGGAGGATTTCCGGCTCGAAAGGCAGCCTTCTGCTCTTCTGATTGGACCCGGCGCGCCGGGCCCGGTAACCATACGGCGCCAAGAAAGACAACGTGCATGGGGAGGACATACCGTGAGCATCGATCGTTCCACCGTCGAAGCCGTCGTGCAGCATTACTTCGACGCGCTCTACGAAGGCGATGCCAACAAGCTCGGCGCCGTCTTCGATTCCACCGCGGATTTGCGCTGGATCGAGAAGGGCGAACTACAGGTGCTCACGGTGCCTGACTGGCTCGATCGCGTGCGCAAGCGTCCATCGGCGAAAGCCGAGGGCAAGCCGCGCGAGGATTTCATCGTTACGATCGACCGCTCGGACGACAATACCGCCTTCGTGAAGGTGCGCTGCCAACTGCCGCCGCGCTATTTCACCGATTACCTGGTGGCGATGAAGCTGAAGGACGGCTGGAAGATCGTATCGAAATCGTATCGGTATGATTTGCGGGATTGATGGCGCGTAGGGCGGATTGGCCGGGGGAGGCGTAATCCGCCCCATGCTGACCTGTTGAACACGCACCCAGCGGCCGCTGGCGTCGATCGGGGCGTCGCTCGCCTTGACTTCGTTTTTGGATTGCTCGTCGTCACCGAGGCCGGCGGTTCCACTCCTCGCTTCGCAATCATCGACTCGATCAGTATCGATCGTCATCCGCGAAGAAATCTCCCAAAGCCGGGATCGCCGCGATTCTAGCCCGAACCCAGGCCGCTTGCCATGCCGCCGGATTGCGGCGATGGCGCGCCCCGCTGCGTCCGAGGCACGCGAAATGCATTGACGGCATGGAAACATTCCGGCGAATTGGCAGCATCATGGAAGCCAAGTTCCAGATTTTCCTGATCCTGCTCGCCGTCCTGGCGGGCACCGCGCTGCTGGCGCGTCGGATCAACACCGCGCCGGCGGTCCTGCTTCTGCTCGCTGGCATCACGCTGGCTTTCGTGCCGGGCATGCCGAACCTCGAACTGCCGCCGGAATTGGTGCTCTTGCTGGTGCTGCCGCCGCTGATCTATTCGGCCGCGGTGGCCATGAGCTGGCGCGAGTTCCGCTTCAACCTGCGCGTCATCTTCCTGCTTTCGGTCGGCTGCGTGATCTTCACCGCCTTCCTGGTCGCCGCCGCCACGCACTACCTGATCGGCCTGCCCTGGGGCGTCGGCTTCCTGCTCGGGGCCATCGTCGCGCCGCCCGACGTGGTGGCGCCGCTCGCCATCGCCCGCAAGCTCGGCCTGCCACGCCGCATCCTCGTCGTGCTCGAAGGCGAAGGCCTTGCCAACGACGCCACCGCGCTGATCCTCTACCGCTTCGCAGTCGCGGCGATTGCGACGGGGATGTTCTCGCTGCCGAAGGCCACCGGCACGTTCCTCGCCATCGTCGCCTGCGAGATCGCCTTTGGCGTGGCCGTCGGATGGGTCAGCCTGCGGCTGCGCCATTACGCCCGCGACCCGCAGGTCGAAATCACGCTGTCGCTGATCACGCCCTATGTCGCCTACTGGATCCCCGAGCATCTCGGCGGCTCGGGCGTGATCGCGACCGTGGCCTGCGGGCTCTATGTCAGCTGGAACGGACCGCTGCTGATCTCGGCGGCGACGCGGCTGCAGGGCATCTTCTTCTGGGACCTCCTGATCTACCTGATCGAGGGCCTGCTGTTCCTGTTGACCGGCTTTCAGCTGCGCTCGCTGCTGGAGAAGTCCAAGGCGTTTCCGCTGCACGACATCCTGTTCGCGACCGGCCTCGTCATCGTGATCGTCATCATCGCGCGCTTTGCCTGGGTGTATCCCGCGACCTATGGGCCGCGCTTCCTGAGCAAGTCGCTGCGGGAGCGCGATCCCTATCCGCCCTGGCAGAATGTCTTCGTGATCGCCTTCACCGGCGTGCGCGGCGCCGTGTCGCTCGCCGCCGCACTGGCGCTGCCCTACGCGCTCGCCAATGGCGATCCCTTTCCCTATCGCGATCTCATTCTGTTCGTCACGTTCAGCCTGATCCTGGTGACGCTGTTCGGCACCGGGCTTGCGCTGCCGCCGCTGGTGCGCTGGCTCGGCGTTGCCAGCAACGGGCAGAGTGAACATCTCGCCGAGCACGAGGCCGAGATTGCCGCGCGTCGCGATGCGCTGGCCAAGGCGCTTGAAGTGCTGGAGGCGCGGAGCAACGATCCCGAAATGTCGGAAGAAGTGCTCAGGCTGCTGCGGGCGCGGCACGAGACGCGCGCGGGCCAGCTGCCGGAGTCGCTCGATCCGGACCGGCATGACGAGAGCGCGGTCGGCGCCGAACTGACGCGGGAGCTGATCGGGATCGAACGCAAATGCATTCACACGTTGCTGCGCAACGGCAGGATCACCGACGAGTCGCGGCGACGGATCGAGCGCGACCTCGACCTCGAGGAAGCCAGCCTCGCCAACCGGGAATATCGCAGGATCCCGCTTTGACGCGGCCGGCCGGACGGTCACCGCTTGTGCGGCTTCTGCGACTGCGCCACCCTCGATGCCGGCCTTTGCGCCTGAGCAATCCCGGGCGCCGTCTTCCCCTTTGACTTGGGCTGTGCGACGCGGGCCGCGGGTTTTGCCACCGGCGATGACGGCTTGGCCACCTGCGGCGGC
This sequence comes from Bradyrhizobium sp., assembly GCA_035575905.1. GTDB lineage: Bacteria > Pseudomonadota > Alphaproteobacteria > Rhizobiales > Xanthobacteraceae > Bradyrhizobium. The sequence continues at coordinate 58,909 of DATLXL010000020.1, read as the reverse complement.
AGGGGCCCGGCGGTCGCGCAATAGTCGACTGCCGCCGACGAGACGGCGCTGGCGACCTTGTTCCTGTGCGCATCGGAAGCCATCACCAGTTCCTCGTCGCGGTTGATGATGGAACCGCTTTCCAGCAGCACCGCCGGCATGCTCGTGCTCTTGAGCACGATCAGCGCGTCGTAGCGATAGACGCCCGCCTCGAAGTCGAGCAATTCGCGCTGGAACTTGCCCATGAACCACAGATCGTATTGCCGGGCGAAGTCGAGGCCCTTCGTTGCCATATGGTTGCCGAGCAGGCGGGCAAATCGCAGGCTGGCCCCGAAGTGCGGATTGAGTTTCGAGACGAACACCGAGTAGCCGCTGAACATGTCGTTGAAGCTTCGTTTCTTGCCCTCGAATTCCCAGTTATCGACATAGATGTCGGGCACGGAATCGTGGTGGATCGACAGAAACAGATCGGCGCCCCTCTTGTTCGCTTTGGCCACGCGGCTCACCAGGCTCGGCCGCGCCTTGCCCTCGGTGACCAGCAATAGGGTCTGGGCGAAGCCGTCGGCCTTCAGCCGCTCCTCGATCCGCCGGCCGAGGTTGAGATTGTATTCAAACTCGGGGACGTTGCGGGCGCTCATCGCGCCGTACGACTCGGCGGTATGTCCGACGTCGAGAATGATGCGGAACCTGGCGCGATCGCATTTCGAATCGGGAGATGCCGTCGCTGGCGCCGCCGCCGCGACCTCGCTGGCCGGCGCGGCGGGCGCGCCGCCGGCCGCCAGCAGCATCGACGCGAGCAGCAGGCCCAGGGTGCGGCAGCGCCGCACCGCCCGCAAGCAAGGATTATCGCGCCTCGGCGCCAAGGCCTACTCCGCCGCTGCAATCCGGGGCGGCCCGACAAAACCCGCGGGATCACCGAATCGCTCGATCATAACCGCAGTCAGGTCCTTGGTCTTGCTGGTGACGCAGGCCCCGGAGCGCACCGTGTATCGGTCCTGGTGCTTCAGATGCGGCGGCGGCGTGCCTTGCTGCAGCGCGCGCGCCGCCTCCATCACGACTTTCCGGAAATGCATGATGCCAAGATCGGTGGGGCCGAGGTGCTCCCTGGTGCGATCGGCGATCGGGCCCTGGCTGTCCTGCACGGCCGCGTCCTGCTCGGAGACGCCCTTGATGCCGGTGTAGCTGGAGGTCTTCTGCAGCTTGCGGTCGATCAGATAGTCGTTGCCCTTGTGGCGCAGCGGCACGTAGTTCTCGTCGACCACCGCCATCACGCCATTGCCCTTGTCGTAGCCGTCGCGCTCGGCCTGGGTCAGCGGCCGCTCCGGGTTCCAGGCGTAGGTGTAGATCCAGCAATTGGTATCGCTGACCGGCACAAAACTCTGGCCGAAAATGTTCTCGCCGGGCATCGAGCTTGGCGCATAGGCATGCACCGGCATCAGGTACTGCGCGATACGCCAGTAGATGTTGTCGGTTCCAGTAGTTCGTCCGCCGGCGACCGTCAGCCCCGCCTCGTGCGGATTGATCTTGATCACAGGGCGCGGGTCTTCGGCGATCCAGCGCATATGGTCCGTCGCGACCCGCGTCAGCGGATTCACGAAATGCTTCTTGATGTCGAGGATCTCGTTCTCCTCCTTCTCGAAGGAGAGATGGGCGAACGTGAAATGCGCGGTGTCGATCGAGCCTTCCAGCGCCTGCACCCAGTTGCAGTCCTGCCACTTCTTGGTGACGTAGCGGTGTGACGGCGGCACCAGCGCCATTTCCAGTGCTGGCAGCTCGGGCATCTCGCCTGCCGGGCCCATATAGGCCCAGATCATGTCGCCCCATTCGCGAACCGGGTAGGACTTGATGCGGATGTGGTCCTTGGCGTTTAGATCCGGATAGGAGGTCGGCATGTCGACACAGCGCCCGTCGGTGTCGAATTTCCAGCCGTGATAGACGCAGCGGATGCCGCACTCCTCGTTGCGGCCGAGCCAAAGATTGGCGCCGCGGTGCGGGCAGTACTGATCGATGAGCCCGACCACGCCGCGCGAATCACGGAAGGCGAGCAGTTCCTCGCCGAGCACGGTGATCTTTTTCGGCTCGCCGTCTGATTCGGGCAGCTCCTCCGAGAGCAAAACCGGCAGCCAGAACCGGCGCAAGAGCTCGCCCATCGGCGTGCCCGCGCCGCTTTCGGTCAAGAACCGGTTATCTTCCGCACGGAGCATGGGCGAACCTCCGATTTCTTAACTTGGCATAAAGCTAAACTCACGATCCGGAGAGCGTCAACGCACTCCATACAGGCCGCTTCAGCGCATTTTTTCGGCACCCCGCGATCCGCCAGCCTGAGCTTCTTAGTATTTGAATCAAAATGGAAATTCCGGCCCGCCGGAAGCCACCTCACCAACACTTGGCAGCTTTTTTCGAGGTCCTTTTAGTGGCGCTTCTGCCCCGATCATAGCCGAGTGTTGCCGATGGGTGACGGACTTCATGGGCCGCTAGGTGTAGAGAAGCGCTCAAGTTTCGGGATAGCACGCGTTCCAAGAAGGAATTGACAATGAAGAAGATCGCACTGGCCACCTTGGCCACCTTGCTGCTGAGCGGCGCAGCTTCCGCAGCCGACCTCGCCGCCCGCCCCTACACCAAGGCGCCGATGCCGGTCGCTGCGGTCTACAACTGGACCGGCTTCTATGTCGGCGGACACGTGGGCGGCACCTGGACCAACGAAGAGTTCGTTAACGTTGCCAACACCACTATTTTCGGAGATCTGGCCCCTGGCCAGGGCTTCCGTCAGCGCGAAACCGGCTTCATCGGCGGTGGCCACATCGGCTACAACTGGCAGGCCAGCAACTTCGTGTTCGGTCTCGAAGGCTCGATCGATGGTCTGAGCACCGAGGGCAGCTTCATCAACAACGTGTTCGGCGTCGGTCTCGATGACCGCTTCAGCTGGCGCTCCGAGTGGATGGCCAGCGTGGTAGGCCGCGCCGGCGTCGCCTTCAACAACAGCCTGCTCTACGTGAAGGGCGGCTGGGCTGGCGTGAACAACCGCCTGTCGGTCATCGACACGGTTCCGGCCACTGGCTCCGGTGGCCAGACCGTCTGGCACAACGGCTGGACCGTTGGCGCCGGCTGGGAATACGGCCTGACTGCGAACTGGATCATCGGCGTGGAGTACAATTACGCCCAGTTCGAGACCAAGAGCTACCAGCTCAACAACACCCAGGCTGGTGCGACATACGCCTTCGACGCCAAGCCGCGCGACATCCAGTCGGTGGTCGGCCGTCTGAGCTACAAGTTCGGTGGCCCGGTCGTCGCCAGGTACTGATAGCCAGTACCCACCGAGTCGACACACAGAAGCCCCGGCCCAGGCCGGGGCTTTTTCTTTTGGGCGCGGGGAGTGCGGGCGAATCGCACCGGCCGTTGGCCTTTCACCGTGACGCGCGTGCCGGAACGGGTGCGCGACGAGTATTCCCACACCGCGCGATGTTGGTCACAGCGATAGCGTAACCGGCACTGGAACAGCGGGTTCTCGGCGTGCTGGCAGAGCGAGCTTATCGGCAAGGCCGCCGTATTGATCACGCGGGATCGCCCGCTACTGCAATACAGCGCAGCCGGACAAGTCAGCACGATCTTGTGCCGACCTACTCCGCCGCCGTGGTCTCCGGCAACTTGGCGCCGTTGCCGTACTTCTGATCGATGTAGTCGATCACCAGCGCCTTGAAGTCGGCTGCAATCGTCGCGCCGCGCAGGGTGCGGAACTTCTTGCCGTCGACGAACACCGGCGCAGCGGGCGCTTCGCCGGTGCCGGGCAGCGAAATGCCGATATTGGCATGCTTGGACTCGCCGGGGCCGTTGACGATGCAGCCCATCACGGCGACGTTGAGCTGCTCGACGCCGGGATACTTCGTCTTCCAGGCCGGCATCTCGACGCGGATGAAATCCTGGATCGAGCGCGCCAGCTCCTGGAACGTGGTCGAGGTGGTGCGGCCGCAGCCGGGGCATGCCGCGACCAGCGGCACGAAGGTGCGGAAGCCCATGGTCTGCAGCAGTTCCTGCGCGACCTGCACTTCCAGCGTGCGGTCGCCGCCGGGCTCCGGCGTCAGCGAAATGCGGATGGTGTCGCCGATGCCTTCCTGCAGGAGGATGCCGAGCGCGGCCGACGAGGCGACGATGCCCTTCGAGCCCATGCCGGCTTCGGTAAGGCCAAGATGGATGGCGTAGTCCGAGCGGCGCGCCAGTTCCTGGTAGACCGCGATCAGATCCTGCACGGCAGAAACCTTCGCCGACAGGATCATCTTGTTCTTGGGCATGCCGAGCTCTTGCGCCCGGGCGGCCGACAGCAGCGCCGACTGCACCATCGCCTCCCGCGTCACCGCGCGGGCATCGCGCGGGTTTGGCGAAGCGGTGTTCTCGTCCATCAGCTTGGTGAGCAGTTCCTGGTCGAGCGAGCCCCAATTGGCGCCGATGCGCACCGGCTTGTCGTTCTTGTTGGCGATCTCGATGATGTCGGCGAATTGCGTGTCGCGCTTGTTCTTGAAGCCGACATTGCCGGGATTGATGCGGTACTTGTCGAGCGCTTCGGCGCAGGCCGGGTACTCGGCGAGCAGCTTGTGGCCGATGTAGTGGAAGTCGCCGATCAAGGGCGTGGTAATGCCGCGCTTGCGCAGGCCGTCGCGAATATGCGGCACGGCGGCGGCGGCTTCCTCGCGGTCCACCGTGATGCGGACCATTTCCGAGCCGGCGCGGGACAGCGCCGCGACCTGCGCGATCGTGCCGTCGATATCGGCGGTGTCGGTGTTGGTCATCGACTGCACGACGATCGGCGCGCCGCCGCCGACGGCGACATTGCCGACCATCACCTGCGTGGTCCGATGCCGCGGCTGCGGGCCGGCGACGTCGGAAAGATTGACTGTTTCGGGCTTGTTCATGCGGTCTCAAATATCAGGTTTTGGTCGCCTTCACCAAGGGGGCGGTTCGGCGGGCGACGGTTGCGCGGGGCGCACGTCCCAACCGTCCGTGAAGTCTGTTTTCGATGTCTATTCAGTGACTTATGTCACCGATTCGGCGCTCGGCACGGCCAATTGATGAGCCGTATATCGGGGCTCGCGGCAACAGATTAAAGGGCAAAGATGGCTTTCCACTCACACGGCTAACGCCTTACCATCCGCCCCGATCATGTCGGGGGAGCGGAGATGGCGGAACGCGGCGGGCTGATCTCGACCGAGGAACTCGCGGGCCTGCTCGGCCAAGGCGGCCTGCGAATCTACGATTGCACCACCTATCTCGACTATCAGCCGGAAGGCAGCCCCGTTCCCTACATTGCGCGGCCCGGCAAGCAATCCTTCGAGGACGGCCATATCCCGGGCGCCGACTTCCTCGATCTGCAGGGCGAATTCTCGCGCCAGGACACCGAGTTGCGCTTCATGATGCCCTCAGTCGCGCAGCTCGAGGCGGCGTTCGGGCGGCATGGCCTCGGCAATGACAGCCGCGTGATACTCTATTCCATAGGAACGGCGATGTGGGCGACACGGTTCTGGTGGATGCTGCAATCGCTCGGCTTCGAAGCAGCCGTGCTCGATGGCGGGCTCGACAAGTGGCAGGCGGAAGGCCGCGCCATCGAGACCGGGCCGCCAATGGGCTATCCGTCCGCGACGTTTAGGGCGAAACCAAAGGGCGGGATGTTCCTCGACAAGCGCGAGACATTGCAGGCCAGCACCAACCGCTCGACCGTCGTCGTCAATGCGCTCGGCCCGCAGTTTCACAAGGGGCTCGAGCCCGGCCGCTATGGCCGCCCGGGCCGCATTCCCGGCAGCGTCAACGTGCCGGCGTCAACGCTGGTCGATGCCACCAGCAAGGCGTTCGTGCCGCTCGCCGAGGCCGAGAACAAGTTCGCCGCGCAGGGCATCACCCGGGACAAGCGCGTGGTGGCCTATTGCGGCGGCGGCATCTCCGCCACCATCGACCTGTTCCAGCTGCATCGGCTCGGCTACGACAACATCACGCTCTATGACGGCTCGATGGGCGAATGGGCCAAGGACGAGCAGCTGCCGATCGAGACGGGCTAGCGGAAAGCTATCCCGTGATGCCGGGCCAGCCCGGCCCTGACGAAAGCCTAAACGTTCGGATCGGGCGCCACTTGCGCCCGCTGCGGCTTGTTGACGAGATAAAGCCCCGCGATCACGAGCAGTGCCGCGACGCCGAAGGCCAGCGTCAGCGTGTCCTTCATGATGAAGTGGCCGGCGGCCACGCCGAACAGCGGCGTGATGAAGGTGAAAGCGGAGAGCTTGCTGGCCGAGTAGGTTTTCACCAGCGCAATCCACAGCGTGAAGGTCAGGCCGACCACCCAGAAGGCCTGGTAGGCGAGCAGCGACAGCGACAGCGCACTCGGCACATGCGCGATCCGCTCGTCCCTGAGCCAGGCTGCCAGCGCCAGGATCGGGATCGATATTGCAACCTGGTAGCCAAGGCCCTTTTCCGCCGGCGCGCGGATCAGCGGCGTCGCCTTCACGATCAGCGTGGTGGCCGCCCATAGCAGACCGCCAGCCACGATGAAAAGATCGCCGAACAGAACCTTCGCATCGACATCGGCCTGCGGCACGCCGATGGCGAGCGCGACGCCGGCAAAGCTCAGGCCCAATCCCGCCCATTGGGAGGCGCGCAAGCGCTCGCCGAGAAAGACATAGGAGCCGAGCGCCACGAAGAACGGCGCGGTGTAGAGGAACACGACCGCGCGGGTCGCCGAGGTGTAGAGCAGGCCCTGGTAGATCAGCACGAACTCGATGCCGAAGATCAGGCCGTTGCAAATGCCGGCCCGCAGGGTGCCGTCGCGCTCGAAGAAGTTCACGCCGCGAAAGAAGCCGATCAGCAGGATCACCGGCAGCGCGCCGATGGACCGCGCCAGCGCCTGCAGCATCGGCGGCACGTCGGCCAGCACCAGCTTGACCGCGATTTGGTTGAAACCCCAGCTCAGGCACAGCATCAGCATGAGCGCAATGGCGCCCGGGCTGAGCGCGCGGGCGGCTGACGGTGTTGCTGTGATCGAAGACATCGCTCCCCTGGGGCCGGCGTGAGCGCCGGTCGTTGTTATTTCTGGCAGTGCGCGCAGGTGCCGGCGATTTCGACCACGCTCATTTTCGGCGCGAAGCCCGAAGCGCGCGCCGCGGCGTTGACGCTTCGCGCGACAGGCGCGGCCGGAATCTCGCCGACGGAGCCGCAGAGATCGCAGATCAGGAACGCCACCATGGCGGTCTCGTCGTGGTCATGCGCACAGGCAAGATAGGCGTTGCGGCTCTCGATGCGGTGCACGAGGCCGTTCTCCATCAGGAAGTCGAGTGCGCGGTAGACCGTGATCGGCGCCGGGCGCGGCATCGACCTGGCGAGCTCGTCGATCACCTCGTAGGCGCCCAGCGGGCGGTGGCTGGCGAGCAGCGCCTGCAACACCTGGCGGCGGATCGGCGTGAATTTCTGCGCGCGCCTGGCACAGATCGCCTCGGCATGCGCGATCGCTTCCGCGGCGCAGCGGCCGTGATCATGATCGGGTGCGGGAAATGCCGGTTTCGCCGAGGTCATTGGTTGCCTTGTAGCATTTCGCCCCGTGATACCAAAGCCCCCGGGCCCAGGGTGTTCCAGCCATGCCTGTCCCGCAGGTCACCCCCGGCGCGAATGCGCCATGCGGAATTCATAAGCTAGCTTATTATATCCCTAGCTTATCGAAACGGCTGAGGCCAGCGATGCGTGGTTCCGTGGATATGAACTTCCTGTTCACGCTCGGCGAGGTGACACGCATGGTGCGCGCCTGGGCCGACCGGGAGGCCGTGCGTTACGGCATCACCCGCGCGCAATGGGCCGTGCTGGCCAAGATCGAGCGCAACGAGGGCATGAAGCAGTCGGAACTCGCCGAGCAGATGGAGATGCAACCGATCACCCTGACGCGGCTTATCGACAAGCTCTGCGACAACGGTCTTATCGAGCGCCGCGGCGACGAGAGCGACCGGCGCGTCAACCGTCTTTACCTGAAGAAGGCGGCGCGCCCGCTGCTCGGCAAGCTGGCCGGCCTGCGCTCCGAACTCACCGCGACCGCGCTGGAAGGCATCGCTCCTGCCGATGCCCACCGGTTGCTGGCGCAACTCGAAACCATCAAGGAAAACGTTCGCAACGCGGTGCAGAGCCCGACTGCGACCCCGCCCAGAAAGGAACAGCGTTATGGCTGATCCAGTCATCAAGTTTCCTGCGGAACAGAAAGGCGAAGCTCCGGCGCCTGCCCGGCCCAAGGCCGCTGCCGAGCCTCGCCGCCGCCTGATGGCGGGGCTGCGCCGCTATCGGCGCCTCTTGCTGCTCGTCGTGCTGCCGTTGGTCGCGGCAGTGGCCGGCCTGACGCTCTATCTCAACGGTGGCCGCTACGTCACCACCGACGACGCCTATGTTGGCGCTCAGAAGGTGCTGATCACGCCTGACGTCTCCGGCAAGATCGTCAAGGTCGCCGTCAAGGAAGGCCAGATCGTCGCCCCCGGCGACACCCTGTTCCAGATCGATCCGGTGCCCTACCAGCTGGCGCTGGCGCAGGCGCGCGCCAGGATGGAGGACGCCAAGACCAGCCACGCCAATCTTGTCGCCAACGTCAAGCTCTACGGACAGACCGAGCAGATCGTGGCCGCGGGTATCGAGATCAAGCAGCGGGACGTCGAGCGCAAGTCCTCGCTGGTGAAGAGCAATGTCGGCTCGCAGCTTGATCTCGACAAATCCTCGACCGATCTGGTCACGGCGCAGGCGCAGCAGCAGCTGGTGCGGCAGCAGAAGTCGAACGCGCTGACGCAGCTGCTCGGCAACCCTGAGCTGCCGCTGGAGGAATTCCCCGCTTACCTGCAGGCCAAGGCCGCCCGTGACGATGCGCAGCGCAATCTCGACCTCACCACGGTGCGCGCGCCGATCAGCGGCACCGCAACGCAGGTCGATCAGATCCAGCTCGGCCGCTTCGTCGCCGCCGGCACGCCGGTGTTCTCGGTGATGGACGTCGGCAATCCCTGGGTCGATGCCAACCCCAAGGAAAGCGACTTCACTTACGTCTCGGTCGGACAGACCGTGACGCTCGAGGTCGACGCCTTCCCGGACCACGTGTTCAAGGGCACGGTCGGCTCGCTGTCGCCCGGCACCGGCGCGCAATTTGCGATCCTGCCGCCGCAGAACGCCATGGGCAATTTCGTCAAGGTCGTGCAGCGCGTGCCGGTGCGGATCTATTTCGACAAGAACGACAGGATGGTGCGCAAGCTGAAGGCGGGCATGAGCGTCTATGCCACCATCGACACCAGGCACCAGCGCTCGCTGTCGGCGCTGCTCGGCTTCCGGCCGGCGGCGGCGAGCCACGAGCAGGACTGACCTGACATGACCGCGGCTGCGCAACCGTCCAGCATGGTTCCCGGCCTGCGCCGGAACATGGTGACGATCTGCGCCATGACCGCGACCATCATGCAGGCGCTGGACACCACCATCGCCAATGTCGCGCTGCCCTACATGCAAGGGTCGCTCTCGGCCTCGCAGGACCAGATCAACTGGGTGTTGACGTCCTACATCGTCGCCGCCGCCATCATGACCGCGCCGGTGGGCTGGATCGCCAACCGCTTCGGGCGCAAGCGCATCTTCATCATCTGCTCGGCCGGCTTCACGATCGCCTCGGTGTTGTGCGGCCTCGCGCAGGACATCAACCAGATGGTGCTGTTCCGCCTGCTGCAGGGCGTGTTCGGCGCGGCGCTGGTGCCGCTGTCGCAGGCGGTGATGCTGGATTCCTACACGCTGCAGGAACGCGCGAAAGCGATGTCGATCTGGGGCATGGGCGTGATGATGGGCCCGATCATGGGGCCGTCGCTCGGCGCATGGCTGACCGAGACCTATTCATGGCACTGGGTGTTTTTCGTCAACCTGCCGTTCGGCGTCATCACCGTGCTCGGCCTGATCGTGTTCATGGACGAGACCCGGCAGAACACCGAGCTGCGCTTCGACTGGTTCGGCTTCACCGCGCTGGCGGTCGCCATCGGCTCGCTGCAGCTGGCGCTGGACCGCGGCGAGCAGCTCGACTGGTTCGAATCCAAGGAGATTATCGCAGAGTTCGTCATCGCCGCCGTCGGCTTCTATTATTTTCTCGCGCACTCCTTCACCGCGGAGAAGCCGTTCATCCAGTTCGCGCTGTTCAAGGACAGGAATTTCGTCAGCGGCTGCGTGTTCATGGCGGTGATGGGGCTTGTGCTGTTCTCCACCATGGCGCTGTCCTCGCCGTTCCTGCAGAACGTGATCGGCTATCCCATCATCACCGCGGGCCTGCTGCTCGCAAGCCGTGGCTGCGGCACCTTCGTCGCCATGATGCTGGTCGGCCGTGTCATGCGCTTCATCGAGGCGCGGACGCTGATCATCAGCGGGCTCAGCATCACCTGCCTGTCGCTGTATTACATGACCAAATGGAGCGACCTCACCGGCGCGAGCGAGATCGTCATCATCAGCGTCATCCAGGGCTTTGGCTTCGGCCTCGTCTTCGTGCCGCTCTCGACCGTCGCGTTCCTGACGCTGCCGAACCACCTGCGCACCGACGGCACGTCGATGCTGACCCTGATGCGCAACGTCGCGAGCTCGATCGGGATTTCACTTGTCATCGCCCAGCTGACGCAGGGCACGCGCTACAACTACGCAATCCTGTCCGAGCACATCAATCCGTTCAATCACGCCATGCAGATGGCCGACGTGCGGACCATGCTCGACATGGCGACCGACACCGGCCGCGGGCTGGCCAACGTGCTGGTCACCGCACAGGCGCAGATCGTCGCCTTCGCCCAGGATTACCAGATGGTGATGATCTTCACCGCCTGCGCGATCCCGCTCGCCGTCATGATCGGCTCGACCAAGGCCGCGCTGCGCAAGCAGGCGGCCGGTCCGGAACATGCAGTGATGGAGTAGAACCGACGTTCCACCAGCTTCTGGCCGAGCATTGGATTTTTTCGGCTCAGTGCGCCGAGGCGAACGTGGTTTCGAGCCGGGCATAGCTCGCCTCCATGCCGTGCTCCGTGCCGGTGGACAGCATGGCCTTGCGGGTCGCCGCGTCCGGCAGCGTCATCCGCATTGTCATCACCGTGCCGTCGCCATCAGGTGCGAAGGTCGTCTCGACGTGATCGTCCGGCGTGGGATCGGGCATATGCATCCGCTCGACATGCACAAGCCGGCGGAATGGTTCGAGCGCGATGAATTCGCCGGTGACGTAGAACCCGTGACCCTCGCCGTTCACCCACTCGTAGCGGATCCTGCCGCCCGGCCGCGCTTCGTTGACGCAGACCGGCATTGTCCAGCCGTCCGGGCCGAGCAGCCATTTCCGGATCAGCGCGGGCTCGGTGTGGGAGCGGTAGACGAACTCCGGCGGCGCCGCAAAGCGGCGGCTGACGACGACGTGGCGGTCGCCTTCGGTCTTAAGCAACAACTTGCTCATGGCGTGCCTTTCACTTCTTCGGATTCATGTCAGCAAGGACCCGGTCGAGCCGGCCGTAATTGGCTTCCAGCGCGCGGCGCAGCAAGGCGAGCCACTGATCGATTTCGCTGACCGCCGACGGCGCCAGCCGGCAAGGCCGCTTGGTGCCTTCGATGCGGCGGGTGATGAGGCCGGCGGCTTCGAGCACCTTGAGATGGCGCGAGACCGCGGGCTGGGTCATCTCGAACGGCTCGGCCAGTTCCATCACGGTGGCTTCACCGAGCGCAAGGCGCGCGAGGATCGCGCGGCGAGTCGGGTCGGCCAGGGCGGAGAAGGCGGCGTCGAGACTAGGGTCGGTCATGTTCAGCTCGTTATATAACGGCACTATTATATAATAGATAATGCATCGTCAAGCCGATGTTGATTTTGACGCCTCGGGACGCGGTAAAGTCCTCTGAAGTCAGTCGATTGGACGAAGAGCGCGCGTCGCGTGTGTTCGGCGCAGGCCGAGCCACATGCCACCGAGCGACAGCGCGCCGCCGATCAAGTGGACCATGGTCGGCGCCTCCCCGAGGAAGATGGTCGACAGCACCGCGCCGACCACGGGGCCGAGATACATGCTGAGCGAGGTCGAGAGCGCGCCGAACGCCGAGCCGAAATAAGAATAGGCGGAGTAGGCGAACAGGCCCGGCACGAGGCCCGCGAAGAGATAGACCTTCGCCGCCTTGAAGCTCAGCACGACAGATGGATCGGACCATGTCTCGAAAGCCGCGAATGGAACCGAGAACATTGCGCCGAACGCTGCGAACATGCCGATACGCGCGAGGAAGCTCACGCCGGCCCCGACACGGTTCTGCACCAGCGTGTAGCCGGCCCAGGCAAGCATCGCGAATACCACCAGCACATCGCCCTGGGTCAACCCATGCGCGCCGGACGCATTGCCGCGCAGGATGACCAGCAGCGCGCCCGACAGCGCGATGATCATGCCGATGATCTGCCAGCGATTGACCTGCTCCAGTCCCATCACCAGCGAGAACAGCAGCACCATCAGGGGCGCCATCGCCATGATCAGCGCGAGGTTGATCGCCGACGTCGTCGTGCCCGCAAGATAGACCGGTCCGCCGCAGACGAACATGCCGAGGAAGCCGGCCGCTGCCATGCCGAGCCCCTCCTTGCGCAGGAGGTTCGGCTGCTGGCGTAGCGCCGCGACGATCAGGGGCGACAGGCCGATGGCGACGATCGACCAGCGAAAGAATGCCATCGAGAACGGAGGGACGGAGCCGGCGACGCCGCGCGCCAGGATCATGTTGGAGACTGCGCCGTCGCGAGCACGAGGAAGCCGAGCAGGCCGAGGACTTCGCGCGCCTTGCCGGACTTCAGATCCATTACTTGATCGGAGGACGCGGCAATACCGCCTCGCCCGTCTCCAGCCGATAGACGTGATCGAGCGAATACCAGGGGGCCGTCACATTGCGTGCAGAAGGATGCGGCTCGTCATGCCGCACGAACTTGCCGAGCAGCGCGCGCGTCACGCCGAACTGGGTGTCGCTTTCGATGTTGGGATCGGCAGGATCGTAGACCTGCGAGATCAGCACCTTGAAGCCGGGCTTGAAGATCAGCGCGTGCAGATGCGCCGGCCGGTATGGATGACGGCTCTGCGCCTTCAGCAGGCGGCCAACGACGCCGTTGGTCGGAATCGGATAGCCGACGAACATCACCGAGCGGAGGGAGAAACCGCCATCCGCATCAGTCGTGAACTTGCCGCGCAGGTTCATGTCGGCCTGCCCGGGGTCCTGGTTCTCGTAGAGACCGACCGGCGAGGCGTGCCAGACGTCGACTTCCGCGCCGGCGACCGGACGTCCTTCGCGATCCAGCACGCGGCCGCTGACGAACAAGGCGGGACCCGGCGTGTCCGAGCGGACGATCGAGCCGCCGTTGTCGACACGCGGCGAATTGGGCCGCCAGAACGGGCCGAGCAGCGACTGGTCGGTCTCGGTATTGCCGCCATCGCCATTGTTGAGCAGGCAGACCAGCGAGGAAACGCCGAGCGAGCCCGCCATCAGCACGAATTCATTGTGCGTGTCGGTCGTCAGCCGGCCCATCTCGGCAAGGATGGCGGTGGCTTCGCGAAACTCGGCTTCTGTCAGTCTGGTGTCGCGGACGAAGCCATGCAAATGCTTGACCAGCGAGGTCATTATCTCGCGCATGCGCGGATCGGCGGTGCGCTGCATCGCTTCCAGCGCCGCCGCCGTTACGTCCTGCTCGCGTTCGACGATCATGGCGCCTCCCTATACAAGGCGCCGCCGCGCTCAGTTGAGCCTTTCGATCGCAACCGCGACGCCCTGGCCGACGCCAACACACATGGTGGCGAGCGCCAGCTTGCCGCCGCGCTTCTCCATGCCGTGCACCGCCGTCAGCGCGAGCCGCGCGCCGCTCATGCCGAGCGGATGGCCGAGCGCGATCGCGCCGCCATGCGGGTTGACGAAATCGGCATCCTCCTTGACGCCGAGCTGGCGGAGGCACGCGATGCCCTGCGAGGCGAAGGCTTCGTTGAGTTCGATCAGGTCGAAATCGCTGACCTTGATGCCCAGCCGTTCCACCAGCTTTTTGGTCGCGGGCACCGGCCCGATACCCATGATGCGCGGCGGCACGGCAGCCGATGCCAAGCCGAGGATACGCGCACGCGGCGTGAGACCGTGCTTCTTCACGGCGGCTTCGGATGCGAGGATCATGGCCGCCGCGCCGTCATTGACGCCGGATGCGTTGCCCGCGGTGACCGTGCCGGGGTTGCGCACGATCGGCTTCAGCTTGGAAAGTCCTTCCAGCGTCGTCTCGGGGCGCGGATGCTCGTCCTTGTCGACCACGATCGGGCCGGCCTTGCCGCCGGGAACGGTGATCGGCGTGATCTCCTCGGCGAAGTAGCCCGACGCAATCGCCGCGCCCGCGCGCTGCTGCGAACGGATCGCCATCGCGTCCTGGTCGGCGCGCGAGACCTGGAATTCCTCGGCGACGTTCTCGCCGGTCTCCGGCATCGCATCGACGCCGTACTGCGCCTTCATCAGCGGATTGATGAAGCGCCAGCCGATGGTGGTGTCGTAGATGTCGGCGCTGCGCGAAAAGGCTTCCGCCGCCTTGCCCATCACGAACGGCGCGCGCGTCATCGACTCGACGCCGCCGGCGATGGCGAACTCGATTTCGCCGGCGCGGATGGCGCGGCCCGCGGCGCCAACCGCATCGAGGCCGGACGCGCAAAGACGGTTCAGCGTCTGGCCGGGAACCGACTCCGGGATGCCCGCGAGCAGCAGCGCCATGCGCGCGACATTGCGGTTGTCCTCGCCGGCCTGGTTGGCGCAGCCGAAGAAGACTTCATCGACCTGCGACCAGTCGAGGCCCGGATGTTTCGCCATCAATGCCTTGATCGGCGCCGCGGCCAAATCGTCGGCACGCACCTTGGCGAGCGCGCCGCCGAAACGGCCGATCGGCGTGCGCACGGCATCGCAAATAAAGACATCACGCATCGGTTTTCTCCCTGAATGCCGCGTTCCCAGCGTCTGGTGACGGAATTGACGCGAGTTGTAGGAGCCGCCTGACGGCAGGTCAATCGACCGCCGCGATGCCCGCCATGCGGAACGAAGGTGGATCAGGTGGAAAACGCGCCAGCCAGCGGCAAAGCGGTAGGACCCGCGGGCGAAATTCTGTAATTTCCGCCGCCGATGACCATCCAGAAATCCATCCCCGCACCGCCGCCGCCCGAGCCCGCCTCCGTGCCGGAAGCCGCCGCGCGCGTCACGCCGATGATGGAACAGTACCTGGAAATCAAAGCCGGCCATCCCGACCTCCTGCTGTTCTACCGGATGGGCGATTTCTACGAGCTGTTCTTCGAGGACGCCGAGATCGCCTCCAGGACGCTCGGCATCGTGCTGACCAAGCGCGGCAAACATCAGGGCCAGGACATCCCGATGTGCGGCGTGCCGGTCGAGCGCTCGGAGGATTACCTGCATCGCCTCATCATGGCCGGCCACCGGGTCGCCGTGTGCGAGCAGACCGAGGACCCTGCGGCTGCCAAGGCGCGCGGCAACAAGAGCGTCGTGCGCCGCGGCGTGGTGCGGCTGGTGACGCCGGGCACGCTGACCGAGGACAATCTGCTCGACGCCCGCAGCAACAATTATCTGCTGGCGATCGCGCGCGCCCGCTCGTCGACCGGAGGCGACCGCTACGGCCTCGCCTGGATCGACATCTCGACCTCCGAATTCACGGTGATGGAGTGCGCGGCGGGCGAGCTTGCCGCGACGCTGGCGCGCATCAACCCGAATGAAGCGATCGTTGCCGACGCGCTCTATTCCGACAACGAGATCGCGCCCACCTTGCGCGAGCTGACGGCGGTGACGCCGCTGACCCGCGACGTGTTCGATGGCGCAACCGCCGAGCGGCGGCTGTGCGACTATTTCGCCGTCGCCACCATGGACGGCCTCGCCGCCATGTCGCGGCTGGAGGCAACGGCCGCGGCCGCGGCCGTCACCTATATCGATCGCACGCAAGTGGGGAAGCGCCCGCCGCTGTCGCCGCCCGCGCGCGAGGCCGCCGGCACCACCATGGCGATCGACCCCGCCACGCGCGCCAATCTCGAACTGACGCGCACGCTGGCCGGCGAGCGCCGCGGCTCGCTGCTCGATGCCATCGATTTCACGGTCACGCCCGCCGGATCGCGGCTGCTGGCGCAGCGTCTTGCCGCGCCGCTGACCGACGGCGCAGCCATTGCGCGGCGGCTCGATGCGGTCGCGGAGTTCGCCGCCGACCGCGCGGCGCGCGAGGATATCCGCAGCGCCCTGCGAAACGTGCCGGATATGTCGCGTGCGCTGGCGCGGCTTTCGGTCGGGCGCGGGGGCCCGCGCGATCTGGCCGCCTTGCGCGACGGCATCCTTGCCGCCGATCAAGCGCTCGGCCGGCTGCAAGGGCTCGACAGCCCGCCCGCCGAAATCAAGGCCGTGATGGAGGCGCTGCGCCGTCCCTCGCGCGACCTCGCGCGGGAATTTTCCCGCGCGCTGGCCGATCAGTTGCCGCTGATCAAGCGCGACGGCGGCTTCGTGCGCGAAGGCTATGAAGCGGCGCTGGACGAGACGCGCAGCCTGCGCGATGCCTCGCGGCTCGTGGTCGCCGCCATGCAGGCGCGCTACGCCGACGCGACCTCCATCAAGGGCCTGAAGATCCGGCACAACAATGTGCTCGGCTATTTCGTCGAAGTCACCGCGCAGCATGGCGACAAGCTGATGTCGCCGCCGCTGAACGCGACCTTCATTCACCGCCAGACGCTCGCCGGGCAGGTCCGCTTCACCACCGCCGAACTCGGCGAGATCGAGGCCAAGATCGCCAATGCCGGCGAACGGGCGCTCGGGCTGGAGCTGGAAATCTTCGACAGGCTCTGCGCGATGGCGCTCGCCGCCGGCGACGATCTGCGCGCCGCCGCGCATGCCTTCGCCATGCTCGATGTCGCCACGGCGCTGGCCAGACTTGCGATCGACGACAATTACGTACGGCCCGAGGTCGATCACTCGCTGTCGTTTGCGGTGGAAGGCGGCCGGCATCCCGTGGTCGAGCAGGCGCTGAAGCGCAACGGCCAGCCCTTCATCGCCAATTCCTGCGACCTGTCACCGGGGCCGGCGCAGAAGAACGGCCAGCTCTGGCTGATCACCGGCCCCAACATGGCCGGCAAATCGACCTTCCTGCGCCAGAACGCGCTGATTGCGCTCTTGGCGCAGATCGGCTCCTTCGTGCCGGCGACGCGCGCCCGCATCGGCATCGTCGACCGCCTGTTCTCGCGCGTCGGGGCCGCGGATGACCTGGCGCGCGGCCGCTCCACCTTCATGGTGGAGATGGTCGAGACCGCCGTGATCCTCAATCAGGCGAGCGAACGTTCGCTGGTCATCCTCGACGAGATCGGCCGCGGCACCGCGACCTTCGACGGCCTCTCCATCGCCTGGGCCGCGATCGAGCATCTGCACGAAGCCAACCGCTGCCGCACGCTGTTCGCAACCCACTATCACGAGCTGACCGCACTCTCGGCCAAGCTGCCGCGCATGTTCAACGCAACGGTGCGCGTCAAGGAATGGCAGGGCGACGTCGTGTTCCTGCACGAGGTGCTGCCCGGTTCGGCCGACCGCTCCTACGGCATCCAGGTGGCGAAACTCGCCGGCCTGCCGCCGGCCGTCATCACCCGCGCCAAGTCGGTGCTGGCCAAGCTCGAAGCGCAGGACCGCGGCCAGACCGCCCGCGCGCTGGTCGACGACCTGCCGCTGTTTGCCGTCCCCTCGCGTGCCGCCGCCGAGAACGCGCCGCCGAGCGAGGCCGATGAGCTGATGGAAGCGGTGAAGGCGCTGCACCCCGACGAGATGTCGCCGCGCGAGGCGCTGGAGGCGCTCTATGCGCTGAAGGCGAAGCTGCCCAAATAATGCAGGCACGACTTCCAACAGCAGAAGAATGCTGCAAAGCCGGGGCATGTTATCGCCCTCCGTTCTCCCGCCGTCGCTTCCAGCTAGCCTACCGCGTCAACTTGCGCCGCCCATTCCACCACAGCATCAGATTCCATCCGATGCAGGTGGCGAGTGCGAGGCTGAGCCCGATCGCCGAGCCGAATTGCGCGACCGCGCCGTGCATGATGGCGATGGCGAGGCCAAATCCCATCAGGCCCCAGGCGCCGTTGGAAATGGCGGCGGCCGTGGCTGGTCCGCCGATCCGCGGATGCAGCACCAGCATCAGGCTGGTGAAGACGATCGGAAACAGCGCGATGATCCCGGAAATTCTCGGGCCGACCCAGCTTGATGTGGTGACGACGGTGGCAACAAGCGTGGCGACGAGGCCGGCGCGCAGGGGAATGTCGTACCAGCGCCGCGTAATCAGGGGCATCTTCTTCACGTGCATGTAGGGCCGCATCAGAGGTACGCAGACCGCAAAGGTGATGACGTTGGCGATCACACCGGCGAGCAGCGTCCACTGGAACTGGCGGATGATCGTTGCCAGCACCAGCCACACGGTGACCGCCGCGCCCGCGCTGATCCAGAGCGGAAACCGCTGCGCGAGTGCGGAATAGGTCAGCGCCAGGAAGATGGTCGCGCCATTGATCGGCAGGCTGGCCAGTGCGCCCTCGGCGATGAAAGCGGCGTCGTGGTCGATGGCGAGGAAGACGTAAGATGGGCCGGCCGAGATCGGCAGTGTGGCGACCAGCGCGCCCAGCACGGGACCCGAACGCTCGGTGACGATCGAGGCCGACACCACGAACGCCGCGGTGATCGCCATGCGGAACAGCAGGATGAGGAGGAAGTGGAGTTCGGGGGACATTTGTATGTCGCCCCGGCGAAGGCCGGGGCCCATAACCACAAATGCTTATGTGGCGCGAAGGGCGTCGAACAGCGTGCTCAAAACGGATGGCCCGCGGCGTATGGGTCCCGGCCTGCGCCGGGACGACAAACAATCACACCCGCTTCATCGACACCGAGACCTTCGGACCGTTCCTTATGGTCTGATAGACCACGCAGTAGCGCTCGGTGAGCTTGAGCAGGAGATCAAGCTTTTCCTGCGGCGCATCGGTATCGACCTCGAAGCGCAGGCGGATCTCGGCAAAGCCGACCGGGGCTTCCTTGTCGACGCCGAGCGTGCCGCGGAAATCGAGATCGCCCTCGGCGATGACATTGCCCGTCTTCAACGGCACCTCGACGGCGGTTGCGACCGACTTCAACGTCACGCCGGCGCAGGCGACCAAGGCTTCCAGCAGCATGTCGCCGGAGCACAGCTCGAGCCCGGAGCCACCGGTGGCCGGATGGAGGCCCGCGACCGCGAGCGCCCGGCCGGTCTCGACCTTGCAGGCGATGCCTTCATTGTCGATCGAGCCCCTGGCCTTCAACGTGATGACGGCGGCGGTGGGATCGGTCTTGTAGCGCTCCTTGATCGGAGCCTGCATGGCGCGGAGTTCGGCGGCGTCCATTTTTGTTCTCCCGAAAATTCCTACGCTGGCGGATGTAGAGAAAAATCAGCTCCCTGTCACCACCACATCGCCTCGCCGGCGCGGGCCTCCGCGCCGGTGTCCGGGATATTGCGGTCGAGCGAGCGATCCAGCGCGGTCAGCACGCGCTTCTTGAAGGCGTCGAAGTGCGGCGAATTGCGGTCGCGCGGCCGGCCCAGACTGATCTGGATTTCCTGGAACAGCCGTCCCGGCCGCGGCCGCATCACGAGCACGCGATCCGCCAGCACCACGGCCTCATCGACATCATGCGTCACCAGGATCAGCGTCGGCCGCGTGTCGGCCCAAAGATCGAGCAGATGATCCTGCAGGTCGCGCCGCGTGAAGGCATCGAGCGCAGAGAACGGCTCGTCGAGCAGCAGCACTTCCGGCTGCCGAACGAGCGCGCGGGCAATCGCCACGCGCTGCGCCTGCCCGCCGGAGAGTTCGCGCGGCCAGGCATTGGCCTTGTCGGCGAGGCCGACGCGGTCAAGCGCGCGAGCGATCCGCTCGCGCCTGACATCAGCCGGCAGGTTGAAGAGGCCGAACCCGATATTGTGGGCGACGCTCAGCCATGGCAGCAGCCGCGGCTCCTGGAAGATGATGCCGATCTTCTCGTGCGGCGCCGTGATGACGGTGCCGTCGAGCGTGACCGAACCGGTCGTGGCGCGGTCGAGCCCCGCTATGGCCCGCAGCAGCGTCGATTTCCCGCAGCCGGAGCCGCCTATGATGCCGACGATCTCGCCGGGCTTGATGGTGCCGGAGAAGCGCTCCAGCGCGTGGACGCCGTTGGGGTAGGTCTTGCCGACTTTGTCCAGCGAAAGCATCAGGCCGCTCCACCCTGCCGGCCGAATGCGTCCTGCCAGCGCAGCAGCGGCGCGGTCGCGATCTCGATCAGCCAGTCGGTGGTCTTGCCGAGAATGGCAAAGATCACGATGGCGGCGACGATCTGCGCCGGCTTGCCGAGCTGCTGGCCGTCGATCAGCAGATAGCCGAGGCCTTCCGAGGCGCCCATGAATTCGGCGGCGACCACGAACATCCAGCCGAGGCCAAGCCCGACGCGCAGCGCCACCACATAGGCCGGCAGCACCGCGGGCAACAGGATGCGGCGGATCATGGCCGGTCCCGAGAGCCGGAAGATGCGCCCGACCTCGACGATCTTGCGGTCGACCGAAAGGATCGCGCCCATCACGCCGAGATAGACCGGGAAGAACACGCCAACCGCGATCAGCGCGATCTTCGAGGTCTCGAAAATGCCGAGCCAGAGGATGAACAACGGCACCCAGGCGATCGACGGGATTGCACGCAGCGCCTGCACCGTGGGATCGAACAGCCGCCGCGCCAGTCCCCAATAGCCGGAGACGGCGCCGAGCAGCGTGCCGGCGACGACGCCGAGACCGAAGCCGGCGAACACGCGATACAGGGTCGCTGTGACGTGACGCGTCAGCTCACCGCTGCGCGCAAGCTCCATGATGGTGGCGAAGACTTTTGTCGGCGGCGGCACCAGCCGGCCATTGGAATAGCCGAGGCTGACATAAACTTCCCAGCCGAGCGCGAGCCCCACCGGCAGGAGCAGCCCAAGCGCCGGCCGCGCGAAGCGGCGCAACCGCGCCAAGGCGCGCAGCCGCGGGCGGCTCCGCGGCGGGGCAGCCTGTTCCAGCGCTGGCATTTCAACGGTCATGGCCATAGCAAGACGATTTTCCCGTGCGGATTGCAAGGTGGCGATGGGAGGCTGCGATGCTCTGTCCTCGCGCCGCTCTTCCCTTCTCACCTTGTAGGCGAAGGTAGCGCGGACGCAGTCCGCGACGGATGAGGGGGCCGTCTCCGCAGACAGAGACCCTCATCACGCTGAGCGAACCGACCCTCTCCTACAAGCGAAGAGGGCAAGACCATCAATTCGTCGGCAGCGGAACCTGATCGTCGATCAGGGCATCGAGCGTCGCCTTCACGTCAACGCTGGCGCCGACCACGCCGGCCTGCTGCAACGCAAGACCCGCGGCCAGGATCGAGTCGCGCTGCGGCGCGCCGATGCGGCTGTGGGTCAGCTCGGTGCGCTCCTTGAGCTGCTTGTCGACCACGGCGTCGGGAAGCCTGGTCGCCGCGATGAAGGTCTTCTTCAACTCGTCATAATTGCCGAGCGAGAATTTGCGCGCCTCCTCGTAGGTCGCCAGCACGCGGCGCACCACGTCCGGATAGTCCTTCAAAAACTGCTCGCGCACATTGAGGATGCCCCAGGTGTTGGCGTCCGCCTTGCGGTAGAACAGCTTTGCGCCCTCCTCCACCTCGGCCTGTGCCATCATCGGATCAAGGCCGGCCCAGGCGTCGACATCGCCGCGGATCAGCGCGGTCTTGCCGTCGGCGTGCTGCAGCAGCACCGGCGTGATGTCTTTCTCGGACAGCCCCGCGCCGAGCAGCGCGCGCACCAGGAAGATGTGCGGATCGGTGCCGCGCGTGACCGCAACGCGCTTGCCCTTCAGATCCCCAACGGACGCGATCTTCGAATCCTTCCCCGTCACCAGCGCGGTCCATTCCGGACGCGAATAGACATAGATCGACTTGATCGGATTGCCGTTGATCCTGGCGACCAGCGCCGCGGACCCCGCGGTCGAGCCGAAATCGATCGAGCCGGCATTGAGGAATTCCAGCGCCTTGTTGGATCCGGCCGACTGCACCCAGACCACGCTGATGCCGTCCTTGGCGAATTCCTTTTCGAGCAGCCCCTTCTGCTTGAGGATCATCGAGACCGGATTGTAGGTCGCCCAGTCGATTCGAATCTCCTTCGGCGGATCGGCGGCGAAGACTGCGCCCGGCAGCAGGGCCGAGACGGCGAAAGCGGCTGCGAAGGCACGGCGCGAAAGCTTGGACATTGGTCAGACCCCTCACTGGAATTTGCAGTAATTTCAATTTGATAGAGGTTAAGGTCAACGAGAAAATAGCCGTCGCCAAAACCGCGGGGCGAGAACGACTTTGCCCAAACGACGGTGAGTACAGCATGGGGCTACTGCGCTTCCACAATGTCCCGTGACAGCGCGGGCGTGGTCCGTTACCGGTAGAAGCATGGACAGTGTCGTTACAGAGAGCCGCCGCGAAGCGGACGATCGGTTCGAGACCGCGCGGATCACCGCGGCGGTCGATGCGCTCGCAGAGAAATATGCCGGCCGCGAGGACGTGTTCCGCTCGTCGCTCGCGCAACTCCTGAAGGGCGAAATGGTCGCCGCGCGTACCAAGGCGCAGGCGATCCTGCTCAAGGACCGCCACGGCCGGCGCTGTGCCGAACGGCTCTGCTTCATGCAGGACGAAATCATCCGCATCCTCTACGACGCCGCCACCCGCCACCTCTATCGCTCGCACATCCCCTCGGGCGAAGAGCGGATGGCCGTGGTCGCCACCGGCGGCTATGGCCGCGGGCTGATGGCGCCGGAGTCCGACATCGATCTGCTGTTCATCCTGCCCTACAAGCAGACCGCCTGGGGCGAGCAGGTGGCGGAAGCCATCCTCTATTGCCTGTGGGATATGGGGCTGAAGGTCGGCCACGCCACGCGCTCGGTCGACGAATCGATCCGTCAGGCGCGCGGCGACATGACAATCCGCACCGCCGTGCTGGAGATGCGCTTCCTCACCGGCGACCAGCCGCTCTATGACGAACTGGTCGATCGCTTCGACAAGGACGTCGTGCAGGGCTCCGCGGCCGAATTCGTCACCGCAAAGCTGGCCGAACGCGAGGAGCGGCATCGCCGCGGCGGCCAGTCGCGCTATCTGGTCGAGCCCAATGTGAAGGACGGCAAGGGCGGCCTGCGCGACCTGCACACGCTGTTCTGGATCGCCAAATACGTCTATCGCGTGCGCGAGACCGACGAGCTCCTGGAGCGCGGCGTGTTCGACGCGCAGGAATACCGCACCTTCCGCCGCTGCGCCGACTTCCTGTGGTCGGTGCGCTGCAATCTGCATTTCGTTGCCGGCCGCGCCGAAGAGCGGCTGTCGTTCGACATGCAGCGCGAGATCGCGGTCCGCTTGGGCTATACCAGCCATCCCGGCATGCAGGACGTCGAGCGCTTCATGAAGCACTACTTCCTGGTGGCCAAGGATGTCGGCGACCTCACCGCGATCCTGTGCGCCAAGCTGGAAGACGAAAATGCCAAGCCGGCGCCGGTGCTCTCGCGCATGGTGGCAAAGCTCCGCCCCAACGCGCAGCGGCGGCGCGTGCCGGAGAGCGACGACTTCATCATCGACCACAACCGCATCAATCTCGCCGCGCCCGACGTCTTCAAGCACGATCCGGTCAACTTGATCCGCATCTTCCGCCTGGCGCAGAAGAACGACCTCGCCTTCCATCCCGACGCGATGCGCACGGTCACGCGCTCGCTGAAGCTGATCAACACGCAGCTTCGGGAGACCCCCGAGGCCAACCGGCTGTTCCTGGAGATTCTCACCTCCAACAATGCCGAGATCGTGCTGCGGCGGATGAACGAGACCGGCGTACTCGGTCAGTTCATCCGCGCCTTCGGCAAGATCGTCTCGATGATGCAGTTCAACATGTATCATCACTACACGGTGGACGAGCACCTGATCCGCTGCGTCGGCTGGCTGCAGGAGATCGAGCGCGGCGGCAACGACGAGTTCGTGCTGGCCAGCGACTTGTTCCGCAAGATCCGCCCCGAGCATCGCCCGGTGATCTACATCACCACCTTGCTGCACGACATCGCCAAGGGGCGGCCGGAAGATCATTCCACTGCGGGAGCCAAGGTGGCGCGGCGGCTCTGTCCGCGGCTTGGCTTCTCGCCCGCCGACACCGAACTGGTGGCCTGGCTGATCGAGGAACACCTCACCATGTCGACGGTGGCGCAGTCGCGCGACCTCTCCGACCGCAAGACCATCGAGAATTTCGCCGCGGTGGTGCAGTCGGTCGAGCAGATGAAGCTGCTGACGATCCTGACCACCGCCGACATCCGTGGCGTCGGCCCGGGCGTGTGGAACGGCTGGAAAGCGCAGCTGTTGCGCACGCTTTATTATGAAACCGAGCCGGTCCTGACCGGCGGCTTCTCGGAAGTGAACCGGGCGCAGCGCATTGCGGTCGCGCAGGCGGAATTCCGCGCCGAGTTCACCGAGTGGCCGGAGGCCGAGCTCAACGCCTACATCAGCAGGCACTATCCGGCCTACTGGCTCAAGGTCGAGCTGCCGCGAAAAATCCGCCAGGCGCGCTTCATCCGCGCCAGCGAGCAGGCCGGCCACAAGCTGGCGATCAATGTCGGCTTCGACGAGGCGCGCGCCGTCACCGAGCTGACGATCCTGGCAACCGACCATCCCTGGCTGCTGTCGATCATCGCGGGCGCCTGTGCGTCGGCCGGCGCCAATATCGTCGATGCGCAGATCTACACCACCACCGACGGCCGCGCGCTCGACACGATCGCGATCTCGAGGGAATACGACCGCGACGAGGACGAGGGCCGACGCGCCACCCGCATCGGCGAGATGATCGAGCAGGTGCTGGAGGGCAAGCTGCGCCTCCCCGAAGTGGTGGCGCGCCGCACCGCCAAGGGCAACGGCAAGGTGCGCGCCTTCGTGGTCGAGCCGGAGGTGACCATCAACAACCAGTGGTCGGACCGCTACACCGTGATCGAGGTGTCCGGTCTCGACCGCCCCGGCCTGCTCTACGAGCTGACCACCGCGATCTCGAAGCTCAATCTCAACATCGCCTCGGCGCATGTCGCGACCTTCGGCGAGCGCGCCCGCGACGTGTTCTACGTCACCGACCTGCTTGGGGCGCAGATCAACGCGCCGACCAGGCAGGCCGCGATCAAGAGCGCGCTGCTGCACCTGCTCTCGCAGGAAGAGAAGGCCACGCAGCCGGCCTAAACCGCTGCCGCACCGCGCGGGCTTGCCGCACGGCAACACTGCAATTGTCATTCAATTGTCGCGGAACGTCCGGTTGTGGCTGGCGTTCCCCTGCCGCAGCCAATGTCAACCGCGGGACAGGCGATGACTTACCACACTCCCTTCGGCAGGACGGTCGTCATACACACGCCAGCGGGCAGCCGCTTCTGCGCGACCCATGAAAGGGTCACGCATATCGAGATCGGCCGGCGTATCGCCGTGCTCACCGGGGACAGCTTCGATGGGGAGTTCGATGAGAGCCGCGGTCACGCCAGCCGCCGCTATTTTCTCCCGACAGACACGATCGTGGGTATCGATCAGGCGCGACAACTGGGCATCTCGACCGAGCGCGATCTGCTTGGCGGTGTTGTTCCCCATGGCTTCGTCGGCACAAAGGCCATCACGCATGGCCTTGTCTCGGCGCATGCTGCCTCGCCGCCTCACTGGTCCATCGAATTCGCGGCAGAAGTCAAAAGCATCGTGCCACGCGGATACACGGCTTTCAGCGTCGCGGACGCGCGCACCGCGCTTGATCTGCTGCTTGCCGACGGGCCTGTCCGCGTCAAGCCGGTCAAGGCGACCGGCGGGCACGGGCAATCGGTCCTGAACGATGCCGCCGAATTCGATGCGGTCCTGGAGCGGCTCGATCTTGATCAGCTTGCGCAGTTCGGCCTCGTTCTGGAGGAGAACCTGCAGGCGCCGGTGACCTACAGCGTCGGGCAAGTCCGCTTTCATGGCCTCGTCGCCAGCTACTACGGCGTGCAGAAACTGGTTCGCGACAATGCCGGCCAAACCGCCTATGGCGGTTCCGATCTGGTGGTGACGCGCGGGACCTACGAAGAGCTTGTCGAATTGGCACAGCCGGCCGACGAGATCCGCACCGCCATCCTGCAGGCCCAACGCTACGATGCTGCCGCCGACAGGTATTTCCCCGGCTTCATGGCTTCGCGAAGGAACTACGACGTCATTGCCGGAACTTCAGCGTCGGGCGGGCGTTGCTCCGGCGTGCTTGAACAGTCGTGGCGGATCGGCGGCGCCACCCCGGCCGAGATCACCGCGATCGAGGCATTTGCCGCCGACCCTGACCTCAAACGGTCGAAGTTTCATCTGTAGAAACCTATGGAACCTGCCCGCCGAGGCCCGACAGCGCGGTGATTTACTACGAAGGCATCGACGAGCAGATCGGCCCGATCACAAAATACGCTTACCTGCGCAAGTATGAACCCCGAACAAAAAGCGGTTGAGATCACGGTTGAAGGTCAACATCTCGAAGGCACACTGCTCACGCCGGCAAGTTCGCTGCCCGGGGTGCTGTTCGTCCATGGCTGGGGCGGCAGCCAGGCGACCGATCTGGTGCGCGCCCGCGAAATCGCCGCGCTCGGCTGCGTTTGCCTGACGTTCGACCTGCGCGGCCACGCCGGAACCAAGTCCCAGTTCGAAAGCGTCACGCGTGATGAAAATCTCCGCGACCTGATCGCGGCCTACGATGCCCTGGTTCATCATCCCGCCGTCGACCGGTCGGCGGTTGCGGTGGTCGGAAGCAGCTATGGCGCCTATCTCGCCGCGCTCCTGACCGAGGCCCGCCGCGTGCGCTGGTTGGCCCTGCGGGTGCCGGCGCTCTACCGGGACGAGGAATGGGACGTGGCGAAGCGCCAGCTGGACCGCGACGTACTCGCCGCCTACCGGAGAACCTCCGTCTCGTTCAAGGAAAACCGCGCCCTGCGCGCCTGTTCCAGATATGGCGGCGATGTCCTGATCATCGAGTCCGAACACGACGATTACATCCCGCACGAGACGATCATCAGTTACCGCGCGGCCTTCCGTCGCGCGCATTCGCTTACCTATCGCGTCATCGGCGGCGCCGACCACGGGCTTTCCCAGGTCGAGCATCAGCACGCCTACACGTCGCTATTGATGAACTGGACGACGGAGATGGTGCTGGGATCGCGTGGTGCCGGAAGATCGCGGGCGGCAACATCGCCGGCGCACATCATCACCTAGCGTTCGCCGCGCCTGCTGCCGCGCCCTCGTGCTGCAGCAGCCAGCGCTTGCGCGCAATGCCCCCGCCATACTTCACCAGCGAGCCGTCGGCGCCGATCAGGCGGTGGCAGGGCACCACCACGGAAATCGGATTGGAGCCGTTGGCATGCCCGACGGCGCGCATCGCGCGCGGCGCGCCTAGCCGTGCGGCCAGCGCACCATAGCTCAGCGTCGAGCCGGCCGGGATGTCTGGCAGCGCCGTCCACACCTTGCGCTGAAAAGGCGTGCCGTTGACGCGCCACCTGATCTCGCCGAGGCGGTCGATATCTCCCTCGAAGTAGGCCGACAGCGCCGCTTTCATCGCGGCCGGCGCCTTCGCATCGTTCAATTCGATGGCGCCATGGTGCAGCCTGAGCAGCAGCCGCATCCGCGCCTCATGGTCTTCCCAATCCAGTGCGCGCAGCAGGCCGTCGTCGTCGGTCACAAGCAGCGCGACACCGATCGGCGTGTTCAGGCGATCGAGGCGAAAGAGGCTGCTGGCCGTCATGGCGCGTCCTGAGGGAGTGGGTCCTCGCACTCTCCACACCGGCCGTGCTAGCGTCCACCCGAAATCCGGCAATGGGGGAAACATGCTTTGGATTGCCAATGCGCTGGTGCTGCTGGTCGCGCTGCTGCACGTCTATTTTCTGATCCTGGAGATGTTTCTCTGGGAAAAGCCGCTGGGCTTGAAGACCTTCGGCAACACGCCTGAAAAGGCGCGGGACATGGCGGTGCTCGCCGCCAACCAGGGCCTCTATAATGGCTTTCTCGCCGCCGGCCTGTCGTGGGGATTGCTTCACGCGGCCCCGGCCTTCGCATTCCAGATCAAGGTGTTTTTCCTGCTCTGCGTGATTATCGCCGGTGCCTACGGCGCGTATTCCGTAAGCCGGCGGATACTTTTTGTGCAGGCTGCGCCCGCTGCCCTCGCCCTGATCATGCTCTGGCTGGCCTAGTTCGCCGCGCTCGCCTTGCAATGCACCATGGCTTCCGCCACACTCGCGGCCAGCGATGGCGGCCGTCTTATGGCGGGAAGACCATCGGCTCAACACAGATGAAAATCGAGGAAACTAGCACGATGAGGAATGGAATTTTCCAGATGGTCACGGCGGCTGCTGCCGTGGCCGCGCTGTCGGCATCGCCGGCGTTCGCGCAAAAGAAATACGATACCGGCGCCACCGACACCGAGATCAAGATCGGCCAGACCGTGCCGTTCTCGGGCGCCTATTCCGTCTATGCCAATATCGGCAAGACGCAGGCCGCCTACATGAAGATGATCAACGAACAGGGCGGCATCAACGGCCGCAAGATCAACCTGATCCAGTATGACGACGCCTATTCGCCGCCCAAGACGGTCGAGCAGGTCCGCAAGCTGGTGGAAGGCGACGAGGTTCTCTTCACCTTCCAGATCATCGGCACCGCGGCCAATGCCGCCGTCCAGAAGTATCTCAACAGCAAGAAGGTGCCGCAGTTGCTGGCGTCCACCGGCGCTTCGAAGTTCACCGACCCGAAGAACTTCCCGTGGACCATGGGTTACAACCCGAACTACTTCGTCGAGGGCCGCATCTACGGCCGCTACATACTGAAAGAGCACCCGAACGCCAAGATCGGCATCCTCTATCAGAACGACGATCTCGGTAAGGACTACATCAACGGGCTGAAGGCCGGCCTCGGCGACAAGGCCGCCAAGATGATCGTGGCGGAAGCCTCCTACGAAGTCGCCGACCCGACCATCGACTCGCAGGTGCTCAAGATCAAGGACGCCGGCGCGGACCTGTTCTACAGCGCCTCGACGCCGAAGCAGGCCGCACAGGCGATCCGCAAGATCCACGAACTCGGCTGGAAGCCGGTTCACATCATCGACATCAATGCGAGCCCGGTCAGCGCCACGCTGCAGCCGGCTGGCCTCGAAGCGTCCAAGGGCGTGATCAGCGTCCAGTATGGCAAGGATCCGGCCGATCCGACCTGGAAAGACGACCCCGGCCTGAAGAAATATCTCGACTTCATGGCGAAGTATTTCCCTGAAGGCGACAAGATGAACACGGTCAACACCTACGGCTATTCGACCGCCCAGCTGCTGGTGCAGATTCTCAGGCAGTGCGGCGACGACCTGACGCGCGAGAACGTCATGAAGCAGGCCGCGAACCTGAAGGACGTCGTGCTCGATCTCGGCCTGCCCGGCATGAAGATCAACACCAGCCCGACCGACTATCGCGTCAACAAGCAGCTGCAGATGATGAAGTTCAACGGCGAGCGCTGGGAGCTGTTCGGCCCGATCATGGAAGACGACGGCCCGGCCGGCTAGGTTCGAGCAGAATGGATTGGCAATCGGCGGCCTTTCGGGGCCGCCGATTTGTTTGGGGCCGCTACTTCGGCACTTCGCCGAACGTCTTGCCGACCGGCAGCACCGCGTGGCGGATCAGCCGGGAATCCTCCACCGCGGCCTGACGGTGCTTCACAGCCTCGCGATAGACGGGATCGCGGATCATTTCGACGAAGGCGGCAACCGAGGGGTACTCGGCGATGAAACAATGGTCCCAGCGCTCCTCCTGCGGGCCGATCAGCATTATCTCGAATTTTCCCTGCCAGACGATCCGTCCGCCGAGCCGCTCGAACACCGGGCCGCTCTCACGGCCATAGGCCGCATAGGCCTCCGCACCGCTCGCCTTGCGCCCGTCGGGATAGGCCGCATGCGCACGCAGCCGCACCAGATTGAGCATGTGGATCGGACCCGGCCGATCGCTGTCGCGGAACTGCGCAAAAACCTCCTTGGTCGGATCGATGTGGCCCATGCTTTCCTCCTTGTTTCGCGTGCTTTCTAGCACGGCCTGCCCCAGCTCCTAATGGCGCGTTAACCTCTCGCTAACCGCCCCTTAAATTCCGCGCCGTAGCGTGCGGCGGGGACCGGTGTGTGAACGGCGTTTTCGTATGGCGTGGGGACGGAAAAAGAGCGGCGCTCGCAAGGAGCCGCGGTTTGGGCTCGCGGCCGCGATGGCCGATTTGCGCCTCGATGCCAAGGACCGCATTCCCGCCGCCGACGAGTCACCGAAGAAATCCGCCAAACGGAAGGTGGTGGACGACGATGACGACGACAATGCCCCACCCCGAGCTCCGGAGCGCAAGTCACGCGTGAGCAGCAGCGGCGCCGGACGACGCGGGAAATCGGCAAGGCGCTTCCGCTTTGGACGCCTCGTCTACTGGGGCGCGGTGCTGTCGCTGTGGGCGGTGATCACGGTCGTCGGCCTCGTGGTCTGGGCCGGCGCGCATCTGCCGCCGATCCAGTCGCTCGACATCCCGAAGCGTCCGCCGACGATCCAGATCGTGGGCCTCGACGGCGGCGTGCTGGCCACCCGCGGTGAAATGCCCGGCAGCAATGTCGCGCTGAAGGATCTGCCGCCTTATCTGCCAAAGGCCTTCATCGCCATCGAAGACCGCCGCTTCTACTCGCACCATGGCGTCGATCCGGTGGGCATCGCGCGCGCGGCGGTCACCAACGTGCTGCACCGTGGCGTCTCGCAGGGCGGCTCGACCCTGACGCAGCAGCTCGCCAAGAATCTGTTCCTGACCCAGGACCGCACCTTCAAGCGCAAGCTGCAGGAGGTCGAGCTGGCGCTGTGGCTGGAGCGCAAGCATTCCAAGAGCGAAATCCTCGAGCTTTATCTCAACCGCGTCTATTTCGGCTCCGGCGCCTATGGCGTCGAGGCCGCCGCGCAGAAATATTTCGGCAAGTCGGCCAAGAGCGTCACGATCGCGGAGGCCGCCATGCTGGCGGGCCTCGTCAAATCGCCCTCGCGTCTCGCCCCGAACCGCAACCCGGAAGGCGCCGAACAGCGCGCGCAGCTCGTGCTGACCGCCATGGCGGACGCCAAATTCATCACGGACGCGCAAGCCAAGGCGTCGATCGGCCATCCCTCCTACAATGTGAAGCCGGCCGGCGCCGGCACCGTCAATTATGTCGCCGACTGGATCGGCGAAGTGCTGGACGATCTGGTCGGCCAGATCGACCAGAGCATCGTGGTGGAAACCACCATCGATCCGAAGCTGCAGAGCGTGGCCGAAGCCGCCATCATCGACGAGCTCGCCGCCAAGAGCGTGAAGTTCAACGTCACCCAGGGCGCGCTGGTTGCCATGACCCCCGAGGGGGCCGTGCGCGCCATGGTGGGCGGGCGCAATTACGCGGATAGCCAGTATAACCGCGCGGTCACCGCCAAGCGACAGCCGGGCTCGGCGTTCAAGCCGTTCGTCTATCTCACGGCGCTGGAAGCGGGGATGACGCCTGATACCGTCAAGCAGGACGCGCCGCTGAAGCTGAAGGACTGGGCGCCCGAGAACTACACCCACGAATATTTCGGCGCGGTGACGCTGACGCAGGCGCTGGCAATGTCGCTCAACACGGTGGCGGTGCGGCTCTGCATCGATGTCGGGCCGAAGAGCGTGGTGCGCACCGCGCACCGCCTCGGCATTTCCTCCAAGCTGGAGGCCAACCCGTCGATTGCGCTCGGCACCTCCGAGGTCTCGGTCACCGAGCTGGTCGGCGCCTATGCGGCCTTTGCCAATGGCGGTGCGAGCGTCTCGCCGCATGTGGTGACCAGGATCCGCACCATGGATGGCAACAAGCTGCTGTATTCGCGCCTTGCCGATCAGCCCAACCAGGTGATCGAGCCGCGCTATGTCGCGATGATGAACACCATGATGCAGGAGACCATCCTCAGCGGCACCGCGAAAAAGGCCGATATCCCCGGCTGGACCGCGGCCGGCAAGACCGGCACCAGCCAGGATTTCCGCGACGCCTGGTTCATCGGCTATACCGCGAACCTCGTGACCGGCGTCTGGATGGGCAATGACGACAACTCGCCGACCCGAAAGGCGACCGGCGGCGGCCTGCCGGTGGAAGTCTGGACCCGCTTCATGCGCGCTGCCCATCAGGGCGTGCCGGTGGCCGCGATGCCGAGTTCGCGCGGGGTCGGCGGTTTCCTGTCGAACCTGTTCCAGACCGCGTCACAGGCCACCGTCGCGCCGCAACCGGCACAGGCGCCGGCGGCTCCGATGCCATCCCGGCCGATCGTTTCCGAAAACGGCTATCGCTCGCCGCCGCCTGCCCGCACCTCGGCCCCGCCGCCGAACCCCAACGCCCGGCCGGAAGCCGCCGCCGGTCTCGACGGCTGGCTGGTGGACCGGCTGTTCCGCTAGCTAGTCCTCGATCCCGTAACGGTGCAGATCGTTGCCGTGGGTGTCGAGCCAGCGCTTGGCGCGCTCGACATGGTCGCAAACGCGGCCGACCACGCGCCAGAACCGCGGCGAATGGTTCATCTCCACGAGATGGGCGACCTCGTGCGCGGCGAGGTAGTCCAGCACGAAGGGCGGCGCGAGGATCAGCCGCCAGGAATAGGACAGCGAGCCCGCCGAGGTGCAGGAACCCCAACGGCTCGACTGGTCGCGGATCGACACCCGCTTGACCCGAACGCCGAGCGCGTCCGCGTAGGCCGATGACGCCTTGCCCAGTTCCTTGCGCGCCTCGCGCTTGAGGAAATCGTGCACGCGGCGGTCGGTGAACTCGACATCGCCAGCCACACAGAGAATCTTCTCGCCGCTGTCGCGCGTCTCGGTCCACACCGTGCCGCGCTCGCCGGCGCGATGCACGATCCGGTGCGGCACGCCGCGGAACGGGATCACGGTGCCGGGCTGGAACGGCGCTGCCTTCGGCAAACGGCCGAGACGCGCGGCAATCCAGCCGCCATGCATCGTCGCGAACTCCCTCGCTTCCGCAATGGTGCCGCGCGGCGGCATGGTCAGGATCGCGGCGCGGTCGGTCGGATGAATTCGCAGCGTATAACGACGCGCGCGCCGGTGCCGGCGGAGCTTGATCGAGAAGAATTGAGACCCGTGCCTGACCACGATGGTCGAGGGCTCGGCGGGCCGCCGATAGAGAAGCGCGCGAGTTGCCATGTCTGGAAGTCCGGGGAGGAGCAGTTCGCCCGGAATCTGCCATATCCGACGCCAGGGAAATCGCTCGGCGCAAAAACAAATCATTTGCCCAATATACAGGGGCTTGGCGCGTCCAGGCCCCTACCTGCAGGGGTCGAAACCAAAAAAATTAGGTAGATTTCGGTCCAAATGCGCGACTCAAACTCTGAGTCCATATTCATTCATTCAATACCGGGCGAATCTGGATTCCGCCCGTGGATTCAGGGAGTTAATCCCCTACCCGATTCCCGTTCGGGTTTCCGTTATTCGGCTGCGGAAGCGACTGCAAACAGCGCCGGCTTCTTGTTCGTCGCCGCCGAGATCATGAAATCGTTGATGCGCGGCACGATTTCGGAGCGGAACCGGGATCCGTTGAACACGCCATAGTGACCGACGCCCTTTTGCACGTAATGCACGCGCCGGTGCTCGGGGATCAGCGGACACAGTGCATGCGTCGCCTCGGTCTGACCCAGACCGGAGATGTCGTCATTCTCGCCCTCCACCGTCATCAGCGCGACGCGGCGGATTTTCGAGGGATCGACGGGGCGGCCACGATGGGTCATGTCGCCCTTTGGCAGCGCATGCTTGACGAAAACGAGATCGACCGTCTGCAGGTAATATTCGGCCGGCAAATCCATGACCGCGAGATACTCGTCATAGAACTCGCGGTGCTTGTCGACGAGGTCGCCGTCGCCCTTCACCAGGTTGGCAAACAGCGCCTTGTGGGCGTCCATGTGCCGGTCGAGATTCATGCTGATGAAGCCATTGAGCTGCAGGAAGCCCGGATAGACGTCGCGCATCACGCCCGGATGCGGGAACGGCACCTTGGAGATGACGTTGTTGCGGAACCATTCGATGCCGCGGTCCTCGGCCAGCGCGTTGACGGCGGTCGGATTGCGGCGGGTGTCGATCGGGCCGCCCATCAGGGTCATCGAGACCGGCACATAGGGATCGTTGTTGGCCTCCATGATGGAGACCGCGGCCACCACCGGCACCGAGGGCTGGCACACGGCGATCATGTGCATGTTGCCGCCGAGCTCGTGCAGCATCTCGATCAGATAGTCGACATAGTCCTCGAGATCGAAACGTCCCGCGGTCAGCGGCACCATGCGGGCGTCCGCCCAGTCGGTGATGTAGACCTCATGAGTCGGCAGGAACGCTTCCACCGTGCCGCGCAGCAGCGTGGCGTAGTGGCCGGACAGCGGCGCGACGATCAGGACGCGCGGCGCGGGGCTCGGCAGCGGACGGGTCAGCTTGCGATCAAAATGCAGCAGGCGGCAAAACGGCGCTTCCCAGACCGAGCGAACCTCGACGGGCACGCGCACGCCGTTGACGGTGGTCTCGTCGAGGCGCCATTCCGGCTTGCCGTAGCGGCGCGTGGTGCGCTCGAACAATTCGCAGGCGGCCGCGACGGACTTGCCGAGCTGGGTATGGGTCCACGGATTGAGCGGGTTCTGGAACAGGATCTTGGTGGCGTCGGTGACGGCGCGCGCAGGATTGAGAGAGGCCTGGGCCATCTCGTACATCCAGTACATCGGCGTCGTCAGTGCCGGACTGCCTTCGCCCGATCGCAGCGGTGCGCCGCCGAACTCGCCAATTGCCATTTGAGCCTCGAACCCTGTTTTGCGCCGCAGCATACTGCAGGCTGGCAAATAAAGCGTCAATGTACCGGTTAGTTCACAATTGGGGGCAATAAGCAAAAACGACCGGTATTTCCCGGCAATTGTGACTTATTCGCCACCTCCGAGCAGCGATCCGTGCCGTTTGGCGCTGCGCAAAAGGGCAAGAAAGATCAAAAACGAGGCAACGAACAACACCGCGTTAATGACGAGCGAATCAAGCATCAGGTCGGCCCGGAAAGTGCCGTCGATCAGCAGCGCCCGCATTCCCTCGAACACGTAGGTCGGCGGCAGCGTCCAGGCGACATATTGCAGCCAGACCGGCAGCACGCTGACGGGATAATAGATGCAGGCGAGCGGCAGCATCACGAACATCAAAGTCCAGACGATGCTCTCGGCGCCGAGCCCGTTGCGCAGCACGAGGCCCGACACAAAGATGCCGATCGACCAGCTGGTGAAGATCAGATTGCAGAAGAAGGCGATCAGCGGCAGGCCGATCGCATAGAAATTGAAGCCGAAGAAGAAGTACGCCAGCAGCGTCATCGGGATCACGCCGATGGCGAGGCGAACGAGGCTCATGGCCATCAGCGCGATCAGAAACTCGATCGGCTTCAGCGGGCTCATCAACAGGTTGCCGAGATTGCGCGCCCACATCTCCTCGAGAAACGAGATCGAGAAGCCGAGCTGGCCGCGGAACAGGATGTCCCACAGGATCACGGCGCCGACCAGCGTGCCGCCGGCACGCGCGAAAACGCTGTCGTTCTGCGCGATATAGCTTTGCAGAAATCCCCAGGTGATGACCTGCAGCGCCGGCCAGTAGATCAGCTCCAGCAGCCGCGGCCAGGACGACAGCAACAGATACCAGTAGCGCAGCAGCATCGCATTGATGCGATGAAGCGCAATGCCCCGTTCCTGCCGCTCGGCAAGCCCGCTCATCGCAACACCTCCCGGTCGCGGCCGCGGGCGACGTCGAGGAAGACCTCCTCCAGCGTGTCGCGGCGATAGCGCGCCATGATCTTTTCCGGCGTGTCGTCGTCCTCGATGCGGCCGCGCTTCATGATGATGACGCGGTCACACAAACGCTCGACCTCCAGCATGTTGTGCGACGCCAGCAGAATGGTGGCGCCATGCTTCCTGCAATAATCCTCCAGATGACGCCGCACCCAGTCGGCGGTATCCGGATCGAGCGAGGCGGTCGGCTCGTCCAGCAGCAACAGCTCCGGGTCGTTGATCAGCGCCTTCGCCAATGCCACGCGCGTCTTCTGGCCGGCCGAGAGCTTGCCGTTGGCGCGGTCGAGAAAATCATTGAGGTCGAGATCATCAGCCAGCTGCGCGATGCGCGCGCGCAGGTCGGGCACGGCATAGAGGCGGCCGAAAATGGTGAGGTTCTGCCGC
The DNA here is from genome assembly GCA_035575905.1 of Bradyrhizobium sp. Lineage (GTDB taxonomy): Bacteria > Pseudomonadota > Alphaproteobacteria > Rhizobiales > Xanthobacteraceae > Bradyrhizobium. The sequence continues at coordinate 22,659 of DATLXL010000020.1, read as the reverse complement.
ACGGTGAGCCGCATCGGCATGTCCACATAGGGACTTTCGAAATTCATCCGCCCCCGCACGGCATCGCTCTCGGCGGGGATGGGATGGCCGAGCACCTGGATGCGGCCCGACGTCGGCAGCACCAGCCCCATGATCATGGCGATGGTCGTGGTCTTGCCGGCGCCGTTGCCGCCGAGCAGGCCGGTGATGCTGCCGCGCGCGATGCGGAAGGTGAGGTCGTCGACGGCGCGCGTGGTCTTGTAGACTTTTACGAGATGCTCGACATCGATCGCCGCCGATTGCGGATCGGCGGCGGCAGATTTTGCGGGCGCATCGGCGAGCAGTGCCATAAGCGGGTTCATTGGGCTATCGGCGCAGCAAGCGCAAGGCTTTGCGTCCCGTTGGCTGATTTGTGATCGAACCGGCGCGCGGATAAAGTCCTGGCATGACCGACGTAGCGCCTTCCGAATTCCGCCAGCCGAACCGCCACGTGCGCCTCGACACCATCCTGCGGCTGCGCTGGCTTGCGGTGCTTGGCCAGCTCGCCGCGGTATTCATCGTCTCGCAGGGACTGAATTTCGATTTCGCGGTGATACCCTGCCTCGTCATCATCGGCCTTTCCGCCGTGATCAACCTGGTGGTGGGGTCGATCTTCAATCCGATGCAGCGGCTGGAGCCGGTCTGGGCGGCCGCGCTGCTGGCCCTCCACATCGTCGAGCTGGCGGCGCTGCTGTTCATGACCGGCGGCCTGCAAAATCCCTTCTCGTTCCTGTTCCTGGCGCCGGTCCTGATCTCGGCCACCGCCCTGCCGGCGCGGATGACGATGGCGCTCGGCTTTGTCGCGGTGGCGTGCGCCTCCAACCTCGTGTTCTACCACTACCCCCTGCCCTGGGATGCCGATGATCCCCTGGTGTTGCCGCCGATCTATCTGTTCGCGGTCTGGCTCTCGATCGTGCTCGCGATCGGCGTCACCAGTCTCTATGCGTTCCAGGTCACCGAGGAATCGCGCCAGCTTTCCGATGCGCTCGCCGCCACCGAACTCGTGCTGGCGCGCGAGCAGCATCTGACCCAGCTCGACGGCCTTGCCGCGGCGGCGGCGCATGAACTCGGCACGCCCCTTTCGACCATCTTCCTGATCTCGCGCGAACTGGAGAAGACCGTGCCCGAGGGGCCGCTCTCCGCCGACCTGAAGACGCTGCGCGAGCAGGCAACGCGGTGCCGCGACATCCTTGCCAAGATTGCCCAGCTCTCCTCCTCCGGCGCACCGTTCGACCACATGAAGCTGTCGCTGCTGATCGAGGAGGTGGTGGCGCCGCACCGCGACTTCGGCGTCGAGATCAAGGTGCGCATTGCGGTGGCGCCCACGCGCGAGCCGGTGGGCGCGCGCAATCCCGCGATCCTCTATGGCGTCGGCAACATCCTGGAGAACGCCGTCGACTTCGCCCGCGACACCGTCGAGGTGAACGCCTGGTGGAACAGCGAGACCGTCGAAATCGTCATTTCCGACGACGGCCCGGGCATCGCGCCCGACATGCTCAAGCGCATCGGCGAGCCCTATGTCTCGCGCCGCCCGATCGCGGACGACGGCGACCGCCGGGGCCTTGGGCTTGGCGTCTTCATCGCCCGCACGCTGCTGGAGCGCACCGGTGCGAAAGTGTCGTTTTCCAACCGCACCTTCCCGGATCACGGCGCCGTGGTGCAGATCGTATGGCCGCGCAGCCGCTTCGAGACGAAGGAACCTGCGGACGAACCAGCCGGTTAACCATTCCACAGCGGTAAATCGCCGCGCCTCGTCAGACCTTGTGCGGCCTTGGCAGCGCCAGATTGGCGCGCCATATCTTGGAGATCGTTCACAACAGGGATTGCCGACTTGACCGCCCCCACCGCCGAACTGATGGATCATGCCGATCGCTCGCTCCTGATCGTGGAGGACGACAAGCCGTTCCTGGAGCGCCTGTCGCGCGCCATGGAGACGCGCGGCTTCACCGTCACTTCCTGCGACACGGTGTCGGACGGCCTCGCCCAGATCGGCCGCGCCGCGCCGGCTTTCGCCGTGGTCGACCTTCGCCTCAGCGACGGCAACGGTCTCGATGTGGTTTCCGCGCTGAAGCGCAAGCGCCCCGAGGCGCGCGCCATCGTGCTGACCGGCTACGGCAACATCGCCACGGCGGTGACCGCCGTGAAGATGGGCGCCGTCGACTATCTCTCCAAGCCGGCAGACGCCGACGACGTCGTCGCCGCGCTGCTGGCCACCGGGACCGAGAAGTCCGAGCTGCCGGCCAACCCGATGTCGGCGGATCGCGTGCGCTGGGAGCATATCCAGCGCATCTACGAGATGTGCAACCGCAACGTCTCCGAAACCGCGCGCCGGCTCAACATGCACCGCCGCACCCTGCAGCGGATTCTGGCCAAGCGCGCCCCGCGCTGAGAACCTCCACATTCGTCCGTCAGGCCCGGGCTTGTCCGGGACATCCACGTCTGCCTTCGGACGGCGACAAGGCCGCGCATGACCGGAACAGGCCTGGCCATGACGAAGGCGCGTGACGATCGCTAGATTTCCTCGTGCCCTTGCGGATCGACCAGGCGGTTGATGCGCTGGGCGGCGGCCATGGCAAAACGCACGGTCATCGACTTGCGCGTGGCCGCCGGCAGGCGATGCTCGGGGGCCTCGCAATGCATGTGCGCGCCATAGGCGTCCGCGACGATCAGGCCGGTGCCGGCCGGGAAGATTTCGCAGGGCAAGTCCGCCGTGAAGGCAAAGAACAGGCGGTCGCAATGGGCGCGGTATTCCGGCCATTTCTGGTCGGCGCGCAAATCCTCCAGCGACGACTTGATCTCGATGATCCAGATCTCGCCCTTTTCGTTGAGCGCCACCAGATCGGCGCGGCGGCCCGAGGGCAGCGGCAATTCGCTGACGCAGGCAAAGCCGAGCGCGCGGAGCAGCCGCGCCGTGCCGCGGGCGACCGCCAGCGCCGTCTCCGACTGGCGGCGGTCCGGCGGCGGCACGAGGTGAACCTGGCGGGCGGGCGATTCCATGCCGCTGCAGCCTAGCCGATTCCGCTCCGACGCACATCCGCTGCAGCTCGTTCATCATTGAGCCCGGCCCGCCGCAAATCGGTACGCGGTCCGCCACGATTTCGGCCTCAGGGAACCGCGAAGGCATGGGAACCTGCCTTTCAGGGGACGACGCACTGGAGGAGAACACGATGCCGCGCATCGTCACCCGAACTATTGCCTACGCCACCCTTGTTGCCCTTCCCCTTGTCCTTTCCGCCCCAGCCCTCGCAAAACCCGCCGTCGAGGTCGCCTTCGTGCTGGACACCACCGGCTCGATGGGCGGCCTGATCGAAGGGGCCAAGCGAAAGATCTGGTCGATCGCCACCGCGATCGTCGATTCCAATCCCGACGCCGACATCCGCATGGGCCTCGTCGCCTATCGCGACATCGGCGACGAATATGTCACGAAGAAATTCGAGCTCACCACCGACATCCAGGACCTCTACGCCAATCTGCTGGAGCTGAAGGCGCGCGGCGGCGGCGACTGGCCCGAGAGCGTCAACGAGGCGCTCGATATCGCCGTCAACAAGATGAAATGGACCGATGGCGGCGAGGTCCGCCGCATCGTCTTCCTGGTCGGCGATGCGCCGCCGCACATGGATTACGAGCAGGACGTGAAATATCCGGTCACGCTGAAGGTCGCCAAGCAAAAGGATATCATCGTCAACGCCGTGCTCGCCGGCAATGCGCAGGATACCGCGCGGGTGTGGCGCGACATCGCCCAATACGGCAACGGTCGCTTCATCCCGATCCCGCAGGACGGCGGCCAGGTCGTGATCATCGAGACGCCGTATGACGAGGACATCGTCATCCTGCAGCGCGAGATCAACGAGACCGTGATCCCCTACGGCCCACGCGCCCTGCAGCGCCGCACCGAGGAAAAGACCAAGCAGCTGTCGCAGGTTGCGGCCGCCGCGCCCGCGCAGGCCTCGGAGATGGCGAGCTATCTCAACAAGCGCGCCAAGGTGAATTCCGAAGCCGTGACCGGCGACGGCGATCTCGTCGCCGACGTCAAGGCCGGCCGCACCAGCTTTTCCGACATCAAGGACGAGGACCTGCCGCCTATTCTGCGCGCCATGAAGCCCGAAGCGCGGATGGACGAGATCAACAGGCAGATGACGCAACGCAAGGCACTGAACGAGAAGCTCGCCGCGCTGGTGGCCAAGCGCGACAAATACGTGGCGGACCAGCGCGACAAAGCGCCGAAGGCATCGTCGTTCGACCGCGTCGTCGAGGAGACACTGCGCGCGCAGGTCAAGCGGTGAACCAGCGCTTGCCCTGTCGGCCTCATTGCGAGCGAAGCGAAGCAACCATGTTTCACCGCAGGGGATAGATGGATTGCTTCGTCGCTTTCGCTCCCGGCAGTGACGGAGCAAGCCATGCGCTCTTGTTCTCACGGCGCGATTTCGCCTGAGTTCCACGAATTCGGTGGCCCTCTTCCGTCAGAGGGCGCAGGGAAAGCCGGGTGCCGGATGCACCCGCAGCACCGTGTGCAATGGGTAGAGTAGAAACGCACACGGGTTTGACAGGTACAGCCGGGACATCCCGGCTTTCCCCGCGCAATGGCTTTACGGCTTATACGAGCTCTCCCCGGGGAGCGGCCTTTCTTGCCCCCGTTGCCGGCAGGACAGTTCCCGCCAACGTAGCGCCAGGGTCGCGGCGCCAGGACCACACGACTTCGCCGTACGCTGCAAACGTCTCGTCCGATGCGACTGCGCGCATCGACGCCACAGCGTCCATCGCAGCCCGCGCCAACGCTACGTGACGAACGCGTTTCGTCCCCTCCTGGAGGCACGGGATGCAGCGGTTGTCGCACAAACCGCGATTTCTGTAAAGCAGAATATTTTTCAGTGCGGGGCTTGACGCGATTCCGGGGTGATTTGCCCGTCGTGTCGGCCGCGCAACACTTTCACCGTCATGCCGGAACGCCCCGCTTGCGCCGGCCCGGGATCCACGCGCCGAGGCGGTCATGGTCTTGGCGTGCCGGGCGAGGCCGGCAAGCTGCTGATCAATCTGCTCGCCGAAGACCACAGCCGCGCGGCCAGGGACGGCCGGCACACCATCCTGATGGAAGGCTACGGCTATCGCTGGTACCGCGTCGGCGGGCTGGATTACCTGCTCAAGCGCAGCGATATCGACACTGACGCCGCCGCCAAGACCGCTCACCCGGCGTGAACATCCTCGCCGACAACCACGCCTTCGTTGCCGCGCAGGTCGAGCACGCCTTCGATGTGTTCGCCGTCGCGATCGAGGAATGTCGAGAGCAGTATCTTGCGGCCGAAGCCGATCGACGATGACGTCACCGAGAGGGGCTCCGCGCCGAAATTGAGCGCCACGGTCACGGCCTTGCCGTCCACCTCCCGCTTGTAGAGCAACAGGTCACCCTGCGCGGCAATCGGCTCGTAGGCACCGAGGATCAATTCGGGCCGCTGCTTTCGAAGCGCGATCAGCATGCGGTAAAGGCTGAGGATCGATCTCGTGTCGGCGTCGAGATTGACGACGTTCTCGTGCACGGCGTCGATCGACAGCGGCAGCCACGGCCGCACCGACGAGAAACCGGCATGATCGGTGGCGTCCCACTGCATCGGGGTGCGGCAGCCGTCGCGGCCGACGCCGATGCCCGGCACGTTCTTCTCGAAGGGATCGCGCACCTGTTCCGGCGCGATCGGCACCTGCACCATGCCGAGCTCGTCGCCGTAATAGAGCGTGGGCGTGCCGCGCAGGGTGAGCAGCAGCATGGCGGCGACGCGCGCCTGCTCGCGTCCGACCCGGCTCGCCACCCGCGGCCGGTCATGGTTGCCGAGCACCCAGTTCGGCCAGGCGCCTGGCGGCAGCGCCGCCTCGTATTCGCCGATCAGCCGCTCGACCGAGCGCGCGCTCCACAGGGTCGACAGCAGCGCGAAATTGAACGGCATCTGCGCGCCGCGCAAATCGTTGCCATAATAGGCGACCAGCCGCTGCAGCGGCAGATAGATCTCGCCGATCAGGACGCGGCCGCCATAATGGTCGGTGACCGCCCGCATCCCGGCGATCACCTCGTGCACCTCCGGCTGGTCGGTCGAATACTGCGTCAGGATCTTTTCGTGCGGCGGGCGGCCCTCGACATAATGCGGGTTCGGCGGGTTGTCGCGAAAATCGAGATCCTTGATCAGGTGCCAGATCACGTCGACGCGAAAACCGTCGACGCCCTTGCTCAGCCAGAAGCGCATGACGTCGTAGATCGCCTCGCGCACCGCGGGATTGCGCCAGTTGAGATCGGGCTGCTCTTTCAGGAACGCGTGGTAGTAGTACTGGCCGGTCGCCTCGTCATATTCCCAGGCGCTGCCGCCGAATTCCGACAGCCAGTTGTTGGGCGGCGCGCCGTTGGCGGCGCCGTCGCGCCAGATGTACCAGTCGCGCCTGGGGTTGTCGCGGGAGCTGCGGCTCTCGACGAACCAGGGATGCGCGTCGGACGAATGGTTCGGCACGAGATCGAGAATGACTTTCAGCCCGAGCCCGTGCGCGGCTTCCAGCAGCGCATCGAAATCCGCCATGGTGCCGAACAAGGGATCGATGCCGGTATAGTCGGCGACGTCGTAGCCGAAATCGGCCATCGGCGAGGTGAAGACCGGCGACAGCCAGATGGCATCGACGCCGAGCGATGCGACATAAGGCAGCCGCCGGACGATGCCGGCGAGGTCGCCGACGCCGTCGCCGTCGGAATCCTGGAACGAGCGCGGGTACACCTGGTAGAAGATACCGTGCCGCCACCAGTCGTCTTGCCTGTTCTCGGTCACGTCGGCTCCCGGATTGGTTTGCTGCGCAAGGCAACGCGCGAACTTTTGATCGGTTCAGGCGAGGCCCGACCCTCATCTCGGAGGCAGGCGCGGCCGGCGTCTCCCCCGGCATTCCTCACCAGGAGGGAGGCGCTTCACCCTTATGCCCGCGACGCCAGCTGATAGATCGTGATCAGCACCTCGAACAGGATCAGCAGCACGATGATCAATTCGAGCCGCAGCGAACGGCGGGTGTCGATGATGTCGGTCAGGACCTGCGCGGTCTCGGCGACGACGCCGAGCTTGCGGCTGAGCGCTTCGGCGCGCTCCTTCAATTCGTACTCGTCCTCGAGGCGCGCATAGAGGCGCTCGAGCGAGGGCTTGTCCCAGAGGATGTCGGGCTTCTCGGAAACCGCGACCGGTCCGGTGACGCGGTGCTGCACCGCGAGCGCATTGCCGATCTGCTGCAGCACGGCCTTGCGGCCGCCGACCATGCGCCCGCTCCTGGCGAGCTCGCGCGCAAACGGCTCGGTCCTGTCGAACACGGCGGACACCTCGCGCTCGTGCCGCGCCAGCACCACGCTCTTCGCCAGCGCCTCGGCGATCAGGATCAGCCGCTCCGGCGACAGGCTTTGCAGGGAGATCGGGCCGCCCGGCGGAATCTGCTCCTCCTTTTCCGAAGCGAGCTCGATGGTGGCGGTCTCTTCCTCGCGCCGCGTGAAAGCGCCGGTGATGCGCGGCTCAAGACCGCGGAGGAATTCGTCCTCCTCCAGCGCGTTCAGTCCGATCAGCACCACCACGCCGTAGCGAAACAGCACCGCGACGCCGCTGTCGCCGACGCGAAAGGCAAGCGGCGCGGTGGACAGCACATCGCTGCGTTCCAGGCCCGCGGTGTTGATGCGCTCGGCGACAAAGAAGGCGCGCGCGGTGATCCGCGTTCCCGGCAGCGGCGATTTCGAGCCCTGATTCATGGCAAAATGCGTAGGCCTTGTCCTTGCGGAAATCGGCCTGCCCCCACAGCTGTTTGACCGGCTGCCACCCTATCACAGTTCCGCAGGCCGCGTCTGTCGCGCCGCCATTGACCCGTCATCCGCAAGCACTATGTTGCCCCCATGACCGAGCAAACCCAGACCAAGGCGAAGGCCGGCGCGATCGTCGTGCCGGTGACGCTGTTCGAGCAGAACTGCACCATCATCTGGTGCGAGGCCACCAAGAAGGCGGTGGTGATCGATCCCGGCGGCGATGTGCCGAAGATCCAGGAAGCGATCAAGCAGACCGGCGTCACCGTCGAAAAGATCTGGATCACGCACGGCCATATCGACCACGTAGGCGGCGCCGCCGAGCTGCGCGACGCGCTCGGGGTCAAGATCGAGGGCCCGCACATCGCCGACAAATATCTGCTCGACAATGTCGTCTCCTCCGGCGAGCGCTTCGGCATGACCGGCGTGCGCAATTTCGGGCCCGACCGCTGGCTCGACGAGGGCGAGCAGGTCACGATCGGCAATCTCACCTTCGACATCCTGCACTGTCCCGGCCATTCGCCGGGCTCGGTGGTGTTCTTCTCGAACGAGCTGCGCTTTGCCCATGTCGGCGACGTGCTGTTTGCCGGCTCGGTCGGCCGCACCGACCTGCCCGGCGGCAGCCATGCCGAGCTGATCAACTCGATCAAGACCAAGCTGATGCCGCTCGGCGACGATATCGGCTTTGTCTGCGGCCATGGCGCCGGATCGAGTTTTGGCCAGGAGCGGATGACCAATCCGTTCCTGACCGGCCAGATCGAAGGCTAGCGGCGCACGCCGGGCTTCGCTCGTTATTTTTTCCAGCCTGCCGCGGTCAGCACGCGGTCGATGATGCGCTTGACGCCGCTCCGGGGCGCCGCAGCGCGCGGCAGCGTGGCGCGCGGCCGCGGCGTCGCCGAGACATCCGGGCCCTGCTGCGTGGCCGGCGCCGCCGCCGGAACCGGCCTGGCACGCTCCCGGGCGGCGGCGCTCAGCACATTGATCGCGGCGGCCTCGGCCTGCGCCCGGGTGTGGCGCAGGTGCCGCGTCAGGCCGAAGAATTGCGCGATGTGCCAGGACGAGGAAATGCCGGCTTCGATCAGGAACGCGCCTTCCGCGCCATAGCGCTCGTCATCTTCGGTCACGCCGAGCGGCGTGCCGTGCGCCATTCCCGAGATAGTGTAGGACTCCACCACCGTTTCGCCGTCGGCATTCCACCACACCTGGCGCGGATAGCCGTTGACCTCCGCTTCCGACATCGGCGCTTCCGGCAGGCCATGCAGATCGAGCCACTGCTTGACGATTTCGTTCGCGTTACCCGGATGCACGGTGCGGTCGGCGCTGCCGTGCCACACCGACAGCTTCGGCCACGGCCCGCGATGGGGCGACGCGCCGCGCACGAGATCGCCGAGCGCCGTCGCCGGCCGCGACGCCGAGCTCATCATGCCGCTGAGCGCCTCGCGCACGTTGCCGGCGATGCCGAACGGCAGGCCGGCGATGACGGCGCCGGCGGCGAACATTTCCGGATAGTTCGACAGCATCGCCATCGTCATGGCGCCGCCGGCGGACAGGCCGGTGACATAGATGCGGCTGTCATGGATGCGATGGTCATAGACCATCTTGTCGATCATCCGCCGGATCGAGCCGACCTCGCCCTGGTCGCGCGTGATGTCTTCCGGATTGAACCAGTTGAAGCAGGTGTTGGTGTTGTTGCGCTCCTGCTGCTGCGGCATCAGCAGCGCAAAACCATAACGCTTGGCCAGCGTCGACCAGCCGGCGCCGTGATCATAGCTGGCGGCATCCTGGCCGCAGCCATGCAGCACCACGACCAGCGCGGGCTGCCGCGGCAGGTTCGGCGGCAGATAGGTGAACATCCGCAAGCCGCCGGGATTGTCGCCGAAGTCCGGCACCTCGGTGAGCGGGCTGCGAATGTGAGACGACCGGCCGCGGCCGTACATTCCAAAACCGTCGAGATGCGACAGTTGCGAAATGCGGCGCAGGAAATCGATATTGCTGGCGAGCGGTCGCAACGGACAGTTCTCTGGGGGCGGTCGTGATCCAAACGTTGACCGCAAGAGATAGTTGCTGCGGCGCAGAATAAAAAGACCGTATGCTGACGGTCCCGCTGAAATCTGGGTGAAGTGCCAATTAGGCACCACGCGACGCATACATGACAGTATTGCGGCGACGGTAACGAGTGCGGGAGCGATAAGGGGTGCAGAGTGAACGGCACGCTTTCCACGGCGGAGAATGTCGGGGGCACGCATTTACCGTCCGTTATCTGCTGCAAGCTCGCTGGCATAGGCGTCACGAAGTCGGGCCGAACAGCGGCATGATGAAGATGATTTTTTCGACCGGGAGCCGCCGCCTGCTCGGCGTGCACATTCTCGGCGAAGGCGCGACCGAGCCGATCCATATCGGCCAGGCCGTGCTGAACCTGAAGGGCACGATCGGCTAGCCCGAAATTGCGTCAAGACGCTGCACCGACATCGCGGCAGGACGACGCATGCCGCGCACGGCGGCCATGCGCACGGCCGACGCCGGCTGCGATTGCCTTGAGTGCCGCCAGCCCGTACGTTGAGTTCGAAAACAACAACAATCCCGGAGAGAACGCCCATGGCGCGCCTGAAGTTCGGAGCCTTCCTCGCCCCGCATCACCCGATCGGCGAGCATCCGATGCTGCAATTCCGCCGTGACATCGATTTCGTGCAGCAGCTCGACGAGCTCGGCTACGACGAATTCTGGTGCGGCGAGCACCATTCCTCCGGCTGGGAAATGATCGCCTCGCCGGAAATGTTTCTGGCCGCGGCCGGCGAGCGCACCAAGCGCATCAAGCTCGGCACCGGCGTGATCTCGCTGCCCTATCATCATCCCTTCAACGTGGCGCAGCGAATGGTGCAGCTCGACCACATGACCGGCGGCCGCGCCATCTTCGGCTCAGGCCCGGGTGCACTCGCCTCCGACGCGCATACGCTCGGCATCGATCCGATGACGCAGCGCGACCGCCAGGACGAGGCGATCGCCATCATCCGCCGCCTGTTCAAGGGCGAGCGCGTCACCGCCAAGAGCGACTGGTTCGTGATGAACGATGCCGCGCTGCAGATCCTTCCCCTGCAGGAAGAGATGCCGTTCGTGGTGGCGTCGCAGATCTCGCCGTCGGGCATGACGCTGGCCGGCAAATACGGCATCGGCATCATCTCGCTGGGCTCGATGTCGACGCAGGGCCTGATGGCGCTGCCGCAGCAATGGGAGTTTGCCGAGGACGCGGCCAAGAAGGCCGGCACCACCGTGAGCCGCGACAACTGGCGCGTGCTGCTGAGCTGGCACATCGCCGAGACCCGCGAGCAGGCCTATCGCGAGGCCGGCGCCGGCCTCATGCGCTGGCACAACGAATATAACGTCGGCACCCTGATGCGGCCCGGCCTCGAGGCCTTCAAGTCGCCGGAAGACGCGATCGAGAAGACCGCGGGCGGACCGGCCGCGGCCTCCACCATCGGCACGCCCGACGATCTCATCGCCACCATCAAGAACCTGATCAACGTCTCGGGCGGCGTCGGCACCATCGTAGGCTTTGCGCATGACTGGGCCAATCCGGAGAACACGCGCCGCAGCTGGGACCTGGTGGCGCGCTACGTGATCCCGGAGCTGCAGGGCTTCATCAAGCCGTTGCGCGACTCCCGCCAGTTCCTGATCGACAACCGCGCGGTGTTCGAGCGCGCCGGCCAGGCCGTGATGGCCAAGATCATGCAGAACGACAAGGCCGCCGCCGCGCTGCAGCACACCGGCCCCGGCCGCGTCGCAATCCCCGCGGTGAACGCGCCCGACCTGCAGAAGGAAGCGGCCAAGCGCAAGGCGTAACGCCGGTACGCGTTTTGATGGCGCGCCCTGGTGCTCCGGTTTCCGCCAAGCCCGCAGGATGTCGCGCCGCCAGGCGTGACATTTCCGCGAGACCGCCGGGGCCTTGCGGCGTTGTAGCGCGAAATAACGCAGGCCAACCCGCCTTTGCACGAGCCCGACAAAGGTCTATTTACTGGCTTGCGCTACCGAGATCGAATTTCCGGAGCAATTGCCATGTCGATGCCAAGTTTGGCCTCCCCCGTCCATCATTTCACGCCGCCAAAGCGCAATTCGCTCACCCGCATTCCCGGCAACGAGGGGTGGCCGCTGGTCGGCAACACGCTGCAGGTGCTCGCCGACCCCAAGGGGCAAGTCGCACGCAATGCCGCACAATATGGGCTCGTCTACCGCAACCACCTGTTCGGCGAGACCAGCATTGCCCTGCTCGGCCCCGAGGCCAACGAACTCGTACTGTTCGACCAGGCGCGGCAGTTCTCTTCCGAACTGGGCTGGGGCCGCATCCTCGGGCTTTTGTTTCCGCGCGGGCTGATGCTGCTCGATTTCGAGGAACACCGCCTGCATCGCCGCGCGCTGTCGGTGGCGTTCAAATCGGGGCCGATGAAGTCGTACCTCGCCGATCTCGACCGCGGCATCGCGGCGCGCGTCAAGCAATGGCGGGCCCAGCCGGGCGAGATGCTGATGTATCCGGCGATGAAGCAGCTGACGCTCGATCTAGCCGCGACCTCGTTCCTCGGCACCGGCATCGGCCCGGAGGTCGACGAGATCACCCAGGCCTTCGTCGACATGGTGGCGGCATCCGTCGCCGTGATCCGAAGGCCCCTGCCGGGCACGCAGATGGCGCGCGGCGTCGCCGGACGCAAGCGCATCGTGGCCTATTTCTCCGAGCAGATTCCGATCCGCCGCGCACGGGGCGGCGGCGAGGATCTGTTCTCGCATCTCTGCCAGGCCACGCACGAGGACGGCGCGCTGCTGTCGACATCGGACATCATCGACCATATGAGCTTCCTGATGCTGGCGGCGCATGACACGCTGACCTCGTCGCTGACATCCTTTGTCGGCGATCTCGCCGCCAATCCCGACTGGCAGGCGCGGCTGCGCGAGGAGGTCAAGGGCCTCGGCATCGAAGCCAACGACCCCTCCAGCTTCGACAATCTGGAAAAGATGCCGCTGGCGGAGATGGCCTTCAAGGAAGCGCTGCGGCGCAAGCCGCCGGTGCCGTCGATCCCGCGGCGCGCGATCCGCGATTTCACCTTCAAGGGATACGACATCCCGGCCGGCGCGATGGTCGGCGTCAATCCGCTGTTCACGCATCACATGCCGGAAATCTGGCCGGACCCGGAAAAATTCGATCCGCTGCGCTTCACCGACGAGGCCCAGCGTCATCGCCACCGCTTTGCGTGGGTGCCGTTCGGCGGCGGCGCGCATATGTGCCTCGGGCTGCACTTCGCCAACATGCAGGCCAAGACCTTCGCCCGGCATTTCCTGCAGAACATCGAGGTGTCGCACCAGCCCGGCTACAAGGCGGACTGGCAGATGTGGCCGATTCCCAAGCCGCGCGACGGGCTGAAGGTGACGATCAGGGCGGTGTGAGGGCGCACGCTGCACCCTCTCCCCTTGTGGGAGAGGGTCGCTTCGCGAAGCGAAGCGGCGTGAGTGGCCTGTCTCCGCGGGCGACATTCTCTCTCGCCCTTGCGCCGTGCCCACCTTAATCGACACCGGCGCCAGAAAGGTGGGCACGCTTTGCCTTGCCCACCCTGCGATGATCGCTCTGCCTCTACTTCAGCAACGTCGTCAGCTCTGCCCCTTCGTCGGCGACGAAGACCGCGATCAGTTCCGCGGGCTCGGTGATGCTGGCATTGGCCGAGACCATGTGCTTCGTGCCGGGCGGCTCGAAGAAGGACTGGCCGGCCCTGAAGGTCTCGACCGGACCGCTGTCGAGCTGCGAGCGGATTTCGCCCTTGGTGACATAGGCCGTCACCGAACCGGAATGGCTGTGCGGCGGCGTGAAACCGCCGGGGCCGTAGAACACCCGCACCACGGTGACGCGCTTGCCCGCGACGTTCGGCAGCGCATGCGAACTGATGGGCTCGACGACGTCCTGCGACGGCGCCGCCGTCATGCAGAGCGGATCGATCAGAACGGTGGCCAGGTCGCGCGTCAGCGGCGCCGCCCTGGCGATGAGCAACGCGCAGGCAAGGCCCGCGACGATGGCGAGATGAACCGGGCGAGGCTCGGGAATTCCCAGTGGTGTCGCCGCAAACAGCGTTGCCTCCTCCTTGTCACGCGCCCTGATCGAACGCCTTGCGCAGCTCGACATAGCCCTGCTGTTGCTGGGTCCAGTTGCGGCCGCGGGTGATGGCGCCGTCGACGACGAGATCATGGCCGTTGACGAACGTGGACTCGTCGCTGGCGAGGAACACCGCGGCGTGCGCGATGTCCTCGGGAAGGCCGGCGCGCGGGATCGGCTGCGCGGCCTTGTAGACCTCGCGCATCACGGCCGGCGTCTTCTCGGCGGCCTCGACCGAAAGGCCGAGCGCCTTGCCGAAAATGCCGGTGGCGATCGCACCCGGCGAAATCGAATTGACGCGGATGTTGTGCTCGCCGAGTTCCATCGCCACGCAGGTGGTGAGATGGATGACGGCGGCCTTGGCGGCGCCATAGACCACCGAGGACGAGAAGCCGGCAAGCCGCCCGGCGATGCTGCCATTGTTGATGATGCTGCCAAAGCCCTGCTTCTTCATGTAGGGCGCGGCGTGCTTCATGCCGAGCATCACGCTGCGCAGGAGGGTGGCGATCGCGGCGTCGAAGCGGGCGACATCGAGATTCTCGATGCCGCCGGTCTGCGCCGGCCCGCCGGCATTGTTGAACAGGCAATCGATCTTGCCGAACTTGTCGACCGCCAGCGCGATCAGCGCCCGCACCTGGTCTTCCTGGGTGACGTCGGTCTGGCGGAAGATGCAGGCCGCGCCGAGCTTGCCCGCCAGCGCCTCGCCCTCGGGCACGCGGCGTCCCGCAATTACGATCTTCGCACCTTCGGCGACGAAGACCTCTGCCGTGACGAGCCCGATGCCGCTTGTCGCGCCGGTGATCACCGCAACCTTGCCGTCCAGCCGTCCCATTGCATTTCCCTTCTGCCCGAAAATATCGGTCTTGTTTGCGACACTATCCCTGCAGCGAGGAACCGGCGCAAGCGGCGACGGCACGCCGCACGACACGGTCGCGCCATTGCCGCTCCGGAAAAGGTCGTGTTTTGCCGTATGCTCGGCCATAATTCGGAGCCGCCGATCACGTGAAGAGAAAGTTCCATGGCAAAGTTGATTGACGAGTTCCGGCGGGGCTGGCAGGGGGTTTCCCAGCCCTCGCTGCTGCTTTCGATCGGCTTTGCGGTAATCTGCCTCGCGTTCTCGACCGGGGCGCGCTGGGGACTGGCCCAGATCCGGCCCGACGTGTTCTTCACGCCGTATTTGCCGGCGGTGCTGCTGGCGACCATGTTCGGCGGCTACCGGACCGGCATCCTGACCGCGATTGTGGCCGGCGCGCTCGGCATCGTCATCAATTTCACCTCCGCCATGCCGGACCCAGCCCGCTTCGTGCTGCTGGCGATCTTCTGGGCGGTATGCGGCGTGACCATCTGGGGCGTGGAGCACTACCGCGCGATCGCAACCCGGCACCGCGAAATATCCAAACGCCTGATCGAGGAGGAGGAATACCGCAGGCTGCTGGTCGACGAACTGCAGCACCGGTTGAAAAACAAGACCTCCACGGTGCATGCGGTGCTGCATCAGGTGCTGGCCGACCAGCCTCAGGTATGGAACGCCATCGACCGCCGCATCCGGGCGCTGTCGGCGACGGACGACCTGATCGCGCGGGTGGACGGCAGCGGCTGCGACATCCGCGATCTGCTGCGCTCCGAGCTCGAGCCGTACGGCCATGTCCGCTTCAACCTGAACGGCGACAGGCTGTTCCTGCCCGCAAAACTCGCCGTCAGCCTCGCGCTGATGTTTCACGAGCTCGCCACCAACGCCGGCAAATATGGCGCCTTCGCCTCTCCCCGCGGCTTCCTGCAGGTGTCGTGGGCGCTGTCCGATGACCGCCTCAGCATCACTTGGGACGAGACCGAGGGCCCGGCGGTGGAGAATGTCGGCACCCCCGGCTTCGGTACCAAGCTGCTGAACGCGGCGCTGCGGCCGTTCGACGGCAAGACCGAGGTCAGCTTCCTCAGGAGCGGCATTCACTGCACGATGCAGTGCAGGCTCCCCGCGGCCTGACCGCGGCTTACGAGATGCGCGCCAAACGCGGGGCTCCGCGCGCATGTGTTGACGTTCTGTTAACAACGTCTGCGGCAAGCCCGACCGGATTGCTTCTACTGCCTCGCCAAGGCGGCCATCGGGGTTGGCATTTGACTTAACCTGCAACCCCGCAACGGAGTGGGTCGCGCGACGGCCATGCGAGCCGGCCGGTGCAGGCGAGCCGCAGCCGCTATTCGCGCGCGGAGCCGGCTGTCGCCGCTGAATCCGCCTGTTTATCCACGCGCTAAACAAGGCGGGACGCCCACCACGTAGTCACCGCAACCGTTAAGGCCGGGGTAACCGGATTTCCTAACGCGAACGCCATTTCGTTATGGCGTACTCGGGCCCATTGGGACCTGGGTAAATGACCGGATTGCTTGCCAGATTGGGTTGGACGGACGGTTCGCGCGCGACGATCCGGCGCAGCCCCGTGGTTTGGCTGATAATGTGCGGCGCCATTCTGTCGGCCGCGATTGTGGCCGGCACCGTCGCCATGATCGAGCAGTCCCGCGACCGCGCGCTCGCCAACGGACAGCGCGAGCTCGAAAACACCATCCTGCTGCTGACCCGCCATTTCGATCAGCAGTTCGAGGATTCCAACGCCATCGCCCGCAGCGTGATCGCCCACACCGGAATCGCGCAAATGACCTCGCCGGACGAGTTCCGGCAGAAGATGTCGGGGGCAGAGGCACACGAACGGCTGAAGTCGGTGGTGGCCGCGCTCTCCTTTGCCGGCGTTGTCCATGTCTTCGACATCAACGGCCGGACGATAGGCGCTTCAGCGGACGGGCCGCTGCCGGAGATCGACGTCTCGGACCGAACCTATTTCTCCACCCTGCGGTCCGGCTCGTCCTCCTCTCCCGCCGTCGAGCCGGTTCGCAGCTACATCACCGGAAACTGGACCACGATCGTCGCGCATCGCCTCAGTGGAGCCGACGGCGTCTTCCTGGGCGTGATGGCCCGCCGCATCGAAGCGGCCAATTTCGAAAAATTCTTCGCGTCGCTGTCGCTCGGCCATGACGCCACGATCTCGATCTTCCACCACGACGGAACGCTGATCGCGCGCCGCCCCCATGCGCCGTCGCTGATCGGGCAGAAGTTCGCCAGCGCGCCGCTGATCGAGAGCGTCAAGAAGCGCGGCGGCATCCAGACCATGCAGGTCAAGAGCCCCGTCGACGGCCAGGAGCGCCTCGGCACCGCGGCCACGCTGCGCAACTATCCGATCACCGTCGTTGCAACCGCCACGCTTGCCAGCGTGCTCAAGGATTGGCGTGACCAGACCCGCGCGATAATCGTGGGCGCCTTCCTGCTGACGCTGGCGATCGGCGTGACACTGCTGCTGATCATCCGCCAGATCAACACCCAGAACCGCGAGGCGCAGCAGCGCTTGAAATCGCAGAAGCAGCAGCTCGACACCGCGCTCAACAACATGACGCAGGGGCTCGTGCTGTATGGCGGCGACGAACGCCTCGTGCTCTGCAACCATCGCTTCATCGACATGTTCGGCCTGTCGCCCGACGTCGTCAAACCCGGCGCGCACGCCCGGGACGTCATGCACCATCGCTTCTCGACGGGATCGTTCGAGGGCGAAGCCGACGAGTTCTACGAATGGATTCAGCGCAGCATCGCCAACGGCGAAGTCACCCGCACGATCGCCCACTCGGCCGAAGGGCGCTGGTTCCAGATCGTCAACCAACCGCTGCCGCAGGGCGGCTGGGTGGCCACGATCGAGGATATCACCGAGCGTCAGCGGATCGAGCAGGAGCGCGACCGCAACTACGCCTTCCTGAGCCAGATCCTGGACCACATCCCGTCGCAGATCACGGTGAAGGACGCCCGCGACCGCCGCTATTTGCTCGCCAACCGCGTCGCCGCGCGGCAGTTTGGCGTGCCGCGCGAGCAGATCCTCGGCAGGACCGCCTCCGACCTGTTCCCGCCGGACACCGTCGACGTGATCAATGCGGATGACGAGAAGACGCTGCAGTCCGGCGTCCTGTTCAAGGACGAGCATTGCTGGGACACCCAGGGGCTCGGAGAACGCTACATCACGTCGACCCGGATCGGCATTCGCGACAACGCCGGCGACATCCGCTACATCGTCAACGTGGTCAACGACGTCACCGAGCGGCGCCACGCCGACGAGAAAATCGCCCACCTCGCCCATTACGATCCGCTGACCGACCTGCCCAACCGCGTGATGTTCCGCGAGCAGATGGAGCGCGAGCTGCAAAAAGTCTCGCGCGGCGAGCAGTTCGCGCTGCTCTATATCGACATCGACGAATTCAAGGGCATCAACGACTCGCTCGGCCACCATGTCGGGGACGAACTGCTCAAGGCCGTCGCGGCGCGGATCAGGAGCTGCATCCGCGAGGGCGACCTGATCGCGCGGCTGGGCGGCGACGAATTCGCCGTGATCCAGATCGGCGTCAAGGGCATCAACGACGTCCTCGATTTCGTCGCCCGCATCCGCGACGCCTTGCGCCAGCCATTCCAGTGCCTCGGCCATCATCTGTCGTCCGACGCCTCGATCGGCATCGTGCTGGCGCCGCAGGACGGCACCGACGCCGACCAGCTGATCAAGAACGCCGACCTCGCCATGTACGGCGCCAAGGCCGACGGCCGCCGCACCTACCGTTTCTTCGAGCCCGCGATGGACGGCGACGCCAAGGCGCGCCTGGCGCTGGAGCAGGACCTGCGCCAAGCGCTGACCAACGGCGGGTTCGAAATCCATTATCAGCCGCTGGTCGATCTCAGGAGCGACCGGGTCACCGGCTGCGAGGCGCTGGTGCGCTGGCGCCACCCGGAACGCGGCACCATCTCGCCCGCAACGTTCATACCGGTCGCGGAAGACACCGGCCTGATCGTCGAGCTCGGCGAATGGGTATTGCGCACGGCCTGCGTGGAAGCGGCGAGCTGGCCCGAGCATGTCCGGCTTGCGGTCAACGTCTCCCCCGTGCAGCTGCGCGAGCCGACGCTGTCGCTGAAGGTCGCGAGCGCGCTGGCCGCGTCCGGCCTGCCGGCAAACCGGCTCGAGCTGGAGATCACCGAGGCCGTGCTGATCGGCGACGACAACACCGCGCTCGCCATCCTGCATGAACTGAAAGCGATCGGCGTGCGCATCGCGCTCGACGATTTCGGCACCGGCTATTCCTCGCTGAGCTACCTGAAGCGCTTCCCCTTCGACAAGATCAAGATCGACCGCTGCTTCATCACCGACATCACCGAGGCCGACGGCTCGTCCGTCATCGTGCAGGCGGTGGTGAACATCGCGGCCTCCCGCAACATGACGACAGTGGCCGAAGGCGTGGAGACGCTGCAGCAGAAGGAATTGCTGCGGGCGCTCGGCTGCACCCAGATGCAGGGCTTCCTGTTCTCGGGCGCCAGGCCCAGCGCCGAGCTTCGCAGCTTGTTCCTGCCCTCCCCCGACGACGTGGCGGCGGTGGCGTGATGACGCACGATCCGAACAAAATCCGCAGGACCGGTGAACCGGCCAACCACTATGCCGCGCGGCTGCTGCAGCATCTGGTGGTGCCGACCTTCGTGATCGACGCCGACCGCCGCGTGGTGGTGTGGAACAGGGCCTGCGAGCGGCTGACCGGGATTGCCGCGATGGAATTGCTCGGCACCCGCAACCACTGGCAGGCGTTCTACGAGGAGGAGCGCTACTGCCTCGCCGATCTCGTGGCGATCAACCGCCAGGACCTGATCGGCAATCTCTATTCGGAATTCGTCTCCAGCGAGGACGACCGCCTCGGCTCCAGCGCGGAAAACTGGTGCATGATGCCGCGGCTCGGCAACCACCTGTATCTGGCGATCGATGCCGGCCCGATCCATGACGACGACGGCAACTTGATCGCAGTGGTCGAG
Organism: Bradyrhizobium sp.; assembly: GCA_035575905.1. Taxonomy (GTDB): domain Bacteria; phylum Pseudomonadota; class Alphaproteobacteria; order Rhizobiales; family Xanthobacteraceae; genus Bradyrhizobium. The sequence goes on along the minus strand of DATLXL010000020.1, from coordinate 2,856 downwards.
ACGCTGCGCGACATGACCGAGCACAAGCGCGCCGAGATGGCGCTGAAGACGCTGGCGGCCAAGGACGGCCTGACCGGGCTGGCCAACCGCCGCTCCTTCGACCAGGCCATCGAGATCGAATGGTCGCGCGCCGAACGTTCGGGACGCCCGCTGGCGCTGCTGTTTGCCGACGTCGATCACTTCAAGCGGTTCAACGACAATCACGGCCACCCTCGCGGCGACGAGTGTCTGCGCGACGTCGCCGCCATGATCGGCCGGACCGCGATCCGCCCGACCGACCTTGCCACCCGCTACGGCGGCGAGGAATTCGCCATCATCATGCCCGAGACCGACATGGCCGCCGCCTTCGCGGTGGCCGAACGGCTGCGCCAGGCGGTGGAGGAGATGCGGATCCCGCTCGACCGGCAGCCGGCCGGCGGTGACTTGGTCACGCTCAGCATCGGCGTCGCCACCTACACGCCAGGCCATGTGGTGGTCGGGCCGGACTGGCTGATCGGCCAGGCCGACCAGGCGTTGTACGCCGCCAAGCATCTCGGCCGCAACCGCGTGGTCTCCACCGAAAGCATGTTGCTGGAGCTTGCGAAAGCCCGCCTGAACCGCGGCGCTGCCGTGCCCGTGCAGGGCCCGCCGCGCAAGGCCGGCTGACCTGCTCATTCTTGAAAGCAAGCCCTACCGCGCGGTTTTCGCCGCACCTATATTGCGTCTCGTAACGCAACCTGACGGGGGTTTGCCATGGGTCCGCTCTCCATCCTGCTCAACATTCTCTGGATACTCGTCGGCGGCGCCTATATGGCGTTCGGCTGGCTGGTGGCGGCGGTGATCATGGCGATCACGATCATCGGACTGCCCTGGGCGCGCGCGGCCTTCAACATCGCGGTCTATACGCTGCTGCCGTTCGGCTCCCGCGCCGTGGACCGCGCCGAGCTGACCGGCATTCCCGATACCGGCACCGGGCCGCTTGGGGTGATCGGCAACATCATCTGGTTCGTGCTGGCCGGCTGGTGGCTGGCGCTCGGACATCTGCTGACGGCGATCATCTGGGCGATCACGATCATCGGCCTGCCCTTTGCGTGGGCGCATCTCAAGCTTGCCGGCATCGCGCTGTGGCCGATCGGCAAGACGATCGTGCCGGCATGAACGAGCCATCGTCATGGCGCTGTTTCTGGTGATCTCGAACCCGCGGCCGGAGCGGCCGTCCGACATGGCCTCGCTGCGGCAGAGCTTTTGGCCGTGGATCGGCGCCTATGAGACAAAGGGCGTCTGCAAGCACATCTATGCCCGCGTCGGCCGCGGCGCGGTAGCGGTGTTCGATGTCGAGAGCAACGAGGCGCTGCACCGCATCCTGAACGAATGGGCCGACATCATCCCGGCCGGGTTCGAGGTCTATCCGCTGGTCGACATCGAGGCGACGCGCAGGATGCTGGCCGCGCAGGTCGCGGCGAACGAAGGCGCGTAGGATCGCAACGAAATCACGCCGCGAGCCTTCCGCGATTGTTCTCCGCCAGGATCGGACGGACCAGCCGGCCGAAGCGCTCGGCCTCCTCGTCATGCAGATAGCCGGACAGGCAGAACGAGTGGCAGCCGGCATCGATGAACTGCTGCAAGGTCGCCGCGCACTGTCCGGGATTGCCGACCACGGCAATGCCGGCGCCGGGGCGCACTTTGGTGATGCCGGTCCACAGATGCGGCAGCAGCAGGTCGCCATGCTCGCGGGCGAGCTGCTGCACGCGCATGTTGGCCTCGGACCTGTTGTAGAGCGTCTTCATGTCCTGCTTCTGCCGTTCGGTGGCGTGGCGCACCAGCCGGTCGGCGGCGTCCCACGCCTCCTGCTCGTCCTCGCGGCAGATCATCTGCAGCCGCATGCCGAAACCGATGTCGTTCATGCGGTCATGCGCCCGCGCCAGCTCGCGGATTTCGGCGATGTTGGCGGCGATCCTGTCCGGCAGATCGCCCCAGAACAGATGCACGTCGGAATGCTTTGCCGACAGCTCCCAGGCCTGGCGGGAGCCGCCGCCGAGATAGAATTTCGGATAGGGCTGTTGCAGCGGCCGCGGCTTCGCGATGGCGCCGGAGATCTTGTGGAACCTGCCGTCGAAATGCACCGGGCCGCGCGTCGACCACAGCGCCTTCAGGATCGAGACCTCCTCCTCCATCAGCGCATAGCGCTCTTCCTTGCCGTAGCGCACGCCTTCGGCCTCGACCTCGCTCTCGTTCTGCCCCGCGATCAGATTGATGCAGATGCGACCGCCCGACATCTGGTCGAAGGTCGAGATCATCTTGGCCATCAGCACCGGATTGATGTAGCCCGGCCGCGCCGCGATCAGCGGCTTGATCTTCGGGGCGCGCGCCGCCATGAAGGCGCCGGATATCCACGCCTCCCAGCACGCCGCGCCGACCGGGATCAATAGATATTCGAAGCCGGCCTTTTCGGCCGCCGCCACCACACGCTCGCACAGCTCCGCCGAGCCCGGCACCTCCGCCCCCGGCAGGCCATAGGCCGTGGTGTCGCCATGGGTCGGCAGATACCAGCCAAATTCGAGCGGCCGCATGCAGTATCCTCCCTTGTTGCGCCGGGCGAGGCCCCGCGCGGTTGTCGTTACCGGCCAGTTTACAGGCTGCGGAGGGCAGGACAATCGGGCCGGACGCCGGTTGCCCGGACGCGGCCAATCAGCTAATCATGGCGCTCCGCACCCGTAGCTCAGCTGGATAGAGCGTTGCCCTCCGAAGGCAAATGCAAGCTCTTTCTGATGGTCGAGGGTGTCGTAAAAAACGAGTGAAACCAAGCGATTGGCGAAACTCGAAGGAAGCACGAAAATCGCATTCGAGGTCGCGGAAGCACCACGGAAGCAAACCGAA
>DATLXL010000019.1:0-83574 GCA_035575905.1 Bradyrhizobium sp. | reverse complement strand
CAGGCAGCAAGGAAACGGGCTTCGTGGTAAGCTTGTTCATGGCGTAGTCTCCAGTCCGACGCTTCAACGCCGGATGATTCGAGGTTGATCACCCCGGAGACTACGCCAACCTCAATTCCTACCAACTCCGCGACGGCACCTCCGGGAGAATCTGGCGCACAAGTTTTACCGCATGACGGGCGACGATGCTTACAGTCTTCGCTGCGGCGTGGTTCACACGGGGAACCTGGAGCTTACATCCAGAGGGCGTTCAATCGGGTAATCTTTACATTGCCCGGTGGAAGCATCCGGTATCCACAACGCCGTGATTGGTGATTGTCTCGTATTCGAAACCGTCGCGTTCTGCCATGATATCATTGGCGCCGTTAGGGACTGGCGCTTGCTTCGGTATCGTCCGAATGGATACGTGAATTACTGGGCGGCATTCCGGTGACCGCATGAGCGACAAGAAAGACGACTACACAGAGAAAGAAGCCCAAGCGCGCTTTGAAGCAGCATTGCGCGGCGGTTTGAATACGCCGCACAAATCACTAAGTGAAAAACCGAAGGTTCGGATCAAGAAAAAGAATGCAAAGAAACGGCCTGGGAAGTAACCGGGCTTTTTTATCGGACTACCTTTGCGGCCTTGATCTCTGGCTGTAAATGGACACCGAAGGAGTTAAGCACCTTCATAACGGTACCAAACTCGGGGTGCCCCTCGGAGCTTAGTGCCTTGTAAAGGTGTTCACGGGACAGGCCCGCGTCTTTAGCAACTGACGTCATACCGCGCGCGCGCGCGACAGTGCCGATGGCGTCGGTGATGTAGCCGGGGTCGTTGGTTGCGAAGGCTTCACTAAGATATGCAGCGATGGTCTCGGGACTGTCGAGATATTCAGCCGCATCAAATGGTCTGGTTTTAGCCATAGCTCACTCCTCCAACTCACTCGCAATCTTTCTAGCGTTGGCGATATCCTCATCTTGAGAATCTTTGTCGCCACCACAAAGAAGAACGATCAACTGTTCACCACGTCGTGTGTAATAGACACGGTAGCCAGCTCCGTGATGGATGCGTAGCTCGCTAACTCCCTCTCCAACCGGCTTAACATCGCCGGGGTTGCCTTGAGCTAGGCGGTCGATCCTGACGAGGATCTTTGCTTTAGCCACCGCATCCCTTAACCTGTTGAGCCAATTAGAGAATTCTTCCGTTTCTCTAATTGCCACCATGTGTAAGTTATAAGATACACATGGCGACTTGTCAACACATAAGTGAGGTGGCGGTTCCTACCGGGTCCGCCAATATCTAACGAATTAGCGCCGCCGCGCTCGACAAGCGTAAGAACGGAACGCGATGGGCGAGGAACCAGGCGGTCTTGTAGGTCACACCAAGAGAGCGGTGAAGCTGCTGGGCGGAAACGCCCTTCTTGCTGGAAGCCATCAGGAAGAAAGCCTGTAGCCAGACGTGCAGCTTGATATGGCTGCTTTCCATCACGCTCTTGGTGGTGACGGTGAAGTCCTTGCGGCAGCCCTTGACGGCGCAGCGATAGACGCCGGGCTTCTTGGCGTTGGTATAGGACTGATTGACCTTTTGCTTGACTGGAACAAAAGAAGAACTAATGGTCAGGCGGCTGCAGGAAAGCGACTCGTTTCGTCATGGCCAAATCCTCCCTCTCCTTTGTCTGCCAGAACTGCGGCGCGGCCTATAACCGCTGGCAGGGCAAGTGCGAGGGATGCGGCGAGTGGAACACGCTTTCCGAGGAGGAAGGCACGACATCCGTGCCGGTCTCGATCCGCTCCAGGCGCAAGGGCCGGCAGTTCGCGCTGGAATCGCTGTCCGGCAAGAGCCAGGACGCGCCGCGCCTCTCCTCCGGAATGACCGAACTCGACCGCGTCACCGGCGGCGGCTTCGTCCGCGGCTCGGTCATCCTGGTCGGCGGCGATCCCGGCATCGGCAAGTCGACGCTGCTCACGCAGGCGACCTCCATGCTCGCGCGCGCCGGGCATCGCGCGGTCTATATCTCGGGCGAGGAGGCGATCGCCCAGGTGCGGCTGCGCGCCGAGCGGCTGGACCTGGCGGACGCGCCCGTGCAGCTTGCCGCGGAGACATCGGTTGAGGACATCGTCTCAACCCTTTCGGAAGGCGCGGTCCCCCGCCTGATCGTGATCGATTCCATCCAGACCATGTGGACCGACACCGTGGAGTCGGCGCCCGGCACGGTCACCCAGGTCCGCGCCTCCGCGCAGGCGCTGATCCGCTTCGCCAAGAAGACAGGCGCCGCCATCATCCTGGTCGGACACGTCACCAAGGACGGCCAGATCGCCGGCCCCCGCGTGGTCGAGCACATGGTCGACGCCGTGATGTCGTTCGAGGGCGAAGGCTCGCAGCAATTCCGCATCCTGCGCGCGGTAAAGAACCGTTTCGGTCCGACCGACGAGATCGGCGTGTTCGAAATGACGGGCCTTGGCCTGCGCGAAGTATCCAACCCGTCCGAACTGTTCTTGTCCGAGCGCGATCTCGGCACGCCCGGCACCGCCGTGTTTGCCGGCATCGAGGGCACCCGCCCGGTCCTGGTCGAATTGCAGGCGCTGGTGGCGCCGACGTCGCTCGGCACCCCCCGCCGCGCCGTCGTCGGCTGGGATCCGAGCCGGCTTTCCATGGTGCTGGCGGTGCTGGAAGCCCATTGCGGCGTGAAGCTCTCCGGCCATGACGTCTATCTCAACGTCGCCGGCGGGCTTCGCATCCACGAGCCGGCGGCCGACCTGGCTGCCGCGGCGGCGCTGGTGTCCTCGCTGGTGAACGCGCAGCTGCCCACCGATGCGGTCTATTTCGGCGAAGTCTCGCTGTCCGGCGTGGTTCGCCCGGTGGCGCAGACCGCCGCACGGCTGAAGGAAGCCGCCAAGCTCGGCTTCGGCCGTGCCGTGCTGCCGGAATCGGCGCGTGGCGAGCCGAGCGGCGATGCAGGCCTTGTCCTCAACCCGATCGGCGGGCTCACCACACTGGTTGCGGAAATCGCCGCGCGCGGCTCGCCGCGCGGCAACCGCGAGGGTTCCCGAGATGCGACGCTGGTTGAGAAAAATGCCACACCTGCCCGATTCCGTAGGGAAAACGGCTAAAGCGGCGTGACGCGACCGGCCAGCGCCGCTATACCACGCGCGCAAGAAAGGCAGGCGGGATGGCGCGACGTCCGGCCTTGCGGGTTGCACCGGTTCGCCGTCAGTTTAGGGCGGCGCCGACGCTTCCGATTCGGACAGCCAACGGACCACGAGCGGACCTGATCAGCCGATGCCGTCTCTTCCCTATCTCGATTTCGTCCTGCTCGGCGTCATGCTGATCTCCGGCCTTCTGGCCCTCGTGCGCGGCTTCATGCGCGAAATCCTGTCGATCGCGGCCTGGGGCACGGCAGCCGTGGTGACGCTCTACAGCTACAACAAGCTGCTGCCGACCGCGAAAGCCTACTTCGGCAGCGATACCGTCGCGCTCGCGGTGGTGGTAGCCGGCACCTTCATCGGCACCCTGATCATCGTCTCCGTCATCACGGTCCGGATCTCCGACATGATCCTGGATTCGCGGATCGGCGCGCTCGACCGTACGCTGGGCTTCCTGTTCGGCCTCGCCCGCGGCCTCCTGATCGTTGTGGTGGCCTACGAATTCTTCATCTGGCTGGTTCCGGAGAAGCAGCGCCCCGACTGGGTCCAGCAGGCCAAGTCCCGCGCGGTTCTGGATGCCTCCGGCGAATGGCTCAAAGGCCTCTTGCCTGACGACCCCGAGAACACCATCTTAAAGAAATTCAAGAAGAATAAGCCGGAAGACGATCAGGCTGACGCTGATTCGGCGCAGCCGGGTTCCGGCGCCGATGGCTACAACAAGTCAGCCCGCGACAGCCTTAAAAAGCTGATCGAAAAGCCGGCGGGGCGTTGATCTTTTGGGTGTTGAGCTAACCTTGAGGCCGACAGCGAGAGGCGCGATGGACGAGATGCAAAACCCCTCCGATCCCGCCGACCAAGCCGGGATCGAACTGCAGGACGACCTCGAAGGCGACACGCTGCGTGAAGAATGCGGCGTGTTTGGCATTCATGGCCACCCCGAAGCCGCCGCGATCACCGCGCTCGGGCTGCATGCGCTCCAGCACCGCGGCCAGGAAGCCGCCGGCATCGTCTCCTACGACGGCAGCCGCTTCCACAGCGAGCGCCGGCTGGGCCTCGTCGGCGACACCTTCTCCAAGCGCGAGATCATCGACCGCCTGCCCGGCCATGTCGCGGTCGGCCATGTCCGCTATTCCACCACCGGCGCCACCATCCTGCGCAACGTGCAGCCGCTGTTTGCCGAGCTCAATGTCGGCGGTTTTGCGGTCGGCCATAACGGCAACCTCACCAACGGCCTGGCCCTGCGCCGCGACCTCGTGATGAACGGCGCCATGATGCAGTCGACCACCGACACCGAGGTGATCCTGCATCTGGTCGCGCAGTCCAAGCGCAGCCGCTTCATCGACCGCTTTATCGAGGCGCTGCGCGCCATCGAGGGCGCCTACTCGCTGGTCTGCCTCACCAACAAGAAGCTGGTCGGCGCCCGCGATCCGCTCGGCATCCGCCCCCTGGTGCTGGGCGATCTCGACGGCCACCCGATCCTCGCCTCGGAGACCTGCGCGCTCGACATGATCGGCGCCAAATACGTCCGCGACATCGAACCCGGCGAGATCATCGTGTTCGACGAGGAAGGCGCGCACAGCCACAAGCCGTTCCCCCCCAAACCGCCGCGGCCCTGCATCTTCGAATACATCTATTTCTCGCGTCCCGACTCCATCGTCGGCGGCCGCTCGGTCTACGACGTGCGCAAGGCCTTCGGCGAGCAGCTCGCGCGCGAAAGCCATGTCGATGTCGACGTGGTGGTGCCGGTGCCGGACTCCGGCGTGCCCGCCGCGCTCGGCTACAGCCGCTATTCGGGCGTGCCGTTCGAGCTCGGCATCATCCGCAACCATTATGTCGGCCGCACCTTCATCCAGCCGACCCAGAGCGGCCGCGAGATCGGCGTGCGCATGAAGCATGCCGCCAACCGCATCGCCATCGAGGGCAAGCGGATCGTGCTGATCGACGACTCGCTGGTGCGCGGCACCACCTCGAAGAAGATCGTGCGCATGATGCGCGATGCCGGCGCGCGCGAAGTGCATTTCCGCCTCGCCTCGCCGCCGATCCTCTATCCCGACTATTACGGCATCGACCTGCCCGACCGCGGCGGCCTGCTTGCGGCCACGCACTCGCTCGAGGAGATGCGCGAGATCATCGGCGCCGACACGCTCGCCTTCCTGTCGATCGACGGCGTGTACCGCGCCATGGGCTATCCGGGCCGCGATCCCGCCAATCCGAAATTCTCCGACCACTGCTTCACCGGGGTCTATCCCACCAGCCTCACCGACCAGAACCAGGTCGAGCCGCAGCCGCGCCAGCTCTCGCTGCTGGCGGAGGCGAGCTGATCCCAAACTGTCATGCCGGGGCGCGCGAAGCGCGAGCCCGGAATGATCTCGCCAACTTTCGTCATGGCCGGGCTTGTCCCGGCGATCCACGTCTGTAATACGGCCCCCGCACAGACGTGGAACTGACCGACCGATGACAAAACCCCTCGCCAACCGCATCGCCCTCGTCACCGGCGCCTCGCGCGGCATCGGCTATGCCACCGCCATCGCGCTCGCCAGGGCCGGCGCGCATGTCGTGGCAGTGGCGCGCACGCAAGGCGGGCTGGAAGAGCTCGACGACGAAATCCGGAAAGACGGCAGCAGCGCCACGCTGGTGCCGCTCAGCCTCACCGACACCGACGGCATCGCGCGGCTTGGCGCGGCACTCTATGAACGCGGCGGCAAGCTCGACATCCTCGTCGGCAATGCCGGCGTGCCGGGGCCGTCCTCGCCGCTCGGCCACATCGAAGTGAAGCAGTGGACGGACGCCTTCGCCGTCAACGTCACCGCCAATTTCCAGCTGATCCGCTGCATGGAGCCGCTGCTCAAGCAGTCCGACGCCGGCCGCGCGGTGTTCCTGACGTCGGGCACCGCCGCCAGGGCCGACGCCTATCTCGGTCCCTACGCCGCCTCGAAGGCGGCGCTGGAAACGCTGGTGCGCGTCTGGGCCAACGAGACCCGGTCGCTGCCGCTGCGCGTCAACCTGTTCGACCCGGGCCCGATCCGCACCCGCATGCGCGCCACCGTATTCCCGGGCGAAGATCCGATGACGCTGGAAACACCGGACCAGCCCGCCGCGTTCATCGTGAAAATGTGCACCCCGGAGTGGACCGCGACCGGCAAGCTCTACGACTACAAGAGCCGATCGCTGCTGGATTTTCGCGCACCAGCGTAGCGGCGCGCGCAATTGACACCTGCCGTGCGGAGCGATTGACTTTGAATACGACTGCGGACCAACCGCAGCGATCAAGGAGGAAGCCATGACGTCGAACCGCCGCGCGACAACGGCCGCAGTCCGCTTCAGCAAATCCGTCCGCACAGCACTCGCCAGCCTCATCCTGGCCGGCGCCTCCGCGCCGATCGCGCCCGCGACAGCCGGCGACATCCCGACCTTCGCGGTCGATGCCTCCTGGCCGAAGCCGCTGCCGAACAACTGGATCATCGGCCAGGTCGGCGGCATCGCGGTGGATGCGCAGGGCCACATCTGGGTGCTGCATCGCCCGAAATCGCTGACCGAGGACGAGAAAGGCGCCGCGCTGACGCCGCCGCGCTCGAAGTGCTGCGTCTCCGCGCCGCCGGTGCTGGCGTTCGACGCCGACGGCAATCTGCTGCGCTCCTGGGGCGGCCCCGGCGAGGGTTATGAATGGGTCGGCCGCGAGCACGGCATCGAGACCGACGACAAGGGCAATGTCTGGCTGACCGGCAATGCCGACACCGACAACGTCGCGATGAAGTTTACCGCCGACGGCAAGTTCATCATGCAGATCGGCAAGATCGCGCCGAGCAAGGGCAGCAACGACACCACCCAGCTCGGCAAGCCCGCCGAGATCACCTTCGACAAGGACGCCAACGAACTCTACGTCGCCGACGGTTACGGCAACCGCCGCGTCATCGTGTTCGACGCCACCACCGGCGCCTACAAGCGGCACTGGGGCGCCTACGGCAACAAGCCGAACGACGACAAGCAGGCGGCTTACGATCCCGCGGTGCCGGCGTCGCAGCAGTTCGGCAATCCCGTGCATTGCGTGAAGGTCACCAATGACGGCTTCGTCTATGTCTGCGACCGCATCAACAACCGCATCCAGGTGTTCCGGAAAGACGGCACCTTCGTGAAGGAGTGGTTCTACGAGAAGAACACGCTCGGCAACGGCGCGGTATGGGATGTCGCGGTGTGGCCCGATCCGAAGCAGAGCTACCTGCTCTCCGCCGACGGCGAGAACAACGAGATCCGGGTGATCAACCGCGAGGACGGCAAGGTGGTCGGCAGTTTCGGGCGCAACGGCCGCAATGCCGGACAGTTCCACTGGATCCACGCCATGGCCATCGACGCCAAAGGCAACGTGTATACCGCCGAGGTGGATACCGGCAAGCGCATCCAGAAGTTCAAATTGACCTCGGACGCGCTACGATAGGCGCATTGCCATTTCCCGCGCGAACGGGAAAAATCGCGGGGAAACGGATGATTGCGAGCGATGGACAGGTTCGTGGTGATGCTGATGGTTGGCCTCGCCATGCTCAGCGCATTGCCGCCGGACTGGGAGCATCATCAGAGGTCCGCCTGGGTGCAGGTCTCCGCGATGGGACTGGGGCTGCTGTTGATCGGCGTCTATATCTGCTCGCGGTAAGGTAAGTTCGGGGCCGGATCGCAACATCCGGCCCTCGTGCTCAGCGCGGCAGAAGATTGGTCCTGGCGAGATCGAGCACCTCGTCGCCGCGGCCGCTGATCACCGCCCGCAATATCCAGAGGCTGAAGCCCTTGACCTGTTCGGCGGTGATGGTCGGCGGCATCGACAGTTCCTGCTGCGCCGTCACCACGTCGAGCACGGCGGGGCCGTCATGGGCGAGTACGTCGCGGATTGCGTTCGGCAGATCGCCGGGATCCTCGACGCGGATGGCGTGAATGCCCATCGCGCGCGCCATCGCCGCGAAATCGGGATTTTCCAGATCGACGCCGGTCTCGATGAAGCCCGAGGCCTTCATCTCCAGCGCGACGAAGCCGAGCACGCCATTGTTGAAGATCACCACCTTCACCGGCAGCTTCTCTTGCCGCAGCGTGATGAGATCGCCCATCAGCATGGCAAAGCCGCCATCGCCCGACATCGACACCACCTGCCGCCCCGGCTGCGAGGCCTGCGCGCCGATCGCCTGCGCCATCGCGTTGGCCATCGAGCCGTGCACGAAAGAGCCAAGCAGCCGGCGCTTGCCGTTCATGGCAAGATAGCGCGCCGCCCAGATCGTCGGCGTTCCCACGTCACAGGTGAAGATCGTATCGTCCGCGGCCGCCTCGCTGAGCAGGCGCGCCACGTACTGCGGATGGATCGGCTTGTTGCCCGGCGTGCCGCGCGCCAGCTCGTCGAGCCCGGCGCGCGCCTTCTTGTAGTGCGCCATGCTGTCGTCGAGAAACTTGCGGTCGGTCTTGGCGGTCAGTTTCGGCAGCAGCGCCTCGATGGTGGCGCCGACGTCGCCGACGAGACCCAGTTCGAGCTTGCAGCGCCGGCCGAGATTTTCGGGACGGATGTCGACCTGCGCGATCTTCGCCTCCGTCGGCATGAACTGCTTGTAGGGAAAATCGGTCCCCAGCATCAGCAGCACGTCGCAGGCGTGCATGGCGGCATAGCCCGAAGCGAAGCCGATGAATCCGGTCATGCCGACGTCGTAGGGATTATCGTACTCGACATGCTCCTTGCCGCCGAGCGCATGCACGATTGGGCTCTTGAGCTTGTCGGCAAGCTGCATCAGCCCCGCATGGGCCCCGGCGCAGCCGCGTCCGCAGAACAGCGTCACCCGCTTCGCATCGTCGAGCAGTTTCCCCAACGCCGCCAGCTCCGGCTCGGCCGGCCGCACCACGGGCGCGGGAGGCAGCAGCGCAGGCGAGATGCCGCGGCGCGGCGCCGGTTGCAGCGCGACGTCGCCGGGAATGACCAGCACCGCCACGCCGCGCAGGCCGACCGCGGCGCGGATCGCGTTCTCCAGCATGTAGGGCAGCTGCGAGGGATCGGAAACCAGCTCGCAGTAATGGCTGCACTCGCGGAACAGATTCTGCGGGTGGGTTTCCTGGAAGTAGCCGCCGCCGATTTCAGCCGTTGGAATTTGCGCGGCGATCGCCAGCACCGGCGTCCGGCTGCGATGGGCGTCGAACAGCCCGTTGATGAGGTGGAGGTTGCCCGGTCCGCATGAGCCGGCGCACACCGCAAGTCCACCCGCGACCTGTGACGCCGCGCCGGCCGCGAAGGCGGCAACCTCCTCGTGCCGGACATGCACCCAACTGATCGCATCGCGCTTGCGCAGCGCTTCGGTCAGGCCGTTGAGGCTGTCGCCAACCACGCCGAACACGCGCTCGACGCCGGCCTGGATCAGCGTTTCGGCGATCAGGTCGGCAACATTGTCGATCGGCATGGGGGACTCCGTGTGTCCGGGGGGATTGGAACGGTCTAACGGGCCGGCCGGGCCCAAACAAGGTGGCCCGATGACGCCCTCACGTCAGCTTGATCCGGCGAGCTTTACCGGTCGTGTTTTCTCGAAAGGGTCCATACCGAGACGGCAAGCGCCAGCAGCAACAGGGCCGTGGCCAGGTAAAACGGCGCGCCGGGCAGCTTGAACGGCGCGGACGCGCCGATGAAATAGGCGAACGACAGCGTGAACAGGAAGGGTCCCAACAACTGGGCGATGGCATTGACGCTGTTGGTGGCACCCTGCAGCTGTCCCTGCCGCTCCGGAGGCACCATCCGGGTCATGATCGCCTGAACCGCAGCACCCGCCACGCCCCAAAGCGCCATCACGGGGATGCCAAGCCAGAACAAATGGCCGCTCGCCGCGGCAGCGTAAATGAAAAAGCCGGCCGCCCCGCAGGCAAGACCGAGATAGAGCGCACGGCGCTCGCCGAAGCGATTGACGATCGGCCCGATAGCTGCGCCCTGCACCACCATCGAACAGATGCCGACGATGGCAAGCGTCAGGCCGACCGTCCTGGAATCCCAGCCGTAGCGGTAGCTCGCATACAGCACGAATGTGGACGGCAGCACGACATGGGCGAGCTGCCCGAAGAAGTTGGCGACCGACAGGCCGGCGAGGATGCGGTCCGACCCCAGGAGACGCAGCGCGCCGACCGGATTGGCGCTGTTCCAGCGCCAGGGCGAACGCCGCTCCTGTGGCAGCGACTCCGGCAGGATCAGCCAGCCATACAGCGTGTTGGCAAAACTCAGTCCCGCCGCGACCCAGAACGGCAGCCGCGGATCGGAATCGCCGAGCAGCCCGCCAAGCGCCGGGCCAAGGATGAAGCCGGCGCCGAAGGCAACGCCGATTTTGCCGAACATGGCCGCGCGCTTCTCCGGCGTCGTGATGTCGGCGATGTAGGCAAAGGCGGTGGATATGCTCGCCGTGGTGATGCCGGAAATGACGCGGCCGACGAACAGCCACACCAGCGACGGGGCCAGCGCCATCAACACATAGTCGAGCGCCGTGCCGAAATTGGAGAGCAGCACCACCGGCCGCCGCCCGAACCGGTCCGACAGGCCGCCGAGGATCGGCGAAAAGAAGAACTGCATCAGCGCCCAGGCGGTGCCGAACAGGCCGAAAATGCGCGCCGCGCTTGCGGTATCGTTGTCGACGAAGCTTTCGATCAGCTTCGGCAGCACGGGAATGATGAGACCGAGCGCGAGCGTGTCGAGCAGCAGGGTGATGAAGATGAAGATCACTGCAGCGCGCCTTGGCGCCACGGTATTTGCCGGGCCGGCGGACGACGTCCCGTTCATGACGGACGCTTGCGCTTGTGCGCGAACGGATTGGCCTTTTCGCGCAGCGTGATGCGCACCGGCGTGCCCGGCAGCTCGAAGGCTTCGCGCATCGAGTTGACGAGATAGCGCAGGTAGGATTGCGGGATGGCGTCCGCGCGCGAGCAGAACAGCACGAAGCTCGGCGGCCGCGCCTTGTTCTGGGTGATGTAATTGAGCTTCAGGCGGCGGCCCGACACCGAGGGCGGCGGATTGGCCGAGATCGCGTGCTCGAACCAGCGATTGAGCGCCGCGGTCGGAACGCGCCTGTTCCACACCGCATAGGCCTGCTGGATCGCCGTCATCAGGCGGTCGATGCCCTCGCCGGTCAGGCCTGACACCGCGACCAGCGGCGCGCCCTTGACCTGCGGCAACCAGTGATCGGCATCGGTGCGCAGGCCGGAAATCAAGTTCGGCTTGCGTTCGACCAGATCCCATTTGTTGACCGCGAGCACGAGCGCCCGCCCCTCGCGCTCGACGAGATCGGCGATGCGCAGGTCCTGCTCCTCGAACCTGTTCTGCGCGTCCATCATCAGCACGACGACTTCGGCAAAGCGCACCGCGCGCAAGGCGTCGGCCACCGAGAGCTTTTCGAGCTTCTCCTCGATGCGCGAGCGGCGGCGCAGGCCCGCGGTATCGAACACGCGGAACTTGCGTCCCTGCCAGTCAATCTCCACCGCAATGGAATCGCGGGTGGTGCCCGCCTCGGGGCTGGTCAGCAGCCGCTCCTCGCCGAGCAGCTGGTTGATCAGCGTCGACTTGCCGGCGTTGGGCCGGCCGACGATGGCGACGCGAATGGGCCGCGTTGCGGCTTCCTCTTCGGAGATGTCCTCGTCGGCGGGCTCTTCCTCGTCCTCGACGGCCGCCGGCATCAGCGCGGCCAGCGCGTCGTGGAGCTCGCCCATGCCCTCGCCGTGCTCGGCGGAAATCTGCACGGGATCGCCCAGGCCCAGCGCGTAGGATTCCATTGCGCCGACCTCGCCGTGCTTGCCCTCGGCCTTGTTGGCGACCAGCACCACCGGCTTGTTGGCGCGGCGGGCGAAATCGGCGAAGGCGCGGTCGTTCGGCGTCAGCCCCATGCGCGCGTCGATCACGAACATCAGGGCATCGGCCTGCGCGATCGCGGCCTCGGTCTGCTCCTGCATCCGCGCCGTCAGCGAGCCTTTGGCGCCCTCATCGAGCCCGGCGGTATCGATGATGGTGAAGGCGAGATCGTAGAGCCTGGCCTCGCCTTCCCGACGATCGCGGGTGACGCCGGGAAGATCGTCGACCAGCGCAAGCTTCTGTCCAACCAGGCGGTTGAACAGCGTCGACTTGCCGACATTGGGCCGGCCGATGATGGCGATCGTGAACGACATGAAACGGTTTCAAGCGCCGGTTTTGCCGCGCCTGTCAATGCGACGGGAATGAACTAGCGCGAGAAACCGCCGCTTGGCAGCGGCGCCGGGAAGGCGGATTGCTGTTGCTGTGCCGGCGCGGCCTGCTGCTGCGGCGCCGGATCGGGCGGCGGCGCGGTGGTGCGGCGGCGCGTGATCTTGGCCGGCTTCGGCGGCGGCGGGGCGGCGGCGGTGCTGTTCTCTTCCTCAGCCGGCGCGGCATCGGGATCGGCGGCCGCGACAGGCTCGGCTGCGGGGGCTGCAGCCTGCTTGGAAGACTTGCCCTTCGCTTTGGCAGCCTTCGAGCCCGGTGGCGGTTCGAGCGGCTGCGCCGGCGGCGCGGCGGCAGCCGCGTTCTGCTCGTCGATCTGCTGCTGGCGCGCGCCCTTGTAGAGATCCTTCGGCACGCCCTGCTCGAGACCGGGCACGCCCTCCGGGAACACCGGCTTGCGGTCGCCGGGCAGCTTCTTCTTGGTGTCCATCCAGTCGAGCAGGTCCGACGGATCGAAATTGGCCAGGCCGCCGCTGCAGCCGCCCAGCACGCCCGCAAGCGCGGCGAGGACGGAAAGGGCGATCAGGCGATGCGATCCGCGCATTGTCGTTGAACCCCGTTAGCTCTTGGCGACCGGCGGCAGCAGGGCCTGCAGCGCCTCGGCGCGCGAGCGCAGGCCCGGCGGCGTGTCGCCGTCGTTCGCAATCATATCCAGCCACTGCCGGGTCGCAGCCGGGTCGTTGGCACGCCAGGCCGACAAGGCCAGCAGTTCGCGCGCACTGTGGCGAAGCGGTGCGCCTGCGGCGGCGGCGGCTTCCAGCCGCTGCTGCATATTGGGATAGGTTGCCGTTTCCAGCACCAGCTGCGCCGCGCGGATGCGCGCCAGGTCGCGCTCCGGTGCGGCGACCGAGGTGTCGGCGGCGATTTCGTCGAACATCCTGGCCGCGGCCGCCTTGTCGCGCGCGGCGACTTCCGCGGCGGTGCGCAGCCTTGCCAGGATGCGATATCCGGGCGGCGCTTTCGCCGCCAGTTCGGCAAAAGCCGCTTCCGCCTCGGCGTGCTTGCCCTGGTCCGCAAGTTCCGCGGCCCGGTCGAACGAAGCCCCGGCCTCGGCGGCCTTCTGGGCCTCCAGATACTGGTAGCCGCGCCAGCCGCCCACACCCGCGACCACCAGGATCGCCAGGGCCATAATGTAGATCGAGTACTTGTCCCACAGCTTCTTGAGCTGTTCGCGACGTACTTCCTCGTCTACTTCATCAAATAATTCAGACACTTAAAGCAATCCCACCGCCGATGAGCCGCTGGCTGCGGGGAGTGCCGCCGAGCGGACCGGTCCCCATCTGGGCGCGGCGTTACCCTAACGATATGGCCGTGGCAAGGCAAAGCGAGGCGGCTCAAAGTGTTAACGGGGGACATTGGCATCGAAATTGAAGCACCAAAAGCCCGCGGCTTTCGTACCCACGTTGACATCGCAGTTCAGTATTTGGCGTAGTCCTTCCGTCAATTTTGGTTTGCAGGTGATTCATGCTGTCGCGCGCCTTGCTTGTCGTTTTGAGCCTGGGACCCGTGGTCCTGCCAGCAGCCTCCTTCGCCGCCGAGATCAAGCCGAAGACGCCAGACAGCGGGTTCGCCGGCAAGCTTCGCCCGGACATTCTCGGCATATCGGCGGACTCGACGGCCGATGCGGCACGAAGCGCGATCGAGGCTGCCTTCAAGGGGCGCACGGACAGCAAGACCGAGATCGGGCAAGCGAAGTTCGGCGGCTCCTCCACGAGCTATATCGCGACGTTGAATGTCAGCGTGCCGCTCGGCGCGAAGCAGAACGGCGAGGCGGTCCTGGCCGGCTTCTCCTCGCCGGCCAGCGAGAACCGCGCCTTCTTCGTGTCGCGGACCCTGAACTTTGCCGAGGCCGAGCAGCCGGCCAAGGCCGACATGGTCAAGCAGGTGATGGACAAATACGGCGCGCCGACCATCGTCGGCGACCAGCATCTCTATTACATCTATCGCGGCAATTCCATCATGTCGGTCGGCGGCAGGTTCAACAAGCCGCCTCTGGCGCTCGAGGCAATCGACAAGCCGCTCGATACGAAGATGGCGCTCAAGCTCAATGCCGACGGCGGCCGCGGCCGCGGCAGTTGCGTCGCCGTCGTCCGCCGCTCGATCGCAGCGAAGGAGAAGTCTCTCGCCGCGCTGATCGACGACGCCAAGGGCGCCAATTGCGACGGCGTGTTCAGCGTGCAGTTCACGCCCTCCACCCAGGCCGACCGCATCAGCATCGCGCAGTTCGTCCTGCTGGACGTCAAACGCGTGATCAGCGCGTCCGCCATCGACGCCGAAGCGCTTGCCGGCGGCGACGGCGATTCCCCGAAGGGCGGCGCACCAAAGCTCTAGCTTGCTGCGGCGGAGTGCGACGCGAGCATCTCGCGCAGCTGCCGCTTGATCACCTTGCCATTGGCGTTGCGCGGCAGGGGCTCGGACCACAGGTCGATGGTCTCCGGCACCTTGTAGTCGGAGAGCCGTTCCGCGCACCAGGCCTGCAGAGCCTTGCTGTCGGCGGACTGGCGGACCACCACCACCGCATGCACGCGCTCGCCGAGTACCGGGCACGGCCTGGCGATGATCGCGCTCTCGACCACCGCGGGATGGCCTGACAGCACCGACTCGACCTCGGCCGAATAGATCTTCAGCCCGCCGCGGTTGATCATGTCCTTTTGCCGGTCGAACACCCGAACAAAATTGTCGGCATCGATCGATCCGAGATCTCCGGAATGCCAGAAGCCGCCGGTGAAATTTTCCGCCGTCGCCTTCGGATTGTTCCAGTAACCCTTGATGACCGAGGCGGAGTGGATCCAGATTTCGCCGATCTCGCCGCGCGGCAGCTCCCTGCCCTCGGCATCGACGGCAATGATGGTGGCGCCCGGGCATGGCAGGCCGACGCTGTCGACGTGGCTGGCGACGCATTCACCCGGCATCATCGTCGACGGCGACGTCGTCTCGGTGGCGCCATAGCAATTGGCCAGCTGGAGGCCTGGGATTTTCGCCGCCAGTTTCTCGATGGTGGCGATCGGCATCGGCGCGCCGCCGAACCCGCCGATGCGCCAGCTCGAGAGATCGAAGCTGTCGAACTCCGGCTGCAGCAGGCAAAGATTGTACATCGCCGGCACCATCACGGTGTAGGTGACCCGCTCGCGGGCGGCGAGTTTCAGATATTCGGCCGCCTTGAACTCCGGCATGATGATCAGCGTACCGGCGCAGCGCGCCATGGTCGTGATGTTGGCGACGACGCCGGTGACGTGTCCAAGCGGCACGGCGGCAATGGAACGGTCGGATTCCGTCAGTTGCAGGCACGACACGAACACCATCGAGGAATGGATCACGTTGCAATGGGCGAGCATGGCGCCCTTTGGCTTGCCGGTCGTGCCTGAAGTATAGAGGATCATCGCGGTGTCCTCTTCGCTCACCTTGGCGGGCGGTGGCTCGGCCGCGTTGCCCAGCAGCGACGAAAAGCGCGAACGGGCCGGATCGTCATCGACGGCGATGCGCTGCCGGAGATCGGGCACGTCGCGCGCATCCGGCAAGCGATCCGCCAGCGCCGCCTCATGCAGCAGAAGCTTCGCGCCGCAATCGCCGAGCACATAGGCGATCTCCGGCTTCTGCTGGCGCACGCTGAGCAATACCGTGACGAGGCCGGCATGGGCGGCGGCAAACATCGTCAGCACGAACTCGACGCGGTTGCCGAGCAGCACGGCGACGCGGTCCCCGCGCACGAGGCCAAGCCGGCCAAATCCGGCCGCAAGGTCGGCGGATTGCCTCGCCACCTCGCGCCAGGTCAGGCGCCGCCCGCCGCAGATGATGGCTTCGCCGTCGGGATGGCGTTCGGCGGCCTCCGCGATCATCGCCCATATGCTGGCGGGGCGCTCGATGAAGGCCGGCACGAGACGGTCGCCAAAACGCGCTTCCAGCCGCATCGCAGGAATGGACGAACGCGACCAGTCCATGGCGCCGGCTCCCGTTATGTTTTCGTTTTCATCCCGTAGACGTGCTCGGGCCCCGGAAAACTGCGCGAGCGGACGTCGGCGGCATAGCCCTTGATTGCGGCTTCGATCGAGGGGCCGAGATCGCCATAGCGCCGCACGAACTTCGGCGTCCGCGGCGACAGGCCGAGCATGTCCTCGAGCACGAGCACCTGGCCGTCGCAGGCCGCACTGGCGCCGATGCCGATGGTGGGGGCGGCAATACTGCCGGTGATCTTGCGCGCCAGCGGTTCGGCCACGGCCTCGATCACGATGGAGAAGGCGCCGGCCTCCGAAATGGCGCGCGCATCTTTCTCGATCGGCTCCCAACTGCCCTCTTCGCGCCCCTGGGCGCGGAACGAGCCGAGCGTGTTGATCGATTGCGGGGTCAGCCCGATATGACCCATCACGGGGATGCCGCGCTGGGTGAGGAACGCCACCGTCTCGGCCATGCGCTCGCCGCCTTCCAGCTTGATGGCGCCGCACTGGCTCTCCTTCAAAATCCGCACGGCGGAATGAAAGGCCTGCTCCCTGGAAGCCTCGTAGGAGCCGAAGGGCATGTCGACCACGACAAGCGCCTGCTGCGAGCCGCGCATCACCGCCCGGCCCTGCAGGATCATCATGTCGAGCGTGACGGGCACGGTGGTCTCGTAGCCGTGCATGACGTTGCCGAGGGAGTCGCCGACCAGGATGACGTCGCAATGCCTGTCGACCAGCGCCGCCGTGTGCGCGTGGTAGGACGTCAGCATCACCACGGGCTCGCCGCCCTTGCGGGCAAAGATGTCCGGCGCGGTCTTGCGCCTGATTGTCGCCTGGACCGACATGCTAGGCTCCGATGACGGGGACGCCGATCACGGCGGGGTGGAAGGCAAGGGCGAGCGCCAGATAGGCGACGATGCCGACCGCAACGGCAATGGCGTCATTGGTCGCACCGCCGACCGGTATCGGCGGTCCGCCGCTATCGCTGCGGCGCTTCATCGAGATGCGGTCGAACACCGCCCAGGCAAGGAACGAGCCGAACAGGATGATGGAGCCGAGATCGCCATTGGCGAGCAGATGCGCGGCCGCCCATAGCTTGACGCCGGCCAGCATCGGATGCTTCAGCGTGGTGTAGATGCGGCCACGGATGTAGGACGCCACCACCATGATCACGGCCGGCAGCATCAGCGCCACCGCGATATGCCGCATCGCCACCGGTGGCTGCCACACATCGATCCAGCCGGTTGCGCGATACCGCGCAAAACCCCAGACGATCAGCGCCAGGCCAATGGCCGACACCAGCGAATAAACGATCTTGTAGGTCCCCTCGCCTGTCGAGGCGATGACCCGCGCGCGAAGATCGCGCCGCGTCGTCAGCGTGTGCGCGCCAAGGAAGATCACAAGGCCCGCCACCATCACCCAAAGTCCCACGGTGTCCTCCCGTTTGCGCCCGTTTCCCCCGGGTCCAAGGGCTAACATTTCCGGGGAGGAAAGCGCAATGCGCCGGCGGCGGCCTCATGGCTGCTGCGACCTCTTGCCGAGCGGGCGGTTATCGACGTAGCGGATGGCGATGGGACGGCCGGCCAGCGCGCCACCGAGACCGCCGGTGAATTTCAGCGGCAGGCAAGCGTTCAGGGAGGAATTGATCGCGTTGAGGTAGGTGGTCCGCGTATCCGCCGATGCGCCTGATGTGGCGAAGGTCAGGCGCGGCGCGGCGATCATCTCGCCCGAGCGCCTGAAGCTGAAGCGGACCGACATCTGCATGCCTTCGCGCGCGTCCTCCGCCGGCGGCGGCGACCAGCAGGAGCGCAATTCCGCGAAGAGATCGCCGATGTTGTCGAGGTCGTGATCGGGCTTCCTGTATTTCGCCGCGTCCTGTTCGGGCGGCACGCTCTCGACCGTCAGCCGCAGATCCTGCCCATAGGGATAGTCGATCTCGGGAATGCACGGTCCACGGCCGAACACGCTGCAGTAGTAGGGCGTGCATGGCCGGGGATCGAGAACACTGCAGGGCGCATGCGCAAAAGGCGTGGCATCGATCGGCCGGTGGTGTTGCTGCGCAAAGGCTCCGCCTGCGGGCAGGCAGCCAATGACCGTGAGCATCATCCAGAGCAGCCGGCGCATGGCAAGTCCTCGGCAACGCCCTCAACATGAGACGCGGCGCTGCCCCGGGCAAGGGAGAGCCGATCACAGCTTCGCGTTCATGGCCGAGAGTTCCGCGATCAGCGATTTCTGGGGGACCGCGGCGTGCCGGGTCACCCTATCAAGCCGGCAGGGTGACAGCGGGCTTGGCAGGCGGCAGGAGTGCGGAACGAGGACGGTCCGCCTACTTCCTCTTCACGTCCTTCACCGCGGAGAATTCGATCCCCTCGGCGCGCTCCTTGGTGTAGCCGAGGTAGAACTCGTTCCTGGCCATGAACACGGGATCGCCATCGACGTCATCGGCAATGCCGGAATTGTTGGCGGCGACGAAGGCATCGAGCTTCTTGCGGTCGTCGGAGGAAATCCAGCGCGCCAGCTGGAATTCCGATACTTCGAACTCGACCGGCAGCGAATATTCCGCATCCAGCCGCGCCTTCAGCACGTCGAGCTGCAGCGGGCCGACCACGCCGACCAGCGCCGGCGCGCCGTCGCGCGGGCGGAACACCTGCACGACGCCCTCCTCCGACATCTGCTGCAGCGCCTCCTTCAGCTTCTTGGCCTTCATCGCATCGGTGAGGCGGACGCGGCGGACGATTTCCGGCGCAAAGCTCGGCACGCCGACGAAAGTCAGGTCCTCGCCCTCGGTCAGCGTGTCGCCGATGCGCAAGGTGCCGTGGTTGGGAATGCCGACGACGTCGCCGGCAAAGGCCTCGTCCGCCACCGAGCGGTCCTGGGCGAAGAAGAATTGCGGGCTCGACAGGCTCATGTTCTTGCCGGTGCGCACCAGCTTGGCCTTCATGCCGCGGCTGAGCTTGCCCGAGCACAGCCGCGCGAAAGCGATGCGGTCGCGGTGGTTGGGATCCATGTTGGCCTGGATCTTGAACACGAAGGCGCTCATGCGCGGCTCGGCGGCCTCGACCTTGCGCAGATTGCTGTCCTGCGCGCGCGGCGCGGGCGCGAACTTGCCGAGCCCTTCGAGGAGGTCGCCGACGCCGAAATTGCGCAGCGCGCTGCCGAAATAGAC
This sequence comes from Bradyrhizobium sp., assembly GCA_035575905.1. GTDB lineage: Bacteria > Pseudomonadota > Alphaproteobacteria > Rhizobiales > Xanthobacteraceae > Bradyrhizobium. The sequence goes on along the minus strand of DATLXL010000019.1, from coordinate 64,136 downwards.
CGGCGTCAGATGACCCTCGCGGAAGGCGTCCAGCTCGAACGGCTTGCAGGCCTCGGAGACCAGCTCCAGCTCTTCCTTGACCTGGCCGACATCGAGACTGGCGTTGCGCTTGCCGAGATCGACGATGTCGATCTGTTCGGTTGCGCCGGTCTTGGCGCCGCCGCCTTCGAGCAGGCGCACGCCGCCGTGAACGACGTCATAGGTGCCGAGGAAGTCGCGTCCGCGGCCGACCGGCCAGGTCATCGGCGTGGTGTCGAGCGCCAGCGTCTTCTCGATCTCGTCCAGCAGCTCGAAGGTGTCGCGGCTCTCGCGGTCCATCTTGTTGATGAAGGTGATGATCGGGATATCCCGCAGACGACACACCTCGAACAGCTTGCGCGTGCGCGCCTCGATGCCCTTGGCGGCGTCGATCACCATGACAGCCGAGTCGACGGCGGTCAGCGTGCGGTAGGTGTCCTCCGAGAAGTCCTCGTGGCCGGGCGTGTCCAGCAGGTTGAAGACGAGATCGTTGAACTCGAACGTCATCACCGAGGTGACGACCGAGATGCCGCGCTCGCGCTCGATCTTCATCCAGTCCGAGCGGGTGTTGCGCCGCTCGCCCTTGGCCTTGACCTGGCCAGCCAGATTGATGGCGCCGCCGAACAACAGCAGCTTTTCGGTCAGCGTGGTCTTGCCGGCGTCCGGGTGGGAGATGATCGCGAAAGTCCGGCGCCGCGCCACTTCATTGGCTAGCGGCGACGCGGGCGGCGACTCGGCAGACAGGGCAATGTCGGACATGGGCCGAGCGTTTGGCAGGGAAAACGCGCGCGATCAAGGCGTTTCTGGCGGTTGCGGAACACGCCGGCCACCCCATATCGCCTGTCGGGAGGACGGCCTCCCCTCAGTCCAACAGTCGCGCGGGGACGACCCTGCCTTGATCGGAAGGGTATGGCATGGCGTGGGCGATCCTGTTCGTCGCAGGTCTGATGGAGATCGGCTGGGCGATCGGGCTCAAATATACCGAAGGGTTCACCAAGCTGGTGCCATCGGTGCTGACGCTGGCCTGCATGCTCGCCAGCATCGTGCTGCTGGGCCTTGCCGTGAAAACCCTGCCGATCGGAACGGCCTATGCGGTCTGGACCGGCATCGGCGCGGTCGGAACCGCCATTCTCGGCATCATCCTGTTCGGCGACCCCGCCACCGCGCTTCGTCTGGCCTGCATCGGCCTGATCGTCGCCGGGATCATCGGGCTGAAGCTCGTAGCCTGATCGGAACGGCGGCGGCGGCTTACAGCGACCGCCGCAGGTAATGCCCGATCTCGCCGACGATGCCGCGGCGGAACGCCAGCACGCAGGCGACGAAGATGACGCCCTGGATCACCAACACCCACTGGCCGAAACCGGCGAGATATTGCTGCATGGCGATGATGATGAAGGCGCCGACCACCGGCCCGAAGATGGTGCCGAGCCCGCCCACCAGCGTCATCAGCACGATCTCGCCCGACATCGTCCAGTGCACGTCGGTGAGCGAGGCATTCTGCGCCACGAACACCTTCAGCGAGCCGGCAAAGCCCGCCAGCGTGCCGGACAGGATGAAGGCCAGCAGCTTGTACTGGTCGGTCTTGTAGCCGAGCGAGATCGCGCGCGGCTCGTTTTCGCGGATCGATTTCAGCACCTCGCCGAACGGCGAGTTGATGGTGCGGAAGATCAGCAGGAATCCGGCCAGGAAGCCGACCAGCACGACATAATAGAGCACGAGCGGCCTGGAGAGATCGATGAAGCCGAACAGCTTGCCTTGCGGAATGCCCTGGATGCCGTCCTCGCCGTGGGTGAACGGCGTCTGCAGGTAGATGAAATACAGCAGCTGCGACAGCGCCAGCGTGATCATCGAGAAGTAGATGCCCTGGCGGCGGATCGAAATGTACCCGGTGATCAGGCCGAGCACGGCCGCGGCAAGCACGCCGCCGATGATGCCGAGTTCCGGCGACAGCGGCGGCAGCGGGATCACCACCCAATGCCCAATCCAGTACGGGAACGAGATCTGCCCGACCTTGAGCAGGTGTGCCGTGACATAACCCGCCGTGCCCAGGAACATCGCATGACCGAACGACAGCAAGCCGCCGAAGCCGATCAGCAGGTTGAACGCGCAGGCCAGCAGCGCAAAGCACAGCGCCTGCATGACGAAGAACGGATAGACGCCGGTCAGCGGCAGCAGCACGAGCAGCGCCGCCATCACGACGAATACTATACTTTCGTGGCGTATCGCGCGCGGGTTTGCCGGCAGCGTGTCGTCGGTCATTGCACTCATATCAGGCCGCCCGTCCCGTTAGTCCCGTTGGCTTCACCAGGAGCACCAGCACCATCAGCACGAACACGACGGTGTTGGAGGCCTCGGGATAGAAATACTTGGTCAGTCCCTCGATCACGCCGAGCGCGAAGCCGGTGATGATCGAGCCCATGATCGATCCCATGCCGCCGATCACGACCACCGCGAACACCACGATGATGAGGTCGGCGCCCATCAGCGGGCGAACCTGGTTGATCGGTGCCGACAGCACGCCGGCCAGCGCGGCAAGCCCGACGCCGAGGCCGTAAGTGAGCGTGATCATGCGCGGCACGTTGATGCCAAAGGCGCGCACCAGGGTCGGATTTTCGGTGGCCGCGCGCAAGTACGCACCAAGCTGCGTCTTCTCGATCAGGAACCAGGTGGCAATGCACACCGCCAGGGAGAAGATGACCACCCAGCCGCGGTAGATCGGCAGGAACATGAAGCCGAGATTGATGCCGCCCTGCAGGCCGCGCCAGTCGCCGATCTGGGGATAGTCGGGAATTGCATAAGGCAGCCCCGAAGAGCCGAAATAGTTCTGGAAGACGCCCTGCACGATCAGCGCGATGCCGAAGGTGAGCAGCAGGCCGTATAGATGGTCGAGACCGGCCAGCCACTGCAGCATGGTCCGTTCCAGGATCATGCCGAAGATGCCGACGACAATCGGCGCGATGATCAGCGCCCACCAGTAGCCGATGCCGCCGAGACTGAGCAGGAAGTAGGCGCAGAACGCCCCCATCATGTAGAGCGCGCCATGCGCGAAATTGATGATGTTGAGCATGCCGAAGATCACGGCGAGCCCCAGGCTCAACAGCGCGTAGAACGAGCCGTTGATCAGTCCCACCAGAAGCTGCGCATAAAGGGCTTGCATCGATCGATCTTTCGCAAACTCGTTGTTGCCGGGCGCACCGGCGTCCCCGGAGGTAGTCCGCCGGCCGTCAGCCGGCGAACCATTCTACCTTGTTACTTCTTGACCAGCGCGCAGGAACTTTCCGAAAGCGGACGGAAGGCCTGCTCTCCGGGCGTTGTGCCGATCAGCTTGTAGTAGTCCCACGGGGCCTTGGATTCCTCGGGCTTCTTGACCTCGAACAGATAGGCCGGGTGGAGCTTGCGGCCATCGGCTCGAATGGTGCCCTTGCCGAACAGCGGATCGTCGGTCGGCAGTTCCTTCATCTTGGCCACCACCTTGGCGCCGTCATGCGGATTGCCGCCCATTGCCTCCAGCGTCTTGAAATAATGGACGAGGCCGGAATAGACGCCGGCTTGCACCATCGAAGGCATTGCCTTGTTCTTCATGCGCTCGGAGAAGCGCTTGGAAAAGGCGCGCGTGCCGTCGTTGAGATCCCAATAGAACGTCTCTGTGAAGTTCAGTCCCTGCGCCACCTTCAGGCCGAGCGAGTGCACGTCGGTGATGAAGAGCAGGAGCCCGGCGAGCTTCTGGCCGCCGGCGACGATGCCGAACTCCGCCGCCTGCTTGATGGTGTTGGTGGTGTCGCCGCCGGCATTCGCCATGCCGACGATCTTCGCCTTGGAGGCTTGTGCCTGCAGCAGGAACGAGGAGAAGTCCGCGGTGTTCAGCGGATGCTTGACGCCGCCGATCACCTTGCCGCCCGACTTCACCACCACGGCGGTGGTGTCGCGCTCCAGCGCGTGACCGAAGGCGTAGTCGGCGGTGAGGAAGTACCAGGTATCGCCGCCGGCCTTGACCAGCGCCTGGCCGGTGCTGTTGGCCAGCATGTAGGTATCGTAGACCCAGTGGATCGTATTGGGCGTGCACTGGGCGTTGGTGAGGTCCGACGACGCTGCGCCGGTATTGATCATGATGGAATTCTTTTCCTTCACGACGTTGTTGACGGCGAGGCCGACGCCCGAGTTCAGCACGTCCATGAAGATGTCGACCTTCTCGACGTCGATCCACTGCCGGGCGATGCTGGTGCCGATGTCCGGCTTGTTCTGATGATCGGCCGAGATCAGGTCGATCTTCCAGCCTTTCGCGGCGAGGCCGGAATCCTCGATCGCCATCTGCGCGGCGACCGTCGAGCCGGCGCCGCCGAGGTCGGAATAGAGCCCCGAATTGTCGGTGAGCACGCCGACCTTGATGGTCTTGTCCTGCGCGAAGGCGCCGGTCGCGGCCGCAACGGAAAGCGCCGTGCCGAGGCAAAGTGCCGAGAGCTGCTGTTTCATCGTAACTCCGTTTGTTAACTGCGTTTCGATTTCAGACGCCGAGATAGGTGTGGAGCTTGTCCATGTTGGCCTCGAGCTCGGAATTGGCGAATCCGTCGATGACCTTGCCGTGCTCGACGACGTAGTAGCGGTCGGCCACGGTGGAAGCGAAGCGGAAATTCTGCTCGACCAGAAGGATCGTGAATCCCTCCTTCTTCAGCCGCGCGATGGTGTGGCCGATCTGCTGGATGATGACCGGCGCGAGACCCTCTGTCGGCTCGTCCAGCATCAGGAAGCGCGCGCCGGTGCGCAGGATGCGCGCGATCGCGAGCATCTGCTGCTCGCCGCCGGACAACTTGGTGCCCTGGCTGTAGAGCCGTTCCTTCAGATTGGGGAACAGCTCGAATATCTGGTCGAGCGTGAGCCCGCCCGGGGCCACGATCGGCGGCAGCATCAGGTTTTCCCGCACGTCGAGGCTGGCGAAGATGCCGCGCTCCTCCGGACAGAAGGCGATGCCGAGCCTGGCGATGTTGTCGGACGAAGCCCGCGAGATTTCCTTGCCCTTGAACTGCACCGAGCCGGAGCGCTTGCCGATGATGCCCATCACCGACTTCAGCGTGGTGGTCTTGCCGGCGCCGTTGCGCCCGAGCAGCGTCACCACCTCGCCCTCGTTCACGTGGAAGTTGATGCCGTGCAGGATGTGCGACTCGCCGTACCAGGCCTGGAGGTCCTTGACCGACAATACCTGTGCGCCGCTCGCCTGCGCGGCAGGCCTTGCCGCCGTTTGCGCATCAACCATGTCCGGCTCCCAGATAGGCTTCCTTGACGCGCGGGTCCTTGGTCAGTTCGCCGTAATGACCCTCGGCAAGCACCTGGCCGCGCGTCAGCACGGTGATGATGTCGGAGAGGTTGGCCACCACGCTCAGATTATGCTCGACCATCAGGATGGTGTATTTCTCCGAGATGCGCTTGATCAGCGCGGAGATCTTGTCGATGTCCTCGTGGCCCATGCCGGCCATCGGCTCGTCCAGCAGCATCATCTCCGGATCGAGCGCGAGCGTGGTTGCGATCTCGAGCGCACGCTTGCGGCCGTAGGGCATTTCCACCGCCGGAATGTTGGCGAACTCGGAGAGGCCGACGTCGGCGAGCAGTTCCTGCGCCTTCGGATTGAAGCGGTCCAGCACGGATTTGGAACGCCAGAAATCGAAGGAGGAGCCGTGCTGGCGCTGCAGCGCCACCCGCACGTTCTCCAGCGCGGTCAGATGCGGAAACACCGCCGAAATCTGGAACGAGCGGACCAGCCCAAGCCGCGCGACATCGGCCGGCTTCATCGCGGTGATGTCCGTCCCCTTGTAAAGGATCTGACCCGCCGTCGGCTGCAGGAATTTGGTCAGCAGATTGAAGCACGTCGTCTTGCCGGCCCCGTTCGGACCGATCAACGCGTGAATAGAACCCCGGCGGACTTTAAGAGAGACATCGCGAACGGCGAAAAACCCCGCGAACTCCTTGGTCAATCCGTGGGTTTCGAGAATGAACTCATCAGCCAAACAAACATCCCCCGTCGCGCCGCAGCTTGCGAGTCCCATCGCGCGCGGCCGATTATCGTGCCTTCCGGCTGGTTCTCCCGGACGCCTTGGAACGTCACGGACCGGCCGCCTCCGGGGGCGGAATATGCCGTCATCCTCGCTGGTTAGGCAAGGCGGAAAGACGCCCCCGGCAGCCAGCGGCGCCGCCTTGGCCATTAGTCGAATAACCTGGCGCGGAGCTGCGGCAGCCGAACTGCCGCGCGCCGCCCGGTTTCGGCAGACGGAAAGCGTTCCTTAACGGTCTTCGGCAGCAGTCCCTTACCTTCATCAAAAATTTGGCCTTCCGCCCGCAAGCTGCAGTTCTTGCTTTCAGGACGGATACAGGGCCATGGATTTCGAAAGCGCCAGTCCAGCGGTCGTCAAATCGATCAGGCAGCGGGAGCTGCTCAATGCCTGGTTGCGGCTATATGTCCGGGACCGGAAGCTGCCGGCATTGGCCGAATACCAGCCGTCGCGGATCGAGGACGAGCTGCCCGATCTCGTGTTCTTCTCCATCGACGGCGCGCAGCAACCACCCCAGATCATCATCGACAGCAACGGCACGCGGATGGCGAGCGCTTATGGTCACACCGGCAAGGGACGGCGGCTGGAGGAATATCTCGGCCCCCGCCTGGCGCCGCTGGTGATGCCGGTCTACCACGAATGCATCCACCGCTGCCTGCCCGCCTTCACCATCGCCCATATCGACGACATCTATGGGCGCATCGTCGCCTATGAGCGGCTGCTGTTGCCGTTCTCCGGTGACGGCGGCACGGTGACCCACATCATAGGCTCGCTGAAGACCATCAGCGAGGACGGCAGCTTCGAAATCAAGAACCTGATGCGCGGCAGCGACACGCCGCCGATGCCGAAGCTGCGCACCATCATCGATCGCGAACTCCACCATCGCGCGCCGGGACGCATCCCTTGCGGCGACCTGCTGGAATTCGGCTAGTTGTCACGCCGATGGACTTCAAGAGCGCCGATCCTTCCGTCGTCCGCAACATCATGCAGCGCGTCCTGCTCAACGGCTGGCTGCGCGCCGCGCGGCTGCACCAGCCGCTGCCGCTGCTTGCCGATTTCGAGCCGGGCGACATCAAGGACGAACTGGCCGACATGATGGGATACGACGTCGAAGGCCACGGTGAAACCGTGCGCTTCGTCATCAGGCAGGAAGGCACGCGCCTCACCACGACCTACGGCAGCGAACATGTCGAGCCGGCGATGCGCACCAACCGCTATCTGGACGACGCGATCGGCCCCGAGCGCTACGCCCGCGTGGTGCCGTGCTACCTTGCCTGCGTGCGGCATCGGCGACCGATCTATTCCGTCTCCACCGTGCAGGATGCCGACGGCAAGGACGTCTCGTATGAGCGGCTGCTTCTGCCGTTCGGTTTCGGTGAAACGGTCGAGCAGATCGTGGGCTCGTTCAAGGCCATCAGCATCGAAGGCGGCTTCAAGGTGCGCAATCTGATGGGACTGCAACCGAAGAGCCTGCCCATGATTCAGATCCAGGCCGTCATCGAGCTCGCCGTCATGGCCTGGCCTGCCCCGCTCGTCGACGAGGTCGTCGAGATCTAGCCCTTGCTGCCCTTGCCGACCTCCTTTTCGTAGATCTGCGGCTTGAAGCCGACGAGCAGCTTGCCGCCAAGCTCCAGCACCGGCCGCCTGATCATCGACGGCTGCTCCAGCATCAGCGCGAGCGCCTTCTTCTCGGTGAGGCCTTCCTTGTCGGCCTCGGGCAGTTTCCTGAAGGTGGTGCCGGCGCGGTTGAGCAACGTCTCCCAGCCGAGCCTGTCGCTCCAGCCCTTGAGCTTCTCCTTGTCGATCCCCGCGCTCTTGTAGTCATGGAAATCATAGGCGACGCCCTTGGCATCGAGCCAGGCCCGCGCCTTCTTCATGGTGTCGCAATTCCTGATGCCGTAGATGGTGGTCGCCATTCCCGCCTGCCGCTCCCTGTCCGCAATTGCCGATGGCCCGCGTGCGGACTAGGTGGCGCCGGGCTCGAGCGCCTCGCCGATCGCGAGCGGATGCGCCATGGTCTCGTGCAGCGCCTCCTTGTCGAGTTCGCCCTCGGACAGGCTGATCACGACGCAGGCGACGCCATTGCCGATCAGATTGGTCAGCGCACGGCACTCGCTCATGAACTTGTCGATGCCGACAAGAATGGCGATCGACTGGATCGGGATGTCGGGCACGATGGAGAGCGTGGCCGCCAGGGTGATGAAGCCGGCGCCGGTCACGCCGGATGCACCCTTCGATGTGATCATGGCGATGCCGAGAATGCCGAGCTCCTGCCAGATCGTCAGGTTCGTGTTGGTCGCCTGCGCCAGGAACAGCGTCGCCAGCGTCATGTAGATATTGGTGCCGTCGAGATTGAAGCTGTAGCCGGTGGGAACGACGAGACCGACCACCGAGCGCGAGGCGCCGAGATGCTCCATCTTCTGCATCATCTGCGGCAGGACCGTCTCCGACGACGAGGTGCCGAGCACGATCAGCAGCTCGTCCTTGATATAGGCGATGAAGCGGATGATCGAGAAACCCGACAGCCACGCAATCGAACCCAGGACGATCAGCACGAACAGGATGCTGGTCAGGTAGAACGTGCCGATCAGCGCGATCAGCTTCCACAGCGCGCCGAGGCCATAGGCGCCGATGGTGAACGCCATGGCGCCGAACGCACCGATCGGCGCCACCCGAACGACGATGCGGATGATGCCGAAGAACACCTTGGCGGCCTGATCGATCGCATGGGAGATCGGCTCGCCGGCCTTGCCCATGAAGGCGATGGCGAAACCCGACAGGATGGAGACCAGCAGCACCTGCAGCAGATCGCCGCGGGCGAGCGCGCCGATGAAGCTGTCCGGGATGATCCCGAGCAGGTGGGAGATGATGTCCTCTTCCTTGGCCTTGGTGACATAGGTCTGCACCGACTTCACGTCGATCGTGGACGGATCAATGTTGAAGCCGGCGCCCGGCTGCAGCACTTCGCCGACGAGCAGGCCGATCCCGAGGGCGATGGTCGACACCGCCTCGAAATAGATCAACGCCTTCAGCCCGACCCGGCCGACGCGCTTGAGATCGCCCATCGAGGAAATGCCGTGCACCACGGTACAGAAGATGATCGGTGCGATCATCATCTTGATCAGGGCGATGAAGCCGTCGCCGAGCGGCTTGAGTTTCTTGCCGAGGTCGGGCCAGAAGTATCCGATCAGGATGCCGAGCGCGATGGCAATCAGTACCTGGACATAGAGAATCCTGTACCAGGGCTGATGGGGGCGTACGGCAGCGGGACGGATCGCTTCGGTGGTCATTGCGGCGCTCGGGGTCGGAGGAAAAAAGAGGCTGGGTGCATCATGATCGACGGCCATGCCACCGACAACGTATTTCGTGTCCGATTTGTGAAATCGCATGCCACGACTGCGCCGTTGCCGTTCCTGTGTTAAGGTCGCGCAGGGTTCAGCCTCGCAGGGACAACATGGAATTCACCGCACTCTTTGTCGCCGCCGCCATCGTGATGCTGGTCGCATGGCGAGGCTCGCGTCCGCTGGCGCTGGGCCTCTTCGCAGCGCTTCTGGTCGCCTCGCTCGCGACCTACCTGCATCACGCCACCGATCACCTGAAATTGTCCTTCTGAGCTGCCGACATGACGCGGTCACTGGCCATCACGTTGAACGTCCTTGGTCTTTATGCGATCGCGCTGGTCCTGATCGCGGCGTTCGCCGCTCAGTTCCTGCTGCACGAACTGCCCTGCCCGCTGTGTTTGTTGCAGCGCATCCAATTCGCGGTGCTGGCGATCGGGCCGATCATGAACGTGCGCTGGGGACCGCGCCCGAGCCATTATTCGCTGTCGCTGCTTGCCGCTGCCGCCGGCTTTGCCTTTTCGACGCGGCAGGTGCTGCTCCACATCATGCCCGGCGATCCCGGCTACGGCACGGCGCTGCTCGGCTACCACTATTACACACTGGCCCTGATCGCCTTCGCGGCCTGCATCGTGCTGATCGCCGTCATGCTGCTGTTCGACCGCCAGTTCGAGCCGGAGGGGCCGAAGAATTTTGACGCGCCTGACCTGTTCGCGACCGCGGCGGTGTGGCTGGTGATGGGACTTGCCGGGCTGAACGTGGTGTCGACCCTGCTGCAATGCGGCTTCGGGGCCTGCGCCGACAATCCCGTCGCCTACGAACTGCTCAAGCGCGGGTGACGGCCATTCACGGCCGCGGCGGAATGTTCAATCCGCGCTGCACCGCCGGCCGCGCCAGCCCGCGCTCGAGCCAGGCGGCAACATTCTTGAATTCGCCGAAGCCGACGAGATCACCCGCCTCGTAGAAGCCGACCAGGTTGCGCACCCAGCCGAGCATGGAGATGTCGGCGATGCTGTAGTCGTCGTCCATGAACCATTGCCGGCCGGCGAGACGGGAATCCATCACAGCCAGCAGGCGCTTCGACTCGCCGACGTAGCGCTGCAGCGGCCGCTTGTCCTCATAGTCGCGGCCGGCAAATTTGTGGAAGAAGCCGACCTGCCCGAACATCGGGCCGATCCCGCCCATCTGGAAATGCACCCACTGGATCGCCTGCCAGCGCCGGGCAGCGTCCTTGGGCAGCAGCTTGCCGGTCTTCTCCGCGAGGTATTGCAGGATCGCGCCGGATTCGAACAGCGCCAGCGGCTGGCCGCCGGGCCCCTCGGGATCGAGGATGGCGGGAATCTTGCCGTTCGGATTCAGCGACAGGAACTCCGGCGTCTTCTGGTCGTCCTTGCCGAAATCGACGAGATGCCACTCATAGGGCAGCCCCAGCTCTTCCAGCATGATCGAAGCCTTGACGCCGTTCGGGGTCGGCAACGAGTAAAGCTGAAGACGGTCGGGATGCTTCGCGGGCCAGCGCGTGGTGATGGGAAAAGCGGAGAGATCGGGCATGCCATCTGTTCTTTGTTGCTTGGCGACTAATCTACGGACGCGACTGCAAACAGCAAGGGCCCGCCGCAGATGGCTGACCGCCAGAAACCGGAATCGAGCGAGCACGACCTCGCGACGCATGCGACGGTCGGTGCAGCCGACGCGCTGGGGAACCGGGTCGCGCTGATCTCGGGCGGCGCCGGCGGCATCGGCCGCCGTCGGCTGGCTGTTGCCGCGGCTCGGCGCGCATGTGGTCATTGCCGGGCGCGACCCGGCCAAGCCCGACTGCTCGTTTCGCATCCGGTGCGAAAAGCCCGGGACGCGCCCGGGCCCAAGAGTCGACGTGTAATCGTTCCGCTACCTCTCCCCTAGGCCACCGCCGGCATGGCCTGCGGCTGCGCTTTCGGGAACGGCCGGAACGCCATCGCCATCAGGAACGCCCCGATGCCCATGCCCCACGCGCCGACATAGAGCCAGGCGTAGTCCGCAAAGGAGTCGTAGATCAGGCCGCCCGCGATCGGGCCCGTCGCCATGCCGAGGCCGCCGGCCATCGACGTGCCGCCGATGATGGTGCCGAGCATGCGCAGCGGGAAGTTTTCGCGCACCAGCACCGAATAAAGCGGCATTACGCCGGCATAGATGAAGCCGAACACCGCCGCCACCGCGTAGAAGGCGGCAAGCTCGCGCACGAAGGCGTAGGCCAGCGCGCCGAACGCCTGCACCAGGAGCCCGATCACCAGCACGCGCTTGGCGCCGAACTTGTCGCCGAGCAGCCCGAACCCGATGCGGCCGAACAGGCCTGCAAGACCCTCCACGCTGTAGATCGACACGGCGGCAATCAGCGGGATGCCGCAGCTGATGGCATAGCTCACGGTGTGAATGATCGGCCCGGAATGGGTGGCGCAGCAGAAGAAGCTGGTGGCGAACAGGATGATGAACTGCGGCGACTTGAGCGCCTGCGCGAGCGTGATGTCCGGCTGCGGCACGGCACCCACGGGCATGGGCGCGCCGGCGGCGCCGGCACCCGCAAGCGCCGGCGGGCGCCGCACCAGCAACGAGACCGGAATCATGATGGCCGCAATCACGCCAGCGAGGATCAACATCGTGGTCCGCCAGTCATGGGTGCTTTCGACGAGCCAGGCCACCAGCGGCGACATCGTCATCGGCGCCATGCCCATGCCGGCGGAGACCAGCGACACCGCAAGGCTGACCTGGGTGGTGAACCAGCCGGTGACGGTCGCCATCATCGGCGCGAAGATCGCTGCGGTCGCAGCGCCCACGAGCAGGCCGAACAGCAGCTGAAACTCGATCAGCGAGGTGGCGCGGCTCGCCAGCGCCAGCGATGCGGCGATAACGATCGACCCTATCAGCACCACCGGGCGCGGCCCTAAGCGGTCCGACAGCGTTCCCCAGATCATGCCGGCAAACGCCATCGCCAGGAACCCGATGGTCATCGTGCCGGAAATCCCCGCCACCGACCAGCCGGTATCCCGCGCGATCGGCTGCAGCAGCACCGGCAGCGAGAACATGCCGCCGACGGCGACGCATCCCAGAAGGCCACCCGCGGCGACGATGACCCAGCGATAGTACGAACTGCTCATGGCTCTGCTCCGTTCCTGCTCCCGCAACACAGGACGGACGAGGGAAGCGAAAGACGACATCCCGTTGGAGAAAATTTTCACCTGCTTGCCAGCCGGCCGGCGATCAGATGCAGCCACGGCGCCGAATGGAACGCGCTCATCAGGAGATACATCGGCACCATTCCGCCGAGCGACGGCGTACCCGCCATCGAGCAGAGCAGGTCGGGCGTGCCGGTGCCGAAAACGCCGGTCAACAGCGCCATCAGCGCGAAGGTCGGCGCGGCGGCAAGCTGCAGGAAACCGGCGGCAGTTTTTCCTGCAGCACCGCCGCCTTCGGACATTGCCGCGCAGCCGCGCATGCCGGCACCGGCCTCGCTCATAGCTCATTCTCCCCGTCGCCCGGCGCGGTTCGGCGCGCGTTCCGGTCAGCCTGCCTTGTTCCGGAATGCAGCCTCGCCCGCATCCGACACCGCGACCCATTTCGGATCCGGGGCGGCGCCCTCGACATAGCTGTCGTTCCAGTTCCACCATTTGTACGGACGGCTCTTCGGATAGCCTTCCGGCGAATCCTCCCATTCCTCCTGCCGGCCGAGCGCGGTGATGTCGAGGTAGCTCCAGATGGTGCCCATCGCCTCGTCGCCGCGGCTGTTGATCATGTAGGTGCGGAAGATGCGCTCGCCCTCGCGGATGAATGCATTGTGGCCGTGCCATTGGTCGACGCCGAAGTCGGCGTCAAAACCGTCTGTGATGGTCACCCACGGGATATGCTCCCAACCCATCCTCGCCTTCAGCCGCGCGATGTCCGCCTGCGGTGCGCGGGAGGCGTAGACAAGCGTCGTGTCGCGCGCGTTGAGGTGAACGAGATTGCAGACCTGGTCGGCGCCGAGCGAGCAGCCGATGCAGGCATGCTCAGGCCAGCCGTGCACGCCCGGCTCGAAGAAGGCGCGGTACACGATCAGTTGCCGCCGGCCCTGGAACAGCTCGAGCAGGCTCATCCTGCCGCTCGGCCCGTCGAACCAATATTCCTTCTCCACCGCCTGCCGCGGCATCCGCCGCCGCTCGGCGGCCAGCGCGTCGCGGGCGCGGGTCACTTCCTTCTCGCGCACCAGCATTTTTTCGCGCGCGGCGTCCCACTCTCTTGCAGAAACGATTTGGGCCTTCATGAGCAACCTCCTGTCTTCCTGATGCTCGTTGCGTCGCGGCTGCGTCAATTGGGCAGCCGCCGGTCGTACTCCCCGGTCAGGCGCAGCCAGCCATCCCAGAACGGTTCCGGTTGCTTGCCGGAGGCACGCGCCACCAGCACGTCGAGATGCATGTGCCAGCCGGCGGAGACCTTGAGCAGGGTGTTGCGATTGGGCAGGCGGCGATGGATCAGCGTCAGCAGCACCTCGTCGCCCCTTGTTTCCAGCTCGATCGAAACGTCGCCGCTGTCGTTCCAGGTGAACGAGATCCTGTGCGGCGGGTCGAACTCGGTGATCCGGCTCGCCATCCGGTGCTCGTCGCCGAAACCTTCCGGCTTGCTGCCCGGCGGATCGGTGAGTTCGTCATTGCGCCAGACGAATTCGAAGGGCGTTCCGGCCTGCATCTGCATTTGCCCTGCCGCGGGCCGCCTCCGGCGAGATGGCGATCATGTCTAGCCCTTGTCGTCGTCGAAACTGACGATCACGGCAGCGTTGGCGATCAGGATGGAATCGGTGCCCTGCTCGGCCGGAATCTCCAGCCCGCCCTGCACGGCTTTCACGCTCACCGTGCCGTACGGCAGCTCCTTTGCGATCGCCGCCTTGTCGAGGCTTTCCGGGTTCGGCACGGCGATGGTGACGTCGACGAACATGTCGTTCGCCGTCTTGCCCAGCATGCGGAAGAAGCCGAGGCTGGAATGGCGGATCGCATCCGACACCGCGCGCCTGCCCGCCTTGGTGGCGTCCCGGCCGTGGACGTCGACGCCCATGCCCATCTCGGTGATACAGCGCACGCGTGCCATGTGATTTCCTCTTGTTGTTGACGGCGCGCAATCTAGTGCAGATCGGGCAGCGCTAACAACCAGTCCCGGCGAGCGTCAGTAACATTCCAGCGTCATCGTCGCCTTCGAGAAATCCATTTCCTTCAGCGCATCGACGCCGAGGAAGACATAGCAGGCGCCGGCATCGCCGAAGCACCAGTGCATGGCGTCGTCGGTGGCGATCTGGAACAGCAGCAGCGCCTTGACAGCCCCGAAGTAGCAGCAAACAGTTAATGGCCTGCGGGAGAAGTCGATTGAAGATGCGCAGGGCGGGTTAGCGAAAGGGTTGCGACGCGCTTTGCTCGGAGGACATGCAGCATGGCATGAAACTCGACGAGGGCTTGCGGATATCCAATCCGTTTCGCGGCAAGTGACCGAAAGCGGCACCCCTCGCCGGGGCGCCACGCGACGATCCATGTGGCCGCTATCCCGCGCCGGCTTCGGCAAGTCCTCGCATCAGGTTCGGCGTCGACCAGGTCGCAACACCCGTTCCCGCGAAGCCGCGATCCGTCGTCCAGACGTCAGCCTCGACGCTCCAGGCCAACGCCAGCACATGGGCGTCGCGCACCGAACCGTTGCGGCTCGGCACCGCGTCGCGAAGGGTCTCTTCGCAGCCGACAAGGACAGGCTCCAGCGCGGCGACGGGAACGACCGTGAGCAACTCCGCCAGATCGTCGAGAACGCCGAGCAGCTCCGGGCGCTTCAATCCGAGCTCGATGCGCCGGCGAGCTTCCTGGACCGCACGATCCGTGGTGACCAGGATTGCGCTCCCGGCGGCCTTCAGGATCGCACCCGCGCTTCGGCCACGAACGGCGGCGACCAGAATGGCCGCGTCGATCACGATCGTCGTGGACGGGCGTCTCACGCCTTCGGCTTGCGGGTCAGGGCCTTTACGGCCGCGACCGACCAGTCGACCGGATCGACATCGCCGAACGCGGCGAGCGCCGCATCGTCCGCGGCAGCGTCACGCCCCCTGGCCAGCGCTGCGGCCCGCTTCAGCACCGCAGCAAGACGATCCGGATCGGCCGACTTCATGGGGATCAGCAGCCCCACCGTCCGCTCGCCCGATTTCACAGGAGTCGGCCCGGCAAGCGCCCCGATCGCCTCGCCGGAAATCTTCTGAAGATCGCGGATGCTGATGTGGGCCATCGCGATTACATACGCCTATATGTAATAGGTTGCAAGGTCGCAGGGTCTGGCCTGATCTGCTGCGTGGGATAAGTGCACTGTCACCGTAACGCGCGGATCGCCGAACGATACGGCCTTTCGCTTTACGACCCGATGAGAGCCGCTTCGGCGCTCCACGCCGGTTGCGACACGCTTTGGTCGGAGGACATGCAGCATGGCATGAAACTCGACGAGGGCTTACGCATCGCCAATCAGTTTCGCGTAAACGACGGCGGATGGGCTTCGCTACGAACAAGAGCATGAGCAAGAGATCGCGTAGAAGGCAGCCTCCAGTCGGCCTCGGCCTTGGGCAATAGCTGTCGCGAGGCAATCCTTGCGATTCGAAATCAGCAGAACGACGCTTTACTCAACAGCCACGCCGCGTAGGATATCGCGCTGTGTCGACGCGCGCGGCTGTGTTGACTTCTGGGGAATGATCTGTGGCATTCGGTGTCTTCATCCATCGGCCGGATTCCATCTACAAGGACACTCCTGCCGAGCAATACCAATTTCCCGGCCAATACCTTGATCGCGTAAAGTCATGCGTTGGCGACTGGATTATCTATTACGAGCCAACGAAATCGCAGGAATCACGCGGTTATTTTGCGATTGCTAGGGTCCAGCAAGTCATTCCTGACCCAAGTACAAAGGGCATGTACATCGCCGTCATTGAACCAAACAGTTATTTGGATTTCGCCAATCCAGTTCCGTTCCGCGACAGCAATGGACTTCTCGAACGAGGACTCCTGAATGAACAGGGTAAGATTTCCGGTCGCGCTCAGTCCGCTGTCCGACCCATTTCTACTGCAGACTTTAATCGGATTACCGAACTTGGGCTCGCTGAGGAGACGGCGGTGCTATCGCGCATCGACGGACCTTCCGCTTTCCCGGGCATACAGGAGACGCAGTCTTCCTTCCAATACGAACAGGAACGCGATCGCGTCGCGTCCTTGACTTCCCGCATTGTCAGAGACCGTATCTTTCGGCGTGTTGTCCTGCGCGCCTACGATGCCCGCTGCGCAATCACTTCATTGAAGCTGATCAACGGCCTCGGCCGCGCCGAGGTTGAAGCCGCACACATCAGGCCCGTCGAAGAAAATGGCCCGGACATCGTCAGCAACGGACTTGCGCTATCTGGAACCGCGCACTGGATGTTTGATCGCGGCTTGATCAGCATCGCGGACAATCACGATATCCTGATCTCACGTCATGTAAACGACGAAGCTGGCGCGCGCTCCATCATCAACAAGACAGGACGCATTCTCACGCCTAACCGCGCAGCCGATCACCCTCATCCACACTTCTTGCGGTGGCATCGCGAAAACCGCTTCAAAGTCTGAGTGGACCTCACTCCCACTCAATCGTCCCCGGCGGCTTGCTGGTCACGTCGTACACCACCCGGTTCACGCCCTTCACCTCGTTGATGATGCGCGTCGCGGTCTCGCCCAAAAACTTCATGTCGAACGGGTAGAAGTCGGCGGTCATGCCGTCGGTCGAGGTCACGGCGCGCAGGCCGACCACATAATCGTAGGTGCGGCCGTCGCCCATCACGCCGACGGTCTTCACCGGCAGCAGCACGGCGAAGGCCTGCCAGATTTCGTCGTAGAGGCCGTGCTTCCTGATCTGGTCGATGTAGACCGCATCGGCCTTGCGCAGGATGTCGAGCTTGTCCCTGGTGATCTCGCCGGGGCAGCGGATAGCGAGGCCCGGGCCCGGGAACGGGTGGCGGCCGACGAAGATCTCGGGCAGGCCGAGTTCGCGGCCGAGCGCGCGCACCTCGTCCTTGAACAATTCGCGCAGGGGCTCGACGAGCTTCATGTTCATGCGCTCGGGGAGCCCGCCGACATTGTGGTGCGACTTGATCGTCACCGACGGCCCGCCGGTGAACGACACGCTCTCGATCACGTCGGGGTAGAGCGTGCCCTGCGCCAGGAATTCGGCGCCGCCGATCTTTTTCGCCTCGGCATCGAACACGTCGATGAAGAGACGCCCGATGGTCTTGCGCTTTACCTCGGGGTCGGTGACGCCTTCGAGCTCGCCGAGGAATTGCCTGGAGGCATCGACGTGCACCAGCGGGATGTTGTAGTGGCCGCGGAAGAGGTCGACGACCGTCCTGGCTTCGTCGAGCCGCAACAGGCCATGGTCGACGAACACGCAGGTGAGCTGGTCGCCGATCGCCTCGTGGATCAGCACGGCCGCCACCGCGGAGTCCACGCCGCCGGAGAGGCCGCAGATCACCCGGCCCCGCCCCACTTGCCTGCGGATCTTCTCGATCGCCTCCTCGCGGAAGGCGCGCATGGTCCAGTCGCCATGGAGCCCCGCCACCTTGCGCACGAAATTGCGCAGCAGTTTTGCGCCGTCGGGCGTGTGCACCACTTCGGGATGGAACATCAGCCCGTAATATTTCCGCTGCTCGTCCTGGATCACCGCGAACGGCGCATTCGGCGAGGTGCCGGCCACCACGAAGCCCGGCGGCATTTTCGTGATGCGGTCGCCGTGGCTCATCCACACCTGGTACTTGCCGCCCCTGTCCCAGGTGGCGTCGAACAGGCGGCTGTCGCCCTTCACCTCGACATCGGCGCGGCCGAACTCGCGGTGGTGGCCGCCCTCGACCTCGCCGCCGAGCTGGGCGGCCATGGTCATCTGGCCGTAGCAGATGCCGAGCACGGGAACGCCGGAATCGAAGATCGCCTGCGGCGCGCGCGGCGAGCCTTCCGCGTGCACGGATTCCGGACCGCCCGAGAGGATCACCGCCTTCGGCTTCATCTCGTTGAAGGCTTGTTCCGCCTTCTGGAACGGCACGATCTCGGAATAGACGCCCTCCTCGCGTACCCGGCGCGCGATCAGCTGCGTCACCTGACTGCCGAAATCGACAATCAGAATCTTTTCATGCGCCGCGGCCACGGGGGGCGTCGGCTCCAGTGCTTGCTGTGGGGCTGTCATGGCAAGCAGATACGCGACGGCGGGCCCTGCCGCAACCGCGGCGGCCGGGCCGCCCACATGCTTGTGGGGGCCCATGGGACTTCTGTTCGTCGGCGACACCCTCCGGGCTGGCATTACCGTGATACCGTCGCGGCCTACCCATACCACCGTCCTGCGCAATTGCCCGACGGGCAAATCACCGCGGAAACCTGTCAATCCCCGCCACCGAAAATATTTCGCTTTACCAGAATTCTGATTTGCGTTAGTACTGCCCCAGCCCGCGCCGCCGTGAGGGACGATGCGCGATCGTCACGCAGCGTGGCACGGGTTGCGATGGACGCTTGCCGCGTCAGGTGATCCTTCACCGGACGAAACGCGGCGGCGTACGGCGAAATCGTGTGGTCCTGGCGCCGCGACCCTGGCGTCTATCCGGTCCGCCTGTGCGGGCTCGGCAACGGTGACAATAAAGGCCGCTCACCGGGGAGAGCACCTATAAGCCGTAAACCCATTGCGCGGGGAAGGCCGGGATGTCCCGGCTGTACCTGTCAAACCCGTGTGCGTTTCTATTCTACCCATTGCACACGGTGCTGCGGGCGCAGTCGGCGCCCGGCCTTCCCTGCGCCCTCTCGTTCCAGGAGGGTGGCATGACGATCCAAACCTCGGGCGAAACGCGCCGCGAGATCGAGAACGCGCGTCTTCTCGGCCGTCGTTGCGAGGTGCAAAGCAAGCGCCGATGCGGACCCATGACCACGTGTTGCGGCTGTGCCAAGGCTCCGGTTCGACCATTCCACGACAGCGCCAAGCCGATCATCGGCCCCTGCGCCAAGGCAACGACTCCGTCACGCCTTCCGCAGCACCGCCACGAAAAATCCGTCCGTGCCGGTGCGCCGCGGCGTCATCAGCCAGCCCTCGTCCGAGCGCAGCGCGGCTTGCGCAAAATCCTCGGCCTTGTCCCACAGCGCACTGGCCGTTTCCTCCGGCGGCACCACCGCGAACTCCGGATGCCGCGCGACGAATGCGCGAACCTGTTCGTCGTTCTCCGCCGGCAGCACCGAGCAGGTGATGTAGGCGATCCGCCCGCCCGGCTTCAGCATCGGCGCCGCGCGGTCGAGCACCTCGACCTGGTCCTTCAGCCGCACCTCCAGCGCGCCCGGGCGCATCCGCCACTTGGCGTCGGGATTGCGCCGCCAGGTGCCGGTGCCGCTGCAGGGCGCATCGATCAGCACCAGATCGGCCGTTCCCTTGATGTCGGCAAGCGGATCGGCTTCCCCCTTCGGCGTGCGCACGTCGCAATTGTGCACGCCGGCGCGCGACAGCCGTTCATGGATCGGCGCGAGCTGGCGCTTGTCGCGGTCGGTCGCGATCAGCCGGCCCTTGCCGCCCATCATCGCGGCAAGCGCCAGCGTCTTGCCGCCGGCGCCGGCGCAGAGGTCGATCACCTGCTCGCCGGGCTTTGCCGCCGACAGCAGCGCCGCAAGCTGCGAGCCCTCGTCCTGCACCTCGACCGCGCCCTTGATGAAATCCTCTTCCGAATGGATGCCGGGATTGCGCGCATCGGCGCCAAGCTCGATGCGCAGGCCGTTCGGCGACCACGGCGTCTCTTTGGCGCCGAGATGCTTCAGCGAAGCCAGCACTTTCTCGCGCCTGGCCTTCAGCGTGTTGACGCGAAGGTCGAGCGGCGCGCGGCTCGCCATCGCAACGGCCTCCGCCACGCGGTCTTCGCCGAACACGGCGGCAAGCTGCGCATCGAGCCATTCGGGGTAATCGCCCGCGACATGCGCCGGCGCCCCCTCGAGCGAGCCGGATGCGAGCGCCGCGCGCTCCACCTCGCTGAGCGGCTCCGGCGCGAAGCGACCGCCGTCGCACAGCGCATCGACCGCATCCACGGCCATGCCCCGCTCGAGCCGGAGCATGCCGAGCACGCGCGCCCGCGGCGCTTCGTTGCCCATCAGATGCGCGCTGGAGGCGCGCCGCCGCAGCACGTCCCACACGAGGCCCGCGATCGCGGCGCGATCGCCGGAGCCGGCAAAGCGGTGCGAGGTGCCCCATTCCTTCAGCGCCTGTGCGGCGGGCACGCGCTGCGCCTCGATGGCGGCGATGACGTCGATGGCGGCGGACAGCCGGGCGGCAGGGGTCACGAAAGGTCTTTCAGATCGGTGAGATCGCAACGGGAAACAGTTGCCGGAACGCGAAGTAGACCCACATGGCGAAAAGTACAAGCACGCCGGCAAACCAGGCCGAGCGCGAGCGGCCGTTGCCGGAACCGGCAAGGATGCCGGCATGAACGAACTGCGTCACCACGAACACCCAGGACAGCATGACCATGGCGAGATCGGCCTTGTGCAATTGCAGCGCAATCGCGACCAGGGCGTAGAACAACGTGGGAAGCCCGAACAGGTCGGCGACGGCATCGCCCCGCGCCGGCGCCTCGCGCCGCGCCCGCGCCGTCCACAACAGCAGGAAAAAGGTAAGGCCGACCAGAACGAAGACCGGCAACAAGATCGACTGGACCATCATGGAAAACCACTCCCGCGCGCGTCACCATTTCGACGCGTTACACTGCTAGGATTTCTTTTGGAAGGCATATCGCAATGACCGAATTCCGCCTTACGCAGATTTCCGACACCCATCTCTCCCGCGCCGCCCGCTTCGCCGGCCTGACCGGCAATTTTCAACGCGTCAGCGAGCACATCGATGCGACGCGCCCCGATCTCGTCGTCAACAGCGGCGACGTGTCGTGGGACGGCCCGAACAGCCGCAGCGATCTCGAATACGCAAGGGAACTGCACGCCACGCTGCCGGTGAACTGCCGTTTCCTGCCCGGCAATCACGACATCGGCGACAACCCGACCGCGGTCGGCAAGCCGCCCTCGCTGCGCGCCAACGAAAAGGACCGTGCATCCTTCGTCGAAATATTCGGCGAGGACCGCTTCCATTTCGAGGCGGCCGGCTGGTGCTTCATCGGGCTGAATTCGCTGATCATGAACACCGCCATTCCGAGCGAAGCCGAGCAGATGGACTGGTTCGCCGCAAGACTCTCGGAGGCAAACGGCAAGCCGATCGCGCTGTTCCTGCACAAGCCGTTGTTTCTGCAAACCCCGGAAGATCCGGAGACCGAACCCACCGCGATCCGCTTCGTGCCGCAGCCGGCGCGCGCTCAACTCGTGACCATGCTGGGCGCGCACGACGTGCGGCTCGTCGCCAGCGGCCATGTGCATCAGCGCCGCGATTTCACCTACGGCCGCACCCGCCACGTCTGGGCGCCGTCGGCCGGCTTCGTCATCCCGGACACGATGCAGGAAGTGATCGGCATCAAGGAGACCGGGCTCGTGGAATACCGCTTCCGCCCCGACAGTTTCGAGGTGCGATACGTCCGCGCGCCCGGCCAGCGCGATGTCAGGCTGGATGAACTGTTGAACGACTAAAGCGCGATGCGATCCGGATGAATCATCATCGCGCTTCAGGTTGTCGTTCCCTAGCCGTCAATACGGGCGGGTGTAGTAGCCGTAGGCGTCGTACGCCGCCGGTCCATAGGCCGGCGCCGCGTATCCGTAATAGCCGTAGCCTTCCGGCGCGGTGCGCAGCGACGGCGATCGGCCAGCATAGCCGTTGTAGTAATCGGCCGGCCGCGGCTTGAAGCTGTGGCCATAGCCGCCGCGCAGATAGGCCGAGTTGGGATAGTTGAATCCCATCACGCCGGGCTCCTGGGTTGCTTCCTGGGCCATTGCAGGGGCGGCAAGCATCGCAATCGACAGAATTCCGGCAGATAACAGGGTGGTCTTGGTCATTTGCTCCTCCATGTTCGACATGGCATGCCAACCGGCGCCGCAACGCGCGGTTCCCGTCCCTTCAACGAAGTGTGAATTGGCCGCCAGCGCGAATGCCGGATTCGCCCTGGCGGCCCATTGCCGTGTCCTATGCCTTGTCCGGCCCGACCCGCACCAGCTGCTTGCCGAAATTGGCGCCCTTCAAGAGGCCCATGAAGGCGCCCGGCGCGCTGTCGAGCCCTTCGGTGACGAATTCCTTGTGCTTGAGCTTGCCTTCGCGGAACCACTGCGACATGTCGCGCAGGAAATCGCCGTGGCGCGCGGCGAAATCGGACACGATGAAGCCGCGGAAGGTGAGCCGCTTGGTCAGGATCGCACGCATCATCATCGGCGCCCATTTCGGCGCGACCGCCTGCGTGTCGTTGTAATGCGCGATCAGGCCGCAGACGGGAATGCGCGCGAACGCGTTGAGCAGCGGGAACACCGCCTCGAACACCGCGCCGCCGACATTCTCGAAATAGACGTCGATGCCCTTCGGGCACGCCGCCTTCAGTTTGGCCGCGAGATCAGGATCGCGGTGGTCCAGGCAATCATCGAAGCCGAGTTCGTTCTTGACGTAGTCGCACTTGTCCTTGCCGCCGGCGATGCCGATCGCCCGCGCGCCCTTGATCTTGGCGATTTGCCCGACCGCCGAGCCGACTGCACCGGACGCGGCCGCGACCACCACGGTCTCGCCGGGCTGCGGCTTGCCGATGTCGAGCAGGCCCGTGTAGGCGGTCATGCCGGGCATGCCGAGCACGCCCACCGCGGTCGAGATGGGCGCGATCTTCGGATCGATCTTGGCAAGTCCCTGCCCGTTGGAGATCGCGTGCGTCTGCCAGCCCGCGCGCGACAGCACGATGTCGCCCTTGGCGAAGCCCGGATTGTTGGAAGCCGCGACCTCGCTCACCGTGCCGCCTTCCATCACGCCGCCGATCGGCACCGGCTGCGCATAGGACGGCCCGTCGCTCATGCGTCCGCGCATGTAGGGATCGAGCGACAACCACACCGTGCGAAGCAGCACTTCGCCCGGCCCCGGCGCCGGCACGGCATATTCCTCGATGCGGAAGTCGGTTGGTTTCGGCTCGCCGACCGGACGGGAAGCCAGAACGACGCGTTTGCCCTGGGACATGGTTGTTTCCTCTCATTATTCCAGTCATTGCGAGCGAAGCGAAGCAATCCATCGATCCCCGCAGGGACAAATGGATTGCTTCGTCGCTTCGCTCATCGCAATGACGGTAGTCGAGGCCGTCGTCTAACGCCAGCCTTACACGCCGCCCGGATAGTTCGGGGCTTCGCGCGTGATGGTCACATCGTGGACATGGCTTTCGCGCAGGCCCGCGCCGGTGATGCGGACGAACTCCGCCTTCTGGTGGAATTCGCCGAGATCGCGGGCGCCGACATAGCCCATCGCCGCGCGCAGGCCGCCGGCAAGCTGGTGCATCACGTTGCCGACCGGGCCCTTGTAGGGCACCTGGCCCTCGATGCCTTCGGGCACGAGCTTGAGCGTATCCTTGATGTCCTGCTGGAAGTAGCGGTCGGCCGAGCCGCGCGCCATCGCGCCGACCGAGCCCATGCCGCGATAGGCCTTGTAGGAGCGGCCCTGCCAGAGAAACACTTCGCCGGGCGTCTCGTCGGTACCGGCCAGCAGCGAGCCGACCATGGCAACGTCGGCGCCGGCAGCGAGAGCTTTGGCAAGATCGCCGGAATATTTGATGCCGCCATCGGCGATGACCGGCACGCTGGCCTTCTTCGCCGCTTCCACCGCATCCATGATGGCGGTGAGCTGCGGCACGCCGACACCGGCGACGATGCGCGTGGTGCAGATCGAGCCCGGTCCGATGCCGACCTTGATCGCGTCTGCACCGGCATCGATCAGCGCCTGCGCGCCTTCCCTGGTGGCAATATTGCCGGCGATCACCTGCACCGCGTTGGAGATCCGCTTGATGCGATTGACGGCTTCCAGTACGCGCGAGGAATGGCCATGCGCGGTATCGACCACGACGAGATCGACGCCCGCTTCGATCAGCCGCTCGGTGCGCTCGAAACCGCCCTCGCCGACCGTGGTGGCAGCAGCCACACGAAGCCGGCCCTGGGCGTCCTTGCAGGCGAGCGGATGCGCAACCGCCTTTTCCATGTCCTTGACGGTGATCAGGCCGACGCAGCGATACTGGTCGTCGACCACCAGCAGCTTCTCGATGCGGTGCTGGTGCAGCATCCGCTTGGCCTCGTCCTGGCCGACCTCCTCGCGCACGGTGATCAGCTTCTCGTGCGTCATCAGCTCCGAAACCTTCTGCTTTGGATCGGTCGCGAACCGCACGTCGCGATTGGTCAGGATGCCGACGAGCTTGCCGGGCTTGCCGCCGCCGCCGCCGGTCACCACCGGGATGCCGGAGATGCCGTGGTCCTTCATCAGGGTCAGCGCATCGGCGAGCGTCGCGTCGGGCGAAATGGTCAGCGGATTGACCACCATGCCGGACTCGAACTTCTTCACCTGCCGCACCTGCGCGGCCTGGCCCTCGGGATCGAAGTTGCGGTGAATGACGCCGACGCCGCCGGCCTGCGCCATGGCGATCGCCATGCGCGCCTCCGTCACGGTGTCCATGGCGGAGGCCATGATCGGGATGTTCAGCGGAATGGCGCGGGTAACGTGGGAGCGGATGTCGACGTCGGAAGGCAGCACATCGGAGAGGCCGGGCTTGAGCAGGACGTCGTCGAACGTGAAGGCTTCGCGGATCGCGTTATTGCCGGAGGCAACGGCCATTTGCCAACTCCTTTCGGCGGCGCGGCGCCGCGAAACATCAGGAGATGAGCGTCGCCCTCGGCTGCACCAGTCGGCACGCCCTCGAATCGAAGCCCATCGGTGGGGTTGACGCTGGTCCCTAGCATGGCCTTCAGCCGAATCAAAGCGTTTGGCTGCCATGCACAGGTTTTTGTGAACGGAAGGCCCTGTTTGAAGCTCTCGCGCGGGCCTGCAACGAGCGCACGCCACTCATGTTTTAGGCACCCCAAAGGCTTCCGCAATAGCCTCCGTGACAGTTGGATGATACAGCCCCGCCAGCCCTTCCTTCCGCCCGACGCCAATGGATAAGCAGCGCATCATCCCGCTCATCGTCGCCACCGCCCTGTTCATGGAGAACATGGACTCGACGGTTATCGCGACCTCGCTGCCGGCGATCGCGGCCGATATCGGCACCAGCCCGCTGACGCTGAAGCTCGCCATCACCTCCTATCTGCTGTCGTTGGCGGTGTTCATCCCGGCGAGCGGCTGGACCGCCGACCGTTTCGGCGCCCGGATGGTGTTCGCGAGCGCGGTCGGCGTGTTCATGCTGGGCTCGATCGGCTGCGCGCTGTCGCAATCGGTCACGCACTTCGTCATTGCGCGCATTCTGCAGGGCATCGGCGGCGCCATGATGACGCCGGTCGGGCGGCTGGTGCTGCTCCGCTCGATCGACAAAAGCGCGCTGGTCAACGCGATGGCCTGGGTGACGGTGCCGGCGCTGATAGGTCCCGTGATCGGCCCGCCGCTCGGCGGCTTCATCACCACCTATTTCTCCTGGCACTGGATCTTCCTGATCAACATCCCGATCGGGCTGCTCGGCATCTTCCTGGCGCTGAAATACATCGACCCGATCAAGAGCGAGGACCCTGAACGGTTCGATCTTTACGGCCTTGTGCTGGCCGGCATTGGGCTGGCCGGCATCGCCTTCGGCCTGTCGGTGGCCGGGCTCAACCTGCTGCCGTGGCCGGTGATCGTCGCCCTGATCGGCGTCGGCTCGATCTCGATGAGCCTCTACGTGATGCACGCGCGGCGCACCGGCTCGCCGGTGCTGGATTTCGCGATGCTGCGGCTGCCGACGCTGCGCGCCGCCATCATCGGCGGCTTCCTGTTTCGCCTCGGCATCGGCGCGCTGCCGTTCCTGCTGCCGCTGCTGATGCAGGTCGGCTTCGGCCTGTCGCCGTTCCAGTCCGGTCTCGTGACGTTCGCCTCCGCTGTCGGAGCGATGGGCATGAAAACGCTGGCAGGGCGCATCATCCGCGCCTTCGGCTTCCGCAACATGATGACAGCCAACGCCCTGATCAGCACCGTCTTCCTCGCGGCCTGCGCGCTGTTCACCATCAACACGCCGCTGCTCCTGATCATGATCATCCTGGTGGTGGGCGGCTTCTTCCGCTCGCTGGAATTCACCGCGATCAACACGGTCGCCTATGCGGAGGTCGAACCTTCGCAGATGAGCCGCGCCACCACGCTGGTGAGCGTCAACCAGCAGCTGGCGATTTCCGCCGGCGTCGCCGTCGGCGCCTTTTGCGTCGAGACAACGCTGTGGTGGCGTCACGCCACCGACCTTGACGCCACGATGTTCGCGCCTGCCTTCGTCGTGGTCTCGGTCATCTCGGCGTCGTCAGCCTGGTTTTTCTGGCAGATGCCCGATGATGCCGGCAACGAAATCGCCGGCCGCAAGGCGGTGGCGATTTCCAGCCGCAGGGGCGAGGCAAGCGCCAAGGCCAGCGCCGCCGTCAAGGCTGCCACCGAAGGGACCCAGGACGCCAGGGATCAGCGGCTGGGCTGACCGCGAAAGCCCATCGCCAGCACGTAGCGCTCGGAGGAGTCCTGCCGGCTCGAGGCCGGCTTCACATGGCGCACGCTGGCAAAATCGCGCTTGAGCTGCGCCACCAGTTCGGCATCCGCCCCGCTCTGGAACGCCTTTGCCAGGAATGCACCGCCGGGATTGAGCACCTCGCTGGCGAACAGCGCCGCCGCCTCGACGAGGCCGACGATGCGGAGCTGATCGGTCTTGCGATGGCCCGTTGTGTTGGCCGCCATGTCCGACATCACGACGTCGGCGCGGCCCCCCATCATGGCCAGCAGCTTGTCCGGCGCATCCGCATCGAGAAAATCAAGCTGCGCGAAGCTGACGCCGGGAATTTCGCCCATCTCCAGCAGGTCGATCGCGATCACCTTGCCCTTCTCGGGCGCGCCGACGCGTTTTGCGGCGATCTGGCTCCAGCCGCCGGGGGCGGCGCCAAGATCGACCACGGTCATGCCGGACTTGAGCACGCGATATTTGTCGTCGATCTCGATCAGCTTGAACGCGGCGCGCGAGCGATAGCCCTCGCGCCTGGCCTTGGCGACATAGGGATCGTTGAGCTGGCGCTCCAGCCAGAGCTTGGAGGAGAGCTTGCGCTTGCCCCCTGTCTTGACCTGGACGTGCAGCCGCCCGGTGGTGTCTTTCGCCATATCGATTCCTGCTCGCCCGTCTGCGTGCTCTAGCACGCCTTGAGCACGCCGTCCTCGCGCATCATCTCGACCAGCATGCCCTCGCGTAGGCCGCGGTCGGCTACCCTGAGCCGCGGCATCGGGAAGGCGTTGCGGATCGCGTCCAGGATGGCGCAGCCCGCCAGCACCAAATCCGCGCGCTCGATGGAGATGCAGCTGTTGGCGACCCGCTCCTGGTAGCTCATGCCGAGCAGCCTGGCGATGCTGGCGGAGATATCCGCATCGTTCATCCAGACGCCGTCGATGCGGCGGCGGTCGTAGCGCGGCAAGTTGAGATGCACGCCGGCGAGCGTCGTCACCGTTCCCGATGTGCCGAGCATGTGCATGTCGCGCAGGTCGCGCCCGTGCTCGGCGGCGAACGGCGCCACAAATTGCGCCACCTCTTCCACCATCCGCGCGTAGGACTGCGCCGTCACGTCACGGCCGCCGAACTGCTCGGCGATCGACACCACGCCGCGCGGGATCGACATCCACCCCTTGATCACCGGCGGCCCGCCGGGGACATCCGGGTCGCGCTCGATCCGCACGAGTTCCGTCGAGCCGCCGCCGATATCGAACAGGATGGCGCCGCGCCCCCTGGGATCAAGCAGCGGCGAGCAGCCGATCATGGCCAGCGTCGCCTCGGTCTCGCGGTCGATCACCTCGAGCCTGATGCCGGTCTCGGCGGCGACGCGCTCGCGAAAGTGCTCGGCATTGCCTGCGGCACGGCAGGCCTCGGTGGCGATCAGCCGCAGCCGGCGCGCCCTGCGGTAGCGGATCTTCTCGCTGCAGATCGACAGCGCCGCGATCGCCCGTTCGATCGCCGCCTCGCTGATCGCGCCGGTCGAGGACACGCCCTCGCCGAGCCGGATGATGCGGGAGAACGAGTCGATCACGCGGAACCCTTCGCCTGCGGGACAGGCGATCAGCAGCCGGCAATTATTGGTGCCGAGATCGAGGGCCGCGTAGACGGCGGCCTCCACCGCGCCCGCAGCCAGCCCGGCCGGCTCCCCGCGCGGCATATGGCCGTCGGGAAGCCGCGTGACGTCGTTCATCAAATGTCTTTCCGGGGCGCGAGGCCCGTCAGGGAATTACCGTTCCCCGAAACCTTAGCAGCGGTAATTTCCGGTGCAAACCATCACAACGACCATGCCCATTCGGGCGTTGTCGTCTTCTCGCGGGTGCGATATCTGGTCGGAAGCGCGCACGGAAACCGCCCAAAAAGGCGCCATTTCAGGTCATTTCAATGCAAGATCAGCCGTCGAAGCCGTCCATCGAGAACGCTATCGCACTGCAAAAGTACGGTGTCGGCCAGCCGGTGCGGCGCAAGGAGGACGACACGCTGGTCCGCGGCAAGGGCAAGTACACCGACGACTTCAGTCTGCCCGGACAGGCCTACGCCTGGATTGTCCGCTCCAGCCACGCCCATGGCATCATCAAGGGCATCGACACCGAGGCCGCCAAGGCAATGCCGGGCGTGCTGGGGGTATGGACCGGCGCGGACCTCGCCAAGGCCAACTACAACCCCTTCACCTGCGGCCTGCCGCTGAAGAGCCGCGACGGCTCGCCGCTGCTGCAGACCAATCGCACGGCGCTTGCGACCGACAAGGTGCGCTTCGTCGGCGACCCTGTCGCCTTCGTGGTGGCCGAGACACTGGCGCAGGCGCGCGATGCCGGCGAAGCGGTCGAGATCGATATCGAGCCCCTGCCCGCCGTCACCGACGCGGCCGAGGCCGCGCAGCCCGGCGCGCCGCAGCTCTACGATCACATCCCGGGCAATGTTGCGCTCGACTATCACTATGGCGATGCCGCCAAGATCGAAGCCGCCTTCGCCAAGGCCGCGCACGTCACAAAACTCGACATGGTCAACACGCGCGTCGCCGTCGTCTCGATGGAGCCGCGCGTGGCGCTCGCCCATTACGACAAGAACACCGGGCGCCTTACGTTGCAGGTGCCGACGCAGGGCGTTTCCGGCAACAAGGCGACGCTGGCCAAGATCCTCAATATGCCCGGCGACAAGGTGCGCATCCTCACCGCCAATGTCGGCGGCTCCTTCGGGATGAAGAACCTCAACTATCCCGAATATGTCTGCATTGCCCACGCATCGAAGGCGCTCGATCGTCCGGTGAAGTGGACCGACGAGCGCTCGACCAGCTTCCTGTCCGACAGCCAGGGCCGCGCCCAGCTGATCCATGGCGAACTCGCCCTCGATGCCGAGGGCCATTTCCTCGCCGTGCGCCTCTCCGGCTACGGCAATCTCGGCGCCTACATCACCGGCGTCGCGCCCGGGCCGCTGTCGCTCAACACCGGCAAGAACCTCGCCAGCGTCTACCGCACGCCGCTGCTCGGCGTCGACATCAAGACCGTGCTGACCAACACCACCTTGATGGGCGCCTATCGCGGCGCCGGCCGGCCCGAAGCGAACTACTACATGGAGCGGCTGATCGACCGCGCCGCCGACGAGATGGGCATCAACCGCCTCACCTTGCGCAAGCGCAACTTCATCAAGCCGGCGCAGTTGCCGTTCCCGGCGGCGTCGGGCGTGACCTATGACAGCGGCGACTTCCAGGGCGTGTTCGACAAGGCGCTGGAGATTTCCGATCACGCCAATTTTGCCAGGCGCAACAAGGAAAGCCGCAAGGCCGGCAAGCTGCGCGGCATCGCGGTCGGCTCTTATCTGGAGGTCACCGCGCCGCCGAGCGGCGAGCTCGGCAAGATCACGTTCGAGCCGGATGGTTCGGTGAAGCTCACCACGGGCACGCTCGATTACGGCCAGGGCCATGCCACGCCGTTCGCGCAGGTGCTGTCGGCGCAGCTTGGCGTGCCCTTCGAGGCGATCACGCTGGAGCAGGGTGACAGCGATCTTGTCCGTTTCGGCAACGGCACCGGTGGCTCGCGCTCGATTACCGCAACGGGACAGGCGATCGTCGAGGCCTCCGCGCTGGTGATCGAGAAAGGCAAGAAGGCGGCAGCCCGGGCGCTGGAAGCCTCCGAAGGCGACATCGAGTTTTCCGGCGGCCGCTTCACCATCGCCGGCACCGACCGCTCGATCGGCATCATGGAGCTGGCGCAGCGGCTGCGCGAGGGCAAGGTGCCGGAAGGCGAGGCTTCCTCGCTCGACGTCGACCACGCCACCAAGGAGACCGTCTCGACCTTCCCGAACGGCTGCCACGTCGCGGAAGTCGAGATCGACCCGGATACCGGCGTGGTACGGATCGTGCGCTACAGCGCCGTCAACGACTTCGGCACGGTCATCAATCCGATGATCGTCGCCGGCCAGTTGCACGGCGGCGTCGTGCAGGGCATCGGCCAGGCGCTGATGGAGGAAGTGAGCTACGACGGCTCCGGCCAGCCGATCACCGGCTCGTTCATGGACTATGCCATGCCCCGCGCGGAAGACGTGCCGCTGATGGGCATCGGCGATCATCCCTCGCCGGCCAAGACCAACCCGCTGGGCACCAAGGGTTGCGGCGAGGCCGGTTGCGCCGGAAGCCTGTGCGTGATCGTCAACGCCGTGATCGACGCGCTCTCCGATTACGGCATCAAGGAGATCAATATGCCGCTGACTCCGGAACGGGTCTGGCGCGCGATCCGGGATGCAGAGAAGACGAAGGCGGCGTAGTATCCGTCTCGATTTGCAATACGAGTACGGAGCTACCAGTGTCTGCCATCATCGACGAGCTCCGCTCGGCCTTCGACACAACGACGGTCCTGACCGGCACCGACATCGACGCGCGCTATCACACCGACATGGCGGGCGTGCCGGTCGCGCCGCCGCTCGCGGTAATGCGCCCGCGCTCGACGGAAGACGTCTCGCAATTCCTGAAGCTTTGCCATCAGGCGCGCGTGCCGGTGACGACCCAGGGCGGCATGACCGGCCTCGTCCGCGCCACCATGCCGCAGCGAGGAGAGATCGTGCTGTCGATGGAGCGGATGACCGCCATTGAGGAGGTCGACACCGGCGGCGGGGTCGTCGTCACCCAGACCGGCGTGCCCCTGCAGCGGCTGCAGGAGCGCGTCGGCCAGGACGGATTCATGTTCCCGCTCGATCTCGGCGCCCGCGGCAGCTGCACCATCGGCGGCAACATCTCGACCAATGCCGGCGGCAACCGCGTGATCCGCTACGGCATGACGCGCGATCTCGTGCTCGGGCTGGAAGCCGTGCTGGCCGACGGCACCATCCTCAAGGGCGTGCGCAAATACGTCAAGAACAATACCGGGGTCGACTTGAAGCAGCTGTTCGTCGGCACCGAGGGCACGCTCGGCGTCGTCACGCGCGCGGCGTTGCGGATTTTCCCTGCACCGGTCGAGCAGCAGGTGGCGCTGTGCGCGCTCGAAAGCTTCGATAGCGTCCGCGCGTTTCTGGCGCTGGCGCGTTCGCGGCTGGCCGGCGACCTCACCGCCTTCGAGGTGATGTGGAACGAATATTACCGCCTCACCACCGAGCTGGTGCAGGGCGTGGCGGCGCCGCTCGCGACCAAGCACCCTTTCTATGTCTTGCTGGAATCCTCAGGCGCCGATGCCGACCGCATCCGTAACGATCTGGAGGAAATGCTGGAGACGGCGCTGGAGGACGACCTCATCACCGATGCGACGATTGCAAGCTCCGGCGCCGCCGCGGCAGCGATCTGGAAGATCCGCGATTCCTCGGTCGAGCTCGGCCGCGCCATCGGCCCCAACGGCGTCGGCTTCGACATCAGCCTTGCCATCGACAGCATGGAAGCGTTTGCCAACAGGATCAAAGAGGACGTCAAGAAGATCGACAGCCGAGCCTACGCCATCGTGTTCGGCCATGCCGGCGACGGCAACCTGCACGTCAACGTCAAATATCCACCGGGGACCGACCGCAACGACGAGATCACAAAGCTCGTCTACGGCATTACCGGCGATTTCGCCGGCTCGATCTCGGCCGAGCACGGCATCGGCATTCTGAAGCGGCCGTATCTGAAACTCAGCCGCACCGAGGAGGAGATCGAGACCATGCGCACGCTCAAGCGCGCGCTGGACCCGCATCACATCCTCAATCCCGGGCGGATATTCACGATTTGATTGCGCCATTGCGCTTCGCGATCTCGGCCAGCAACGCGCTGCCCATATAGGTCCAGGGCGAGTTGAGCGATAGATAGTAGTCGATGGTGACGGGCATGTTCTTGCTTCCGTCCCGGGTACGTTACGCCGCCGCCTGCTCGCGCGGCTGATAGATCGCGATGTGCCAGCAATGCGCAATCGGCGTCGTGCCGTTGGCGACGACCAGCGCGTCGAACTCGACGAAGCGGTGGCCCTTCTTGTCGTAATTGCCGGTGACTTTTGCCCGCGCCGTGATCTCGTCGCCCGCTTTCGCCGCTGACAGCAGTTGCATCTTGCTGCCGACGTGAATCCACGGACCAAGGATCGCATTGTCCACCAGCACGCGGTTCATCACGCGCTGGATCAGGCCGGGATGGCCAAGGCTTTCGCGGGCGAAGATCGGGTCGGTCTCCCTGATATCGGCGAGATATTCGCCCGCCGCCTCGCCGGCCCAGCGGCGCGGCGTGGTGCCGAGCCATTTGCCGACTTCATAGGACGTCGCGCTCACCGGCTTGCGTTCGGACACCGACGGCACCTCGCGGTAATCGGCGAGCGAGAACGGCGGTGCAGACGCCGGCAACGTCGCGCTGCCGGTGGCGCAGAGATCGCCGCGGCTGTGCACCTCGATCGCCAGCACGCCGTTGTTCTCTTCCGCCGTCACGTCGGTCATTTCGCCGTCGTAGACCGGCTTGACGAAACGCGCGTCGATCAGCCCGTGCTCCAGAAAGGCACGGCCCCAGCGCACCACCGGCATGTGCATCATGTAGGCCATGACGTCGACGCCCGGCACCAGTCCGCCGCTGAAGCCGAACCGCTTGGCCACGGTATCGTCGTGCATCTTGTTTTCGGACTGCTTGGCGGTGTTGTAAGCCTCAAGGCGGTAGGGTTCGAGCCGGCCGGACATGCGCGTTTCCTCATGTTCCCTGTTTTATGGGCGCAATCGTAGCCTCCGAAACGGTGCGCGCAAGCGCGTTCCGGCATGCCACTTTTGCTCGCAATTGAGCCCGCAATCGGCTACCACGCGGCGGCAATGACCCAGACCACGACCCGCATCTATGTCGATGCCGACGCCTGCCCGGTAAAGGACGAAATCTATCGCGTCGCGGCCCGTCTCGGCGTGCCCGTCAGCGTGGTCGCAGGCAAATTCATTCGTATCCCCCAGGACCCGCTGATCGAGCGCATCGCCGCGGGCGCGGGCATGGATGCCGCCGACAACTGGATCGCCGAGCGCGCCGGCCCCGGCGATGTCGTCGTCACCGCCGACATCCCGCTGGCTGACCGCTGCGTCAAGGCCGGCGCCGAGGTGATCGCGCCGAACGGCAAGCCGTTCACGGAGCACTCGATCGGGATGGCGCTCGCGGTGCGCAACCTGATGACGGATTTGCGTTCGTCGGGCGAGATCACCGGCGGCCCCAAACCGCCCGGGCCGCGCGACCGCTCCAACTTCCTGTCCGCGCTCGACCAGACCATCCGGCGCATCCAGCGCCGCGCCGCGGAGCGAACTGCTGCGGGTCAGGCCTGATGGCGCCGCTGATCCAGCTCAAGGACATCAGGCTGACCTTCGGCGGCGCGCCGCTGCTGTCGGGCGTCGAGCTCAACGTCTCCGCCAATGAACGGGTCTGCCTGATCGGCCGCAACGGCTCGGGCAAGTCGACGCTGCTCAAGATCGTGGCCGGGCTGGTCGAGCCGGACACCGGCAGCCGCTTCGTGCAGCCGGGCGCCACCATCCGCTATCTGCCGCAGGAGCCGGATTTCGGCGAGCACAGGTCGACGCTCGCCTATGTCGAGGCCGGTCTCGGTCCCGGCGACGACCATTACCAGGCGCGCTATCTGCTCGAACAGCTTGGCCTGACCGGCGAGGAAGACCCCGCGCATGTCTCCGGCGGCGAAGCGCGGCGCGCGGCGCTCGCCCGCGTGCTGGCGCCCTCGCCAGACATCCTGCTGCTCGACGAGCCGACCAACCATCTCGACCTGCCGACCATCGAGTGGCTGGAATCCGAGCTCGAAGCCCGCCGCTCGGCGCTGGTGCTGATCAGCCATGACCGCCGCTTCCTGACCAATCTGTCGCGCGCGACCGCCTGGCTCGACCGCGGCCAGGTCCGGCAGATCGACCGCGGCTTTGCCGCTTTCGAGGCTTGGCGCGACGAGGTGCTGGCCGAGGAAGAGCGAGACCAGCACAAGCTCGACCGCAAGATCGTCAACGAGGAGCACTGGCTGCGCTACGGCGTCTCCGGCCGCCGCAAGCGCAATGTCAAGCGGCTCGGCAATCTGCATGCGCTGCGCGAGCAGCGGCGGACCTATCGCGGTGCGACCGGGAGCGCCAGCCTGGCTGCCGCGGAAGCGGAGAAATCCGGCAAGCTCGTCATCGAAGCCAAGAACATTACCAAGGCCTATGGCGACCGCGCGATCGTCGATGGCTTTACCACCCGCATCCAGCGCGGCGACCGGATCGGCATCGTCGGCCCGAACGGCGCCGGCAAGACCACGCTGGTTCATCTCTTGATCGGCAACGACCCGCCTGACAGCGGCAGCATCCGTCTCGGTGCCAACATCGAGATGGCGACGCTGGACCAGCACCGCGAAAGCCTCGATCCCAAGTCGACCTTGGCGGAAGCGCTGACCGGCGGCCGCGGCGACCACGTGATGGTCGGCGACAAGTCCAAACATGTCATCGGCTACATGAAGGATTTTCTGTTCGGGCAGGAGCAGCGCGGCACGCCGCTGGAGGCGCTGTCCGGCGGCGAGCGCGGCCGTCTGATGCTGGCCCGCGCGCTGGCAAAGCCGTCGAATCTGCTGGTGCTGGACGAGCCGACCAACGACCTTGATCTCGAAACCCTCGACGTGCTCGAGGAGATGCTCGGCGACTACGAAGGCACCGTCATCCTGATCAGCCACGACCGCGATTTCCTCGACCGCGTGGTGACCTCGGTGATCGTGCCCGAAGGCAACGGCCGGTGGATCGAATATGCCGGCGGTTATTCGGACATGCTGCTGCAGCGCGGCGCCGATCTGAAGCGGGAAGCCGCAAAGACGTCACCCGCCGCCGAGGACAGGAAGGAAGCGCGCGCGGCGGCACCCTCGCCTGCGCCAAAGCGCAGGCTCAGCTTCAACGAAAAGCACGCGCTGGAAACGCTGCCCGGGACCATCGAGAAATTGCAGGCGGAGATCGCAAGACAGCAGCGCCTGCTTGACGACCCCGATCTCTACCGGAAAGATCGCAGGAAATTCGATGAAGCTTCCGCCGCCATCGCGACCGCGCAAACGGAACTCGCCGCGGCCGAAGACCGATGGCTGGAGCTGGAAGTCCTGCGGGAAGAGATAGAACAGGCATAATGATGACCACACCGCTCGCCGCAAAGATCGCCCGCGAATACGGCACGCCCTGCGCCGTCATCGACATGGACCGGGTCGAGCGCAACATCGCGCGCATCCAGGCGGCCTGCGATGCGGCCGGGGTCGCCAACCGCCCGCACATCAAGACCCACAAGAACCCGATGCTGGCGCAGATGCAGATCGCGGCCGGCGCCAGAGGCATCACCTGCCAGAAGATCGGCGAGGCCGAGGTGATGGCGGACGCCGGGATCGACGACATCCTGATCAGCTACAATCTGCTCGGCGAGGAAAAGATGGCGCGTCTTGGCGCGCTGCAGGCCAAGGCGAACATGACAGTTGCAGCGGACAATTCGGTCGTCGTCGCCGACCTGCCGAAGGCCGCTGCCGCGTCCGGCCGCACGCTCAATGTCGTGGTGGAATGCGACACCGGCCGCCAGCGTGCCGGGGTCGAAAAACCAGCGGAAGCGATCGCGCTGGCGCGCGAGATCGCCGGGTCGAAAGGCCTGAAGTTCGGCGGCTTCATGCTGTACCCGACCGAGACCGGTTGGGCCGAGGCGCAGAAATTCTACGACGAGGCGCTGGCCGGCGTTCGCGCGCATGGGCTCGAGGCGGCGATGGTCTCGACCGGCGGCTCGCCCAACATGAAGAACATCGGCAAGCTGAAGGGCGCGACCGAGCACCGGCCCGGCACCTACATCTACAACGACCGCATGCAGGTCGCCGCCGGCGTCGCCTCCTGGGACGATTGCGCGCTCAACATCTACTCAACCGTGGTCAGCCGTGCCGGACCGGACCGCGGCATCCTCGATGCCGGCTCGAAGACGCTGACATCGGATACCGGCGGCGGGCTCGACGGTTTTGGGCTGATCCTCGAGCATCCCGAGGCGAAGATTGCGCGCTTTGCCGAGGAGCACGGCTTCCTCGATCTCGCCCGCAGCAACACGCGCCCCAATGTCGGCGACGTCGTGCGCATCGTGCCCAACCACGTCTGCGTCGTCGTCAACATGATGGACGAAGTGGTGATGGTGCGCGGCGACGAGATCGTCGGCACGCTCCCGGTCGCGGCAAGGGGGAAGTTGCGGTAGCTCCCTCCGTCATCGGGAGGAGCGAAGCAACGACGGGGCTAGAGTCTACGCTCAAGCCATTTCAGGGCCCCTCGCCCGGCCGCTGCACCCGTCGCAAATGCCGCCTGCAGCAGATAGCCGCCGGTCGGCGCTTCCCAATCAAGCATCTCGCCGGCGGCGAACACGCCGGGCAGTTTTCGGATCATGTAGTCCGCATCCAGTTCGTCAAATGCAATGCCACCCGCGGATGAAATCGCCCGCGCGATCGGCGCAACGCCGGTCAGCACGATCGGCACGGCGTTGACGAGAGCCGCGAGATCGGCCGGCGACATCGCAGCTAGCGGCGCACCGGACATCTTTGCGGCTTCCTGCAGCAGCCCGGTGCCGACCGGCGACAGGCCAGCAGCCTTGCGCAGGAAATTCGACAACGACTGCTTGCCCTTCGGTGCGGACAGCCTCTTCGTCAAGTCGTCGGCTGACAGATCTGGCCGCAACGCGACGCGAAGCATCGCCTGGCCGCTGCGCAGGATCGTCTCGCGCAATTCAGCCGACAGCCCGTAGACCGCGCCGCCTTCGATGCCGTCGCGCGTAATGATGGCTTCGCCGCGCACGGCGTGCTGCCCGATCGCGAGCGATACGCCCTTGAGCGGCTGGCCTTCAAAGCGGTCGCGAAATATCCCGGACCAGGAGACGGTGAACCCCGAATTGGCCGGCCGCCATGCTGAGATGACAATGCCATTCGCCGCGAGCGTGTTGACCCAGCCGCCGTCGGAGCCAAGCCGCGGCCAACTCGCGCCGCCGAGCGCGAGCACCGTGGCGGACGCGGGGACCGTGCGTACTCCGTCCGGTATCTGAAATTGCAGCAGTCCCCGCGCGTCCCATCCGGTCCAGCGGTGCCGAAACGCGAACTTCACGCCTTCGGTGTCGAGCCTTCGAAGCCATGCCCGCAGCAGCGGCGAAGCCTTGAACGCTTCCGGAAACACCCGGCCGCTCGAGCCGACAAACGTCTCTTGCCCGAGCGCCCTGCTCCAGTCGCGCAAAGCCTGCGGCGGGAATGCTTCGATCGCAGCCCGCAGGTGCGGCTGCGCCTCGCGGTAACGCGCCAGGAATTCCGGCAACGGCTCGCTGTGCGTGAGATTGAGGCCGCCGCGCCCGGCCATCAGGAACTTGCGGGCGGGAGACGGCATGGCGTCGTAGACGGTGACGCGGGCGCCGCCCCGCGCCAGCATCTCGGCCGCCATCAGGCCGGCCGGGCCGGCGCCGATGACGGCAGCGCTGTGGATGGGGGATGACGGCATCGAGGGAGTCTGGGCCACTTCACGAGCCCTCGAACATGGTCGGCATGCCCGCAGCAAGCAGCTGGCGTTACAGCTTCACCCCGGCGCGCTTGGCGGCCTGCGCGACATACTTCTGCGTCTGCTCGAACGCGCCTTCCAGCGCTTTCGCGGTCGACATGTCGGCAATCTGGCCAAAATGCGCGGCAATGGCGTCCGGCGTCCATTCGGACGGCGGCAGGTTGATGCCTTCGGTTTCCATGATCTTGATTACCGCGAACGATCCGGCACCGGCACCCATGATGGTGCGGGTCGGCGCATCCTCGCTGAGCAGATATTCCACCGCCGGCGTGATCGCCTCGGGGCGCATCAATTGCAGCGCCTGCGGCGGCAGCAGTTCTTCCGTCATGCGGGTGGCCGCGGTCGGCGAGATCGTGTTGATGCGGATGTTGTTCTTGCGGCCTTCCTGCGCGAGCACGTTCATCAGGCCGACGATGCCGGCTTTCGCCGCGCCGTAGTTGGCCTGGCCGAAATTGCCGAACAGGCCGGAGGACGAGGTGGTCAGAACGATGCGGCCGTAGTTGCGCTCGCGCATGCCGTCCCACACCGCCTTGCAGCAATAGAACGTACCGGCCAGATGCACGTCCAGCACCTTGGCGAAGTCGGCGACCTCCATCTTGCCGAACGACTTGTCGCGCAGGATGCCGGCGTTGGCGACCAGCAGGTCGACGCTGCCCCACTCCTGGGTGGCGCGATCGACCATCGCCGTGACCTGCGCGAAATTCGAGACGTCGGCGCCGTCGGCCATCGCGGTGCCGCCTGCTTTCCGGATTTCCTCGACCACGGTCTCCGCCGGCGACAGCGAGCCGCCGGTGCCGTCGCGCGCACCGCCGAAATCATTGACCACCACCTTGGCGCCGCGGCTGGCCAGCCCCAGCGCGTGCGCCCGGCCGAGACCATTGCCGGCGCCCGTCACGATGGCGACGCGTCCGTCAAACCTGATTGTCATGCGAAAGACTTCCCGGATGTGATTTTTCGCCGCTTTTTGAGCAGCCGGCGGCGGCCGGGTCAAGCCCGGCCGCAGGCGCCCCGATCAGGCGAAATAGATCAGCCCGAGCCAATCGGCCACGATCGCGGGCTTGGCCTCGCCCTCGATCTCGACGGTGACGTTGGTGCGTGACTGCAATTCCGTCGGCTTGCGGAGCCTGGCTTCCTTCAGCACGAAGCGGCCGCGCACGCGCGAGCCGGCGCGCACCGGCGACATGAAGCGGAGCCGGTCAAATCCGTAATTGACGCCCATGGTGGCGCCCTGGATCGCCGGCATCACCTCATAGGACATGATCGACATCAGCGACATCGTCAGAAAACCGTGCGCCACGGTATTGCCGAACGCGGTTTCCTTCTTCGCCCGCTCAGGATCGACGTGGATGAACTGGTGGTCTTCGATCACGTCGGCATAGACATTGATCCGATTCTGGTCGATCAGGTGCCAGGACGACACGCCGACCTCTTTGTCGACCAGGGCCTGATAGGCTTCGAGCGTTACCGGCGGCTTCTTCCAGACTTCGTTCATCTAGCTTGTCTCCAGCCCGGCCGTGCGCACCTTCGCCAGCTCGGGAAAATCTTCCTCGCGAAACTCCAGCCCGCGCAGCGCGTCGCCGCGATTATCGTCATGCTCGAGACGGCGGAGCTGCACGCGGCGGATCTTGCCGGAGATCGTCTTCGGCAGCTCCGTCACCAACTCCAGCTTGCGGATGCGCTTGAATGGCGCAAGACGCGTGTGCAGGTGCCTGAAGATCGACAGCGCGGTCTCCGGCGAGCGCTCGACGCCGGCGATCAGAAGCACATAAGCCTTGGGGACCGCCAGGCGGATCGGATCGGGGCTCGGCACGACGGCGGCTTCCGCCACCTGCTCATGCTCCAGCAGCACGCTCTCCAGCTCGAACGGGCTGATGCGGTAGTCCGAGGACTTGAAGACATCGTCGGAGCGGCCGACAAAGGTTAAATAGCCGTCGTCGTCGGCGAAAACGACATCGCCGCTGCGGTAGAGATCGCCTTCCGCGCCGGAGAGCTTGCCGTCGTCGCCCTGATAGCCCTGCATCAGGCCGGCCGGACGCTCCGCGCCGAGCACCAGTGTCACCTCGCCCTCTTTCGTCTCGTTGCCGTCGTGATCGGTGATGCGCACGCGATAGCCCGGCAACGGGCGGCCCATCGAGCCTATCTTGACCTCCTGCCCCGGCGAGTTGCCGGCGAGCGCCGTGGTTTCGGTCTGGCCGTAGCCGTCGCGGATGGTCAGGCCCCAGGCCGCGCTCACCTGGTCGATCACTTCGGGATTGAGCGGCTCGCCCGCGC
This sequence comes from Bradyrhizobium sp., assembly GCA_035575905.1. Lineage (GTDB taxonomy): Bacteria > Pseudomonadota > Alphaproteobacteria > Rhizobiales > Xanthobacteraceae > Bradyrhizobium. Next base: position 23,391 of record DATLXL010000019.1, on the reverse strand, counting down.
CGCAGACTTCGCGCAGGCTTACCTTGAAGTCCGCCAGCCGCTCCTGGATGAAAAGCCGCCACACCGTCGGCGGCGCGCACAGGGTCGTGACGCCGCAGCGGGCGATGATCGCCAGCAGCCCCTTGGCCTCGAAGCGCGTCTGATTGACGATGAAGATCGTCGCCCCGGCATTCCAGGGCGCAAAGAAGCAGCTCCAGGCATGCTTGGCCCAGCCGGGCGACGAGATGTTGAGATGCACGTCGCCGGGCTGCAGGCCGAGCCAGTACATGGTCGAGAGATGCCCGACCGGATAGCTGCGCATGCTGTGCCGCACCAGCTTCGGCTTTGCGGTCGTGCCCGAGGTGAAATAGAGCAGCATCGGATCGTCGGCATTGGTTGGGCCGTCGGCCGTGAACGCATCCGATGCTGTTGCGGCATCCTCGAACGGCAGCCAGCCGTCCGTGCCCGTTCCGCCCACGACGATGCGGACCAGCTTGTCGTCGCCCAGACCCGCGAACTTCGCAACCTGATCCTGTGTGGCCACCACCGCCCGCGCCCGGCCGCGCTCGAGACGATCGCGCAATTCATCCGGCGTCAGCAGCGTGGTGGCGGGAATCACGACCACGCCGAGCTTCATCGCCGCCAGCATGGTCTCCCACAGCGGCACGACATTGCCGAGCAGGAGCAGCAGATGATCGCCGCGCTCGAGGCCCTGTTCGCGCAGGAAATTCGCGACCTGGTTGGACCTCCTGGAAAGCGCCGCAAACGACAGTCTGGTCTGCCGGTCGCTGCCGGCATCGACGATCCACAGCGCCGTGCGGTCGCGGCTTGAGGGATCGCCTGCCAGCTCCGCATCGAACCAGTCCAGCGCCCAGTTGAACGGCACCGGATCGGGCCAGCGAAATCCGTTCACGGCGGCATCGTAGTCGGTGCGATGCTGCAGCAGAAAGGCGCGCGCTTCCTTGAAGGTGACCATCAAGCTTTCCCGGCAAGGCTTCTAACGTGCTGGATAATTCCGGAAAAGTCGACCCCGCCGTTACCGGCCGCGTCGAACGCCTGGTAGAGTTCCTGCGCATGTTTGCCGAGCGGCGTCGCCGCGCCCGCGGCCTTCGCCGCGTCCTGCGCCAGGGTCAGGTCCTTCACCATCAGGTTGGAGGCAAAGCCCGGCTTGTAGCCGTTGTTGGCGGGCGAGGTCGGCACCGGGCCCGGCACCGGGCAATAGGTCGTCAGCGACCAGCACTGCCCTGACGACGTCGAGGCGACATCGAACAGCGCCTGATGCGACAGACCGAGCTTTTCGGCCAGCGCAAACGCCTCGCCCACCGCGATCATGGAAATGCCGAGAATCATGTTGTTGCAGATTTTTGCCGCCTGCCCTGCGCCGGCGCCGCCGCAATGCACGATCTTCTTGCCCATGCCTTCCAGCACCGGCTTGGCCGACGCGAACGATTTGTCGTCGCCGCCGCACATGAAGGTCAGCGTCGCGCCCCGGGCGCCGCCGGTGCCGCCGGAAACCGGCGCATCGACCGAGCCCATGCCGTGCTTCGCTGCCAGCGCGTGCGCCGCTTTCGCGCTTTCCACGTCGATGGTGGAGCAATCGATGATCAGCGCACCCTTCTTCATTTCGGGCACGACTTCGTTCCACACGCCGATGACATGCTTGCCGGCCGGCAGCATGGTCACGACGATATCTGCGCCCTTAACGGTCGCCGCCGCGCTGTCGCCGATCGCAGCGCCATCGGCCCTGGCCTGATCGCGCGAGGCGGCGACGAGATCGAACGCGGTCACCTTGTGGCCGGCCTTGACCAGATTGGCGGCCATCGGCCCGCCCATGTTGCCGAGGCCGATGAATGCAATGTTTGCCATGTGTTTCCTCCGCCGCTTCAATTTTGTTGCTTTATGGGAATTTCAGTTCATCCGCGCCGATCTCCGCAAGATACGGCGCGACCATCTCGGGCGTGACGTCCTCGATGCGCGACGGCGACCATTTCGGCTGACGGTCCTTGTCGATCACGGCCGCCCGCACGCCCTCCCGGAAGTCATCGCTGGCGAACACTTCGAGAGCGGCGCGATATTCCCGCACCAGGCATTCTTCCAGCGATTTCGCGCCGCGCGCCAGCCGCAGCAGCTTCAGTGTCACCACCATGCCACGCGGCGATTTCTCGTTCAGCGTCTTCCGCGTCGCCTGCGCCAATTCCGAGCCGTCGCGCTCCAGCGCTGCAAGAATGTCCTGCATGCGATCATGGGCGAACCATTTGTCGATCATGGCCTGCTGCGCGGCGACGGGACCTGCCGTTTCGCCGGTCGAAAAGCCCGCGATCAACGTCTTGATATCGGCAGCCGTCGCCCCTGCGTTCGCCCTGGTCAGTGCCTCGCGCAATGCCGGCAGCCTTGCCGAGGGCACGACCGCATCGGCAAAGCCGGCATGGATCGCGTCCGGTCCGCTCATGGTGACGCCCGTCAAACCGAAATAAGTGCCGATCTCGCCTGGCGAATGCGAGAGCAGCCAGGTGCCTCCGACATCGGGAAAGAAGCCGAGACTGACTTCCGGCATCGCAAGCTTCGTCTTGTCCGTCACGACACGGTGGCTGGCGTGCGCCGACAGGCCGACGCCGCCGCCCATCACGATGCCGTCCATGAAGGCGACATAAGGTTTCGGAAATTTCTTGATCCGCGCATTGAGAATGTATTCGTCGCGCCACAGCACCTTGCCGAGATCGCCTCTGACCTTCGAGCTTTCCCAGAGGGTGCGGATATCACCGCCGGCGCAGAGGCCGCGCTCGCCCGCGCCTTCGAGCAGGATCACGGCTACCGCAGGATCGGCCTCGAACACATCGAGCGCCTTGTCGATGTCGTGGATCATCTCCAGCGTCACCGCATTGATCGCCTTCGGGCGATTGAGCCGGATCACGCCAACTGCGCCCTCGCGGCGGACGATGAGGTCGGGCTCGGCGCCCGCGACCGCTTCCGCCTTGTTCATCGCGCGCCCTCGATCAGCTTGCGCGACACGATCAGCCGCATGATCTCATTGGTGCCTTCGAGGATCTGGTGCACGCGCAAATCGCGCACGATCTTCTCGATGCCGTATTCGGACAGGTATCCATAGCCGCCATGCAGCTGCAGCGCCTGGTTGGCGACCTCGAAGCCGACATCGGTGCCGAAGCGCTTTGCCATCGCGCACAGCATGGTGGCATCCGGGTCCTTGCGGTCGAGCGCCGCGGCTGCGCGCCACAGCAAGGTCCGCGCCGCTTCCAGTTCCGTCGCCATGTCGGCGAGGCGAAACTGCAGCGCCTGGAATTCATCGAGGCGCTTGCCGAAGGCTTTTCGCTCCTTCATGTAGGCCAGCGACCTGTCGAGCGCGCTCTGCGCGCCGCCGAGCGAGCATGCCGCGATATTGAGGCGGCCGCCGTCGAGCCCGGCCATCGCGATCTTGAAACCGATGCCCTCTTCGCCGAGGCGATTGTCGACCGGCACGCGGGCGTTGTCAAAAATCACCGCGCGGGTCGGCTGCGCGTTCCAGCCCATCTTGCGCTCGTTGGCGCCAAACGACACGCCTTGCGTATCGCTGTCGATGACGATCGTGGAGACGCCGCCGGGGCCATCGCCGCCGGTGCGCACCATCGCGACCAGGAAGTCGGTGCCGCCGGCGCCCGAGATGAACTGCTTCTGGCCGTTCAGGACGTAGTGATCGCCCTCCCGCACCGCGCGGGTGCGCAGCGCTGCGGCGTCGGAACCGGCACCCGGCTCGGTGAGACAGTAGCTGGCGATCGCCTCCATCGTGCAGAGTTTCGGCAGCCACTTCTGCCGCTGGCTATCGTTGCCATAGGCATCGATCATCCACGACGCCATGTTGTGGATCGAGATGAAGGCCGACACGGTCGGACAGCCGGTCGCCAGCGCCTCGAAGATCAGCGCCGCGTCGAAGCGGGTCATCGCGGAGCCGCCGACGTCGTCCTTGATGTAGATGCCGCCCATGCCGAGCGTGGCGGCCTCCCGCATCACGTCGACCGGAAAGTGCTTCTCCTCGTCCCAGCGGAGCGCATGCGGCGCGATCTTCTCGGCGGCGAAATCGCGCGCCATGTCGCGAACCGCCGCCTGGTCCTCGTTGAGAGCGAACTGCATGCTGGGCTGCTCATTCCTGTCGTTATTGCGGGCAGCCAAGCGACGAGCAATCCATGCTTCCGTTTCGCGGCGGCATGGATTGCTTCGCGGCGCGCGCAATGCCGGGTCGGGCCATCGTCACTTCATCGTCGGGATCGAGAACTCCGCACCTTCCTTGACACCGGACGGCCAGCGCGAAGTCACCGTCTTGGTCTTGGTGTAGAAGCGGATCGAGTCCGGGCCGTGCTGGTTGAGATCGCCAAAACCCGACTTCTTCCAGCCGCCGAAAGTGTAGTAGGCAATCGGCACCGGGATCGGCACGTTGATGCCGACCATGCCGACATTGACCTTCGCCGCGAAATCGCGCGCGGCATCGCCGTCGCGGGTGAAGATCGCAACCCCGTTGCCGTAGTCGTGTTCGGACGGCAGCGCCAGCGCTTCCTTGTAGTCGTGGGCACGCACCACCGAGAGCACGGGGCCGAAGATTTCCTCCTTGTAGATGCGCATGTCCTTGGTGACGTTGTCGAACAGCGAACCGCCGAGATAAAATCCCTTCTCATAGCCCTGCATCTTGAAGCCGCGGCCGTCGACGGCGAGCGTGGCGCCCTCCTTGATACCGATATCGATGTAGCCCTTGACCTTCTCGACCGCCTCACGCGTCACCAGCGGGCCGTAATCCGCGGCGGGATCGATCGAGGTGCCGATCTTGAGCGCCTCCACGCGCGGGATCAGCTTTTCCATCAGGCGGTCCGCGGTGGTCTTGCCGACGGGGACGGCGACCGAGACCGCCATGCAGCGCTCGCCGGCCGAGCCGTAGCCGGCACCGATCAGCGCATCGACCGTCTGGTCCATGTCGGCGTCGGGCATCACGATGGCATGGTTCTTGGCGCCGCCAAAGCACTGGCAGCGCTTGCCGGTCTGCGCCGCGCGCTCATAGATGTACTGCGCGATCGGCGTCGAGCCGACAAAGCCGATGGCCTTGATATCGGGATCGTCGAGAATGGCGTCGACCGCTTCCTTGTCGCCGTTGACGACGTTGAGAATGCCGGGCGGCAGGCCCGCCTCCATCATCAGCTCGGCCAGTTTCATCGGCACGCCCGGATCGCGCTCCGAGGGCTTCAGGATGAAGGCATTGCCGCAGGCAATCGCGGGCGCGAACTTCCACATCGGGATCATCGCCGGGAAATTGAACGGCGTGATGCCGGCGACGACGCCGAGCGGTTGGCGCAGCGAATAGATGTCGATGCCGGGGCCGGCGCCTTCGGTGTATTCACCCTTCATCAGGTGCGGGATGCCGCAGGCGAACTCCGCGACTTCCAGGCCGCGCTGGATGTCGCCCTTGGCATCGGGAACGGTCTTGCCGTGCTCGCGCGCCAGAAGCTCGGCGAGCTTGTCATAGTCGCGCTGCACCAGTTCGACGAACTTCATCATGACGCGCGCGCGGCGCTGCGGATTGGTGTTGGCCCATTCCGGCTGGGCGAGCGCCGCGTTCTCGACGGCGGCGCGGACTTCCGCCTTCGACGCCAGCGCCACCTTGGCCTGCACGTCGCCGGTCATCGGCTCGAACACGTCGGCCGACCGCCCGGACGTGCCTTTGACTTCCTTGCCGCCGATGAAATGTCCGATTGAACGCATGAATTCCTCCGTTGGGCCGCCCGGTCGCGCTGGTTCGCTTTACAAGCCCTTTTGACCTGCATTCTACAGGATTCAAGTCCGAGTTAATGCACCTTAGATGTGCGGGAATGCTGGATCAAGGCGGCGCGATCGACTGGGATGATTTCCGCTTCGTGCTGGCGGCAACCGGACCCAAGGCCGCGCTCGAGCATCGCGCTTTGCGTTAAATGCAGAGGCTGAGCACCTTGATGGTGCACTCCCTGGGTTTGGTCCGGCTTGCGGGAGCGGCCTCGCGCTTCACGGCGACAACGGGCTCCCTGTCCTTGTCTTTCCTGTTCCTGCCCTTGCCCGGCTTCGGCTCGTAATCGCCCGCGATCACCATGGCCCAATAGGTGCGCTTGCCGCTCGCGTTCTTGGCGCTCGCAATGCCGACCCTGGAGGCGTTGCGCAGCAGCAGGTTCCTGCGGTGCCCGGAAGAGTCGATCCATTGGCCGAGCGTCTTCTCGAAGCTGTCGTAGCCGTAGGCGATGTTCTCGGCGGCGCTCCCCGCCTTTGCCGGGGCGACGCGCCGGCCGAACGGGCCGAGCGCGTCATGGCTGAGTTCGTCCTTGGCCGCCATCGCCTGCGCCTGTTCCAGCGCGATGCGGTCGAGGGTCGCATCGCGCGTGACGCGGCCCTCGCCATGCTTGAGGCGGAAACTGGAGATCTGCTCGGCCGGCGATTCGGCCGCCGCCGCAGGCGCAGCCAGCAGCAAGCCGGCGATCGCTGCGCCGACGACACGACGTATATCGGTCCCCCAAAGCTCCATTGCCCACCAAACAGCTAAATACCCGGCGCTTCTCCATCCGCAATGTGGACGCTTCAAGGCATGAAGCGCGCGTGGCCCGGACTGGAACATCCGTCGCCCGGACTCGAAGCGGAGCTTGTCGCGGCTCCCTTCGCTGCGCCCGATCGCCGCGATTAAGGCACGAGAATCTGATGACGCTGCATCGTGGTTATTCGCACGTTGGCAAGACGTTTACGCCCAGCGAAACGCTGCCTAGTTCGCGCGCGTCTTCTTGGCAGTTGCCGGCTTGGCGGCGCGGGCCAGCACGGCCTCGCGGCCCGTACCGAGAATCTCGTCGGAGAACTCGCCGCTGCCGGCGACGCGCGAGAGCACCAGCGTCCCCACCATGGTCGATATCGTCGCGATCGCCTGTGCCCGCGCGGCCTTGCGCGGCAGTTCCGGCATCTGGTCGGCTATCATCTCGATCATCTCCTCGAGCCTGGCCGAAAACGCCTTGCGCGTCTTGGCGCTCTCGCGGGCGATCTCGGGACCCAATGTAGGCACCGCGCAGCCATGGCCGGGATCATCGCGGTGCGTCGCGGTCAGGTAGGATTCGACGATCGTCGCCAGGCGCTTCTCCGGCGGGGTCTGCTCGGCCAGCTTGCGCCAGCGCTCGGTGGAGCGATCCATCGCATAGTTGAACGCCTCGATCACCAGCGCCTCGCGGGAATCGAAATGGCCGTAGAAACCGCCATGGGTCAGCCCCGCCTCCTTCATCAGGTCGGCGACGCCGATGCCGCGGGCGCCCTTCTCGCGCAGCCGCACCGAGGCCTTGCGCACGATGCGGTCGTGGGTTTCCCGCTTGTGTTCCTTCGAATAACGCATGGGCGTTCCATTACATGTTTGTAGTCATACAATAGCACCGATGGAGCGAAAAAGCTGCCCTTATTTCGCTTTTGCGCGCCGCCGATGATGGAAAAGGTCAAAACTGCGTGCACTGCGAGATTGCCCGCGCCGTCGCTGACGACCGCGCCTGCCGCTCCCCCCGCTGCCGCCGCAGGTCCGGTGCGAACAGGTCGACAAGTCTCTCCGACGATGGGGCGCTGCCCGCGGTGATGATCGCGCTCCTTTAAATTATAAGCATAATACCACAATACGAGGACTCGCTGCGCAACCCGCGGGCGCTTGACAAGGCCCGTCTTTCATCGGGAAGTGGCGGCAGCATCGCCCATCCCAAGAAGAGAAAATCCATGGAAATGCTCAATCCTCATTGCGGCATCGAGCGCGATGCCCGCAGCGTCGTCCGCCTTGCCGTCTGCAATGCGGGCTCGCTCAATATCCTGTCTTCCACGGTGACCGACGGCGTGCGCGAGGGGTTTGAAAAGCTCGCGGGCGACAAGAGCATCCGCACCGTCATCCTGACCGGCCAGAGCGAGAGGAGCATGATTGGCGGCGCCGACATCAAGGAGATGGCGGCGCTCGACCAGAGATCGGCAGAAGCATTCATCACGCGCCTGCGCGATCTCTGCGAGGCGATCCGCCGCTTCCCCGCCCCCGTGATCGCCCGGATGCCAGGCTGGTGCCTCGGCGGCGGGCTCGAAGTGGCCGCCGCCTGCGACATCCGCATCGCCGCGCACGATTCAAAATTCGGCATGCCCGAGGTCAAGGTCGGCATCCCCTCCGTGATTCACGCCGCGCTGCTCCCGCGGCTGATCGGATCTGGCCGTGCCCGCTGGCTGGTGATGGCGGCGGAAAACATCGACGCGCCGACCGCACTCGCCTGGGGCCTGGTCGACAAGGTCGCAGCTCCGGGCGGGCTCGATGATGCCGTCGAGCACACCGTCACGGCGCTGCTCGAATGCGGCCCCGAGGCGCTGCGCATCCAGAAGGAACTGTGCCGCGGCTGGGAGGAACTGCCGCTCAGCGAATCCGTCAATCAGAGCGTCGATGCCTTCGGCAGGTCGTACCTGACCGGCGAGCCGCAGCGGATGATGGGCGGCTTCCTCAACCGCAAGCGCTAGGGGCCGTCCGGTCGTCGTCGACCGCAAGGATGCCTTCAACGGAGAAGCCCGGGCATGACGGGGACAGAGCCCCCGACGGGTGCGATCACGACAACCTGGGGCGATCACGACAATATGTCAGGGCCGGCGGCGTTGCTTTTCCTGCGGCGCATCATATGATGGACATAATGTAACGGATTCAGCCACCCAGGGAGATCAGCCATGGCCGCCCACGACCCCGTCGTCATCCTCTCCGCCGCCCGCACCCCGCTCGGCCGCTTCATGGGCGATCTGTCGCCACTGGCCGCCCACAAGCTCGGCGCGCATGTCATCGGCGCGGCTTTGGAGCGCGCAGGACTCGCGCCCGAACGGATCGACGAAGTCTTCATGGGCAACGTGCTGCCCGCAGGGCAAGGCCAGGCCCCGGCGCGGCAGGCAGCGCGCGGCGCGCAACTGCCCGACGCCACCGGCGCCACCACCATCAACAAGGTCTGCGGCTCCGGCATGAAGGCAACCATGCTGGCGCACGACATCATCCATGCCGGCTCGGCCAACATCGTGCTGTCCGGCGGCATGGAGAGCATGAGCAATGCGCCGTATCTGCTGGCCAAAGCGCGCAGCGGCTATCGCGCCGGCCACGACCGCATCATCGATCACATGATGATGGACGGCCTCGAAGACGCCTACGAGACCGGCCGGTCGATGGGCGATTTCGGCGAGGCGACAGCGGAAGCCTACCAGTTCACCCGCGCCGACCAGGACAAGTACGCGATGGAGACGCTGACCCGCGCCCGCAACGCGGTGGAAGGCGGCGCCTTCAAGGCCGAGATCGCACCGGTCACGCTGACCGAAAAGGCCGGCCCGCGCATCATCGCCAATGACGAGCATCCGCTGAAGGTGGATCCGGCCAAGATCCCCGGCCTGAAGCCGGCCTTCCGCGCCGGCGGCACCATCACGCCCGCCGCCTCTTCCGCCAATGCCGACGGCGCCGCCGCGCTGATCCTGGCAAAACGCTCGCTTGCCGACCGCGACGGCCTGCCGGTGCTGGCCGAGATCAAGGGCCACGCCACCCACAGCCAGGAACCGCAATGGTTCACCACCGCGCCGATCCCGGCGATCCGCAAACTTCTCGACAAGGTCGGCTGGAGCGTCGGCGACGTCGACCTGTTCGAGATCAACGAGGCCTTTGCCGTGGTTGCGATGGCCGCGCAGAAGGACCTTGGCATTCCCCGCGACAAGCTCAACATCAACGGCGGCGCCTGCGCGCTCGGCCATCCCATCGGCGCCACCGGCGCACGGCTGATCGTGACGCTGTTGCACGCGATGGAAGCCAACAACCTCAAGCGCGGCGTCGCCTCGCTCTGCATCGGCGGCGGCGAAGCCACCGCGATCGCGGTAGAGCGCATCACGCATTAACTGGAAGCATGATCCCGAAAAGTGATAGCCGGTTTTCGGACCAGGTCATGCGCAGACAACAATGTCCTGAAATGAGGGAAGCATGGCCTTCAGGCCATGCTTCTTTGGTGGCAAAATGGTCCAACAACGCCGGCTAACACCCCCGGAGGCGCAATGATTTCGAACTGGCTCGCAGCCACGCTGGCCCGCCGCAACATCCACTATGGCTGGGTGATGGTCGGCGTGACCTTCCTGGCCGCGCTGATCTCGGCCGGCACGGTCGGCGCGCCCGGCGTCTTCATCGTGCCCCTGCAGAAGGAGTTCGGCTGGAGCAACGCGGAGATTTCGTCGGCGCTGTCGATCCGCTTCATCCTGTTCGGCCTGATGGCGCCGTTCGCCGCCGCCCTGCTCAACCGCTACGGCCTGCGCAACGTCACGCTCGCGGCGCAGCTCGTCGTGGTCTCCGGCCTCGTCGGCTCGCTGTTCATGACAAAAGTCTGGCAGCTGATGCTGCTGTGGGGCGTCGTCATCGGCGTCGGCACCGGCATGACCGCGCTGGTGCTGGGCGCCACCATCGCCGCGCGCTGGTTTGTCGCCCGGCGCGGCCTCGTGGTCGGCATCCTCACGGCGAGCGTCGCCACCGGGCAATTGCTGTTCCTGCCGGCGCTGGCCGCCATCACCGACGAACTCGGCTGGCGCGTCGCGCTGGCGCTGGTCTGCATGATGCTCGGCGTCGCCGCCTTGGCCGTGCTGATGCTGATGCGCGATCGGCCGGGCGACGTCGGCCAGCGCCCCTTTGGTGATGAAGGCACCGCGCCCCTGCCCGTCCCGCCGCCGAACACCACGCCGATCATGGCGGTCGCGCTCGGCACGCTGCGCGATGCATCAAAGCAGCCGGTGTTCTGGATCCTGTTCGCCACCTTCTTCATCTGCGGCGCCAGCACCAACGGCCTCGTCCAGGTGCACCTGATCCCGATGTGCCTCGACTTCGGCATCCCGCAGGTGCAGGCGGCGAACCTGCTGGCGGCGATGGGCATCTTCGATTTCTTCGGCACCATAATCTCGGGCTGGCTGTCCGACCGCTACGACAATCGCTGGCTGCTGTTCTGGTATTACGGCCTGCGCGGGCTGTCGCTGCTGTTGCTGCCGTTCAGCGATTTCTCCTTCTACGGCCTGTCGCTGTTCGCCATGTTCTACGGCCTCGACTGGATCGCCACGGTACCGCCGACCGTGCGCCTCACCGCGCAGAAGTTTGGCCCCGAGCGCGCCAACCTCGTGTTCGGCTGGATCTTCGCCGGCCACCAGCTTGGCGCCGGCGCGGCCGCGTTCGGCGGCGGCCTGTCGCGCACGCTCTATGCGACCTATCTGCCGGCTTTCTTCGTCGCCGGCGCGCTCTGCATCCTTGCCGCGCTGATCGTGCTCGCGATCTCGCGGCCGGCGAAGGCGGCCGCCGCGCCCGCTGCGGCGTGAGGAGATCGTCGTTGGCGGGATGGGCAAGGCGCAGCGAAACCATCAATTGTCATGCGGGACTATGATGGGTTTCGCTGGGCTCGGCCGATCCCGCGCTAATATCTGAGAGTGCTCGTGATCCCGAACACCGCGGCGTCGCCGATCCGCGTGATGCCGGCCGGATCGTTCGGATTGGGAATGCCGCCCGAAGGCCGGAACACATACTGGAAATATGGCGCGAGCAGCCAGCCCGGCTTGACGTGCGCCTCGTAGATCATCTCGATCAGCTTCTCGCTGCTTCGTATCGGGCTCGGCACGCCGCTGAAATACCGGGTATCGAAATCGAGATTCCGCGCGGTGTTGGACACCCGCATATAGGCGCCGCCGATGCCGAAGCGGTCGAGCGGGCGGCCGGGAACGAAGCCGACAAACCCGATGCCGCCGTCCATATAGAGATCGATCAGGTTGCGGTCCGGCGGGCTGTAGGCGATGCGGCCGAACGCGGTGACACCAGGTATCGACGCCGAGGTGGAGACCTCGGTCACCGACGGCGGCCGGTACAGCACCTGCTCCAGCACTACGAAGACTCCGTAATTGCCGCGCAGCTTGGCCGGCACGCCGCTGCCGTCGGGGTCGGCGATCGACTGGCCCTCCGCGGTGAACCGCTGGCTGTCGAAACCGCCGGTATGCTTCCAGGCGCCGGGCGTGAAGTTGCCCGGCAGCGTCTTGCCGCCGATCTGCAGATCATAGTCGAAGCGAACCTGCCCGATGTACCAGGGCGGGTCGTTAACGCGAAACGCCGTGCCATGATTGTCGCGCAGTTGCGGATCGGCATCGCCGGGCGCCGCCGGATTGCCGTTGAACACCGCGCCGAACAGCGTGATCTTGTCCGCGACCTGCGCCTTGACGCGAATGCCGGGCACCGCGATCGGCGGCGCCGGGCCGCCGGCCGGCAGGTTGTTGGCCTTGATCGCCGGCCAGCCGAAGGTGCCGTTGATGAAGAGATCGTCGGTCTGGCTGTCGAAGAATTCGACGTCGGCCGGCTGCTGGCCGACCTTGAAGCTCAGCTTGCCGTTGAAGAAGCTCTGCTCGAACCAGGCGTTGTAAAGCCGCGACTCCGGCAGCGCCTCGATTTCGCTGATGGTCGCGAAATTGTGGATGTAGTTGCGCGACAGCCCGCGCCCGTAGAGGTGATAGCTGTTGGCGTAGAACTTCAGGCCCGTCAGGCCGAGCATCTTTTCCAGGTCGGCATCGACAGACAGATCGAAGCGGCCGAAATGGATGGCGCCGCGGGATGTGCCGCCGCTGACATTGCCGATGTTGTCGCCAATCCAGATGGCGCCGAGGTTCAGGCCCTTGTTGGCAAGCTCGTCATGCAGATCGTTGAACCATTTCGGCGCGATCCATTCGGCCGCGTTCTCGTCCTTGGCGCCGGCGAACGCGGCCGTGCCGGCCAGCGCGCAAGCCAAGCAGCCGGCCGCCGCAAGCTTTGGTCCGGCGCGGGTGAGGACGCGGTACATGGGCCCCTGCCGGTCTGTTCAGCGCCGTCCGATGATGCCGAGCCGGCGCATGATCAGATAGGCCAGCCCCGAAGAGGCGAGCAGCAGACAGGCCGCCCACAGAAAGCCGGTCTCGACGTCGGTCAGCGGCAGGCCCTTGGTGTTCATGCCGAAAATGCCGGTCACCAGGGTCGGCGGCAGCAGCATCATGGTGACCACCGACAGCGCATGGAGGTGGCGGTTGCTCTCCTCCTCCATCTTGAAATACAGCTCCTCCTCGAGCATGCGGCTGCGCTCGCGCAGTTCGGAGATGTCGTGGTCGAGCCCGTCGAGGCGCTGGGCGAGTTTCGCCGCATGCAGCCGCAGCGCGGGGCTGAGGTTGTCGGTGTTCTTCTGCTCCAGCCGGTGAAACAGCACCCGCAGGCCCGAGAGCTGGCGGTGCAGGCGCAGGCAGGTCCGGCGCTGCCGCCCGAGCATGGCGCGCATCTCCGCCACCGCTTCGCGCTTGACCACCTTCTCCTCGATCTCGTCGATCTCCTGGCCGATCTTGTCGGCCATGCGGTCCATGGTGTCGGCGACTTCGTCGACGATCTTCTCCAGCAGCGCCGCCACGCTCTCTACCCGGCGTCCGCCCTCGAGCAGGCGCCGCGTCGAGTCGACGGCGCAAAGCGCCTGGTAGCGCCCGCTGATCAGCAGGCGCTCGGTCATGGCAAAGCGCAGGAAGCCGGTCTCCTCGGTGGGCTTGTCAATGTCGCGCACCAGATCGGAGAACACGCCATACACGCAATTGTCGACGGTATGGATCTGCTGGAAGTTATCGTGCGAGAGCAACAGCTCGCGCGCCAGCGGGGCGATCTGCAACGAAGCCAGCCACCCCCGCGCCCGCGCGTCGGTCAGGTTGAAGTGCAGCCAGAGCCGGCCGTCATGGGTGAACTCGATCGGCTTGTCGATCGGCAGCGACTCGGGGCTGCCGTCATGGTGCAGGCGAAACGCCCAGACAAGGCCCGGGATCGGCCCGTCGCTGACATGCGGCAATGTTTCGGCAATTTCGGGCGGCGGCTCAGCCAACATGATCTGCTCCGGAGGCAATCGAACGGTGCGCCATCACCAATCCCTGTCAATCCGTGAAATCCTCGGTCGGCGCAGAGAAATTCGCGCCGCCGGAATCTTGCTTGCACAACGATACAATTACCGGTTTGTAACAGTTTAATATAGCAATCCCTGCCCCGCGAGCCCTATTCGGCTGCGAGCCCGGTTGCCGCCGCCTGCGCGGCCTCCTTGTTGTAATCGTGCACCACACGGCCGAACGGCAGCGTCAGGTCGGCCAGGAAGTGGTGGGCGCCGATCACCTTGCGCACCGGAAAATCCGCAACCGGCGCATTGACATGCGGCACCAGATGCAGCCGGCCCGGCCCGATCCAGGAGCCCTTCACCACGATGTCGATGAGGTTGATGGCGACGAGCTGGCAGACTTCGAGATGGCCGTCGACGCCCGGGATCATCTTCAGGTTGATCTGTGTCTTGGACAGCGTGGCGCGGGTCAGGTCGCCATTGCCGGCCATGCTTTCGTGCTTGTAGCCCATGGTGCCCATGGCGACGAGCTGGCCGGCATATTCCAGCGTGCCCGTCAGCGTGTCCTTGAAGATTTCCAGCTTGGGATGGGCGTACTTCTTCGGAAAACCCCAGATCTCGCGCCCGGCCGCGATCGGCGGATCATCGTCGAGATACATCTGGCAGACGAAATTGACGTCCTCGCCGTGCAGCCGCGCGGGGATCACGAGGCCGGATTCGGTATAGCTGCCGAAGCCCGAACTGTCGGGCATCTTGATCCATTCATAATGCACGATCGGCTGTTCGATCGGCTCCAGCGGCTCAGGCAGGGCGTTGCGCACCAGCTCCGGGTCGGTCTCGTAGGTGATGACCAGGAATTCGCGATCGACGAAACGATAAGGTCCGGCGGGATAGCTTGGACCAGCCGCCGGCATCGACGGAAGCTTGAACAGATCTTCCCTGCGCATCGCAACACCCCCCTGTTGGCTGCCGTTAACGCTAGCTGCGCCGATTGACAGCGGTATGAAGGTGATCCCCTGACTGGCCTGCAAGGGCGAACCCGCAAATTCTGTGCGCGTGGTACCCCTCTCGCCCGACCCTCCGGGCAAGGGGTGCTGGTCCGACAAGCGGGCTCACCTCACGCGTTGCGGCCTCATTGGTGCAGTGCGCGCAAGACTTTATCGGCTCCTGCTCGTCAGGGCCGCACCTCGTGTACGGGCTGCCTCTCCCCTTGCAGCCGCCTTGCGGGGAGGGTTGGGGAGACGGGTAAACCACGCGCGCCGGTGGGTGACGAACGGCCCATATCCGTCATCAGCACGTCATGCAGGCGCGGAATCGTGCATGTGCACAAGGAGAAGACGCCATGGATGCGCGATCGCCCCAGCTCGAACAGTTGCAACATGCAATGCCGGCGCGCGGCTGGCGTCCTGCGGGCTGTGATCGTATCGCACTGGTGCTGCAGGGCGGCGGCGCCCTCGGCGCCTATCAATGCGGCGTCTACCAGGCGCTGCACGAGTCCGGGGTCGAGCCGGACTGGGTTTGCGGCGTCTCGATCGGCGCGATCAACTCGGCCATCATCGCCGGCAATCCGCCGAAGCAGCGGCTGGAAAAGCTGCAGAAATTCTGGGACCGCATCACCAGCCGCAAGATCTGGCACTACACGCCCGACGGCGACGTGTTCCGCAAGGCGCGCAACTTCACCAGTTCGATGCTGACCACGATGCTGGGACAGCCCGGCTTCTTCCAGCCCCACCAGACCAATCCCTGGTTCAGCCCGACCGGCGCCCGCACCGCCACCAGCTACTACGACACCGCGCCGCTGCGCGAGTCGCTGCTGGAACTGGTCGATTTCGACCGCATCAATTCCAAGGAGATGCGCTTTGCCGTCGGCGCGGTGAACGTGCTGTCGGGCAACTTCATCTATTTCGACAATACGCGCGACCAGATCATTCCCGAGCACGTCATGGCAAGCGGCGCGCTGCCGCCGGCGCTGCCGATGGTGAAGGTCGGCACCGATCATTTCTGGGACGGCGGCATCGTCTCCAACACGCCGCTGCAGCATCTGCTCGACCAGGAGGACAGCCTCAACTCGCTGGTGTTCCAGGTCGACCTGTTCAGCGCGCGCGGCGTCCTGCCCCGCGATATCCAGGACGTGATGGCCCGCCACAAGGACATCATGTACTCCTCGCGGACCCGGCATAACACCGACATCTACCGCAAGACGCATAACCTCAAGGCGCGGCTGCACAAGGCGCTGTCGAAAATCCCCGAGGACCAGCTCTCCGACGAGGAGCGCGCGCTCAAGAAATCGGTCAGCCACCTGCCGAGCATCGCCATCCTGCAGCTGATCTACCAGCAGCGCGCCTACGAGGGCGATTCCAAGGACCACGAGTTCTCCGGCACCTCGATGCGCGAGCACTGGCTGAGCGGCTACGAGGACACGGCCCGCACGCTGCTGCATCGCGACTGGATCAAGATGCCGGACGACGGCATGGGGATCGTCGTGCACGACGTGCACCGCGAGCACGAGATCTGAGGCGCATCGGAGCGGATACTGCCGGCGGATGTAAGTCCGTCGCTACTTCTGCTGGATACGATTGAGATAGTCGATGACCGCGATGATGCGTGTCCGCACGACGACTTCCGGGTTTTGCTGCGGGCCGGCCATCTTCCAGTAAGACGGGTCGACATAGTGGGGCAGATTGACGATGGGGTTGAAGCGCTCCCCCCAAATCGGCATTTCCCGCGTGCCGTGCGCCGCAACTGCTTTCGATCCGGATATGGTTTCGTATGCCGCGTTGGCGGGAAACACCCCATTGTTGTTCTTGGCCAGCATCGTCAAATCGGACGGCGGCACCTTGAGCTGTCCGCTGACAGGTCCCTTGCCCTTTCCGTCGGCGCCGTGACAGCTCGCGCAGGAAGCCAGGAATTCCGACTTGCCGATGTCGAAATCTTCCGCCTGGGCCGCACCCGAAAATCCGGCCGCGAGGCCGGCAATCATCACCCACTTCAGGCAAGTAGCGAACATATTGCGCTCCCCGTCGGCAGCAA
This sequence comes from Bradyrhizobium sp., assembly GCA_035575905.1. Lineage (GTDB taxonomy): Bacteria > Pseudomonadota > Alphaproteobacteria > Rhizobiales > Xanthobacteraceae > Bradyrhizobium. Next base: position 6,487 of record DATLXL010000019.1, on the reverse strand, counting down.
CTCCGATCGCCATATTAGTGGGCCCGGGTTTGGTTAGGTTTGACGCAGGTCAATACGCACCTTGCTGTTCCAGACCACGAGGTGGGGAACTGCCGGACGGAAGCTGATTGCGCTGATGAATCGTCATTTGCCGAGTACCGGCGCCTCAGGCATCCATGACAGCGACGACCGGCGCGATCTGCGGCTCGATGCGTGCCGCGGGCTGGCACTCTGGATGATCTTCATCGATCATATTCCGGGCAACTGGCTCGGCGGGTGGACGCCGCGCAACTTCGGCTTCAGCGACATGACCGAGGTGTTCGTGTTCGTCTCGGGTTACACCTGCATGGTGGCCTATGGCGGTGCGCTGCAGAGCCAAGGCTGGCAGACGGTAGCGACGCGCGCCGTCCGCCGGGCCGCGGAAATTTACGCTGCGTTTCTGCTTCTGCTGATGGCTTACTTCATCGTCATTTGGACCGTCGGAAGCGGAACCCGGTATCTCGACGAAACCAACACGAGGGTGTTCTTCGAAAGTCCGGGACCGGCACTGCTCCATGCCGCGATATTGCAATATACCCCGGTCAACACCGATATTCTGCCGATCTTCGTTTTTCTGCACCTGGTCTTCCCCCTCGTGCTGTGGCTGCTGCTCCACAATGCCGCCGCTGCGCTCGTCATCTCGCTCCTGGCGTATCTCGCGGTGCAGCGGTTCGGCTGGAACCTTCCGGGATGGCCGGCCCGCACGCTCTATTTCAATCCGCTGGCCTGGCAGTTGCTTTTCGTGCTGGGCGCCTGGTATGCGAGCGGGGCCAACATCGGGCTGAAGCGTATCTTGCGGTCGCGCGCCATGCTTGTGCTGGCTGCGCTCTATCTCGCCGCCAGCCTCGTCACCGCCTTGAGTTGGCGCATCGAGGCGCTTGCAGGGCTCATGCCGGATACGATCGCAGCGCTGATCTATCCGATCGATAAGAGCAGCCTGGCGCCTTTGCGCCTCCTGCATTTTCTCGCGCTGGCCATCCTGGTTTCGCAGCTTGTCCCCTCGGACTGGCCCAGCCTGATGAAGCCCGCGATGAGGGCGACGATCCGGTGCGGAGAAAACTCCCTGGCGATCTACTGCATCGGTGTCCTGCTCTCGTTTATCGGTTTCGCAATCATTTCCTCATTTTCCGGCGCCCTGCTCGTCCAGGCTGCCATCAGTATCGGCGGGATTGCCGTCATGATCGCCGCCGCGAACCTGATGACGCTCGCATCCAGACAGGACCGGCCCGGTCCCAGGCTATTCTGAGCGGTATTGCGCAGGCCGCAGGAGCCGACCTGCCGCGAAGCATTCCTACTCGATTACTTCATCGGCGCGCGCAAGCAACGCCGGCGGAATGTCCATTTGTATCGCCTTTGCGGTCGCCAAATTGATGACGAAGTCGTATTTGACAGGCAGTTCCACCGGAAGATCGCCCGGCTTCTCGCCTCTGAGGATCTTGTCCACGGAAGTGGCTGCGCGCCGGAACAGATCAACCACGTTCGGACCGTAGGACATCAGCACGCCTGCTTTCACGTAGACGTCGGCAGGCGCCATCACGGGCAGGCCATACTCCATCGCGACCTGCGCGATCTGCTTGCGCTCATTGAAGAACATGGGATCGAAAACCGTCATGACGCCGGTCTTCCTGTCTCTGGGGACCTGAGAAAGAGCCCGCTTGATGTCTTGGGGACCCGATACCTCGATCGGCTGGACCGTCAAATCCAACGGCCCTGCCGCTGTCTCCACCTGGTCAAAAAACCGCTGGGCCGTCGATCGGTTGTCTGGATTGATGAGCAGCGCCACGCGTGAGAGAGCGGGGAATGTCTCCTTCAATAATTGCAGTCGCTTTGGGCTGACATCCACGACAGCATAGCCCGTGATGTTACCGCCCGGGCGGGAAAAGTTATCGACCAGCCCGCCCCCTGCCGGATCGGCCACAAGAACGAAGACGATCGGCGTTGTCGTCGTTGCCGCTTTCGCCGCATATGCTGCGGCTGATGCAGAAGTAACGATGATGTCGAGGTTCAGCCGCGCCAGCTCGGCAGCCATTGCCTTGAAGCGCTCCGGCCGCTCGGCGGGAAAGCGATGCTCGTAAATGACGTTCTTCCCCTCGACGTATCCAAGCCTGGCCATCGCGTCGACCAGCGGTCTCAGAAAGACCTCTTCCTCCTGAGCGCTGCCTGCGTGCCAGAGCACGCCGATCCGGGCCACGTCGCGGCTTCGCTGAGCGTGGGCCAGAGGCGGCCAGATCGCCGCGCCGACAACCAGCGTCATGAATTCGCGCCGCTTCATTGGATCACCTGCACAAACCTGATGACTTTTCCGGTGCACTGCAGGGCGGACTATAACACACGTTACATTCGCGACTTCCGCCTGGTGTCCGTATTGCGTCACGGCGGCGTCCCCGGCGTCTGTGGCTTTGCACCGCCAGAGTGCAACGAGACCCCGCCGCGATCTTTCCAATAAGCACGATCCACGTATTCGATCGCCCGCGCCGACATCACGGTTCACAGCAAATGCAGAAAGCTCAAATAGGCATCGAACGCTTTCTGTTTGTCGGTCATGCTTCGGGCAGCCTCGATGGCCATTTTCGTATCGTTCGCTTTGGCCGCGCCCGCAGCTATCCAGCGCAGCGCGACGTCGCTTCTTCGTTCAAGCTTGCGTGCCTCGACAATGGCTTCAACGAACTGCTTTTCTTCAATTAATCGCTCGATCGCACGATCGGAACCCTGGTCCGCTTTCGCGTCCAACGCCTCCACCAGTGATTTTCGATCTTTGGCATCAAGCTTGTTTGCCCACTCTCTCGCGGTTGCAAGGTCACCCGAGCGGATGAACGCTCTGGCAATCTCATCTATCGCCCACCTGAACTCATACTCATCCTTCTTTTGCAGTCTCAGCTTGGTCGTCGTTTGAAAATAGTCGGCCGCCTGCTCGCCTCCTACATGGGCTGCGAGGCAATAGGAAATGCCAAACTCAGCCGCGGTCTTCCCACCGTCAGGCGCCTGAGCAACAAGATTGCGCGCCAACATCGTCCCCGCCTTGACCGACTCGAAGCGGGCGATCGCACAGCCAATTTCGCCCGCGCGTATCCATGCATCCTTTTCTTTTGCCGCTTCGCGCGCAGTATGCACGATTTCCTTTTCAAGTTGACCGAGATCCTTGGCGCCACGTTCGAACTCATCCCGCAGGTCAGCCATATGCCCAAGCCGAATTCCGATCGGGCCTACCAACCGCGCAATCGACAACGCTGCCTCTTCTTGCCCCATCAGGATAAGCGCTTTTTCTGCTCTACCGATCGTCGCGTAGCGCCAGTTGTCTACGCCCATCCATTTGAACTGCGGCTTGCCGTAGGCTCGCAGCAGAGCGTCTGCGACACCGACTATCGCATCCAGCAAGAATCCTGCACGCGCTTGGCTATCTGCAATATCGATCTGGTCATCAATCGACTCGCCCTGCGCTGCAATGCTAGCCGCTTCGGCAAATATGCGGCGGGCCTCGCCCACCTGACCCGTACGCGCAAACACCCCGGCAACGCTCGCCATCGCTAAGGCACGCTGCTTTGTCGCATCGTCATTTCCATCGGAAGATGTGGCTTTCCTGGCGAGCCCAAGCGCTTCCTGGAGAAGTCCCGCCGCATCGGGCGTAATTTCGAATGTCGTCTGAGCAAGAATGGCCAGCCTGTCGGCCCGCATGCGCTCGGCAGGCCAAAAACTTCTTCTTTTTTCATTCCGCGCAACAACAGCGGCCCGGCGAAGATAATTTTCGGCACGCTTGACGTCGCCCGCGGCGGTCACGCCGTCGAAGAGCCGCATCAGCCGCGAGATATCATCGCCGTTCTCCTGCAGCAACTTCTCTTGGTCAAAGATTACGCAAGCCGCGTCGGGGTTATCATGGCAATCGGCCTTGAAACGCGGGACGATGGTTCTACTTTGGACCGGTCGCGTTTTCGCTGGAGGCTGGTCGATTGCAGCGGAAGACAGCTTGGAATACCGCGTTATGGCGTTTAGTTGATCGAGCCTTATGCGCGCTATCGTTGAAAACGTACCCTCGGGATACTGACTGAGAAATTCGGTGTACGCTGCCGTATTGTCCGCTTCGGATGCGGAGAGCCACCGCTGCTGCTCATCTTTGGGAGCCGTGAGAGCTGTCCCGGGCCCTAGGACAAGCAAAGCAAGCCCGAGCAGAATAGCGCCTGTATGCCGCGTCATTGCCTGCTATCCGCGCAGATTAGCCACGAGTTTTTGCAGATTTTGCTCTGTTTGGTGCATTCCGCCAGGGAATCAGCTTTGGCTTGGTCCGGCATGTCGCGAATGGCCCATGCCCATTTCGATGGATTTGCAGTGCTGCGGGCTAGCGCAAAGCACTCGCGATACATATGCCAGACAAACTGGCAATTGCCATTCTTGGAGTCTTTCCGGCATTCTTCCATTGCGGCGGTCGTTGCGGATTCGAGATCGGTTTTCGCGAACGCTCCGTAGAAGTTCGATTTCGCATCCTTTGCAATGGCGCCCCAGACCGGTGCCTTAAGGCGGGCGGCGTCATCGGAAAAGGCGGCAACGGCAGCCGCGAGCTTTCGCTCCGCGGACTTCCACTCCACCGCACGGGCCGGGTGGTTCTCCAGCGGCTCGAATGCGGCAGACAACGCATAACCGGTGATCGGCGCTCGCAGAAGCAGGATGTCACCACCGCTCATGACACCGCCGACAATGGCCTCCGTACCCTTTTGCAATTCCCCCACCTCGCTCGCGTCGGCGTCTGGCTTCGAAAGCACCTTGACAGGCCGACTGACGACCCGAACTTGCGATTGACGAAAGTAATCGATCTGAGGTTCGTCGTTGTCCGCTTTCATTCCCTGCAGCCGCAGGTTGGCCACATCCGCAAAGTACCCCTTCGGGAACTTGGCAAGATAGGCTTCGATCATGCGCCGGCTGGCATGCGCTTCGGCAAAGCGCCAGAAGAGCAAGTCATCGGATGCGGCGCTGCCGTCTGCGGGCGCCTGCAGGCCGCCAGATGGCGCAAGCGACGCAACCCGCCCCGCCGCTTTGCTCCGGCGCTCCTTCGCGAGCGTCGTGTAGTAGCCCTCCGGATGTCGGGCAATGAACGCGTCCCATCCCGCCACCGAATCGGCCCGTTCGGCCGCTTCGAACTCGGCGCGCGGGTCGGGCTGCGCCGAGGTCCCGTCCAGTTTCACCGTGATGCGTCCGCGCAGATAGAACTCGCCGATCAGCGAGAGCGACAGCTCCGGCAGCTGGCGTTGCGACGTGGACTCGTAGACATCGCTGGTGATCCGCCTGAAGATCGTTCCGATCTCTTCCTGGGCTTCGATGTGCTTCAGGAAAGCCGAGGTGTAAGGGCTGTTGCGCTCGCTGCCGTCCTCTGCGGTACGTCCGGCCTGCGTCGCGTAGGAAACGATCATGCCGCGTGGCGCTTCCAGTTTGGCAAGGCCGTCCTGCACATTGAGCGCACGGCTTCCTCCTCCCCGCGATTGCCTGAGTTCGTCCGCCAGCGGGTTGTCGCGGCACGCGTCCAGCACGAGAATGCGCAGGTTCTTCGCGTTCTGCAGGTCGTGGACGATCTGGTCCACGCGCGTCATCCGGCGCAGGTCTACTTCGTCCTTCAGCCTGGTATCGACGGGAGCGAGATAGTTTATGCCGGCGAACTGGATCGCATGGCCGCTATAGTAGAACATCGCGACATCGGCATTCGCCGCCGCGCGGGCGAACTTCGCGGTCGCGTCCTCCATCCCGGCCTTGTCCAGGTCGGTCGCCAGTATCGTGTCGAACCCGGCGCGCCTCAATGAGGCAGCGACGTCGACAGCATCATTGGTTGGATTGGGAAGCCGCGGCGCATTCTGGTAGGCGCCGTTGCCGATAACGAGCGCGACCCTGACCTCCGCCAGCGCCGATGGTTGCCAGCCGGCAGTGACGACTAGGCCGATGCCGGCAAGAATGAACGAACGAAAACAGTACACCCCGCACCCCCGGATGGCGGACGCGAAAATACCCACTCTTGATCGCAACTCTGTGACACACGTCATGGACGCAAAGGCGTCGGGCGGCGCCCTTCACGCCCCGGCTGCCCTTACGGCACGGACGGGCAAATCACCTGTCAAGCCCCGACACCGAAAATATTTCTCTTTACCAGAATTCCGATTTACGGTATCACCCGCCCAGCCCGCGCCGCCATGAGGGACGCTCGCGCGATCGTCACGCTGGCGTGGCACGGGTTGCGATGGACGCTTGCCGCGTCAGGTGTGCGGCGTGATCCCGGAAAAGCGGAATCCGGTTTTCCGGCTAGGATCACGCTCAAATCAAGCACCGGACGAAACGCGGAAAGCGTACGGCGAAGTCGTGTGGTCCTGGCGCCGCGACCCTGGCGTCCATCCCTGCCGGCCCGTGCTGGCAGGGCAACGGTGACAACAAAGGCCGCTCACCGGGGAGAGTACGTATAAGCCGTAAAGCCATTGCGCGGGGAAAGCCGGGATGTCTC